>CAWAUE010000015.1:0-221018 GCA_963785195.1 uncultured Solirubrobacterales bacterium | reverse complement strand
GGTCCCGAGCCCGCATCGATTGACACAATCGCGGCGTGGCCGCCGAGCTCCGCGACGTCGCGCCCGGCCTCTGGCTGTGGCGGGTCGAGCACCCCGCTTGGAGCCCGGAGTCCGACTGGGAGCCGCTCGTGACCGCGACCTGCGTGGAGTCGCGGGGCGAGGTCCTGGTGCTCGACGCGATCGCGCCGCCGGACCCGGCCGACCCGGTGTGGGAGCGGCTCGACGCGAGCCCGCCCACCGCCGCGGTGGTCCTCAAGCCCGACCACGTGCGCGACGTCGACCTCTTCTCGCGCCGCTACGGCGCCCGCGCGTTCGGGCCATGGCTCTACTGGCGCGACGACGTCCCCGAGACCGAGCTCGAGCCGATCGAGCCAGGCAGCGAGCTGCCCGGCGGCCTCGTCGCGCTCTACGACGGCCGCGGCCGGATGGAGACCCCGCTGTGGCTTCCCGAGCAGCGGGCGCTGGTGTTCGCCGACGCGTTCACGGCGCCGGGCGGCGAGCTGCGGGTTTGGGACTCGCCCTGGCACGCGAAGCGGGCGCTGCCGGCGCTCCGCGAGCTGCTGGAGCTGCCGTTCGAGCTCGTCATCCTCGCCCACGGCGACCCGGTGCACGATCGCGCGGCGTTCGAGCGCGCGCTCGACCTCCCCCCGTACGCCGACTGAGCGGCCCGGGCTGGCCCGACCTCAGTCCGTGCGCGCTTCGACCTTCTTGCGGAGCTCCTCGATGACCTCCGGCATCGACTGGCGCATGCGCGAGAGCTCCCAGTGCTCGATCTTGATCAGCCGCACCGGAGAGGTCGCGATGACCGTGGCCGACCGGCCCTGCTTCTCGAGCAGCCCCTGCTCACCGAAGACGTCGCCGGCACCGAGGTCGGCGAGGTGCTCGCCCTCGCGCTCGACCTTCACCGTGCCGTCCTCGATGATGTAGAAGTCGTTCGAGTAGCCGCCCTCGCGGATGATGATCTTGCCCTCGGCCACGGACTCGAGGGTTGCGAACGTCGCCACCTTGCTCAGTGCCTCGTCGGGCACCTCGGCGAAGAGCGGGGTGTTCTTGAGCGCGCTTACGTCCACGGGTCTCCCTCTCGAATCATGCCGTAGTTGACGTCCGGAACCTAACCGATCACCTGGGCCGGCGCGGCAGCTGAGCGGTCGGCGCGCACCGTCGCCAGGAAGCGCTCGATCGCCTCCACCACGCGGGCGGTCCGCACCGATGGGCCGAGGTCGAAGGCGTGCTCGGCTCCGGCGAGCTCCGCGTACAGAACCGGGTTCTGCGACACCGCTCGCAGCTCGGCGACGAACCGCCGCGCGTCGGCGACCGGGACCAGCGTGTCGCGCTCGCCGTGGATGACCAGGAACGGCGGCGCGTCGGCGTGCACGCGATGGGTCGGCGAGGCGGCGCGGAAGGCCTCGGGGTCGGCCTCCATGGTCGTCTTGAACACGTGGCGCTCGAGCACCCAGTCGAGCAGCTCCGGGTAGTAGATGCTCTCGGCGTCGGTGAGGTCGTACACGCCGTAGAACGGCACCGCGGCCGCGACCGAGGTGTCGGCCTCCTCGAAGCCCGGCTGGAACGCCGGGTCGCCCGGCGTGAGCGCGGCGAGCGCGCAGAGGTGGCCGCCCGCCGAGCCTCCGGTGAGGCAGATCAGGTCGGGATCGGCGCCGTAGTCCTCGGCGTGCTCGCGCACCCAGGCGATCGCGCGCTTGACGTCGACGACGTGGTCGGGGAAGGTCGCGCGCGGGCTGAGGCGGTAGTCGATGTTGAAGCCGACCCACCCGTGCCGGGCGAGGTGGTTGAGCAGCGGGATGCCCTGCTCGGAGCGGCTGCCCGTGATCCAGCCGCCGCCGTGGACCTCCACGATCGCCGGGCGCGGATGCTCGGCGGGCGGCTCGTCCGGGAGGTAGACGTCCAGCAGCAGCGGCCACTCGCCGTCGCGCGCGTACTCGACCGCGCGCGCGTGGCGCACGCCGCGCGGCCAGAGCATAAGCGGCGGCAGGACGAGCTCGCGCCGCGGAAAGTCCGAACGCGCCTCGTCCTCGGGCGGCTCGAGCTCGGCGAGCTGCTCGCGCACCCCGGCGGCGCTGCGGAGGCTCTGCAGGCCCAGCCGGCCGAGGGCGACCTCGGCGAACGCGAGCGGCACCGCGAGCGCGATACCCAACGGGCCGCGGAAGGCCCGCCGGCGAGCGAGGGCCGCGAGCCCGACCAGGCCGGCGACGCCGAGCCCAAACGGGAACTCGCGAACGATCGAGCCGCCGATCCAGCGCAGCAGCCGAAGCCGCAGCGCGCCGGGCAGGCGCAGCTCGATCGCCTTGCGGATCAGATCGAGCATGGGGCGGGCAGGCTAACCGCCGATGGCCGCGGTCGCGCCGGATATGAAGAGCCGTCGCGCGCCGGCCAGGGCGGGCGTCTCGCCGCGCTCGATTTGCTCCAACGAGAGCCCCTCGAGCCCGGCGACGAGGAAGACGACGATCCCGTCGAGGTCGGCCGCGGGCGGAGGGCGGTCGAGCCCGAGCAGCAGCTCGCGCAGGATCGCGCGGTGCTCGGACTTCATCTCGGCGAGGATCTCCCCCACGTCCGGATCCACCACCGATTGCGAGGCGAGGTCGAAGTAGACGCGCTGGAGCCCCTCGTCGCGCTCGAAGACCCGCTGGACGCCCGCGGCGAGCCCGTCGACTAGCTCCTCCGCCCGCCGCGGCGAGCCGAGGTCACTGAGGATCTCGTCGCTGATCGTCTGCGAGACGCGCCGGGCGACCGCGGCGACCAGCCCTCGCTTGGAGCCGAAGTAGTACGAGATCAGCGCCTTGTTCTGCCCGGAGGCGGCGGCGACCTTCGCCGTCGTAAGGCCCGCGTACCCGTCGCGCTTCAGGACCTCGAGCGCCGCCACGGAGATCCGCTCCGGCGCGTCGGAGGGCGGCCGTCCCGGGCCGCGCGCGGCACGCGGCTCGGTCACAGCGCTCACGCGGCAGCGCCCACGGCACTGGGCGACATGCCCATCGCGGCGAGCTTCTTCGAGAGCGACTTCATCGCGTACTCGAAGACCTCGGTCGAGTGGTAGAAGGGCGTCACGAAGTCGTAGCGGTCCTCGACCCAGTCGGGCGAGAAGGCGAGCACGCCGACCGGCAGGGTCTCCTGGAGCGTGTCCTGGACGACCTGCTTGTAGCGCTCGTCGGACTTGATCGCGTCGGCCAGGAACTTGACCCCGAAGCCGACGTGGCGCGACTCGTCGCGATTGACGTGCGTGAACCCGTCGCGGAAGCCGGGCAGGCGGTCCATCTCCTTCAGCGAGCGGAGGATGAAGCGGGCCCCGGTCAGGGCGAGGGTGCCCTCGATCACGATCATGTAGACGGTGATCCCGCGCACGAGCGCCTCCATGTCGGAGGGGTCCTTGCGCAGGGTCTCCGCGCAGTCGTGCAGGATCCCGTCGAAGAGCTGCTTGAACTCGTCGTTGGTGTTCGCACGCTGAGCGGCGAGGTTGGCGGCGATCGTCTGCGTGTCGGAGCCGAGCACCTCGCGGAAGAAGCGGTCGAAGAAGACGCAGTGGCGAGCCTCGTCGGCGATCTGCGAGGCGAGGAAGATGCGCTGGTCGTCGGTCGGGGCCGCGATCGCGAACGGCAGCAACTCGGTCGTCACCCGTTCCTCGCCGATGAAGAACTGCGACAGGCCGAACATCATGAAGCGCCGCTCCTCGTCGGACCAGGTCGTGCCGTCGTTCCACTCCTCGGCGTCGCGGGTGAAGTCGAAGCTCTCGGAGTTCCAGCCCTGGTTCTCCCAGCGCGAGATCAGCTTCTTATAGGAGGGGGCCGCCTCGACGATCCGGTCGAGGTTCGCCATCACCTTGTCGATGTCGCCGTCGAGGAGCACGTCGAGCGCGCTGAGATCGTCTGAGACCTCGAACTCGCCGCCGCCGTTTCGATCCGTCTCCGTGGTCGCCATGTCGCTCCTCGTCGTCGCTGGTCGGTTCCCGGAGATTATTACCCAACCGGTTAATTAATGTCAAGCCGCGCGCCGCTCATTCGGCCCCCTCGACCGCCGGCAGCACCTCGCTGTCGAGCGCCAGCAGCCCGCCGACCAGCAGCTCGCGCAGCTGGGCGCGCGTAAGCGCCCCGCCGCGCAGCCAGTCGAACGTCGCCGCCTCGACGAAGCCGGCGTACGCGCGCACCGCGGCCCGCAGCACCGGTGAGGCAACGGCCGGCGGCTCGCCCGGGCGGAGGATCTCGATCACGCGGTCGGCCGTGCGCTCGCGCGCCTCGTCGAAGATCGACTCGACCTCCGCATCGCGGCCGAAGCCCTGGGCGCCGTGGCCGGCGAGCAGGACGCCCTGGTTGCGCTCCGCGACCTCCAGCCACCGGTCGACCGTGGCGGCGAGCGCCGAGCGCCGGTCGCCGGCGGCGATCTCGGCGGCGAACATCCCGGGCGGCAGCCGCAGGATCGAGCGCACGACCTCGAGGTAGAGCTCGCGCTTGGCCCCGAAGTAGTGATGGACGAGGCCACGGGTGACGCCGGCCTCCGCGGCGATGTCCGCGGTCGAGACCGCGCCGTAGTTGCGCCGGGAGAACAGCCGCCCGGCGGCGGCGAGGATCTGGCGCCGGCGCTCGGGACCCTCGAGCCGCGACCAGCGCGGCCCGGCGTGCCGGCGCGCCCGCGGCGCACTGGGCCGAGTGGCTGTCTCGCGGGTCGCCACCGGGCCAGGATAGCGTCTTATTGGCAAAGTGCCAACAGCTAGCATGAGCGGATGGCCGATCGCGACCTGCCGACCGGACGGGTCCAGCGCCTGGCCCGCATCGGTCGCACCGCAGCCGGCGCCGCCGTGCGCCAGGCCGGGACCCGCACCGCGAACGTCGTCCGCTCCGACGAGCGCTCTCAGGCGGCGCTGGAGCGGCGCCAGGTCGAGACCGCGAAGCGGGTCGTCGAGGTGCTCGGCGGGATGAAAGGGGCGGCGATGAAGGTCGGCCAGATCATGTCCTTCGTCGACTTCGGGCTCGTGCCCGAGGCCTACCGGGACGACTTCCAGGCCGAGCTCGCGAAGCTCCGCGACGCGGCGCCGACCGTGTCGTTCGACCGGATGCGCAAGGTGATCGAGGCCGACCTGGGCCTGCTCGGCGACACGTTCTCCGACCTCGACCCCGAGCCGCTCGCCGCCGCCTCGATCGGCCAGGTCTACAGGGCGACCCTCCGCGACGGGCGCGAGGTCGCGGTGAAGGTCCAGTACCCGGGCGTCGCCGACGCCGTGCGCTCCGACATGCAGAACCTCGGCGTGCTCATGCGGCTCGCGCGGCGGATGACGCCCGAGCTCGACGTCAAGGCCGTCACCGAGGAGATCCGCGCCCGGATTGTCGACGAGCTGGACTACGAGCTGGAGGCCTCCAACCACCGCACGATGGCCCGGATCTACCGCGGCCACCCGTTCATCGTCGTCCCGGAGGTCCATACCGACCTCTGCCGCGAGCACGTGCTCGTCACGGAGCTCGTCGCCGGCGACGGGTTCGAGGCGCTCCGCGCCGAGCCGCAGGACGAGCGCAACCGGATCGGGGAGATCGTCTTCCGCTTTTACTACGAGTCGATGCACCGCCACCGCCGCTTCTCCGGCGACCCCCACCCCGGCAACATGATGCGGCTCGCCGACGGGCGGGTGGCCTTCCTGGACTTCGGCCTGTTCAAGCGCATGGACCGCGAGGCGATCGAGCTCGAGCTCGCCTGCCTGCGAGCGGTCTCCGAGGTCGACGCGCCGGAGCTTCACCGCCTCTTCGCCGGCGCGGGGTTCATCCCCGACCCCGACCGCCTGGACCCGGACGACCTGATGGCGTTCGTGCTCGAGGGCATCTGGTGGTACGCGACCGCCGACGAGATCGTCGCGATCACGCCCGAGCTCGTCTCGCGGGCCGCGATCGAAACCGGCGACCCGCGCTCATCGCACTTCGAGACGATGCGCCACCAGGCGATCAACGTCGAGCACCTCATCGGCCGCCGCCTGGAACTGCTCACGCTCGCCGTCCTCGGCCAGCTCGGCGCGGCCAACAACTGGCACCGGATCGCCCGCGAGTGGATCTACGACGAGCCGCCGATGACCGAGCTGGGGCGCCAGGAGGCGGCCTGGCTCGAATAACTCGCAGCGCTACGCTGCGTTCCCGGTCGGCGCGGCCGCGTGCGAACGCGGAAACGGCGATTCGACACACCAGACGCGGTGAACGGACCGTTCACGACGTGGGCGGCTGCGGGCATCGGAAGGAGGCTCAGATGACGAGCCAAACGAGCGGCCAGGCGACAGGCCCGGAGCTCTCCGCGATCACGGTCGCGATGGTCAAGCTGCACCGCCGCTACTACGGCAAGGGGCCGACGGAGGCGAAGACCTATGCGATCAACGACACGATCCTCTGCATGCTCCACGGCGGATTCACCACGGTCGAGCGGACGCTCATGGCGGACGGCAAGCGCGACGACGTCGAGCGGATCCGGCGCAGCTTCCAGGACACGATGCGAGAGCGCTTCATCGAGGTGATCGAGGGGACGCTCGAACGGCACGTGATCGGCTACATGAGCCAGATCCACGCGGACCCCGACGTAGCGATCGAGCTGTTCTTGCTGGAGCCCCACGGGGAGAAGCTGCTCGGCGAGCACGAGTTGCACCTGCCTGTCGAGGAGGAAGTGGACGACCAAGACGACCTCTGAGCCAGACGCGTCCGCGTCCGGCTTGGAGGCGCGCCGTGGGTCTGGTACGTTCGCACGCGAGAGGCCGTCCGGATGAGCAACGCGACTGAGAGCCAGCGACCAGGGCTGGATATCGAGGCCCGCCGCGACGGGAACGTCTTCGTGATCGCGCTCGCGGGCGAGCTCGATCTGACGAGCCGTCCTGCGTTCGATCAAGCCCTGGCCGAGGCCGAGGGAAGCGACGCCGACCGGATCCTGATCGACCTGGACCAGCTCCAGTTCATCGACTCGACCGGTCTGCAGGCCATCCTCGCCGCCAAGCGCCGATCGGCCATGCGGCCGGACCGGCTCAGGGTCACCCGCGGGACCGGATTCGTCGCCGACATGTTCAGGCTGACGGCCCTCGACAAGACGCTCCCGTTCGCCTGAGCCAGCCGCGGGGCTAAGGCCTCGGCTCGAGCCGGAAGAACTCGATCGAGTAGAGGGCCTCCACCTTCATCGAGCTGATGAAGCTCCCGACGCGGCGGCCCGTCGCCCGCTCGACGATCGCGATGAAGGTCGGCCCGATCGCCTGCTGGAACGCCTCGCGAGTCGCCTTCACGGCTTCGTGCTGCGCTGCCCCAATCAACGTGCGCTCCGCCGCCGTGAGCTCGACGTCGATCACGATCAGCACGGTGTCCCCGCTCAGGTGGACGGTCAGCTCGGTCGCCCCCGTTCCGTAGGACTCCTCGTGCACGCGGAGGATCTCGCGGGCGATCTCGTCGCGTACCTGCTCCGCACTCGGGGCGGTCTCGTCGGCCATCAGGATCCCCCTCCGTCGTTGTTGGGCGTGGGACCGGCGGTGGCCTGCCCCTGCGGCGCGAACAGGAAGAGCTCGATCGCCAGTCCGGTCTCCAGGTGCACCTGGCTGATCAGCGCCCTGATCTCCCGACCGGTGATCTCCTCGACGATGGCGACGAACTCGGCCTGCACGGCCTCCTGAAACGCCGTCCGCGTCGCGTGAACGTGCTCCCCTTTCCCGGCCACGATCAACGTCCGCTCGGCCGGGGTGAAGATCTCCTCGAGGACCGAGAGCGCGTAATCGCCGGTGATGTAGGTCTTCGCCCGCGTCGGGCCCCGGCCGTACAGCCGCGCGTGCAACTGCACGATCTGGCGCGAGATCAGCGCCGAAAGCTGGCCCAGATCCGCGCGCGGCTCGATGTCGTCTGCGTGCACCTACGGCTCCTCGGATGGACGTCTGCGGGCGGTAGATACGAATCGATCGCGTCGCTCGCACTCGCTCGTCTCTACCGACTCCAGGAGCCGCTTGCTCGGGCGTCGTTGTCTTTCGGGTACCCCGCCGGAGCACTCAGGCGCGGCGATCATAGCTCGCGGTCAGTGGGCTCGCCCTGCTCGAGCGGCTCGAGCACGAAGACCTCGCTGGCGAGTTCCGGGTCCGCGTTGACCTGGCTCAAGAACGCGCGTACCCGGCGCCCGGTAACGGCCTCGACCGCCGCTCGCAGGAGCGGCTCGACCTCGTCCTCGAACACGGTCCGCAGCGAGCGCACCTGATCGAACCGGCCCGCCTGGATCAGCGTGCGCTCGGCGGGGGTGTAGACCTCCTCGAGCAGACACACGATCACGTCCCGCTGCCAGATGGTCTTTGCCCGATCCGGGCCGCGACCGTAGTGCTCGGCGTGGATCTTGACCACGGCGCGCGAGATCCCGGCCAGCTGACCGCCGACGTCGACACCGCGGCTGGACGAATCCACGTGGGCCCCTCTCGTTCGAGACGCCGCGCCGCTGGCGGTGATTTTGTCTGCCGCTGCCTCGCGTTGGTACTGCTTCAGGCCCCCGCCAGGGCGGTGGTCGCCGCGGCGGGATCCTCGTTGACTCTAGCGCGCCTTGGCCGAGGCTCACGCGGTCCGCGGCAGCACGGCCCAAACGCCCGCCGACTGGCGCCGGCGATCGAGTGCCCAGGACGTGATCGGCCGCTCGTCCTCGCGCCGGATCAGCTCGTCCCAGAACTCCGGGTCCGCGGTCTCCGGGTCGCTGTGGATGTCCACCCGGACGGCGTCGTCGCCAACGGCGATCTCGCCGATCAGAACGCGGTGCGACGGGCCGTGGAGCCCGATCCACTTCGCGGCCAGGCGGCCGAGCGCGACCCGCGCGAGCCCCCGGTCCTCGGGCTCGAGCTGGTCGAGCTGCGGCTCGATTCCGAGCAGCTCCTCGCGAAACCCGTGCGCCTGCAGGGCCATGCTGCACGAGCCGACGAGCGGCATCCGCCGCTCGCTTTCCACCCCACGCTCGGTGGATGCCATCGTTCCCTCCGCGCTCACGATGGGACTTCTGTTCCCAATCGCCTCGGTCGCAAAACACTGAAGGCGGCACCGTAGCCGCTTCGGGGTGCACTATCGCGCGAGCCCGGCCGACGCGAGCGCCTCGTCGACGTCCAGGTAGCCGCGCAGGCGGATCCCCTTGCCATCGCGCAAGTCCGCGACGTTCACGTACGGCGATTCGGTCTCCGCCCCGCTCGCCTTCCCCCGGGTGCGGATGCTTCCGATCGCGACCACGCGATCCCCGAGGTCGCGCACATCGTCGTAGGAGAAGTGGATCTCGTCGAGGACCTCGAACAGGTCCCCGAACATCTGAGCGATTCCCTCGTAGCCCCGGTAGACGGCCGCCTCGCCGGCGACGAGCCCGGGCAGCGCCGGCATCCACTCGACCTCGGGATCGAGCTCGGCCACGAGTGCCTCCACGTCACGGCGGTTGTAGGCGTCCACCGCCCGCCGCAGCAGCTCGACGTTTTCCCGGGACACGCCCGCAGTATCTCGCGGAGCGCTGATAGGGTCGCCAAGGATCGGTAAACCCAACTTTCGGAAGGGGTCGTGATGTCTGACGTTCTCGAGGGAACCTGCCTGTGCGGCAAGGTGGAGTACGAGGTTCGTAATCCCCAGGCAATGGGCTACTGCCACTGCAGCCGCTGCCAGCATTGGACGGGCTCGAGCCTCGCGGGCGTGGTCGTCGCGAAGGAGGACTTCCAGTTCACCAAGGGCGAGGACCTGGTCAAGACCTACGAGAGCGAGCTCGCGCCCCGCAACTTCTGCAGCAACTGCGGCTCCAGCATCTTCGACGACCTCGGCGAGGTGTACTTCGTGGCCGCCGGCCTGATGAGCGACCTCGACATGGAGCCGAGCTTCCACCAGCTCGTGGCCTACAAGGCCAGCTGGCACCAGATCGGCGACGACGCGCCACAGTTCGCCGAGCTGCCGCCGGGCTGACGCGAACCGCGGCCGGCTGACGGCCTGGTCGCGTGCCGCCGGGCCCCCTACCTGGCCAGCCCCGCGGCTTCGAGGGCAACCCAGTATCCCTCGATGCGGGGAGAGAAGAGCAAGACTGCGTGTAGGGTCGCCCTACCCATAGGACGTGCGCCACGGGCCGCTCGTAGCGACCAGGGAAGGCTTGGCCCCGCCCATCGACCACGGAGGTAAAGATGGTCGCCAAGCGCCGTTTCGGTTCCCTGCCCTCGATCCGCGTCGCCGGGCTCGCCTTGCTCGCAACCGCCGTCTGCATGTTGATGCTTGGCGCGACCACAAGCCTCGCGAGCACGACCCCCGTCTACTACGACGCCAACAACAACGTCGGCGCCGGCCCGAGCCCGTTCAACGGGACGTTCACCGGGACCGCCAACATCGTCACCGGACTCGGGACGATGCCGATGCTGACGAGCGGGGATTTCAACGTCGCGGCAGGCATCGGGGCGCTGGACACCGATACCACTGGTTCCAACAACGTCGCGATCGGCAACGCCGCCCTGGAGAAGAACACGACCCAGGATGACAACGTCGCGATCGGCGGCGCGGCGCTCGCCTTCATCAACGGCGGGCACGACAACGTCGCGACCGGCACCTCGGCGCTCGAGGACAGCGAGTTCGGCAGCTTCAACGTCGCGGCGGGCACCGCCGCGCTCGAGCTCAACAGCGGCAGCGACAACATCGCGACCGGCCACAACGCGCTCTCCCAGAACTCCGGCAGCGACAACATCGCGACCGGGACCGGCACGCTCGCGCACAACCACGGCAGCGACGACATCGCCAGCGGCATGAACGCGCTCAACGCCAACACGACGGGGAGCGAGAACGTCGCCACCGGGGCGGCCGCGCTCAAGTCCAATACCACCGGTAACGACAACATCGCCAGCGGCGTCGAGGCCCTCACGCTCAACACCACCGGTAACGACAACATCGCCAGCGGTCATCAGGCGCTGTTCACGAACACCACCGGCAACCAGAACATCGCCACCGGCTCGTTCGCCCTCGTCAGCAACTCGACCGGCCACGACAACCTCGCCTCGGGCTTCCAGACGCTGTTCAGGAACACGGGCGGAGATGACAACATCGCGACGGGCACGAACGCGCTGAACCGCAACACCACCGGCGACGCCAACATCGCCACCGGCTTCAAGGCGCTGTTCAAGAACAGCAAGGGCCACGACAACACCGCCCTCGGCGATCAGGCGCTCGCCGCAAGCACCACCGGGAACTCGAACGTGGCGTTCGGTTCGGGCGCCGGCGCCAACCTGACCACCGGCGACGACAACGTCGACATCGCCAACGCCGGCGTCGTTGGCGAGTCTGGGGCGATTCGGATCGGCACATCCGGCCAGCAGACCGCCGCCTTCCTTCAGGGCGTAAACGGGACTTCGATTCCCGGCCCCACCCAGATCGTGCGGGTGAACGCGAACGGCCAGCTCGGCACCGCGACCGCCGCGTCGGACGGCAAGGCCGCAGGCCGGAACGCCATCGGCAAACTCAGGGTGCGGAACCGCCGCGAGGACAGGGAAATCGGCGCGCAGAGCAGGGAGATCGCGACGCTGAAGCGGGAGGTGGCGAGGCTCTCAGGGCACTAGATCGCGCGACGACCTACAAGGCCAGCTGGCACCAGATCGGCGACGACGCGCCGCAGTTCGCCGAGCTGCCGCCGGGGCTGACGCGAACCGGCGAGCGGTACGACCGCTAGCCGGCGACCAGAGCTGCTGTCAGGTTGATGTTCTGCCAGTCCAGATCGCCGTCCTCCTGGGTACAGAGCACGGCGGCGCTATGGCCACCCACCGCGAGCGGACCGCTCAATGCCGTGATCGCCAGCGCGCCTGGGGCGTCCGCGGGATGGGTCGCAACTCCGGTGGTGGATTTCTCGCCGGCAGCCTGCTTGTCGCCGATCTGCGTCCCGTCAACGGTCAGCCAGCAGCGCCCCCGGACGAGCGTCGGGTCCTCTCCCGGGACCCCGGCGTCGAGGGCGAACGTATGCCAGGCGCTCGTCATGTTCACGAGCAGCCTGCCGGGGCGCTCGAGGGTGATCGGGGTCGACAGGCACTCCGTCGGCGTCCCCGAGTCCGCCCCGCAGTTGCCGGCGGTGGCCGAGGCCTCGAAGAAGCCGTCCAGCTCCTTCACGTCGGCGCTGCGGATCTGGTTATCCCCGATCTCGGAGGTGTGCACCGCCCCGGTCGCGATGTCGGCTGCCTTCACCTCGCCGTTGACGATGTCGGAGCTGAAAACGGTGTTCGCCGCGTAGGCGGTGCCCCCCGCGACGACGAGAAACAAGGCCAGAAAGCCCGCCCATTGGGCGCGCAGGTGGGCGAGGGCGGTGCGGATCATCCTTGACTCCCTTAATTGGTGGTGGCCGTCCACCTTCGCGGATCGAAGCCGTCAGCACAAGCGGACACGGGCGTCAGTCCGACTCCTCCCCGGCACGCCCGTAGCGCTCGTAGATCACGCGTGAGCCGAACGTCCTCGTCTCGATCAGGTCCAGCGGCACGTCTTCGGTGACCGGCGGCAGGAACGGCGTGCCGCCGCCGACGACGACCGGATGGCGGAACATGCGCAGCTCGTCGACGAGGCCGAGCTCGACAGCCGCCGCCGCCAGGCCGGCGCCGCCGATCGAGACGTCCATGTCAGTCGCCTCGAGCGCCGCAGCGGCCTCCTCGGCCACCGACGCCTCGGCGAGCCGGGCGTTGCCCTGGACGCTGTGGAGCGTGCGACTGAAGACAACCTTCGGGAGCGCGCACCAGACGTCGGCGAACGCGGCCCGGTCCTCGCTGTCGCGCAGCGACGGATCCGTCTCCCACACCAGCATCGTCTCGTAGAGCTTGCGGCCCAACATATAGCCGCCTAGCGCGCCCACCTCCGCCAGGTGGAAGCGAAACAGCTCCTCGCTGGGGGCGCCCCATTCGAACCCGCCCTCGCGGTCGGCGATAAAGCCGTCCGCCGAAACGCTCATCGAGTAGATCAGCATGGCTTCATCCCCGGTTGTGGTTGACGACCTCGACATTGTGCCCGTCCGGGTCGAGCACGAACGCGCCGTAGTAGCCCGGGTGGTAGACGGCGCGCTCGCCCGGCGCGCCGTGGTCCTCATAGCCCGCCGCGAGCGCGGCGGCGTGGAACGCGCGCACCGTGGCGTCCTCGCGCGCGGGGAACGCGAGGTGGAGGTGCTCGGTGAGTGGCCGCTCGTCCCGGACGAGCGAAAAGCTGTAGTCCGGGCCGGACAGCTGCACGCGGCCGGGCTCGTCGTGCGTGAGGCGAAACCCGGCGTGCGGCGCGATCGTCGTGTAGAAACGCCGAGAGGCCTGCGGGTCGCGGACGCGGATCCACAGGTGGTCGACCCAGCCGTCGGACACAGAGCCCGCGCGGGCGCCGTGGACCGCCTCGACGCTGTTGCCGTCGGGGTCGAGCAGGAACCCGCCGTAGTACGTCGGGCCGTACTGCGTGCGCGGGCCCGGCGCGCCGTCGTCGCGGTACCCCGCGTCGACGCCCGCCTGCCAGAACGCGTCCACGTGCGCGCGGTCGCGGGCGCGGAAGCCGACGTGGAGCCCGCGAGTCAGCGGGTGCTCGGGATCCGGCGGCCCGATTGCCCAGTCCTCCCACTCGACCAGCTCGGCGTCCGCATAACTGAGCTCGACGCCCAGGGTGCTCAGGACGGTGCGGTAGAAGCGCTCGGAGGCCGGGAGGTCCGAGACGCGAACGCCGACGTGGTCGAACACCCGGCCGAGGCTAGCGTCGCGGACAGGCTCACAGCGAGCTTGGAGCAAGCGCCCACCGCGCATAGGCTCGGCAAGACCACGGGCAGGGACGCCTCCACGGCAACCGACTCGCAATCACCGCCGCTTGGCAGTCCGCCCAACCGATCGGAAGGAAGTCAAGATGACTGCCAAGCGCAGTTCCCGTCCCAGCCGGCCGACCGCCCCCGGGCGCGGGTTGCGAATCACGGTGAGCGTCCTGGCGCTCGGCGCGCTGATCGGCCTCGGCGCGGCCTCGCAGGGCCTCGCCGACACCGGCGGCGTCTACTTCGACAACAACGGCAACGCGGCCGCCGGTGGCTTTGTGTTCGGGTCGCTTAGCTCCGCCCACAACAACGTCGGGGTCGGGTTCGACGTCCTGCCGAACGTGTCCACGGGCTCCCGCAACGTCGCGGTCGGCACCGACGCGCTCTTCAACGTGACGACCGGCGGCTTCAACACGGCGAGCGGCGACGCCGCTCTCTCTCACAACACCACCGGCGATAACAACGTCGCCACCGGCAGCAACGCCCTCGCCAACAACACCGACGGCATCGATAACGTCGCCACCGGCCGGAACGCGCTGTCTTCCAACTCGACCGGCGATGGCAACGTTGCCATGGGCAGCCACGACCTGTTCCTGAATACGACCGGCAGCTGGAACACCGCCACCGGTTTTGACGCGATGAGCTCCAACACGACCGGCAACGACAACGTCGCCACGGGCAGGTTCTCGCTCAGTTTCAACACGACCGGCGA
Source organism: uncultured Solirubrobacterales bacterium (assembly GCA_963785195.1). Lineage (GTDB taxonomy): Bacteria > Actinomycetota > Thermoleophilia > Solirubrobacterales > 70-9 > WHSW01. The sequence continues at coordinate 206,590 of CAWAUE010000015.1, read as the reverse complement.
GAACAACGTCGCCACCGGCTACCGGGCGCTCGAGTCGAACGCAACCGGCTCCAACAACGTCGCCGCCGGCGTCAACGCGCTGGTCAATTCCACCGGCAACGGCAACCTCGCCATCGGCCGCAACGCCGGCAAGAACCTGACCAGCGGCTCCAACAACGTCGACGTCGCCAACGCCGGCAAGGCCGGTGAGGCTGGGACGATCCGAATCGGCACCGACGGTACCCAGACCGCCACCTACATCGCCGGGATCAGCGGCACCGCCCTCACCGGAGCGACTCAGCCGGTGGTCGTCAGGTCAAACGGCCAGCTCGGGGTCGCGCCCACAGCCCCAAAGCCGCTGAGCGCGGCCGACGGGCGCCGTCTGCTCGATGCACTCGACCAACAGCAGCGCGCGAACGAACGTCAGCGACGCGAGATCGACCGGCTGCGCGAGGAACTAAAGCGGGTGAGCGGCTCCTAATCGCGCAAAGCGGCACCGAGCGGCTTTCCGGCGGCGCTATCGCGCCCCCCATCGCAGCACGCGAAGCGCTCGCAGCGTCACCCAACGAGAAGGTTGGCCCGGCCCGTCGTCGAGTTCGAACCAGACCCGGCCGGGCAGGCTCCAGTCGAGCGGCCACGTGCCGTCGCCCGAGCGCCTGAGGCGGATGTGGTCGATTGCTTCACGGAGCCTTGGGTCGGGCGCGGCACCCGTCAGTGTGCCGGCAGAGCGGAAGTAGTCAAGGGCCCGGAGGACGTCGTAGCGCCAGCGGGTCGGATGCAGGAACGACAGGAATCGGCCGTCGGCCGGTTTTCCGGTGCTGAGACGACGGAAGAGGCTGCGTTTCAGGAGAAACTCCTCGCCGGAACTGCGCGCCTGTCGGGATTCGGGCGTGCCCCCGGTGGCCCGTTCGTATTCCAGGAGCCCTTCCAACACGTTGATGGTGGTGGCGAACGACGAGCGAACCGAGCCGTTGGCCCGCTCGCAGTTCCAGCCGCCGTCGCCAAGACATTCGCCGACCAGCCTGTCGATGATGGACGAGACGTCGACTCCGAAGTACGCGCCGTCGGCGGCGGTTCGGCCATTGATGCACTCCTCCACCTCGCCCTCCCAGAACGGCTGACCGTCATGCTCCCACCGGGAGTTCGCACCGATCAATTCGACCGCTCGCCTGGCCCGGTCCGAAGATGGATCGAGCCCAAACTCCCGGAGCTGTGAGAGCGAGAAGGTTGTGGCTGTCCACGGCTGGCCGACCTCCCGCCATTCGCGAGGGTCGAAGTCGCGCGGCGCGAAAGCGCCACCCGCCCACTGCCCGTCCTCGTCCTCGTAAGACAGGAGCCTGGCTCCCCAGCCGCGCGTCTCGACGGTGGTCCGCTCCGCCCGCCACTCCGACTCCGGGGCGTCGAGCAGGTCACGCATCACCTGCCAGCGGATCGACGGGTCTGAGTCAAGAAGCCAGCCGATCACCGCGTCACCCATGGAGGCAGGCTAGTCCCCGTCCCGATCGCCACCGCCTCCGTCGATGGAGAGCGCAACCTTTCGCGAGATACTGCGCGGGCGATGTCGCAGGAGAACGTCGAACGCGTGCGCAACAGCCTTGACGCCTACCGCCGCGGCGACTACGACGCGGCCTCGGAGTGGCTCGCACCCGACGTCGTCTGGGAGGTCGGTCAGGAGTTGCCGGCGCACGGCCCGAAGGCGGTCCGGGACCTCTGGAAGCGTTGGGACACCGAATGGGAGGAACTTGAGACGGTCGCCGACGAGATCCTCGACGCCGGTGACAAGGTCGTCCTCGCCATCTCCTACCGAGGCCGCGGGCGTGGCAGTGGGGTCGAGGTCAGCGACCGACTGTTCGAGGTGCACACTTTCCGGGACGGCCAATGCGTGAGCAAGGTCGACTTTCCGACCCGATCCGAAGCCCTCGAAGCAGCCGGGCTGTCGGATTAGGCGAGAAGCGACCTTGAGAGCCGGAGCTATGGTGCGGGCGTGAGCAGGATCTTCACCGTCAGCTTCGCCTCGGTCTATCCCCACTACGTGGCGAAGGTAGAGAAGAAGGGCCGCACGCAGGAGGAGCTGGACGCGGTGATCCGGTGGCTGACCGGCTTCGACGAAGCCGCGCTGACCGACCACCTCGTCGCCGGCACGACCTTCGAGGACCTCTTCGCGGAAGCGCGTCTCAACCCGAATGCCCCCTCGATCACCGGCGTCGTCTGCGGGGTGCGGGTCGAGGACATCGAGGATCCCCTGATGCAGAAGATCCGCTACCTAGACAAGCTGGTCGACGAACTCGCGAAGGGTAAGTCGATGGAGAAGATCCTGCGGGCGTGAGCGCCGCTGACTAGCCGACAACCCGGCGGCTCCTTCGCGCGACCGGCCAGTTTGTGGGTCCCGAGTTGAAGTCGACATGCGGCACACCCGGGCGCCGTGAGCCGGACGCCAACGCGATCGCCTATCCGCGCGGGAACGAGCCTGAGTGGCCCTGCACGCCGCAGGCGCTCGCCCAGGTGAGGTGGATCAGCCCGAGCCCGTGGTTCCCACGCCCCTCCCTCGACTGGGCTCGACGTAGGCGTCCCGTTCAGTGAGCCCGGCGCCTCCCTCTGGGCCGAATCGCCGTAGTTGCGCCACGCCGCCCGTCCGGATAGCCTCGAAGCTGGAAGACCACGGGGGGCATAGGGAAGGGAGTCTCGTACGGGCGCCGTGACACGTTGGTCCTGTCTTACGAAGGCGAGCGCATCGGCGAGGACACGGCGGATCGTGCTCGCGGTCTCGGCGATGGTGGTGGCCTTGGCAGCGGTGTGCGTAGGAGGCCCGGCCGCGCAAGCCCAAAGCATCGCGATTCAAGCGAACAACGGCGATCTCTGGATACTGGATAACCCCGCTAGCGGGAGCGATACCGGGCTTGGGATGATGGCGGGTGCCAGCCCGAGTATGAATTACTTCGAGGAGGTCGCGTTCCAGGCAGCCGGCAGCGGCAATCTCTGGACAACGGGACAAGACAGCAGTGGCGCGACCCCCGCGGGGGTGATGGCGGGTACCAGCCCGAGCATCAATTTTTGGGGTGAGGTCGCGTTTCAGGCGGCGGGTAGCGCCCATCTCTGGACAACGGATGACCGCGGTGGCGACCCCAGCGATTCCGGCGCGGGAATGATGGCGGGTACCAGCCCGAGCATCAACGACGGCGGTCGGATCGCGTTCCAGGCCAACACCGGAAGTCTCTGGACACTGGGATCCGGTGGCGGGGGGGATAGTGGCGCGGGGATGATGGCGGGTACCAGCCCGAGCATCAATGACATCAGCGGCGAGGTGGCGTTCCAAGCTAACACCGGCCATCTCTGGACACTGGGATCCGGTGGCGAGGGCGATAGTGGCCTGAAGATGATGCCGGGTACCAGCCCGAGCATCAACAACCTCGGCCAGGTCGCGTTCGTGTCCGACCACGGCTTTCTCGGGACATGGGGACCCAGTGACTGCAGTTGCACTAACAGCACCGGGCTGGGCGTGGCGCCGGGTACCAGCCCGAGCGTCAACGACAGGGGTGAAGTCGCGTTCCAGGGTTCCAGCGGCAATCTCTTCACGTACGGCATAAATGGTTCCGCCACCGATTGGTCCGCGGGGATGAGGGCGGGTACCAGCCCGAGCATCAACTACGAGGTGTTCGGCAGTCAGCCCAGCGACGTGGTTCGTGGGACCCCGCACGACGACCGGCTCAAGGGCGGCTCCGGTAGCGATCTCATCCGCGCCCGCCAGGGCAGCGACCTAATCCGCGGCGACCAGGGCAACGACGTCTCGTACGACGGGCCAGGCAACGACCGCAGCCACGGTGGGCCGGGCAACGATCGCATCTTCGGCGGGCGTGGGGACGACATCATCCATGGCGGCGCGGGCAACGATTTCATCGAGGCCAACAAGCCGGGCCACAGCACCGTGTCGCCCGGACCGGGAACCAACTGGGTCGACGTGGTCGATGGTCGGGGCGACGCTCGGGTGACGTGCGCGTCCGGATCGGTCAACTACATCCATGCCGACCGAAGCGATCAGATCTCGCGCAGGTGCCGCGGCAAGGGGTCGATCAGCTTCGGTAGGCGCCCGTAGCCTCGGAGCGAGCGCCGCGGCTAAACGCGATCCAGCGTCAGCTCGGCCATGCCAACCTCGGGATCACGAGCGTCTATCTGCTGGGCATCGACACCGAGGAGATCGTCAGCACGGTTCACCGACGGCAGCGCCCACGGTCTCGGCGGCGGCAGCGCTTGCTCGGTGGTGGCGACGCCCATGGAAACGATCGTTTCCGCGAGACTGCCCGGGCGATGTCGGAGAACGTGGAGCAGGTCCGGCGGGGGGTCCAGAACGTGGAGGCGTTCTGGGGGATGCTTGACGAGCACGTCGTCTGGGATGTGCGCGACTTCCCAGGCCCGGATCTCGCGAACGTCTACGCAGGGCGTGACGAGGTGATCAAGGCCTCCCGCCATTACTGGGGTACGTGGGCTGATTACACCGTCGAGGCTGAGGAGATCATCGACGGAGGGCCGAGTGTGTTCGTTCTCCTTCGGGAACGCGGTCGTGGCAAAGGCAGCGGTGTCCCGGTCGACCGGCGTCAGTACCAGGTATGGACCTTCCGACGTGGGCGCATCGTCAGATGGGAGTCATTCGACAGCAGAGCGGAGGCCCTCGAAGCCGCCGGCCTATCGGAATAGCGCTTTGGACGAGAAGCGCAAGCGTCGCTCCGCATGGAATGCGCAATGTTTCGCGAGATACTGCGAGGGCGATGTCGCAGCAGAATGTGGAGATCGTGCGGAGGATTTACGCGGAGGTCAGCGCCCACCACTGGGAGGGATCGCCGGATCTCTTTGACCCGGAGTATGCGGTTGATCTCACAGATGCCTACCCAGACCTCGGGGTCATTCGGAGCGTGGGCGAGACACAGTTGCGCGGATACTTTGAGACGTTCGAGGACTTCCGCGTCGAACTGACGGAGGTGATCCACGCCGACGATAAGCACGTGGTCACCGCCGTCCGCGACGGCGGACGGTTGAAAGGAAGCGATGCCGAGATGTGGAATCGCTTCTTTCACGTCTGGACCTTCCGCGACGGGAGGGTCATTCGCCGCTCTTCGCACAGAGAGAGAAGCCAAGCCCTCGAAGCCGCCGGTCTGTCGGAGTAGCTGAGAAGTTGCGCTCTGGACAAGAACTGGACGCTTCGAGAGCGGCTGGGATACTGGCGGCCATGTCGCAGGAGAACGTGGCGTGGGCTCGTCGATCGCTTGAGCACTTCGCCGCGACCGGGACGCCCTATCTAGAAGGAGTCGCTCATGACGTCGAGGTCTTCGACCACGACATCCCTGACGCGCGAAACCCTTACGCCGGGCACGAGGGAGTGGTCGCCTGGCTGGCCGACTTTGCCGAGGGCTGGAACAGCTACGAGCTGGACGTCGAACGATTTGTCGACGCCGGCGATCACGTTGTCACGCTCGTGCGAATCCATGCCGAAGGCGCTGCCAGCGGCGTGGCGGTCGAGCGCGGCGACGCCATCGTCTCCACGTTTCGCGACGGCCAGGTGGTTCGCATCGACTACTTCAACTCGCACGCCGAGGACCTCAACGCGGCGGGTCTGACGCGATAGCGCTTCGGACGAGAAGCGCAAGCGTCGCTCCGCATGGAATGCGCAATCTTTCGCGAGATACTGCGAGGGCGATGTCGCAGGAGAACGTCGAGGTCGTGAAGATTGCCTATGAGGCGTTTGCCACCGGAGGGCTTGACCGCTTCATGGAGCACTTCGCCCGCAATGTCGACTACAGGGCCTTCGAGGGTGCTCCCGACGACCGCGGTCCGATGCATGGCAAAGCCGCCGTGCGGGCATGGCTCCAAGACTGGATCGACATGTTCTACGAGTTCAGGATGGAGTTGGTGGAACTGGTCGACGTCGGTGAGGACACGCTGGTCATAGCTGAGCGGTACGGGGGACGCGCGAAGCGCAGCGGAGTCGACACGGATTCGACCGTCTGGACTGTCCTCACCATCTACGACGGAAGAATCGCCCGCGGCCGCGAGTATCCGAGCCGCGAACAGGCTCTCGAAGCCGCCGGGCTGTCGGAGTAGGCATTGCTCAGACAGGGCCGGCCCTAGCTCGGGATCAGCTGCATCAGCACGCAGACGAACGTGTCGCCGGAGCCCGAGCGCGCGACGCTCGACGCAATCCCGCCGACCGGCTTGCAGGCCCGGGTCAGCTTGTCGACGTCCCCGGCATCGAGACCGGGCGGGTTCGGCTTGGCGCAGGCCAGCGACGCGAGCTGGTCGCCGAAGACGGTTGCGCTGACCGTGCCGCCGGCCTTATCGCAGGCGTTCGAGAACGGCGGGTAGTGATCGGCCGGCTTGGCGGCCACCGCGCCGCCGGTCACGACCGCGAGCACCATGCCCGCGGCGACGAGTCCCGTCGCCACGGCGGTCCAGCTTCTGTTCATCGATCTTCCTTTCTCTCGCGGCGCCAGGGTCGGCGCCTAGCGGACGATTCGCGACCGCCCTCGCACCGTCCATCGGCCCACCAGCCGGTCGCTTGACGCCGCTGGACGTGAAAAGTCGTCGCCGATCGATCAAGCGGCCAGGGCCGATGCTCTATCGAAGGCCCGGCCACGAAGCGTCGAGCAGCTCCAGCACGCGCGTTGCGGGTCGCGCGAGGACGGCGCGGCCGCCGCGTTCGATGATCGGCCGCTGCCGGAGCTGGGGATCCGCAGCCCTCATCCGGACCAGCTCGGCGTAGGCGACCTCCAAGTCGTCGCGCGGCTGCCCGACGGGTCGGCCAGGCTGGTTTACGCGCACTCGGGCGCGGTCAGCGTCTCCTGCGAGTCACGGCCCTCGTTACCGGCGCGCGCGAAGGTTGCGCTTCTCGTCCCAAGCGCTATTCCAATAGCCCGGCGGCTTCGAGGGCCTCACTGCGGGATGCCAGGTTCCTCCAGCTGATGAGCTTGCCCGAGTGGAAACCCCAGACCTGCCAGCCGGGCATTTCGACCTTCGCCCCGCTGCCCTTGCCGGTCCCGACATGAAGGACGCCGACGAAGACCTGGTCGCCAGCCGGGATGCATTCGGTCATTTCGCTCCGATAGCTCTCGAACTGAGACCAGAGCTCTTTCAGAAACCCCGACCCAGCTTGGAGCCCGTGATAGGTGCCGTCGATCGGGCTGCCTATCGAGACCTCGACCTCGATATCGGGCTCGATGAGTGTCATCACCGCGCCAAGGTCGCGCCGGTTCCAAGCATCCATGACCCGCCTCACAATCTCGACGTTCTCCCCTGACATCGCCCCGATCAGCCCGGCGGCTTTGAGCGCCTCATCGCGCTCTTGAAAGAGACAGGCCCTGACGACGGCTCCGTCCCGGACGGTCCATACAAATGCGCCGCGCCCCTGGACTTCGATCCCGGCGCGACCCCGTGCGCGGTTGGCGAAAGGGGTCACGACCTGATCACCGGCGGCAAGAAATTCCTCTGGCCTCAGTTCGAAGACTTCCCAGCTGCTGGCGTACTCCTCCACCAGACGTCGGAAGCCAGCCAGGTCGTAGAGATCCCGGTCGACGTTGAAGCCGATCGCCCGAGACATGTCGCACTCGAAATTCGCCGCGAACATGCCGAACGCTGTATCCACCCCTCCTGCGTTGAAAGCCGCATGGATCGCGCGCACGACCTCGATGTTCCGTTCCGACATAGTGCGCGCAGTATCTCGCGGACAGTTGTGGTCCCATGCCCAGCGGCTGCGTTTCTCGTCCGAAGCACTCCTTCCGGGCGCTACACCGACGGCTCCGCGGCTTCGAGGGCCTCGGCGGGGTTGATGTACCCCTGCATACGAACGATGCGCCCGTCGCGCAGATCGACGATGGACGCGGTGTCGATCACGATCTCGACGCCGCTGCCCTTACCGCGCTGGTACTCGCGGTGGAGGACGACCACCCGGTCGCCGGCATCGATGAACTCTCGCGGCTCGATCCGGTGCTCATCCCATACGTCCTGGTCCTCCAGATCGAAGGCCTGACCGATCTCGGCGGGGCCACGCAGGACTTTGCCTTCCTCGAGGCCCCGACGCTCCCATGGAGCTCGACGTTCGGATCGATCAGGTCCGCATCCATGATCCCGGGCCAATCCCTGCGTCCCAAGAAGTCAAGTGCAAGCTTCACGATCTCCACGTTCTCCTGCGACATCGCCCGCGCAGTATCTCGCGAAGCTGGCACCCCCCATGCCGGCGATCGATGCAATCCTCGTCCAAAGCGCTACTTCCGAGCGTCCACCCACGGCTGGTATCGACCCGGCCCGGAGCCGGGGCAACGTCCGCGCGCGGGTGGCGGGGCTACACCTCGACCAGAGTCACGATCGTCTCGGGGCGCACACCGTCGTGCTTCATTGTCTCGGCCGCCTCGTCGCTCTGCAGGCCCTGCTCGAAGGTCTCGAGGTCCGGAACGCCCTCGAAGATCACGCCGACCCTGTTCGAGTTCCCCGGGTCGCGAAATGTGCGCGTCGTAATGCCCATCGGGCCGAAGAACTCGTCCCGCTTCGACGAAGCCGCCCAATGATCTACGTCGTCTACTTCATGAAACGCGAGCAGCGTGGCCAATCTTGCCTCGACCTTCTCACGACCAAGGGCCGTGTGTTGTGGATTCCCCGCCGACCCTAACGCTCTCGATGGGTCCCGCCTAACTACGGACCGCCGTGAGGGTTCGGTTTTCGTCCGAAGTGATGCTTTCGCCTACCCCGACAGCCCGGCGGCTTCGAGGGCTTGGATTTCGCCACCGGACGCCTTCATTCGACCGCCGTGTCACACGGCGGCGTCTCAGCAATCCCTGTTGTTGATGCTCGAGTTGGGCATCGTCGTACGGCAGAGGTGGGCATTGCTTAAGTCGGTCCCCGTCAGGTCCGCCGCGCGCAGTTCGGCAAAGTGTAGGTCGGCCTTGTACAGGTTGGCCCGGCGCAGGTCGGCCCCGCTCAGGTCGGCCCCGCTCAGGTTGGAAAAGGTCAGGTCGGCCTCGCTCAGGTCGGCCCCGCTCAGGTCGGCCCCCTTCAGGTCGGCCCCGCTCAGGTCGGCCCCGCTCAGGTCGGCCCTGGGGCATACGGTGAACGGCTGGATCACGCAGCTGGGGAAGCCGTTGACCACCCGTGCGGCGGCGTCGTCGATGAACAGCGAGGGCACCTTGAAGTGCCGCTTGACGCGCGGGTCAAGATCGGAGTTGAGGTAGGAGAGGTTGCCGGTCGCCGCGTCGAGGAGCTGGGCCGAGTAGCGGATCGTGTTCTTGTTCTGTTTGAAGTGGGGGCGCCCGAGTTCCATCACCACGGTGTCGTGGCGGTTACCGGCGTCGAGCAACGTGAGCGCGGCGTTGGGGGGATCGTCGACGAACCCGAAGCCCGGCCACGAGCGCGTGAAGTCGGGAACCGCGATCTGGCCCGACTGGCGCGCGGGGCGGTCGGAGAACCACACCACCTGGGGGTTGACCCCGAAGAGCTTCAAGTTGAAGCGCGGCGTGGGGCCCTTGATCGGCTTCATCGTGCCCCGGTTCGCGGTCTGGGCGAACAGCAGGCTGATCTCCTGCTCCTGGGGCTGCTGGGCCGGGGCGAGCGGGGCAAGCGCGCCGCCAAGCGCCACAAGCGCCCCAACCGAGGCGAGCGCGAGGGCTCGCAGCCTCCATCTCGCGTGCCCTGTGTCCCCGGCGAGCCGACCGCCGCTCAGCGACGCGTCGCGCGTCGAGGATTCCCGGCTTCGGTCGCGTATCACCTGACCCGCTCCTTCGCGCAGTTGCCTTCCCGAGCGAGGGCCAGTATGGCATGGGCGAGTCGGGCTCGGGCGGCCTCCACGTTCTCCTGCGACATCGCCAACGGAGTATCTCGCGAAAAGTTGCGCTTCCCATGCAAAGCGACACAAATTCGCGCGGCCGCGTCCGACTTGGCGCGCGAGTTGGCGCGCACCGGCCCCCAAGAATGACGAATCCCGCTCGTCAGAGCGGGATCGAGAGGCACCGCTACCGGGATTCGAACCCGGGTTTCCGCCGTGAGAGGGCGGCGTCCTAGTCCCCTAGACGATAGCGGCGTGCGGCGGCCAGTCTAGCGGCCCGATCGTCCCCTCTTCGGCTCTTCTTACGCGCGGCTTCGGGGCGTCTTATCGCGGCCGGGTTCGCTCTGCGGACCCCGACCGCGAAAGGACGCAGATGCTCTATCTCCGCTATATCGCAGCCGAGCTCCGACGCCGGCGCGGGCGCACGATCCTCACGGCGCTCGGCCTCGGTGTCGGGGTCGGCCTGGTGGTGGCCGTGACCGCCCTCTCCGCCGGGCTCGACGATGCCCAGTCCGAGGTGCTCGCGCCGCTCACGGGGGTCGGCACCGACATGACGGTCAAGCGACCGGTGCAGATCGGCGCCTCGGGCCAGCCCGGCATCGGCGGGCCCGCTGAGCTCTCGCCGGCCGAGAGCAAGCGGCTGCGCCGCGAGGGGGCCGGGCCGCCGCCCATCGACTTCTCGGACCTGGGCGACCCGGGCGAGAAGTTCTCGACCGACCAGTTCGCCACGGCCGACCTGAGCTTCCCCGCCGCAGAGGTCCGGCGCATCGCCGCTGAGGAGGGCGTAAAGGCGGTCTCCCCCGCCCTCACCCTCGACCTGATCCACCTCGAGGGCCGGGTCCCGGACAGCTCGTCGAGCTCGGGTGGCGGCGACACCTCCGCCGGCCCCGCGCCGCCACCCCCCGCGAGCGGCGGCGCCCCCGGCGGACAGATCGGCTTCCAGCCGACGACGGTCACCGGGATCGACGCGGCCGAGCGCGACCTCGGCCTGGTCAAGGCCGAGCAGGTCACCGACGGCCGGTTCCTGCGCCCGGGTGACGGCGGCTCGGCCCTCCTCACCGAGACCTACGCCGACGAGCACGACCTCGCCGTCGGCGACCGGGTGAGCCTCGGCGAGCGCAAGCTGGAGGTCGTCGGGCTCGTCAAGGCGCCGCTCGGCGGCGACGCGTCGGACATCTACATGCCGCTCGCGACCCTGCAGAAGCTCTCCGACCGCACCGGCCGGGTGAACGCGCTCCAGGTGCGCGCGACCGACGTCGACGCGGTCGCCGCGACGGCAGCACGGATCGAGGCCGACTTCTCCGGCTCGCAGGTGACGACGGCGCAGGACCTGACCGCCCGCGTCTCCGGCTCGCTCGTCGACGCGCGCAACCTCTCCGACAAGCTCGGCACGGCCCTGGCGATCGTCGCTCTCGCGGCAGCGTTTCTGATCGCCAGCTTGCTGACCCTGGCCTCGGTCAACAAGCGCACCCGCGAGCTCGGGACGCTGAAGGCGCTCGGCTGGCGGCGCTGGCGGGTCGTCCGCCAGGTCAGCGGCGAGTCGGTCGCCCAGGGCCTCCTGGGCGGGGCATGCGGGGCGCTGATCGGCGTCGGCGGGGCCGCGCTCGTCGGCGCGCTCGGGATCTCGCTGACCGCGAGCGCTGGAGCGGCGGCCGCGACAGGCCCGGTGCCGTTCGGCCCGGGTGGACCGGGCGCCCAGGTCGCCGAGGGCTCGAGCACGGTCACCCTCGGCGCGCCGGTCGACGCCCGGCTGCTGCTGCTCGCGATCGGACTCGCGCTGCTGGGTGGCCTGGTTGCGGGCGCCGTCGGCGGCATCCGCGCCGGGCGCCTGCGCCCGGCCGAGGCCCTGCGCAGCGTCGAGTGAGCGTGTCGGTGCGAATCCCAACAGCGAGGAGTCAGAGAATGAGGACGACAACAGAAGCATTGACGGACGCGCCCGAGCTGCGGGTGCTGGACCGCCGGCCCGAGCCCGCCTACCGGCTGGAGGGGGTGGCGCGCCACTACGGGGCGGGCGGACAGGCCGTCCGGGCGCTCGACGGCGTCGATGTGGAGATCGGAGCCGGCGAGTTCGTGGTGGTGGCCGGCCAGAGCGGCTCGGGCAAGTCCACCCTTCTGCAGCTCCTGGGGGCGCTCGACCGCCCGACGGCCGGCCGCGTCCTGTTCGAGGGCCGCGATCTCGCCCGGGCTTCGGAGGGCGAGCTCGCGGAGCTGCGCCTGCGGACGTTCGGGTTCGTCTTCCAGCAGTTCAACCTGATCCCGACGCTGACCGCGGCCGAGAACGTCGAGATCGCGCTCGCGCCCGCCGGGCTGCCCGCCGCCGAGCGCCGGGCGCGCACGGCCGAAGTGCTCGGCCGCGTCGGGCTCGCCGAGCGCACGGACCACCTCCCGTCTCAGCTCTCGGGCGGCGAGCAGCAGCGCGTGGCGATCGCGCGGGCGCTGGCGAACCGCCCGCGCGTGCTCCTCGCCGACGAGCCGACCGGCAACCTGGACTCCGCCACCGGCGACGCGATCCTGGCCCTGCTGCACCGGCTCTGGGACGAGGAGGGGCTCACCGTCGTGCTGATCACCCACGAAGCCGCGATCGCCCGCACCGCCCCGCGGGTGTTGCGCTTCGCGGACGGCCGCCCGATCCCGCAGGATTAGGGCATGCCCACCGTCCTCGTCGTCGACGACGAGCCCGCAATCCGCGAATCGCTCGAGCGCGCCCTGGCACTCGAGTCGTACGCGGTCGCACTCGCCGCCGACGGCGAGGCGGCGCTCACCCGGCTCGCCGAGCGCCCGGTCGACGCCGTCGTCCTCGACCTTGCGATGCCGGGCATCGACGGGATCGAGGTCTGCAGGCGGCTGCGCAGGGCGGGTGACCGCACCCCGGTCCTGATCCTGACCGCGCGCGACGCCGTCGCCGACCGCGTCGACGGCCTCGACGCCGGGGCCGACGACTACCTGGTGAAGCCGTTCGCGCTCGCCGAGCTCAAGGCCCGGCTGCGCGCCCTGCTGCGCCGGCGCGAGCCGGGCGACTCGCCGGTGATCCGCTTCGCAGACCTCACGCTCGACCGCGCCACCCGCGAGGTGACCCGCGGCGACCGCCTGATCGACCTGACGCGCACCGAGTTCTCGCTGCTCGAGCTGTTCATGGAGCACCCTCGCCAAGTGCTCAGCCGCACGCAGATCTACGAGGCGGTCTGGGGCTTCGACTTCGGGGAAAGCTCGAACTCGCTCGGCGTCTACATCGGCTACCTGCGCCGCAAGACGGGGGGCGAGGGCGAGACGCGCCTGATCCACACCGTGCGCGGGGTCGGGTACGCGCTGCGGGAGCAGCGCACTTGACGCTGCGCCGTCGCCTGACCCTCCTCGCCGCCGCGTCGGTGGCGCTCGCGATCTGCCTCGCCTCGGTCGTCGTCTACCTCGCCGTGCGCAGCGAGCTCCGCGGGCAGACCGACGACGCGCTCCGCGCCCAGGCCGCGCAGGCGCGCGCGTTCGGACCCGAGATCGGCCCGGCGCCGACGCCCGGCTCGGTCCCGCAGGACGTGCTCGTGCCCCCGGACGGGCCGGCGCAGTTCGGCGCCCCCGGCCCGATCTTCTTCCAGCGCCTCGCCGCCACGGGGGTGCCCGACCACGCCCCGCCGCCGGGCAGCGAGATCCCGATCGACGGCGACGCGCGCCAGATCGCCGCGAGCGGCACCGGCGAGGAGCTCGCCGACGCCAACGTCGGCGGCCAGCACGTGCGCGTGATCACCGTCGGCCTCGCCGACGGCGGCGCGCTGCAGATCGCCCGCTCGCTCGAGGGCACCGACGACGTGCTCTCCAACCTGCGGGTCGTCCTGGTGCTCGTGATCCTCGGCGGAATCGCCCTCGCGGCGTTGCTGGCGCGGCGTTTCGCGGCCCGTACGATCGCGCCGATCACCGAGCTGACCGAGGCCGCCGAGCACATCAGCGAGACCGGGGACCTGAGCCGCCGGATCGACGCGGGGGGCGAGGACGAGGTCGGGCGGCTGGCGGCACGCTTCAACTCGATGCTGGCCACCCTCGAGTCATCGCGCGCCGCGCTCGCCGACTCGGTCGGTGCCCAGCGCCAGCTCGTCGCCGACGCCTCCCACGAGCTCCGCACGCCCGTCGCGAGCCTGCGCACGGACATCGAGGTCCTGCGCGAGAACGAGAACCTGCCGGCGCCCGAGCGCGGCCGCATCCTCGCCGGGCTCGATGCGCGAACCGAGGAGCTCGGCGCGCTGATCACCGACGTGATCGAGCTCGCTCGCGGCGACGAGGTCGATGCGCCGACCACCGACGTCAGGCTCGATCGCCTGGTCGGCGAGGCGGTGGAGCGCACCCGCGGTCATGTGCCGACCCGCCGGTTCGAGCTCGAGCTCGCCCCATCGGTGGTCGACGCGCGCCCGGACCGCCTGGGTCGGGCGGTCAACAACCTGCTCGACAACGCGGTCAAGTACTCGCCCGAGACCGAGCCGATCGAGGTGCGCGTGGCCGACGGCGCGGTCGTCGTCCGCGACCACGGCCCCGGGATCCCCGCGGCCGAACTGCCGCAGGTGTTCGACCGCTTCCACCGCGGGGCGGCGGTCCGCGACGTGCCCGGCTCGGGCCTCGGCCTCGCGATCGTCAGGCAGGTGGCCGAGGCGCACGGGGGCTCGGCCGAGGCCGCCAACGCCGACGACGGCGGGGCCGTGTTCACCCTGAGGTTGCCTCAGGCCGGGTGAGCGCTCGGCGAGCCGCCGTGGCGGCGATGGCGCGCCCCGTGCCGGCTGCCGAAGAAGACCGCGCCGGCCCCTCCGGCGATCCCCACGGCCAGAGCCGCGAGCGCCCAGCCGGCGCCCGTGAGGTCGAGCCCAAGGGCCGCGTCCAGCGACCACGAGCCACCGCCGGCCCCGGCGAGGGCGAAGAACGTGACGATCAGGACGAGGTTGTACTCGAAGCCGCCGTTGGTGACGAAGAAGCCGTTGCGCAGGTGGACCTTCAGGATCGCCGCCACCATCACCGCGATCGCGATCGTCGCCGCGAAGGGAAGCAGGAGCCCAAGCGCGAGCGCTACTCCGCCGAAGAACTCGCCGCCGCCGGCGAACGCGGCGTGCACGCGCCCCGGCCGCAGGCCCATCTTCTCGAACGACCGCCCGGTCGCCTCGAGTCCGGAGCCGCCAAAGGCGCCGAACAGCTTCTGGGCGCCGTGGGCGGCCAGCGTGAGGCCGACGATCACGTGCAGTGCGAAGAGCGCCAAATCCATGTGCCCGCCCGCTACCCGGGGCGAGCGGGGTCAACCGGTGGGGCCTGCGCGGGTCGGCTCGACGCTCACGTCGCAGCCCTCGCCCCGGCAGTCGCGCAGCTCGGCGAGCGCCCTCGCCAGGGCCCGCTGCTTCGTCGCGTACTGCGGCTCGCCCGCGACCGACCGCAGCTCGAAGGGGTCGCGGATGAGGTTGTAGAGCTCCTCGTCCCCGGTCTCGTATTCGGCGTAGAGGAAGTGGCCGCTGCGGACCGCCTGGAACCGGTAGCCGTACGGCGTCGATCGATCGCGGGCGAGCGATTCGAGCAAGAGCGCCCTGTCGGTGGTCTCGACCGGATCGCGGGCGAAGCCCAGCAGCGACTGGCCGTCGACGTCGATCGTCGGCCTGGCGTCGGCGAGCTGGGCGATCGTCGGCGCGAGGTCGATGTTGCCGGCGAGCGCGTCCGAGGTCTCGCCGGCCGGGATCAGCGGGCCACGGACCAGCAGCGGCACCTGGGTCGCCGGGCCGTACGGGAGCGACCGGGCGAACTCGATCCGGTGCTCGCCGGCGAGATAGCCGTTGTCACTGGTGAAGATCAGGAAGGTGTTGCCCAGCTCGCCCTTGGCGCGCAGCGCCTCGACGAGCTTGGCGACCTGGCGGTCGACCTCGGCAAGCGACTCCAGAGCGCCCTCGTTGCGCGAGTCGATCCGCGAGATCTGCTCGGCGTCCAGCGGCGGGCGGTCGCGCACGAAGCTCGGCTTGTCGGAGACGTTGGCCTCGTCGAAGGCGGGCGTGCGCGGCGCGGTCGCCCCGGCACGCGAGCCTGCGTCGCCCGGCGCCGGCGTGCTCGGCGCGTGCGGCGCGTTGAAGCTCAGATAGAGGAACAGCGGCCGGCTGCCGCGAGCCGCGTGGCGGACCGCGTCCACCGCCAGGTGGCCGAGCACGCGGGTCTTGTAGTCGCCGGGGTCGCTGCCGTAGTGGACGACGTCGCCGTTCGAGTTCAGGTCGTAGTCGAAGGAGCTCTGGGTCGTCGGCTCGAGCAGGGCGTGCCACTCGCTCCACCCCTGCGGGACGCGCTCGCGGTCCTCGGTGCCGTAGCCGTTCAGGTACTCGCCCACGTACGCGGTCCGGTAGCCGGCCTGCTGTAGCCATGCGCCGAGCAGGTCCTGCTCGTGCCCGATGTTGTGGGCGTACTGGCCGGTGAGGGACGTGGCCCGCGACGCGCCCGGGAGCGGGTCGGTCACGTAGAAGCGCTTGAACTTCACGCCCCGGCGCCCGATCAGCCGGCGCACCTGCGGCAGCGCGCTCATCTGGTCGAGCGTCTGGTCGTCGGTGGTCACCAGGATGACGTTGGGCCGCGTCGCCGCCTCCTGCACTCCTGTCCGGCGCGGCAGCGGCTCAGGCGCCACGGCGCGTAGCGCGACCCCGGCTGTGAGCCCGGCGAGCAGGAAGAGGAGAAAGCCGGCGGCCCCGAGCCGGCTCAGAGACCGCTCGGGAGGTGGCCCGGCCTCGGACATCGGCGGGACGATAGCCGCCGGCCCCGGCCGCCTCGCTAGGCTCGGACCGTGGCGGGCGAGAGACGACCTGGGCTGATCCTCCAGCACGGAGTCGACGCCCCTCCCGCGCTGCTCACCGAGTGGTCGCGCGCACGCGGGATCGAGCACGAGGTCCACCGGACCTGGGAGGAGCCGCTGCCGGCCGACCCGGCCGCGCACGGGTGGATCGGGACCCTCGGCTCCGAGCACACGCCTGGGGCCGTGGGCGCCCCGGACTGGGTCGACGCCGAGATCGATTTTCTGCGGCGGGCGCTCGAGCTCGACGTGCCGGTGCTGGGCCTGTGCTTCGGCGGCCAGGCGCTCGCGGTGGCGGCGGGAGGCTCAGTCGCTGCATCCGACCCGCCGGAGATCGGCTGGTATGAGGTTGCGACCAGCGAACCGGCGTTGGTGCCGCCGGGCCCATGGCTGCACTACCACTACGACCAGCTCACGCCGCCGCCGAACGCCGACGTGATCGCCCGGGCCCGCTCCGGGCCGGCGGCCTTCGTGCTGGGCCGCTCGCTAGGCCTCCAGTTCCATCCCGAGTCGACCGCTGAGATCGGCGCCGCGTGGGCGCGGATGGACGCGGCGCAGCGCACGGGACGCGGCTTCGGGGGCGACGGGCTCTTCGACGATCCGCCGGACACGGCGCGGGCCGACGCGATGCGGCTGTTCGACGCCTGGTGGGAACTGGCCGGCGACCCCCGCCCGACAGGAATGGGTACATTATCCAAGATTGGCGGCGCCGCCGACGACGGCGCGCCGTCGGAGACGAGGAGGAGCACGTGAACCCGCAAGCTGCCGCGTCCGCCGAGGTCGACGCCGCGACCGCCCGCGAGACCCTCTCGCCCGCGGTCGGCACCGTCCGGATCACCTACCCCGACCTGCACGGGATCCAGCGCGGGAAGGACATCCCCGTCTCCGAACTCGATCGCGCGGCCGGCAGCGGCCTCGCCTTCTGCTGGGCGGTGATGGGCACGGACCTCAGCCACACGCCGGTCGTCGGCGGCGAGGCGGGCTACCCGGACATGGTCGCCAAGCCCGATCTCTCGACCCTGCGCGAGCTGCCGTGGGAGCCGGACGTCGCGGTCTGCCTCGCCGACCTCGAGCGCGAGGGCGCCCCGGAGCCGACCGACCTGCGCGGCCTCGTGCGGCGCGCGAGCGACGAGCTTGCCGAGCTCGGCCTCGCCTCGAAGATCGGGCCGGAGCTCGAGTTCTTCCTGCTCGAGCCGGATGACGAGGGTGGCTGGCGCCGCCACGTCGACACCCTGAGCATGGTCTACACGGTCGGTCCGCAGGCCGACCCCCAGGGGGTCGTCAAGGCTCTGCTCGAGGGCTGCGCGGCGCTCGGGCTCGGGGCGATCGCCTCCAACCACGAGTTCATGAACAGCCAGTACGAGATCAACCTGCGCGAGGGCGCCCCGCTCGAGGCCGCCGACCGCGCCTTCCGGTTCAAGGCGGCCGTCAAGGACTACGCCGCGCAGCGGGGGCTGCTGGCGACGTTCATGGGCAAGCCGTTCAACGACCAGGGCGGCTCGGGCACCCACCTGCACATCTCGCTCGAACGCGACGGCTCGAACTGCTCGGGCGACGACGATCATGCGACCGGGCTCTCGGCCGAGATGCGCCATTTCGTCGGCGGGCTGCTCGAGCACGCACCGGCGCTGATGGCGTTCCTCAACCCGACCGTCAACGCGTACCGCCGGATCCTCCCCGACAGCCTGGCCCCCACCCACGCCAACTGGGGGCTCGACAACCGGACCACGTTCGTGCGCGTGCCGCCGGAGGGCGGCGAGGCGTGCCGGGTCGAGATCCGGATCGGCGACGGGGCCGCCAACCCGCACCTCGTGATCGCCGCGTCGCTGTTCGCCGGGCTCGACGGACTGCGGCGCGAGCTCGAGCCGGGCGAGCCGCTTGCCGGCGACACCTACACCCTCCCCGAGGACGAGCAGGGCGGCGCGCTGCCGATGTCGCTGAGCGAGGCGCTCGACGCGCTCGAGGCCGACGCGGTGATCCGCGACGCGGTCGGCCCGGACATCGTCGACACGTTCCTGGCGATGAAGCGCTTCGAGCTCGAGCGCTACCGCCAGCACGTCTCCGACTGGGACCTCTCGGAGTACATGCGGCACCTCTGATGGAAGCGGCGGAGATGCAGCTGGCCGACGTCGATCTCACCGACCACGCCCGCTTCGCCGAGCGCGTCCCGCACGAGATGTTCGCGGTCCTGCGGCGCGAGGACCCGGTGCACTGGCAGGAGGAGCGCGACGGCCGCGGGTTCTGGGCGGTCACCAGCACGCCGACATCACGGCGGTCGCCAAGGACTGGCGCACCTTCTCCTCCGAGCGCGGCGGCACCTCGCTGGAGGACCTCGAACCCGAGCGAGCTCGAGGCGCGCAAGTCGATGCTCGACATGGACCCGCCTCCACACAACGCGCTGCGGGCGATCGTCAACCGCGATTTCACGCCGCGCGCCGTGCGGGTGTTCACCGAGCGCATCCGCGAGCTCTTCGACGGCGTGCTCGACGAGGCGCTGGAGAAGGGCGAGGTCGAGTTCGTCGAGGACGTGGCCGCGAAGCTGCCGATGAGGGTGTTCGCCGAGATGCTCGGCGCGCCCGAGGCCGACCACCGCTACCTGGTCGAGCTCGGCGACCGGATGCTGGGCCAGGACGACCCCGAGTACGCGATCGACCCGGAGGTGGCGAAGGCCAATCGCCACCTGCCGTTCTCCAACCCGGCGGCGCAGGAGATGTTCGAGTACGGCCGCAAGCTCGCCGGCGAGCGCCGCGGGTGCCCGCGCGACGACATCGTCACGAAGCTTGTCGAGGCCGAGATCGACGGCCGGCCGCTGACCCAGCACGAGTACGACGTCTACTTCCTGCTGCTCTCCGTCGCCGGCAACGAGACCACCCGCCACTCGATCTCACAGGGCGTGCTGGCGCTGATCGAGAACCCCGAGCAGCTGCAGCGGCTGCGCGATGATCCCGAGCTGCTGCCGCTGGCCGCGAACGAGATCCTCCGCTGGGCGACACCCGTGCACCACTTCCGCCGCACCGCGACCACCGAGGCCGAGTTCGGCGGCAAGACCATCCGCGAGAACGACAAGCTCGCCACCTGGTACATCTCGGGCAACTTCGACGAGGAGGTCTTCTCAGACCCCTACTCGTTCGACGTCGGCCGCGACCCAAACCCGCAGATGACCTTCGGTCCGGGCGGGCCCGCACTTCTGCACCGGCGCCCACCTCGCCCGGCTCGAGATCGAGATCGTGTTCACCGAGATGGTCCGGCGGGTGGCGAGCTTCGAGCTCGCCGGCGAGCCGGAGCGCCTGCAGTCGAACTTCTTCAACGGGATCAAGCGGATGCCGCTGAAGCTCACCCCAGCCTGAGGCTCCCGCCGAGCTCCCGCAGGACCTCGACCGCGAACTCCACATCCTCCGGTCGGGTGCGGAAGTTCACGAAGCAGACGCGCAGGCAGACGGTGCCGTCGACGACCGCCGAGGCGAGGTAGATGCGCCCGTCCTCCTGCACGGCGGCGGCGAGCGCCGTGTTGTGGGCGTCGAGGTCGGCGACGCCGGCCGGCGCGTGGCGGAAGCACACGGTCGAGAGCGTCGGCTCGCAGAGCAGCTCGAACTCGGGATCGTCGCGAACCAGGCCGGCGAGCCGACGCGCCAGCGCCAGCGTCCGCTCGATCCAATCGCGGAAGGCAGCCGCGCCGTGCGTGCGGAAGGCGAGCCAGAGCTTGAGCGAGCGCAGTGGCCGCGAGTACTCGAGCGTCAGCTCGACGGCGTTGCGCACCACCGAGTCGCGGCGCATGTAGGCCTCCTCGTGGCCGAACGCCGCCTCGAGCGCGCCCGGCTCGCGGACCAGGATCAGGCTGCAGCTCTTCTGCAGGCCCAGCCACTTGTGGGCGTCGAGGGTGACCGAGTCGGCGCGCTCGAGCCCCGCAAACAGCTCGCCGGCCGAGGCGGTCGCCGCGGCCGGCAGCCCGTACGCGCCGTCGACGTGCAGCCATACGCCGCGGGCCTCGCAGACGTCGGCGAGCTCGCCGATCGGGTCGACGGCGCCGGTGAGGGTCGTGCCGCCGTTGGCGACGACGGCGATCGGCTCGATCCCGGCGTCGCGGTCGGCGTCAAGCGCCGCCTCGAGGTCCGCCGGACGCATCCGCCGCGCTTCGTCCTGGCCGAGCAGACGGGCGTAGCCGGACCCGATCCCGGCGGCCTCGACCGCGCGGACGACCGAGTGGTGGGCCTCGGCCGAGTAGTAGACGGCGCCCCGCCGCCCGGCGAATCCCTCGACCCGACACCCGGGCAGCGCGCGCTCGCGCGCGACCAGGATCCCGGTGAGGTTGGAGATCATCCCGCCGCTGGTGAACGCGCCCTCGGCGCACGGGTAGCCGACGAACTCGGCCACCCAGCGCACGGCCTGCTGCTCGAGCAGGTCGGCGGCGCGGGCGGTGACGGCGAGGTTCACGTCGTACGTCGCGGCCAGCGCCTCGGCCAGCACCCCGACCTCGAGCCCGGTCGAGCCGATGTAGGCGAGGTAGAGCGGGCGCGCCGGCGAGACGGACTCGTCGAGGATCCGAGCCGCGTCCGCGAGCACCTGCGCCGGATCGACGGGCACCTCAGGCAGCGCCTGGCCGAGGCGGTCGAGCAGGTCGGCGTCGATCGCAGGCTCCTCCGGACGCGGGCGTTCGAACGAGTCCCAGGCGTCTGCGATCAGCGCGCTGAGCGCCGCCAGCACCGCCTCGCGGTCGGCGAGCGCCGAGTAGCCCCTCCCCCGTTCGGTTCGCGGCTCTATCCGCACCTCCTCACCGTATTGACCTTTACCCGAGCCGGACCCGAAGCTCACGCGGGGCCCGGAACTCCCAGCCCGTGATCGGCGGCTCGGCGGCGAGCTCAAGCTCGCCGTGGCGCTCGAGGAGGGCGCGCAGCGCGATCCGCTCCTGGGCCTTGGCGAAGGCATGCCCACTGCAGAAGTGGTGGCCGAATCCGAACGTCGCCAGCCGACCGCGGTCGCGGTGCATGTCGAAGCGGTCGGGCTCGGCGAAGCGGTCGGGGTCGCGGTTGGCGGAGGAGATCACCGCCGCGACCGCGACGTCGGCGGGCAGCCTCGCGCCGCCGAGCTCGACCTCCCCCGTGGTCCGCCGCCCGAGCGTCCCGATCGGCGAGATCCAGCGCATGCCCTCGTCGATCGCGGCTGGCAGCAGCCGGTCGAGGTCGGCGCGGAGCTCGGCGAGCTGCTGCGGATGGCGCAGCAGCGCGTACAGAACCGAGCCGGCGCCGTGGCCCGGCTCCTGCATGCCGCCGAGCAGCATCACCTTGAGGCTCGGCAGGTAGCGCTCGCGCGCTCGCGGGCGCCCGTCTTCGGTGCCCGACCAGATCATGTGCGAGATGGTCGACTCGTCGGGCTCGCGCTCAAGCCGCTCGAGCAGCGGGCCGAGGCGCTCGTCGATCTCAGCGCAGGCGGCATCGGAGCGTGCCTGCTTGTCCGGGTCGCGCTCGAAGTTGGTCCCGCCGTCGGCGAGCGCGGCGAACCAGCGCCGCAGGGTGTCGGCGTCGACGTCGGCGAGCCCGAGCACCGCCCCGAGGCTGAGCACCGAGACCGGCTCAAAGTACTCGGCCATCAGCTCGGCCTCGCCGGGGCCATCAATCGCCGCCAGCTGCCGGGCGACGATCGGATCGACAAGCTCGGCGATGTACCCGTCGACCTCGTGCGGGCGGTACTTGGGGTCGATCGAGCGCCGCAGCTCGCGGTGGCGCTCGCCGTCGCAGGTCAGGATCGTCGGACTGCCGAAGCTGCGGTCGATCGGCGAGTCGGGCATGTCGGCCGCGAACGACTCGGGCTCGGTGGCGACCCGCATCGCCTCGTCCCACGTCGTCGCCAGCCACATCCCGACCGCCGGCACCCAGGCGACGGGCGCCTCGGCGCGCAGGCGCGCGTAGATCGGGTACGGGTCGCGGTCGAGCTCGGCGACCGTGATCGCCGCGGCGAGCTGCGCTACGTCAGCGTCAGGGGACGTCGCGCTCCTCGCTCATCTCGCCGATGCGCGCGTAGATGTCGGGCCGGGTCGACTTGATCACCGCGCCGACGATCATCCCCAGGATCCCGCCGCCGATCAGGATCGCCGGCAGGATGATGGAGCGGTCGTCCGTCGGCGCGTCGGGAAGCCCTGTGATCAGCGTGTTGAACTGGGTCAGAACGAGGATGAACAGGGCCGTCAGCAGGGTTCCGGCCAGGGCCGGCGCGTAGCGCGACGTCCACGCCGTCTCTTGATGCGGATTGCGGCTGAAGTAGCCGACGATCGCGAAGGAAGCCAGGGCGAGCAGCAGGATCACGCCCAGCGCCCCGAGGTTCGTCAGCCAGGTGAAGAGCTGCAGCACCGGGTCGTTGTCGGACTGCCAGAACACGAAGATGATCACGGCCGCGATCGCCGACTGGGTCAGCGAGCCGATGAAGGGCGCGCCCTGGCGGTTGGTGCGGCCGAACGCGCGCGGGAGCACGCCCGCTCTGCCGAGGGCGAAGAAGTAGCGCGCGACCGCGTTGTGGAACGACAGCGACGCCGCGAACAGGCTGGTGCAGAAGAACAGCGTCGCGATGTCGGCGATCGTCTTCGACACCTGCACGTTCAGCGTGATGAACAGGATCGAGGTCGGGTCCGGCGCCGACCCGTCCAGCGTCGTGAACCCGCCCTTGACCAGCGCGTCGGCGCTGATCACCGTGTCCGTCCCGGCCGCGCTCGCCAGCATCCAGGCCGACAGCGCGTAGAAGATCGAGGTGATCCCAAGCGCGATGTACGTCGCCCGGGCGACCGTGCGCCGCGGGTTCTTGCACTCCTCGCCGTAGATCGCCGCCGACTCGAAGCCGACGAACGCGGCCATCGTGAAGCAGAGCGCCGCTCCGGCGCCGGCGCCGAAGGCGATCGACGGGTCCCACTGGTTGGCGCTGATGCCCTGCGGGCCCGGATCGGCGGCGACCACGAGGTCGAAGAAGAGGACGACCAGGATCTCGCAGGTGAGGAAGATCGCCAGGACCTTCGCGTTCAGGTCGACGCGCAGCCAGCCGAGGATGCCGATCACGCCGATGGCGACGAAGACCCACGTGTACCACTGCCAGTCCAGGCTGGTGTGCTCTGCCATGAAGCCGGCGAACACAGCGCCGAAGAGGCCGAGGATCCCGACCTGCATCGTGTTGTAGGCGATCAGGGCGACGAAGGCGGTCCCGACCCCGGCGACCTTGCCGATCCCCTTCGAGACGTATGCGTAGAAGGCGCCCGCGTTGGTGATGTGGTGGCTCATCGCCGCGTAGCCGGTGACGAACAGGGCGAGGATCGCGCCGAGGACGATGAAGAGCAGCGGCACGCCGGCGTTGCCGGTGACGAGATAGGTCGTGGAGACCCCGCCGGCGATGACCGTCAGCGGCGCCGACGCCGCGACGATGAAGAAGACGATGTCGGAGACGCCGAGCGCGGTCTTGCGCAGCTTCTCCTCGCCGCCGACAGGCTGGTTGACCGTCGTCGCTTCCATCTCGCTCCTCCTCCGTGTGGTCAGCGAAAACTGCCGGATGTATACATTATGTGTTCAGGGCAAGTCAACCCCGGAGCCCCTGCTGGGCCTCGAGCTGGGCGACCTCGGCCTCGATCGACTCGCGGTCGAACTTGAAGTACGAGCGCGGCGGCAGGATGCCCCAGGCGTTGGAGCCGTGGGGGTCGTCGGCGAAGTGGCGGGGCTCGTGGTCGGGCTCGAGGCGCTCCATGTCGCAGAAGAGCTCGACGAACACCTCCTCCTCGACCATCCGGCAGTAGGCGAACAGGTTCTGGGCCATCGTGTGGCGGCCCGGGCCCCAGGCGATCGGCCGGCGATGCTGGGCGAGGTGGTCCAGCGCGACGCGGATCTCGCCCCAGTCGACGAGCTCGAACGCGAGGTGGTGGATGTGCGAGTAGCCCTTGTCGAGGAAGGCGACGACGTGGTGGTCGCGGTCGGCGTGCATCCACACGGCCCCCTCGCCGATCCAGTCGCTGATCCGCAGCCCCAGCGCCCGCTCGTACCAGTCGGCGAGCCGAGGAACGTCGGCGGTGAGGTAGTTGTAGTGCTGGAGCCGCCGTGGATGGAAGGTCGGGAGCTCGTCCGTGTAGCGGGCGACCGGCGGGATCCGCTCCTCGTCGAGCACGCGCTCGACGAGCACGATCGCGTTGCCGTCCGGATCGGTCACGCGCAGGCCCCGCCCGCGGACCGGCACGCGCACCTCCTCGGGCTCGGACTCCGCCGCGCGCAGCCGCTCGGCCGCGTCGTCGAGCGAGACGCCGCGGCGCAGCTCGTAGGCGACGTGCTCGACGTAGCCGTCGCCGTCCGCCGGCCGGAGCTCGAGGCAGAAGTCCTCGTAGGCGCAGCGCAGCAGCACGGCGCCGTCGGCGTCGGCGCTGGTTAGGCCGTAGAGGCGGGACCACCGCGCAGCGGCCTCCTCCAGGTCGGCAACGCGTAGAACTGCGTGGTGGGTCTGCAGCAACATCAGGCCCACTTCCCCTCGGCGACCTCGCGCTCGGCCTGGTCCTCCGGCATCGCGAGCGCGACGTGCAGGGTCTGGGCGCTGACCTCCGGCCGGGCGCCGACGTCCGCCAGCTCGCGGTCGGACTCGACGATCCGGTTGCGAAGGCGGCCGATGCCCTCCACCTCCACCTCGACGACGTCGCCGGGCTCGACCGGGCGCGAGTTCGCCGGGGTGCCGGTGAGCAGCACGTCGCCGCGCTCGAGCGTGATCAGGCGCGAGACGTCGGCGATCTGGTAGTCGAACGGGAACAGGAGGTCGGTCGCGGTGCCGCCCTCCTGGACGAGCTCGCCGTTGACGTAGGTGCGCACCGTCAGCGCCCCAGGGTCGACGTCGGCCGCGTCGACGAGCGCCGGTCCGAGCGGACAGAAGCCGTCCTGGCCCTTGACCCGGAGCATCGAGCCCCGGTCGATGTGGCGGAAGTCGTGGACGCCGAAGTCGTTGGCGACCGTGTAGCCGGCGACGTAGTCGAGCGCCTCCTCGCGCGACGCGCCGCGGCACCGCCTGCCCATCACGACGGCGATCTCGCCCTCGTAGTTGAGAAAGCGACAGCCCCGCGGGCGCGCCACCTGGGCCTCGTGGGCGGACACCGAGCTCGGGGGCTTCAGGAAGTAGGACGGGAACTCGGGCGGCGACGCCATCCGGTATTCGTCGCATCGCGAGCGGTAGCTCAGGTGTGTCGCGACGATCTTCGAGGGCTCCACCTCGAACGGCTCGCCGTTGCGTTGCAGCGTCACGCTCACGCGGCGACCTCGGACGCCCGATGGGCCGCGGCGGCCGCGACCAGGGACTCGTACAGCCGTTGCCCGCCGGCCTCGAGGTCCTCCTCGGGGTGCCAGAGCACCGCGACGCACCAGCCGTCGCCGGTCGTCTCGGCCGCCTCGATCAGGCCGTCGGGCGCGTGGGCCGCCGCGCGCAGGCCCTCCGCCAGCGGCGCCACGCCCTGGTGATGATGCGAGCGCACTGTCGCCCCGCCGGCGCCGACGATCGACTGCAGCCGCGTGCCGGCGACGACCTCGACCGGATGGCTGGTGAACGTTCCGGGCTCGCCGCGATGAACTCCGTCCGGGTCGACGAGATGCTGGTCGATGCCGCCGCCGAGGGCGACGTTGAGGACGTGCATGCCCCGGCACACCGCGAGCACGGGGAGCCGCCGCTCGACCGCGAGCCTGCCGAGCGCGAGCTCGACACGGTCCCGGAGGGGGTCGGAGCGGTCGTTCGCCGGGTCGGGGTCGGCGCCGTAGGTGCCCGCGTCGAGGTCGCGCCCGCCGGTCAGCAGCAGGCCGTCGACCAGGTCGAGGGCGAGCTCCGGGGACTGCGCGTAGGACTCGACCACCGGAAAGATCACGGGCGCCGCCCCCGCGCGGTCGAGGGCCTCGACGTAATGCGACCAGATCGCGCTCAGGCTCACATCCGCCCACGGGCCGAAGCTCGCGTCACGGGTATCGGCGACGGTTCCGATCCGCACGCGGGCCTGCGACATGTGAATAATGTATCCGATCACCATGGTCTCCCCGGACCCCCCCGCCGCGGCCCAGTTCCAGGTCCAAAGCGTCGCCGACCAGGTCTACGAGGTCCTTCGCGAGCGGATCGCCAGCGGCGAGATCGAGCGCGGCTCGCGCATGCACCAGGAGGACCTGGCGAGGGAGTTCGGCGTCTCCCGGACCCCGGTCCGCGAGGCCCTGCGCCGGCTCGCCGCCGAGGGCCTCGTCGACCTGTTCGCCAACCGCGGCGCCCGGGTGGCGACGTCCACGGACGCGCAGCTGCGCTCCAGCTACGAGACCCGCCTCGTGGTCGAGCCGGGCGCGGCGCGAATCGCGGCCGGGCGCGGCCTCGCCGAGCCGATGGCGCTGATGCGGGCCGCGATCGCCGACGAGGAGCGCGCCGGCCGCTCGCCCGCCAAGCACTTCAAGGCCAACCGCGCGTTCCACCTCGCGCTCGTCAAGGCGACCGGCAACCCCCAGCTCGTCCAGTTCATGGAGCACGTGTGGATCGGGAGGATCGGAGCGACCCTGTACGAGGACCGGCTCGACCCCGACGGCCTGCTCGCCGACCACGACGCGCACGCCTCGATCGCCGACGCGATCGAGGCCGGCGACGGCCGGCGAGCGGAGGAGCTCACCCGTGGCCACCTCGAGCGGGCGATGGACCTCCTGTTCTCCGACTGAGCCGGCCCGCGTCGCGTCAGTCAGCCGGGGTCGTGCCCTCGGCGATCTGCAGGGTCTTGAGCTCGGAGTAGAAGTCGAGCGCGTAGTCCCCGCCCTCGCGGCCGATGCCGCTGATCCCCATGCCGCCGAACGGCGCCGTGAGGTCGCGGACGAGGAACGCGTTGACCCAGGTGGTTCCGGCGCGCACCGCGCGGCCGACGCGCTCGGCGCGCGCCGCCGACCGGGTGAGGACGATGCCCGACAGCCCGTACTCGGTCGAGTTGGCGAGCTCGATCGCCTCCTCCTCGGTGCCGAACGTCTGCAGGGTGAGCACCGGCCCGAAGACCTCGCGCTGCACGACCTCGGAGTCGTTGGAGGCGGGCTCGATCAGCGTCGGCTCGTACCAGAGACCCGACTCGCCCCCGACGTCCGCCCGGCGCCCGCCGAAGACGATCCGGTCGCCGGCCGCCCGGGCGCGCTCCACGAAGCCCTCGACTCGGGCGAGGTGCTCGGGGTGGATGAGCGGCGAGATCGTGGTCGCGGGATCGCGCGGGTCGCCGAGCACCTGCGCGTCGACGGCCGCCCTGAACCGCTCCATGAACGCGTCGAGCACCTCGCGCTCGACCAGCAGCCGGGTGCCGGCAAGGCAGACCTGCCCGGCGTCGTCGTACATGCGCGCGGCCTTGGCCGCCGCGTCGTCGAGGTCCGCGTCCGCGAACACGATCAGCGGGCCCTTGCCGCCCAGCTCGCCCGTGAACGGGACCAGGTTCGAGGCGGCGGCGCGGCCGATCGCGCGCGCGGTCTCCGGCGAGCCGGTGAACGAGATCCGGCTGAGGCCCGGGTTGGAGGTGAGCGCCGCGCCGGCGCGCTCGCCGATCCCCTGCACGACGTTGAAGACGCCGGGCGGAAAGCCGGCCTCGGCGGTCAGGTCGGCCAGCAGCGAGCAGGACAGCGGCGACCACTCCGCCGGCTTCAGGATCACGGTGCAGCCGGCGGCGAGCGCCGGGGCCGTCTTCCAGGTGGAGAGCATGAACGGCGCGTTCCAGGGCGTGATCACGACGGCCGGGCCGGCGGGCATCCGGATCACCCGGTTGAGCGTCCCGTTCGAGCTCCAGGTCCGCTCCTCGTATCCGGCCGCGAGCTCGGCGTAGGCGCGATAGTTGCGCGCGCCGCGCGCGATCACCCGCGCCCGCAGCGACTCGAGGAGCATCGCCATGTCCTCGCACTCGACCGCTGCGATGCGGTCGACGTTGGCGTCGATCAGCTCGGCGAGACGGTCCAGATAGGGCCGGCGCCCGCCGGGGCCGAGCTCGGCCCAGCCGTCGAACGCCGCGCGCGCCGCCGCGACGGCCGCCTCGGCCTCGGCCTCCCCGCCCGCGGAGACGCGGGCGAGCACGCGCCCGTCGATCGGGCTCAGATCGTCGAAGCGCTCGCCGGACGCGACCCGCTCGCCGCCGATCCAGTGGTCCGTGCTGACCTCGACGCCGGCGACCTCGGCCGCCGACTCGCTGGTCACGGGCGCGCTCACAACTCCACCAGCGTCTCGAGGTCGTCGACCGAATAGCCGAGCGTGAAGCGAAAGCCCTTGCCGACGCGCACGGGCGCGAGCGCCGTGTGCTCCTCGTTGGGCGCCTCGAAGAGCTCGAGCGTCGCGTCGCCCTCCCAGACCTCCGACCGCGTTCGGTCATAGCCGACCGAGCGGACCAGCTCGTGCACGGCGGGGTCGTCGTGGCGACCCTCGCCGAGGCGAGGCAGATGCCGCACGTTCACGATCGGCGGGTCGTTGTGGGTCGGGCCCTCGGCGCTCGGCTCGCGCAGGGTCACGGTCGCGTCCGCGAGCCGGCGGTCGTTCGCCGCGCAGGTGCCGGCGAACCGTCGACCCGGCGCGCAGGCCCGGGTCCGCGGTGGTGTCGAGCCCGAACGTCCGCGTGATCCACACGGAGCCGAGCTTCTTCGGAAAGCCCTGGATCCAGCCGCGTGCGAGCGCGAAGTCGCGGTCGACCCAGATGTAGGGGCAGTACGCGACCTCCTCGCCCGTCATACGTGGCGTTCACCGTGATGAAGAACTCCCGGTACTGCGAGCGCACGGGGTCGAGGAGCTCTCCCCCGCCGTCGCTGCACGACTGCCAGTCGAGGAACATCGCCGCGGCCCGTCCGCCGTCGGGATGCGGCTCGAGCGGCTCCGGGAGCACCGCGGCCGCAGCGGCCGCATCCGCCCAGAACTCGACCACCAGCATGTCGCCGACGTAGTGCCACGGCGGCGCGGGCACCAGGCTCGACCGCCCCTCGGGCGACCGCGGCGCGGAGTATCCCTTCAGCGAGCCCATCCCGAAGAATGTATCCAGCCGCCATCGGACGCGGCCTGAGCCAGGTTGTGCGACGGCACTGGCCAGATGTCCAGATTCGGGTGGACGTGCTCCTGCTTTGCGGTTTTCCGCCGACAGGGTTTGCGCGCACCCCAAAGAGGGAACAACGGCCCGGGACTTCGCGCCTAAATAAAGGGGGTCGGACATTGTCCGCCATTACGTCTCTCGGACTTGGACGTGTGATCAATTCGCGTGCGATCGCTGCCGCTCTGACCATCGCGGTGGCGTTGCTGGTTGCGCCGACGGCCGATGCCATCGAGCGGCACGCGACGCCGTCCAACCTCACGACCGTCTTCTCCAACGCCCGCGCCAACGACACGATCCTGCTCGCGAGCGGCGACTACGGCACCTTCCGAGGCGGCATCAAGCCGGGGATGGTCACTCTGGCGCCCGAGCCCCAGGCCCATGTGACGATGGAGTTGAACCTCAACCCCGCCGCGAACATCACGATCAGCCGCGTGACGATCACCGGCGGCGTGATCACCGGCAGCAGCACGCACGACATCACGATCCGCAGCTCAAATGTGCCGGGTCAGATCTGGCTCGACACGCGTGAACTCCAAGACTCTGACGTCATCCTGTCAAACGACGACTTCCACGACTGGGACACGTGCTCGAGCTGCGGCGAGGCGCGCGTCTTTCTCACCGGGGGCTCCCAGCCCTCGGGGGTGGTGATCCGCGAGTCGCGCTTTTACGGCGGGCTCTCGGACGGGATCCAGAACGGCTCCTACGGGACGAAGATCATCGGCAACGAGTTCTACGACATCACCCCGGGCAGCCCCTCGGGCGTGCACGCCGACGCGATCCAGCTCTACGGCTCGAGCCACACCGTGATCCGCGCCAACTACATGCACGACATGCCCGAGGTGCCGTTCATCATGGGCGCCGACGGCACCGACCACGAGCTGATCGAGGACAACGTGGTCGAGGGCAGCTCGCACGGCTATCCCTACATCACCCTGTTCTCCGACAACTCCTCGATCGTCCGCCACAACACCTTCGCCGACGGCGACTGCGCCTTCAACATCCGCTGCGGCGTCCTGCGCCTGGGCAACAAGGACAGCGACGACCCCGGCCACGGGACGATCGTCAAGGACAACATCCTCGGCGAGATCTCGACCGAGGGCGCGACCACGGTGGGCGAGCGCTCGAACAACCTGCTTGCCAACGACAGCCCCTCGGGCCCGGGCGAGATCCGGGGGAGGCCAACCTATGTCGCTGGAGCGAGTCCACGGAGCCGGCCGGGCTTCCGGCTCACGGGTACCTCCCTCGGCGTCCGCAGGGCGAGCGACGGCCTCAACATCGGGGCACGGATCTCGCCGTAGCCTCAGAGCCCGTAGGCCCCGAGCAGGCAGGAGTGCGGCCGAGCGATCCCATCCCCCGACGTGCGGGAGCTGGACGGATTCTTCGAGGCGACCTCGGACAGCGGCAGTTGCTCAGCAGACGACCACGTCCCCGAATACCTGCGCCGAGTCCACCATCGCGGTCGATCGACCGGGCAAGCTGCTCGTTAACGCAACCGGCGAATGGAACACCGCACTCAGCCAAGTGCTCGCCCCCGGGCCCTCACACTGCGGCGACTGGGGCCCGATCAACATGACGGTGGGGCTGGTCGCCGGCTGAGGCTGCTCCCCAGCGCGAGCGCCGAGATTCCGTCGCTAGAGCGACTGAAAGTCGGCGCTCGGCGGAGAGAGAGCTGTGTGGTGGCGCGCAGTACGTCGCAGGATCGCCTCGGTGTAGCCGGGGCGGTAGCGGACCTGGTAGTGGGTGAAGCGAAGGGGCGTGAGACCAGCGGCTGTGTGCGCCTGGTCGCGCTCCCGGTCGATCGCCTGCTGAACCGGGTCACGGTGAAAGCGCAGCCCATCGGTCTCGACCACGAGGCCCAGATCCGGCCAGAAGAAGTCGACGCGGTAGCCGTTCACGGTCTGCCGCGTGAGCGGTCGGCCGAGTCCGGCTCGCAGCGCGAGCGGCACGAAGAGCCGCTCGAGCTCGGAATCGGTGAGCACGAACGAATGTCGTTCGATTACCTGGCGGACCAATCGAACCCCGCGCCGGCCCGCATGGGCCTCGAATGCGCGAGTGAGATCGTCCGGATCCACGAGCTCACGGACCATCGCCGAGTTGATCGCCGCCTCGAGCTTCCGTCGCGAGACCTCCGGCGCGATGTCGATCAAGGTGAGCGCGGGGCTTGTCACCGGGATCTCAGCCTCAACACGGATCTGATCACTGTCGAGACCCATGCGCGATGGACGCGGATCCCCGCCCGCGACTCGGAGCGGCGCGGCGTCGAGACTTCAACGGCGTCGCCCTCGTCCGCGACCCGCCACAGGGCGCCGGCACTCCGGTGGCTCAGCGCCGCGGCAGGCCCGCAGCTCAGGGTCGCGCCCTTCCAACGTCCCAGGTTCCCTACGACCGGCCGGCCGACCGCGTAGACACCGCGGAAGAGGCGGCGGAGCCGTCCGATCCGGAGTCGGTGCCTGACGGCCGCGCGCGTGAAGCCGAGTTCGAGGAGCTGGTCGAGCGTCACCACCCAGTGCTGCGAGGCGGCCAGCGCCCAGGCCTGCGAATCCCGCGAGCGCCGAGTTTCCGTCGCCATCGCGACTCTAAGTCGGCGTTCGGCGCGATCTCGCCCCCGAGAGTGCGGCTGGAGGGAGTCGAACCCCCACGTCCTTGCGGACACGGCGACCTGAACGCCGCGCGTCTACCAGTTCCGCCACAGCCGCGTGGTTGCTGAAAATCTAGCGGGGGTAGGCTGACGAACGTGGTCGAGTCGTACGAGCAGGCGTGCGCGGAGCACGAGTGGCACGTGCCGGAGCGCTACAACATCGCCGCCGACTGCTGCGACAAGCACCCGCGCGACAAGCCGGCGATGGTGTGGGAGCGCTACGACGGAGCGACCCGCGAGCTCGACTGGGGCGAGCTCCAGGACCTCTCCAACCAGGCGGCGCACCTGCTGCGCTCGCACGGGGTCGGCCGGGGCGACCGGGTCGCGGTGGTCCTCCCGCCCACGGCCGAGACCGCGGCGATGTTCTTCGGCACCTGGAAGCTCGGCGCGATCCTGCTGTCGATGTCCGTGCTCTACGGCGATGAAGGGATCCGTCATCGCCTCGAAGACTCGACCCCGAAGGTGCTGGTCACCGACGAGGCCAACGCCGGCCGCTTCGACCCCTCGCTCGTCGACGAGCTGCTCGTCCTGGACGCCGAGCTGCTGGCCGGCCACCCGACCGACCACGTTTGCGAGGACACGGCCGCCGACGACCCGGCGCAGCTCTACTACACGTCGGGGACCACGGGCATGGCGAAGGGCATCGTCCACGCCCACCGCTACATCCTGGCCCACGAGGAGTTCGTCTACTGCCACGACGTCCAGGACGGCGAGCGCTTTCACGGCATGGGCGAGTGGGCCTGGGCCGCGGGGATCTCCCCCCTGCTCGGCCCCTGGCGGCTGGGCGCGGTCCAGTACGTGCTGCAGCGCGAGGCCGGCTTCGTCCCGGCCGACCAGCTCGACTTCCTCTCGCGCCACGAGGTCACGAACGTGTTCACGACCCCGACCGCGATGCGGTCGATGATGGCGATCCCCGAGGCCGGCGAGCGCTACCCGCAGCAGTTCCGGATCGTCTGCTCGGCCGGCGAGCCGCTCAACCCGGAGGCGATCCGCTGGTTTCGCGAGCAGTACGGGGTCACCGTGCTCGACTACTACGGGCTCACGGAGTCCTACCCGCTGTGCGCGAACTTCCCGTTCATGGAGGTGCGCGAGGGGTCCATGGGCCGGACGATGCCCGGCTGGGAGGTCCAGATCCTCGACGAGGACGAGCGGCCGGTCGCCGAGGGCGAGCGGGGCGAGATCTGCCTGCGCGCGCGATCGAACCCGCACTACCCGCTCGAGTACTGGAGGCTGCCCGAGGCCTCGGCAGGAGACGTTCGGCGGCGACTGGTTCCACACCAAGGACGCGGCGACGATGGACTCGGACGGCTACGTCTGGTACGCGGGCCGCGCGGACGACGTGATCATCGCCGCCGGCTACCGGATCGGGCCGTTCGAGGTCGAGTCCGCCTGCATCGAGCACCCGGCCGTGCACGAGGCGGCAGCGGTGGCCTCGCCCGACGAGATCAAGGGCAACGTCGTCAAGGCCTTCATCGTGCTCGCCGAGGGCAGCGAGCCCTCCGACGAGCTCGCGAAGGAGATCCAGGTCTTCGTCCGCGAGCGCCTCAGCGCCTATGCCTACCCGCGCCGGGTCGAGTTCGTCGACGAGCTTCCGAAGACGCTCACCGGCAAGATCCGGCGGATCGAGCTCCGCGAGGCCGAGCGCGAGCGGGCGGGCGCGTGAGCACGACCCCCGAGCGGGCCATGGAGATGATCCGGGACGCGCTACGGCTTCCATGCCGGCCACCGGGCGCTGCACGCCAAGGGCGTGATCTGCGCCGGCACCTTCACGGCCACCCCTGAGGCCGCCAAGCTCACCCGCGCGGGGCACATGAGCGGCGACCCCGTCGGCGCGATCGTCCGCTTCTCCAACGGGGGCGGCGACCCCACGGTGCCCGACCACAAGCCGGACGTGCGGGGCCTCGCCGTCAGCTTCGAGCTGCCGGACGGCTCACGCACGGACATCGTCTCGCAGACGCTGCCGAGGTACCAGTTTCCAGACCAGGAGGGCTTCCTCGCCGCGCTGCGGATCTCCAAGCCCTCGCTGTCGTCGCTGGTCGCCCTCCCGGGCTTCATCGCCCGCTATCCGGCGGCACTGCGGGCCCTCCCGGAAGTGAACCGGATCATGAGCCAGCGCTCGTTCCTTCCCGCCCGCTCGTACTACGCCTTTCACGCCTACCGGTGGATCGACGCCGACGGCGGCGAGCGCTACGTCCGCTACACCTGGCGGCCCACCACCGACGACGAGCCCGAGCCCTCGCGCGCGGAGGCGAAGCGGCGCGGGCCGAACTACCTGTTCGACGACCTCGCCCAGCGGCTTGCCCGCGCGCCCGCGCGGATGCGGCTGGAGGTCCAGATCGCGGGTGACGGCGACGACCCCGACGACCCTTCCGACCAGTGGCCGGAGACGCGCGAGCGGATCACGGTCGGCACGCTCGAAGTGACCGGCGTCGACGCCGGCGCCGACGACGCGATCATCTTCGACCCGATGCGAGTCGCCGACGGGATCGAGCCCTCGAACGACCCAGTGCTCCGGTACCGACCGCCGGTCTACGACCTCTCGTACCGGGCGCGCAGCGCGGGCTAGGCGTCGAGCGCCGGCTCGGGGCCAAACGAGGACAGCGCGAACTTCGCGAACAGCTCGACCAGCCGCGGGTCGAACTGGGTGCCGGCGCAGCGGCGCAGCTCGTCGAGCGCAAGCGCCGGATCGAGGGACTCGCGGTAGGCGCGCTCCTCGGTCATCGCCTCGTACGCGTCGCACACGAAGACGATCCGCGAGCCGAAGGGGATTGACTCGCCCGCGAGGCGGTCGGGGTAGCCGCCGCCGTCCCAGCGCTCGTGGCTCGAGCGCACGATCGACGCCACCTGGTTCATCGCCGGCGCCACCGAGAGGATCCGCTCGCCGATCAGCGTGTGCGTCCGCATCAGCTCCCACTCGTCCTCGTCGAGCTCGCCGGGCTTGTGCAGGATCGCGTCGGGAATCGCGATCTTGCCGATGTCGTGCAGCTCGGCCGCCCGCACGATCACGTCGAGCTCCTCGGCGTCGAGGCCCGCGGCCCGGCCGATCTCGGCGGCGAGCCGGGCGACCCCGCTCAGGTGCGCGCTGAGCTCCGGCTCGCGCTCGCGCAGGACGCGCACGAGCACGTCGTGCGTCTGGCGCTGCGCGGAGGTCGAGCGCAGGCCCTTCGCCGCGTACATGCGCGTATCGGCGGTCCGCAGCGCTGCGGTCGGATCGGCGAGCTCGGTTGGCACCACGACGGCGCCCGAGGAGGCGCTGATCTGGAAGCCCTCGCCGTACTCGGAGAGCGCCGACCCGGCGACCGCGAGCACGCCGTCCACCCGCTCGGGCCCGCCCGGCACGAGCACGCAGAACTCATCGCCGCCGAGGCGGAACGCCCGCCCCTGCGGCGCGACGCTCGTGGCCAGGTTCCGGCCGAGACGCCGCAGCAGGATGTCGCCGGACGGGTGGCCGAAGCTGTCGTTGTAGGCCTTGAAGCCGTCGAGGTCGAAGATCGCAAAGACGGTCTCGTGCGGGCCCTCGGACGCCTTCTGCAGCGCGGTGATCAGCGAGCGCCGGTTGTCGAGCCCGGTGAGCGCGTCCGTGACCGACTCGCTGCGCACCGCCCGGAGCAGCGCCTGGTTCTCGCGGAAGCTGAGCATCAGCCGCAGCACCACCGCGGCCAGGGTCGCGACCGCGAACCAGATCGAGACCTCGCCCCGGGCGTCGTAGTGGTCCCAGGCCAGGACGCTCAGGGCGATCACGGCGAACATCGCCGGGAAGAAGATCGACTGGGACTCGTGGCGCTCGCGCACGGCGGGCCGCGTCCGCAGCGCCGCCGCCGCCGCGATCGCAATCCCGCCGACGAGCCACAGCGAGTCGAGGTAGCCGCCGTCGTAGCTGGAGGTGGCCTCCTGGTAGAGGTAGACGACATCCGCCACGCCCCAGGTCGCGATCCCGATGCCGATCAGGAGCCAGGTCGCCCCGACCCGGACGCCGGCGATCGCGACCCCGGCGATCAGGAAGGAGAGCAGGAGCACGTCGCCGAGCGGATAGGCGAGGTTTGTGGCGACCACGGTCGGGTCGCCCTTGGTCAGCCCGATCAGCGCCGGGCTCAGGACAGCGGTGGCGAGCGCCGCCGCGGCGAGGCCGCCGATCGCGCCGTCGAGCCAGGCCCCGGTCGAGAGCCGGACCTGCCGCCGCACGAGGAGCACGACGCCGGCGTACATGAACGGGTAGACCAGTAGGTAGCCCAGGTCGGCGAGCGACGGGTACGGCGGGTGCTTGACGTCGATCAGCGACACGGTCCAGTAGATGTCGGCTGCCGCCCACGCGCCGATGCCCAGCCCGAAGCAGATCCAGAGCCAGCGCTCGCCCGGGGTGACGATCCCCTTGAGCACGCATACGCTGGCCGCGAGCACGAGCACGGCGTTGTAGACCCACTCGTTGATGAAGACGTCGGCCGTGCCGTTGGCGAAGCCGGCGACCCAGGCGGCGTGCAGCGCCAGGCCGAGCGTGGCCAGGCCGAGGAGGGACCAGAGGACCGGGGTCAGGTGTCGCTGCACTGCCGTCACAAGAAACTCGCTGCTCGGAGCCGCTATCGGCACCCCCGGCGCGGGGCTGCAGTGATGCGGACGCTTGGTGGGTGGCTCCGCGGCCGATCCGCCGGTGCGCCCGGGTAACCTGAATGGGTGAGGATCGGACTCGTCCTCGGCGCGGGAGGGGTGCAGGGCGGTGCCTGGCTAACCGGTGGCCTGGACGCGCTCGCGACGGAGACCGGCTGGGACCCGGCCGGCGCCGAGATCATCGTCGGCACGTCGGCGGGCTCGATGCTCGCCGCGCTCCTCGCCGGCGGAGTGCCCCCGTGGTTCATGGTCGCGCACTCGCGCGGGGAGACGTTCGAGTCGATCACCGACGCGTCCGGGCGCCCGGCCGCCGAGGCGGATCGCTCGGGTGGCGCGGTCTTCAAGCTCGATCCCTGGCCGCCCCCGATCGGCCCCGGGTCCTGGTCGCTGGCGCTTCGCACGCTGACCCGGCCGCAGCGCTTCACACCGGCGAGCGTCGTCAGCGGCTGGCTGCCGCGCGGGAGCTTCTCCACCGATCCGTTGCGCGAGCAGGTGCGCCGGGTCGTGCCGAGTGGCTGGGGCCCCCACCCCGGCCTCTGGATCGCGGCGTGCGACTACGCCACCGGCGCCCGGGTGGCGTTCGGCCGCAGCGGGTCGCCACCAGCCGAGCTCGCCGACGCCGTCGCCGCCTCGTGCGCGATCCCGGGCTTCTACCGCCCGGTCGAGATCGGCGGGCGCCGCTACGTGGACGGCGGCATGTATTCCGCGTCGAACCTCGACCTGTTGCGAGCCGAGCGCCTCGACCTCGTGATCTGCCTGAATCCGACCTCCTCGCTGCACCCGCTCCGGGCGGTCGACCCGCGCGAGTGGGGCGCGTTCTTCTTTCGGAGCGCGTCCGGCCGCCGGCTCGGCAGCGAGGCCAAGAAGCTGCACATCGCCGGCACGCCGACGGTCCTCGTGCAGCCCCTCGAGGAGGACCTACGGACGATGAGCCGCAACCTGATGAGCACCCGCAACCGCAACGCCGTGATCGAGGTCGCCCGGGCGACGGTCGGGGCTCAGCTCCGCGCGCCGGACGTGGCCGAGCTGCTGGCCGAGCTGCCGCCGGGCAGGCCCGAGAAGGTCACCCGCCCCGACCTGCCCCCGGCGGAGTGGCCGCCGCTCGTCGACCTTCAGCCGCGCGCAGCGACCTGAATCGAGGCGTGGAGGGCGCCCCCGGCGCCCACGATCCAGATCCCGGGACCGTCCTCGACCACATCGGCCTCCCCCGCGAGCGCGGGATCGCGGTGCTCGATCTCGGCGTCGATCGCGCCCGGGGCCGCATCCGCGAAGCGCTCCTCGAGCGGCTCCCAGTAATGCGAGTTGTTGACGTGGCCCGCGACGTCCAGGTCGGCGGCGCGAAACGCCCACTTCGAGCGCTCGCCGTCGCCCGGCGGCTCGGGATGGCGCAGGCGCACTGGCGCGCCGCGCTCGCCCGCGCTCTCCGCATACAGGGCGACGAAGCGATCGCCGAACCGCGCCGGCCGCCCGGCCTCGTCGATCCACACCCAGAGCGCGACGGCGTCGACGCGCCCCGACTCGCCGGCAACGGTCGTGCGCCGCTCGGCCGCAAATCGCCCCAGGCCGCTGCAGAACGTGCGCACCGCCACCGGCTCGCCGAAGCGCGGCCATGACTCGACGCGCAACCGCAGCCGGCGCACGATCCACATTCCGCGCTCGTCGAGGCCGGCGTCGAGCAGGTCCGCGTAGGCGATGTCCTGGAGCCAGCGCGCGATCGCGTCGAGGCGCACCCGCCCGTCGCCCACCGCATCGGCGATCCCGGGCCTGAGGACGCGCTCGAAGATCCGTCCTTCAGCGGGCTCCGGGACGAGCTCGGTCAGCTCCACGCGCGCAGCCTATGCGCCGCGCTGCCTAGCCCCCGGTGCCGAGCAGCTGCGGCGCGAAGGACTCCGTTCCCTTCGCGCCGGCCTCGCCCAGATAGATGGGGATCCCGAACAGCTCCTCGACCGAGCGCAGCATCGAGCTCGGGTCGTAGGGCGTGCCGATCGTCTGCCCGGCCGCGGCGTAGCGGGAGACCAGCAGCGCGCCGACCTGCAGTGGCTCGGCCGCGTCGGCGGGCGGATGGGCCTCGCCGAAGGTGACGATCAGCAGCCCGTCCTTCTTGTAGGCGGCGGAGTCGAGGATCTTCGGCACCCACTCGGATAGGAAGCCGTCCGCCTCGGCGGCCGCCGCCAAGCCCGGGTCGGCCGCCTGCGCCTCGGCGTCGGCCGTGGCCGGGCATTGGCTCGGCACGCCGGCGTGGCAGAGGTTGGGCGAGATGAACGCGTAGTTCGGGGTCGCGTCGGCCTTGCGCAGATCCTTGGTGAGCTCGTCGAGCGGCACGTCGTTGGTCGCGCACGCGCCGAGGTCGAGCAGCGAGTGGAAGTAGGCGAACGGGTTGTGGGCGACCGTGTAGCCGCCGGGCAGGGGCGTCTCGGACTCGTCCGTGCCCGGATGGACGCAGTTGGCAGGGCCGGTCTCGGTCGCCATGTCCTCCATGTACGCGCGCCAGCGCAGCCCGCCGCTGTTGAGCTGATCGGCGATCGTCAGCGCCTCCACCGGATTGACGCACGTCGAGTACGTCGCGCAGTCGGCCTTCGTCAGTGGGTTCGGCGGCTGGCCGCTGATCATCGCCAGGTAGTTGGGCAGAGGGTTCTCGGTGAGCAGCGAGTAGTCGCTCAGCAGCTCACCCTGCGGGCGAAGCGTCTGGGAGAGGTACGTCATCTCGGGCGAGCCGCCGAAGGTCTGCTCGTACCCGGGGCTCGAGAGGGCGATCACGAACACGTGCTTGATCCGGCCCGGGTCGGCGGTCGGAGGCGGCGGTGTCGGGGGCTGCTCGGGCTCGGCCGGCGGGGGCTGCTCCTGTGTCGGCTGGGATGCCGGTGCGGGTCGCGGGGCCGGAGCGGGCGCCGGGGCCGGAGCGGGCGCCGGGGCGGGGGCCGAAGCCGCCGAGCTTGAGGGGATCGTGGGCGGCGCCGGGATCGCCGGGCCTGCCGCGCCCGCCCCGGGCGCCGCGGCGATCGGCGGGCCGGCCGTGCCGCTCGCCTGACTCAACAGGGCGGCCAGCGCCGCGCTGTTGTCACCGGCGAGCGCGGAGGCGATGATCGTGGACGTGGCGATCACCGACGCCGCCGCGAGCACGCGAAATCGCGCCCCGGTGACGTTCGAAGCGGCGAGGACGAGACGCCGCCCGGGCTTCGTCATGCGGCCACCACCACCGGGTCCAGGGCCGTCCCGCACTGGGCGCAGAACCGGGTCCCGTGCGCGTAAGGAGCGCCGCAGGTCCCGCAGAGCCCGGCCGCGCCCGTGCGGGCCAACTCGAGGGCCGCCTCCACCGCGGTGAGCTCACCGTCGACGCGCTGCAACACGGCCGCCTTGCGGGTGAGCACGTCGACCCGCACGTGGTCGCGAATCGCCATCTCGTAGAACGCGCCGCCGAGATCGGCCTGCATCACCGTGAACTTCTCGAGCAGCCGGTCGCGCTGCGCCCGCAGCTCGTCCAGCGTCGCGTCGGGGGGCGGCGGCGCGCCCGCCGGCTTCGCGGCCACCGGCTTCGGGGCCGTCTGCGGACGGCGCGGCCGCGGCTTCAGCGCCTCGCGGCTGAAGATGTCACGAAGGCCGACGGGCATCAGTCGCCCGCTCCCGTCGGCAGTGGAGGGGCGTCGCCGGGATCCCCGCCCACGACGGTCACGTCGGGGAGGCTCTGCTGCGAGTCGGTGTAGTTCTGTCCGGTCTGGTTGGCGATCTGCTGCACGGTCTGCGTGTCCTCCTGAACTTGCTCGTCGGTCGGCTTCATTCCGGTCACCTGATGAACCGTGCCGTGGCTCGTCTGAGCGACGACCTTGCTCGGCACGTTGTCGGCGCCGCTTGCGCTGGAGGCGCTCCCGCCGCCCGCACCGGCCGACGTGCCCGTCACCTTGATCACGAGCGCGTCGGGAAAGTCCTTACGCAGCCCGGTGAGGGCCTTCTCCGCGGCGCCGCGGTCGGAGAACTCGCCCGAGTAGAGGAGGTAGTTCTCCTGCCCCTGGTCCGGCTTGGTGGTGAAGTCGCCGGGATTGATGATCCCGACGTCCTTCGCGCCCTTGTCCTCGGCGTCGCTCTTCGCCTGCTCGGCCGCCGCCTCGTCGGTGCCGTCGATCGGCAGCTGGTCGAGCTCGACCACGAAGCCCTTGTCGAGCGAGAAGTCACTGACGAGCAGCTTGGAGCTCACCGTCGCGGCCTGGCCGGTGCCGGCGTCCGTGCTGGCCACAGCGGCCGTGGCGTTGCCCTCGCGCAGCGCGGCGAGGAGCTTGTCCTCGTCGCCGCTTCCGGTTCGCCCGACGACTACGCCGATCGCGACCGCGATCGGCAGCAGGGCGAAGAAGAACACCGCCGCGGCCCGACCCGC
Organism: uncultured Solirubrobacterales bacterium; assembly: GCA_963785195.1. Lineage (GTDB taxonomy): Bacteria > Actinomycetota > Thermoleophilia > Solirubrobacterales > 70-9 > WHSW01. Next base: position 165,389 of record CAWAUE010000015.1, on the reverse strand, counting down.
GCCGCTCCTGGAGGAGCCGTCGGGCTGGGCCGGCGCTCTGGCCAGGCGCCGCTGGCGGCTGGCGGCGGCGAAGTAGCGCGACGCCGGGTTCGACGCATCGCTGCGCCGGGCCGCGCAGTTGACGCAGTAGCGCTGCTGGCGATCGAGCGGCGCGCCGCACTCCTGACAGGATTCATATTGCGGGTTCATCGGGCTCCTCGTGCTCTCATTGGAAGATCGTGGGCGGGGCGGCGACGTGCAGGCTCGCGCCCTCGGCCTTCCCCGTCATGGAGATCGCGACGGTCGTGCTCTCGTCCGGATCCAGCTCCTCGACGTCCGTCCGGCCCGCCGCGACGTAGCGACCGTGGCGCAGGGCCCAGCCGTATACGGCCACGTCGTACTGCACGACCCCGGTCGTGTTCGCGACGGTCGCCTCGACCTTGTCGGGGTCCTTCTTCACGGCGCCGACGGAGCTGACCGCGAGCGCCGGCACGCTGCTGGCGGTCGTCGGCGCGTCGCGCGCGACCCCGACCTCTGCGAAAGCCGAATCGGCGCCCGCGAGGTCGTCGCGCGAGGTGAACACCCAGGTGGTGCGCTCGCCCGGGGCCAGCGCCGGGGCATGGGCCTGGAAGTAGGCGACCTTCTCCCCGCGGGTGAGATCCAGGTGCTTGCCGTCCGCCATGCGCACGCCCACCGCCAGGGGCAGGTCGTTGACCGGCGCGCTGCCGACGTTCCGGAGGGTGACCGCGATCGCGGCCTTGCCCTGACCGCGGACGATCGACGCGTCCAGCACCCGCACGTCGCGGTCGCGCCGGCGGATCGGTCGCGCCGGCTCGCGGCCGGCCAGCTCGCGCGTCGAGCGGACCTTCAGGCGCGCGGCCTTGTCCTGGGTCGTGTCGCAGCCCGCGAGCGCCAGGCCCAGCAGGACGCAGGCGGCAACGACCAGGATCGGGGCGGAGCTAGCCGAAGGCACCGCTCACGTACTCCTTGGTCCGCTCCTGCTTCGGGGCTCCGAAGATCGTCGTCGCGCTCGCGTACTCGACCATGTCGCCGAGGTACATGAAGCCCACGTAGTCGGCCACGCGGAAGGCCTGCTGGAGGTTGTGGGTGACGATCACGACCGCGACCGAGTCGCGTAGCTTCACGATCAGCTCCTCGATCACGCGGGTCGAGTTGGGGTCGAGCGCGGAGCAGGGCTCGTCGAGCAGCAGCACCTCGGGCTCCGCCGCCAGCGCCCGGGCGATGCAGAGCCGCTGCTGCTGGCCGCCGGAGAGCTTGAGCGCCGGGTGGCCGAGGTCGTCCTTGACCTCCTCCAGCAGCCCGGCGCGGTCGAGCGCGCTGTGGACCGCCGGGGCGAGCTTGGACTTCCGCGCCCGGCGCGACCCCTGCTCGCGCAGGACGTAGGCGATGTTGTCGAACACGCTCATCGGGAACGGGTTCGGCTGCTGGAAGACCATCGTCACGCGGCGCCGCAACGAGGTCGGCTCGAGCGTCGAGATGTCGACGCCGTCGAGGGTGATTCGCCCGCGCAACGACGCCGCGCGCGTGAGCTCGGTGAGCCGGTTGAGCGAGCGCAGAAGCGTCGTCTTGCCGCAACCGGAGGGCCCGATCAGCGCCAGCACCTCGCCCTGGCGCACGGGCAGGTCGACCGCCTTCACGGCGTCCTTCTGCCCGTAGGCCACCGAGAGCTGCTCGACCTCCATCCGCGGGATCGAGACCTGCGGCGGACCGATCAGGCGATGTCGCGCGAAGCCGGTGCCCTGGGTCTCGGCGGCGGGCGCATGGCCGTTCCCGTTTCCGTTGCCGTTCGCCGGCGCGGCGACCTCGCGGGCCGCCGGGTCGTCGAGCTCCAGACGACGCACGGGCGGCGGGGTCAGGTGCTCCATGTGCCGACCTTTCTCGCGCGGCGGTGGATGACGTCGACGGCGGCGTTCAGCACCAGGACCATCACCAGGAGGACGAAGGCCGCCGCATAGGCCTTCTCCGGCTGGTTGAGGTCGCCGCTCGGGGAGTTCTGGTAGATGAAGCTGGTGAGCGTGCTGCCGGTGCCGCGCAGCGTGCCGAGCAGCGGCGTGTCCCCGGAGGCGTTGAGGTTCACGGTGGCGCCGAGCAGCACGAGGATGATCGCCGTGTCGCCGATGATGCGGCCGAGGCCGAGCATCGCGCCGGTCGCCACCTGGGGGCGGCTGGTCGGCAGCAGGATCCGGCGCGTGGTCGCCGCCTTGGTCTTGCCGACGGCGTAGGAGGCCTCGCGGACGTGCCGAGGGATCGCCTCGAGCCCCTCGCGGGTGCTCGCGACGATCAGCGGCAGGGCGACGAGCGAGAGCATCGCGGCGGCGCCGAAGAAGGAGCGCCCGAAGACGATCCCGTCGGTGGTCGTCTGGCTGAGGAAGCCGAGCGCCGGGCTCGAGAAGATCACGATGCCGAACAGCGCCAGGACGATTGTCGGGATCCCGGCGATCGCCTCGATGGTCGACTCCGCGACCCGCGCGAGCGCCGTCGGCCGGCCGTATTCCGAGAGCCAGACGGCGATCCCCACCCCCGCCGGGAGGGCGATCGCCATCGCCATCGCGCCGACGATCAGGGTCCCGAGCAGCGGGTCGAGGATGCCGCCGGTGGTCGCCTGGCTGAAGCCGGCCTTGGGCGCCGTCGTGAGCAGGTCGAGGCTCACGAAGCGCAGGCCCTGAACCAGGAAGTAGCCGACGATCGCGGCCGCGATCGCGCAGAAGAGGATCCCGAGCGCCCAGCACGCCGCGAGGCCGAGCCGGTCGCCGAGGCTCCACGCCGCGCGCGCTGTGGGCGGCTTTTGGGCCGTGGCTTCCATCAGCCGGTGCCCGCCTTCCGGCGCATCGTGTTGCGCGCCACGCGCCCGGCCAGAGAACACGTCGCTGCCGAGAACAGCAGCAGGGCGGCGATCGCGTACAGGGTCGCGTTCGCCGGCTTCGACCCGAGCGAGTCGATGCTCTTGATGATCGTCGGCGCCAGCGGGCGCGAGGGCTCGTAGAAGAAGATCAGGCCGTCGGCGGGGTTCGGGGCGAAGCCGACCGAACCCGAGACCATCGCCAGCATCACCGCCTCGCCGAGCGCGCGCGCGACCGCGAGCACGGTCCCGGCGACGATCGCGGGCCGCGCGGTGCGCACCCCGATCTTCCAGATCGTGCGCCAGCGGTTGACGCCGGACGCGAGCGAGCCCTCGATCCAGCCCGGCCGCACGGCCCGCAGGCCGTCGGAGAAGATCGAGATCATGATCGGCGCGATCATCACGGTGAGGATCAGCGTCGCCGCGAGCAGGCTGTAGCCGCTGAGTGAGATCACCCCGGCCACTGACGCCTTCTGCGTTTCCGAGACCAGGTGATTGCCGATGAACGGCACGATCACCAGCACGCCGAGGAGGCCGTAGATCACCGAGGGCACGCTCGCCAGCAGGCGGACGACCGGCTGCAGGATGTTGCGCATCCACTCGGGCGCGAACTCGACGATGAAGACGGCCACGAACAGCGACGTCACCAGCGCGATCGCGACCGCGCCGCCGGTGATCAGGATCGTGCTCCAGATCAGCGGCCAGGCGTGGAACGTCCAGACGTAGTTCGAGCCGCTCTGGCCCGAGAGGTCGATGATCCGAAACTGCTCGTCGACGTTGCCGCCCGGCCCGAACCAGGCAAGGCCGTTGTGAGCAAAGGAGGGCCAGCCGCGGGCGAGGACGACGACCGCCATCGCCAGGAGCAGGGCGACGAAGCCGACGACCAGCGCGCCGAGCCAGAGCTCGACCCGCCTGTCGGACGTCCTCGGCCCGCGGCCGGCGAGCTGCTGGTCCTCGGGGGAACCGAGGACCAGCAACTCATCGGGCGCGTAAGGGAGAGACCGCGCCGTCATCTTTTGGTCAGCGCCTAGGGTTGGCCGTGACCTCTACTTGAACCCCTTGTTGAACGCGGGGACGCCGCCGGCCTTGTCGATGATCTTCCCGGCCTCCTTGTCCTTCCGCGCCCAGTCGATGAACTTGGTCACCGACTTGTTCGGGCTGTCGGTCGGGAGGACGATGAAGATGTACCGAGTCAGCGGGTACTTGAAATTCGAGATCTTGCTCGGCTTGCAGGAGACGCCGTTGACCTTGACCGAACGGACGCCCTTGCCCTGCCAGGCGAGGCCGAAGTAGCCGATCGCGTTGTCGTCGCGCTTGACGGCGTTGTAGACGAGGCCGTCGGACGTCAGCGCGTTGACGTTCGTCCCGGGCGGGTCGTTGTTGAGCACTGACTGGAGGAAGAAGTTGTAGGTCCCTCCGTTGGTGTCACGGCCGACCGCGTCGATCGTCGTGTCGAGGCCCGAGCCGGGCACCTGGCTCCAGTTGGTGACCGTGCCGTGGTAGATGTCGGCCAGGGTCGGGATCTGGATCCCGCTCAGCTTGTTGGTCGGGTTGACGTCGATGCAGAGCCCGTCCAGGTACATCTTCACGTAGGTCGTTCCCGCGTCGCTAGGGAGCGGGGGGCGGGCCTGGCCGGCGAACTGGCTGGCCCCGTTCTGCACGTCCTGGACGCCTGCGTTGCCGCCGTTGGCGGTGTAGACGAACTTGGTCCCCTTGTGCAGTTTCTCGTACTTGTGAAAGAGCGCCTCGAGCACCGGCTGAGCGGCGACCGAGCCGGATCCGATCAGGGTCTTGGCGCCCGCTGCGGCCGGGATTACAAGCCCAATGAAAGCGGCCATCCCAGCCGCCAGAGCCTTGTACTTCATCTGGATTGTCCTTTCCTGCGAGTGGTGTGGTCCGGGTGCGCGGCGCGATGCTAGCACTTTCATACCTTTGTTGATAGGTTTACTAGAGAAGGCCGTGCGGAGCGTCCGCCGCGGCCTTTCCCACTCAGATGACCGGGCCCCCGGGGCCCCCGGAGACACGGAGACCTAAATGATCAAACGGACCCTCAGCAAGCTTCCCTCGGTGCCGCTCGTGCGGACCGCGGCGGCGGTCGCGACCGCGGCGGTCGTCGCGGCGGCCGTCGCAGCCGTGCCCTCGTTCGCCGGCTCGTCGTTCCTCACCCACAAGCAGGCGTCGAAGACGTTCCTCACCAGGGCGGAGGCGAAGACGAAGTACGCGAAGGCCAAGTCGGTGCCGCCGGCGCCGACCGCTCGCGCGGTGAGCAGCACGGCCATCTTCGGACCGGTCAACACCACCTCGAAGTACGAGGTCACCGGTGCCCGCACCACGTTCAAGACCGACACGGCCGCCCTGGTCACCGCGACGTTCTCGGGCACCTCGGTGTGCACCGGGGCGGAGGCGGGAGTCGGCTGCCCAGTTCAGATCCTGGTCGACGGTCTCCCCGCGAGCACGAGCGACCCGAAGCGCACCGACGTCCTCAACTTCGACGTCTCGAGCACCGGGAGCCCGGTTCCGACCACGCACTCCACGACTCAGACGACGATCGTCACCCCGGGCCAGCACGACGTCCGCGTCCAGTACGCCGGGGCCAAGGACAAGAGCCTCAACTTCAAGCTCACGAGCTGGAACCTGGTCGTCAACGCCTATCCGGACCCGACGGGCGCCCCCGCCGGCTGAGCTCTCAGCGTGCGCCGGGCGGCTCGCCTAGCGGGTTGCCCGGCGCGCGTTCTCGTCGATCTCGCGGGCGAAGTCGGCGTGGAGCGCGACCGGGAGGTCGTGCCCCATGCCTTCGATCAGCCACAGCTTCGCCCCGCGAATCGAGGCAGCCGTCGCCCTTCCGGCCGTGGTGCGGACCAGCGGATCGGCGGTTCCGTGGACGACGAGCGCGGGCAGGTCGAGCTGGCGCAGGCGCACCGTGCGGTTGCCGGAGCAGTTGATCGCGTGCAGCTGCCGCGCGACCCCGGACGGGTCGAAGCTGCGGTCGTAGGCGAGCCCGACGAGCTCGCGAAAGTGCGGCTCGTCCATCGGATAGGCGGGCGATCCGATCGCCTTGAACGTCCCCACCGCCTGCTCGATGTACCCCTCACGGCTCGACGGCGGCTTCGCCATCAGGCTGGCGAACGCCCGCCACCGCGGGAACCGATAGCGGCGGTTGCCGGTCGCCGACATGATCGAGCAGAGCGACAGCGAGCGGCCCGGGTGGTCGATCGCGACCTGCTGGGCGATCATGCCCCCCATCGAGGCGCCGACGAGGTGGGCGCGCTCGATCCCGAGTTCGTCCAGGAGGCCGACGGTGTCGTCGGCCATGTCCGCGAGCCGGTAGGCGGGCCGGCCGTAGCCGAGGACCATGGCGGCGTCGTTCGGCGTCCCGGCGGCGTCCAGATGGGTCGAGTGGCCGATGTCGCGATTGTCGAAGCGGATCACCCGGTAGCCGCGCTCGCCCAGCAGCTCGCAGAGCTCGACGTCCCAGAAGATCATCTGCGTCGCCAGGCCCATGATCAGCAGGAGCGGCTCGCCGGAGGGATCGCCGAGCTCCTCGTAGGCGATCTCGATCCCGTTCGCCGCGGCGAGGCGCTCTTCGCCGACGAGCTGCTCGTCGGAGATCACGTCCGCCATCCGGTCTGACTCTAGATGCTCGACCGAGGCGGGAGCGTTGACGCGACTCCAATCGGGGCTTAGACTCGCGACGAGGGCCGATGCCCACAATCATCTTCCGCCGGAAGCCGCTAAGGGAGGGCCGACGGCGACGCTGCCGGACACCGTGCGCCGCCGTTGCAGCCGTCCTGTGCCTCGCCGCGGCGACGCCCGCGGGCGCGGCCACGCCCACGGGCGACGCCGGCGTCTCGATTGCAAGCGCCGTCCCGGGAACCTCAGCCGGGTCGGTGGACGGCGGCGATACGCACGTCTGCGGCGTCAAGAAGGCCGGTCCAGTCGCGTGTTGGGGCTCGAACGGCGCCGGTCAGGCGACCCCGCCCGGGGGCGCATTCGCGGCGGTGAGCGCGGGCAGGAGCTTCACCTGCGGCATCAAGGCCAACGGCACGATCGATTGCTGGGGATCCGACGGCGACGGCCAGGCGACTCCCCCCGGGGGCGCCTTCGAGGCGATCGCCGCCGGGGGCACTCACGCCTGCGGCATACCGACCAGCGGAACGCTGGCGTGCTGGGGGGACGACGGCTTCGGGCAGGCCAGCCCTCCCGCGGGCACCTTCATCGCCGTCAGCTCCGGCAGGTCTCACAGCTGCGCGGTGAGGAGCAACGGCTCGCTCGCCTGCTGGGGCCGCGACAACCTCGGCCAGGCCAGCCCTCCCGCGGGCGCCTTCATCTCCGTCAGCGCCGGCCTCGGTCACAGTTGCGCCGTGCGGGCGGCGGGGTCGGTCGCCTGCTGGGGCGACGACGGCCTCGGCCAGGCCACCCCGCCCACCGGCACCTTCCGCTCGGTGAGTGCCGGCGGCCACCACAGCTGCGGGCTGAAGTCGAACGGAACGCTCGCCTGCTGGGGCGACGACGGTGCCGGCCAGGCCTCGCCGCCGGCCGGAACCTACATCGCCGTCAGCGCCGGCTTCTCGAACGGCTGTGCCGTGGCGACGGATGGGAGCGAGGCGTGCTGGGGCTCGAATGCGAGCGGTCAGTCGACGCCGCCCGCGGGGGCCTTCGCCGGTCCCGTGGTCGGCACCGGCGGCAGCACCAACACATGTGGGATCAAGACCACCGGCTCGCTGCTCTGCTGGGGCGATGACGCGCAGAACCAGTCGTCGCCGCCGGCGGGCACCTTCATCGCGATCGCGCCCGGGAACCAGCACGCCTGCGGGGTGCGCACGAGTGGCGCCGCGGCCTGCTGGGGCTCGGACAACCTCGGCCAGGCCAGCCCGCCCGCCGGGGCGTTCCGGTCGGTCACCGCAGGCGACTCCCACAGTTGCGGGGTGAGGGCAAACGGCGACCTCGCCTGCTGGGGGTACGACGGGGTTGGCGCCGCCTCGCCGCCCGCCGGGAAGTTCAGGTCCGTGGACGCCGGGGAGGCCCACAACTGCGCCGTGAAGGCGACCGGCGCCGTCGCCTGCTGGGGCTCGGACAACTCGGGTCAGTCATCACCGCCCGCGGGGACCTTCAGCTCGGTGACCGGCGGCGAGAGCCACACCTGCGGCGTGATGATCAACTCGGCGCTGGCCTGCTGGGGCCTCGACAGCTTCGGCCAGGCGAGCCCGCCGGGCGGCAACTTCAGGGCCGTGGGCGCGGGCGGCATCTTCACCTGCGGGGTGAAGACGAACGCGACGCTCGCCTGCTGGGGCACCGACGGCGCCGGCCAAGCCTCGCCTCCCGCGGGTGCCTTCAGCACCCTCGGCGTCGGGCGCAACCACAGCTGCGCCGTGCAGACGAACGCGGAGACCGTCTGCTGGGGCTTGAACACCTCCGGCCAGGCGACCGTGCCGCCCGGCTTCGGCTGAGCTCAGGGGACCTCGCGCCCGAGCCAGCCGCGGTAGAAGCCGTGGATGTCGGGGAGGAAGTCGTGGACGACGGGATAGCCGTGGGTCACGGACTCGACCTCGAGCAGCCGGCCCGAGAGCGGGCAGTAGAACTCGCGCAGCTCCATCCACTCCGGGTCGCAGTGGGCCATCTTCGGGTAGATCTCGCGCAGGAGCTCGTCGGTGTCGCGCACGAACACCGGCGCGTGCATCTTCCAGTTGAGGTCGGCGCGACAGAAGTCGTGGCCGGCATCGGAGCGGATCATGAGCTGGCCGTCGTCGCGGCGGCTGACCACGTTGAGCCCCTCGCCCAGCGGGAGCACGATCGGGTCGTCCCAATCCACCCGCGACTGCAGCAGCGCGACCCACTTGTCGAAGCGGTCCGGGTCCTTGTAGCCCGACTGGATGTCCTTGACCTCGCGCCGTGACAGGCGCTCGTCGTAGAGCGCCGCGAGCGTCTCCGGCTCGAGCGGCTTGCCGGCGAGCGCCGGCGGCTCGACGCGGGCGACCTGCGACGCGGCCAGGAACTCGGCCGCCGACTCGGCCGGGGTGACCTTGCCGGGCACGGGCGTGCGCTCCGCCGGCACGGTCGGCGTCGCGACTCCGAACGAGAAGTCCTCGGGCAGGTCCCAGAAGCCGCGGAACTCGGCCGCCCAGCGCGGCGAGAGCTTGATCGACTCCTCGTAGCCGGCCTTGATCGGCTCGATCAGGTCGCCGGCCAGCACCCGCTCGCGCTCGGCCTCCCACCACTCCGCCGCCGGCCGCGCGCGCTCCAGGCGCCGGCGCCGGGCGCCCTCGCGATCGGCGAGCGCGTAGACCCGCTCGGCGTGCTCGGCGAGGATGTGCCCCTCGGCGATGTCGCGCTGGACCGACTCGGCCGGGCGCTCGAGCGGGTCGCCGAGCCCGGCCGCGCCCTTCATCACCGAGTGGTAGAGGTCACCGTCGGCGAACGGGGCAAGCAGGGTGAAGTTGTCGAGCTTGTACTCGCGCTCGCCGTCGATCGCCAGCAGCGCCGGGTCGTCGAACGGGCCGTCGGCGACCGGGTAGGCCTCCCCCGCCTCGGCGAGCTCGCGCAGGTTGTTCGCGCGGATGTTGTGGATGTAGGCCACCGAGCCCGGGTAGCCGCCGAAGATCCCCTGCGAGGTGAACAGCCGCGAGGTGCCGAGGTTCTGCAGCTCCCAGAACGGCGTGTTGTGGATCAGCTGCAACGACTCGAAGCTCGACCCGCCCCGGTGGCGCCCTGGCCCGCCCGTGCTCGGCTTGATCCGCCGCGACAGGTAGACCATCGGGCAGATCAGCTCCCACATCTCGACGTCGCCGGCGTCGCCCTCCGGGTTGAACATCGCCGCGCAGGTGTCGGTGCCGTCGAGGACGTACTTCGCCCCCATGCCCTGGGCCGCGATCTCGAAGTTCATGATCGCCGAGGAGTTGCCGTACTGGTCGACGCCGCCGCCCTGGATCACGTTGCCGCTGACCGAGTAGGCGCCGATCACCTCCTCGATGAAGCCGCGCGCCTGCAGGGCGCGGGACAGGGTGCGCGGGTAGCCGGTGAACGCCGGCTGCAGGAACGCCCACGCGATCCCGGTCGAGCCCTCGGCGTCGCCGAGGTTCGCGATCGAGCCCTCGGGGAAGTTCGTCTCGACCGCGAAGTAGGCGCCGTCGTTGACCTTGTCGTTGCAGATCAGCGTCTGCGTGAACATCACCCAGATCGCGCCCTGCATCCCCGACGGGGTGCAGTTCATCGAGTGCCAGCCCCAGGCGGATGAGCCGTCGAGGTCGAGCGCGTAGTCGCCGTCCCCGCCGATCCGGACCTCGAACGGGGCGTGCATGACGAAGTCGCGCCGCGCCCGCGCGGGGAGCTGGACCTTGTCGGCGTAGGTGTTGTCCATGAACGACGCCGCCCGGTAGCGCCCGGGGACGGTCATCTCGCGGATCCGGGCCTTGAACGAGCGCCGGCCCTCCTCGATCACCTCGCGGCTGAACTGCTTGAAGCGGTCCAGGCCCTCCTCGAGGATCACCCGCTCGACCGCCTCGCGGACCATGTGGCAGCCGGCGAGCCGCGTGCGCTCGTCGAGCAGGTAGTACATCGGCGCCCGCGTCTGCTTCGCGCAGCGCTCCAGGTGCCAGCGGGCGATCTCGTCGCGCTCGCCGATCTTCATGCACGGGAGGTCGATCCCGTCGTCGAGGCGGTTCGTGGGGCCGACCGGCACCCCGCCCGGGGTCGAGGCGCCGATGTCGAGCACGTGGGTGACGCCGCCGGCCCAGGCGACGAGCTCGGGGCTCTCGGGGTCGCTCAGGTCGAAGATCGGGACGAAGGTCTGCACGTCGGCGTTGTGGACGTCGCCGATCGTCGGGTCGTTGTTGGCGAAGATGTCGCCGGGCCGGATGCCCGGGTTGTCCTCGTAGCCCTGCCGGACCATCCACTTGATCGCGTCCGACATCGTGTGGACGTGGACGATGATCCCGGTGGAGAGCGCGATCGAGTCGCCCTCGGGCGTGTAGAGCGCGAAGCAGAGCTCCCCGAGCTCGCGGACGATCGGCGAGGCGGAGATGTTGAGCGCGGTCTCGCGGGCGGAGACGAGCCCGCCGCGCAGGCGGCTGAAGAGCTTCTCGTAGCCGATCGGGTCGGAGTCCTTCAGCTCGAGCTCCCCGGCGAGCCCGGCGTAGGAGCCGGTCTCCTCGAAGCAGGCGCTCGGACTCGGCGAGCATCTCGTCGAGCCGCCTGCCCTCCCAGCCGATCGGCGGCGCGCGGTCGGGCTCCAGCTCGCGGGTTGCCTCGACGATCGCCATCGCAGCGAAACCTAACGGCTGGGGCGCGATAAGCGGGTGATAAGCGCCTCTGCCTAGGGTCGGCCTACCCACTCAGAACGGAAAAGGGAGCCTCCATGCCAAAGCGGATCCGACACCTCGTCCCGGCCGGCGTCATCGGCTTTGCGCTGCTCCTCGTCGCCTCGCTGCTGTTCGCGGGGGCGCCGGCGGGTGCCGTCGTCAACTGCACCTTCAGCGCCGGGACGGTGTCGGTCGCGATCACGGCCCCCAATGAAGGGGCCACGATCGCACGCACGCCGGGCGGCCAGATCGAGGTCGGCGGCGCGCAATGCGGAGCCGCGACCGTCACGAACACCGACAAGATCACCGTCGCCGGCGCACTCGGCGCCCAGGCGGCGCGGATCGACCTCGCCAACGGTGGCTTCGCCCCCGGCGCGACCGCCGAGGGCACGGGAGCGTCGGAGATCGAGTTCGAGATCGACCTGATGACCGGCAACGAGACGACGGCGCAGCCGGACAGCGTCGCGATCAGCGGCACGGGCGCGGCCGACACGCTCCGGCTGGGGACGCTCGGCATCAACGCGAACGGCGACGACGACGCGGACATCACAGGCCCCGCGGGGGGCGCGACCACGACGATTCGCGCGGAGTCCTACGAGGTCTCGGGCCAGGGCGGGCCAGACGTCATCTCCGCCGCCGCGAGCGCCGATGTTGGCGGCGCGCTTCCCGAACACGCTCGTGACGCAACTCAACGGCGGCGCGGCGCCGGACCAGCTCACCGGCGGCGACAGCTCCGACACGCTCACCGGCGGCCCCGGCAACGACACCGAGAACGGCGGCAACAACCAGGACTTCTTCAAGGAGGAAGCCGCCGCGAACGGAGACGACGACTTCGTCGGCGGCGGCAGCCCCTACGACACGCTCGACTACGGCCAGCGCTCGGTCGGCGTGACCGTCGACCTCGACGGCGTCGCCGACGACGGGCAGCCCGCGACCGAGACACGACAACGCCCATTCGGACATCGAGATCGTCTACGGCGGCTCGGGCGGCGACACGATCGCCGACAACTCGGGCGTCTTCCAGACCGCACCTTCTACGGCGGCGGCGATAACGACACGATCACCGGGGGCACGGCCGGCGACATCCTCTACGGCCAGGGTGGCAACGACACCATGCACGGCGGCACCGCGGGCGACGACCTCTACGGCGGGCAGGGTGACGACCACGAGTTCGGGGACGCCGGGCTCGACCGGTTCTTCGAGGACCTCGACGCTCGGCGGTCGTCTCGATCACCGGCCCGAACGGCGCGGACGAGCTCTCCGGCGGGATCGGAGGAGGATCTCGTCACCTACGACCGGCGGACCACTGCCCTGGTCGCGACCACGGGGACGGCCTCGCGAACGACGGCGCCGACACCACGCCGGGCGGCGCCGCGGAGGAGGGCGACAACGTCGCCTCCGACGTCGAGGACGTCACCGGCGCCTCTTTCGGGTCAACCGGCATCACCGGGAACGCGCTCAACAACATCCTCGCCGGCGGGCGGCGTCGACGACACCATCGACGGCCTGGGCGGCGCGGACGACCTGATCGGCGACAACGGCGCCGACTCCCTCCTCGGCGGCACCGAGAACGACCGGCTCCAGGGCGGCAGCGGCAGACGACCAGCTGTTCGGCGAGGCGGACGACGACAACCTCCTCGGCTCCTTCGAGGACGACACGATGACCGGCGGGCCGGGCAACGACACCGAAGACGGCGCCTCGGGCAACGACACGTTCCTCCAGAACGCCACCGCGAACGGCAACGACACGCTCGACGGCTCGTTCGACACCGACACGGTCTCCTACGCGGCACGGACCGCCCGCGTCGTCGTCGACCTCGACGGCGTCGCCGACGACGGCGATCCGGCCGCCGGCCGAGCACGACAACGTGACCGCCACGGTCGAGAACCTCGTCGGCGGGGCCGGCAACGACGACCTCACCGGCAGTACGCTCGCCGAACTCGCTCCTCGGCAACGCCGGGCAGGACAACCTCATCGGCCTCGACGGCAACGACCTGCTCGACGGCGGCTTGGGCCCGGACGCGATGGAGGGCGACGTCGGCACCGACACGGCCACGTACGCCTCCCGCACGGCGCCCCTCACGGTCACGATCGACGGCATCGCCAACGATGGCGCCACGGCGGAGGGTGACGACAACGTCAAGACCGACGTCGAGAACCTCGTCGGCGGCTCCGCCAAGGACTCGCTGACCGGAAGCGGAGGCGCCGAACGAGATCCGCGGCGGCGCGGGCAACGACACCATCGCCGGCGGGCCGGGTGACGACGACGAGTACGGCGAGGACGGAAACGACACGTTCTCGCAGGGCGCGGCCGCCGACGGCGCCGACGACCTCTTCGGCGGCGCCGATCTGGGCGGCTCGACGATCGGCGACCTCGTCGCCTACGACCAGCGGACGACGAGCATCCACGTCACCATCTGACGACGCGAACGACGACGGCGCGGTCGGCGAGAACGACAACGTCCACATGGACGTCGAATCCGCTCGGGGCGGCTCGAGAGGCGACGTTCTGGTCGGCAGCCCGAGGCGCGAACCAGCTGTTCGGCCTCGGCGGACCCGACACGCTCGACGGCGGCACCGGCCCGGACGTCCTGTCGGGCGGCGGCGCGGTCGACACGGCGACCTACGCCTCGCGCACCGCTCCGCTCGAGGTCTCGCTGAACGGCATCGCAAACGACGGCGAGATCACCGCGAACGAGCTCGACAACGTCCTCGAGGACGTCGAGAACGTCGTGGGCGGCAGCAGCAACGACAGCTTCTTCGGAAGCCCGGCGGCGCAACCGCTTCACGGGCGGCCTCGGCAACGACTTCTTCGACGGTGCCACCGGGCCCGACGTCTTCCAGGGCGGCGGCAACTACGACACCGTCGATTACTCGAGCCGGAGCGTCCGGGTCGCCGTCTCGATCGACGGAGCGGCAAACGACGGCACCGACGCGGACACAGACGGAATCGGTGAGGAGGGCGACAACGCGCAGGCCGACATCGAGTGGGTGGTCGGCGGCTCAGGCAACGACCTGCTCGTCGCCAGCGACGACCCGAACTTCATCGAGGGCCTCTGGGGGAAGGCCGGCGACGACGTCCTGCGCGGCCTCGGCGGTCAGGACACGCTTCCGCGGCGGCGGCGCCGCCGACGTGATCGAGGGCGGGAGCGGCATCGACCGAGCCTTCTACGACGACCACGCCGGGCCGGTGAACGTGTCGCTCGACGACGTCGCCAACGACGGCAACCCGGCGGTGAACGAGAACGACAACGTCAAGAGTCGACGTCGAAGATGTCTCGGGCAGCCGCGGAGACGACCAACTGACCGGCAACGGCGGCCCGAACAAGCTCTTCGGCGACGCGGGAACCGACCACCTGGACGGGCTGGGCGGCGACGACGAGCTCTACGGCGGAGACGGCGACGGACTTCCTGGACGGCGGCGCAGGCGCGGACCTCATGCAGGGCGACGCGGGCTCGGACTACGCCGAGTACGACACGTACACCGTCCCTGTCGTCGTCCGCTCGACGGCGTGGCGAACGACGGCGGGGACACCAACGCCGACGGAACCGCCGATGAAGGCGACAACGTCAAGACCGACCACGTCTTCGGCGGCTCGGGCAACGACCACCTGAGCGGCGACGGCCTGCCGAACCAGCTCTACGGAAACGCCGGCGACGACACGCTCGAGTCGTGGGGCGGCAACGACGACCTCGACCGGCGGCGACGGGGCCGACTCCGAGCACGGCGGATCCGGCAACGACATCTTCCACGAGGCCGGCGCGTCCGGATCCGGCGGCCTCCCCGACGAGCCGGACGACATCTTCGGCGATGACGGGCTCCGGCTGACCTGGTCGGCTACGGCGGCCGCACGCAGAGCCTGAAGATCAACATCGACGACGCGGCCAACGACGGAGCAACCGACGTCGCCTACACCGAGGGCGACAACGTCCACACCGACGTCGAGCAGGTGATCGGCGGCGCCGGCAACGACGACATCCAGGGAACCGACAGCGGCGAACGTCCTCTCAGGCAGCGGCGGCAACGACATCCTGCGCGGCGTCGGCGGCAACGACACCCTGAACGGCGGCAACGACAATGACGCCTTCCAAGGCGGCGACGGAAACGATGTCCTGAACGGCAACGCCGGGGACGACAACCTCAACGGTGATCCCGGAAAGGACACCGTCAACGGCGGCGACGGCGCCGACGAGGGCGCGGGAGGCAACGGCGACGACACGATGAACGGTGGCCTCGGAAACGACCACCTCAATGGCCAGAGCGGCGAGGACCAAGTCAACGGCGGCGACGGTGACGACAACCTGTGGGGGACGGACGAGTACATCGACGAGAACGGTGAGTCGGGCACCGACGTCGTGCACGGCGACGCGGGGAATGACTCGCTCAACGGTGGCACCGGCAACGACGACCTCTTCGGAGACGTCGGCAACGACGCCCTCTTTGGAGGAAACAACAACCCGGGCAGCATCGCGGACGGCGATGACACCCTCCACGGCGGTGTCGGCGATGACACCCTCCAGGGCGGCCGCTTCAACGACAAGCTGTTCGGCGAGGAGGGGGACGACACGTTGAACGGTCAGTACGACTGCGACCTCCTCGACGGTGGTGCCGGGGCGGATTCGATGGAGGGCGGCGACGGGTTCGTCAGCTGCGACGCCGTCTCCTATGCGTCGCGAACGGATGCGATCACGGTCACGCTCGACAACGTCGCCAACGACGGCGCTGACTCGAACGGCGACGGGACGCCGGACGAGGGCGACAACGTCCACGTGCAACGCGTGCTGGGCGGCTCGGGGAACGATTCGTTCGAGGGCGACAATGCCTTCAATACGTTCTGCGGCGGGGGTGGCAATGACACGCTCGACGGAGCGGGGGACGGCGATGCGCTGATCGGTGGTCCCGGCGATGACTCGCTCCTCGGCTCAGCTGGGAACGATCAGCTCGGAACCGTCCCGCCCGGCGTCGCCCCCCAAAGCGACTGCGAGACGAGCGACGCCGGGCAGGACACGATGCAGGGGCAGGCGGACAACGACACGTTCGAGGCCCAAGAGGGCGAGCTCGACAATCTCGTCGGCGGCGGCGGTACCGACGGAGGGCACTGGGACATCGGGCTCGATGTCGTCAGCAGCATCCCGTAAGCGTCCATGACGCTTGCCCGAGGCGGGTGCGGCCTCTTATGATCGAGGGACGGCACGCAGACCAATAGTCACCGACCCGGATAACGAGGGGGAGCGGGTTCGGGGCGGGCGGCGGATTGCGCGACCTCGACTCGTCCGGCGGTTTTCCGATGCCGTGAACGGGGGGTCCGTCGTGCTCACCGCGGGCGCTGGGTTCGGCAAGACCACGCTCCTCGAGCAGGCGCTCGCCGACGCTGACCGCCGGGCGGCCTGGATCAGCTGCTCCGACACCTACCGGGCGCCCGGGGTGCTGGTGGTGCGGATCGTCGACGCGATCGCCGACGCCGCCCCCGGGGCCTCGGACGCCCTGCGGGAGCGACTCGCTCGCAGTCAGGAACGCGTCGACGCGCTCGCGGCAACGCGCGAGCTGATCGGCGAGCTGTCGAGGTTGCTGGTCGAGCCGCTCGTGGTGGTGGTCGACGACGCCGAGCACCTCGAGGGCGCCGCCGACTCGCTCGAGGTCCTGGCCGAGCTGATCAGGGCGGCGCCGCCGCCGCTGCGTGTCGCCGTCGCGAGCCGGCGCCCGCTGGGCCTCCGCATCGCGAAGGCCCGGGTCGCCGGCGCGGTCACCGACCTGACCGCGGCCGATCTCGCCTTCGACGCCCAGGAGTGCGTGGCGCTGCTGAGCATGGGCTCGGAGACGGACCCGCCCGCGGGCCGGATCGAGGAGCTCATGAGCGCCACCGAGGGCTGGCCGCTCGGGATCGCGCTCGCCGCCGGGCTCGTGGAGCGGCGCGGCGACGGGGGCGGCGGCGTCAGCACACTCGAGGCCCTCGGCTCGGCCCCGGACGTGCGGGCGTACCTGTCCGAGGAGCTCCTCGACTCCCTCGAACCCGAGCTGCGCGACGCGGCCATCGACTCGAGCGTCGCGCTCGTGGTCACCCCGGAGGTGGCCGCCGCCCTCGATCTCCCCGCCGACTTCGCCAGCCGGATCGAGCGCGCCGGCATGCTGCTCCGCTACGTCGACGACTCCGGCGCCTTCGGCTACCACCCGCTGCTGCGCGAGTTCCTGGCCGAGTGCCTGCGCGAGGAGCGCAGCGACGACGAGCGGCGGCGCCTGCACGCAGCGGTCGCCCCGGCGGTCGCTGCCAGGCCCGACGCGATCGGCGCGATCGAGCACTGGCTCGCGGCCGAGCGGTGGGGCGAGGCGGTCCACGCGATCGCGCGCGAGGGCCCGATGCTGCTGCGCACCTCGCCCGAGCTGCTCGCCCGCTGGATCTCGGCGCTGCCCGCCGAGGTGCAGGGGGTGCCCACGATCCGAATGCTCGAGGGCCAGCTCGAGTGGGGTGCCGGCCAACATGCCCGCGCGGTGCCGCCGCTGCAGGCGGCGGTGGCCGGGTACCGCGCCGCCGGGGACGCCCAGGGCGAGTGGCTGGCGCGCTTCTTCTGCGCCCAGGCCGTGTTCTCGGCCGGCCCGTTCGAGGACATGCTCGAGCTGGCCGACGGCTGGGATGGCCCGGAGGCGCCGGCCGGGCACGTCGCCGTGGCTGGGAACGCCTGGTACAAGGTCCTCGCGCTGACGGCGCTCGGTCGCCGCGACGAGGCCACGGAGCTCGCCGGCCGGCTGCGCGGGGATGCGCCGGCCGCGGCCCGCTTCAAGTACATGGCCGACCTCGCCGACCTGATCGTCGAGCTCCCCGCCGGCCGGGCGGTCGACGTGCTCTCCGATCCGCACGCGACCATCCGCCAGCTCGAGCGCCACGATCCGCAGGGGCGCCTCGCGGTGTCGCAACTGCTCACCGGGCTCGTGCACCTCGACGTCGGGGACGTCGCCGAGGCGATGCGGTGGTTCGAGCTCAGCGCGCGCGAGTCCGAGCGCCGGGGCCTCGCGTTCGTCGCGCGCGACGCCCGCTGGCGGCGCGCGGTCGTGCTCGCGCAGCGCGGCGACCTCGCCGGGGCCGAGCTCGAGCTGGCCCGGGCCGGGGTCCGGGAGGCCACCGGTTGGCGCAGCGTGAGCCGCGACATCGCGGAGGCGTTCGTGGCGATTGCACGCGGGGACGCCGAGGAGGCGGTCGCCGCGACCGAGCGGGGGCTCGTGCGCGTCCGCCCGGGCCTGGTCTGCTACCGGGTGTGGGCGGCGCTCGACGTTGCGATCGTGCTCACCGACGCCGGCGCGCCGGACCTGGCCGCCCGCGCGATCGACGAGGCGCGGTCGGCCCTCGACGACCATCACCCGGGCGAACTCGGCCACTACCACCGCGCGCGGTTGCTCGCGACGCGCGCGTGGCTCGATCACGAGTCGGGGAACCCGCAGGCGGCGTTCGACGGCCTCGCGCGATGCTGGGAGGAGGCGGGCGACAACGCCGACCAGCTCCTGCGCGCGCACTGGGCTCAGCTCCGGCCGATCCTCTGGGGGGCGCTCACAACCGGGGCGATCGAGCTCGCGGCCGTGCTCCCGGCGCTGGAGCGCGCCGTCCCGGGCGGCGACGCGCTGGTCGCGTTCACCGACCATCCCGAGCCCAGGGTGCGCGGCGCGGCGGTCTCGGCCGCCCTCGCGTCGAACCACCCGGCGGTGCTCGCGCGCCTCGCCGAGCTGGCCGACGACCCCGACGCGCAGGTCGCGGCCGCGGCCGCCGCCACTCGCGATCGCCTCTCCAAGGCGCCGCTGCCGCTGCGCTTCGCGGTGCTCGGCAGCTTCGGCGTGACGCGCGCGGGTTGGGAGATCGCGGAGGACGCCTGGAAGCGCCCCCTCGACGCTCGCCTGGTGCGCGTGCTGCTCGCCCACGGCGGGCGGCCCGTGCCCGAGGACCTGATCTTCGAGGCGCTTTGGCCGGGGCGGTCGGCGGCGAAGGCACGCGACGGGCTGCACGTGGCCGTCTCGCGCGCGCGCGGCGTGCTCGACCTTCCAGGCGCCGAGACGAGCACGATCGAGACGGGCGAGCAGACCTACCGCATCCGCCTCGAGCGGGCGACGGTCGACGCCGAGGAGTTCCGCGCTGCCGCCGACCGCGCCCTCGACGAGCGCGGCGACGCGCGGCAGGCCCTGCTCGAGAACGCGCGCTCGCTGTGGACCGGCGAGCCCATGCCCGAGGAGCGCTACGCCGACTGGGCGACGGCCTACCGCGAGCGGCTCATCGACCGTCACATCGCCGTGCTCACCGCCCTCGTCGAGCTTCGCGAGCGCGCCGGCGACCCCGCGGGCGCAGCCGACCTCGCCCGCGAGCTCGTCGACATCGATCCGGTCAACGAAGGTGCGCACCGGGCGCTGATCGTCGCCTACGCCCGCGCCGGGCGGACCGGCCACGCCCTTCGTCAGTACCTCGAGTGCCGGCGAGCGCTCGTCGAGACACTCGGCATCGAGCCCGCCGAGGCGACCTCCCGCCTACAGGCCCGCGTCCTCGCGGGCGAGCGCGTCTAGATCAGCCGAGATTCGGGCCGATAAGCGCCTGATAAGCGCCCGCTCGTAGGTTCGGCAACACCGGTCAGAGCCCGACAGTCGACGAATGGAGCGCCCATGCACGGTCGGATCCGCAACCACGCCATCGCCTTCACCGCCCTCTTCCTCGGGCTCACGGGCGTCGCCCAGGGCGCCAACACGATCGGCAGCGCCGACATCATCAACGGCGAGGTCAAGTCGGTGGACATCGGAAACGGCGAGGTGCACACGGCCGACATCGGCACCGGCGAGGTCAAGACCGCCGACATCGGGGACGCCGAGGTGACGACGCGCGACATCGGCAGCGGCCAGGTCACCGCCGGCGAGCTCGCCGCCGCCAGCGTGCTCGCCTCCAAGCTCGCGGCCAACTCGGTGACCGGCGCCAAGGTCGCCGACGACACGCTGACCGGCGCCGACATCGATGAGTCGACGCTCACCGGCGTGCCCGCGGCCAACGCCTGGAACCTGACCGGCAACGCGGGCACCACCGCCGGTGACTTTCTGGGCACGACCGACAACCAGCCGTTCGAGATCCGCGTCAACGACGCCCGCGGCCTGCGGATCGAGCCCGCCTCGGACGGCACCAACCCGAGCCCGAACGTGATCGGGGGCAGCGCCGACAACTCAGTGACGCCGGGCGTGTACGCGGGCACGATCGGCGGCGGCGGACGCGCCGCGCCCGACGCGCCGGGAACCGGCAACCGGGTCACCGACACGTGGGGCACGGTCGCCGGCGGCACCAACAACCAGGCGGGCGACAACGCCGGCGGCACCGGCGACGCGCTGGGGGCCACCGTGGGCGGAGGACTCAGCAACAACGCCACCAACAGCGACGCCACCGTTGCCGGGGGCTTCCTCAACAGTGCCACTGCAGCAGCGGCGACGGTCGGCGGCGGCCAGGCCAACCTGGCCCCCGGCAATTGGTCCACCGTGCCAGGGGGCACCGCCAACGTCGCGGCCGGAGACTTCAGCTTCGCCGCGGGCACAGACGCACAGGCCAGTCACGAGGGCGCGCTGGTGCTGTCCGACTCGAACTTCTTCCCCTTCCCCTCCACCGCCGAGGACCAGTTCAGCGTCCGCGCGACCGGCGGCACGAGGCTCGTCTCCGGGATCGACGGTTCAGGGAACCCCGCCTCGGGCGTCGAATTGCAACCAGGCACCACCGCGCTCGGCGCCCTGGTGAACGGCCAGCCGCTCGACCTGAGGGTCAACAACGCCCGCGGGCTGCGGATCGACCCGGCCTCCGACGGCACCAACGTCAGCCCGAACGTGATCGGCGGGATCGCCGACAACGCCGTCACGCCGGGCGTCTACGCGGCGACCATCGCAGGTGGCGGGCGCAGCGTTCCCGGCGGCCCGGGCACGGCCAACCGGGTCACCGACAACTTCGGCAGCATCGGCGGCGGTGCCGCCAACCAGGCCGGCGACGCCGCGGGCGCCGTCGACGACCACCAGCTTCGCAACGATCGGCGGCGGTCAGTCCAACTTCGCGACCGGGGATCCGGTCGACCATCGGCGGTGGCTACGTCAACGCGGCCAGCGCCATCAACTCGCACCGTCGGCGGGGGCCTTCCGAACACGGCATCCGGGATCCAGTCCTCGACCGTCGGCGGCGGCGCCGCCAACACCGCGAGCGGCCAGTACTCCCGGTGATCGCGCGGCGGCTCCAACAACAGCGCCAGCGGCACGGACGCCACGGTGCCCGGCGGCAGCCAGAACGTCGCCGGCGACGACTACACCCTGGCGGCGGGCCGGCGCGCGAAGGCAGCCCACGCCGGCTCGTTCGTGTGGGCCGACACGACCAACTCCGACTTCTTCTCGAGCGCCAACGAACACGTTCAACGTGAGGGCAACCGGCGGCACCCGCATCGTCTCGGGGGTCGACGGCAGCCTCGCCCCGAACGCCGGCGTCACGCTCGCCCCGGGCTCGGGCTCGTGGGCGTCGCTCTCGGACCGCCACTCCAAGCGCGCGATCAAGCGGGTCTCGCCCAACTCGGTGCTCCGCAAGCTCGCCTCCGTGCCGATCTCGACCTGGAGCTACCGGGCCCAGGACGACTCGATCCGCCACATCGGGCCGATGGCGCAGGACTTCTACCGGGCCTTCGGAGTCGGCGAGAGCCGCCGCCGGATCGACTCGGTCGATGCCGACGGCGTGGCCCTCGTGGCGATCAAGGGGCTGAGCCGGAAGCTCCGGGTCGAGCACGCGCGGCGCGTGGCCCAGCAGCGCCGCCTCGACCGGCTCGAGGCCCGCATTGCCAAGCTCGAGACAGGCGGGGGCAAGCGATGAACAGGCGCACCTTCGTGGTCCACGTCTACGACGGCGGCGTCACGATGATCGAGGACCTGAGCACCCAGGAGCGCGCCTCGGTGGCGGACCTCGCCGGCGTCGGTACGCAGATCCAGCGATGGCTCGCGGCGGCGCCCGCCGGAGGCCCGCGGACGTCAGGCGGAGGCGCGCTCGAAGTTCCCGACGAGGGCGTCGGCGACGCGGTCGAGCGCCCATAGCGGCAGGTCGTGCCCCATGCCGTCGATCACGACGAGCTCGGCGTCGGGGATCGCGGCCGCCGTCGCCTCGCCGCCCGAGACGTCGATCAGTGGGTCGTCGGAGCCGTGGAGGACCACGGTGGGCGTCTCGAGCCCGCGCAGGTGCGGAGTGCGATCGGGCGACGCCATGATCGCCGCGAACTGGCGCGCCGTGCCCTCGGGGTGGTAGCCACGGTCGAAGGACCGCGCCGCCAGGTCTCGCGTCCGGCCCTCGTCGATCGGTCGTGACCCGATCACGCTCCTGGCCCTCACCGTGCTCTCGACGTAGGCATCGCGATCGATGGGCGGAGCGGTCATCAGCACCGTCATCGCCTCCGGCGTCGGCTGGCCCACGCCGCGATCGCCGGTCGTGGACATGATCGAGGCGAGCGAGAGGACCCGCCCCGGGTGGTCGATCGCGAGCCGCTGGGCGATCATCCCGCCGAGCGAGGCGCCGACGACGTGCGCGCGCTCGATCCCGAGCTCGTCCAGCAGGCCGACCGCGTCCTCGGCCATCCGCTCGAGCACGTAGGGCGCCGCCAACTCGCCGGTTGCCACGCGCCGCAGGTCGGGAGGCGTCATCTCCTCGAGCACCGTTGAGCGCCCGACATCGCGGTTGTCGAACCGAATCACGAAGTAGCCCCGCCCCGCCAGGTCCTCGCAGAGCTCCTCAGGCCACAGGATCATCTGCGCGCCGAGGCCCATGATCAGCAGCACGGGCGGATCGCCGGGATCCCCGAAGGTCTCGTAGGCGATCTCGATCTCCCCGACCCGGGCGAACCGCTCCCCTGTCCCCGCGATCGCCATCGGCTTCGCGGAACCGTACCGGGCCGTTGGGCCAAATGGCCTCGGCCGGGCCGCCGGAGGGGATCACGCCGAGGCCGGTGCCCAGGACCAGGCGGCGATAGCCGGGGCAGGTGCGCCTTACGTGGCGTTCGTGGCGCCTCCTGCGCGCTCCGCCCGCACCCCGAAACGCCGAGTCGTCGTTACGCACCGCATACGGTGCTCAATCGACGACTCGGCGCTGAGGGCCGGGCCGGTGTGCGCCTCTCGTGACGTTTTGTCGCGGCTTGCGTGCGCGCCGTCGGCTCGCCCGAGGGCGACTGGCTGAAAACGACGGACTATTTGGCGAAATGCGCCACTCGCGACCGGCTCGGCGCTACGGCCCGGGCCGGTCAGGCCGCCCCGCGCTAAGCCGCGCTCGTGAGGTGGAAGATGCCGTGGACGTCGAGGCGGGCGCTGCGGCCGGGCGGGATCGCGAAGGTGGTGGCGGAGTGCTCGATGATCGCGGGGCCGGGGATCTCGTGGCCGGCCTCGACGTCGTCGAGCCGGACGATCGAGGTCTCGGCGTCGCCGTCCTGCCAGCGCACCGTGCGGGTCGAGGTGACGGGCGGCTCGCCCGAGGTCTCCGCGAGCTCGGGCAGCGCCGGCTTCTCGACCTCCACCGAGCCGTGGACGATCGCCTGGGTGATCAGGTAGCCGAGCTCGGGTGAGCGAGCCGAGCGGGCGTAGACCTTCGAGTAGGCCTGTTCGAACGCGTCGATGAGCTCGTCGAGGTGCTCGCCCTCCTCCATCTCCATCCTCGGAGAGGCGATCTCGATGTCGTTGAGCTGGCCGTAGTACTGCATCCGCACCGAGTGGCGGAAGCGGATGCGGTCGCGGTCGACGTCGGACTTGGCGAACTCGGCTGCGACCCGGTCCTCGAGCGCCTGCCAGGCGCCGGTGACCATGAAGCCGATGCCCGCCTTCTCCATGTCGTCGGCGGTCGGCAGGATCGGCATGTCGACCGTCTGGTCGTAGCGGTACTCGAAGTCCGCGCAGGCGCAGCCGTAGGCGGAGAAGCCGGCCGCCCAGGCCGGGACGAGGATGTCGCGGTAGGCGACGCCCTCGGTGTAGCCGGCGACGTGCAGCGGCCCGCCGCCCCCGTAACAGAGCAGCGCGTAGTCGGCGGGCGAGTAGCCCTTGCCGAGGATCCGGCCGACCGCCTCGTTGCGCAGCGTCTGCTCGAAGAGCTCGATCACCCCGGCCGCGGCGTCGGCGACGCCCAGGCCGAGCGGCTCGGCGACCTGGCGCTCGACCTCGGCCCGCGCGCGCTCCGGGTCGAGCGTGATATCGCCGCCGAGGAAGTAGTCGGGGTTGACCCGCCCGAGGACGACGTTCAGGTCGGTGACCGAGACCGTGTCGAGCCCGCCCTCCGGCCAGCTGACGCCGATCCGCGAGCCCGCCGAGTCGGGGCCGAGCTCGGGGCGGTTGGAATTCGGGTTGACCCTCACGAACGAGCCGGTCCCGGCGCCGATCGAGTCGATCTTGACCAGCGGCATGTTGAGCATGAAGCGGGCGATGTCCGGCGTCGGGGTGATCTCGTAGCGCCCGTCGGTGATCAGCGCGATGTCGAAGGAGGTGCCGCCGATGTCCGTGCAGAGCAAGTTCGGCAAGCTCCATCCGCTCGGCCAGCGCCTGGCCCCCGACGACCCCGCCGATCGGGCCGGAGACGAGGGTCGTCGCGAGCTCGCGCGCCTCGATCGAGATCGTGCCGCCGTGCGACGCCATCACCCGGAGCTCGAACCCGGCGCCGGCGTTCTTGGTCTCGTCGCGGACCCGCTGCATCGTGCCGCGCGAGGGCTCGGCCGCGTACGCCTCGATCAGGGTCGAGTTGAGCCGTGGCAGGTCGCGGCGCAGCGGATAGAGCTCGGAGGCCAGGTACACCGGCACGTCCCGAGCACCGTTCGCGGCCCCTCCGGGGCCTACGCCGCGCTCGCGCTTGGCCTCCTCGAGGATCTCGCCGACGCGGATCTCGTGCTCGGCGTTGCGGTAGCCGAACAGCAGGCAGACGCAGATGCCCTCGACCTCGGCGTCGAGCAGCGCCTCGGCCGCGTCGCGCGCGTCGGCCTCGCGCAGCGGCAACACCTCGGCGCCCATCACGTCGATCCGCCCGCGCACGCCCTTGACCAGCTCGCGCTCGACGATCGGCTCGTTGTGGAAGTGGGTCGCGAGGTGGAGCCGGTCCGAGTAGGAGAACCCGAGGTAGGTCTGGATGCCGCGCTCGATCCGCAGGTAGTCCTCCTGGCCGGCCGTGACGATCGCGCCGATGCGCCGCCCCGTCCGCGAGAGCAGCCGGTTGAGCATCGCGGTGCCCGAGTAGATCCCCGAGGCGATCGAGCCGAACGACTCCGCCGGCGTCGAGTCCCACTGCGCGAGCGCGTCGTGGGCGGACTCCATGAACCCGACCGACTCGTCGTCCGGCGTCGTCTGCGCCTTGCCGACGACGAAGGCGCCCGCGCTGTCGACGATGAAGGTGTCGGTCATCGTCCCGCCGGCGTCGATCGCCAGCACCCGGGGGTCGCGCTCGGCCATTGCGCCGCCAGCCTATAGAGGCTCACCGCGCGGATAGGATCGCGCGATCGACGCGTCCGGCCGCCGCGCACACCTCCAACTCAGGCACGTCGTCGCCGAGGCGTGGCGGACCCTGCGTGCCCGCCCGGGCCTATTCGTGGGCGCGGGCCTCCTGATCTTCATCCCGCTCGGCCTGGTCGACGTGATCGACGACCACATCCAGGAGCCGCTCAGCGAGGTCGACCACGACGTCACCTCGGGCGACATCTGGATCGTGTTGGTGGCCGCGATCGGCCACTCGATCGTCGCGCTGTTCGGCGACGTGCTCTACACCGGGATCGTCGCGCGGGCCGTGGTGTCCGTCCGCCTTGGCGACCACCGCTCGCTGTGGGAGATCGTCCGCACCCTGCCGTACCTGCGGCTCGCCCTCGCCGACGTGCTGCTGGCCGTCATCGTGGGCATCGGCATCGTGGCCCTGATCATCCCGGGCCTGATCTTCCTGGCGTGGTTCGCGCTGATCGCGCCCGCGATCGAGCTCGAGGAGCGGCGGGTCTTCGCGGCGTTTCGGCGCAGCCGCGAGCTCGTGAAGGGCAACGTGCTGCGCGTGATGGTGCTGCTCGTCCCGCTGCTCTTGCTCGACGATCTGCTGTCGAGCCTGGTCCAGTCCAAGGAGCTGCTCGGGATCCACTCCGGCTTCTTCGTCGACTGGGCCGCGGCGGTGCTCGCCGACATCCTGACGACGCCGCTCTACGCGCTCGCGATCGTGATCGCGTTCTTCCAGCTACGCGACGGGCCCGGCGTCCGCACCACCGCCTGAACCGCCCTCGTGGCGCTCGATCTTCGCGAGGTAGACCTCCTCGGGCGAGCCGCCGATGATGTCGCGCACGGTCTCCTTGAACCGTTCCGTGCGCCGGTCCGATGGGAAGCGGCCCTCGGCCTTCGCCTGCTTGGCGGGATTGCGCTCACCGTAGAAGCGCTTGGCCCACCACGAGGTGGGCTTGGCGATCCGGCAGCTCGCATAGAGCGAGAACGGGAACAGGAAGAAGCCGACGGCGGCGTGCAGGACCCGGCCCTTGAGCAGGGCGAGCACAACCCAGCTGATCGCGAGCAGGATGCTGACGATCGAGGCGACGATCGTCAGGGTGCTCTCCGTGTCGACGTCGAACGGCCGCGTCCCGATCAGGATCAGGCCGAGGAAGCAGACGGCGATCACGGTCGCGTCGATAGAGCTCCGCCCCTGCTTGGCCCAGTACACGTCGTCGAGGTAGAGCCAGAGCGCGAACTCGTCGATCGTGAGCCCGATCCCCACGCCGAAGCCGAACGCGCAGATCTCGTAGATCGGGCTCACGGCGAAGCCGGCGAAGCTGATCGTGCCGGCGAGCATCATGAGCACGATCCCGAACACCAGGTGGTGGACGTGGACGCCGCTCTCCGACACCACGCTCCCGGGCCACCACGGCACCTTCGGGCTACGCATCAGCCGGGTGGACAGGCGGATGAAGCCGAACGAGATCACCAGGCCCATCAGCACCAGGAAGAGCCACTGGCGGTCGTGCGCGACCAGCTGGTCGTTCCAGAAGTCGCTGATGAAGTTCGCGGCTGGGATCACGCCGCGGCGACCAGGTCCGGGATCGTCACGAACTCATAGCCCTCGGCGGAGAACTTCTGCAGCGTGTCCTCGGTGGCCGCGACCGAGTGCGAGCGATCGGCGGCCGGCTCGGTGTTCGCGCCGTCGTGCAGAAGGATCACGTCGCCCTCCCCCGCCTTCGCGGCGCGCCGCGCGATCTTGCGCTCGGTGGCCGTGCGGCGCCAGTCGTAACACGTGATCGACCAGGTCACCGGCACGTAGCCCTCCTCGCGCATCGTCCGCAGGGTGGCCGGACGGCGCCGGCCGTAGGGCGGGCGCATCAGCCACGCGCCGTCGACGGTCGAGAACTGGAGCCCCGAAGCCTCGACCGCCGCCCGGCAGCGCGCGAGCTCGTCCCGGACGCCGTCGATGGTGAGCAGCGGCATCGTGGGGTGCGTGTAGGTGTGGTTGCCGATCGCGTGCCCGGCGGCGTGCATCTCGCGCAGCAGGCCCGGCTCGCGCTCGGCCCACTGGCCGATCGAGAAGAAGGTCGCCTTCGCGTTGTAGCGGTCGAGGATCT
The DNA here is from genome assembly GCA_963785195.1 of uncultured Solirubrobacterales bacterium. GTDB lineage: Bacteria > Actinomycetota > Thermoleophilia > Solirubrobacterales > 70-9 > WHSW01. The sequence continues at coordinate 137,698 of CAWAUE010000015.1, read as the reverse complement.
CCATCAGCTTCGGGGTGTAGCGCGGGTTCGGCCCGTCGTCGTAGGTGAGCGCCATCAGCTTGCGGTCCTTGCTGCCCTTGCAGATCGTCGCGCCGTAGACCTGGGCGGTCGGGTACTGGCCGCACCAGACCGCGCCGCCCACCGCGCCGACGGCGGCCGCGCCGGCCCCGATCGCGGCGCGGTTCACGCGCGCCTCCGGGCCGCCCGGCGCCCGGCCCGCACGGCCTTGCGGTCCGCCGCGGCCGCGGCGGCGGCGAGCCGCTCGACGGTCTCGACGGAGACCGAGTTGCCGTCCTGCTCATAGCCCGATAGGGCCTGCTCGAACCCGTCGAGCCCGTCCAAGAATCGCTGCATGACCTGCTCGTCCACCTCCTCGGCACAGAGGCCGTATCCGTCGCGCTCCAAATAGCGCGCGTTCATCAACTGCTCGAACTGTCCGCGAAGCGGGATCGACAGCACCGGCTTGCCGAGGTAGACGGCCTCGCTGAGCAGCGAGAAGCCGCCGCCGGTGACCACCCCCCGCGCGGTCCGCAGATCCTCGACGAAGCCGTCGCCGGAGCGCGGCCGGTACTCGAGGTTCCCGTCGACCTGGTCGGCCTCCGGGCCGCCGCGCATCCCGTAGACGCGGCACGGCATGCCGCTGGAGCGCAGGGCGCCGACCAGGTTCGGGTCGCCGCTCGCGTAGACGACCAGGTGCTCGCCGCGCTCGGGCTTGGCGTTCTCGACCTCCGGCCGCACGATCGGCGGCACGAGGGTGGTGCACGCCCGCGCCAGCGGCGGCTCGAAGAAGGTCGTGACCACGTACTCGACGGCCCCGGGGACCATCGAGTGGGTGACCGCCTTGGCGATCATGAAGTCCTCGCGCTGGGCGCCGACGATCTCGGCGTCGTGGTGGCAGCGGTCGAGCATGTTGATGTTGTCGACCGCGACGAGCGGCGTGCGGCTGTAGCGCGCGTACGCCGCGGTGAGCGGCTCGAAGTCGGTGATCGCCACCTCCGGGCGCCACTCGCGGGTGCGCGCGATCCAGTCGCGCACCGTGCGCGGGAGCTCCTGGCCGGCGGACTGGACGTTGCCGAGCACCGTGGCCCACCGCTGGATCTGGCCGTCCTTCATCGCGAACGTGGGGCCGAAGATCTCGTCCACGTGCGGCAGCGTCTCGGCCAGGAAGGAGTAGGCCCCGCCGTGGGAGACCACGCGCACGTCGTGGTTTTCGAGCAGGGCGTCGATCATGACCCGCGAGCGCGTCGCGTGGCCCATGCCCTCGCCGTTGACTCCGTACAGGATCCGCATTGCTCCCTTCCCTCAGCGCCCCTCGGCGCGATTCGTGGCCCGGATCCTCTCACGGTTGAGCTGCGCGACGGACGGGATCAGGTCACCGACGTCGTAATGGTCGACGGCGATCAGGTTCACGGGGAGCCCACGCTTGCGTGCGCACTCGTGCGCGTGGCTGATCAGCTCCTTGTGCGTCTGGAAGGCAACGTTCGCAGCCCGGCGCGGCGGGAACAGGTCGGCCCACTGGTTGAGCATCAGCAGCGGACTGTCCGCGTCGCCCCGGTTGCGCTTGCAGCTGAGGTCATCCGGGTTGCTCACCCCCAGAGGCGTGTCCTGGATGAACGAGAAGCCGTCCAGGTACCAGGGCACCGACCCGTCGGCGTCGTTCTCGGTGAAGACGACGAGCCGCTTGTTGGAGCGCACGAGCTGGCCGAGCGTCGGCAGCGGCGCGTTGCGGTCGAGGACGGCAGCCATCTGGTCGAGCCCGCCGGCCTCCTTGAACACCTGCTCGATCGCCTGCGGCGAGACGTACGGCTCGATGAACAGGATCACCACCTCGCCCGGGTTGTCGTCGAGGAACTGGTGGATGTCGTTGAGCGAGTCGACCATCTTCGTCGCGCCGAGCTCGCAGACGGTGTGACAGAGGAAGACCTCCTTCTGCCCCCCGCCGGTGCCGGCAATGCCGACGCGGCCGGCGAGCCGCGTGGCCGCCGCCAGGGTCGCGGGCGGCAGCGCCTTGACCACCTTGTTGCGGTCGCGGCCCTCGGCCTGGAAGTCGGTGCGCACCCTGCCGTCGGAGCCCTGGATCCCCCAGTGCGGGTCGATCAGGAACAGCCTGATCCCGTCCTGGAGCTGCTGGGGGATGTCGTGGCGCTGGTTGGCGATGAACCAGCCGGGGTCGTCGGCGGCCGACATCGAGTTGTGGGTGCCCGCGAAGACGACCTCGTTGAGGCGGTGGCTGCACAGCGCCGGCGAGCCGTTGCAGCCGTTCGAGAGACTGGCGACCGCCTTCTCGCGCGGACCGGGGCCCGAGGTGAAGATGATCACCGCGACGACAACGGCCCCCACGCCGACGGCGACGACGGCGATCGTGCGCCCGAAGCTGCGCCTGCGCACACTGCTCTCCTCCGCCGTGACGGTGCCACCGCCGCCGAGCAACAGGAGCAGCTCGCCAGCGCCGAAGTAGATGAGGTAGGCGCCGGCGAGCAGGCCGACGACGCTGAACGCGAACTGCCAGTCGAGCGCGAAGATGAAGCCGGCGGCCACCGCGGCCACGCCGCGCACCAGCCTCCCGAGCGTGCTCTCCGGGCGCCTCGTGACGACCCGCTGGAGCCGCAGGACCGGATCGGAGGTGCGGTCCGGGTCGAGCGCGGCGGCCGCGCCCGCGACGACGAAGCCCGCCAGCCCGAGCACGAGCCCCCACGTGAACAGGCCGCCGATGAACGCGTCCAGGATCCCCGCGACGGCGTCGCGGACGTCCTGATCGGTCAGCTCCTGGGTCCCGATCACCCCAGCGAGGATGCGCGCGCGCAGGATCAGGTAGACGATCGCGATCACGGCGCCCGCGGCGGCGATCGCGAGCGCCACCCGCAGGATCCCGAGGCGCCGGTCGGGCTCGAGGAGGACCGCGCCGAGCAGCACGAGGATCGCGATCAGCGGGGCGACGAGGCCGAGCCAGCGGATGCTGGCGGCGAACTCGAGCGTGCCGCTGGCGAAGTCGCGCTGCTTGAGCTTGAGCAGCGCCAGGTCGACGCTCTTCGGCAGGTCGTCGGCGAGCTTCGGGTTGATCGATTGGAGCGCGAAGCGCACGATCTGCAGGCCGTCGGCGACGTCGAACGCGACGTTGTTCTTCTCCTTGACGAACAGCAGCTTGTTCGTCTGCTTGCCGGCCTCGCGGAAGATCTGCTGGAACGGCCCTGTGTCGAGGACCGTCGAGACCACCTGCTCGAGGAGCGGCCGGGCGGCGACCAGGTCCGGGGACCCACGTTCGACGAGCTGGACGACGATCTCGGTCGCGGCCAGCTCCCGCACCCGATCGTCCTTGAGGGCGGTCACCGTGTGGTCGGCGAACGCGTCCTCGTCGACCAGCTCCACCCGCACGTACAACAGCAGGACCCCGACCACGGCTAGGACCGCGCCGACGACCGCGAGCGCGATGCTCGCCCTGTTCCTACCGCGTTTGGCGTGACCCCCCGCGCTGCGGGCCTGGCTTGCTTCCATGCCGACGCAGCGGAATGTAGTGCAGCCTCAGGCGCCACGCCGGCCTTCTCCTAAGCTTTCGGGATGCTTCGCTGGGCACGGATCGCCGTCGGAGTCTTCATCTTCCTGCTGGTCGCGAGCCAGATCCTCGTCCCCGGGCTGGGCGAGCGTCGGATTGAGGACCGGCTCACGGCTGGGGGCGGGACCGCCGACGTCACCCTGGGCGCGGTGCCGGCGGCGCGCCTGCTCTGGGGGCGCGGCGAGCGCCTCCAGGTGTCCGCGAACGACCTCGACATCGACGTCACCCCCGGCGATCCGGTGTTCGACCGGCTTGACGGGTTCGGGATCGTCGACGTGCTGATCACCAATTCCAAGGCCGGCCCGCTCCACATCGACCGCTTCGAGCTCACCCGCGACGGCTCGGGCCCCTACCACCTGGCCCTGGGCGGCGAGACCTCGCCGGCCGACCTCGTCCACTACGGGCTCGACAACGTCGACCTCCCGGGCACCAGCCTGGCCGGCGCGATCTTCGATCAGCTCTTCGGCCCGGTCGACACGACGGTGCCCGTGCGCATGGACATGCAGCTCGCCAGCAACGACGGCCGCGTCGAGGTGACCTCGGGTGGCGGCTCGGTCGGCGGGATCCCCACCGGCCACCTGGCCGAGATGATCACCAGCGCGGTCGTCGTCAGGCTGTAGGCGCCGGGTCCGGCTCGGGCGGCGGGGCGGCCTGCTTGTCCCGGCCCTCGAAGTACTCCTCGCCCTCGATCCCGAGTCGGGGCATGTGCCGCTCGATCGGGCCGGGCAGAAACCAGGTCGCCTTGCCCACCAGGAGCATCAGCGCGGGCAGCACCAGGGTGACGATGACCGCGTCGACCGCCACCGCGGCCGCGAGCCCGACGCCGAACTGCTTCACCGTCGGGTCACCGCTGATGATGAAGCTCGAGAAGACGAGGATCATGATCGAGGCGGCGGCGATGATGACCCGGATCGCTCGCCCGAGGCCGCTGACGATCGCCAGGCGGTGGTCGCCGTGGAGCTCGTTCTCCTCCGAGACCCGCGTGAGCAGGAACACCGTGTAGTCGGTGGAGAGGCCGAAGAGGATCGCGAACATCATCAGTGGCACGAAGCTGACGATCGGCACCGCGTGGTCGAGCCCGAGCAGCTCGACGCCCCAGCCCTTCTGGAAGATCGCGACCAGGATCCCGTAGGCCGCGGCGACCGCGAGCAGGTTCATCGCCGCCGCCAGCGCAGGGACCACCATCGTCCGGAAGGCGAGCGTCAGCAGCAGGTAGCTGAGCGCGACGATGATCAGGATCACCAGGGGCAGCACGTCGCCGATCTTCGTCGCCAGGTCGATGTTGCCGGCGGTGGTGCCCCCGATGTAGGCGACCACCTGGGTTCCCTTGAGCGCCTTCGGGACCACCGTGTCGCGCAGCTCGTTGACCAGGTCCTGGGTGCGGTCGGCCGAGGGCGCCGAGTTGGGGATCGCAGAGAACGCGGCCGCCGTGCCGGCGTTGTTGAGCGTGGCCGACGACACCGCGTTGACGTCGGACGTCTTCGAGATCTTCGTTTGCAGCTTCACGAGCCGCGGGTCGGACTCGGGTGTCTTCAGGAACTTCTTCTGCTGGTTGGCCTTCTGCTGCTGTTGCTGCTGGTGCTGGCTCGGGGGCTGGGATTCGACCTGCTGGGTCGCCTCCTGCTGGGCCTGCTGCTGGGCCTCCGCCTCCGGGACGCCCTGCTCGACCAGCTGCTGCGTGTACTTCTGGGTGAGCTGGGTGATCTGCTGCTCCGCCTGCTGCTGGGCCTTTTGCTGTTGCTGGTTGACCTGCTTGTTGAGCTGGTTGAGCGACTTCTGATCGTTGTGCGCCGGCGGCTTCATGTCGACGGCCACCAGCAGCGGCCCGTTGTAACCGACGCCGAAGCCCTTGGCGAGGGCGTCATAGGACTGGCGGATCGTGGTCGAGGTCGGCATCTGGCCGTTGTCCTGCGCGCCCAGGTGGATCTGGGTCACCGGGATCGCGAGCACCAGGAGGACGAGGATCCCCGCCACGGCCGCGATCACCGGGTGGCGGCCGATCCCCCCGGCCCAGCGGCTCCAGCCGTTCGGGTGGTCCGGGTCGATCTCGCCCTCCTCGGGGACGTGCTTGCGGACCCGAAGCGCGTTGATGTGCGGGCCGAGCAGGCTGAGGCCGGCCGGGAGCATCGTCAGCGACGCGACGATCACCACGGCGACGGCGATCGCGGCCGAGTAGCCGAGCTCCTGCACCTGCGGGATGCCCCCGAAGAACAGGCAGAGCAGCGAGATCACGACGGTGCTGCCGGCGAAGAGCACGGCGCCGCCGGAGGTGGCCACCGCCCGCGCGACGGCCTCCTTGGATTCCATGCCGCCGTCGTAGAGCGCCCGGTAGCGGCTGACGATGAAGAGCGAGTAGTCGACGCCGACCCCGAGGCCGAGCATGATCGCGAGCGTCGGGGCGATCGACGGGACCACGAGCGCCGCGCCGAGGACGCCGATCAGCGCCAGGCCGGAGAAGACGCCGGCGAGCGCCGTGAGGATCGGCATCACCATCGAGAGCACCGTCCCGAGCACGAAGACGAGCACGATCATCGCGGCGACGATGCCGACGATCTCGCTCAGCCTGGTGCTCGGCGAGGAGAGCTGGCCGCCGAGGTAGCCGCCCGCGGAGACCTCGAGGCCGGCGTCGCTGGCGGGCTTGGTCTCGTCGAAGACGGAATTCGCCGCGTCGTCGTCCAGGTCGCCGCTACCGAGAGTGAGGTTGACGCTGATGATCCCGAGCGTCTGGTGCTCGGCGAGCGAGCTCTTGTTCTGCTGCTTGAGCGGGTTGATCAGCGAGCGGACGTACTGGTTTGCCTTGAGCTGATCGACGGTGGCCTGAACGGCCTTCTGGTTGGCGCCCGTGGTGAGCTTGCCGCTCTTGGACTCGATCACGATCGGGACCGAGCCGTTGGCCTGGGAGGGCAGCTTGTCCTCCAGCAGGTTGGTCGCTCTGGTCGAGTCCGAGCCGGGGATCGTCGTGTCGTCGGAGGTCGGGCTTCCGGTCGCCTTCGCGCCGAGCGAGATCCCGATCACGATCAGGATCCAGAGCGGAAAGACGATCTTCGCGTGGCGGGCGCAGAAGCCGCCGAGGGCGTAGAGCGGGCCAGTCATCGCGACCCCTCCAGCCACGCGGCGATCCGGCGGCCGATCTCCTCGCCCGCGTCCTCCTGGAGGAAGTGCGAGGCGTTGTCGATCTTCTCGGGCGGGTCGGCGTTGATCGCGGCCGCGAACCGCTCCCCGACCTTGAACGGGATGATCGGGTCGGAGTCGGCCCAGAGGTGGAGCTTCGGGCGCTCATCGGTGCGCAGCGCCTCCAGCACCCGCCTGCCGGCCGCCGCGCCCGGCATCTCCGGGCTGGTCGGGAGCATCAGCGGGAAGGCCCGTGCGCCGGCCTTCGCCTCGGCCGCCGGGAACGGCGCCTCGTACGCGGCGATCACGTCGTCGTCCATGCCGCGGGCGGTCGCGTTGGAGACCAGCATCCCGATCGGGAGGTCGTCGGTGCGCTCGACGAAGTCGCGGAAGGTCTTCCAGGCGTCCGACATCGGTTGCTCGCCCGTGAACAGACCGGTGTCCATCACGACCATCCTGGCGATCCGGTCGGTCTGATCGACGGCGGCGCGCAGACCGATCGGCCCGCCCCAGTCGTGAACGACGACGGTCGCGTCGCGGACGTCGAGGTGCTCGAGCAGCTCGGCGAAGAGCTCCGCGTGACGGTCGTAGGAGTACCAGTCCAGCTCCCTGGGCTTGTCGGAGCGGCCGAAGCCGGCGTGGTCGGGCGCGATGCAGCGATGGCCGGCGGCGAGCACCGGCGGGATCACCTTGCGCCAGAGGTACGACCAGGTCGGCTCGCCGTGCACGAACACGACGGGCGACCCGTCGCCCTCGTCGACGTGGGCGAGCCGCAGGCCGTCCACCTCGCGGTAGCGGGGCTCGAAGTCGAAGCCCGGGAGGTCTGCGAACCGTTCGTCCGGAGTCCTGAATGCGTCCATGCGTTCACGACCGTAACACAATGTGTCACACTGTGTCAACTATGGCGAGGAACCCGACCGATTCGCGCGCGCGGCACCGCGAGAGCCGCGAGCGCAGCCGCCAGCGGATCGTCGACGCCGCCGAGGAGCTCGTCCGCCAGGGCTCCTACGCCGACCTCAGCGTGGGCGAGATCATGGAGCGCGCCGGCATCGGCAGGACGCTCTTCTACCGCCACTTCGACGACCTCGGCGACCTGGTGCTGTCCGTCGCCCGCGAGGCGATGGACGAGCTCTACGAGAGACAGCTCGCCCTGGCCGAGGCCCGGCTCGCCGACCCGGACCGCGAGGTCCCGGACCCGGCCGTGCTGCGCGAGGCGATCGACGTCCCGGTCGCCGTCTACACCCGCCACGGCCCGCTGCTGAGGGCGGTGATCGAAGCGGCCGCCGCCGACCCGGTGGTCGCCGCCCGGCTGGGCCCGTTGCGCGAGCGCCTGGACGAGCTCGTCGCGGAGCTGCTGCAGCGCGCGGGCGAGCAGGTCGGGAACCCGCCCGCCAACGCCACGGAGTCGGCGCGCGCCCTCAACCGCCTGACCGAGGGCTACCTCATGGACGTCTTCGGCGGCGAGCCCAGGGTCTCCCCCGAGGTCGCGACGCAGACGCTGATGGAGATCTGGCTGGCGTTCGTCACCCGGCCGCCGGGGCTGGCGCAGGCGCTGGGCTAGGCAGCCCCGCCGGCTCGGCGACCAGCTCCAGGTCGAAATACAGCAGCGTGCGGGCGATCGCGACGTACGGGATCAGGAGCGCGAAGACGATCGAGCCGAGCAGGTTGACGGCCCACAGCGGGATGTCGGTGAACACCAGCGCGAGGCCCAGCGCCGGGCCGGCGACGAGGCTGATGAGCCACAGGAAACCGGCGACGCGGAGGGTGTAGAACCAGTGGCCGCGGACGAGGCGGGTGCTGCCTCGCAGCGCGTCGCGGACGCCCTTGTTCTCGAACAGCACCTGCTGCTGGACGAACTGCCACTCGACGTACTTCCAGACCGCGATCGGCAGGCCGATGATCGTGATCGCCAGCACCACCGTCGCGAGCGCGACCAGGAGCTGAGCGCCGAGCATCCGCCAGAACCGCGTACGCAGGCCGCGGTAGGCGCCGAACGGTCCCGGGTCGGCGCCGCTGCGGTCGAGCTCGCGGACGAACACGACCACCGCGCCGGAGACGATCGTCGCCCCGATCGTGCCGGTGCTGAGCAGCGAGCCCTTGAGCTCGAACCGCACCGTCCCGATGCCGATCACGTCGCCGACCCCGTGGCTGATCAGCTTCGAGATCCCGAGCAGGACGGCGTCGAGCCCCCCGATGATCACGATCGCGGTGAGTCCGACCGGCACCAGCGTCATCCAGTGGCGCCCGTAGATCTGCCGCGCGGCCCGGATCATCTGGCCGAAGGTCCTGGGCATGCGCAGGGGGTCGAGCTCGACGGGCCGCCACTTGGTGAGGGTGAGCGGCACGATGATCACCAGCGCGAACCCGACCACGAGCGCGATCGCCCCGACGGGCGTGCGCGCCGCGATGTTGATGACGGTCGAGACCTGGGCGATCGCCCCGCAGAACACGGAGGTGATCGTCGGCCCGGCGATCGCCCCGGCGGGCAGCACCGCGCTCGTCTCGCGCAGGGTCTGCTGGGTGACCAGCGGGCGCAGCCACTGCAGCTTCGTGTTGGGCCCGGTCGGCCCGTTGTTGAAGCCCGACTCGCGCTGGCCCCACCGGCCCTCGTAGGTGAGCCACTGAAAGCGCGAGCCCGGCTTCGGATGGGTCGGCACGAGCACCGGGCGCGGGGCCACGCGGCGCAGCGGCTCGCTCGCGTTGTCGCAGCCCACGCCGGAGCCGCGGCGCCCGTTCTCGATGTAGATCGCGTCCTCGTAGAAGGTCGCGTGCGAGCCCGCGGCCGGATACACGACCGGGTGCGAGCCCTCCTTGCGGACCTTCGCGTCGTCCCAGTCCGCCGACTCGCCGCCTCCGTGCTGGAACAGCCCGACCTCGGACGGCCCGGCCTCGAGCGCCTCCGACGCGGTGGTCGCGTCGAAGACCAGCTGCATCCCCTCCCAGTCGGACTCGTGCAGGTCGTTGAACTGGTTGTAGTAGTAGTAGAACCAGTACTGGACCACGACGCGATCGACCTCGGGGCGGCGGCGGATGTGCGCGTACGTGAGCGGCGGCGCCTCGCCGGACGCGACCAGGGCGGCGAAGTCGCGCGCGTACGTGCAGCCGGGCTCGAGCGGGTCGCCGGGGAGGTCGAGGTGATAGCCGTCGCCGAGGCCGGCGATGTCGGCCGCGGTCGGCGCCTCGATCCTGTCCGTGCCGCTGCCGGCCGGAGGGACGAGGGTCACGCGGGGGTTCCCGAGCACCGTGTTCACGGTCGTCGGCTCGTACTGCTCGGCGTTCGGGTCGCAGGGCAGGTCGTCCGAGGTCCGCAGCATGGTGATCGGGGCGTAGGTGCGGACGAGCTGGTGCTGAGGGCCGGCGGCCGCAGCCGGCGCCGCGGCGGCGCCCGCGCCGACCACCGCCACGGCGATCACCGCGGCCACTCCCCGGAGCCCGATCACGCCCGGGACGCTACCGGCGGCCGCGGGCGGCGCTCAGAGCTGGCCGCTCTCGCGGGCGGCGGCGATCGTTTCGGCGAGCGTCTCGGCTGCCGAGCGCCACTCGCCGATCCCCAGCTCGCGCGCGGCCTTGGTGCTGTCCATCAGCACCGGCGTGCGGAAGGCGTTGATCCACTCTGCGATCGAGGGCGTCAGCGGCGCGCGGTCGATCGCCGCCGCGACCGCGGACACGGCCGCCTTCGGCACCGGCACGGTCGCCCAGCCGAGCACGCGGGCGAGGTCGGCGGTGGTCACCTCGTCCGGGGCGGCGAGGTTGTAGACGCCGGCCTCCCCCTCCCCCGCCACCGCCGCCGCGATCGCCGTGGCGACGTCGTCGTGATGGACGAGCTGGAACGGCACCCCGGTGTCCGGGAGCACGGGCCTGACCACGGGCAGGCGCTCCAGGCCGCGGCGCAGCGGCCCGAGGGCGGCGGTCAACCGGTTGCCGGTGGTGAGCATCCCCACCAGCGTCGGGGCGTCGGCACCGGCGACGACGCAGGGCCGGAAGACGTACGCCTCGGTGTCCGAGCCGGCGAGCGAGCCGGCCAGCAGGCCCTCGAGCTCGGCCTTGTGGGCGGAGTAGTAGAAGCCCTTGGTCCCCGCGGCGGGCATGTCCTCGGTGAGCCAGCCCCGGTCGCTCCCGTCGAAGCCGTACGCGGCGACCGACGATGTGTAGACCAGCCGCGATGCCGACGACGCCGCGGTCGCCTCGAAGACGTTGCGCGAACCTTCGAGGTTGACCTGGTGGGCCTCGTCGTGGTCGCCGAAGATGATGAACGCGAGGTGGACGACCACGTCCGCATCGGCCACCAGGCCGTCCACGGCGTCGCGGTCGAGGATGTCGCCGCGGCGGTAGACGGTGCGCTGCCAGCCGTGCTCCGCAGGATCGAAGGGCCGGCGCGCCATGCCGATGATCTCCCCCACCTCGGGGCGCGCCTCGAGCGCCCGCACCGCCGCGCGGCCGACGTCGCCGGTGGGGCCTGTGACCGCGACCGTGAGCTTGGCGGGTGCGCTCACGCCGGCGCTACGCGGCGGCGATCGCGTGCGCGGTGCGCCGCGCGAGCGCCATGATCGTCGCCATCGGGTTGGTCCCGGAGGCGCTCGGGAAGGCGCTGGCGTCGCCGACCCAGACGCCCGGCGTGTCGTGGAGCTCGCCCCAGGGGTTGGCGACCGAGGTCTGCGGGTCGCGGCCCATGCGACAGCTGCCCATCTGGTGGGCGGAGAAGGTCACGTACTCGCGGGGCACGATCGCGAGCCCGTTGAGCGCCGCGATGTACGTCTCGAGGTCGTCGCCGCGGGACCAGTCCGGGGCCTTCACGCCGGAGGCGACGATGTCGCGCGCGCCGGCGGCCTCGTGCACCCGGACGAGCTGCTCGACAGCGAGGCGCAGCGTGCGCTGATCGGTCTCGTCGGCGATCGGATAGTGGACGAGCGGGTTGCCGGCGGCGTCGATCTCGACCCGGCCGTGGCCGTGCTCGCGGGTGACGCCCACGAACGGAGCCGCGTTCGCCCACTGGCGCATGCGCCGCTTGTGGTCGGCGCCCGAGCGCCACGGCAGGGCGCCCGCGAACAGGCCGGTCGTCGCCTGGGCCGACTCGATCAAGAATCCGTAGCCGTCGCCCGTGTCGGCGAACTGATGCGACAGCGCCGCCTGCGGTGGCCCCCACAGCCAGTTCTGCGGCTCGTCATAGAAGGCGGTCACCGCGACCGTCGGGTGCAGGCGCAGGTAGTCGCCGACCGCCGGGCCGCCGATGCCGGACCGCAGCAACAGCGCCGGCGACTGGATCGAGCCCGCCGCGACCACGACCACGGGCGCGCGGACCGTGAGCGTCGCCGCCCCGGCGCCGTTGGCGGCGGGTGCCGCCGGGTCGGTCCAGGTGGCCTGCACCCCCGCCGCGCGCCCGCCCTCGACCAGCACACGGGTGGCCGCGGCGCCGATGAAGATCCCGGCGCCGTCGGCCTGGGCGTCGACGAGGTAGGTCTTCGCGGTCGAGCGCTTGGAGCCCGAGGCGTCGCCGAAGCCCATGTAGGCAGCGCTCTCGGGCGCGTATAGGTCGCGGTCGGCGTTGCGGGTGATGAGCTGGAAGTCATAGCCCAGCCGCTCGCAGCCCTCGCGCATCCGCTGGTGCGGGCCGTTTAGGTCGCTGCACTCGTCGTTGACCCCGAGCCGCTCGAAGACGGAGTCGAGGTGGCGGTCGAAGTCCGACTCGGCCAGGTCGGTGAGCCCGTGCTCGCCCGCCCACTCGGCGCGGACGTGGTCGTAGGTGCGCAGGCAGTTGGTCCAGTTGACGACCGTGCCGCCGCCGACGCCCGCGCCGGCGACGATCGAGACCTGGCCCTCGACCGTGGGGAACGGCCCGCCCCCCAGGTAGGAGCGCTGGTAAGCGGTGAGCTCGTACCCGTCGAAGTCGGCATCGTCGAGGTAGTCGCCCGCCTCGAGCACCACGACGGAGCGGCCCGCGGCGGCGAGCTCGGCGGCGATCACGCCGCCGCCGGCGCCCGAGCCCACGACGCAGACGTCGGCCTCCACCGTCTCGTCGGCGCCGGTCGCGCGCCGGACCGTGAGCGGGCGCTCGCGCCCGACCGGCGGCGGGTCCGGCGGCCGGAAGCCGATCGCCTCCCAGTTCGGGTTCGTGCCGGTGCCGAGATCCGGCAGGGCGTAGAAGAGCGTCCCGGCGAGGCCGCGCAGGGTGGCGACCCCGGCCAGCGCCTCTGGGCTCGCCTCGCTGAACGCGTGCACGATCGCCTCGCGCGCCTCCTGCGGGACCGCCGCCGCCATCCCGTTGGCGGCCAGCGAGTCGAGCAGCCCGCGCAGGCCTGCGACCTGGACGTCGTCGAGGCCGGCCTGCAGCAGGGCGATCTCGATCGCCTCCGGGACGCTCAGGTGCGAGGCGGCCCGCAGCCAGAACCCGCTGCGCTCCTCGTCGCCGGCGGGCGGCTCGAGCGAGGGGATGAAGGTGTCGCAGAGCGCCGCCAGCGTCGCCCGCTGCGCGTCGTCGAAGAGCTCGCTCGTGGCGAGCGCGGCGAAGGTGTCGCCGATCATCTGGGTGACCTGCGCGCTGTAGGGGAAGTGGTGCGGGTCGCGCGCCGGGGCGTACCCGGGCGTGACCATCAGCGACTGGCGCTTCGTGTACTTGCGGATGCCGTCCGGCCCGTGGCGAGAGCCCAGGCCCGATGCCTTCCAGCCGCCCATCGGCAGCTCAAGCGCCGCGTAGTTGAGCTGCGCGTCGTTGACCATCGCGGTCCCCGCCTCGAGCCGCCGCGCGATCAGCTCGCCGCGCTCGTGGTCGCGGGTCCACACCGAGGCCTGCAGGCCGTACGGACCCTCGTTGGCGAGCTCGATCGCCTGCTCGACGTCGGCCACGCTCATCACCGGCAGGGTCGGGCCGAAGGTCTCCTCGACCATGCAGCGCATCGAGTGGTCGACGCCGGTGAGCACGGTCGGTTGGTAGAAGCGGCCCGGGCCCTCGCCCCGCTCGCCCCCGGTGACCACCCGGGCGCCCTTGTCGACCGCGTCCTGGACGTGCGCCTCGATCAGCTCGATCTGCGGCGGGAAGATGATCGCCCCGATGTCGACCGTGCCCGGCTCGCCGGGCGGGCCCTGGCGCAGCCCCTCGACCTTCTGCGTCAGCAGCTCGAGGAACTCGTCGTGCACCGGCTCCTCGACGTAGATGCGCTCGACCGAGATGCACACCTGGCCGGAGTTGTTGAGCCCGTACGAGGCGGCGGCGTTCGCGGCCCGCTCGAGGTCGGCGTCGGCGAGCACGATCATCGGGTCCTTGCCGCCGAGCTCGAGGCTCACGGGTGTGAGCGTCTCGGCGGCGCGCGCCATCACCTTCTTGCCGGTCGCCACGGAGCCCGTGAACATCACGTAGTCGACCTCGTCGACGAGCGCGGCGCCGGTCTCGCCGCGACCGGTTGCCACCTGGAAGACGCCCTCGGGCAGGCCGCAGTCGGCGAGCATCTCGGCCATCAGCAACGAGGTCAGCGGGGTGATCTCGGAGGGCTTGAGGACGACCGCGTTGCCGGCCGCGAGCGCTGGGATGCAGTCGCCGAACGAGTTCGTGAGCGGGTAGTTCCATGGGCCGATCACGCCGATCACCCCGAGCGGGGCGTAGCGGACGACGAGCTTGCGGCCGCGCACCAGCGGCGAGGCGGAGGCGATCTCCTCGTCGGCGAGGTACGCGGGCGCCTGCTTGGCCCAGAACTCGAGGGCCATCAGGCCGTAGGAGATCTCGGCGAACTGGGTCTCGTCGGCAGGCCGGCCGGTCTCGCCGCAGATCGTCGTGACGACGCGCTCGCCGTTGGCGACCAGCCAGCGCCTGGCGGCCAGCAGGACCTCGGCCCGGGCGTCGAACCCGGCCTCCGCCCACCCGGGCTGCGCGGCGCGCGCCGCGGCGACGATCGCGCGAACCTCCTCGGTGGGGAGATCGGGCACGGTGCCGATCGTCTCGCCGGTCGCCGGGTTCTCGACCTCGATCCCGGCGGACACGGCGCCTGTGGCGCTCATGGCGCGAGTCTATTGCCCGGACCAGGGCGCGGCGAGCCGATCGTCGACGATCACGTCGCTTCCCGCCCGCCGGTCCCACAGTCCGCGGCGGTCGTCGCGGGTGAGGAGCCCGAGCAGGCCGAGCCCGAACGGGATCAGCGCGAGGATCAGGCCGACGAGGCGACGACGGGCGCTGCGGAACCCCAGCCGCGCCGAGCCGTCGTGGTCCTCGATCCGGATCGAGATCAGGCGCATGCCCGGCGTCTGCCCGGCGGTCGACCAGAAGATCAGCAGGTAGGCGGATCCGAACACGATCCAGGAGCTGAGCCCGAAGACGAGCCCGAAGGTGGAGACCCCGTTGGGATCGCCGAGCGCGGACGCGACGAAGCCGACCAGCGCGGCGACCAGGAGGAAGATGCCGTTGAGGATCACGCCGTCGATCAGCATCGCCACCGAGCGCGTGACAAGGCCCATGTTCTGCGTGGGCTCGCGGCGGGGGCGCCCGATCAGCCTCCGGAAGATTCGCTCGAGTCCGTCGTCGAGCTTCATCGCCACGTTGCGGATCTGGCGGCCGATGTCACGCAGCAGGCCGACGCCCTGAGAGGCGATCGCCGCCCGGATCTCGGGCGCCTCGGCGATCCGCTCGATGAGCTGCTGGACCTCGTCCGACGCGAGCAGCTGCTCCCAGACGCGGTCGACGAGCTCGGAGTCGAGCACGTCGGCCGCGACCCGCTCGACCGCCGGGCTGGAGAGCGTGCGCTGGAGCGCGTCCTGCGCCGCGTCGGACTCGAGCACGCGCACGACCGCCCGCTCGACCGCCGGGCTCTCGAGCGCGCGGACGATCGTCTCCTCGGTGGCCGACTCCAGCGCATCGTCGATGCCCGTCGCCGACGCGACGCGTTCGGCGCCGCGGGCCCCGATCCCGAGCAGTCGCGCCGGCAGCGGCGGCCGACCCCTCGGCGTCCTCTCCGAGTCGGACATGACCCGATGGTCGCGGCCCGGCGGCCGGCGGGTTTCCGGCCGTGAGCAGGTGAAAGCGCTCGTGCAGGCTTGACTCGGGCGCTTCGGAGTCACAACACTCTGAAGCGGTGATCAGCCGTGCCTAGGCCTGTAGAGCGCGGCCAGCGTTACATGCCCGGCCTGGACGGGCTCCGCGCGCTGGCGGTTCTCGCCGTGCTCGCGTACCACCTCGACCTCGGGTGGGCGTCCGGCGGGCTGCTTGGCGTCGGGGTCTTCTTCACGCTCAGCGGCTTTCTGATCACCGACCTGCTGCTGGAGGAGTGGGTCAAGGGCGGCGTCGACCTCGGCCGCTTCTGGCTGCGGCGCGCCCGCCGCCTGCTGCCGGCGCTGTTCGTGATCCTGATCGTGGTCGCGGCCTGGGTGACGCTCCTGCGGCCGGCGGAGCTCGAGCCGCTGCGCGGCGCGGTCGCCTCGGCGGCGACCTACGTCAACAACTGGTGGCAGATCTTCTCCGACGTCCCGTACGTGGACCGCTTCGGCCCGCCGTCGCCCCTCGGCCACCTCTGGTCGCTGGCGGTCGAGGAGCAGTTCTACCTCGTCTGGCCGTTCGTGCTCCTCGCCGGTCTGCGCTTCCTGCGCGAGCCCGGGCGGCGGGCGCGGGTGCGCCCGCGCCTGGCCACCGCGACGCTCGTGCTCGCTGCGGCGTCCGCCGTGCTGATGGCCGTGCTCTATGCGCCGGGCTTCGACTCGACCCGCGTCTACGACGGCACCGACACCCGCGCCTTCGGCCTGCTGATCGGAGCGGCGCTGGCGATGGTCTGGCCGGCCCGCCGCCTCGGCAGCGCGATCACCGCGAACGCGCGCCGCGTCCTCGACGGGGCCGGGCTCGCCGGCCTGGCGGTGATCGGCGTGCTGATCTGGCGCACCGACTACTACTCGCCGTTCCTCTACCCGTACGGCCTCCTGCTCCTGTCCGTGGCGACCGCGCTCGCGATCGTGAGCCTCGCCCACCCGGCGACGCGGCTCGGGAGGGCCTTCGGCTGGGGGCCGATCCGGTGGATCGGCGTGCGCTCGTACGGGATCTACCTCTGGCACTTCCCGGTGATCGCGCTGACGACGCCGGTGCCCGACCCGGGCTTCGACCTGGTCCGCGCCGCGCTGCAGACGCTCGCGACGTTCGGGCTCGCGGCCCTGTCCTGGCGCTACGTCGAGGACCCGGTGCGGCGCGGCGCGCTCGGGCGGGTGTTGAAGCGCGTGCGCTCGCGGACCTGGACCCGCCCGCCGATCCCGCGCCTCGGCTGGGCCGTCGCCGGTCTGGTCGCGACCGTGATCGCGGCCGAGGGGCTCGCCGGCGGCGCGGCCGTGCCGGTCACCGGTCTGCTGGCGTCGATCCCGGCCTCGGCGCAGGCCGACCAGCCCGAAGGGCAGCAGATCCCGCACGTGTTCGTTCGCACCCGTCCGCAGCCGCCGCACCGCGCTCCGGCCGAGCGGCCCGGCGCGACAGCCGACCGACGCGACGCGACGCCCCCGCGGACGTCGTGCAACTCCGTCGTCCATGTCGGCGACTCGACCTCCGAGGGGCTGGTCTCGCACAACTACCTCCCGGACGCGCGCGACCGCATCGACGCCCAGTACGCCCGGGTCGGCGCGACCCGGTCGCGGATGGAGATCGAGGGCGCGACCTCGATCGTCGAGCCGCCTGCCGACGGCACGGACGCCTACGACGCCGCCAGCGCGATCGCGAACGGGGGCTACGGCGGCTGCTGGGTGATGGCGCTCGGCACCAACGACACCGCCGACGTGGCGGTCGGCAGCTCGGTCGACCAGGGCGAGCGGATCGACCGCATGATGTCGGTGGTCGGCGACCGCCCGGTGCTGTGGCTGACCGTCAAGTCGCTCAACGGCGGCGGTCCCTACTCCGACGACAACATGGGGCTCTGGAACGTCGCCCTGTACTACGCGTGCGAGCGCTATCCGAACATGCGCGTGTACGACTGGGCTTCTGACGTGAAAGACGACTGGTTCATCGAGGACGGCATCCACTTCACCTCCGAGGGCTACGCGGCGCGCTCGCATCTGATCGCGGGGGCGCTGGCCGAGGCGTTCCCGGCGCACGGCCCGCGCAGCTCCGGCTGCGTGGTCGGCTGAGCCGGTCCCCGCCCTGCGACGATCAGCCGGTGCGCACCGCGGTGATCTCCGACCTGCACCTGGGCCTCGGCAGCAGCGCCGACCTGCTGCGCCGCGAGCGCTTCCGCGCCCTGCTGTGCGAGCACCTCGAGGGCGCAGACCGGCTGGTGCTGCTCGGGGACGTGCTCGAGCTTCGCGACCGCCCGCTCGCCGAGGTTCTGGAGGTCGCGGCCCCTGCGATCAGCGCGCTCGCCGGCGCGGTAGCGGGCCGCGAGCTCGTGATCGTCCCCGGCAACCACGACCACCACCTGATCGAGCCCTGGCTGGAGCGCCGGGGGCTGATCGACGCCGGCGCGCTCGAGCTCGAGCAGCTCGGCCGCCCTGAGGGCCTCGCGTTCGAAGCGCTCGCCGAGCACGCGCAGGCGGCCCGGGTCAGCTTCGCCTACCCGGGTCTATGGCTGCGCGAGGGCGTGTACGCGACTCACGGCCACTACCTCGACCGCCACATCACCGTGCCGACGATCGAGCGGCTCGGGGTGGCGATGGTCGAGCGCGTGCTCGGCATCGCCAACGCGGGCAGCGACCCGCTCGCGCCGCCCGGCTCGCCCCAGGCCACGCCGCCGGACGAGTACGAGCGCGTGCAGACGCCGGTCTACTCACTGCTCTTCGGGCTCGCCCAGGCCACGGTCGGCGAGCGGCGCGGCGGCGCCAACCCGTCGGCGCGCCTGTGGCAGATGATGGGCGGCGGCGAGGGCCGCGGATCAAAGGTGCGCGGCTGGCTGCTCGGCTCGGTCGCCCTGCCCGGCGCGGTCGGTGTGGCCAACCGCCTCGGGCTCGGCCCCGTGCGCGCCGACCTCTCCTCGGGCGCGATCGGCCGGGCGGGCTTCGAGGCCATGGCCGACGTAGTGGCCGACCTCGAGATCGACGTCGAGCACCTGATCTTCGGCCACACCCACCGGCGCGGCGGCCCGGAGGACGGCCGCGGGACGACGCTCTGGAACACGGGCAGCTGGGTCCATTCGCCGGGGCTGCTCGGCGAGACGGCGGCGGTGAGCCCCTACTGGCCCGGGACGGTCTGCTTCGTCGGCGACGAGGGCGAGCCCGAGCTGCGCCACCTGCTGGACGGCTTCAGCCGCGCCGAGCTCGCCGACGACTAGAGCCTCTAGGCTGGCGGGGCCTTGAGCGCGCTCACGTTTCCGTTCGAGCTCCCCGCGCGGCTGGCGCGCCGCGCGTTCGAGGACGTGGGCACGATCGCGGGGGTCGCACGCGAGCTTCCGGCGCGCCTCGACGCGCTCGATGCCCGTGCGGACCGGGTCCAGGAGCAGCTCGATCGAGCACTGACGCTGGGCGAGGTGATCGCCGCCAACAGCGCCGCGATCGTCGAGCTCGGGCAACGCATCGAGTCCCGGGGGGAGTCGATGATCGATCTGGGCGAGCGGATGATCGCTCTCGGAGACGCGGTGATGAGCGAGTCCGGCGTAATCGCCGAGCGCGCCAGGGAGGTCGCTGACGCCGGCGCCGAGGTAGTCGCGGCGCTGCCGGTGCTCGAGCGCGCGGTCTCGATCGCGACACCGCTCGAGGGCACCGTCGAGCGGCTCGGGCGGGCGCTCGACCGCCTTCCAGGCGGCCGGCCGCGGCCGCCGGAGAGCCCGCCCACCGAACCGGATCACCCAGGGACCATGTGACATCGGCCGATGCGCCATGACCGGGCGTAGACTCGTGTAAGCGATGGCGCAGGTGGCAACCGAAGAGCTGACGATCGACGAACTCGCTCGGCGCACCGGGATGACGGTTCGCAACATCCGCGCCCATCAGTCGCGCGGCCTGCTGCCCGCCCCGCAGGTGCGCGGGCGCACGGGCTTCTACGGCCCCGACCACGAGGAGCGGATCGAGCTGATCCGCGAGCTGCAGGCGGACGGCTTCAAGCTCGAGGCGATCAGCCGCCTGATCGACAGCGCGGGCGGCTCCAGCGACGAGGTCCTGCGGTTCACGCGGGCGGTCAAGGCCCCGTTCGAGGACGAGCAGCCGCAGATCGTCTCGGCCGCGGAGCTCGCCGAGCGCTGGGACGCCGGGGACTCGGCGCCGGCGCTGCTGCGCAAGGCCGAGAAGCTCGGCATCCTGCGCCCGCTTCCGGACGGCAACTACGAGGAGCTCAGCCCGCGCCTCGCCCGCGCGAGCGCCGAGCTCGCCGCGCTGGGCATCCCGCCCCAGACCGCGCTCGAGGTGGCGGCGGAGATCCGCAAGCACTCTGCCGCGGTCGCCAGGACCTTCGTCGAGCTCTTCGTCCGCCGGGTCTGGAAGCCGTACGAGGACCAGGGCCATCCCGAGCACGACCTCCAGGCGGTCCGCGACGCGCTCGAGCGGATGCGCCCGCTGGCCTCTGACGCGCTGCTGGCGATGTTCCAGCTGGTGATGACCGAGGAGGTCGAAAAGCGGATGGGGCGCGAGCTCGACCGGATCGAGAAGCGCCGGCGCTGACGCCCGCAGTGGGTAGTCGCCACGGACCGAGAAGCCGTAGCCCCACGGGATGACACAGGCGCGCTGCGGCGCGACGCTGGGGACCGATGGCGATGTTCACACTCGCTAGACCGAGGGTCAGATTCGGCGTTTCGCTCGCCGCCGTCGTCGCGCTGTTGCTGGCGGTCGCGGTGGCGCGCGCGGCCTTCTCCGCGCCGGTGAACCTGTCCGCGCCCGGCTACGACGCCACATCGTACGAAGTCACGAGCGACGGCGACGGCGACGCGGTGGCGGTCTGGCAGCGGGACTCGGACTCCGACAGTCGCATCCAGGCGCGCTCGATCTCATCGAACGGGGTCCTGGGACCGACTCAGACGCTGTCGGGCGGTGGCGGCAGCGACCCCGACATCGCGAGCAACGCCGACGGAGACGCGGTGGCCGTGTGGGCGTGGGCGCACAACAACAGCCATCAGATCCAGGCGCGCTCGAGCTCATCGACCGGCGCGCTGGGGCCGACCCGTACCGTCACAGGCCCGGACTTCGCGTCTGCCCCCCAGGTGGCTGTGGACGCCGACGGCGATGCACTCGTCGTCTGGCAACGCCCGTGGGGCAACGGCTACATCGTGCAGGCGCGGTCGATCTCGTCCGCCGGCGTCCTGGGGCCGGTCGAGACCCTGTCGGTCGCGGGACAGTGGGACGACGACCCGCAGGTCGCGACCGACGCGGACGGCGACTCGGTCGTGGTCTGGAACCACAGCGAAGGCTCCAGCCGCTGGATCCAGGAGCGAGCCGTCTCGTCGAGCGGCGCGCGCGGTCCGCTTCAGGATCTGTCCCTGCCCGCCGCCCCGGGCGGCACCGCCGACCCCCACGTCAGCGTCAACGCCGATGGCGCCGCGGTCGCAGTCTGGTCACGGCGCTGGCGCGTTTCCCGCGGCGTGTTTCACGAAGTCATCGAAGCACGCTCGGTCTCGCCCACCGGCGCCCTCGCGCCGATCCAGAATTTGTCCGGCACCGACCGGCTGTACAGCGGACCGGAGGTCGCCATCGATGACGACGGCGACGCGGTCGCCGTTTGGGCGGGCGGCGCGCGAACAATGTCCGCCACCGGCGCTCTCGGCCCGATCCTGAACCTCCCCGGAGCGGGTTGGGGCGACGTTGCGAGCGACGCCGACGGCGATGCGGTCGCGGTGTGGGGATATTCGAATGGCTTGAACTCTCGGGTCCGGTCGCGGACAATCTCCTCGGCCGGCGCCCCCGGGCCGGTTCAGACTCTGCCCACCGCCGCCCAGTACTCCATGAGGCCCCTGGTCGCCACCGACCGCGACGGCAATGCGGTTGCGGTCTGGGCGGGCTATGACGGCACGCATTACCGCGTCCAGGCCTTCGTCGGGCCTTAGCCCGACACCATGCCCGCCAGCAGCCGGTCGCGGATCGTCGACGTATCGAGCTCCGCGGGCTCGGTCTCGGCGATGAACTCGGCGAGCAGCTTCGACAAGCGGCGCGGGCGCTCGAGCTGGGGGAAGTGGCCGACGCCCTCGAGCAGCTCCAGGCGGCTGCCGGGCATCGCCTCGTGGGCGATGCGGCCGTGCTCGGCGGGGATGATCGGGTCGGAGTCGCCCCAGATCAGCAGGGTGGGTACGGACTCCGCTAGATAGAGGCGGTCGAGCGCGCTGACGCGCTGGCCACCCGGATCGAGCACCGCGCGCATCGTCTGGATGAAGGCGTGAGCGCGCCTCGGACTCGCCGAGCGAGGCGAAGCCGCGCGCGACCTCGGCCAGGTCGGGCCCGGCCTGCAGGCCGCAGCGCTGCCGATCGCCCGACCGACCGCCTCGCCGGCGGCGAGCAGGCGTGGCGTGGGTGAGCAGCGGCAGCACGACACTCCGAGCCCGGCAGCGTCGCGGCGCGCAGCATCGGGTGGACCTCGCGTCCCAGGCCACCGCTGGAGACCAGGACGAGCCGCTCGCAGCGCTCGGGAAATTGGTAGGCGAACTGCATCGCGATCCCGCCGCCGAGCGAGTGCCCCACGATCGTCGCCCGGTCGTGGCCGAGGGCGACCATCGTGTCGCGGACGGCGCTGGCGTAGGCGCCGAGCGAGTAGTCGCCGCGCGGCTTGGCCGACTCGCCGTGTCCGAGCAGGTCCGGCGCCAGCAGCGTGTGGCCGTCCTCGAGCTCGTCGATCGCCGGCTCCCACTGCGAGGAGCGGCCGGTGATCCCGTGGATCAGGACGACCGGCGGGCCGTCGCCGCGCAGGCGGAAGCAGACCCGGTGGCCGTGGAGCTCGATCTCCGAGATCCCGGGCGAATCGCCCGGCCGTACATGAAGGCTGTCCGTCAATGTCGTCATCGAAGTGTCTACCCCTACCCCTTGCGATGTTACATAACGCGATGTAATATCTTCGGCTCGAATTTCCGACCAGGAGCGCTGAACACTTTTTGAACGCAACCACCGCCGAGGGGCTCGTCGCGCAGGCCGTCGCCGCGCCGGGACAGGGCTCTGCCGCCGACCTTCTCGCTCGAGCTGACCCAGGACCAGAAGGACATCCGCGACTGGGTCCACGGCTTCGCCGCCGACGTCGTCCGCCCCGCCGCCGCCGAGTGGGACGAGCGCGAGGAGACACCGTGGCCGGTGATCGCCGAGGCCGCGAAGATCGGCCTCTACGGCTACGAGGGCCTGGCCCAGTTCTGGTTCGACGAGTCGGGCCTGACGCTGCCGATCGTCAACGAGGAGTTGTTCTGGGGCGACGCCGGGATCGGGATGTCGATCATGGGCACGTCGCTCGCGGTCGCAGCGATCTTCGGCCAGGGGACGCCGGAGCAGATGGCGGAGTGGATCCAGCAGTGCTTCGGCACCCCGGAGGATCCGAAGGTCGCCTCGTTCTGCTCCTCGGAGCCGGATGCCGGTTCCGACGTCTCGGCGCTCCGCACCAACGCCAAGTACGACGAGGCCGCCGACGAGTGGGTGATCAACGGCCAGAAGGCGTGGGCGACCAACGGCGGGATCGCCGACGTGCACGTCGTGATCGCGACCGTCGACCGCGAGCTCGGCTCGCGCGGGCACGCCGCGTTCATCGTCCCCCCCGGCACCAAGGGCCTCGAGCAGGGCGCGAAGGTCAAGAAGCACGGGATCCGTGCCTCGCACACCGCCGACGTCCACCTCGACGACTGCCGTGTCCCGGGCGCCTGCCTGCTCGGCGGCAAGGAGAAGCTCGACGAGCGCCTCGCCCGCGTCCGCGAAGGCAAGAGCGGACAGTCGCAGGCGGCCATGCAGACCTTCGAGGCGAGCCGCCCGGTCGTCGCGTCGCAGGCGCTGGGTATCGCCCGCGCCGCCTACGAGTACGCGCTCGACTACGCCAAGGAGCGCCGCCAGTTCGGCAAGGCGATCATCGAGAACCAGGCGATCGCGTTCACGCTCGCCGACATGGCGACCGAGATCGACGCGGCACGGCTGCTGACCTGGCGCGCCGCCTGGATGGGACGCAACCAGATCCCGTTCACGAACGCCGAGGGCTCGATGTCGAAGGTGAAGGCGGGCGAGGTCGCAACGTGGGTGACCGAGCGCGCGATCCAGATCCTGGGCGGCAACGGCTACACGCGGGAGTTCCCGGTGGAGCGGATGCACCGCGACGCGAAGATCTACGACATCTTCGAGGGCACGGCCGAGATCCAGCGGCTCGTGATCTCGCGGGCGATCTCAGGCGTGCACGTCAAATAGCGACCGAGGGAGGACGGAGATGACCGAAGAGGGCGCCGCGACCGAGGCCGCGGCGAACAACGGCGCCGGCGAGCTCGATCCAACGCAGATCGACGCGAACGAGCTGGCCAAGAACATGTCCCAGGCGACCGACGAGCAGCTCGCCGAGCTGATGTCGGGGCCGATGCGCGACCAGATCCTGGGCGAGATCTTCAGGCGGATGGTCGAGCACTTCCGCGCCGACGCCGCCCGCGACACCGAGGCGGTGATCCGCTGGCGCATCGGCGGCGGCCCGGATGACGGCGTCAACGAGTACGAGACCGTGATCAGCGGCGGGTCGTGCGAGGTACACGAGGGCTTTCAGGCCGACGCGGCGCGGGTGACGTTCTCCGTCGGCGGCGCGGACTTCCTCCGCCTGGTCACCGGGAGCGTCGCCGGGCCGATGCTGTTCATGAGCGGCAAGCTGAAGATCGAGGGGGACATGATGTTCGCCGCCTCGGCCGCGTCGCTGTTCACGATTCCCAAGGGGTAGCCGCGGGGCCCTCATCTAGACCCGTCACAATCACGGGTCGTGGCTTCCACGGCCCGTCCCTACGGCGGCGTCAGCGCCGACGATCGGCGTGCCGAACGGCGTGCCCGGCTGATCGAGGCCGGGCTTGAGCTGCTCGGCGAGCGGGGCTGGGCGGGGACGACGGTGCGCGGGGTGTGCGCCGAGGCCGCGCTGAGTGAGCGCTACTTCTACGAGAGCTTCGGCGACCGCGACCGGCTGCTGGCGGCGATCTTCGACCGCGTGGCGACCGAGGCCGCCGGGGCGATCGTGGCGGCGGTCGAGGCGGCCCCGCACGACGCCGACGCCAAGGCGCGAGCCGCGATCGACGCCTTCGTCCGGCTGCTCGCCGATGACCCGCGGCGCGCCCGCGCGATCCTGGTGGAGTCGCTGGGCAACGAGGCGCTGCAGGAGCGCCGCGCGGAGGCCTTCCGCTCGTTCGCGGCCCTGATCAGCGAGAAGGCCCGGAGCTTCTACGGCGCCGACGCCGTCTCCGAGGTCGACGCCGAGCTCACCTCGGTGGCCCTCGTCGGCGGCCTCGCGGAACTGGTCATCAGATGGCTCGACGGTTCGCTCGCGGTGTCGCGCGAGCGGCTCGTGGACCACTGCGCCAAGCTCTTCGTCGCCTCGGCGCAAATCACGTCGCGTCGATGACGGCCGCGATCGCGGCGACCGTCGCCGCCGTCGCGCTCGCCGCCGGCGGTGGCTCAACCGACGCGCGCCTCGGCGCCGACCAGCTCGTCGGCCAGCGGCTGATCGTCGGCTTCGCGGGCACCGAGGTGCCGGACTCCGTGCGGTCGATGGTCGCCGCCGGCGACCTGGCCGGCGTCGTCCTGTTCGGCACGAACTTCTCGACCCCGGACGAGGCGGCGGCGCTGATCGCCGACCTGCGCTCGATCCCCCTGCCGCCCGAGGCGCGCGAGCCGCTGCTGGTGATGGTCGACCAGGAGGGCGGCGAGGTGAAGCGGCTGCCCGGCCCGCCCGACCTCTCGGCCGCGCAGATGGGTGCCGCCGGGCCTGCGACCTGCGGGCGGGAGGGCGACGCGACCGGCGCGATGCTGCGCCGCGTCGGCTTCGACACCGACCTCGCCCCCGTGCTCGACGTCGCGGCGCCGGGCTCGGCGATGGGCGCCGAGGGAAGGTCGTTCGGCGCCGACCCGGGGGTGGTGGCGCGGTGCGCGGAGGCCTTCGCGGACGGCCTCGAGCGGCACGGGGTGGCGCCCACCGCGAAGCACTTCCCGGGCCTCGGCGCCGCGACCGGGGACACGGACGTCGGGGTGCAGCGGATCGCGGTGTCGCGAGCGCACCTGCGGCGCGTCGACGAGGCGCCGTACCGGACGTTCGCGTCCGGTGGCGGTGCCGGGCGCCTGGTGACGCTGTCGAGCGCCGTCTACCCGGCGTTCGGCGACCGGCCGGCCTCGCTCGAGCCGGCCCTCGCCACCGGGGAGCTGCGGGACCGGCTGGGCTTTCGGGGCGTGTCGATGACCGACGCGCTCGAGACCACCGCGGCGTTCGGCGACCCCGGACAGACGGCGGTGATGGCCGCGCACGCCGGCGCCGACCTGCTCGTGTTCACCAGCGACGCCGACGCCGCGACCGCGGTGGAGCCCCTGCGGGACCTGCTCGGCGACCCGCGCTGGCGCCAGCGCTTCGCGATCGCGGTCGAGCGCGTGCGCGAGCTGCGGGCCGGGCTCGCCGGCGGCTGACGAGCGCCAGTTCGCTAGTTGCGGGCGCTCGGGTCGATGTAGACGTCGTCGAGCACCGTCTGGGCCGGGCCGATCGCCGTGAAGCGCAGCCTGACCTCGCCGAGGCCGGTGGTCGGGTCGAGGTCGAAATCGTCCTCGCCGAGCATGAAGCGGTCGCTCGGGTCCCAGCTGCGGTCGAACCGCAGCAACGCGAGCTTGCTCGGGCGCGACCCGCCGTCGGCCTCGAGGACATCGACCTTCACGATCGAGCCGAGGACGCGCGCCGGGCCCGCGGAGGCGCCGAACATGCGCCCGTGGGTGTAGCCCGGAGCGACGCAGATCGGCGGTGAGGTCGCCGCGGCGCCGGGCGGCAGCGAGAGCGCCGCGCCCGTGCTCGACGCGGCGTCACCGACGGTCGCGCCGCGCTGGAGCGTCCAGGCCGTGCTCGAGGACTCGAAGTCGCCGCCGGGCGCGAGGAAGTAGTCGCCGGTGTCGCCCCAGTTGGCGAAGCGTTGCGAGTGGGTGCCCTCGCCGGCGCAGGTTGCGGCCTGGGCGGAGGACGAGACGATCAGGGCGGTGAGCAGGCAGGCGAGGGCTACGAACGCGGTCTTCATTGAGGCAACTCCCGTGGTCCGATGACGAGGCCGAGCGGCCGCCCGGCAGGCCCTGTTATCGGTCGCCGACGGTCAGCTCGGAAGGCGGGCGGAACATTCGTCCATCCCCGTTCGGGCTGACCCGGGGGGCGTCGTCGCGCGGTGGCGCCGGCGCGTGGGTGTACCGCAACGTCGTGACGCGGTGGACGAGCGCGTCGACGACCACCGGGTCGAACTGGGTGCCGGCGTTGGCGCGCAGCTCGGCGAGCGCCTCGGCCTGGGAGAGGGCCGGCCGGTAGACGCGGTCGGTGGTCATCGCGTTGTAGGCGTCGCAGCAGAAGACGATCCGGGACTCGATCGGGATCTCGTCGGCGACGAGCCCGTCGGGGTACCCGCCGCCGTCGAAGCGCTCGTGGGACGAGCGCACGATCCCGCCGACTCGGCGCATGAGGCCGCCGATCCGGGCGAGCATGCGCTGGCCCTCGATCGTGTGGGTCTTGATGACGTCCCACTCGGTCCGGTCGAGCGGGCCGGGCTTCTGGATGATCTTGTTGGGGATCGCGATCTTGCCGACGTCGTGCAATAGCGCCCCGAACTCGACCAGGCGCCGCTGGTCCGGCGTGAGGTTCAGGTCGGCCGCGACGGCGGCGGCCAGCTCGGCGACGCCGCGGATGTGGGCCGCGGTGTAGGCGTCATCGTGCTCCACCACCTCCCCCAGCACCCGGGCGGTGCCGCGGTAGGCCTCGCTGAGCTCCAGCAGCGACGCGAGCCGCTCGTCGCGCTCGCGGGCGAACACCGCCAGCAGGAGGAACAAGGGCCAGCCGAGGGTGATCGCCGCGGGCTCGATCGACGCGGCGAGCGCGATGCCGAACCCGAGTGGCGAGAGCAGGGCATCGACGAAGTAGATCCAGACGCTCTGGCTGAGCTGCTCGCCGAGGGAGGCCCCGCCGTGGAGCGCCTCGCGGGCTCGAGAGGCGAGCGCGTCGACCAGCAGCTGGGCCGCGAGCGCCGCGACCAGTACTCCCGCGCCGACCGCGTTCGCGGCAGGGCTGTCGG
This sequence comes from uncultured Solirubrobacterales bacterium, assembly GCA_963785195.1. Lineage (GTDB taxonomy): Bacteria > Actinomycetota > Thermoleophilia > Solirubrobacterales > 70-9 > WHSW01. The sequence continues at coordinate 109,957 of CAWAUE010000015.1, read as the reverse complement.
CGAGCACGAGCACCACCGCGGGCCCGAGCGAGAACCAGGAGTCGCCGAGCGCGTTCAGCAGGCGCGACGGGCGCCGCGTCCCCTGGGCGACGTCGATCGAGCGCCCGACCAGCAGAGCAGCGGCGACCACGAGCGGCACGACCGCCGGCGGGAGCACGAACAGGGCCGGGACGAAGGCGATCTGGGTCGGCATCGTGTAGCAGGAGCCGACCTGGAAGACCACCCGCGATGCGATCGCGAGACCGGCCAGCACGAGCACGAGCTCGCCGGCGTCGACGCTCTTCGAACCGGGGGCGAGGACGGCGAGCGCGACCGCGGCGATCGTGAACGCGCCGCCGACCACGATCTCGTTGCGAAGCTCGCGAGCGGCGAGGGCGCGCGCAGGGCGCGCCTGCGACGCGGCGAGCAGCCGCTGTACCTCCGGTGATTGCTCAGGGGCGGGCCTCAGCCGCATGGGGCGTCACTCCTTGCATCGACGCCTGGGGGCGCGGGCTTTAGCGCGCCGTCAGTGAGGCGGCGGCAGGTGCTTGAGCGGGCGCTTGAGCAGGCGCGCCATCGCGGCGGCCCCGTCGAAGGTGAGGTGCAGGCCGTCGGGCTGAAACCAGGCCGAGTGGCCGGCGCTGAACTTGACCCAGTCCAGGAGCACCGTGCGGTTCTTGTGCTTGCGCGCCTGGCTGCGGACGACGTCGGCATCGTGGCCGGACACGCCCCCCGTCTCGCGGGGGGTGATCAGGCCGAGGGTGCGCTTCTTGCCGACCAGGTCGAGCGCGGTGCGGATGTCGCCCTTCGTGACGCTGCCGTTCGAGCCGAGCCCGACGACCACGAGCTTCGGCAGGTGCCCCTGACGGCGCAGGCTGCGAATCAGCGCCAGGCCCTCCGGCCACTGGCGGCACCCACGGGCGTTGGCCCGGTAGCCGATGTTGGCGAGGTCCGGAAGCGCGAGCAGCATCGGCGAGTCGCCGATCGCGATCGGCGCCCGGCCGAGGTTCGCGTCCTTGCGCGGCTTGACCTGCTGGACGGTCCCGCAGGCGGCCCAGGCGGCGCCGGCGCCGGCGACGATGACGACGAGCAGCGCCACCAGCGGCGCAAGCCGCCGCGTCGTCACCCCTGCTGACCACCCATTCACTAGCATCGCCCGTCGTTTTCCAGGGGGGAACCTACCTGCTCCGGACCCCCGACGGCGCCCGTCCCGATGCTCTTCCCGACGATCGAGTTCGCGATCTTCTTCCCGATCGTCCTCGGGCTCTCGTGGCTGCTCATGCCGCGCCAGCCGCTGTGGAAGCCGTTCATCGTCGCGGCGAGCTACGTCTTCTACGCCGCGGCCGACCCCCGCTTCTGCTTCCTGCTCGCCGGGGTCACGGTGGGCAACCAGCTCGCGGCCGTCTTCATCCACCGCACGGACGACGAGCAGCGCCGCAAGTGGATCTGCGGCGGGGCCGTGGCCCTCGACCTGCTCGTCCTCGGCCGTGTTCAAGTACTACGCCTTCTTCACCACCGACGTGGGCGACGTGTTCGACGCGGTCGGGTTGGGGATGCCGCTGCCGCTGCTCACGGTCCTGCTGCCGATCGGGATCAGCTTCTTCACCTTCCAGGCGATCACGTATGTCGTCGACGTCAAGCGCGGCGACGCCGAGCCCGCGTCGCTGATCGACGCCGCCGTCTACCTGAGCTTCTTCCCGCACCTGGTCGCGGGGCCGATCGTGCGGGCGAGCGAGTTCCTGCCCCAGCTGCGCGCCCCGCGCGACCCGAGCCGGGTCGCCGTCGGCGCCGGGCTGACCCTGATCGCCCTCGGGCTCATCAAGAAGGTCCTGATCGCCGACATGCTCGCCCGCGAGATCGTCGACCCGGTGTTCGGCGTCCCCGAGGCGTACTTCGCCCCGGACGCCATCCTGGCCGCGATCGCCTACGCGGCGCAGATCTACTGCGACTTCTCCGGCTACACGGACATCGCGATCGGGCTCGCCCTGCTGCTCGGGTTCATCTTCCCCCAGAACTTCCGCAGCCCCTACCGGGCGACGGGCTTCCGCGATTTCTGGCGCCGCTGGCACATGACCCTGTCGCGGTTCCTCCGCGACTACCTCTACATCCCGCTCGGCGGCAGCCGCGGAAAGACGCGCTGGTTCACCTACCGCAACCTGATGATCACGATGGTGCTGGGCGGCCTCTGGCACGGGGCGGCGTGGACGTTCGTGCTCTGGGGCGCCTTCCACGGCACGATGCTGTGCACCGAGCATGCGCTCGACGGGCGGATCGGACGACGGACGCCGGTCTGGGTGCGCTGGCTCGGCACCTTCGCCCTCGTCTGCTTCGGTTGGATCCTGTTCCGCTCGCCCGACCTCGACGTGTTCTGGGCGTTCCTCGGACGGTGCGTCGATTGGGGCCCGGCGACGCTCTGGACGGTCCCGGTCGTGCTCGCCGTGATCGTCGTCATCGGCCTGCAGCTGCTGCCGCCGCGGCGGCTCGAGCTCGCCCAGCTGCGGATCGAGCGCCTGCGCCCCGTGATGCTGGCGGTCGGGCTCGCGGCCGTGATCCTGTTCGTCGGCGCCACCGTCCCGAGCCAGGGCGTGCCACCCTTCATCTACTTCCAGTTCTGATCGGGCAGGGGCGTTGACAGAGCATCGCGACGACAGCGAGATGAGCCGCTTCGAGCGGCACCGGCAGCACACCTACACGGCTCGCGACGCGGTCGGCGCGGTGGCGCTCGTCGCCCTGCTCCTGATCCTGTTCTCGGGCGGCTCGATCCGCCACGCGGCCGCGGAGATCGACCCCGGGATCGGGCACGACATCGTCGACGCCGTCGGCGAGCCGACCCAGTGGGTCGCCGACCGCCTGCCGCTGCAGTCGGCTCAGAACGAGCTCACCAGCGGGCTCTCCCCCGACCAGCAGCTCGGCGGCGGCGGCTTCGACCAGACCGCATCCGCGCCCGCCCGCGGCACGCGCGGGATCCCGCCCGTGACGCCGGGCTACTTCGACCCCGCCGAGATCGGCGCGACCCCGCCCCCGAAGCAGCCGCTGGACTCGCTGCTCGTCACCGGCGACTCGCTCTCGACCCCGCTCGACACCGAGCTTGCCCGGCGGCTGGCGCCGGACGGTGTGGACGTGATCCGCGACCCCCACCTCGGCACCGCCATCTCCGGGACCGCGATCGCCGACTGGGGAGAGCTCTCGACTGCCCAGGTCGCCCGCGACCATCCCGACGCCGTGGTCGTCTTCATCGGCGCCAACGAGGGCTTCCCGATGCCCGGGCCCGGCGGCGAGCAGCTCGAGTGCTGCGGGGTCGACTACGCCGCGGCGTACGCGAACCGGGTGCGCCAGGTGATGAACACCTACCGGCAGGCGGGCGCGGCGAAGGTCTACTGGCTCACGGTGATGGCACCGCGCAACCCGCAGTCCGCGAAGGTCATCAGGATGGTCAACGCCTCGATCGACGTCGCCGCGGAGCCGTACCGCGATCAGGTGCGCGTGATCGACACCGTGCCGATCTTCACGCCGGGGTTCGTCTACAAGGACGCGATCGACGTCGACGGCCAGCAGACGATCGTGCGCGAGTCGGACGGGATCCACCTCAACGACGAGGGATCGTCAATCGCCGCCGACGCGGTCCTCGACCGCATCGACGACGATTTCGAGCGCTGAGGCCGCCCGTCAGCGGCTCTCGCCGAAGGTCTGCTTGAACTTCTTCGAGCCGCTCTTGCAGGTGGCCTTCGCCTGCAGGAGCTGCGGCGAGGAGTCGAGCTTGTGCTCCTTGCAGGAGTAGCCCTTGAAGCTCGAGCAGTGACCGTTGCGCCCGCCGTTGGAGTGGCGGCACTTGTGGAACTTCTTGACCAGCTTCTTCGCCTTGCCGCAGTCGAGGTTGCGGACGTCGAGCGAGTAGACGTAGCTGGCGCCGAGGCCGCCGTTGATCTCGTTGTCGCTCAGCGAGCAGGACTTCGCGCTGACGCCGGCGGGCACGCGCGCGGCCGCTGGTAGCGCGGCGAGCGCGACGACGGCGAGCGCGCAACAGAGCGCCGCCCCGACCATTGTTCCTGCCTTCATCGATACCTCCGTATTGGGACCCCTGGAACTGACGGCGCGATTCTAGACCCGACCAGCGCGCGCTCTAGTCTCACGGACCGGTGGAGGTCGCCCACGCCGACATCCTCGTTGTCGCGACGATCGCCGTCCTCGCGCCGGTGCTCGCCGACCTCAGCCGCAAGGCGAAGGTGCCGATCGTGGTCGCCGAGATCGCCCTGGGAATCGTCGTCGGCCCGCAGGTGCTCGACCTCGCGCGCACCGACAACTTCATCGAGGCGCTCTCGACCTTCGGGCTGGCCTTCCTGTTCTTCCTGGCCGGGATGGAGATCGACTTCGAGCGCATCAAGGGCGCCCCGGCCGAGCTCGGCGTCGGCGGCTGGGTGATGTCGATCGGGATCGGCGCCGTGGCCGCCGTCACCCTGCACGTCACCGGCGTGATCCACGCCACCGTGCTCGTCGCCCTGGCGCTGACGACGACCGCGCTCGGCACGCTGATGCCGATCCTGCGCGACTCCGGGATCCTGGACCAGCGCTTCGGCAACTACGTCGTCGGCGCCGGGGCCGCGGCCGAGTTCGGTCCGGTGGTGATCGTCTCCGTGATCCTGGCGTTCGATGCCGACGAGGCGTGGCACTCGCTACTCCTGTTCGTCTTCGCGGCCGTCGTCGTTGCCGTAAGCGTGTTCGCGATCCGCGCCCGGCCGACCCGGGTCGTGCGGTTGGTCGAGACGACGATGGGCACCAGCGGCCAGCTCGCGGTCCGCCTCGCCGTCCTCTTGATCGTCGCCCTCGCCGTGCTCGCTTCGCAGTTCGGGCTCGACGTGATCCTCGGGGCCTTCGCCGCGGGAATCATCGTCGGCATCGTCACCAGGGGCACCGACGCGCACGAGTTCGCGGGCAAGCTCGACGCGGTCGGCTTCGGCTTCTTGATCCCCGTCTTCTTCATCGCCACGGGGATGGACTACGACCTCGACGGGCTCTTCTCCGACGCCGCCTCGATCGCGCTGGTGCCGGGCTTCGCGCTGCTCTTCCTCGTCATCCGGGGAATCCCGGCGCTCGTGCTCTACCGCCGCCACCTCCCCTCCGGCGAGCGCCTGGCCCTCGCGGCGTTCAGCGGGGCGGCGCTGCCGCTGCTGGTCGCGATCACGCAGATCGGGCTCGACACGCACACGATGCGGCCCGAGGTCGCGGTCTCGCTGGTCGGCGCGGGGATGCTGTCGGTGCTGATCTTCCCGCTCCTCGGCCTGGCGCTGCACCGGCGAGCCGAGCGCACCGAGCCGCTCGGACGCGTCCAAGCGCCCGCGAACGCGAATGACACCCGCGCCGCTCGCGAGCGGCGGAAAGCGCGAGCCGTCGCATGGCAATGAGGGGGCGAGAGGCGTGCGCGTTTCGCGACGTTCGTGGCGGCTTGCGCGAGCTCCGGGCCCCCCGCGAACGTCGAGTGGTATCTAGACCCCCGTATAGGTGGTCAAGATGTCACTCGGCGTTGAGAGGGTCGGCGCGGTCGCGATCCGGTACGCCTCTCGTCGCACTCCGCGCACGATCAGGCACGGTCGCTCGCGCCCCCACCAACTCCTCCCCTTACCGCCATGCAACGGCCGGCTGGGCGCAGCGTCTCGGGTTAGCGCGCGCTAAGACTCGTCGGCGAGCAGCGCGCTCAGGCGCTCGAGTGAGCGCCGCGCCTCGCGCCCGCCCGGCGCGGCGGCGAGCAGCCCGCCGGCCGCCTTGCCGAGCGGCCCGCCCGGGAGGCCGAACTCGTTCTCGTACTCGAAGCGGGTCTTCCCGTCGTCGTCCTCGAGGCGGTAGACGACGTTCGCCGTCGAGCCCGCCGGCCCGTCGCCCTCCCAGCGGGCGAGCCTCGGGGCGTCGGCCTCGACCACGCGCCAGTGCACCTTGAACGACTTCCCGGCCAGGCGCAGCTTCTGGGTGAACTCGTCGCCGGCCCCGAGCGGCCCGTCGGCGGCGCCCTCGTAGGAGTCGTGGGTCGTCACCCAGCGCTCGAGCTGGGACGGGTCCATGACCACCTCCCAGACCCGCTCCGGCGGCGCCGACAGCACGACCTGCTCGCGGACGCTGCGGCTCATCCTGCCCCGGTGGCGACCGAGTCGATGGCGTCCGCGAGCACGGCGTCGAGGCGGTGCGGGCGCGTGGTGAAGAGCTTCGCGCCGCTGGTGTCGGTCACCACGGTCGGCGTCGTCAGGCCGAGGCTGATCTCGGTCGCCACCTCCGGCGTCCCCGAGGTGACCGCGCCGGCGCCGGCAGCCACGGTGCGCGGGCGCGCGACCTCGCCCGACATCCTGATCATCCGCGGGGGCCGTCGCCCGAGGGCGCTCGCCATCTCCTCGACCAGGTCGAGGTGGCTGACGACCTGCGGGCCGCCGATCTGGATCTCGCGCCCGACCGACTCGGGCACGTCGAGTGCCTCGCGCAGGTAGTCGACGACGTCCGCCGCGCCGATCGGCTGCGTCTTGGTGTGCAGCCAGCGGGGCGCCGGAAAGGCCGGCAGGCGCTCGACGATCCCGCGCAGCAGCTCGTAGGACTCGCTGCCGGGGCCGATCACCATCGCGGCCCGGAAATAGGTGAGCGGGACGCCCTCGGCGGCGAGCGCGGCGGCGACGTCGTGGCGCGACGAGAGGTGGCGGGAGGTCGGCTCCTCACCGAGCCCGCCGAGGTAGATCAGGCGCTCCACGCCCGCCGCCTTCGCCGCCTTCGCGAACCGCGCGGCGGCGGCGCGCTCGATCGCCGGGTAGTCGTCCTCGCCGATCATGTGGACGAGGAAGTACGCGGCCCAGACGCCGTCCAGCGCCTGGGCGATCCCGGGGGTCGCGGTGAGGTCGGCGACCGCGAGCTCGCACCCGGCGCGCTCCAGATGCGCCGCGGCATCGACCTCGCGATCGCGCACCAGGCAGCGGACCTCGAAGCCGTCGTCGAGCAGCCGCCGGGCGAGCTGCCCGCCGATGAACCCCGTCGCGCCGGTAACCAGCACCCGCTTGTTGTGCGCCGCCGTCATTTCGTCGCCCTCATCTTCCCTGGCCCTCGGGGTCGAAACGCGGCTCGGCCTCGTCCCCGCCGCCGGCGACGATCTCCCCGGCGAGCGATCCGACCCGCGAGGGGGGCAGGTCGAGCGCCGCGAGCGAGCGCAGGAAGCCGTTGCACACCAGCACGTGGATGCGGAGCTGGGTTTGGCTGTACAGCCACGCGCCGAAGCGCGCGAAGCGGCCCGAGCCCCGCAGCCAGGGATAGAAGTTGCGCACCTCGAGCCGGACCGTGAGCGTCTCCGAGTCGGCGTCCGCTTCCGGCTCGTGACGGTTGACCGCGATCCGCAGGAAGCCGCCGCGGTCGCGTCCGGTCCGCGCCACGAGCACCCCGCGCAGGATCGGCCAGGTCACGCTGCCGTGGTCGGGGCCGGTGTCGTACTCGGGCAGGCCGAAACGAAGCAGGGGCAGCCGGCGGGTGAACAGGACCACGGCGCGCGAGTCGGGCTCGTAGACGACCCGCACCAGGCTCAGGGTCACGCGGCTGAGCCAGGCCCAGTACGCGCGGGCGAGGCGCTCGAGGGACTCCGGCCGCCAGAGCTCGGCGATCACGTCGCGCGCGACCGTCACCTCGGCCTCCTGCACCGAGGCCACGGCGCCCGTCTCCGGGACGCGCTCGGACTCGTGCGAGCGCACGAGGCGGACCGAGGCCGTCCGGCCGTTCTTCGCTCCGAGCGCCGCCACCCTCCGTACACCTACCACGCGGGCGCCCCCGCGAATCGCCCGCTCAGCGCGGAGCTCACGCCGCCACCTCGGCGGGCGCGGGCTCCGTCGCCGGCTCGCCGGTGTGCTCGGCGGGCTCGAAGCGGCGCAGCGCGCCGGCGAAGCGGAAGCTGAAGTCCGGCCACAGCGAGGTGTTGAGGCCGTTGCGGTCCAGGTACCAGCTCGAGCAGCCGCCCTCGGTCCAGACCGTCCCCTTCATCCTGCGCTGGATGCCGTCGTTCCAGCGCTGCTCGGCCTCCGGGGTGACGTCGAGGGTCGCGAGGCCGCGCTCGCGCAGGTGGGTGAGGGCCTGCAGCACGTAGTCGGCCTGCACCTCGGCCATGTAGACGACCGAGTTGTGGCCGAGGCCGGTGTTCGGCCCGAGCAGGAAGAACAGGTTCGGATAGCCGGCGACCATCGTGCCCCGGTGGGCTCGCGGGCTGCCGTCCCAGCGCTCGGCCAGCGAGCGCCCCTCGCCGTCGCAGATGCGCTCGGCGATCGGCATGTCGAGGACGTGGAAGCCGGTGCCGAGGATGATCGTGTCGACCTCGCGCTCGGTCCCGTCGGCGCTCACGATCGAGCGCCCGCGGACCTCGGCGATCCCGTCGGTGACGACCTCGACGTTCGGCCTGCCCAGCGACGGCAGGTAGTCGTTCGCGACCAGAATGCGCTTGCAGCCGGGCAGGTAGTCGGGCGTGAGCTTCGCGCGCAGCTCGGGGTCCCGAACCGAGCGGCGCAGGTGCCCCTCGCCCACCAGGCGCAGCAGCGGTGCCAGGGCGACTCGCAGCATCGGGATCGCGATCGCCTCGCGGGCCCAGTAGATCGACGAGCGGACCAGTCGCTGGAGCGCCGGCAAGCGCCGGTAGGCGGCGCGCTCGAGGCGGGTCAGGCGCCGGTCGCGGCGCGGCATGACCCACGGCGCGGTGCGCTGGAAGAGGTGGAGCTTCGCGACGGTCGGCTGGATCTGGGGCACGAACTGGATCGCGCTCGCGCCCGTGCCGATCACCGCCACGCGCTCGCCCTCGAGGTCGTGGTCGTGATTCCAGGTGGCGGAGTGAAAGAGGGTCCCCTCGAAGTCGGCGAGGCCCGGGATGTCGGGCAGCTTCGGCTCGTGCAGCGGCCCGGCGCCGGCGATCAGCACGCGTGCGCTCGAGCGGGCCGCTCGACGTCTCCAGGTGCCAGCGCTCCGCCTCGGCGTCCCAGCGCGCGCTCTCGACCTCGCACCCGAAGCGCACGTGCTCGAGCAGCCCCTCGTCGGCGGCGACGCGGCGCAGGTAGTCGCGGATCTCGGGCTGGGCGGAGAAGGTCGAGCTCCAGTCCGGGTTGGGCGCGAACGAGAACGAGTACACGTGGCTCGGGACGTCGCACCGACAGCCCGGATACGTGTTCTCGCGCCAGGTGCCGCCGACCTCGCGGGCGCGCTCCAGGATCACGAAGTCGTCGCGCCCCGAGCGGCGCAGCCGCGCGGCCATCGCGAGGCCGCTGAAGCCGCTGCCGACGATCGCGATCTCGATTTCCTGCTGTTCGCTCATGCGGGCACCCTCTGGTTACACAAATGTAAGTTACGGTGCTGTAACCTAGCACACCGTGACGGCCGCGGCGCCACGTAAGCGAATGAGCGCGTCCGAGCGGCGCGAGCAGCTGCTCGACGTGACCAAGGAGATCGTCGGCGAGGACGGCTTCCACGCCGTCTCGATCGAGGGCGTCGCGCGCCGCGCCGGGATCACCAGGCCGGTGGTCTACGAGCACTTCGGCGACCTGCCCGGCCTGCTCGAGGCGATGGTCGAGCGCGAGGGCGAACGCGCCCTGGCCCAGCTCGCCGTCGTCCTCCCCACGCGGCGCGAGGCCGCGGGCAGCCCGCGCCAGGACCTGCTCGCGGCGCTGCGCGGCTACCTCGAGGCGGTGCAGGCCGACCCGGTCACGTGGCGGCTCGTGCTGATGCCGCCGGAGGGCGCGCCGCCGGTGCTGCGCAAGCGCATCGCCGCGGGCCGCGACGCCGTGGTCGCCGCGCTCGCCTCGCTCGTGCTGCCGGGGCTCGGCCCGGGCACGGAATCGCCGGACCCGCAGCTGACGGCCCGCACGCTGTCGGCGGTCGCGGACGAGTCGGCGCGGCTGCTGCTCACCGACCCCGAGGCCTATCCGATCGAGCGCCTGCTCGCGCACGCCGACTGGCTGCTGAGCCGGCTCGAGCCCTAGATCTAGCCGGGCTCGACCAGCAGCGGCGAGCCCCGGCGCAGCTCGTAGGCGGCCGCCCGCAGCTCGCCCGCGAGCGGCTCCAGCACGCCCTCGACGTGCCACCACTCGGCGCGGAGGCGCTCCGGCTCGACGTCGATCACGCAGTAGCCGTGCGACGCGAGCTCGCACCACTTGATCTGGTCGATCCCGGCGACGAAGGCGCGCTCGGACTCGAGGATCCGCTCCGAGCGCTGCCCGACGCCGAGCTTCTCGTCGAGGTTCTGCGAGGTGAGGCTCGGGGACGTGATCTCGGGCGCGACGACCGTGCCGTCGACCGTCGAGCTCCGAGGCGACGGACACATGGATGTCGGCGCTCAGCACGGCCACGTCGCCGGCGCGACCGAGCCGCTCGAGCAGCGCCCGGCGCTCGACCGGGTAGCCGTCCCACTGGTCCTCGTCGGGACGCGTGCCGTCCTCGTCCACCAGCTTGAGCTTCAGCAATGCCGTCCCGAGGACCTCGCCGGCGCCCTCGGCCCAGGTGCGGTGGAGGATGGACGGGCTTGCGACCAGGCGCCAGGCGCCGGTGTCGCGCTCGAGTTCGCCGAACAGCCACTCGCGCTGCTCGGTGCCCAGCATCGTCCGCGCCGGGTCGGATGCCTCGGGTTCGCTGACGGGCTGATCGCGGCGGCTGCGGATGTCGCAGATCAGGATCTCGGCGAGGCCGCCGAGCTCCACCTTGCGGAAGACCCGGCTGCGGTCGGCGGGGTCCGGAGGGCGGGCCGGAAGCCACTCCCAGCGCGCGCGCATGGCTGCCTCTCGGCGCTCGGCCCAGGGGCCGTGCAGGGCCGGGTCGTGGGCGTCGGCACCCCCGGCCCACGCCCCGTCGGCGAGCTCGTGGTCGTCGAGCGCCGCGATCATCGGCAGCGCCAGGTGGAGGGCCTGGACGTCCGGGTCGCGGCGGTACTGCGCGTAGCGGGTCCGGTACTCGGCGAGCGTCCGGCACTCGCCGTCGGGCTCGAACGGGCGGCCGATGTCGGCGCCGGGCGTCTGCCCCGCGGCGGGCTTGTTGGCCGCCTCGTAGATGTAGTCGCCGAGGTGCAGGAGGAAGTCGAGGTCGCCGCGCTCGGCGATCCGCGCGTAGGCGTTGAAGTAGCCGGCGTTGAACTTCGCGCACGAGCAGGTCGCGAAGCGCACCCGTTGTGCGCCCGGGCCGGGAAGGGTCCGGGTGCGCCCGCTTGCGGTGCGCTCGCCCGCCGCCTCGAATCCGTAGTGGTACTCGGTGGCGGGCTCGAGCCCGCCGACCTCGACGTGGACCGTGTGGTCGCGCTCGGCGTCGGCGACCGCCTCGCCCTGCGCGACGACGTCGCGGAGCCCGGGGTCGCGCGCGAGGCACCAGGTCACCGGCAGCGCCGCATCCTCGGTTGTCGCTCGCGTCCACAGGACCACGGACTCGGCCGTCGGGTCACCGCTGGCCACGCCGTGGTGGAAAACCCCCTTCACGGCCGGCGAGCCTAACCCGTGTGAGGCCTCTAGTAGCTTGTTGCGGCCTTGATCGCCCTGATCGTCGTCGCGGTTGTGATCGTCGGGATCGTCGCCTTCGTCTGGCTGACCTACAACCGCATGGTCGCCAAGCGCCAGTCGACCGAGAACAGCTGGGCGCAGATCGACGTCGCGCTGCGCCGCCGCCATGACCTGATCCCGGCCCTCGTCGAGTCGGTGAAGGGCTACGCGACGCACGAGCGGACGACGTTCGAGGCGGTCACCGAGGCCCGCACCGAGGCGATCGCCGCCGAGGGGCCGCCGCGGCGGGCCGTCGCGGAGGGCCAGCTCGGCCAGGCGACCGACCGCCTGCTGGCCGTCGCCGAGGCCTACCCGCAACTCGAGGCCTCCAGCAACTTCTCCCAGCTGCAGACCGACCTGCGCGACACGGAGGACCAGATCGCGATCACCCGGCGCGTCTACAACGACACCGTCGAGACCTACAACACGGTCATCCAGGTGTTCCCGGCCGTGATCGTCGCGCGCCTGTTCGGCTTTCACCGGCGCGAGTTCTTCGACGCCCCGGCGGCGGCCGAGGCGACGCCGCAGGTGAGCCTCTCCCCCGGCCCGGCCTGATGATCGCCCGGGGGGCTCTCGCCGCGCTCGCGGCAGTGGTGGCGGTGCTCGCGCTTGCCGCGCCCGCGTGGGGCGACGCCGACGTCACCGACGCGGACGTGGCGCTGCGCCTGGCGCCGAACGGCGACCTGCTGGTCACCGAGCGGCTGCATTTCAACTACGACGGCACCTTCGAGGGGTCCTATCGCGACATCGACCTGCTGCACGGCGAGCGGATCGGCGACGTCTCGGTGACCCAGGACGGGCAGTCGTTCAGTCCAGGTGGCAACACCGCGCTCGGCAGCCACGACCGCCCCGGCGTCTTCGGCGTCACCCAGCTCGACCACACGGTCCGGGTCGTCTGGCACTACCAGGCCTCCGATGAACAGCGGACGACGGTGCTCTCCTACCGCGTCCGCGACGCCGTCGTCGCCTACGACGACGTGCTCGACATCGGCTGGGCGGTCTGGGGCTCGGAGTGGAAGTTCGACCTCGACCACCTGACGGCGAGCTTCACCAACCCTGCGCTTGACCCCGACGACCCGCTCTACCGGGTGTGGGGCCACCCGCGCGACGTCGAGGGCCAGACCGTCCGCGGCGACGGTCGCGCGACCCTGGAGGCGAGCGACGTCAACAGCGGCACCGCGGTCGAGATGCGGGTGACGATGCCGCGCGACCCCAACGCCGCCTACCCGGGCGCCAAGCACGTCTCGGGCGCGGGCCTGCCGAAGATCCTCGCCGACGAGAAGGGCCTCGACGAGGACTTCAACTCGTTCCCGAACCGCGCCAAGCGCTTCATCGCCAACCACGCCCTGCTGCTGGCGCTCGCGATCGCCGCGCTCGCGGCGCTCGCGATGGGGCTGCTGATCCTGCGCGCCCGCGAGCGCGCGACGAGCGTCCCGAAGTACCTGCCGGAGCCGCCCGACGACGCGAGCCCGGCGCTGGCCTACGGCCTCGCCCACGAGGGCGCCGACAGCAACAACACGGTGCTGGCGACCCTGCTCGACCTCGTCGACCGCGGCTACTACGACACCGGCCAGGCGACGACCGACGAGGAGAAGCTCGACCTGGCGATCCAGCAAAAGGCCGACCGGCCCACCGGCGAGCTCACGCCCGTACGAGCAATCGGTGCTCGAGTTCTTCGACCAGCTGCTCGGCGGCGAGCGGGTCGCGATCAGCGAGATGAAGGACAAGGTCCCGAAGCACTCCGAGGTGTGGCGCGGGCGCTGGGAGCGGATGACGGAGAAGCTCGACGACGCCGACAGCGGCGCCCTGGCCTGGGACCGCGACCTGCGGTGGACCAAGCTCGTCGTCGTCCTGGCGGCGGCCGTGCTGCTCGGGGTCGTCGTCCTCTGCGACCTCTCGGTCAACGAGGAGTGGTTCGTTCCCGCGGCCGTGGGCGCCGTGACCCTGATCGCGATCCTCGCGGTGCCCAGCGATCGGTTGCGGCGCGTCGACCCCGAGCACCGCGAGCGCGCGGCCCGCTGGCAATCGTTCGCGCGCTGGACGGAGGACTTCCCGCGCCTGTCCGACGACCCGCCGGCGACGCTGGCGCTGTGGAAGCGCATCCTCGTCTACGGGGTCGCGTTCGGCACCGCCGAGCGGATGATCAGCTCGGGGCGCATCCCAGAACCCGTCGTGGCAAGCGCCTCGAGCGACGGCGGGGGCTGGGCGACCTACGCGTTCGCTGGCTCGTTCTACGGCGCGTCGTTCGACGGCTCGGGCTTCAGCTCGTCGTTCGCCTCGCAGGTCGCGCCCCAGAGCTCGTCGAGCGGCGGCGGGGGCGGCTTCTCGGGCGGCGGCGGGGGCTTCTCGGGCGGCGGCGGGGGCGGCTCGTGGTGAGGCGCTACAGCTAGTCGTCCGGCTGCGCGGTGGTGAGCGGCGGGTGCTCGCCGCGGGCCACCTCGAGCGTCTCGCGCAGGCCGCGGCGAGTGCCGAGGTCGACCGCCCTCTGGATCGCCATGCGCACGGGCAGCATCCCGGCGACCCAGCCCGGTGCCACGACGCGGCGCGACCGGCGCTCGATCCCGCGCTCGATCGCGTCGATGCCCACCTCCAGGGGCGCGACGCGCGTGAACGGGCCTGCGCGGCGCTCCAGGCGCTCGGCGGCGGCGGTCGCGAACCCGCGCCGGGTCATGTCCGTGTCGAGCTCGGCGAAGTAACCGACGCCGACCCGGGCGCCGTAGGGGGCGAGCTCGATCCGCAGGGTGTTGCCGAGCGCCTCCACCGCCGCCTTCGTGGCGCTGTAGGCGCCGAGCAGCGGGGCGTGCACCGCGGCGGCCAGCGAGGCGATCGCCAGGGCGTAGCCGCCGGGGTGCGCGACGTGCTCGCCGGCGGCGCGGAGCGTGTAGTAGACGCCGAGGAGGTTGACCGAGACGGTGCGCTCGAAGACCTCGGGGTCGCCTCCGACGAGCGGCAGCTGGGCCGCGATCCCGGCGTTGGCCATGACGACGTCCAGCCCGCCGAGCTCGCCGACGACCTCTTCAATCGCGGTGTCGACCTGCTCGCGATCGCGTACGTCGCACTCGCGCCAGGGCGCGCCCGCGCAGTCCGCCGACACGCGCTCGAGCTCGTCGGGCTCGAGCCCCAGCAACGCCACCCGGGCGCCGCGCCCGTGCAGCCGCCGTGCGGTGCCGGCGCCGATGCCGCGCGCCGCGCCCGTGATCAGAACGCGCCTGCCGTCGAGGCTCATGCGAGGAGCTTGGCCTTCATCCGGTCGAACTCCTCGGCCGAGATCGTCCCCTTCGCCTTCAGGTCGGCGAGCTTCGCGAGCTCGTCGGCGGGCGAGGTCCCGGCCGTGTCGCGGATGTAGGTGTCCACCTGCTGTTTCGACTCGCGTTCGGCGGCGAGGGCGCGCTCGCGCATCCCACCGCCGCGCGCGATCAGGTAGATCAGCCCGGTAAGGAACGGGAGGAAGACGAGGAAGAACACCCAGACCGCCTTGGCGACGCCGGACACCTCGTGGTCGCGGAACAGGTCGGTGAGGATCGTGATCAGGATCCAGATCCAGATCACGAGGAAGAAGACCGTGAGCGCTGTCAGCAGCGCTTCCCCAAGTCCGAAATCGGCGATCAGCACGTGTCCGCGTCCCCTTTCAGGTCGAAACGTCGGCGGCGATCGTATCCGCGACCGGCGCCGAGGGCGCGGGTTCCCCCGGCCCCACGTACGCATCGCCCTCGCGGCGCCAGACTCCCTCGCCCGCCGCTGGCGCGCCGGCGGCTCGCAGCGCGGCCGCGTTGGGGCGGTACCAGGTGGTCACCGGGATCTCGTCGACGACCCGCACCAGGTCGGGGCGCTCGGGCTCAGCGAGGTCGGCGAGCGCCGCGCCCAGTTGCGCGCCGTCGAGGTCGCTCCCGGCCAGGAGCGTCACCGCTGCGATCGCCAGCGAGGCGTCCGGGTCGTCGGTGGGAACGCCGTACACCGCCGCCAGGTCGACGGCGTCGAGGTCGCCGAGGGCGTCGATGATCGGAAACGAGGCGACGAGGCCGTGCTCGGTGCGGATCAGCGCGGAGACGTGGTCGACGAGCCACAGGTCGCCGTCGGCGTCCGCGCGGAAGAGGTCGCCGGTCGCCACCCAGGCGTCACCGGGTTCGAACAGGCCGCGGAGCGGGCTCTCGCTCGTCGAGACAACGCCTCGCATCCGGGTGAGCAGCATCCCGACCTCGCCCGGCCGGCACTCCACGGCGAAGCCGTCGGCGCGCTCCCGCAGCCGGCCCTCGGCGGTGTCGTACGCGGCGAGCCGGACCTCGGCGCTGCCCGGCAGCGGCTTGCCCTTGCACCCGGGCTTGCGCCCGCTGAGGTTGACGAGGATCGCCTCGCCCTCGGTGGGCGCGTAGAACTCGAGCACGCGGGCCGGGGCGAAGCGCCGGTCGATCCGCCGCCACAGCCCGCGCGGCATCCCGGCGCCGATGAACAGGCGCAGCGGGTTGTGGCGCTCGGCGGGGTCCGGCGTGGCGGCGGCGATCTCGCGCAGCATCGTCCACGTGTAGGAGGCGACCGTGACCCCGTAGCGACGCACCTCCGCCCAGAAGGTCGCCGGGTCGAAGTGGCGGGCGAGCGCCAGCCGCGAGCCGCCGGCGATCGCGCCGCCCATGCTCATCAACAGCCCCGACGGGTGATAGATCGGGGTCACCGCGTAGATCGTGTCGTCGTCGGAGAGCGCCGCCGCCGACGCCGTCGCGAAGGCCGACAGTGCCCAGCGGCCGTTGGTGACCCTGTTCGCCCTGGTCCGCTCGCCCTCGCCGGTGAAGAGGATGAAGGCGAGGTCGCTTGCGCGCCCCGGGTTCGGCCGGTACCAGGCCGGCACCTCGACGCGGTCCGGGTCGATTCGCTCCATGTCGATCACGCCGCGCCCGAGGTCGCGCTCCTCGCCCCCGCCGCCGAGCACCAGGACCTCCGCCGCGCCCGCCTCGCGCGCCCGCCGCGCCAGCTCGGGGTCGGCCACGATCCGGGAGACGCCGCCGAGCTCGGCCTCGCGCTCGACCGCCCCGTCCGGGCGCATCAGCACGGCGATCGCGCCCAGGCGGTTGAGCGCCGCGACCACGGAGAGCCCGCTCGGGCGGGTGCTCATGAGCACGCCGATGTGCTCGCCCTGGCGAACCCCGAGCGACAGCAGGCCGCGGACGACGTTGTCGATCCGCCTCTTGACCGCGTCGTGGGCGTACGCACGATCCTCGAACAGGAAGAAGTCGGCGTCGGGGGCGCGCCGAGCCTGCTCGTCGAGCAGCAGCCCGAGCGAGACCCGGGTGCCCGGCTCCAGGCGGCCGAGCCGCGCGAGCCTCGGGAGCTGGCCGGTGACCTCCTCGGCCAGCGCCCGCGCGCCGCCGATCGTGCGGCCCGCGGCACCCGCCACCGAACGCGCGAGCCCGCCGCCGACGCCCGCCGCGAGCTCCAGTCCCACGCCGAGCCTGGTGCCGACCCCGGGTGCTTCGGGCTCGGGTTCGTCCTCGCCCACGCGCCGGATCTCGGGGGGCAGCTCGCCCTCTCCGGCCCGCCACCGCGTCCAGGCGGCGACCGCGGGCCAGCTCGTGGCCGTGGCAGCCGAGCCGACGACGAGCCCGAAGTGCCCGGCGCGCAGCGCGAGCTCGTAGACCTCGGCCCGCGGTGCGGCGCGGGTGATCGCGCGCACCGCCGGGGCCGGCGCGATCTCGTCGACCTCGCCGACGACCGTCAGCACCGGGCAGGTGATGTCGGCAAGGGTCACCGTCCGATCCTCGATCACGAAGCCCCCCTGGAGCATCCGGTTGTGGGCGATGAACTGGCGCATGAAGTCGGCGACGGCCGGCCCCGGCCAGGCGACCCACCCCTCCCCCATCAGGAAGCGGCGCTGGCGCTCGCGCGGAAGCAGCGCCTCGCGGTCGTGCAGCTGGAGGATGAAGGCGAGCTGCTGGCGCAGCGACTTCACCGGGTCGAGCAGGCGGAAGCCGGTGCGGCTCATCCACGCCGGCACCGCGGTGCGGCCGAAGACCTCTGCCAGGACTCCCGCCGCGGAGCCCGCGAACTCCTCCGGGATCCCGAGCGGAAGGGCGACCCGGGTGTCCACCGGGCTGCCGAAGGCGATCACGGTGTCGAGGCCCTCGCCGCGCAGGTAGGCCGCGGCCTGGTAGCAGAACATGCCGCCCTGGGAATAGCCCGCGAGGTGGACGTCCTTGCCCGGTCGCCGCGCGGACCCGCCCGACCGCCTCGCACACCGCCACGACGTGATCGGCGAGGTCGCGCTCGAGCCCGCCCTCCTCGCGCTCCGGCGCGCCGAAGTCGACGACCCACGGGTCGGCTCCGCGCTCGTGCAGGACCGAGACCGCGCTGGACGCCGGCGAGACGTCGTAGACGTCCGCGGCGAGCATCAGCGGTGGGACCAGCAACATCGGCGCGCCCACGGCGTCGTCGGCGTAGTAGTGGCGCAGACGGTAATTCGCTCCCGCGGCGGCGATCTCGTACGGCGAGGCCTCCTCCTCGGTCTCGAGGCCGCCGAACCGCGCCACCTCGAAGGCGTTCTGCGCGGCCGCGCCGAGGCGGGATGCGGGCTTTGCGATCGGATCGGGTATGAGGCCGATGATGAGACGCTAGTACTGACGCGGCTATCGGTGCGGTGCGTAGACTCGGCGGCTGTCGAACAGAGGATGGACTGATGGCGAATGTGAGTGCAGAACAGGTCCTTGCGGCGGCCCGCGAGCTCGGTCAGGACGAGTTCAGCCGCGGCGACATCGCGGAGAAGCTCGGGGTCGAGAAGCCCGACATCAAGGCCGGCTTCCGGCGCGCGCGCAAGGACGGCAAGCTCGAGAAGGTGCGCGACGACGAGGAGAACACGGGCTACTTCAAGTTGACCTAGGCGCCCACCTCAGCTCGAGGCATTTACGGGGCTGGGTGGGGCTCGGTGCGCCGCGCGGCGGCAAATCGTGTCGAGTGATCACTTGACCACCCACACGGTGGTCAAGTCATCTCTCGGGTGTTTGCGTCGCGGTTGCAGAGCTCGCGGCCTCGCCCCCGCGCCGCACCCACCGCGATCAGCGTCTCCGTCCGGGCGCGCGAGGTCACCGCGCGATCCTAACCCGCCCCCAGGCGGTCGCTGGATCCAGCTAGGTCGCGATCGCGAGCATCGCCACGTCGTCCGGGATCTGCTCGTCGCCGTACGCGGTGGCGATCCATTCCAGGCAGCCCTCGGCCGTGGCCGGCGCCTCGGCGAAGATGTCACGGAGGCGCGCCAGACCTCGGGCGAGGTCGTCGCCGCGGCGCTCGATCAGGCCATCGGTGTACAGCAGGATCAGGCTGCCCGCGGGGATCGTTACCTGGTGCTGGCGGAACTCCGCCTGGTCGAGGATCCCGAGCGGCGCCGTGCCGCATCCGTCGAGGTCGACGACCTCGCCGCCGGGCAGCCGCAGGAGCGCCGGCGGGTGCCCCGCCCGCACGTAGTCGCCCGTTCCGGCCGCCGGGTCGTAGCGGAGGTGAAAGACCGTCGCCATCTCGGGCTGGTCGGACTCCTTGATCAGCGCGTCGAGGCGGCGGATCGCCTCCTCGGGGGGATGGCCCTCGGCGACCACCGCGCGCAGCGCCGGCCGCACCCGGCCCATGATCGACGCGGCCCGGACCCCGCGGCCCGCGACGTCGCCGATCGTCACCGAGACGCTGTTGTCGTCGTGCGCCACGACCTCGTACCAGTCGCCGCCGACCTCCAGCCCGGGGGCCGCCGGCTCGTACAGCGCCGCGAGCGCGATCCCGTCGAGCTCGGGCAGCGTCTGCGGCAGCAAGGACCGCTGGAGGACCACGGCGGCCTCGTGCTCGCGCTTGAAGAGCATGGAGTTGTCGATCGCGAGCGCGGCGCGGCGCGCCAGGTCCCCGGCCAGCTCGAGGTCGTCCTCGTCGAACTTGACCCCGGACTCGGCCGCCACGAACGAGACCGCGCCGATCGCCCGCCCGCGCGCCACCAGCGGGACGATCATCACCGAGACGAGGCCGAGCTCACGGATCATCCGCAGATGCTCGGCGTCCTCGGACGCCTCGGCCAGCATCTCGTCCGTGATCTCCGTGTGAAGCTCTGCGCGCCCGGTGCGAATCACGTTCGGCACGCCGGTCGTGGCATCGGGATCGATCGGGTACCGATCGCGGAACTCGCCGGCGAGCTTGACCCGGTCGGGGTCGACGTGGGCGACCGCGACGTTGCGCAGCTCCCCGCCCTCGCCGACGAGCTCGATGCCGCACCAGTCGGCGAGGCGTGGGACCGCGAGGTCGGCGAGCTTGCGCAGGGCGTCGTCGGGGTCGAGGGTGGCGGCGAGCAGCGCGCTCGCGTCGGCGAGAAACGACAGCCGCTCGGCGGTCTGGCGCTGCGCGTCGTACAGGCGCGCCCGTTCCAGCGTGTGCGCGGCCTGCTGCGCGGCGGCGGCGAGGAAGGCGCGCTCATGGACGTCGAACTCCTGCGGTCGCTTGAAGCTCAGCGAGATCGCCCCGAACGGCTCGTCTCCGACCGTGAGCGGCACCACCGCCAGCGAGGCGAACCGCGTGCCCTGCCCGGCGAGCGCCGGGTACCGCTCTCCCAGCTCCGCCGAAGACGTCGTCCACACGCCCTCGCCGCTGCGAATCGCGACCGACATCGGCAGCTGCGCGTCCAACGGGAAGGTCTGCCAACCCGAGAGTCCCTCCTCGGAGTGGCCCTTGCTCCCGAGAAGCTCGATCTCCGCCCCCGCCGCGCTCACGAGCCCGACCGCGCCGGCGTCCGCGCCGAGGGCGGGAATCGCCTGCTCGAGCAGGACCTCGAGCGCGCGCTCGCGGGTGATCTCCCTCGACAGCGCCGAGGTCAGCGCCTGCAGGCGCGAGGCGAGCGCGAGCGTCCGGTGGCGATCGGTGATGTCGCGGGCGATCACCGAGGCCCCCCGGATCTCGTCGTCCGAGCCCCGCAGCGCGGACACGCTGAGCGAGACGACGATCTGCTCCCCGTCCTTCGTGAGCCGTTCGGTCTCGTAGTGCTCGAGCCGCTGGCCGCCGAGCACCTGGTCGAGAATCCGCCGCTCCTCGCCGACCCGGTGCGGAGGGACCAGCATCGAGATCGGCTGCCCGACGGCCTCGTCCTCCGTGTACCCGTAGATGCGCGCGGCGGCCGGGTTCCAGCTCGTGATGACGCCCTCGACGTCCTTGCTGATGATCGCGTCGCCCGAGTTCTCGATGATCGCCGCGTAACGATTGAGGGCGACCAGCTCCTCTTCCCGCGACCGGACCGGCACGGCCGCCTAGCCGCCGTCCGGTGAGAGCGCTGCGACCGCCTCGTCCTCGTTCCCGCGCACTGTGATCCGGTCGGCGATCTCCGCGAGCTCGAGCAGGCGGAGGACCGGCGATCCGGGGCTGACGAGGACGACCAAGCGGTCGCGGAGCTCATTCGAGGCGGCGAGCAGCTGCTTGAGTCCGCTCGAGTCCATGAAGGGGACGCCGAGCAGGTCGAGGACGACGCCGTCGACGCCCGCGGCCGGCTGGGCCCGCAGCGCCGTCGCGAGGACGTCGGATGTCTCGAGGTCGACCTCGCCCTCGGCGTGGACGATGGCGATCCCGTCGCGCACCTCGGTCGAGACCCGCAGCCCCCCGGCGGGAGCGTCGCGCATCAAACCGCCTCCGCGGCGAAGCTCATCGACACGACCAGGCCGTCGTCGGAGGAGTCGAAACGCACGTCGCCGGCGAGCTTTGTGATCAGCGAGATCCCCAAGCCGAGGCCCTTGCTCTCGAGGTTCGGGCGCATGCCGCTGCCGTCGTCGGCGATCGTCACCAGCAGCTTGCCGCGGTCGACCCGGGCGGTGACCATGATCGTGCCCGGCTCGCGGTCGCGGAAGGCGTGGGTGACGGAGTTGCTTACCGCCTCGCTGACCGCGAGCTTCACGTCAGCCTCGGGGGCGCCGATCCGGCGGGCGACCGCGGCGACCGCGTGACGGGCAACCCGCACGCTGGTTGGTTCCGACGGAAGCTCGAGCTCGAGCTCGGCGCGGTCCTGTGAGCTCGCAATCACACGGGAAGTATGTACACGGTCGGACTTCGGCGCGGCCCGGGTGAGGCTAGTTGGGCGCCGGTGACGGTGTGCGCTCGAAGGTGAGGCGGAAATGGTCGAGCAACTCCCGCTCGAAGCAGACGCTGTTCGCGCTCACCCCGGAGGTGAACGCGAGGCGGAACTCCGCACTGGTCAACCACTTGGGCACCAGCCGTACCTTGAGCAGTGTCTTGCGGAGGCTGGGCTCGCCGAACCGCCGGCGCCACTGTTTGATCGTCTCGATGTAGTCGAGCCGGCCGCTGACCGCCTCGACCAGCCGGAAGTGCGGCTCGGCGCCCGCGATCACCTGCTCCTTGCCGAACGGCAGGAACGAGCCGGGGAACTGATGCTGCATGAGCGCCAGATACCAGGCGTCCGAGTCCCGCGGCGCGTCGATCGAGGCCTCGGCGGGATCGATCATGTTGCGCCCGAAGACCATGGTCTGCACGTAGAGGCGCCCGCCCTCGGGCAGCATCGTCGCGATGTTGGCGAACAGCCGGTCGTAGATGACGTCCTGGCGTCCGGCCCGGTAGTCCTCGACGGAGCAGAAGTGCTCGAAGGCACCGAGGCTCGCCACGGCGTCGAAGTCGCCGAACGTCTCGCTGCTGACCGCGCGAGCGTCCTCGATCCGCGCGTCGAGGCCGTTGCGCCTGCACGCCTCGGCCTGCGCCGACGAGAGCGTCACCCCGATGCCTTCGGCGCGGCGGCTGCGGATGAAGTTGAGCATCGGCCCCCAGCCGCAGCCGAGGTCCAGCACCCGCCGCTCGGCGTCGATCCCGATCTGCTCGCGCCACGTACTCGTGCTTGCGGCGCTGCGCCTCCTCGAGGGTCAGCGAGAAGTCGCCGTCGTACTTGGCGCCGCTGAAGTCCGCCATCTCACCGAGGCTCAGTCGGAAGATGCGGTCGATCAGCGAATAGGTGAACTCGAGGTCCTTCCGGTCGGCCACGGCGCGATCTAACCGTATTTAGAAGACGAGCACAGTCGTGCCGATGCCGGCGAAGGCGTACACACCCTTCGCCTCCGGCGACGGCACCCGCACGCACCCGTGCGAAGCGGGGTACGGCGGCACGTCCGGGTATTCGTGAAACGCGATCCCCTGGTTGAAGTAGGAGGCGTACGGAAGCCAGACCTGAAACGGCACCGACCACGACCGCAGCTCCTTGCGGAAGACCTCGAACTTCCCGGCGGGCGTCGGCGTACCGGGCGCGCCGCTGGAGACGTGGATCGCGCGCTTGACCTTGTCGTGCTCGATGAGCAGCGTGACCCCCTTGTCGCGATAGACCTCGATCCGGCGGGACGGCCCCTTGCGGCCCGGGCGCGGCCGGTGCGCCTTGGCGAGCGCGGCCGTCGTGGCGGGGCCGACGATCCCGTCCCGCTCGAGGCCGTTCCACGCCTGAAACGCGATCACCGCCTGCTGGGTCTGGTACCCGGCGACGCCGTCGACGGCGCTGTGCGGCAGGTACCGCAGGTGGGCGAGGCGCTTTTGCAGATCCCGCGTGCTCGGGCTCTTGGCGCCCCGGGGCCGCGACTTGAAGGTCGGTCCCTGCGCCGGCTTGGCGTAGTCCGCGCGCTGTACCGGGCTCGAAACCGGGCGCCCGCCGACGAGCACCTCGACCGAGTCGACGCCCGGAAGCTGGGTGAGCGTGTAGGCGAGCTGGCCGACGCGCGCATCGAGCTCGGCCCGCTGGGCGCCGTTGCGCTCGCCCGCTGCGGCCGGGATGCCGGCGAGGAACCGGTCGGAGACCTCGACCACGACCTTGCCGTCCGTCGAGCGCGAGACCCGCACCAGCCTCACCCCGTCCGGGATCTGGCTGCGCAGGGCGACGTCCGCCTTCGCCTGTCCGGCCTGCGGGCCGGCCAGCAGCGCCTCGGTTGTCCGCTCGAGCGTCGAGCCCTTGCCGGAGGCTGCGAACGACACCTTCTGAAACTGCTCGCCGGCGGTGAAGTAGAGGTCGACGGGCTCGCGCTTCGGCTTGGGCGCGACGGGCTGAGTGGGCGTGGTCGTCGTCGTGGACGCGGGCGTCGAAGCCGGCTGCGTTTCGGTCGTCGTCGACGTCGTCGACGTCGAGGAGGTGGTCTCGTCGGAGCCACCGCAGCCCGCGATCGCGAACGCGACCAGGACCGCGGCGGCGACAGGGAGGCGCAAGAGAAATCCCGGGAGCGCCACGGCGCGCACCCTAGAGCCTGCGTCCGCCCCGCGAAGTCGCAACGACTGAGCGATTTTGGCCCGTATAGGGCCTCGATCACTCACTCGATGCATCGCCTCAGGCCGGGATGACGTACAGGGTCGCTGAGCGGGCCGGGTAAGCGGCGGAGAAGCCCCGGTGCCGGCACCGCGCGGTCGGCGAGCCGGCGGATCGCGCCGCCCGTCCAGCTGTAGACCTGGGCGGCCGAGGTCGCGGGGATGCCCGTCAGGTCGAGCCGGCTGGTGAGGGCCTGGTCGGACTTGTTGATGACCATGAGGGTGTAGTTGCCGTCCGCGGTCCGGCGGGCGCCGTAGACGGCGAGCCGGCTCTGGTCGGCGCTGACCGAGCGGATCCAGAGGTCGCCGAACTTCCCGCCGGCGCCGTCGTAGTCGCGGTAGAGCCGGAAGGCATCGTCGATGCGGTCGCCGTCGTAGGGCATCCCCCACCGCGTCGCGAGGTCCATGCCCTCGCGGGCGAAGATCCCGAGCACGTCGGCCTGGATCAGGCCGTTCGTGACGGCGTCGCCCGGGACCGAGAGGTTGTACTCGCTGAGCGCGAGCTTGGTGCCCGGGTAGTCGTGGGCGACCCACTGCTTCATCCGGGGGATCAGCCTGATCCTGTCCGCGATCCAGCTCGGGTCGGTGTAGGTCGGGTCCCAGAGCGACCTCGTGACGTCCGTGGTGTCGCCGCCCTGCCGGTAGTAGTGGACGTCGATGTAGTCGACCAGACGGGTGCCGGTCCGCTGCTCGTAGCCCCGCCACCGGCGCAGCAGCCAATCGACCAGCGGCATACCGTCGTGGGCGGCGCGGTCCGGGGAGCCCGCCGAGCAGCCGTTCTCGACGTGGTCGGCGCCGCTGCAGAAGTAGTTCGGCCACCCCCACTCCGAGAAGCCGAGCACCTCCGCCGCCGGGTCGACGGACTTCACGGCCGCGGCGTAGTCGCGCGACTTCTGCCACAGCTCGTCGTAGGTGGTGTCCTGCGGGTGCATGTCGCGGTGGGTGTCGCTCCACAGCGCGGGCTCGTTGCCGAGCTCGTAGAGCCCCACGCCTCCGGCGGCCGCGCCGCCGTAGCGGCTGACCAGGTCGCGCACCCAATCGGCGCTGAACTCCGCGTCGACGGCGGTGCCGTCGCGGGCGGGATCGCTCGCCAGCGGCGCGCCGCCGTGCAGGCCGTTCCCGCAGTTCGTGTCGTAGGGGTCGAATGAGTCCTGGGCCGCGAACAGCGACGCCGGGAAGCCGCAGGTGAACGGGTGTGCGAGCTTGGCGTCCTTGGCGACGTGGCCCATCATCGGCAGGGTGATCAGGCTGTCCGCGCCGACGGCGCGGTCCTTGTTCACGAACCTCGTGTAGCCGCGCACGGGCCCGTCCGCGCACCACCCGTCGTCCGCGTTCCAGCAGTCCGCGATGTTCTCGTAGTAGTAGTCCTGGCCGGTGTTCGCCGCCCCGCAGCCGCCAGTTGTAGGCGTCCGTGGTGTTGCCGCCCCAGCGGTCGACGGGCAGGTCGATGCTGCCCGCGAGCGCCCGGTCGGCGAAGTTGAGCCCGTAGATCCGCGGGCTGATCGGGTGCTGGGCGGCTGTCGCGTCGACGGTCAGGCGCGGCCCGGTCGCCGCCCAGGCCGGGCCGGCCAGCGCAGAGCAGCCCAAGAGCGGTGAGCAGCAGCGTCCTTGCCAGCCGGTGCAACACCGCGCTGGAAGGTACCGGCGTAGCCTCTACCCCGGTGACAGACGTGCTCATCGACACCGAGGCGGGTCCCGCGCGCGCCCACCTGCGCCCGGCCGACGAGCCGCGCGGCGCGCTCGTGCTCGGACACGGTGCCGGGGGTGGCGTCGAGGCGCCCGACCTCGTCGCGGCGACCGCGGCGGCGCTCGAGTGCGGCGTCTCTGTCGCGCTCGTCGAGCAGCCCTACCGGGTGGCGGGCAAGCGCTCGAGCCCGGCGGCTTCGCGCCTCGACCCGGCGTGGGTCGCCGTGACCGAGCACCTGGTCGCCAACGAGCTCGCGGGCCTGCCGCTGGTCACCGGCGGTCGTTCGGCCGGGGCTCGCGTGGCGTGCCGCACCGCGGCGGCCACCGGGTCGGTGGCCGTGCTCTGCCTGGCCTTCCCGCTGCAGCCGCCCCCGCGCAAGTCGGGTGCGGTGTCGCCGAGCCGGATCGACGAGCTCGAGGGCGTCGAGCTGCCGGTGCTGGTCGTGCAGGGCGAGGGCGACCGCTTCGGCATCCCGCCCGACGGCGGACGGCGCTCGGTCGTGCTCGTGCACGGCGACCACGGCCTGCGCAGGGCCGGCGAGGCCGTCGCCGCGGCGGTGCGCGACTGGTTGCCGGGCGCGGTCGGCGCCGCCGCGCGCCGATGAGTTTCGGCCACCCTCGCAGTCATAGGGTCGAGAAGCGAAAGCGAAGGAGTTCCCATGTTCAAGGACACCCACGCCTACAGCGGCTTCGCGGTCGACGACGTCGATCGCGCGCGCGAGTTCTACGGCGAGACGCTCGGGATCGAGACCGAGGTCCTCGACGCCGAGAACGGGCTGATCCAGCTCGACATTGCGGGTGACCGCCCGACCCTGGTCTACGCCAAGCCCGACTTCGCCCCGGCGACCTACACGATCCTCAATTTCCCGGTGCCGGACGTGGAAGCCACCGTCGACGCCCTCGCCGAGCGCGGGGTGGCGTTCGAGCGCTACGAGGGGTTCGACCAGGACGAGAAGGGCATCGCCCACGGTCCGGGCCCGACGATCGCGTGGTTCCGCGACCCCGCGGGCAACATCCTCTCGGTCCACTCCGAGCAGCAGTAGCTCGTTCAGGGCAGCAGGCTGCCGCCGGGCGGGACGACCCACAGAGCGTCGGCTCGCTCGGCGAGCGCCTCGCGGTCGAGGTCGGCCACCGTCGCCACCCCGGCCTCGCGCATCGCGGCCGCGAGCCCGTTCCACGCCGCTGCGACCCCGGAGACGCGGCTGCGGTGCCCGAGCCCTCCGGCGGCGCGTAGCTCGGCGGCGCGGTCGGCCACCGCGTCGGCGGTGAGCTCGCCGAACGGTCGCTCGGCCCCGCCCGAGTAGACGGGCGTGGCCAACAGCGCGTCGAGGTCGGCGCTCATGCGGCGGCCTCCACGGCGGCGGCCACGGCGACCTGGCCGTAGGAGATCCCGCCGTCGTTCGGGCGGCAGCAGCTGCGGGACCAGCACCCGCAGGCCCGCGGCGGCGAGCTCGGCCGCCGTGCGCTCGAGCAGGAGGCGGTTCTGGAAGACGCCGCCGGACAGGACCGCGACCTCCACTCCATGGCGGGCGGCGATCAGCGCGCAGGCCTCGGCGGTCGCGTGCGCGAGGGCGGCGTGGAACCGGGCGCCCATGGCCGCGAGCGGCGCGTCGGCGTCGAGGTCGCCCAGCAGCGCGAGCAGGGTCTCGCGCGGGTCGACGAGCAGCGGCCCCGCCGGGCCCGGGTCGATCACCGCGATCGGGTAGCGGTCGCCCTCGGCGAGCGCCGACGCACCCTCGAGCTCGGTGGCCGCCTGGCCCTCGTAGCTGATCCGGGCGCCGAGGCCGCAGAGCGCGGCGACGGCGTCGAAGAGGCGCCCGGCGCTCGTGGTGGGCGGCGAGTTGACCCCCGTGGCGACGAGCTCGCAGACGCCGTCCCAGCTGCGCTGGTCGACCTCGCCGGCCAGCCGGCCGGGCAGCTCCGGGCGCTCGGCGTCCAGCGCCGCGACCAGCCAGGCGCACGCCATCCGCCAGGGCTCCTGCGCGGCGGCGTCGCCGCCGGGCAGCCGCACCGGCAGCAGGAATCCCGCCCGCTCGTACGCGGCCAGCCCGCCGACGAGGAACTCCCCACCCCACACGGTCGCGTCGGGCCCGTAGCCGCTGCCGTCGAAGATCGCGCCGACCGCCGGGCCGGGCTCGCCGTGCTCGGCCAGGCAGGCGGCCAGGTGGGCGTGGTGATGCTGCACGGCGACGAGCGCGACGCCCTCGCGCTCCTGCGCGTAGGCCGTCGACAGGTAGTCGGGATGCAGATCGTGGGCGACGACCTCGGGCTCGGTCCCGAAGAGGCGCTGGAAGTGCTCGACGCCCTCACGGAACGAGCTCAGCGTCTCCCAGTTGCGCAGGTCCCCGATGTGGTGGCTGACCCAGGCGCGCTCGCCCCGCGCGAGGCAGAAGGTGCTCTTGAGCTCGGCACCGCAGCCGAGCACCGGCCTCGAGGCCGCCACCGGCAGCCGCACGCCGGCCGGGGCGTGGCCGCGCGAGCGCCGCAGCACCAGCGGCGCCGGGCGGAGCTCGGGGGCCAGCGAGCGCAGCACCGAGTCGTCGTTGCGAACCTGAATCGGCCGGTCGTGGGCCAGGAACGCGTCGGCGATCGCGCCCAAGCGCTCGCGCGCGTCCTCGTCGCGATAGGCGATCGGCTCCTCGGAGAGGTTCCCGGAGGTCATCACCAGCGCCTCCCCGACGTCGGCGAGCAGCAGGTGGTGAAGCGGCGAGTAGGGCAGCATCACGCCGAGGTCGGGGCAGCCTGGAGCGACCGCGTCCGCGACCCGCGCGCCCGCCCGCCGCCGGGCGACGACGATCGGCCGCACGCGGTCGGTCAGCAGCCCCTCCTCGGTCGGCGTCAGCTCCACGAGGGCGCGCGCGGCCTCGAGGCCCGGCGCCATCAGGGCGAGCGGCTTCTGCTCGCGGCGCTTGCGCTGCGCGCAGCGCCGCGACCGCGCGCTCGTCGGCGGCGACGCAGGCGAGGTGATAGCCGCCGATGCCCTTGATCGCGAGGATCGACCCCGCCGCCAGCATCTCGGCGGCCGCCTCGACCTGCGTCGCGGCCGGCGGCCACGGGAGCGCCGTCGCGCGTCGGTGAGCAGCGCCCGAGGCCCGCATTCGGGGCAGGCGTTCGGCTGGGCGTGAAAGCGGCGGTCGAGCGGGTCCGAGTACTCGGCCCGGCAGCGCTCGCACATCGCGAACCCGGCCATGGTCGTCAGCGGGCGGTCGTAGGGCACGCCGGTGACGATCGAGAAGCGCGGGCCGCAGTTGGTGCAGTTGGTGAACGGGTAGCGATACCGCCGGTCGGCCGGATCGAAGAGCTCGGCGACGCATTCGGCGCAGGTCGCGAAGTCCGGCGAGACGGGCGCGTCCGGGGGGCCGCCGCGATCCGACTCGAGGATCCGGAAGTCGCGCTCGCCGGTCGGCGCCGCGGCCTGCACCCGCACCGACTCGATCACGGCCAGCGGCGGGGCCTGCGAGCGCAGGCGGGCCAGCAGGTCGTCGACCGCCGCGGGCGCGCCCTCGATCTCCAGCACGACGCCGCGCTCGTCGTTGAGCACCCAGCCGCCCAGCCCGAGCTCCGCGGCGAGGCGGTAAACGAACGGGCGGAAGCCGACGCCCTGGACGGTCCCGAGCACCTCGGCGCGCGACGCGCCTGGAGCGGGTCGAGGCGGCGGGCGCGGCCACGCTCATCCCGAGAGCTCGATCAGCTCGCGCAGCACGTGGTAGCCGGACGCCTGGGCCTCCTGGATCCGCGGGATGTGCTGCGAGCGGCTGACGATCACGTGGTCGGCCAGCGCCTCGGCGGCAATCTGGCCCCCGTCGTAGCCGACGAAGGCGACGGTGACCAGGCCGCGGCGCCGAGCCTCGGCGAGGGCGACGATCAGGTTCTCCGAGTTGCCGCTGGTCGAGAGCACGACCAGCGCATCGCCCTCCCTGCCGTACGCGATCACCTGGCGCTGGAAGATCTGCGCGACGCCGACGTCGTTGGCGATCGCGGTCAGGATCGAGGCATCCTCGGTGAGGTCGATCGCCCTCCTCGACGGCCAGCCCTGCGGCGCGGCCCGGAGGTCGGCCACCAGATCCATGGCGTCCGTCGCGGAGCCCCCGTTGCCGCAGGCCAGCAGCTTGCCGCCGGCGTCGAGCAGCTCGCGCAGCCGGGCGCCGGCCGCGATCAGGGCGGCGCGGTTGTCGCCGAGCGTCTGCTCGCGCAGCTCCGAGACCTCGCCGGCCTTGATCAGGGCCGAGCGGCGGACGTCGTCGAGCACGGCGTCGAGGTCGTCCTCGGACTCCGAGAGGAACGGATAGAGGAAGCTCGAGGCGCCGGTGTCGTGGGTCGCGCGCTGCTCGCGGCCCTCCAGCAGGCCGCGATGGTCGAAGAACACGTGCACCAGCTCCCAGAGCACGTGGTAAAGCGTCTCGACCAGCTCCTGGCGCACGAACGGGTCGTCGCCGCCGGGGGCGAACTCCCACTCGGCGCCCGCGTCGCCGAAGGCGATCGTCAGGCAGCCGCGCCCGCGCGCGAGCCCGAGCGCGGCGCGGGTCTCGGGGTCGTCCTCGGCCTCGAAGCCGACGACGACGTCGTCGGGCTCGACCGTGCCCTCGGCCTGCGCGGCGAGCGGGCCGCCCTCGGCCGCGAGCCCGAGCGCCGGCAGCGCCCGCTTGCCGACGATCACCGGGTGGACGAACTCGACCGCGACGTGGCGGGCGTCCGACCGCGCCGCCGGCGAGCGCCCCAATGCGACCAGCCGGCCGCCGCGGGCGAAGCGCTCGGCCATCCGGTGACAGCAGCGCGCGAGCGGCTCCGCCTCGCGCTCGAAGAAGGCCCGGTTGCGCTCGAGCCGCTCGGCGAGCAGCTCGGAGACCCGGACCGCGAGCGCGTCCGCCGTCGCCGTTCCCATTCGCCCCTCGCCCGTGGCTAGACCGCCGCCGCGGCGCGCTCGGGCACGCGCGGCGAGCCACTCGCGCCACTCGTCGACGCCCTCGCCCGTGCGGGCGCTGGTGGTGATCACCCGCGCGTCGGGGTTGACGGCATCGATGTTCGCGAGCAGCCGCTCGAGGTCGAACTCGAGGTGCGGCAGCAGGTCGATCTTGTTGACGACCACCAGCTCGCAGGCGCGGAACATGAGCGGGTACTTGAGCGGCTTGTCCTCGCCCTCGGTGACCGAGCAGATCATGATCCGGGCGTCCTCGCCGACCCGGAACTCGGCCGGGCAGACGAGGTTGCCGACGTTCTCGATCACGAGCAGGTCGAGCTCGTCCAGCGGCAGGTCGTCGATCGCCGAGCGGACCATGTTCGCGTCCAGGTGGCACTCGCCGCCGAAGCCGGACTCGGTGTTGAGCTGCACGACCGGCAGGTGCAGGGCCGCGATCCGGTCGGCGTCCATGCTCCCCTGCACGTCGCCCTCGAGCACGCCCACGCGGACGCCGTCGAGGCCGGGCAGCGCCGCCTCCAGCAGGGAGGTCTTCCCCGCCCCCGGAGCGCTCATGAAGTTGACCACCGCGACGCCGCGCGCGGTCGAAGTCGTCGCGGTTCGCGCGGGCGATCGTCTGGTTGGCGTCCAGCGCGTCGGCGGCGACCTTCACCTTGGTGCGGTGCATTGCTCCTCCTCGACGGTTTCGACTTCGATCGACTCGACCTCGAGCTCGGCGCCGCGGACCACCTCGGCTCCCGCGCCCTCGCACGCCGGGCACCTGAACTGTGGCAAAACCCAGGCCGACTGCTCGTGTCCCGCGACCGGCTCGGGGGCCGGGTCCCACTCGTGGCCGCAGACCTCGCAGCGCATCCAGGCGCCGACCAATTCGAGCTCCAGCGCCGCGTCGGCGCACGCTGTGTCGCGGGAGACGATGCCGAAGTAGAACTCGAGCGATTCGGGGACGACCTGGCGCAGGGCGCCGACGCGGACGTCGACCTGCGTCACCCGGCGGCCGTCCGCGTGGCGGACGGCCGTGTCGACGATCGCGCTCGAGATCGAGAGCTCGTGCATGTCACTCCGCGTAGGCGGCGTCGGAGCGCAGCCCCTCGACCGTCTCGAGGACCAGCTCGGCGGCCCGCTCGACG
This sequence comes from uncultured Solirubrobacterales bacterium, assembly GCA_963785195.1. Lineage (GTDB taxonomy): Bacteria > Actinomycetota > Thermoleophilia > Solirubrobacterales > 70-9 > WHSW01. The sequence goes on along the minus strand of CAWAUE010000015.1, from coordinate 78,470 downwards.
GCGGCGGCGACCTCGGGCGAGAGCTCCAGGCCCATCTCCTCGCCCTCGTTGGGCTCGCAGGCGACGACGACGACCTTGCCCGGCCAGCCGCCCACGGTCTTGACGAACCGCAGCACGGTCTTCGGGTCCATGCCGTGCGGGCTCACCACCTCGCCGTCCTCGATCGTCGTGATCTCGGCGGGGTCGGGCTCGAGCACGTACAGGGTCCCGGGCTCGCCGCCCTGGCGGCTGGTGTCGACGAGCACGAGCGCGTCGTAACCGCGCATCACCTCGTAGGCGAGGTCGAGCCCGCCGGTGCCGAAGTCGAAGACGCTCACGCCCCGTGGCAGCTCACGCTCGTCGAGCACCTTGGCCACGTGGCCGCCGAAGCCGTCGTCGCGCATCCACGCGTTGCCGATCCCGGCGATCAGGATCTGCGGCTCAGGCCCCGCCATCAGACGGCCTCCAGCTCCCCGGCGCGGAAGAACAGGTAGCGGCCGGTCTCGCGGAAGAGCTCCTGGGCCGGGTCGTCGTCGACGGTGACCGCGATGTGGGCGCCGTCCTCGTAGTCGATGTAGAGGCGCTCGATCGTCGCCGTGCGCCCGTCGAGCATGCGGTCGAAGACGTCGCGCTCGGTGCCCGGGCGCAGGATCACCTTCGCGCCCTTGCGGAAGACGACGCCGTCGAGCTCGAGCTCGGCCTCGCCCGGGTTCGGGTGGCCCGGGCTCGGGCTCGGGCGGAGCCGAGGTCGCGTTCGAGCTTCGGCCGGGCCCGGGCAGCGTTCCGTGCAGGGCCAGCAGCTCGTCGGGCGTCGCCCGCTCGGCGCGCTCGACCATCTGCCTGACCGCCGGGTCCTGCTCGGCGATCGCCTCGCGCTCGTCGTCCGAGAGCGCCTGGACGTGCAGCAGCAGCGCCTCCTCGATCTCGGTGTTGTCGAACAGGTTGCCGAGGCTCTCGGGCGCGAGTCGCGGATGGTCGGGGAGCACGATCGTCGCGGCGAGGATCGCGTCGTCGGCCGGCGCGGCGAGCACCGGGAAGGTGTTGACGCTCCGCGCGGCCTGCACCGCGGCCCCGGCGACGCCGTCGCGCTCGAGCGGCGAGACGAAGCGACCCGCCGACGCCTCCACGACCACGTGCGTCGAGAGCAGGCTGGCCACCAGGGCGTCGGAGCGCTCGAGGCCCCGGCTCGACCTCGGTGGTGTTGTGGACGCAGGCGCGCACCCGCCACAGTCCCGGCTCCTCCAGGCGCTCGCAGCGGATCCGGGCGCGGCCGCGCAGCGTCTGCGCGCCCTCGAAGGCGAACTCCTGCCCGACCCCGTCGCCGAGCTCGTCGAGCGCGGCCGCGCGGAGCTCGAGCCGGCGCTCGTGCGCGCGGTGGCGCTCGCCGGCCGCCTGCAGGAAGCGGACCGTGGCGCGGCAGCTCGGCCTCGGGCTCGGCGGCGAGCACGCAGTCGAGCCGCAGGTGGTCGAACGTGGTCGGCAGCTGCCTCGGCGTACGCCGGCGGGTAGACGATCCCGAACGGGGTCGGGGTCGCGTTCTTGGTCGCGCCGGGCGTGTACGGGTAGAGCGCGTAGCCCTCGTAGAGCAGCGACGAGACGAGCTGCTCGAGCTGCTCGCGCACGGCTCAGCCCTCCTCCTCGGCGAGCAGCTCGCCGAGCGACCGCGTCGAAGGTCGGCAGGCCGCGCTCGGCCTTGCGCCGCTGCAGGCGCTCGAGGGTGGCGGTGTCGACCGGCACCCAGGCGCGGTACGGGTACACGGCGTCGATCGCCTCGCGCCAGACCTCGACGGGCATCTCGAAGCGGGGCGAGCGGTCCCAGGGGACCTGCACGATCTGCATCCGCCCGTCGTCGGCCTCGTAGAAGACCGTGCCGTTGAAGTGGAAGCGCAGCGGCGCCACGCCGTCCGCGAGCCCGTTGAAGTACTTCGCCGCGGCGAGCTCGAGGTCGTAGGTGCACGGGACGACGAGCTCGAACTCGGTCGAGCCCTCGAACGCCGGCACCAGGGCGTCGGCCTGCGCCCAGCGGAAGTTCGTCGTCGTCGATGCCCACCGCTCGCGGCTCGCCGAAGAGCTCGAAGAGCCGCTCGCGGGCTCGGCTCGTCGTAGCGGCGCTTCGAGGGCTCGATCGTGATCACGGCGGTGAGCGCGATCGTGAACAGCCGCCGGCCGGACTCGTCGCCGGCCCTGACCTTGAACGCCAGCGTCGGCGCCGCGGCGCGCTCGACCGCGCGCGCCGACAGCACCTCGAACTCCGGGTCCGGGCGCCCCGGTGAACGGCGCGTGCTCGGCCGACGTCGGCGAGCTGGCGAGTGGCGAGTGGCCGTCCCCGCTCATGCCGCTCGCCCTCACCTTGCAGCTCGTCGAAGAACGTCGCGATCGCGCGCTCGGCCCCGGCGCCGCCCGAGATCCCGTCCCACTCCATCTTGATCATGCCCGACCAGCCGGTAGCACTCGTCGATCGGCGCGATCGCGTGCTCGGGCGGGTCGGAGATCCGGTTGACGATCAGCGCCTCGGCGTCCGGCTCGAGGCTCATCAGCACCGGGTTGTCGGACCGCAGCTCGCGCCAGGTGCTCGATCTCCAGCTCGGACTCGGTCGCCCCGGCCGGGCTCGGGTAGAGCGCCACGATCCCGCCGCTGGCGCTCGAGTCGATGAAGAACGCGAGCCCGATCGGGACCCCGAACGAGGCCCAGGTCTCGTCGGAGAGCTCGAAGTCGTCGAGCCAGACGGTGCGGGTGCCGGTCGGGCGCAGCTCGGGGTCGCCGCCGCGCAGCGCCAGGCAGCTCTCGCAGGTGCAGAGGATGCTGGCGGTCGACGAGGTTGAGCAGGTGGCGATGGTCGGCGTCGAGCGGCTTGCCGCAGAGGTCGCAGGCCTCCTCGGGCGGCCGGCGCCTGGGCGGCGCCCGTTGCCGTTCGCCGGGCCGCGCGCCAGCCGGCGCAGGCCGGCGACCATCTCCGCCTGGCGGCGGGCGGCGAGCTTCGCGTCCAGCGACTCGCTCATCCGGCCGCGCCAGCCGGCAGCGCCACCCGCGAGCGGCCGGCGCCCTCGAGCAGCGGCAGCGGCTCGAGCAGCAGCCGGTCGTCGTCGAGCGACCGCCCCGCCCGCGGTAGGAAGAAGCGCCGCTCGCACTCGGGGCAGCGCCAGCGTCCCCTCGTGGAGCTCGCCGGCGGCGAGCGCCCCGCCGCAGCCGGCGCAGCGGTCGCGGAAGGCGAGCAGCGTTGCCCTCGACCCTGGCGACGACCAGCTCGAAGCCGTTGACGCTCGCCGCGCGCAGCTCGCCCTCCTGCAGGCGGTCGGCGCAGCTCGAGGTCGAACCAGCTCGGCGGCTGCGTGGCCCCGGTCGCGACCTGGACCACCGGCAGCTCGGTCGAGCCCGGCCCGGGCGTCGCCGTCGCCGGCGCGGGCACCGCGCCCTCGACGACCAGCCCCTCGAGGTCGGGCGCCGCCTCGTCGAGCGCCGACTTGATCGCCAGCTCCAGCGTCGAGGCCGAGGCCGGGCAGCCGTCGCAGCTGCCCTCGAGGCGGATCCGTCGCGATGCCGTCGGTCGATCCCGAGCAGCTCGACGTTGCCGCCGTGCGACTCCATGTACGGCCGCACGCTGTCGAGCGCCTCGACGACCCGCTCGTCGAGCGCCCACGGGATAGAGGCCGTGGATCAGCATCAGGCTCGCGACGATGCCGTCGGCGGCCAGCCGGTCGCGCAGCTGCGCGGTGCCCTCGTCGCTCGTCGACCAGCGCCAGGATCCGCTCGAGCCCCTCGCCGTAGAGCTCGATCACGGCCGCGACCAGCTCCTCGGCGCGCTCGCGTGCGATCGGGTCGGTGACCCGGTCGAGCTCGGCGGTCAGCCGCTGGACCCGCTCGATCAGCTCCTCCGGGGAGGCGCCGCCCGGCCCCGCCGGCGCGGCGGGGCCGCCGTTTCGCGCTTGCTCGCTCAGCACATCCCCGTCGGCGTGTGCATCACCTTGCGCACCTTGCCGCCGCCCGTGTACATGTGCACGCCGCACGGCAGGCACGGGTCGAAGCTGCGCACGGCGCGCATGATGTCGACGCCCTTGAAGTTCTCCGGGCCGTTCTCCTCGAAGATCGGGGTGTTCTGCACCGCGTCCTCGTAGGGGCCGGGAGTCCCGTAGACGTCGCGCACGCTGGCGTTCCACGGCGTCGGCGGGTAGGGCTGGTAGTTGGCGATCTTGCCGCCCTTGATGACCATGTGATGCGAGAGCACCCCGCGGGCGGCCTCGTGGAACCCGCAGCTGACCGCCTCCTCCGGAACCTTGAAGTCGTTCCAGCTCTTCGTCCGCCCCGCGCGCACCTCGGTGAACGCGCGCTCGAGGCAGTGGAGGCCGATCAGGGCCGAGTAGGCCTGGTGATAGGAGCGGGCGCGATCGCGCTCGATCGCGTTCGACTTCTCCGGCACCTTCCACTCGAGCTCCATCTCGGGCGAGTCGGGCGTCCGCGGCAGCACCATCTGGATCGACTCGCCGGTCGCCTTCGCGTAGCCGAAGTCGACGAGGCCGGCCTTCGCCGTGCACCACTGGCGCGCGAACGGGCCGCCGCCGGTGTCGCAGCAGACGTGCTTGTCGGTCCGCTTGTCGTACATCCGCGGCGAGACGACCCAGCTGTACTTGTCGGCGAAGTCGCGCTTCTGCGGCCGCGGGATCGTCACCTTGTTCCAGGGGTGGTGCGGGTCGACCGGGTTGCCCGAGCGGGTCCTGGGTGACCAGCGGCGTCTCGGTCTCCGTCCAGTCGTCGAAGTACGACGAGCCGAGCAGGATCCGGATCATCAGGTTGATCTCGACCAGGTCGGTCGTGATCAGCTCGCCGCCGAACGCGACGCCGGGCGTGATGTACCGCTTGTTCCCCCACTCGTTCATGTTCGCGTAGCTGTAGTCGACGTAGTCCGGGTCGTCGAAGCAGCCCCAGTTGACGAGGTTCGTCTCCCGGTAGCCGACCATGTCGTAGCCCGGCAGCTCCCGGAGGAAGAAGTCGTAGAGGTCGTCGTGCATCGGCACGCGTGCGCTTCACGTACTCGAAGTACCGCATCAGGCGCACGTAGTAGTCGGTCAGCGTCTGGTGCGTGATGTGCGCGCTGACCCCGCCGGGCATGATCGTCGACGGGTGCGTGTGCCGGCCCCCGAACAGGCAGTACATCTCGCGCGTGTAGCGCGCCACCTGGAGGGTCTCCAGGTAGAACTCGCCGGTGAACGGGTTCAGCGACCGCATGATGTCGGCGATCGTCCGGTAGCCGTGGATGTCCGAGTGCGGCGCCAGCTCCTGCTCGGCCTTCGTCAGCAGCGAGGGGTTGGTCTCCTTGACCATCTGCTCGCAGAAGTCGACGTTGCACATGCAGTCGTTGAAGATCGCGTGGTCGAACATGTAGTCCGCGGTCTCGGCCAGGTTGTAGGCGAGGTCGCCGAGCGGCGGCGGCTTCACCCCGTAGGCCATGTTCTGGTTCAGGCACGAGCAGGTGCAGTGGTTGTCACCGCAGATGCCGCAGATCCGGCTGGTGATGAAGTGCGCGTCGCGGGGATCGATCCCCTTCATGAAGATGTCGAAGCCGCGGAAGATCATCGACGTGCTGTAGCACTTGAGGACCTCGCGATTCGAGAAGTCGATCTCCGTGTGGATGCCGAGGCTGCCGACGATCCGAGTGATCGGATCCCACGACATCTCCTTGACCATGACCTTCTGGTCGCCGCGCGGTGTCTCCGCTGGTCGCCATTGCGGATTCCTCTCTTTCCTACGAGTAGTTGCGCGGCTGATAGCCGGTGCCGAGCCTCTCGGCCGGCTTGCGCCACTCGGGCTCGACGTCGTACTTGTTCTTGATGTTGCGGTAGCGGAAGTACTTGAACAGCCGCCCGAAGGTGAACTGCTCGAACGCGCCGCGGCCATGCGCCCGCTCGGGTCCTCGTCCATGAACGGCATGAACTTGTCGGGGAAGCCGGGCATCGTGCAGGCCATGCAGATGCCGCCCACGTTCGGGCAGCCGCCGTAGCCGTCGACCCAGCCGCGAACCGGGACGTTGCACTTCACCACCGGTCCCTTGCAGCCGAGCTTCACGAGGCAGCGCGGGTCGTCGCCGTACTCCGTGGCGAACTGGCCCTCCTCGGAGAAGCCCGGCCCGGTTGCAGCCCTCGCGCACGGTGCGCCCGAAGAGCCAGCGCGGGCGCAGCTGCTCGTCGAGGTCCGGCACCGGCGCGCGACCGGCGAGGTGCAGGGCCAGGTACAGCAGCACCTCGGTCATGTTGTCCGGCTGCGCCGGGCAGCCCGGGATGTTGACCACCGGCAGGCCGGCGGACGACTTCCAGTTCCAGCCCAGATGGTCGGCGACCCCCATCGCCCCGGTCGGGTTGTTGCTTCATCGCCGGGATCCCGCCGTAGGTGGCGCAGGTGCCGATCGCGACCACGGCGGCCGCCTTCGGCGCCAGGCGGTCGAGCCAGTCGCTGGTGGTGATGGGCTGGCCGGTCTCCGGGTCGTCGCCGATCGCCGCCCAGTAGCCCTCGCCGGAGAGCTTCTCGTTGGGGATCGAGCCCTCGACGCAGAGCACGAACGGGTCGAGCTCGCCGCGCTCGGCGCGCCACCACCACTCGATGAACTCCTCGCCGTTCTCGTAGGCGAGCACCGGGTTGTGCACGATCACCTTCGGCATCCCCGGGATCGCCTGGGTGATGATGTCCTCGAGGCTCGGGTTGACGGCCGAGGTCATCGCCACCGAGTCCCCGTCGCAGGAGAGGCCGGTGGTCATCCAGATGACGTGCGCCTCCACCGCCTCGGTCTTGGCCTGATCCGGGACGACCTCAGTGTTCAGCGCCATCGCAACTCTCCTCTTGTCCGCTCAACAGATTCTCGGCAGCGGGTCGCCGGCGAGCAGGTCCATGACCCGCCGGCCGCCGAACGCCGTCTCGACCAACACCATCCCGGGCGGCTCCGCCCGGACCTCAGCAATCTCCGCCGCGCGCTCGCACCCGGGGATCGAGCGCAGCGCCTCCAGCGCCACGCCGGCGGCGTCGGCCGCGACCACCGCGACCATCACGCCCTCGTTGGCGACGTACATCGGATCGATCCCCAAGCAGCTCGCAGGCGCCCGTGACCTCCGGCACCACCGGGATCTCGGCCTCGGCGACCGAGATGCCCGACGCCCGAGGCGCGGGCGAGCTCGTTGAGGACCGTGGCCACGCCCCCGCGGGTCGCGTCGCGCATCGTCCGCAGTCCCTCCCCGGCAGCTTCGAGCAGCGCGTCGGCGACCGGCCACAGCGACCGCGTGTCGGACTCGATCTCGGCATCCAGCCCGAGCTCGCCGCGGGCGAGCATGATCGCGGTCCCGTGCTCGCCGATCGTCCGCGAGACCAGCACCCGGTCGCCGGGCTGAAGCGCCGCGGGCGAGAGCCGCGCGCGGGGGTCGCACCCGGCCGACCCCGCTGGTGCTCACGTACATGCCGTCGGCGTGACCGCGCTCGACCACCTTCGTGTCGCCCGTGACCACCTCGACCCCGGCGGCCTTCGCGGCGGCGGCGATCGCCTCGACCTCCGCCGCGCAGCAGGTCCGCGTCCAGGCCCTCCTCCAGCACCAGCGCGAGGCTGATCGCGAGCGGGACGGCGCCCGCGGCGGCGAGGTCGTTGACCGTGCCGTTGACCGCCAGCTCGCCGATCGAGCCGCCGGGAAAGCGCAGCGGCTGGACGACGATACGTGTCGGTGGTCAGCGCAAGGTTGATGCCCTCGGCGCTCACCCGGCCTGAGTCGGCGAGCTCGTCGAGGGACTCGGAGGCGAACGCCGGCGCCAGCAGGCCCTCGATCAGGGTCTGGGTGGCCTTGCCGCCCGCCCCGTGGGCCATCGTGATCCGCTCGTCCTTGAAGCGCGGGCGCTTCGCGCGCGCCGTCTCGATGATCTCGAGGATCCGCTGCTCGCGGCCCTCGGGTGCCTTGGTCTCGGGGCTCAAGCGACCCCCGCCTCCTGGCCGCGGGTGCGCGCGTAGCGGCCGTAGTTGTAATACGCGGCGCAGGCGCCCTCCGGCGAGACCATGCAGGTGCCGATCGCGTGCTCCGGGGTGCACGCGGTGCCGAACACCTTGCACTCCCACGGCTTGATCACGCCCTTCAGCACCTCGCCGCACTGGCACGCCTTCGGGTCGGCCACGCGCACCCCGGGGACGTCGTAGACGAAGCTCGGCGTCGAAGTCGGCGTACGCGTCGGAGAGCTTCAGGGCGCTCTGGGAGATGAAGCCCAGCCCGCGCCACTCGAAGTGGGGCCGCAGCTCGAACACCTCGGCCATGACGGCGAGCGCCGCCGGGTTGCCCTCGTACGGGACGACGCGCTTGTACTGGTTCTCGACCTCGGCGCGGCCGTCGGCGAGCTGGCCGAGGATCATCCGGATCGACTGCAGGATGTCGAGCGGCTCGAAGCCGGCGGTGACCAGCGGCTTGCCGTAGTCGGCTGGGATGAACTCGAACGGGCGGGCGCCGACGATCGTCGAGACGTGGCCCGGGCCGATGAAGCCGTCGAGACGGAGGTCCGGGCGACTCGAGCAGGGCGCGCAGCGGCGGGACGATCGTCACGTGGCTGCACATGCAGAGGAAGTTCGCGACGCCCTCGGCCTTGGCGCGCTTGAGGGTCAGCGCGGTCGATGGCGCCGTGGTCTCGAACCCGATCGCGAAGAACACGACCGTCCGATCCGGGTTCTGCTTCGCGATCCGCAGCGCGTCCAGCGGCGAGTAGACCATCCGGATGTCGCAGCCCGAGGCCTTCGCGTCGAGGAAGGTCCCGTCGGAGCCCGGCACACGCATCATGTCGCCGAAGCAGGTGAGGATCACGCCGGGCTCGCGGGCCAGGGCGATCCCGTCGTCGACGCGGCCCATCGGGATCACGCACACCGGGCAGCCGGGGCCGTGGACGAGCTCGACCTGCTCGGGGAGCAGGTCGTCGATCCCGTACTTGTAGATCGAGTGGGTGTGCCCGCCGCACACCTCCATCAGCTTGTAGTGGCGGCCCGGGCTCGCAGGTCGACGAGGATCTCCGCCGGCGAGCGCGCGGCCGAGCTCGGCGTCGCGGAACTCGTCGACGAATCTCACGCGATCGCCGTCCCAGCGTGCACCAGCAACTCGTCGCCGATCCCGACCGGTAGGACGAGGGCGGTCTCGACCGTGTGATGGTCGCCGCCGGCGTCCGAGCAGAGCGCGAGCCCGCGCTCGGCGTCGATCCGCAGCACGGTCATCGGCTCGGCGACGTCGCCGCAGGTGATGCAGTGATCGTCGACGCAGACGGCTTGGGCCGAGGGAGGACGATCGGTCACTCGATCACGCTCGCCCTGAGCTCCTCGAGCTCCTGCTCGTAGTCGGCCCCCATGCCCTCGAGCATCTTGCGCGTCGCCTCGGCCTCCTCCTCGTCGACCTTCGAGATCGCGAAGCCGACGTGGATCAGGACCCAGTCGCCCGGGCCCGCCGCCGCTGCCGTCCTCGTCGAGCAGGCCGATGTTGACGTTGCGCTTGACGCCGGCGACGTCGACCCGGGCGAGCCGATTCTGCTCGTCGACAATCTCCAGAATCTGACCTGGGATGGCCAGGCACATGTGCGCTCTCCTCCGAGTACGCCTTGTTGACTACCGACCCGGATTCCCCGCGGGCGAAGCTATTTGTCGAGGCCGACGCGCGTAAGTGCACCCGGCAAGGTGTGATGCACACCTACCGGGGGGTGCGCCTCACACCTAGATCGATCGTCGGGCGTCAGGTGGAGGCGGAGTCGAGCTCGTCGCGCACACGGGCCGCCGCCTCCAGATGCGCCGCGCGGCGCCCGTTGATCGCGCGGCGACGGCGATGGGTGGCCGGCAGGCGGCGCGCCTTGAGGTAGCGGTCCAGAAAGGAATCGATCCGGCGCTCGCCCTCGGCGAGGTCGGTCGCGCTGCGATCGAGGGCGTCGACGCCGAGGTCGGTGAGCCGGTACACGCGCTTGCGCGGGCCGGAGTCCGACCGCTGCCAGTCCGAGCGCACGAGCCCGCTCGACTCGAGCCGGCGCAGGGCCCGGTACAGCGCCCCGGGGTCGGAGTGGTCGAAGCCGAACGTCTCGAGGCTGTCGGCGAGTTGATAGCCGTGCGCGTCGCCCTCGCGGAGGAGCAGGAGCACGCACGGGCGGAGGAAGTCCTTCGGCAACCCGGAGCTCAGCGCGTGAGGCATGTGACCCCCCCAGGTCCGATCACGACGATGACGATCTCCTTCCGCTGCGGGCTCCAGCGCGGCGAGTCTATACCCGGGAACAACCGGTCTTGTTCGCAGCGTTCCCGCTCTACATTGACCGTCGTGCACCTTCGGAAACGCATCGGACGGGCCACCGGCCTGGCGCTGCTCGGTTCACTCGTGCTCGCCGCGAGCGCGATCGCGATCCCCTGGGACAAGCCCGGGGCGATCCCCCCGGCCCAGACGCCGCCGGTCGCGAGCCCCGACCCGTTCTGCGACTCCAGCTACGCGAACGACCAGCCGGCCGGCGGGCCGCGAATCGAGTTCGGGATCGGCCCCCGGCTCGCCGGCGAGGCCGGGTCGGGCCAGACCACGCCGGTGGTCGCCGAGAACAAGCGCAAGCGCGACGCCGCGCTCGAACGGCTGCGCGGCAAGCGCCCGATGCGCGTCCGGCTCAACCGGCTCTTCCAGGCCGACGGCAGGGCCGGGATCGACCGCTTCGAGCGCATGGCCCGCCACTACGCCTCGCTCGGCTTCGACGTCGAGATCCAGGTCCGCTACCACCCGGCCCCTGACCGCGATGGGGACATCGGAGCCTGGCTCGACTACGTGCGCCGGGTCGTGCGGGCCTTCGGGCCGATCAAGCGCGTCGTCTCGCTGCAGATCACCAACGAGGTGAACATCTCCTTCTCCCCCAACACCTCCGACGGCGCGTACGCGAACGCCGTGGAGGCGCTTGCGCGCGGGGTTCCGGCCGCCAAGCGCGAGGCCCAGCGCGATGGCTTCGACCAGCTCACCACCGGCTTCAACTACGCCTGGCGCTTCGGCGACGCCGACGCTGACTTCTGGCGCGCCGTCGGCGCCGCCGGCGGCAAGCGGCTGCGCCGCGCCACGGACTGGGTGGGCGTCGACGCCTACCCGGGCACGTTCGTGCCGCCCAACAGTCACCAACCCCGGCGACGCGCTGCTCGAGGCCGTCGCCCAGGTGCGCGAGTGCTACATGCCGCTCGCCGGCCTCGGGCACAGGACGCCGATCCACCTGGAGGAGCTCGGCTACCCCACCGGCCCCGGCCGCACCGAGGCCGGGCAGGCGACTGCTCTGGACGCGTTCGTCCACACCCTCAGCCGCTACCGCGGCACGTACGGGATCACGAACGCGAACTGGTTCGGCCTGCGCGACAACAACAGCGCCGGGCCGGACTTCCAGTCGTTCTTCGGCCTCCTGCGCGACGACTACTCGCCGAAGCCGGCCTTCGGCGAGTACAAGCGGCTGGTTCGCGAGCTCGGCGCGCGCTAGCCCAGCCGCACGGGGACGCGGCGGTCGCCCGCGTCGGGGTTCGGGTCGAGGATCCAGCGCTCCCGGACGACGGCGCGGTAGAGGCGCAGCTCCGCCGGCGCCTGCACGTCGGCGAGCGTCCACTCCTCACCGTCCTCGCGCGAGCGCGCCGCGAAGACGCCCATTGCGCGCTCCAGCTCGGCGTCCGGCGCGATCCCAGCGATCGCGTCGTTGTAGACCGCCTCACCCGTGTAGACGGGGGCCGTCGAGTCGAAGATCACGATCCCGAGCTCGGGCCGCGCCGCGAGGTTGCGCGAGTGCCGGGTCTGCGGGCGCGAGACCCAGTAGAGCTCGGTCCGATCCGCGCTTGGCGCGAACCAGACGGGGGAAGCCCAGGGCACGCCGCTACCATCGGCCGTGGCGAGCGTCATGTAGAGGTTCATGGTCAGGATCCGTTCGGCGATCTGCTCGGGAGAGTCCATGGGACCGATGATTTCAGGGCCGGGCGCGAGTCTTCAACTTCATAGGGACGGTCAAGCCCGCGGGGCGCCGTCGTCGGGTAACCCCCCAACTCGGCGACGGCACCCGGCGGGCGGGCCGCCCGGGTGGGCCGTCGCTCAGCCCGTGGGGCCGAAGCGCTCGGTGCGAATCCGGTCGGGATCGAAGCCGTCGGCGAGCAGCAGCGCGGTGGCCGACTCGACGAACCCGTTGGAGCCGCAGATGAAGGCGAGCGCGCCGGGCTCGGCCGCCCCGGCGAGCAACTGGGCGTCGATCCTGCCGGTGTGCCCGGTCCAGCCGGCGGGCGCCTCGCGCGTGTAGGTGACCGTCGTCTCGTCGCCGAGCTCGTCGGCGTAGATGACCTCCTCGGGGATCCGCACCGAGTAGACAAGCCGCATCGGCAGGTCGGGCATCGTCCGCCGGCGGTGGCGGAGCATCGCCATCAGCGGCACCACGCCCGAGCCGCCGCCGACCAGCAGCACCGGCCGCTCGCCTCGCCACACGAAGTAGGACGCGAACGGGCCCGCGGACCTCCACCTGGTCGCCGACCTCGAGCACGTCGTGGAAGTAGGGCGAGACCTCGCCGTCGGCGAGCCGGTCGATCGTCAGCTCGATCTCCCCCTCGTCCAGCGGCGAGGAGGCGATCGAGTACGAGCGCTGGGCCCGGTAGCCGTCCGGCGCGGTGAGCCGGACGTCGTAGTGCTGGCCGGGCATCTGGGCCATCCACATCGGCACCTCGAGGCGGAAGCTCTTCGCGCGCACGCTCTCGCGCCTGATCTCGGTGATCGTCGCGATCTGCCACTTGCCGGGCGCGCGCTGCTCGACGGGTGTCATCAGTCGCTCCAATAGCGCTCCTCCTTCCAGGGGTCGCCGCGGTTGTGGTAGCCGTTGGCTTCCCAGAAGCCGGGCTCGTCGTGGTCCATGACCCGGATCCCGGCGACCCACTTGGCGCTCTTCCAGAAGTAGAGGTGCGGGACCAGCAGGCGCGCCGGCCCGCCGTGCTCGCGCGGCAGCGGCTCGCCCTCGTGCTCGGTCACCAACCACGCCTTGCCGTCGGTGAGGTCCTCGATCGCGAGGTTGGTCGTGTAGCCGCCGTACGAGTAGACCATCGAGTAGGCGTCCAGGGGCTCGGCGGCTTCGAACAGCGTGTCGAGCGAGACGCCGCGAAAGCTCGTGCCGAGCTTCGACCATGACGTCACGCAGTGGATGTCGCAGGGGATCTCATCGAACGGCAGCTCGTGGAGCTCATCCCAACTCCACTCGGCCTGCTCGGCGACCATCCCGTCGATGCGGAAAGTCCACTCCCCCGGCTCGGTCGAGACGTCGGGCGTCGGTCCGGCGGTGAGCACCGGAAACCCGGGCTCGTAGTGCTGGCCCGGCGGCAGGCGGTCCTCGAAGCCCTCCGGGACCCGCCGGTGGCCGCCGAAGGCGCGCGAGACGAATCCGTTCACGCCGCTGATTCTCCCACTAGCGACCGAGGAGGTCGAGCGCCGCGCCGACGATCGTCTCCGAGTCGACGGCGTACCGCTCGTAGAGGTCGTCGATGTCCCCGGACTGGCCGAAGTCGTCGACCCCGAGCGGCGTCGAGGGGACGTTCAGGGCAGCGCCGAGGAAGGCGAGCGCGTGCGGGTGGCCATCCAGGACGGTGACGATCGGCGCGCCGGCCGGGAAGAGCTCGGCGAGGATCCCGCGGTCGTCCAGGTCGAGGCCGCGCTCGGCGCGGTGGGCGCGGAAGAGCAGGTCCGCGCTGGTCACGCAGACGACCTCGGCCGCGGTGCCGCCGTCGCCCTCGAGGACCTCGGCCGCGCGCACCGCCTCCGGCACCAGCGCCCCCATCACGGCGAGCACGACCTCCGGAGCCCGCCCGAGCGTCGAGGCGCGCAGGCGGTAGCCGCCGGCGAGGGCCTGGCGCCGGCGCTCGGCGCGCAGCCCTTCGTCGTCGGGAACCGCGGCGAGGCCCTGGTCGATCGGCCGGGTCGAGAGGCGGAAGTAGGCCGAGCGCCCGCCCGGGCGGCCCAGCTGCGAGAGCGCGTCGAGGAACGCCCATTCGAAGTCCTGGCCGAACGCAGGCTCCCACGCCGTGCAACCCGGCTGCTCGATGCCGATCCCGGGCGTGGTGATCGACTGGTGCGCGCCGCCCTCGGGCCCGAGCGTGATTCCCGATGGCGTCCCGACCAGGATCGACTGGCCGCCGGCGTAGATCCCGAACGACCACGGCTCGAGCGCGCGGGCGACGAACGGGTCGTAGATCGTGCCGATCGGCAGCAGCGGCTCGCCCTCGGACTTCCAGGTGGCGCCCAGCTCGCCCAGCAGCCCGACCAGGTTCGTCTCCGCGATCCCGAGCTCGATGTGCTGGCCGTGGGACGTCTCGCGCCAGCGGACCAGCGTGTCGGTGTCGTCGGCGAACCAGTCGATCCGGTCGCCAACCGACCAGATCCCGGCCCGGTTGATCCAGCCGCCCAGGTTCGTCGACGACGCGACGTCGGGGCTCACCGTGACCACCCTCGCGGCGACGTCCTCGGCATCGTGGTGGAGGTCGGCGAAGAAGCGGCCGAAGGCCTGCTGGGTCGACTCCTCCCCCTTGTGGCCGCGGCTGAGCTCGGCCGGCATCGCGGGCGGCTCGGTCGGCTCGACCGGCACCCGCCGCAGGCGCTCGCGCCGCGCTTCGCACAGCGCGCCGGCCTCCGAGTCGAGGGCGAAGCGGCGCCACGGGTCGCCCGCCTCGGCGCCGAGCTCGGTGGCGAGGCGTTCGTACTGCTCCGCGGACAAAAGCGCGGAATGGTTGGAGGGATGGCCCTCGGTCGGCAGCCCCCAGCCCTTGATCGTGTACGCGAACACGACGCAGGGGCGGTCCGTCACCGCGTCGGTCGCCCGGTAGGCATCGAGGAGGGCGTCGAGGTCGTGGCCGCCGAGATCGCGGAAGGCACGCAGCAGCTCGTCATCGGGGAGCTCGCCGACCAGCGAGCCGAGCTCGCGCCGGCCCCGCCCGCTTCCGGGCAGGCGCTCGCGCAGCTCGTCCGCGGAGGCGCGCAGCAGGCGCTGGTACTCCTCGTTGGGCATCTCGTCGATGCGCCGCCGCAGCGCGTCGCCCCCGGGTCGCTCGAAGAGCGCCGACACCAGCCGCCCGTACTTGACCGTCAGGCAGTGCCAGCCGGCGGCCTCGAACATCGAGCGCAGGCGCCCGGCGGCCATGTCGGGGACGACGCGGTCCAGCGACTGGCGGTTGAGGTCGACGATCCAAAGCAGCTCGCCAAGCCGCGGCGTCGTCGGGTCGACGAGCGCCTCCCAACAGGCGCCCTCGTCGAGCTCCGCGTCGCCGACGAGCGCGATCTGGCGGCCGCCGACGGGGACCTCGAAGTGCCCGGCGACGTAGCGATGCGCCAGCGCGCCCCAGATCGTCGCCGTCGCCCCGATCCCAACGGAGCCGGTCGAGTAGTCGACCCGGTCGGGGTCCTTGGTCCGGCTCGGGTAGCTCTGCAGGCCGCCGAACTCGCGCAGGCGGGTCAGGTAGCCGGCGTCGAGGTCGCCGAGCAGGTAGTTGATCGCGTGCAGTACGGGCGAGGCGTGCGGCTTCACCGACACCCGGTCGGGGGCCTCGAGGAACTCGAACCACAGCGCGGTCATGATCGAGACCATCGAGGCGCTCGAGGCCTGGTGGCCGCCGACCTTCACCCCGGAATCGTTCGGGCGCACGCGGTTGGCGTGATGGACGATCGCCGAGGCGAGCCAGAGCACGCGCCTGGAGATCTGCTCGAGGGTCGCAGGGGCGACCGCGGGTGGTTCCTGGACGGCCGTGGCGATCACATTAGGCTGTCGGGCCGAACGCGAGCGACGCGAAGGGAAGCAGATGGGATTCGACCAATACCACGAGCCGCCGGAGGAGCTGCCGGCCGAGACCCGTACCTTCGCGCGGCTGTGCGCCTCGCTGACCGAGGAGGCCGAGGCGATCGGCTGGTACGAGCAGCGGCTGGCGGTGGAGCGCGACCCGGAGGCTCGGGCGGTGATGACGGACGCGCTCGGCGAGGAGTACAAGCACTTCTCGATGGACCTCGAGTTCCTGCTGCGGCGGACGCCGACCTGGCGCGAGATCGCCGAGGGCGTGCTGTTCAAGGAGGGCGACATCGTCGAGCACGGCGAGGACGCCGAGGCGGCGGCGACAGGCGATGAAGACGACCCCGGCGGCCGCGCCGCCGGGACGGGCGATGGCTCGCTCGGGATCGGGAGCTTGCGATGAACCACCTGCTGCGCGGCCACGCGCCGATCTCCGACGACGGCTGGAAGCTGATCGACACCGAGGCGCGCGACCGGCTCGTCCCCGGGCTCGCGGCGCGCCGCCTGATCGACTTTGCGGGCCCGCTCGGCTGGGAGTACTCGGCCACCAACCTCGGCCGGGTCGAGACGGTCGAGGGGAACGGCGAGCGCATCGAGGCGCAGCGCCGCCGCGTCTTGCCGCTGGTGGAGCTGCGGGCGCCGTTCTCGGTCTCCCTCGAGGAGCTCCGCGCGGGTGACCGGGGCGCCGAGGACGTCGACTTCGACGACCTCGACGTCGCCGCGCGCCAGCTCGCGAGCGCCGAGAACGCGGCCGTCTTCAGCGGCTGGAGCGAGGCCGGAATCGACGGCATCTGCGGCGCCTGCCCCCACCCGCCGATCCCCCGCGGCGACGACTTCGACCGCTACCCGAGCCGGGTCGCGGCCGCGGTCGAGCTGCTGCTGCGAAACGGCGTCGGCGGCCCGTACGGGCTGGCGCTGAGCGGCGACGACTACACGCACGTCGTCGAGACCTCCGAGCACGGCGGCTATCCGCTGTTCACGCACCTGCGCCAGATCCTCGATGGCCCGCTCGTCTGGACGCCGGGGATCGAGGGGGCGATCGTGGTCAGCCTGCGGGGCGGTGACTTCCTGTTCGAGTCCGGGCAGGACGTCTCGGTCGGTTACGAGTCGCACGACGCCGAGCAGGTCGGGCTCTACCTCGAGGAGTCGTTCAGCTTCAGGGTCGCGAGCCCGGAGGCAGCGGTCGTCATCCGCTGAGCCCGCCGATGCCGCCGCAGACGAAAGTGGTCGCCGTCGCCACCGACGGCAGCGCCGGGGCGTCGCTTGCGGTGGAGTGGGCCGCGACCTTCGCCCGCTCGCTCGAGGCGGAGCTCCTCGCGATCCAGGTCGTTGCACCGGCGCCCGCGAGCGCCGGCGAGGACGCCGACGGCGGCGAGCCCGACGCCGGGCCTGCGCACGCGCGGCTGTTGGAGGATCTCGAGAGCTCCCTGCCGGCGGAGGGGCTGCGCTCGCGCGGCGTCGTGGAGTCCGGCGAGGACATCGCCGCGGAGATCCTCGCGGCGGCGGAGCGGGCCGACGCCGACGTCGTCGTCGTGGGCAGCTCCGGGATGCGCGGGCGCAAGCAGTTCCTGCTGGGCAACGTCGCCAACCGCGTCACGCACCTCGCCGCCTGCACGGTCGTGGTCGTCAACACGGCCACCGGGGAGCCGGTCGCCGACGCCGAGCCCGACTCCGGCCCGCTGCGCAGCCCGCGCGCGGGAGATCGCCAAGGCGCTCGGGCCGATCGGAGCGCGCCAGCTCTCCGGGAGGCTGCTGCGGCTCGACGGCGACCCGGAGGGCCCGCAGCGGCTACGGGAGGCGTTCGAGGAGCTCGGGCCGACGTTCGGCAAGCTCGGCCAGATCCTCTCCACGAGGCCGGACCTGATGTCCGCGGAGTACGTCGACGAGCTCGCCGGGCTGCAGGCCGACGTGCCGGAGATGTCGGAGGCCGAGGTCGTGGCGATGATGGAGCGCGAGCTGGCGGTGCCGTGGGAGGACGTGTTCTCCGACATCGACCCGGAGCCGCTGGCCGCCGGCACGATCGCCCAGGTGCACCGCGCGCGCATGACCGACGGCCATCGGGTGGTCGTGAAGGTCCAGCGTCCCGAGGCCGAGGAGGTGATCTCCAACGACCTCGCCCTGCTCGACATGATCGTCGGGCGGGCGTCGCGCTCGCGGCGCCTGCAGCGGGTCATCGACCTGCCCTCGCTCGCCGAGCAGGTCTCCCGCTCACTGCGCGACGAGCTCGACTTCGGCGAGGAGGCCCGGAACATCGTCCGCATGGGCGAGATCGTCGAGGCCTACGGGCGCATCGCCGTGCCGAGCTGCCACCGCGAGCTCTCCACGCGCCGCCTGCTGGTGATGGACGAGGTCGTCGGCGGGGTCCCGCTGCTCGAGGCACCGCCGGGACCGGAGCGCACCGAGGCCGCCCGCCAGCTCATGCAGACCTACTACAAGCAGGTGCTCGAGGAGGGCTTCTTCCACGCCGACCCGCACCCGGGAAACATGCTCTGGGCCGACGGCAAGATCTGGCTGCTCGATCTCGGCATGGTCGGTCGGATCGACGCCGAGACGCGCCGCCAGCTCTTCCTCGTCTTGCTCGCCTTCGCCCAGGGCGACGTCGACCTGCTCGCCGACGTCTCGCTCGACCTCAGCGGGACCGCCGACGTGAGCGACGTCGACGTGCAGGACTACCGCGAGGACATCGCCGCGGTCGTGACCGAGATCCGCGGCCGCCCGCTGCACGAGATCAACCTCGTCGACCTGCTCAACCAGCTCACCGCGATCTCGGTCCGCCACGGGGTCCCGCTGCCGCCGGCCTTCGTCATGGTCGGCAAGGCCCTCGCCCAGGTCGACGGGACGGTTTCCGAGCTGGCTCCCGAGCTCGACCCGATCGCGGAGGCGCGGGCGCTTCTTCCTGCGCAGCATCACCCGGCGCCTGGCCGGGCGACTCGACCCGCAGCAGATCATCTACGAGGCCGAGCGGCTGCGCTACCGCGCGAGCCAGATCTCCGACGGCCTGGCCACGGTGGTCGGCAGCCGCCCGGGCCGCCAGCTCGAGGTCAAGTTCACCTCGGCGCGGCTCGAGCAGAAGGTGGTCCGCGCCAGCCGCGCCGTCGCCCTCGGCCTCGGGGCCGGGCTCACCTGGATCGCGGCGACGCAGGCGAGCACCTCGGACCGCATCGATCCGCGGCTCACGCGCACCCTGACGGGCGTCGCGGGTGGGCTGTCGGTCTGGTTCGCCGCCGAGGTCGCGCGGACGCGCTGACGGCGCCGGTCAGCGCGGGCTCAGGCGTCCCGCTCGACCTTCACCTCGCAGTTGTCGACGGACGACCGGGTGCCGGGCGTGTCGCCGGCGTCCATGGCCTCGAACACCGCGGCCGCGTCGCGCATGTCCTGCTCGGTATCGAAGAAGCCGACGAACACGGCCGTTGACTGGTCCGCGTCGTAGAGGAGCTTCATCCCCGTCGACTTGACGCCCTCCGGCGGGCCGTCGTTCTCGTCGATCCTCGCCTCGATCGCCTCGATCCGCTCCGGGCTGACGTCCGTGAACCGAACCACTCGCGCGTACATGAGCACCTCCTTGATCGGGTGCTCCGATCCTAACCCGGCTGGCTCCGAGCGCTGTTAAGGGCTAAACGCGTGGCGCTAGGCGTGGTGGTCCCAGCGGTGCAGGCGCGGCGCCGGGTCCTCCGGCGAGCCGCCCTGATACCAGCCCGGGTTCGACCAGATCTCGAAGTGCAGGTGACAGGCGGTCGCGTCGCCGGTGTCCCCCACCGCGCCGATCCGCTCGCCCGCGCGAACCCGCTGGCCCTCGCGCAGATGCGAGCGACGGCGCAGGTGCATGTAGGCCATGTCCTCGAGCGCGCCCTTGCCGTCGATCACCACGTAGTTGCCCGCGGCCGATTGGTACGTGTTCGCCTGCACCCGGCCGGGCTCGGCCGCGACGACCGGCTCGCCGCACTTCGCCAGCAGGTCCTGACCCTCGTGACCTCGGCCCGCGCCGAGCCCGTCGCCGTAGGTGTGCTTGCCCTGGACGGGAAAGATGCCCGCGGCGGCCGTGGTCCGATGCCCGCCGCCGCCGTTGCCTCCGCCGCCGCCGTCTCCACTGCCGCTGCCCACGCCGCCGTTGCCGCCCGCCGCTCCCGCCGCGCCCGCTGCCACGGACATCGCCAGGACCGCCGCGCCGATAGCCACGGCGCCGCCTCGCACGCGCACGCCACCCACAGATCCACCGATCAAGGTCTCGTCTCCTTCGTCGGCCTACGGGGTTAGCTGTCGGGCTGGCGCTGAAAGAGCCTGCGCCCCCACCCTCGGGTGGGTTAGCCCCAAACGCATGGTTCCCCCGCTCCCGGGACGCTGCGCGCCCGGAACTCGGCTTTACCGGTTATCGAAGTCGCGCAGGCTAGCGACCCGCGCTGACGTTCGCGCCGCCGAGACGAGTGTCGATCACGCCGTCAGCCGCCTCGGAGGCGCGCCGATGGCCCGTGACGGCGCCGATGAAGCGCTCTCGCTCGAGCGCCAGCAGGCGCGTTGTCTCGGTGGTGCGGACCGTGGCCGTCCTGCGCTCGCTGCGCAGCAGCGCGATCTCGCCGAACGACTCGCCCGCGCGCTGATAGCAGCGGTGCACCTCGTCCTCCAGCACCTCGACCTCGCCGGCCTCGATCAGATAGAAGCGGTCGCCGACGTCCCCCTGGGTGATCACCTCCCGGCCCGGCGGTGCTTCGAGCTTGATCAGGTCATGCGTGAGGCGCTCCAGCGTCGCCAGCGAGAGCGGAGCGAAGATCGCGTCGGCGCGCAGGAGGGCGAAGTGGCGCTCGGCGACCGGCGCGCCGACCACGTAGGCGCGCAGACGGCTCCACCGCAGAGCGACGAAGAGCGGCAGCACGGCGGCGGCGACCAGCACGGCCCCCCGAATCCCGAGCAGCTCGACCAGGGCCGAGGCCGCCACGGCACCGAGGGCCATCGCACCCAGCCGGCCGGTCTCGAGCGCGCCGCGGGTGCGCGCCAGGACCTCGTCGTCGCCGAGCCGCTGCAGCAGGGTGTTCGCGGCGACCTCGACGAACGTATAGCCGGCGCCGGCGCCGAGCCAGGCCACGTACGCGGCGACCGCCACCGGCCAGACACCCGGGAGCGCGACCGCGGCGCCCATCATCAGGCTTCCGACGACGAGCCCGCCGACGAGCTGCCCGCGCCGCAGCAGCACGGCGAGCGCGCCGCCGGCGACCAGGGCGCCGACGCCCCACGCGGCGTTGATGTACCCGACGCTCGCGTTCGGCAGGTCGAGGAGGTCCAGGAGGACGATCACGATCAGCACGTCCGCGGCTCCCTCGACGAGGGCCAACAGCGTCAGGCACGCGCCGAGCAGGCGCAGTGGCGGGTCCGAGAGCAGGGCCCTGAAGCCGGCGACCGTCTGCTGCAGGACGCCGTCCACCCCGGCCTCGCCGGCGTAGGCGGGGCGCGGGTCGGGGCGCAAGGTCGCCAGCGCGAGCAGGCTCATGGCAGCGGCCGCGGCGGCGGCGGCGAAGGCGGTCTGCACCGAGCCGACGGCCAGCAGGAGGCCGGTGAGCAGCGAGCCGCCGAGGAAGCCGAGGTTGTCCATCACGCTGTGGGTGACGTTCGCCGCGGAGAGCTCCTGCGGCGTGCGGGCGAGCTGCGGCACCAGGGCGGCCTCCGCGGGGATGTACGGCGAGGCGACCGCTGTGTAGATGCCGGCGAGCGCGAACACGCACCAGGTCGGCGCCCCGGCCGCGACCGCGAGGGCGGCCCCGGCGAGGACGCCGGTCGTGGCGAGGGTGCTCCAGAGCAGCACCGCCCGGCGCGAGTGCCGGTCGCCCAGCAGGCCGCCGAAGGGCGCCGCGAGCGCCCCTGGAAGCAGGCGCACCAGGCCCGCGATGCCCACCGCGGCCGCGCCGGCGGCGTCGAACGCGTAGACGCCGAGGGCGATCGCAAATGACCACATCGCAAACGACACCCCGCCCCAGGCGAACTGGAGGCGGCCCAGGTCCGGGTTGCGAAAGACCTCCCTGAGCGCTCCGAGGGAGGTCCCGATCCGGTTCACCGTGCCACCCCCATGCGCTGACGCTATGCCATCGGACCCCGCCCGGTGCGGCATGATGGTGGTGTGGCGAGACGAGGGGGAGGCGGACGTCGGAGCGGCCCTGGCGCCCTGATCGCGGTCGCAGCGCTCGCCGCCCTCGCCGTCCCCTGCCTCGCCTGGCTGGGCGCTCGGCCCCGACCACACGCGGGCCGTCCGGGGGCAGGAGCGAGCCGCGCAGCCACCCATGCGCCGGGCGTTCCTCCTCGGCCTGCGCCAGCGCGGGCGGCCGATGCAGCTCGCCCGCCAGGTCTCGAATCCCGCCTCGCCGCACTACCGGCGGTTCGTCTCGACCCGCGAATACCGCCGGCGCTTCGCGCCCGCCGAGACCGATCGGCGCCGCGTCCGCCGATTCCTCGCGGACCGCCCCGGCGTGGAGCGGGTTCAGGTGAGCTCCGATCGCTCGCTCTTCCTGGCGGTGCTGACGCCCGGCGCGGGGAAGCGGTTGTTCTGCGCCAAGGGCATTGGCCCCGTGGCGAGCGGCCTCTGCATCCCGCCGCCCCTGCGCGGGCGGGTGCGCCAGATCTCCGCGGGCGAGCTCTACGAGCTGGGGGCGCCCTCGAGTCGCGCACCCGCCGCCCCGGCGCACACCCCCCGCCCGCAGCGGGACGCCGCACGGGTGCAGCGAGGCGATCGGCACCGGCGGATTTACCCCGGACCAGCTCTCGACGGCGTATCGCGTCGACCCCCTCCACGAGCGCGGTCTTGACGGAGCGGGCATCCGCGTCGCCACCCTGAGCTCGCAGGAGGTCGACGCGAGTGGCTTCGCGACCTGGGGGCAATGCTTCGGCCTCGCGGCCCCCCGGGTGCGTCAGATCGCGATGCCGGGGGCGAGCATGGATACGGCGACCGCGCCGGAGGAGACGGTGCTCGACGTCGAGGCGCTCGCCTCGCTCGCGCCTGGACTCGACCGGATCACGCCGATCTTCGTGCCCCTCGACCAGGGCTTCAGCAACTCGTTCCTGCTGTTCATGTTCGGCGCGCTCGATCGGTCGCGGCAGGACGGCAAGCTCCCCCAGGTCCTCTCGATCAGCGACGGTGTCTGCGAGAGCCGATTCACCGCCGACGAGCTCAGGCTGGGACAGCGGCTGCTCGCGCAGGCGTCCGCACTGGGGATCACGACGCTGGCCGCGGCTGGCGACCTCGGTTTCCAGGGCTGCTTCGTCGGCAAGCCCGGGGCGCTGTTCCCCAGCAGCTCGCAGTTCACCACCAGCGTCGGCGGCACCGATCTCACGCTCACGGCCGCCAATCGGATCGCGGACGAGGTCGTGTGGTCCACGTTCGCGACCGATCCGAGCCAGGGCGTCGGCACCGGCGGCGGGCCGAGCGGAGCCTGGAACCGGCCCGGCTTTCAGCGCGCGCCGGGGATCGTCCCCGCCCTGCAATCGGGCCACGCGACGCGGCTCGCCCCCGACGTCGCATCGATGGCGTCGTTCGTCCCCGGCCTGGCCGTCTACGACAAGGATGGCGGTGGCTGGGGGATCGGCGGCGGCACAAGCGCCGCGACGCCGCTGACGGCCGCGATCATCGCGCTCACCCTCGAGCAGGAGCGCAACGCCGGCCGCGCGCGCCTCGGCTCGTTGCCGCCACTCCTCTACGAGCTCGCGCGCGGGCCTGACTACGGCTCGATCTTCAACGACATCACCAAGGGAACGAGCTCGCCCAAGCCGGGGTCGGCGATCGGCCAGTCACCGGCGGGCGGCGCGGCGCAACCCGGCTACGACCTCGCGACCGGGCTCGGCTCGCTCAACGCGTCGGCGTTCGCGGCCGCCGTCACGGAGCGCGGTACACAATCGCCCCGTCGACGACCGTGAGCCGGACCGGGACGTCGGGGAGCTCGTCGGGCGGGGCCTCCAGCGGGTTCGCGCCGAGGACCGTGATGTCGGCGTTGCGACCCGGGGCCAGCCGGCCGGCGCTGCCGCCGTCGCCGGTGATCGCGGCCGGGCAGGTCGTGTAGCCGGCGAGCGTCCTGGCCGGGCTCAGGGCCTGCTCCGGAAGGTAGGGCGTGCGCCCGGCCGCTCCGGGCTTCCGGCGCAGGCGCGCCCAGCCCATGCCGACGCGGGGGTCGTAGTCGGCGACCATCCAGTCCGACCCGAGCGCGAGCACGGCGCCCGTCCGGGCGATGTCCGCGGAGCGCCAGCCCCGTTCGCGCCGCCCGGGCGCGAGGCCATCGAGCCAGGCGCACGGCTCCGCCCGGTCGACTCCGTCCATGTGCAGCGGCTGCATCGAGGCGGCGACCCCGAGCTCAGCAAAGCGCGGCAGATCGTCGTCCAGCAGGGTCTCGATGTGCTCGACCCGGTGCATGCCCCGCCGCGGCCGGCCAGCCGCCTCGTAGGCGTCGAGCGCCGAGCGCACGGCCCCGTCCGCCACGGCGTGGGACGTGCACGAGAAGCCGGCCTCGGTCGCGCGCCGCACGAGGTCGCGGTAGTGACCGGGGTTGGCCCAGAACGGCGCGGCGTTGACGCCGCCCGGCCCCGGCTCGAGCTGCCATGCCGTGCCGCTCTCGATCACGCCGTCGAGGAAGAACTTGGCCGTGCCCGCCCTCCACAGCTGCCCGTGCTCGTCCACCACGCTCAGCCGGGCCAGGACCTCCTCCTCGGTGGTCGACGGCTCGAAGTGCATCGGGACGACCATCCGCAGCGTCAGCTCCCCCCGCGCCTCGAGCTCGCGGACGTCGTCGAGGAGCGCCGGCTCGCCGAGCATCACGTGGGCGCCGGTGAGCCCGACGGCGTTCAGGGCTCGCAGCGTGCCCGCGTAGGCGTCGAGCCGCTCGGCCCGGGTCCACTCGGGAACGGCATCGCGGACCAGTGACATCGCGCCGAGCTCCAGCAGCGCCCCGGTCGGCCGGCCGTCCGCGTCGCACACCACCTCGGCGTTCTCGGTGAACTCGCGGGGGCCGTCGACGCCGGCGCGGCGCAGCGCCTCGGCCGACGCTAGCGCGGTGTGTCCGTCGAAGAAGTTGACGAGCGCCAGCCGGTCGCCGACGGCGTCGGCGATCTGGTCGGCGCGGATGCCGACCTCGCGAAACGCCTCGTAGCCGACCGAGTGCCCGAGCACCCAGTCGCCGGGCGCGGTCCGATCAGCCTCGGCGCGGAGCCGCTCGCGGACCTCCTCGATCGTCCGTGCCAAGCGCAGGTCGACGCCTCGGGTGAGCTCGGTCCCGTGGAACGGGTGGATGTGCGAGTCGACGAGGCCCGGCATCACGGTCGAGCCGGTGCCGTCGACCACCTCGGTGCCCCCGCCGAGATGCGGCCGGACGTCGTCGTCGTCGCCGACGGCGATCACGGTGTCGCCGCGCCACGCGACGGCGGTCGCGGTCGGGTGGTCCCGGTCGAGGGTGAGGACGGTGGCGCCGAGGATCGCCCCGGTCGCGGCGGGTGAAGCGGCCATCGCCACCGCAGTATCCCCCGGCTGGGGGGCGTCGACGCGTCGCGGCTACGAGGAGTCGTTGTCGCGAATGGTCGCCACGCCGGTCCCGTCGCCGATTGAGCCCCGGACCGGGTTGGTGAGCCCAAGCGAGAAGCTCTCATCCCCTTCGACAAGCGCGTCGTCGGTCGACCTCACGACGACGGACCTGCTGGTCGTGCCCGGCTGGAAGCGGAGCGTGCCGGCCTTCGCGGTGTAGTCACCCGGGGCGTGCGCCGTCCCGTCGGCGGTCGCGTAGTGGACTACGACGACGCGGCTGCTCGGGTTGGAGAGGGTGACGCCAAACCGCAGTCCCGATCCCTCAGCACGGGGAACCGGATCGCTGACCGAGACCGTCGGCGCCGGATCGTCGTCGCGGATCTTTCCGGCACCGGTGCCGTCGGTGATCGCCGCCGCGCTTCCGTTCGACAGCTGCACCTGGTAGGTCTCGGTCGACTCGTCGACGAGGTCGCCGAGCACGGGCACGGTGATCGACTTGGTCGTCTGGCCGGGCGCGAAGTGGAGCGTTCCTGTCGTCGGGGTGAAGTCGGCGCCGGACACCGCGGTGCCGTCGACCGTCTGGTAATCGACGCTCACCGGGACCGAGCTCGGGGCCGACAATCCGACCGCGAAGCGCGCGCTGGTTGTGCCGGAGTCGCCCTCGGTCACCGTCCTGTCGAAGAGGCTCACGGTCGGATTGGTCTCGTCGTTATCGACCGCGTCGGCGCAGCCCGGATCGGCCGAGTAATCGATCGTGCCGTCGGAATCGTTGTCGACACCGTCGCTGCAGTCGGTCAGCGCGGTCACTGAGAGGTCGTCGACGGCGAGACCGTCGTCGGCTCCGCTGCCGATGGTCTCGTCGAGGTCCTCCCACCGGACCATGACCGTCCCGCCGTCGGGGATGGACAGGCCCGTGAGCGACGTGGTCACGCGCCTGCGGTTGTTCGCCGCATTGCCATCCGTCTTGCCGATAGCGACGGAGGGGGCGGGACTGCTGACGAAGTCGAAGCCGGTCCAGGACCCGTTCGTGAGCGAGGTCGCGTCGATGCTGGCTGCGAAGAGCAGGACATCAATCTGGAAGGTTTGGGCGACACGCCACTGCTCGACGGTGTAGGAGATCGAGAGCGTGTCGATCGTCTGGCCGGTGTCGTTCCTATAGGCGACTCCGTACCTCGGCTGGACATTCCCATCGAGCAGTGACCCGAGGGCTCGCTCCTGACTCCCGGTGCTGCCGTAGCTGTAGGTGTTGCCGCCGCTCAACGTCCCGTCGTCCGCTGCATAGGCGCCATCCGCAGTCGTCCCGGACTCATTGATCATGACCCCCAGCGGCAGGGCGGTGTTCGCGCTCCCGCTCGCGGCCAAGTCGTCGAAATCCTCGGTGACGGGGGTGACCATCGAGGAGATCGGCACGGTGCCGGTGAACCGCGCGTTGACGGTCGTATCGGCGTCGAGCGTCGCCTGACAGGCTCCCGTCCCCGAGCAGCCGCCGCCCGACCACCCCATGAACAGCGAGCCCGGAGCCGGGGTCGCGGTGAGCGTGACCTGGGCGCCAACCGTGAAGGCGTGTGAACAGGTCGCTCCGCAGTCGATCCCCGACGGGGCGCTCGTCACCGTCCCCGAGCCGCTGCCCGGCTTGGCGACGGTGAGGACCGACAGGACCTCCGCGGCGTCGAACTTCTGCACCCGATTGTTGGCGGTGTCGGCGACGTACAGATCGGCTCCCGCATCGGCCGCGAGGCCGGTCGGGGCGTCCATCTCGCCGCCAAACGCACTCGGCAGCGCGGCCCTGCAGTGGGATGGGTTCGTGCAGACCTCGAAGCCGGTGCCGGGCTTCACGAAGTCGACGTCCTTCCCCCAGGTGCTGACGAAATTGCCGGAGGAGTCGAACTTCTGGATCCGGTTGTTGAGGCGGTCGGAGACGTAGACGGCGCCATCGGCGTCGGTGGCGACGTTCGTTGGCCTGTTCAACTCGCCACCCAGGTTTCCGGTCAGGCCCTGTTTGCAATTAGAGGCGACGGTGCAGACCTCGAAGCCGGTGCCCGGATTCGCGCTATCGACGTCCTCTCCCCAGGCGCGCAGGAAGTTGCCCGCAGAATCGAACTTCTGGATCCGGTGACTCGGCTGATCCGCCGCATACACGTTCCCGCCGGCGTCGGCGCCGACCCCCGCTGGACCTGTCAGCTCGCCGCCGAGGTTTCCGGCAAAGCCGCCCTTGCAGCTTGCGGCGACGGTGCAGACCTCGAAGCCGGTGCCCGGATTCGCGCTATCGACGTCCTTTCCCCAGGCGCGCAGGAAGTTGCCCGCAGAATCGAACTTCTGGATCCGGAACTGGGCGTCGGAGACGTACACGTTCGATCCCGCGTCCACCGCGACGGAGGCCGGGTCAAATAGTGCTACGCCGATGCCGCCGCTCGTGCCGATCTTGCAGCTCGAGGCGACGGTGCAGACCTCGAAGCCGAGGCCGGGGGCCGACGCGTCCACGTCCTTTCCCCAGGCGCGCAGGAAGGTGCCCTGCGAGTCGAACTTTTGGACGCGGTTGTTCGCCGCATCGGTCACGTAGACGTTGCCGGCGGAGTCGGTGGCGACGCTCGAGGGGAGGGCCAGCTCGCCCCCAAGCCCGCCCGGGACACCGCTCTTGCAGCTCGCGGCGACGCTGCAGGTCTCGAAGCCGATGCCTGGATTGGAGGCGTCGACGTCCTTGCCCCAGGCGCGCAGGAAGTTGCCCGCAGAATCGAACTTCTGGACTCGGTCGTCCGCCCGGTCGGCGACGTAGACGTTGCCGGCGGCGTCGGTCGCAACGTCGGCCGGGCTCGTCAGCTCACCCCCGAGGCCGGGCGTGCTCGAGCCGATCCCCTTCTTGCAGTTTGCTGCGACCGTGCAGATCTCGAAGCTCGTGCCGGAACTCGCGCCGTCCACGTCGATCCCCCACGCGCGGTCCCAATGCCCCCAGGCGGCCTGCGCGGGCGGCGCATAGCCGCCGATCGTCGCGAGCGCTGCCAAGAGCGCGCACAGGCCGACCGCAAGCGCGGTCGCTGTCCGCGGCCTCTGCCCTTTGGCGGCCGTCTGTTTCATGAATCACTCCTTCGCATGGGCTTGGTGAAGGATCTCCCGGCTCGGGCCCGGCGACATCGGTAGGTCTGCCTATCTTGGGATCGATGCAAGGGAGGCCTGCCCCCGGCGTAGGCTGGCCCGAACCCTCACGATCGCCTGGAGGCATGAGATGGCCGTCAGCCCTTGTATTTCCGCCGCCCGTCCGTCGTCGCGCTCGCCGCGCTCGCTGTCGCGATCGGCTGCGCCGCGCTCGCGCCGGCGAGCCAGGCCGACACCGTCCCCGTCTTCTTCGACAAGAACGGCAATGTCGGCGCCGGCCCGACCCCGTTCAACGCCTTCTACACCGGGCTCGACAACGTCGTCGTCGGCCAGTCGATGATGCCGAACCTGACCACCGGAAACGAGAACATCGCCATCGGGCGACAGGCGCTGCTCCACGACACGGCCGGATTCGACAACGGCGCCATCGGCACGTTTGCGCTGCGCTCGAACACGACCGGCTCCGACAGCTTCGCCGCCGGCTTCGGCGCCCTGGAGTTCAACAGCACCGGCAACTCGAACATCGCGATCGGCAACAGCGCGCTCGGCGGCAATACGACCGGCGACGGCAACGTAGCCGTCGGCGTCGCGGCGCTCGATCAGAACGGCACCGGGACCAACAACGTCGCCACGGGCAACTTCGCGCTGAGCTCGAACGACGGCGGGCTCTCCAACACCGCCGACGGGTCGGGGGCGCTCGAGCTGAACACCACCGGGAGCGCCAACGTCGCGACCGGGTTCCACGCGCTGCAGAGCAACACCACCGGTCAGGACAACGTCGCCGCCGGCTTCGGGGCGCTCGCAGCGAACACGACCGGCTTCTTCAACGTCGCCAGCGGCTTCGACGCGCTGAACGAGAACACGACCGGGCACGACAACATCGCCGCCGGGACGAGCGCCCTGCTGCTCAACACCACCGGCAACGACAACATCGCCAGCGGGACCGACGCGATGTTCCTGAACACCACCGGCTCGGACAACGTCGCGGCGGGCAAGGACGCGCTCAAGTCGAATACGACCGGCAGCCGCAACATCGCCGGCGGTGCCAGGGCGCTGGGCTCCAACACGACCGGTGACGGCAACGTGGCGACCGGCTTCGCGGCCCTGGGCGCGAACTCGACCGGCCATGGCAACGTCGCCACCGGGACCAACTCGCTCAATCGAAACCAGACCGGTCGCTACAACCTCGCCTCCGGCTTCAAGGCGCTGTTCGGGAACACCACCGGACATGACAACACCGCTTCCGGGTTCAAGGCGCTCGCCGGCAACACCAGCGGCAGCTCGAACGTGGCCCTGGGATCGGGCGCCGGGCGCAACCTGACCACGGGCTCGAACAACGTCGACATCGCCAGTGAGGGCGTCGCGGACGAGACGCGCACGATCCGCATCGGCACCGCGGGCACGCAGATCCGAACGTTCCTGGCCGGCGTCCGCGACACGGCGCTCGGGGGCAGCGCGGAACCGGTCGTCGTCAGCGCCGACGGCAGGCTCGGCACGGCCGCGCCGGCCGCCGCTGCGGACGGGGACGTGGCCGCGAGGCTGGACCGCCAGCAGCGGCTGCTCCGCCGGCAGGACGATGAGATCGCGTCGCTGAAGCGGGAGGTGGCGCGGCTCTCCGGCGGATGAGCCGTACTTGCCCTAGCCGGAGGCGAGGATCCGCGCCTTCTCGGCCGCGAACTCCTCATCGGTGAGCGCGCCCGAGTCGCGCAGGCCGGCCAGGCGCTCGATCTCGCCGACGCGGGCATCGCCGCCGCCCGCCGCCGCGGCGGGCGCGCCGGCGGTCGCGACGGGGCGCTCGCGCCCCGCCCGCATCCGTTCGGCGATCCCCTGGGCGACACCGGCCGGCGAGCCGGCCGTGACGTGGTTGGGGAACTCGCGGATCACCTGGCGGCGCAGCATCTCGGTGCCGAGGATCGCGAAGGCGATCAACAGCAGCGAGGGGACGATCCGGTGCGTGGCGACGACCGGGTCCCACCAGAACACCAGCAGGAGGAGCACCGCGAGGCCGCCGTAGGCGTAGGCCGGCTGGCGCAGGTACGGGGTCAGCGCGTGGCGGATCGAGCTCGCCCAACGGGTCGGGCCCGCGAGCCATGCGGCGAGCACGATCACGATCCCGTAGACGATGATCGACTGGCCGGTCTCGAGGATCAGCGAGCTGCCGATGTTGAACGCCGAGCTGACCGCGGCATCGGACGACGCCGCCCCGCTCAGCGAGTCGACGACGAGGCCGGCCGCCGCTCCGCGGGCAAAGAGGACGACGATGCCGACGAGGATGAACGAGTACCCCACGGCACGCAGCGTTTGGCGGCGGCGCGTGCCGGCGAGCGCGATCGCGGCGGCGTAGAGCAGCAGGGTGAGCGCGGTGAGCACGTAGCCGAGGGTCTTCAGGAGGCTGAGGCCCGACTGGACGGCGCTGAGCTGATCCGAGCGCATGATCTCGATCGAGGACGCCTCCGCCGGCAGCTTGGAGGCCACGTCGGGCAACCCGAGCTCGGCGGTCACCGACGCGAGCAGCGTCTTGAGGTCGAGCGTCACCACCCCGCCGGTGGTCGAGACGAACTGGCCCTTGTCGTCGATCAGAGCGATCAGCTTGCTCTGTGCGGCCGCGCTCGCGTCGACGAAGAGCTGCTGGACCTTGGGCTCGGAGAGCGCCTTTTGGACGACGTTGTCGGCGGCGCTGCGAAGCGCTCCGGAGATCGGGGCGGCGAGCGGGGCGAGCTGCGGGGGCAGCCGATCGGCGAGCTCCGCCTGGACGTCGACGTTGTCGAAGATCGCGGAGACGATGAACGTGTTGAGACCCGACTGGATGTCGGCGTCCTGGATCAGCTCCTCGCTGGTCGTACGCCAGGTGTCGGTCTCGAGCACCTGGCGCTTGGCCCAGAGCGCGAACACCGAGACGATCCCGATGATCGTCGCCAAGACGACGAGAGTGATCGGGAGCGCTCGGCGCCCTGTCCGCTTCGGTTTGTCCCCCTCGCTCACCGGTCCACCCTATCCCGACTCAGCCGGCTCCGGCGGCTGCGATCGCGTCGCAGAGCTCAGACAGCACGTCCTGGGCCTTGCCCTTCGGGACCTGAGCGACCGAGCTCTGGCACGAGTTCGCCGCCTGCGTGAGCGCCTGCCGCGCCTGGTCGCCGCCCGCGGCCGCTGCCGCGCTAGCGGCCGCACCGACGGATGTGCACGCACCGTCCAGTGCGGTTCCGGAGACGCCGCCGAGCTGTTGTGCCTGGTCGCTGCAGGACTGGACGGCCGCGTCGACCGACTGGGTCGCACTGTCCTGGACGGGCGTGGACCCTGTCGTGGTCGTCGTCGTCGTCGACGACGTCGACGAGTCGCTGCCGCATCCGGCCGCGATCAGCGCGCAGGCGAACAGCGCCGCGAGCCCCAGCGTGGCAAATCGGTGTCCTCGCATCAGCTCGCATCCTCCTTCGCCGCGGCCTCGATCTCGCGCGCGAGCTCGTCGCCGTCGGCGTCGACCTGCTTTTCGATCAGCTTGTTGGCGCGGGTGACGGCCTTCTGGAGCTGCTCCTCGATCTTCGACTCGCCGATCACGATCACCGCGGCGCTGCCGGCCTCGAGTTCGTCGCCGAGGTCCTTGAGGTCACCGCGCGAGATCCCCTTGCGCAGATGGCCGATCAGCCCGCCGGCGCCGGCGCCGACGATCGCCGCGCCCAGCACCGCGGGCGGGAAGATGATCCCGACCAGGGCGCCGACCCCGGCCCCGGTCCAGGCGCCGTGCTGGGTCGGCTTCTCGGTCTTGGTCACCCGGACCTTGCCGTCCTCCTCGCGGCGGATCACCGCCGAGTCATAGGTGCCGATCGCGCCCGCGGCGTGCAGCTCATAGACGGCCTCGTAGTCGGCCTCGGCGTCGTCGATGTTGTCGTAGATCGCGGCGTAAAGAAACACTGGTCGGTCGGACATGGCGGCTCTCCTTGTTCGGTCGGGGGAGCTGAGCATTACGTCAGCAAGACCAACCCTAAGAACGCGAGGCGGCCGCGGTCATCGTCCAGAAAGGGTGAATCTGACCTTCAGCGGTCCACGTCGACGGCTGCCTTTGTCGCGCCCGGGCGCCAGAGACTCACGAGCCCGGCGACGAGCGTGACGAGGAAGATCTGGCCGACGAGCATCTCGAATGACCGCGAAGGACTGCCCCACGGTCCCAGCGGGCACCAGGTTGCCGTAGCCGGTAGTCGTGAGCGTTGTGTAGCTGAAGAAGAGGTAGTCGCTAGAACGCGGGTCGGGGTCTCCGGTGAAGAACTCCATGTGGCTCGCGTTGGCGAACCCAACGAACAGGAATGCGAAGAGGAGGCCGAGCAGCGTAAAGACGCTGATCGCCCCAAGGATCGTGCGAAAGTCCACCTGGCTCGCCCCGAGGATTACCCGGCGAAGGATGGTCACGGCGGCGATCGCCAGGAGGATTGCGTCGGTGCCGAAGGCGAGCCCGACCAACCGCATCGAGGACACGGCCTGCGCGATCACTGCGGCGGCGACGGCGAGGACGGCGGCCACGGTGGCCAGACGAACCCGCGCCGTGCGCACGTCGGAGCTCGTGAGCCCGATCACCGCAGTCAGGCCGGCAACCGTGACGGCAGCCACCCGCCCGCCCCAGCCCTCGGGCGGCAGGGTCATCATCACCGCGAACGTGATGAGGATCAGCAGGAGGACGAGGCCGTAGGCCTCGCCGATCCGCTCGACGAGCTCGAGACGAGTCTCGCGGGGGTGGCTCAAACGGCCAAGTCGGCGAGGCTTTGCGGGGTCGTCCGGCACCCCACGACGTTCGGGCGCACCCGGGGCGCTCCTTCCCGTGCACGGGGCGCCCCACGGGGGCGCGCTAAGCGCCGGCGACCTGGGCGTCCGGCTCGTTGGGCCCCGCCGCCGCGCGGGCCCGGGCGAAATCACCGGAGATCTTGACCACCGCGGAGGTCAGCGGGGCGGCGAGGATCAGCCCGATCGTGCCGAACAGCGCGCCGCCGGCGATCGTCACGATCAGGACCGCGAGCGGGTGGATGCCCAGGGCGGCACCCATGGCGAGTGGCTGGACGAGCTGCTGCAGGACGCTGTTGGAGAGCAACTGGACGACGATCATCCCGACCGCGGCGTCGGTCCCGGCACCGCCTAGCGCGACCAGGACCGCGAACGCGCCCGCAGCCCAGGCGCCGATGTAGGGGATGTAGGCGCCGAGGAAGGTGACCACGGCGATCGTGCCGATCAGCGGCACCCCGAGGATCAGCGCACCGATCGTGACGACGACCGCGTTGAAGGCGGCGACGATCGACACGCCGAGGAAGTAGCCGCGCAGCGAGCCGAGGACCCGATCGCCGATCGTCTGTGCGACTGGCTTCGGGAGCCCGCTGTGGTCCTCGATCCAGCCGCCGATCGTCGGTCCGTCCTTGAGGAGGAAGAAGAGCGAGAGCGCGGTCATGGCGAGGAAGAAGACGGCGGACGAGAGCCGGCTGACGCCGCCGACCACGCCGTGCAGCAGGGCCGAAACTCCGTCGCTGGTCGCCGCGCTAGCGTCCTGCGTCGCGTTCGTGGCGCTGGCCGGGTCCATCCCGAGGTCTCCAAGCCAGCCCGCGATCGTCTCCTTGGCGTCGCTCAGGCGTGCGGTCACGTCGTCGGTCTGGCCGGTGATCCCGCCGACCACCACCAACGTGACGCCGATGCCGAGCGCGATGATCGCCAGCATGAGCAACGCGGCGCCCGCCCCGCGCGGGATCCGATGCGCAGCGAGCCAGGCCACGAGCGGCGAGGCGACCGCGGCCACGATCCCGGCGGTGAGCACCGGGAGCACGATCACATTCGTGAGCGCCAGGAGCCACACCATCCCCACCAAGAGGAACGCGACGCCGACCAGCAGCCAGGACGTCTGGCCGACATCGCGCAGCCACTGCGGGACGGCGAAGACGCCGATCAGCTCGCGAGCGTCGAGCTCGGGCTTGTCGGGTTCCGCGGCTGGGCTGGCCATCGCTTTGCCGACCGTACGGCCGAGGGGCGGACCGCCGCATCGTCCAATCGGGATGAATTAGCTCACGAGCTCGATCACGCCGCGCACGATGAGCAGGCCGCCGATCACTGCGGCGCCCCAGATCCCAAGCTGGCGACCGTGGCTCGAGATCGCGGCCTTGACCCGGTCGACCTTGTCCGCGGTGGTATCCGGGGCGATCTGGTAGCTGAGGGTGGGAAGTTCGAGCAGCGCCAGCATGATCAAGTTGATCACGAGCACCGTGATCACCGTTCCGGCCGTGCTCAGATCCTGGGCGGCGAGCTTGCTCAGCGAGGTCAGATACGAGGCGCCTGGGAGCGTCAGCAGGGCCCCGACGACGAACGCGGAGCGCGCCGATCCGCGGTCGAGGAACTGCTGCCACTTGGGTGGACCGCTGGGCTCCTTGTCCTTCTCCTTCTCGGCCTTGCGCTCGTGTCGGCGCTCGCTCATCGCCTTGTCGCGCCCCGTGGCGAGCACGACGGCGATCACCAGAAGGATCCCGCCAAGGGCGAAGTCGGCGGCGGGACTCATGCCGTTCTGCGCGGTGTTCTCGAAGCTCGAGCCCTCGAGGCTGAACACGATCACGAGCCCGAGGGTGATCGAGGTCATCCACGCGCCGAGCAGGTAGCCGACCAGCAGCCGCTTCGGGTTGTCGAGCAGCAGGATCACGGTCGTCACGGCGAGCAGCGTCGGGTTGAGCGCTGCCAGGCACGCGAAGAGGAAGACGCCGTCCATAGGACAGTTACGCACGCCGGGTCGGTGCGCGCATCGTCCGATCAGGATGAATTACCCGCCCGCCCAGATTCACCCGATCTGGACGATGACCGCGCAGGCCGCGTTCTTAGGGTCGGCCTTGTGGAGTGGGCACTGACGACCATCGCGCTGGCGTTGCTCGCCGTCGCAGCCGTGTCGAAGCGGATCGCGGGAACGCCGATCACGCCCGCGATCCTGTTCGTCTCGATCGGGCTCCTGCTCGGGCCCAAGATCCTCGACGCGGTCGACATCTCGAGCGGCAGCGGCCTCGTGCGGACGCTGGCCGAGGCGACGCTCGCATTCGTGCTCTTCTCTGACGCCTCGCGCATCGACTTCGGCAAGCTCCGGAGCGAGATCTCGGTTCCGATTCGCCTGCTCGGGATCGGCCTGCCGCTGACCATCGTCGCGGGAGCGCTCGGTGCGGCGCTGATCTTCGATCAGCTGACGGTTGCCGAGGCGGTGATCCTGGCGGTGGTCCTGGCGCCCACGGACGCGGCTCTGGGCCAGGCGGTGGTCACGGAGCCGCGCGTCCCAGGGCGGATCCGCCAGGGGCTGAATGTCGAGAGCGGGCTCAACGACGGGATCTGTGTGCCGCTGCTGTTCGCGGCCGTCGCCGCGGCGGATGTCGCATCGCATATCTCCGAAGGGCGCAGCGCGGGCACGCTGCTGCTCGAGGAGATCGGCTATGGCGTCGTCGGCGGGATCGTCGGCGGGCTTGTCGTCGGCGCCATCGTCGTCTACGCGGGCCGCAGGGACCTGATCGCGGGTGCCTGGCGTCAGGTGATCCCCGGGGCGGGCGCCGCGCTCGCCTACGGGATCGCGAACGCGCTCGACGGATCGGGCTTCATCGCGGCGTTCGTCGCCGGAATGGTCTTCCACGCGGTGATCAACCGGGACCCGGCGGACATCAACCAGCTCACAGAGGAGGTCGGAAGCGTGCTCAACGGCATCACGTTCGTGTTCTTCGGGGCGATCCTGCTCGGGCCCGCGCTCGGGGAGATGAGCTGGGAGCTCGTCCTCTACGCGGTGCTGAGCCTGACGGTCGTGCGGATGATCCCGGTCGCGATCGCGATGCTGGGCAGTCATGCGCGGATGCCCACGCTGGCGTTCTTGGGCTGGTTCGGGCCCCGCGGACTGGCCTCGATCGTCTTCGCGGTGATCCTGATCGAGGAGTCCGCGCTCCCCCATGAGCACCTGATCCTGCTCGCGATCTACCTCACGGTCGGGCTCTCGGTCTTCGCCCACGGGCTCACGGCGGCCCCGCTGGCCGACCGCTACGCGGACTGGTTCCAGCGCCACCCCGGTGACAAGGCGCCGCCGATGGAGAGCGCTCCGACCGAGGTGACCCGCGCCCGCGGGCCGCTGACGGTGGCTTCGACGCCAACGGTGACAACGTGATCCCGCTCGTCATGGCCTTTCGGGGGCTCGCGCAA
Source organism: uncultured Solirubrobacterales bacterium (assembly GCA_963785195.1). Classification (GTDB taxonomy): domain Bacteria; phylum Actinomycetota; class Thermoleophilia; order Solirubrobacterales; family 70-9; genus WHSW01. Next base: position 41,982 of record CAWAUE010000015.1, on the reverse strand, counting down.
GCGATGATCGCCGTCTGGCGAGACCCCGAGACGAAGGCCCTGCCCGTCGTCGCCGGCGTCCTCATCGTGACGGGGACGATCTTCTACTGGCGCTTCGAGGACTGGACCATCATCCAGTCGCTCTACTTCTGTGTCGTGACCCTGACGACCGTCGGCTTCGGAGACTTCAGCCCGACCACCCCCGGAACGCAGCTGTTCACGATTTTCTACATCCTCACTGGCCTCGGCATTCTCGTCGCCCTACTGGCCTCGGTCGCCGAGCACTACGTGGAGCAGAAGTCCGAGCGCACCAGTGCGCGAGATAAGTTGCGCGAACGTCGAGCGCAGCGTCGCGCCTCGAAGGAGGCGGGGACGCAGTGAACCGCAGGCGACTCGCGGCGATCGCCGCCTTGGTGCTCGGGCCGGCCTCGCTGATCCTCGCGGTGGTCCTCATGGTCCAGGAGTTCCCACAGGGCCTGGGGGTCCTGGCCCTGGTCGGTGCCGCGGCGGTGGTCGGCTGGTACGGGCTGATCCGACGCGGCTTGGTGCGGGTGGTCGGCCTCTCGCTGGCCGTGATTGGCTTGCTGGCCGCGATCCTGATCGTCGTCGACGAGCGTGCGCTGGAGATCGCGCTGATCGTCGGCGGGCTCCTGGTCACCGCGGCCTGCGCGGAGGCCGCGGTGAGCAAGCGCGCGACGCTGTCGCCGGCGTCGGCGCCCAAACACCCCGTCCTGATCTTCAACCCGAAGTCGGGCGGCGGTAAGGCGGAGCGGTTCTCGCTCGCCACCGAGGCGCCGGCGCGGGGCATCAAGGCGATCGAGCTTCGCCTGGGCGAGGACCTCGAGGCGATCGTCCGCGGCGCCGTGGCCGACGGTGCCGACGGGCTCGCGATGGCCGGCGGGGACGGCTCGCAGGCGATCGTCGCCGCGGTCGCCGCCGAGCTCGACCTCCCCTACGCCTGCATCCCGGCGGGAACCCGCAACCACTTCGCCCTCGACCTCGGGGTCGACCGCGACGACGTCGTCGGCGCCCTCGACGCCTTCGGCGACGGCGGCCGCGAGCGCCGCGTCGATCTCGCGGAGGTGAACGGGCGCGTGTTCGTCAACAACGTCTCCCTCGGCATCTACGCCGAGGCGGTCCAACGCTCCGGCTACCGGGACGCGAAGCTGCGGACGCTGCTCGACACGGTGCCCGACGCCCTCGGGCCCTCGGGCTCGGAGCTCGACCTGCGCTGGACCGGGCCTGGCGGGCACGAGCACCGATCGGGCGCCGTGATCCTGGTCTCGAACAACCGCTACCGGCTGGGGCGCGCCGTCGGCTCCGGATCCCGTCCCACCATCGACGACGGCCTGCTCGGAATCGCGATCGTCGGCGCGCCCGCAGGCCGCGGCGAAAGCGGGCGCGGCCCGCAGCGGTCGGTGCGCCAATGGAGCGCCCCGACGTTCGAGGTCGACGCGGACGATCCGGTTCCCGCCGGCATCGACGGCGAGGCGGCGCAACTCGATCCGCCGCTGCGGTTCGGCATCAGGCCCGGGGTCCTGCGGGTGCGGATCGCGCCAGCACATCCCGGCGCCTCACCGTCGGCCCAGCTTCCCGACGGCTTCCTCGACGGCCTGCGCCTGCTTGCGCGGATAGCGAGCGGCAGCGAGCCGTCGCAACGAACAACCACTAAGGAGATCGGATGAACGTCCTCGAGATCGAGCAGTCCCCGGCCGAGCGAGGGGCTGCGGGCAAGGCCGCGCGCGAGCGCGCGCCGCGCTCCAGCCACGGCGACTGGGCGCCGGCGACCGACCGGCCCGACCCTGTCGACGTGCTCCAGGCGCCAGGCCGCCGACCGAGTCTCCGATCTCGTCCCCCTGCGCTACGGCCGGATGCTCGTCTCCGCCTTCACCTTCTATCGCGGCGCCGCCGCGATCATGGCCGCCGACCTCGCGGAGACGCCGGACTCCGGGCTCTGGGTACAGGCCTGCGGGGACGCCCACCTCTCGAACTTCGGCGCCTACGCGGCGCCGGACCGCAGCCTGGTCGTCGACATCAACGACTTCGACGAGACCCTCCCCGGACCGTGGGAGTGGGACGTCAAACGGCTGGCCGCGAGTTTCGAGATCGGGGGCCGGGACCGCGGGTTCACGGGCAAGCAACGACGCGAGGTAGTGCTCGCCGCGACGCAGGCCTATCGCGAGAACATGCGCAGCCTCGCCGGACTCAGCAATCTCGACGTCTGGTACCGGCGGGTCAACGTCGATCAGATCCGCGAAGCGTTCGCACCTCAGGTCAGCAAGGAGGAGCGGCGCAGGTTCGAGCGCAACGTCGCCAAGACCCAGCGCAAGGACCGGATGCGGGCGATGTCGAAGCTGACCGAACGGGTCGACGGGGAGCTGCGGATCAGAACCGATCCGCCGGTGCTCGTGCCGTTCGAGCAGATCTTCTCGGGCAAGCAGCTCGAGAAGGCCGAGGCGGGCCTCGGCACGGTGCTGGAGGAGTATCGCGAGACCCTCCTCCCCGACCGTCGCCACCTCCTCGACGGCTATCGACACGTGCACACGGCTCGCAAGGTGGTCGGCGTCGGCAGCGTCGGAACTCGGGCCTGGGTCGCTCTGTTCGTCGGTCGCGACGAGGAGGACCCGCTCTTCCTCCAGGTCAAGGAGGCCCAGCCGTCCGTGCTCGAGCTCTACACCGCAGCCGACCGAGTACGCGGAGCAGGGCCAGCGCGTGGTGGAGGGCCAGCGGCTGACCCAGGCGGCGAGCGACGTCTTCCTCGGCTGGACGACCGCCGTTGGGCCGGACGCGAAGAAGCGGGACTTCTACGTCCGCCAACTCTGGGACCAGAAGGGCTCGGCGCTCATCGAGCTGATGTCGCCGAGGGCGATGGGCATCTACGCGCACGTGTGCGGTGGCATCCTCGCCCGCGCCCACGCCCGGTCGGGCGACCGGATCGCGATCGCAGGCTATCTCGGCAACAGCGGCCGCTTCGACGAGGCGATCGCGGACTTCGCCGACGCCTACGCCGACCAGAACGAGCGCGACTTCGATGCACTGCGGGAGGCGGTGACCGACGGCCGGATCATCGTCGAGCTGGAGGGCTGATCGCGGCGCCTCAGGCGCCGCGATCGGTCATCGCGTCGACGCAGACCGTGATCGCGAGGATCAACGCGTCGTCCTCGTCGGGCGCGATCTCCACGCCGTAGGTATCGCGAACCCGGAACCAACGTTTCGAGACGGTGGCGATGGTGTCCCCGTCGCGCTCGACCTCGTACTCGTGGTCGACGATGTTTCCCTTGGCCTTGAGCTCGCCGCCGTTCTCGAGCTCGATCGAAAACCGGTCGCGGAATCCGACGAGCGCCTTCTTCACCGTCGCCAGTGAGTCGTCGCCGCGCTCGATCTCCATCTTGTCGCGCACGCTTAGCTTGCGCTCCTGGATCTTGGCCACCTCGTTGCCGTTGGCGTCCTCGATCACGAACGTCTGGCGCACGCGCAGCGCCTTGCCGTCGACGTGAAAGGCACGGTTGCCCTCGTCGTCCTCGATCCAATAGTCATCGCCGATCGAGAGCAGCTTCTCGCGCATCTGGTAGCGCGAGCCGGCACCGTCTCGCCCATCGTCCCCGCGGTCGCGCAGCAGCCCCATGCGCCCGACTCTATCGGCTGCCTCGAACGCCGCCGGGGCGCTCGTAAGCGGTAGAACTGGCGGGTGACCGTCGAGGGCGCTCCGGCGACGAGCGCTGACCCGCCTTCGGATACGGACCTGCTGACAAGCAAGTTCGCTCCGTCATCGCCGGTTCTCGGAATCACGGAGCGGCCGCGCCTCCTCGAGGCTGTCGCTTCGGCCTCGCAGAAGCGGCTCACGCTCGTCAACGCCCCCGTCGGCTACGGAAAGACGACCGTGCTTGCGGACTGGTATCGCCGCCAGCGCGGGGCTGACGGGATCGTGGCCTGGCTATCGCTGGAGCGGGCCGAGAACGATCCGGCGCTCTTCTGGCGCTACGTGGTCGGCGCCCTGCGCTGGAGCGGGTTCGAGGGTGGCGCCGACGCCGAGGCGATCCTGCGCGTGCCCGGCGCCGACGTCGTCGCGGCGATTCGCTCGCTGCTCAACGACCTCGCCGCCGCCGATGAACCGATCGCTCTCATCCTCGACGACTACCACGTCGTCGAGGAACCCGCCTGCCACGAGCTCGTCGCCTACCTGCTTCAACACCTGCCGGCGGGCATGCGCCTGCTCCTCGCCACGCGGACCGATCCGCCTCTGCCGTTTGCGTCCCTTCGCGTCGCGGGCCAGCTTGCCGAGATCCGCGCGGACGATCTGCGATTGACGGCGGCGGAAGCGGCGAGCTTCGTGCGCGAAACGGAGGGTCTGCCGCTGGACGACGCCGAGCTGGCGTTGCTGACCGCCCGCACCGAGGGTTGGGTCGCCGCCATCCACCTCGCGGTGCTCTGGCTCCGGGCTCAGCCCGATCAGCGCGCCGCGCTCCTGGAGTTCGCCGGCGACAACCGCCATCTCGTCGACTATCTCGGCGAGCAGGTCCTCGCGGCGCTCGATCCGGACGTCGAGCGGTTCCTACTGGAGACCTCGATCCTGACCCGGTTCTCCGCGCCGCTGTGCGACGCAGTGACCGGCCGAGGCGGCGGCGCCGAATCGCTCGTGGCGATCGAGCGCGCGAACCTGTTCCTCATCCCGCTCGACGGACGTCGCCAGTGGTACCGATACCACCACCTGTTCGGCGGCGTGTTGCAGGCCGAGCTTGCGGCTCGCGATCCGGACCTGTTGCCCGTCCTCCACCGGCGCGCGTACGCCTGGCACCGCGAGCACGGCACGGTCACCGAGGCAGTTCACCATGCGACCCTCGCCGGCGACTACTCCGCCGCCGCGGAGGCGATCACCGCCTCCTGGATCACCCTGATCCGTTCCGGGCGCTCGGCGACCGTGCAGCGCTGGCTGAGGAGGTTTCCGGACGCAGCCTTCGCGGATGCTCCCGAGCTCGGCTACGTCGGTGCGTTCGTCGCCGGGCTCGCCGGGGGCACCGAGACCGAGGTGGACCACTGGCTGCGGATCGCCGAGCGGGTGGCGGCAGGCGCCGAGCCGTCCGGGCGAATGCCCGACGGGACGACCTCGTACGAGGTCAACGTGAACGTCGTCCGCGCCACGTTCGTCTATCGCGACGTCGGCGCCACGGTCGCGATCGCCCAAACGGTGGCCGACGCGGAATCCGGAGGGGGCCAATGGCGGGTCCCGGCGTTCGCGACGCTCGGCTTCCTTAGGCACATCTCGGGCGAGGATCACGCGGCCCGCGCCGCGATCGACGAGGCGCTGGGCGACCGCGATGCACCGACGCGCCCGCACGGCGTCATCCACGCGCTGGCGACGCTGAGCCTGCTCGAGCTCGACGGCGGTGAGCCGCAGCGGGCTCGCCGCACGGCCCAAAGGGCCCTGGGCGTCGCCGAGTCCGTCGGGCTCGCCGACAGCGTCACCGCGGGGCTCGCCTACATGGCCCGCGGGCGCAGTCTGGCAGCCCTCGGGCGCGCGGCGGAGGGGGTGCGAGACGTCGAGGTCGCCACGGGACTAGTCGAGGGTCACGCTCCGATCGCCCACCACGTCTACGCCCTGCTCTCCCTGGCGGAGGCCCGGCACGCCGCCGGCGACCTGGTCGCGGCGCATCGGTCGGCGGACGCCGCGGAGCTCCTGATCGAGTCCTTCGACGATGCGGGGATCTTCCCCGCGATGCTCGCCGAGCTCCGGGAGCGGTCGCTGCGCGAGCGCAAGCGCCGGCCGGCAACGCCGGGGGCGGAGCTGTCGGAGTCCGAACTGGTCGTCCTCCGCCTGTTGGCCGGCACCGGCTCGCGGCGCGAGATCGCCGCCGAGCTCAGCGTCTCCGCGAACACGGTGAAGACGCACGTCTCGGCGATCTATCGCAAGCTCGGCGTCGGCTCGCGGGCGGATGCAGTGCGCACGGCGGCGGAGCTCGAGCTGATCTGAACGCCGGCCCGCGGGTCGCTCACCCGGGTGATTTGGCGCCCTGTGCCCTGGTCGGGAACGGGTTTCGTTGCGATGGTGGCCGCACACCCGAATCGCAGAAACCAAGCACCGAAACCACATGGAGGTCGTTCAAATGAGCAAGCCAGGAAGGGGCAGAGCCGTCGCCGGCGCACTGGGCGCACTCGCGGCGGGGCTGCTGATCGCGGCGGGTCCCGCCGCCGCCGACCCGATCGAGTCCGCGGGGCCGGCCCCGTCGCTGCCGGCGTATCAGGGCGCGCCCGCAACCGCGCAGAAGATCAAGGACCCGACGATCGCGCCGCAGAACCCGTTCATGGGCGAAAACCCGACTCAGCAACATCCACAACGACACCTGGATGACTGACGCGTACCAGCGCAAGGGCCCGTTGGGCACTTCGCCGGTCGCCACGTCGGAGGCGAAGCCGTTGCGCATCTGCGGCAGCCTGGCGTTCGACCGCAGCGGCCGCATCGTCTCGGTGTGCCCGTCGCTGTTCGCCGGTCCCGAGATCCGGATCATGGACCCCGACAGCCTCGCGACCCTGGGCGCGCTGGCCCTGCCCGACGCGCCGAGCCCGCCCGGCACGAAGCCGTACCAGAACTTCACCGGCGGCGGCTACTTCTTCCTCGATCGGAAGGACCGCATCTGGGTGCCGACCAAGACCGACCACATCCAGGTCTTCAGCGAGGGCGCCGACGGCGTCACGCCGACTCTGGTGCGCGACTACGACCTGACCTCGGTCCTCGACGCGTCGACCGAGCGGATCAGCTCCGCGCTTCCGGACTTCAACGGCCTGATCTGGTTCGTCTCCAAGGCGAACGGCAAGGTCGGGACGCTCGACCCGAAGACCGGCGCGCTGAAGGTCAAGACCATGGACGAGGAGATCGAGAACTCGTTCGCGGTCGGCAAGGACGGTGTCTACATCGTCTCCGACAAGCGCATGTACCGGTTCAAGGTCAAGCAGAACGGGATGCCCCGCGTGGTCTGGCAGAAGCGCTATGAGAACTCGGGGATCGTCAAGCCGAGCCAGGTCGACGCCGGATCGGGCACGACCCCGACGATCATGGACAACGGCTACGTCGCGATTACCGACAACGCCGACCCGATGAACGTGGTCGTCTACCGGACGGCGCGCAAGCTGCACGGCCAGAAGCGCACCGTGTGCGAGGTGCCCGTCTTCAAGCCCGGCGCGAGCGCGACCGAGAACTCGCTGATCACGGCCGGGCGCTCGTTGATCGTCGAGAACAACTACGGCTACCAGGACCCGCTGGGCCCGAACACCGGCGCCGTGACCGAGCCGGGCTTCTCCCGCGTCGACGTCAAGAAGAACGGCACGGGGTGCACGAAGAAGTGGACGAACACGGACGTTCGCGCACCGACCGTGGTCCCCAAGCTCTCGACCAAGACCGGCCTGATCTACACGTACGAGCGGCCGGCGGACCCGAGCGGATCCGAGGGCTACTACTGGACCGCGATCGACTGGCGAAACGGCAAGACCGCCTTCCGCCAGTACGCGGGCTCAGGGCTCAACTACAACAACAACTACGCCGGGATCGCCCTCGGCCGAGACGGCACCGCCTACCTCGGCGTCGTCGGCGGAATGCTCGCCCTGCGCGACGCGAGCTAGCGCGCGTAATCGTCCAGGACGTCTAGCGGCCCGGGCACCGTGCCCGGGCCGCGGCATCGACGACTTCCTCTCGCTATGCGAGAACAACGCGTCGCTCGATGCCCGAGCACGCACGAACGTCCGGGACTTATCGCCGGAGCGGGTGCTCCGGGACGCTCGGCGAGGGTGAAACAGCGTCGCGGCGGTGATAGCGTCGGTTCGTGGTCCCAGTCCGTTCGCTCCGCCACGTCGCAGCAAGCCTCATCGCGGTGCTCGTCTGCGGCGGCGTGCTGCTCGCCCAGGACGCCGGGGCAGAGCGCGCTCGCAGCGGTGCCTCGTTCCATTCGTGCGGCACCGTCGGCAACGGCGCCGGGGGCCGAGAGAAGGTCAAGGCGTCCGAGATCCGCTGCAAGCGGGCGGAGCTCCTGGCGCGCAAGTTCATCCGCAAGGACCAGCTCCGCCACCGCTGGAAGGTGACCAACCCCGCCGGCTGTGAGTTCCTGATGTTCCGCAAGCGCGACGCCGACGAGTTCGGCACCGTCCCGAAGCCGAAGCCGGGCGTACCGCTGATCTTCTTCACCAAGACCGTCGGCTGTGTGAGCTGAGGGTCGGCCCTCAGTCGGGCGCGTTCATGTCCACGAAGGTGCCGTCCTGCAACTGCTCGCGCGAGCCCTCGTCGTAGGCCGGTAGCTCCCCGGTTCGCTCGATGTGCTCGACGTAGGCGGCCATGGCTCGGCGTGACGGGGTCGCTCGCGATCGTCGCCATGAACTCCGACTGCTCGACGCCCAGGCCCGCCGCGAGGGACATCGACCCACCCTCCAGCACCGAGCGCTTGACGGCGGCGACCGCGGCCTTGGAGCGACGAGCCAGGCGCTCGGCCGTCTCGACGGCGACGGCCAGCAGCTGATCAGGCTCGACGACCCGGTGCACCATGCCGATCTCCAGCGCCTCCTCGGCCTCGACCGGCCGCCCCTCGAGGATGATCTCGAGCGCCCGGGCGCGTCCGATCAGGCGGCTGAGACGCTGGGTCCCGCCCCCGCCGGGGGGAAAGCCGAGCAGGATCTCCGGCTGGCCGAGGATGCCGCCGGCGCTGATCAGCCGCAGGTCGCACGCCAGCGCCAGCTCGCAGCCCCCGCCCATCGCGGCGCCGTTGATCGCGGCGATCCAGACGGCGCCCGTCGCGCCGAGCCGGCTGAGGGTGGCGTGGAATGCGTGCAGCTCGACCATCCCGGCGGCGGGGCTCTTGCTGAGCGTAGGGCCGACCGCCGGAAGTCGCTCGAGGCCGCGGACCACGCCCCCGATCGCGCGGGCCTGGCGGGGCGAGAGCGCGGGAGACCCCTCGGCGCCCGCGAGCAGGGCCGCGACGTCGTAGTGGGCCAGAAACCGCTCCGGGTGGGCGCCGGTGAGCACGACGGCGCCGATCTCGTCGTCGGCCTCGGCTTCGAGCGACAGCGCATCGAGCTCGGCCACCATCGTCGGCGTCATCAGCCCGTGCGGTGGGTTGTCGAGCGTCGCGACGATCACACGACCGTCCCTCTGCACCTTTACCTGAGTTCCCATCTGGCCTCCCGGTTGCTCTCTTGAAGAGCTCAGCCTAGGCCCGGTATAGGGTCGGCGGGCACCCACCAACCGAGGGAGAAAAGATGTACCGCTCGATCACCCGGTCGCGGCTTCTGGTCGTCGCCGCGGCGCTGCTCGTCGTAATCGTCGTCCCGGTGGCCGTCGCGAGCGGTGGCGACGCGGACAAGGCCGGCGTGCAGAAGAAGGTGAAGAAGCTCTCCAAGCAGGTGAAGGCGCTGCAGAAGCAGGTCGCGGCGCTGCAGTCGGAGCAGGGCGGCGGACGCCCGCCGTCCGGCGCAGCAGGTGGTGGGCTCACGGGCAGCTATCCGAATCCTGGGATCGCGTCGGGTGCGGTCGGCGAGAGCCAGCTCGGGGACGGAAGCGTCAGTGCGACGAAGATCGCCTCGGGCGCGGTCGGGACCTCGGCGCTCCAGAACGACGCCGTCAACGGCGCGAAGATCGCCAACGACGCGGTCGGGACCACGGAGATCGCCAACGACGCCGTCGACAGCACCAAGATTCCTGACGCCGCGGTGGGCGCCCCGGAGATCGCCGACAGCGCGGTCGGCGCCCCGGAGATCGCCCTGCGCGGGGTGGGCGCGGATGAGCTCGGTCAGTTCAACGACCAGGTGAACTCGGTTTCGATCCCGGCAGGAGGGGATGCGACCGTCACGGCAACGTGCCCGTCGGGCACCCGCATCATCAGCGGCGGCGCGTCGTTCCCGTTCCAGTCCGGCGAAATTGCCTCCAGCATCAAGGATCCGAACGGCGGCGGCTGGTTCGCCGCCGGCCACAACGGGGGCAGCGTCGCCCAGACCCTGACGGTGGAGGCGTTCTGCCTCACCGCGGGATTCCCGGCGCCCTAGGCCAGGTGACGCTCGAGCCCGGCGAGGGCGTCGGACCAGCCCGCGGTGTGGCTGGCGCGGGACTCCTCGTCGGGCAGGCCGACCTGGTGGATCTCGACCATCGTCGAACCGCTCGCCAGGGACTCGAAGGTGACGGTGACGACGGAGTCCCGGTGGTGGGTCGCGGGCGAGGACCAGGTGAAGACGAGCCGGCTGGGCCGGTCGATCTCCCGGTAGGTCCCCTGGTGGAGGATGTCGCTTCCGTCGCGGACCATGACGATGCGGAACTCGCCGCCCTCGCGCGGATCGGTCTCGGCCCGGGTCTCGCTGATCGGCCGTGGCCGCAGCCAGGTGCCGAGGCTCTCGGCGTCGAGCCAGGCGTCGAAGAGCGTCTCGGCCGGGGCGGCGATCTCGCGCCGCACGGTCACGGCGAACTCGCTCGGCGGCGCTCACTTCGGCCCCTTCCCGGCCTCGCGGGTGGTGACGAAGCGGTCGAGCGAGGCGAGCTGGTCGCTCCAGAAGCGGCGGTAGTGCTCGATCCATTCGGCTGCCTCCGCGAGCGGCTCCGCCTCGAGGCTGAGGATGTGCTCGCGCCCACGGACGTCGCGGCGCACCAGACCCGCCCCCTCGAGCACGCGGATGTGCTTCGAGGTCGAGTTGAGCGAAATCGGGAAGTCGCCGGCGAGGTCGGTGACGCGGGCGTCTGAATCCGCGAGCCGCGCGAGGATCGCGCGGCGCGTCGGATCGGAGACCGCGGAGAACACGCGGTCCAGTGTCGCTGTTGTCACGCCGCCCCGCCCCGGCGGCCTCGCAGGTGCAAGGACACCCAGGCGCGGGCGACGAGGAGCGCGGCGCCGGCGCCGCCGGCCGTGAGCGCGAACTCCTCGACCGGGACGCCGGCGATGTGGGCGAGCGGCATCACGTCGCGCTGCCCGCTGCGCTGCGCGCCCGCTCGTCGGCGGCGATCAGGGTCTCGTCGTCGAGCGGCAGCGCGGGCGGGTCGGACTCGTACTCGTCGTGGCGCCGCCACCACGAGTAGCCACCGACCCGGCTCTGCGGATAGCCCTCGGGCGAGTCCTCGAAGTCCTCCTGGCGCCCGAGCGCCGTGATGTCGAGGTAGCTGAACGTGCCGCCGAGATCGGCGTCGCCGCGCCCGTCGACGAAGTAGGTGCGGTAGATCCGATCGGAGACCCGCAGGAAGACATTGGTGCCGTGCCACTCGTCGACGCCGAAGTCCTTATCGAAGTCGTCGGTGAGCGTGTACCAGGGGATGTTTTCCCAGCCCATCCTTTCCTTGAGCCGCTCGATGTCCGCCTGGGGCGCCCGCGAGACCTGCGCGAACATCGTGTCGCGCGCGTTCAGGTGCGCCGGATGCGCGTTCTGGTCGGCCATCATCGAGCAGCCGGGGCAGCCCTTCTCCGGCCAGCCGCGCACGCCGGGCTCGTAGAAGAAGCGGTAGATGATCAGCTGCCGGCGGCCCTCGAACAGGTCGAGCAGGCTCACCCGCCCGTCCGGGCCGTCGAACTCGTACTCCTTCTCGACCAGCATCCGCGGCATCCGGCGGCGCTCGGCCGCCATCGCGTCGCGCGCGTGGGTGAGCTCCTTCTCCTTCACCAGCAGCGCGTCACGCGCCTCCTGCCACTCCTGCTCACTGACGATCGGCGGTAGTTCCATGGCTCCTCCTCGAGCTCTTGCAGAATATTCACCCTATTGGATGAATATAGCAAAACGAGGAACGCCGCTCAGGCCGGGCTCCGACGCGGGGTCGCGTCACCGTGACCGACCCGCACGCGGGGCAGGATGCGATGGAGCCAGCGGCGGCCGGTACCAGGCAGCAGGGCCCGCGAGCCGAAGCAGCACCGGCATCAGCAGCAGCCGTACCACGAAGGCATCCAGCAGCACGGCGATCCCGAGGACGACGCCCATCTCCTTGGGCGGCAGCGGCCCCGAGAGGGCGAAGGTGAAGAAGACCGCCACCATGACGGCGCCGGCCGCGAGGATCACCCGCCCGGAGTCGGCAAGTCCGCCGACCATCGCCTTGCGAGCGTCGCCCTCGGCGTCCCACCGCTCTTTGGCCGAGGAGAGCAGGAAGACCGTGTAGTCCATCGAGATCGCGAAGATCATCGCGAAGAAGAACACCGGCGCCCAGGCATCGAGGAAGCCCTGCGGCTCGAAGCCGAGGAATCCCGCAAGGTGGCCGTCCTGGAAGATCCACTTGGCGACCCCGAAGGCGGCGCCGGTGGCGAGCAGATTGGTGACCACGCCGATCGCGGCGGCCACCGGAGCCTGGAGTGCGAGGAGCAGCACCAGGAAGCCGAGCGCCAGGACCACGCCCATGACCAGGGGTGTCTTGGCCGCGAGCGCGGCCTCGAGATCGTGGTTCTCGGCCGCCGCGCCCCCGACCAGGGCGCCGGAGGGAAGCCGCGAGCGCAGGCGATCGATCGTCGCGCCCAGCTGAGGGCTGGAGGGATCGCTGGTAGGGACCGCCTCGATTAGCACCTGGCCGCCCCCGCCCGGCTCGGGCGGCAGCGACTGCGCGATGCCCGGGTCGGCCTGGAGGGCGGTCACGGCCCGTGAACGCTCCGACGCCGAGGCGACGATCTGGAGCGCGCCCGGTGCGCCCGGCCCGAAGCCCGCCTGGATCTGCTCATAGCCCTGCCGCGACTGGTCTCCGGGCGGCACCACCGTGATCGACGGCATCGCGGTGCGCATCGAGAGCACCGGTAGGGCGAGCGCCAGCAGCACCGCCAGGGCCAGGCCACCGAACAGGTACGGCCGCCGCCAGAGCAGCTCGCCCCAGCGGGCGGAGCGCGGAGAGCGACGCTCGCCGCTCTTCATCCAGGGAAGCGACAGGCGGTCGACCCGGGGTCCGAGCTTGGCGAGCACCGCGGGCAGCAGCGTCAACGTCGCGGCGAGCACGAAGAGGACCGCGAGGATGATGCCCAGGGAGGTCGAGCGGAAGGCGGGACTCGGCACCAGCATCACCGCCGAGAGCGAGACCAGCACGGTAACGCCCGAGAAGAGGACGGCCTTGCCGGCCGTGTCCATCGTCGTCGCCACCGCCTCGACGGGACTGAGCCCTTGGCCGAAGTGGGCGCCACGGAATCGACTGACGATGAACAGGGCGTAGTCGATGCCCAGCGCAAGGGCGAACATCAGCGCGAAGTTCATCGCCCAGATCGAGATCGGCGAGACCAGCGTTCCGAGGAAGAGCACGCCCGCCGAGGCGATCAGGCCGACGATGGTCAGCATCAGCGGCAGGCCCGCGGCGACCAGCGAGCCGAAGGCCAGCACCAGGATCGCCATCGTCACCGGCCAGGAGATGAGCTCGGACTTGAGCATCGCGTCGCGGTTCGCGCGATTGAAGTCCGACCACATCGCCGCGGCGCCGGTCAGGTTGACGGCAACCTCCGGGCTGGCGGCGTGTGCGAGCTTGGGCTCGAGGCGGTCGGCGGCGTCGACCATCGCGTTCTCATCCGCAGCCGCGCCGGCCCGGATCACGGCCGTGTGGCCGTCGGGCGAGATCGACACCCCCGGCTGCGGCGGGGAGACCCGGCCGACGGCGGGATCGTGCCGCAGGACCCGCTGCGAACGGGCGACCGCCTGCCGGAACTCGGGCGCGGTTGCGACGAAGTCGCGCGAGTGGATGACCACCTGCAGCGCGTAGCTGCCGGCGCCGGCGAAGTTGCGGTCGATCTGCTCGCGCGCCGCGACCGACTCCGAGCCGTTCGCCTGCCAGCCGGCGCCCGAGAGCGCCGTCTCCACGCGCGGAGCGAGGATGCCGAGACCGACGGCGATCAGCGCCCAGGCGGCGAAGACCCTTCCGGGGTGCTTCGCCGCCAGGCGGCCGATCCGGCCGATTGGACCGAGGGCGATCATCGCTTCACCCGACCTGGGCGCACGAGCCGCTTGAGAATCGATCGCATTGGTTTGCCCTCCTTGGACTTGCGGTCATTGCACGAGCGACCGTAGGCCCCGGTCGGGGGCCTGTCATGAGGCATTCGCCCCAACTTGAGGAGGGTCAGTCGACCAGTCCGTGACGCATCGCATACAGCGATGCCTCGGCACGGGTGGAGACGTCGAGCTTGGCGTAGATGTGCTCGACGTGGTTGCGCGCGGTCTTCTCGGTGATCGTCAGCTCCTGGGCGACATCGCGGCTCGAGGCGCCGCGGGCCACGAGCAGCAGGACCTCGAGCTCGCGAGCGGTGAGCCCGGCGGGGCGTGCGCGCTCGCGAGCGCCGGCGCGACGGTGGCCGGCCGCGGTGAGGACGTCCTCGGCGGCGTCGGCGTCGAGCCGGCCGGCGCGAACCTCATCGCGCAGCGTCGCGGCCGCCCGCTCGGGCTCGAGCGCGTCGCGGTGCGGGCGGGCCTCGGTCATCGCGTGGTAGGCGTCGGCCGCGGCCAGGATCCGGGCGGAGGGCGAGAGCGCGGATCCCGGCATCGAGCGGTGATAGCCCGAGCCGTCGAGGCGCTCGTGGTGGCAGGCCGCGATCGCCCCGAGGCGGGCGAGCGCCTCCGGGCGGGCGAGCATGCGTTCCGCGTAGTACGGGTGCAGGCGCACGCGCTCCCACTCGGCGTCGGTCAGCGGCCCGGGCTTGTCCCAGATCGTGTTCGGCACCCCGGTGCGCCCGAGGTCGTGGACGAGCGCCGCTCGGCGCAGCTCGGTGACCGCCTCATCCGGAAGCCCGGCAGTCCCGTGCGGCGGCGGCCGCCAGCCGCGCGACGCCGCGCGAGTGGCCGGTGAACCAGGGCGACTTCAGGTCGCCGAAGTCGGCGAGCGTCTCGAGGGCTGTGTCGAGCTGCTCGCCAACCAGTGGCTTGGCCAGGCCCGGCTCGGACGCGATCACCGCGTCCCAGCTCGACTCCTCCGCAAGCCCGTCGAGGAGCTCGTCGGCGCAGTCGGCGAAGGCCTCGGCCAGGCGCGGGTCGAACTGGCTGCCGGCGCGCTCGCGCACGACCGCGACCGCGCCGTCGACGCCGCCGCTGCGGTGGTGGACCTCGGCGATCGCGGCGATCTGGACCAGCCTGATCGCCAGCGGCAGCTCCTCGCCGCCGGTCCCGTGCGGGATCCCCCTCCCGTCCCAGCGCGCGAAGACGTGCACGAGGGGATCCTGGACCTCGGAGCCGAGCCCGAGGGACCGCGCGATCTGTGAGGCGACCATGCAATGCGCCGTCATCGCTTCGGCGGCGACGCGACCCCGGGTCGTCATCAGCTCCGCCGCCATCCGCTCCCGCTCCAGCGGCGGGCGGCCGGTGCCGACCCGGCCGAGCAGGAAGCCCATCATCGGCTCGCCGGCGAGATCGACCTCGTGGGCGGCCGCGCGAAACTCGATCTCGTCCCCGAACTGCGCCGCCAGCTCGTAGGAATCGGCCGTGCACCCCACCCACGCCAGCATCGCCGTGTAATAGACGGCGGCGCGCTCGGCGTCGTCGACGCCCACCCGGTCCGCGAGCGCGAGGGCGATCCGGCACTGGCGCAGGACGTGCTCCTGCGGCATGCCGAGCCCGAGATCGGTCGCCAGCGACAAGGCCGCGATCAGCTCAGCCAGGCGCAGGCGCATTTGCACTCAGGTCAGCTGCTCAGCTTCACCGACCCGGATGTCCGTGCGAGGCAGATCTTCTTGTTCGAGGAGCTGCCGATGTTCGTCTGCTTGATCGTCGCGTAGTACTTGCCGTCGCTCGGCGGCCCGTTGCCGAGGTCGATCTCGAACTTGCCCTTGTTGTTGGTGTGATCGCCGCCGAGCTTCTTGGTGTTCCCGTTCTTCTTCCGGTAGAGCTTGACCTTGCGGTCGGGGACGCAGCCGCCCTTCGACGAGTTGATGTCGCCCTTGAACGTGGCCACCCCGCCGTCGAGCTTGTACTTGAACTTCGTGAACACGGTCGGGTACTGCGTCGTGGCCGCAAACGCAGCGCTGGCACCGAGTGCAAGGATCGCGCCGATCGCCAACGCGGCGAGCCAGTGTGTAGGTCTCATTCGCTCATCCTCCATGGGTGGTGGGGTTGTGAAGGTCAGGTGGGCGGCCCGGGCAGCCCCGTGAGCTGGATCAGGGAGAAGACCAGCATTACGCCGCCGAGCCCAACGAGCCCGTACCGGATCCCGCGCAACGGGAAATGGGTGCTGATGCCGACGATGAAGAGGACGCTTGCCAGGAAGACAGTCGTCCGGATGTATTTGTCGGACGTCTCACCGGCGCTCGAGCCGTCCTCGAAGGCCGCGTCCGCCTGGGTGTCCAGCGCGGCGGCCGCCCGAACCTCCGGCTGGTGGTACTGCGGCATGTAGGTCGGCCCCCGCGGCGCGTTGGGGTTCGTATCGGGGTTCGTGGCACGCCAGGCCTTGAACGCGACATCGAATTGGCGCCGGAAGCGGTGCTCCGCGAGGGCCATCGCCTGCTCGTTGTGGACGGTGTAGGCGGCAAACCACGCTTCGAAGGTCGAGGAGTCGAAATTGCGAATGGTGTTGGCCCTGAGGGCCGCCCGGCTCGCCTCGGTCCTCGCGGCCGCCGCCTTGGCGAGGCCCACGCGTGACTCCGTGCTCCACTTCGCCGCCGCATAGCCGGACCAGGCCGCCAGCAGAGCCACGATCGACAGGAGCACGGCCTCGGTGATCGAGATCAGCCGGTCCTTGCGCTCCGCGGCCTTCTGATCGCTGCCGTGCTTGGCGTGCTCGGCGATCTCCTTGCCGACCTCCTGTGGCGAGAGTCCCTCCCGCATCGCACCCGACGGTACAGACGACCGTGCTCGAGCTTCGCGTCGTAGAGGCCGCCGCTACGGACTAACCGGGCGCAGCGGGCTCAGGTTGCATCTTGATCGCTGCTAGCGCTTCGACCCCGTCACCCAGGTGCGAAAGCGCCACCGCCGCCGCCGCGCTTGCTCTGCGCCATCTCCGCCTCCTAACTGGCCTTCTTCGACTTCGATCCGCGCTTCGGGTCGGAGCCGTTGCGGCTGCGACTGCGCGACGACGAGCCGGCGGAGCCGGAACGGCGCGCGCGCTTGACCTTGCCGTCCTCGATCGTTCGTCGAGAGCCCCGCTTGTGCTCCTTGTCGAGCTCGACGTGGGCCTTGAACCGGTGCAGGTCGCCGCGCACCGCGCGCTTGGCGAAGCGCATGCCGCGACTGGCCTTGTCGATGATGTTCGACGGCTGGATGTCGAGCGAGAGATCGATCCGCGTCAAGTTGTCCGACAGCGGGATGGAACGTGACGACGCCGGTGTGTGCGTAGCCGTCCGTGACGTTCCACTCGATCCGCTCGTCGGGACGCTGCTCGACGATCTCGGCCTCGAAGCGCTTGCTGAGCCCCCAGATCTTGGCCTGGAAGGAGACCGTGGTCTCGTCGACCTCCTCGGCGCTCTCGATCCGGTGCATGAACTCGGGCCAGTCCTCGTATTCGGTCCAGTGGCTGTAGGCCTCGGTGACCGGTACCGCGACGTCGATCGTCTGCTGGATCGGCATCCGCCGCCCGCTTCCGTAGCCAGGCGCCGCGCGCCCGTGCTCGTCGTCATCGGAGTCGTCGCCATCGCCGCCCGCCGCCGAAGACCTTCTTCAGCGGTTGCCGCCGCCGAGGAGCTCGCCCGGCGAGTCGGGCAGCGCGTCCTTGGCGGTGTCCTTGAGCTCGGACTTGGCCTTCTGCTTGGCGTCGTCGGCGAGGTCGCCCGCCTTGTCGGCGACCTTCGAGCCGGCGCCGGTGAGCTTTTCGGCGGCGAACGGAAGCGCGGCCAGCGCCGCGCCGGCCGCCGCGAGACCGATCGGCTTGCTCAGCGGCTCGCCGTTGGTCGTCCCGCTTGGCCGCCTGTCTTGCCCCCTTGGTCACCTCTTTCGATATTCGCGATCTCCCGTCGTCCTCCTCGTGTCTTTCTCAACAGGCGGTAGATGACCACGGTGGTCACTCCGCCGGCCATCGCCGCCCCGGCCGCGGCTCGGAATGCACCGGGCCGCTCGCCCGCTGAGGCGATCGGCGACCGCGCCGCCGAACACCCCCTGGCCTTGTCCTTGACGCTCATCAGTCGTCGCGATCAGAGCCGTTTGCGATCGCGTTGCTCGCCTTCTGCACCTCGGCCGGCGATCTGCCCCAGACGCGGTGCTGCGGTCCTCGACCTGCCCGGCGGCGCTCCCGACGGCCTTGACCATCGTCCCCGGCTTCGGGATGTCCGGAGCATTCAGCTTCGGCATCTTGACCTTCGGGGCCTTCAGGCTCGGCGTCGACATCCGGCTGAAGCACGCCGCGTTTCGCCGCTTGCGACCGAGCGCCAGACCGCCGGCGATCCCGACCAGTGCCGCGCGGCCCGCCATCGCCGGGGCCTTGGCCTTCTCGACGATCGACCGGGCGGGCGACTTGTCGGAACTGCCGCTCTGACGCCGCCTGTTCTGTGCGTTACTTCCCGAGCTCGCAGCGGACCGTGAGCTCGATCGCTTCTGGCTCCCGCTCCTCGAGCCCGACGACGTGCGCGAGCTCCGATTCTTCGTCGAATTGCCGTTCGAGCGCGAGTTGCTCGAGCTCTTTTTGCGGTTGGTGCCGCCGGACGAGCGCGACTTTGTTGTCTTGGTCTGGGCCATATCGCGATGGCCTCCTTACCGGTTAGTTCGCCCGCTCATCCAACGGGGCCCGGTCCCACGTGCCTACCCCGGCGCCGAGCCCAAAGACCGGCGCAATTTACAAAACGCCTGCAAAGTCTAGACATCAAGCCGATGGGTGGATGGTCGGCCTGGATCGGGCGGACCATCGTCCGGAGGACCGGTCGGATGGCGCCCGAATCAGAGCTCAAGGTGACTCGCGGGACGTCGGTCCGGCCGCTTACCGGCGCCTGGCCGGGGTATCAACTCACTAGCTGAGGCCTCACCAAGCCTTCAGTGCTATGTGACCGAGTTCACGGCGCCGGCTGTCTTTGGGCCGGGTCTACCGGATTCGACTCCACCTCTCGAATAAGGAGAGGATCTGATGGCCACCTGCCCGATCTGCGGATTTCAACGGACGGCCTCAGCGTTGGGGCGTGTCGAGTTTTGCCCCCGCTGTCGAGTCGCCGGCACGGACGTCCAACTCACGGAGGAGGAGACACCGAGGCGACGACGCCGAGATCTGATCGGGCTACTCACGGCGGCGCGAGCTCAACTCGCCTCCGGGCGTACGGCTCCCCGTACCACTACTTCGGCCGGCGAGACCGCCGACGACGTCGATTAGGTCGTCCGCTTGTCGTCGGGTTCGTCGCGGGGCTCCAGCTGGATCTCGCGCTCGGCGCGCGGCACGTCCGCGGCGAGCTCCCGACTGCGCTCGCGCTCGGCGTTGAGCTCGGCGCCGAACAGGAGCGCCAGGTTGGAGATCCACATCCAGATCGAGCACCGTGACGATCCCGCCCAGGGTCCCGTAGGTCTTGTCGTAGGAGCCGAAGTTTGCGACGTAGAAGGCGAACGCGGCCGAGGCGACGATCCAGACCACGCAGGGCGACCGTGCTGCCGATCGTGACCCAGCGAAAGCCCGGGCAGCTTGACGTTCGGCGCCGCGTAGTAGAGGACGCGCGATCATCAGCGATCACGCACCGCCAATAACACCGGCCACTTGGCGATGTTCCAGACCGTCAGCGCGCGTGTCGCCGACGCCGATCGCGCCGCCGATCGCCTGTACGACCGGACCGGTGAGGACGAGCGCGAGCGCGACCGACGGCGAGCATGACGATCATCGCGAGGGTCACCAGCAGCTGCAGCGGGCGCAGCTTGAAGAACGCCGCGGCCCTCAGGCGTCTCCCAGATGATGTTCGAGGCCCGCATGAAGGCGCCGATGTAGCCGGACGCCGACCACAGCGCCACCAGGAGCCCGACGACGAACAGGATTCCGGCGGCGCGACTGGTTCTGGGTGATCGACTGGATCGGTCCGGAGAACGTGTCGGCCGCCGAGCTCGGGCCGATCTGGGTGACGACATCGGTGATCGTCTTCGTCGTCTCCTGTGGATCGCCGAACAGGCCGAGAACCGAGACCAACGCAATCAACGCCGGGAACAGCGACAGCAGGCCGTAGTAGGTGAGCGCCGCGGCCCAGTCCGTCATGTTGTCTTCCCGGAACTCGAGCGCCGCGCGCTTCAGCGTCGGCCAAAGGCCGGTTCGCGGTGTCGGTGCCCTCCGGCGCGTAGTCGGCGCGGACCGGCTCGACCTCCTCGCGGACCTCCCGCCGATCCTCCGTGTCGGCGTCGCGGCCATATGCCTATGACCTCCGGGTCGGTCACGGCCTCGGCGGCCTCCTGGGCTCTTCGCCTGCGCGTTCGTCTTCGCCTCGGTCGCCTTCGCCTTGGCCTGCGCCTTGACGTCGGTCTTCTCCGCCAGCGCCGACCGTGTCGGCGAGCTGCGAGCGGTCGCCGATTCGGACTCGATCTGCTCCGGGGTCCTGTCTGCCCGTCTCGCTCATGCGCCTCGTGCGCTCCGCTTGTCGCCGCATCCTGCGCGTCGCCGTCGGCGCCGGCGGCGTCGCCTCTTTGGCCTTCTTCCTGCCGGCCAAGGCAAGCCCACCGGCGACGGCCAGGTAGGCGACGGTCACGATCAGCGCCGCGAGCCAGCCGTCGACGACCTCCGACAGCGCAAGGATCAACGTCGCGGTCAGGGCCCCGAGCGCGAGAACGGCGACGAGCCCTGCGGCCCCGAACTCACCGACCCCGATCCCGAGCGAGCGGCCCTTCTCCGTCAGCTCCGCCTTCGCGAGCTCGACCTCCTGGCGGGCAAGCCGCGAGCTCTGTTCGCTCAACTGCCGCATCAGCTCGGACAGCGAGGCCGCGTCGACCTGATCGCGGCCCATCGTTTCCTGCTCTCTCGTTTCCATTCGTGCCTCCTTGCTCGTGCCCTGAGAACGATCGATCTACCCGGTCGGAGCGCGATCAAGCGGCGCGGCAACCATCCGCGCTGACGCCGTTAGATCGTGGGATTGCCGGGTAGACCGAGCGCTCGCGCTGAATCCGATCCAGCGGCCGAGACGGCCGAGGCAGGAACCCCAGGAGGAACCGATGGCAGAAGTGAACACACTCGAGGAGAAGCTCGCCGAGGTACTCGGACTCGCCCTGGCCGCGCAGGGCGCGACCCAGAAGGTCGAGGGTCTGGTCGCGGACGAGTCGATCCAGGCCGAGCTGCGTCAGATGCGCGAGGAGGCCGAGGAAACCGAGCGGCGCTGCGCCGAGCTTGCCGACCAGCGTGACGGCAAGAAGACGGCGATTCTCAAGAAGGCGCGCGAGACGAAGGCCGAGGCCGAGGAGATGATGTCGACCTACCTGGGCGACGACTCCGACGGGCTCGATGGATTCGAGTTCATGACCATGGCCGAGGCCGGCGAGGTCGGGCACTGGGCTGTACTACGCACGCTCAACGAGCGTGCGGGCGAAGGCGAGATCAGCGAGTTGGTCGAATGGGCGCTCCCGATTCAGGAGCGGCACTTCGAGACGGTCAAGCGGTGGCCCTCACGCTCGCGGCCGAGGAAGATCCGTACGCCGAGTAAAGGCCCGAAGGCCGCCCCTCAGGGGGCGGCCTTCTCGAGCACGAAGACCAGGCTCTCGAAATCGGTGGCCTGCTGGCTCCCGCTCGTGAACCCGATCACCCTGCGCCCCACAGCCCGTTCGATCGCCGCCGTGTATTCCGGGCGAACGACGTCGTTGACTGCGGCGCGCATTGGAGCCACGAGCTCTGCATCGCCAGCGTCGGCCAGTGTTCGCTCGAACGTCGCCGACCCCCCGTGCAAGAGGACGAGGATCGCGTCGTCGAGAACGTGGGTGCGAACGCTCACGGGCCCGCGTCCGAAATGCTTCTTTTGCAGCGCAACGATCTCGCGCGAGATCGTTCTGGTGACCAACTGACCGTCGTCGATCTGTCCCTGCGGCGTAAACGCTTCCAAAGCCGGCACCTCCTCGATTCGCTAGGTCGAAAAGTGACTGGCGGACCGACGGGTCCGCCTTCTCTGGAGCGCGACCTCTGGTCGCGGCGCCGGTGTTTTACCGAATTAGACGGCGGGCGTCAATGGCCTCCGCGGACGGCTGTCAGCAGCTTGTTCAGCCCCCGCCGCGAGACGCGTGAGACCTGCATCTGCGAGACGCCGAGGCGGCCGCCGATCTCGGCCTGGGTGAGGCCCTCCTCGAACCGGAGCTCGATCACGGTGCGCTCGCGCTCGTCGAGATCCACGCCCGCCGAGGCGAAGTTGGCCTCGACCCGGTCATAGCCTGGGTCGATGCCGCCGAGCGAGTCCGCGGGCGCGATCCCCGCCTCGCCGTCGTCGGTTCGCCCGGGCATCTCCATCGACGAGGTCCAGCGCACGTCGCGGGCGACCAGCGTGTCATTGATCTGCTCGATCGAGAGGTCCGTCTCCACGGCGAGCTCGGCGACCGTCGGCGAGCCCCAAGACGTCCCGTCAACCGGTCGATCGCGCCCTCGACCTTCATTGACGATTCCTGCAAACCGCGCGGCAGGCGCAGGTTCCAGACCCGGTCGCGGAAGTGGCGACGCAGTTCGCCGAGGATCGTTGGCACCGCGTAGGCGGTAAACGATGTGTTCCGGTCGGGGTCATAGCCCTTGATCGCCTTCACGAGGCCGAGGTCGGCGACCTGGATCAGATCCTCGAACGGCTCACGACCCGCCCTGTAGCGGTGAGCGAGCGAGCGCGCGAGCGGTTGGTAGCGCTCGACGAGCTGCTCGAGCCGGGCATGGCTGGGATCCTCGGCGTAGGCGTTCAGCAGGCGAGCGTCACGCTCGCGCGACACCTTCTCGGGTGCGTAGTACACGGCGGCCTCCTCGGGTCGTCGGGGTGCGACTGGACCCTTCGGCTTGGCACCGGAGAACCGCGTCGAATGGAGTGGCGTGGTGAGCGATCCCCTTGGGGACGAGGATCTCTCTCACCAACTAAGTACCCGAGCCGATTGAGCGCTAAACGGTGGGCTTCAGGGGTTGACGGCGGCTCCTCGAGGACCGAGCATCGACGCGACCCTGCAGGCAGTCCCAGTCTTCGCCGAATCGTTGAAGCTACTATGCAACCGAGGTGCGTGCATCGGGCGCTGAGCCCGTGGAGACTGCACACCTCGTCGCGGTAGGCGGCGCGTTGCTCGATTCCGACCCACACAACCCTCCCGAGCCGCAGCCGATCGGCCGAGGCCCGCTTGAGCCGGTCGCCGAACAGGTGGGCTGCGGTCTTCGCTCCGTTCGAGATCGGGTCGGCCAGGCTCGAGGGCGCGGCAGGCGGCGCGAGTCGAACTCGCGCGGCCATGCTGCGCCGCCGTGTGCATCGCCATCGCGATCGTCTCGGCGCCGGCCTTCCCAGAGCGAGCCCCCACTTGTTGAGCCCGGTGACCGCCAGGACGCCGTCCGACCGCGGCCCAACCGCGCCCACGAACGGCAGCCGGTCCTCGGTGACGAAATCGTGAGCGTCCCAGCGATGCACGAACTCGCTCGCGCCAAGCGCTCACGCGCATACTCCTCGAGCGCCGCGACGCTCGCCCGCGCACTCCCGGTGCCGAGCCGGTGCCCCGTGCCCGCCGACGATCAGCAATTCGTCGTCGCCGCGGCGCAACCGACGCAACGAGTGCTCGCCCTTCGCATCGATGTACATGCCGTCGGGCGCAGGCCTTGGAAGCCGGGCCGTAACCGCGAACGACGCCATCGGCTCGGCCCGGCCGAAGAGCCCGACATGGTCGAGGATCGGCAGGTGGGTGGCGAGGATCACCCGCTCGCATCGAAGTCGGGCACCGGCAGCGGTGTCAGCCCGTCGGCCCCGACCTCGGTCACGCGCGATCGCTCGAAGACGGCCTGCTCGTCGCGATCGAGCTCGTCGGCGAGTCCGCGCAGATAGGCCACGGGTCGAACTCAGCCTGATCGGCCTAGCCGAACGGCCCCGGCGATCCCGAACGGCAGCGGGGTCTCGTCGACGAGCTCGGTCCGGAGCCCGCGCCGCGGCTCGCCTCAAGCTCGCGCTCAGATCCGGTAGTTCGCCAGGGTCGTCGGCGAACGTGTAGTTGGCTGCACGGCGCCACGAGCACTCGATCCCGAGCTCCCGGCCAACCGCCCCATCAGCTCGATGCCCCACCTCGTTCGCTCGCGCGTATTCGCGGCGGCCCCGGGATCGCCGATCTCGGAGTACGCGCGGCCCTGGAGCGCGTGACCTTCGCGGTGTTGTTGCCGCTGGCGGCCGCCGCCACCTCACGCGCCTCGAGCACCGCGACGCGGGCGCCCGAGCGCTGCAGGACGAGCGCGGCGGTCATCCCGACGATCCCGCCGCCGACGATGCCGACGTCGACGCTCCGCTCGCCGGCCAGCGCGGGATGCCGGCGAGCCAGGATCAGCGTCGTGCCAGGGTGAAATCGGTCTGGTCTGCGTGCCGGCGATCTCTCGTCGATACCCGGCTCGGACCGCGCTTAGCGTCAATCGCCGCGGGTACGTCCGCCTTTGCTCCGGGCACCTCGACCAAGATGTCCGAGCACACGGCCCCAGGGCGGCTTTCCATGGGCCGTCTTTACGTGCTGGTGCGCGTGGGCCGACTAGGCCCGAGCGGCGCGAGATTGCCGAAATCAAGGAAGTGCAGGAGGAGCAGCCGAAGAGCAGCTCGGGTTCTTGACTTTCATCGCGAGAACGCTGCAGCCGTGCCCAGGCCGTACACGAGGTGTGCGCTCAGATCGTTCGCCAGGGTCTTGGCGTCGTACTTCCAGATCGGCTCGTAGAGCTTGGCCAACGGCAGGATCACGTAGCCGCTGGCCCACACCGACGCGCCGAACGCCAGGCCGTAGCGGATTCGCGGCTCCGGCAGCGATCCGGCGACGAGCCCGTAGCCGCCCGCGTTGGCGATCCCGTATCCCCAATGCATCACGTTGTTGACCAGGCGCGCGCGGGTCGGAGGGAGTTTGACGTCGAACAATCCCTCCACGATGCGCTTGCCGACATGCGCAGGGGCGGGCGCCTCCTCCCAACTGGTGACGCCCGCGCTCGACTCCCACGCCACGAAGCCGGTCTCGCCGCCGCCGGCGCGGTAGCGGGAGAAGAGGAACACGTCCATAACCGCCGTCCCCATCGCGCCGGCGACGAGACCGCGAACGAGCGCACCGATCGGGGTTTGCCTGTCCATGTTGGACGAGCCTCCACGCTCAGCCCGTCGTTCGCGCCCGTAGGCCCCCTGGCTACGTCCCTGGACCGGGAGCGCAGTCCCGGGGTCAGGCTCGGACCTGAATGCTGCCGTCGACCTCTTGCGCTTCGTGCACGTTGAGCGCCTTGGTCGCCGGGCCCTTGATCACGGCCCCGGTCGTGATGTCGAACCGCGAGCCGTGGCACTGGCACATGATCGTGGTTCCCGTCAGCAGCCCTGCTGGACAGCGGGCAACGCTCGTCCGCGCAGGTGCAGAGGTCGTCGAACGCGTAGACGCGGTCGTCGACGCGCGCGATCGAGATCCGCAGCTTCCGGTCGTCCAGGTAGTAGGGAACGACGAGGTCGTTGGGGACCGCGTCGCCCGCCGCGACCGTGCGGAAGGCCTCAATTGCGAGATCACTCATCGTCTTCTCCTCTCGGCGGGCCTGGTCAGTAGGGGTATTCGGGGATGACGTCGGCCTTCTTGGCGTCGAGTCGCAGCTCGGCTGGAGCGCCCGGCGGGCACGACCGGGCGATGCGGCATGACCGGGTCGACGCGCTCGTAGCCCGAGCCCAAGGGCGGCCTTGGGTCCGCCTCTCCCTTGTTCGGCCACAGCGACATCGCGCGCTCGGCCAGGGCGGTGATCGTCAGGGACGGGTTCACTCCCGTGTTGGCCGGCATCACGCTCCCGTCGATCACATGAAGGCCCGGCTGGCCGAACAGGCGCTGGTAGGGGTCGACCGCTCCGCTCTCGCTGCTGTCGCCGATCGGGATCCCGCCGGTGAAGTGGGCCGAGGCGGTGCGGTTGATCGACCTCGAACGGCAGCGCACCCTCGTGGCCGTTCATCTTCGCGGCCATTCGGTCCACGAAGTCCTCGATGATTGGAACGTGCACCGAGGGAGCCGCTCCGGAGCTCTGTCGGCTTCGCAGTAGGTCGTCGTGCCAGTACAGCTCGATCGAGGTGTCGGTCGTCTGCGAGCAGAGCATGATCACCGTCCGCTCCGCCCAATGACGAGGGTCGTCGATGCCGAGCACTTCGGGCGGGTGCTTCACGAGCTCCTTGAGCCAGCCGGCCGTCGGGTGCTTCTGCTCGCCGTGCTCGTGGTAGGTGACGAGGAAGGCGAAGAAATCGTTGCCGACGCCCCAGTAGACGGGCTCGATGCTCGTCTCGTCATCCGGCCAGACGCCGGAGGTGATCGAGACCGACCCCGGCGTCAGGCGGATCTTCTCCGGATCGCGCTCCCACTCTCCGTGCGTCCGCGTGATCGCGAGCAGCTGTTCGGAATTCGTTCGCGCCCGCTGGCCGAGCTGGCTCGACAGCCCGGTCAGGCGGCCCTTGTGCTGCATGTGATGAAGCAGCTTCGCCGAGCCGTACGCGTGGGCGGCGACGATCACCTGCTCGGCGGTGTAGGTCTGATGTTGCAGATGCGCAGCCCGCTGCGCCCACCCGGGGTGACGCGTATGGACCTCGAATCCGCCGCCATCGAGGGGCACGAGGTCATAGACCTCGTTCAGCTCGTGGACCTCGACGCCGAACTTCTCGGCCAGGTAGAGGTAGTTCGTCGTCAGCTTGTTCTTGGCGTTGCGGCCGCAGCCGATGTTGCACTTGCCGCATGAGATGCATCCGGTGCGCCGCGGGCCGACGCCGCCGAAGTACGGATCGTCGGCCTCGACGCCCGGGCTGCCGAAGTAGACGCCCACCGGGGCCTGGTTGAACGTCTCGCCCCTCCCGATCTCGGTCCCGACCTGCTCCATGACCCGATCGACGTCGGTGGGCATATACGGGATAGCGCTCGACGCCGAGCATCCGAGTTGCCTGGTCGAGATGTGGTGCCAGCTCGTCGGCCCAGTCGGTGATGCTCGCCCACTCCTTGGCGTCGAAGAACCTCTTCGGGGGACGTAGAGAGTGTTTGCATACACGTGGGAGCCGCCACCCACGCCGGCGCCCGACAGAACGAGCACGTCGTCGAGGTACTCGACCCGCTGGATCCCGTAGAACTCCGCCGCCGGGAACCACAGGAAGTGCGGCAGATCCCACTGGGTCTTCGGGATGTCCTCGTCGTTCCAGCGCCGGCCGGATTCCATGACCCCGACCCGGTAGCCCTTCTCCGCGGCGCGCAGCGCGGAAACGCTGCCACCGAAGCCCGAACCGATGATCACCACGTCGTAGTCGAACCTCGTCACCAGCTCTCTCCTTCCTGCTTGCTCATACCGCTGCTCCCGCGCGGCCCTTGCCTCCACCTCGACCGGGTCCGTGACCCGGCCGCCCAGCGCGAGCGCCAGCAACGCGCCGATCGCGCCCCAGCCCACCAGCACCAGGATCGGTCCCGCGATCCGCGCGCCGTCGAAGAACAGCGCCGACCGCGCCAGGTCGACGCTCGCACCCGGCGGCAGTAAGCCGCCGATCGTGCTCCAGAACCCGGGCAGCAACGGACGGGCGAAGGGCCCGCCTGATGCGGCGTTGCCGAGGATCACGAACACGAGAATGACCAGCGCGGTCCCGGCCTCCCCCAGCGCGGCCTGGATGCCTGCCGAAGCGGCGCCGCTGGCGCAGATGGTCAGCGCAGCGATCGCGCACAGCGCCACGACGTGGCCGGAGAACACGTCAAAGCTCGCGCGCAGGAGGACCACGCTGAGGATCGCCGGCGACGATGCTGAATCCCGCGAGCGCTCCGAGCCGCGCTGCCGCGCGCCGTCTGCTGGAGGCGCGCGGGCTCCCGATCAACCCGATCAGCGTCGAGGCGATGTAGCCGCCGAACACCCACGCGATCACCGCGTAGAACAGCGCGGTGCCGTTGGGGTCCTTGGGCGGCAGCGGCTTGACGTCGGTGACGCGGGGCGCCGGCTGCTGCTGTGCAGCGGCGATGCGGTTGAACGTCGCCTCGAGCGCGACGGCGGTCGCCCGGTTGGCGGCCGAGGCGACGAACAGGCGGTTGGTGGCCGCGTCGTAGGCGCCGTAGGCATCGCGATCGTCGATCTGCGAGAGCGCGTCGGGAAGCGACGCGGCCTGACGGGCATCGAGCGGGTCACCAGGCACGCGATCGAGCTGCGCCGCAACCGCCGGCGGCCCGACGACCGCCAGCGGGACCTGGTGTGGCGTCGGATCGTGGAAGGCGCCGACGTAGGAGAAGGCGAACGCGAGCGTCAGCACCAGCGCCGGGAGCAGCACGAGCATGACGGCCTTCGGCGTGGGTGGCGGCGTTCGCGATCAACGACCCAAGAGCTCCGTTGGAGAGCGCACAGTGAGGCCGAGCGTGCCGCTCAGACCTCGGGGTCGCGCCCGTGGATACCCTGGTCGGGCCCCTGGTGTCGAGTCCGCCATCTAACCGAAGGTGAAGACGTAGGCCTCGACCCCGGGGGCGAGGAAGGTGATCTCGAACGTGCGGTCGGTGATCGAGCCTCGCTGGCGAACCAGTTGGTAGAGCCGCTGCTCGACCGCCTCCCCCTCCCCCGCCTCGTCGACGTCGAGGCCGTGGTCTTCGCCCGGAGGTTCCCCGTCGATGCGCACCCGGAACGGCACCGCCGCATCACCCGCCGGGGGTCCCATGACGAGGTGGAGGTCGCGAGCGTGAAAGCGGAATGCGATCTCGCCGCCGGCTCCGTTCAGCACGCTCGCGCGACTCTCAACGGCCCAGTCTCCGGTCAGCGACCACTGGTTGAGCCGCAACCGGTCCGGCTCGACGCCGGTGGGCGGTTCGTTGAGATAGGTCTCAGGAGACCGCAGGTTCTCCCAGTCGGCCTGCGCCTCCAGGCCGTCGGCCGCCGGCGCGACGAGGTCGTCCGGGACGCCGACGCGTCCGGCGTCGCCAAGCAACCCCTGGATCACCCGTTCGCACTCCTCGTAGCCGCCCTCGCCGAACTGGTGATGGCGGATGCGCCCTTCCGCGTCGGCGATGTAGACGGCGGGCCAGTACCTGTTGGCGAAGGCGCTCCACACCGAGTAGTCGGGGTCGAGCGCGATCGGATAGGAGACGCCCAGCTCCCGGGCGGCCCAGTTGACGTTCGCCTCGTCCCGCTCGAACGGGAACTCGGGCGTGTGGACGCCGACCACGACCAACCCGTGCTCGCCGTATCTCTCCGACCACGCGCGGACATGGCTCAGCGTCCGCAGCCAGTTGATGCAGGTGTAGGTCCAGAAATCGACCAGGACGACCTTCCCGCGCAGGTCGGCGTCCGCGAGCGGGTCTGAATTGATCCAGCCCGCGGCGCCGGCGAACCCGGGCAGGCGCCCCGCGGGCGTGGCCCCGCGCAGGAATCGGCCGAGGAATTCCATGACCTAGAAGACGAACTGCTGTCCGCCGTCGATGTCGTACGTCGCGCCGGTGACGGCCGTGTTGATCATCAGGTGAACGGCCAGCGCGGCGACGTCGGCCGGGCCGACGACCCGCCCGATCGGGAGCGTCGTTCGCAGCTCCTCGCGGCGGGCCTCGAGTCCGTCGGCGTCGAAATACGACGCCGAGAGCGGGGTGTCGACGAAGCCCGCGGCGATCAGGTTGACGCGAACCGGGGCAAGCTCGAGCGCGAGGGTCGCCGTGAACGGAGGCAGCGCGGCCGTGGCCGCCGAGGCGAGGCCGAGGGCGCGACTGATCTTCCGGCCCCCGGTGCCGCCCATCAGCACCAGGGCCCCGCCGGGCCTCATCTTGCCGGCCGCGTTGCGCGCGACTTCGAGGCCCAGCACCACGTGGTCGCCGAGCGCTTCGCGCACCTGATCCGCGTCCATCTCGAGCAATGGGACGTAGCTCGGGCCGGGCCCCGTGACCATCACGTGGTCGATCGGGTCCGGGAGGTCCTCGAAGAATCCCTTCAGCGCGGCCGCGTCGGTGGCGTCGAAGGCGGCGGTGCTCCGCGCACCGACGTCCAGCGCTGCTTCCTCGAGCCGTTCGGGATTGCGGGCGGCGAGCACGACGTCGGCGCCCTCCGCGCGGGCGCGCCGGGCGGTCTCGAGGCCGATCCCGGCGCTGCCGCCGATCACCACGACCGTCTGTCCGCGCAGCTCCTCGGTCATGACCCGGCCCCGACGGTCTGCGGCGCGCCGATCTCGTTGTGGAGCTCCTTCAGCGCCTCGACGTAGATCTCGGAGAAGGTCGGGAACGGCTGGATCGTGTCGCGCAGAACGTCCAGTGGAACCCGGGCGCGGATCGCCAGCGTCGCTTGCTGGAGCCACTCGCCGGCCTCGGGGCCGAGCGCGTAGGCCCCGGTGAGCCGCTCGCCGTCGCTGAGCAATGCGAGGAAGCCGTTCGACTCGGCGTAGGCGCGTGTGTACGTCTCCGTCTTCGGCAGCTCGGAGAGCGAAGCCGTGGCGGTGAAGCGGGCCTCCGTGGCGCCCACGGCGGCGGCCTGGGGGTCGGTGTAGACGACCCGCGGGAGGGCCTCGTAGTTGGCTTCTCGCGACCCGCCGAGGATGTTCGACGCGACGACCTCGCCCTGGTACTTGCCGGTGTGGGTCAGCGGCCAGATCCCGGTGACGTCGCCGATCGCCCACAGCCGCTCGCCCACGCGCATGTGCGAGTCGACCGGGATCCCGTGGGGGTCGGCCTCGACGCCGACGGTCTCGAGGCCGATCCCCTCGACGCGCGGGCGCCGGCCGGTGGCCACCAGCAGGTGATCACCGCGCAGCTCCGCGTCCCCGAGCTCGAGCACGAATTCCTCGCCCTCTCGACGCGCCGCGCTCGCCTTCGCGCCGAGGGTGAGCTCGACGCCGTCGCGGCGCAGGTCCTCCCCCAGCGCCTCACCGAGTGGCGCCGGCTCGCGCGGAAGTACATGCTCGCCACCCTCCACCACAGCCACCTCGCCGCCGAAACGGCGCACGGCCTGGGCCAGCTCGACCCCGACCGGACCGCCGCCGAGCACCAGCAGCCGCCGCGGGACTGCCTTCATGCCGGTCGCCTCGCGGTTGGTCCAGATGCCATCCAGCTCGCGCAGGCCGGGGATCGGCGGGATGAACGGATCGGCGCCGTTGGCGAGCACGACGTGCTCGGCGGTATGCCGCACCCCGTCGACCTCGACCACGCCGGTCCCGGCGAGCCGGCCGCTGCCGCGCAGGAGGTCGATGCCGCTGTCGGCAAGCCAGCGCTCCTGGCCCGCGTCGGAGTACTTCGAGACCATGAAGTCGCGCCAGGCGAGCGCCGCCTCAACGTCGACGTCGGCCGTCGACACCGCATCGCGCGCCCCGTGGACCGCTTCGCCTGGGCGCAGCAAAGTCTTCGACGGAATGCAGGCGTAGTACGAGCACTCGCCGCCGACCAGCTCGCGTTCGACCAGGGCGACGCGAAGGCCGCCCTCGGCCAGCGCGCCGGCGCAGTGCTCACCCGGCGAGCCTCCGCCGAGGACGATCACGTCGTAGTCGCTAGTGCCCATCGGTGCCTCCAGGGTCAGTGCTGAAAAGGGTCGCGCGCCGGGCTCCGGCTCGCGCCCGTGTGATCCCTGGTCCCGCCCCTGGTCACCAGGGGTCCGACCAGGGACCTCACGGGCGCGACGAGCTCATGCGAACGAGACGCTAACGCCAACCAATCCACCGACGGAGGTCAACATGAGCAGCACTGACGCGAGCGCCGGAGCCTCGGCGGAAACAGGGGAGGTCGCGACGCTTCACCATGAAGCTCGAGGTCGTGGCGATCCCGGTTTCCGACGTCGATCGCACCAAGGGCTTCTGCGAGAACCTCGGCTGGCGGCTCGACGCCGATTTCGACCTTGGCGAGGGCCGCCGGGTGGTGCAGTTCACGCCCACGGACTCGGATTGCTCGATCGCGTTCGGCAAGGGCTTCGTCGAGGGCGAGCCCGGCTCGATCGAGCGCTTGGAGATGGTCGTCTCCGACATCGAGGCGGCGCGTGAGTTCCTCATCGGCCGCGGCGTCGAGGTCAGCGACTTCTTCCATCGCGGCGAGTCCGGATTCGAGCCGGGCCTGGACCCGGAACGCACCTCCTACAACAGCTACGCCACGTTCAGCGATCCGGACGGCAACGGGTTCCTCCTCCAGGAGGTCACGGAGCGTCTCCCCGGCCGGCTGTGGGAGGACTGACGATGGAGATCGCGGAGATCGCGGCCCTGCTGCACGAGACGGCCGAGCATCACGACGCGTTCGAGAAGGCCTCCCCGCCCCACGACTGGTGGGACTGGTACGCGGCCTACTTTGACGCGCGCCAGCGAGGTAGCGATTCGGATCAGGCCACCGCGGCGGCCGACCGCTACATGGCGGAGGTCAAGCACATCGTGGCGTCGCGATGAGCACCGCCGACGCCAGCCCCTCCGACAACTCCCACGGTAACGACGCCTGGTCGCGGCCCTGGGAGCATCTGCGGATCGCCCGCGAGAGCGCGAGCTACTGCCGGGTGACGTTCGACCATCCGCCGATCAACACGATCACGGCGACGACGGTTGCCGAGCTTGCCGAGCTCGTCGGCTTGATCGAAGCAGGATCCCGACCTCAACGTCGTCGTCTTCGACAGCGCGAACCCCGACTTCTATCTGGCCCACTACGACGTCGAGAACGACCCGGGCAAGACCGTGGCGTTGGGCGCCGGACCGACGGGGATGCACGCGTGGCTCGATCTCCTCGTGCGGCTGTCGCGCTCGCCGGCGGTGAGCATCGCCTCGATCCGGGGGCGGGCCCGGGGCGCGGGAAGCGAGTTCGTGCTGGCCTGCGATCTGCGGTTCGCGTCGCGCGAGAACGCCCTCCTCGGCCAGTTCGAGGTCGGCACCGGCGTGGTCCCCGGGGGCGGCCCGATGGCCAGGCTCTCCCGCCTGGTCGGCCGCGGCCGGGCGCTCGAGATCCTCCTCGTCGCCGACGACCTCGACGGACCGCGCGCCGAGCAGTACGGGTACGTCAACCGGGCGATCGCCGACGACCGCCTCGACGGCGAGGTCGAGGCGATCGCATCGCGACTCGCGCGCTTCGATCACGAGGCCATCGCGCGGACGAAGTTCTACGTCGACGAGGTGACGCTGCCCCCCGACAGCGAGTTCCCGCCCGCCCTGGCCGATTTCTTCGAGATGCTGGGACGACCGGCGCAGCAGGCTCGGTCCGCCCGCCTGAAGGACCTCGGACTCAACGTCGACAGCGATCTCGAACGGCGTCTCGGCGAGCGCGTCGTCGAGGCGGCGCGCTGAGCGCTACTAGAAAGGAACACCCATGCCCACAATCCACCTCCACCAGACGACCACCGCAACGCCCGCACAGGTCCTCGCCGCGATCACGGACTTCGGGCCGGGCCGCTCCGAGCTCTTCCCGAACAGCGCCGACGATCAACTCGAGGTCCACGACCAGGGGCCCGATCACGCCGACGTCACGGAGGGCGGCAAGGGAAACTGGGAGCGGCTGCATTACGACTGGTCCGACCCCAACAGCATCGTGATGACGACGACCGACTCAAACGTCTGGGGTAACGACTCGGTTCAGACCTACGCACTCGCGGCCAAGCCCGACGGGACGACGGATGTGGACGTCGTCGTTGTACGGCACGGCAAGAACCTCAAGGGACGGTTCCTCGGCGTCGTGCTCGGGTCCGTCGGTAAGGGCGTCCTTCAGAAGGCGCTCGATCAGACCGTCACGACAATCGAAGCCCGGAACAACGGAGCGAAGCCCGCGGAGGCGACGTAGGAGGCCTCGTGCCGTGCGTGGCTACGCCGGGATCAGCTCGGATTCGGAGCTCGGCAGCGCGGTCGCCAGCTCGCGCCTGGAATGAATCCCGAGCTTCGCGAAGACCTTCCGCAGGTGCCACTCCACCGTGCGCGGGCTCAGGAAGAGCCGCGCCCCGATCTCCGGGTTCGAGAGGCCGTCCCGGGCAAGCCGCGCGATCTGCTGCTCCTGCGGAGTCAGCTCGTCGCGCGTCTCGACGGTCCGCTTGCGCACCTTCTCGCCGGTCGCCAGCAGCTCAACCCGGGCGCGTTCGGCGAACGCCTCCATGCCGATCGCCGTGAGCAGGTCGTGGGCGGCGCGGAGCTGCGCGCGCGCGTCGACGCGGCGATTCGCGCGGCGCAGCCATTCGCCGTAGAGCAGGTGCGACCGAGCGAGCTCGGGCCGTAGCCGCGTGCGGCCCAGGCGCTCGATCGCCTCGCGATACAGCCCCTCCGCTTCCTCGTCCTCACTCACCAGCGCACGCGACCGCGCCCGGACGCCGAGCGCCCAATCGTTCTCCGCGACGGCGGTCGCCGCTTCGATGCGCTCGAGAGCGCCGGCCGCCAGGTCCGTCTCCTCGGTCCTGGTCGCGGCCTCGATCAGCTCGGCCGTCGCCCAGACGGACACGAACAGCTCGGGGGTGTCATCGCTGGCCCGCTTGGCCGCCGCCAGCGCGTCCCCGTAGCGGCCGAGACCGTTGAGGAGAATCGAGTTAGCCCAGTGCGCGTACTGGACCGCCGTGCCCTGGCCGCCGGCGGTCGCCTCGTCGATCGTCGCCTCGATCAGGGCGGACGCCTTCGCTCTCGCGCCCCTGCAGGCCGGCCAGGACGAGGGCGGCGTACGGCGCGACGCGGGCGCCCGTGGCCTCCGTGACGCCGTCGGCCTCACCGGCGAGCATGGCCACCCTCCCGAAGTCCCCGCCCAGGGCGACGGCCTGGCCCAGGACGTTGACGCTGACCGCGAGCACGGTCAGCGCCCCCGCGTCGCGGGCGATCTGGACCCCGCGGCTCGCAACGGCGAGGCAGGTCTCGTAGTCCCACACCATCACCGCCGCCGCGGTCGCGATCCAGCCCCAGCGCAGCAGCTCCTCGGCCGAGACGTCGTCGCTCGCGAAGGCCGTCGCCGCGCGCCCGAGCACCGGTGCCGCTGCGGAGCGGCCATCCGTGAACGCGATCGCGAAGCCGTCCAGCAGCAGGTCTGACGGGCGGGCGCTCGCGCCCGGCAGGGGGACGGTCCGCGCCTCGCGTGACACCTCGTGCAGGCCCGTTGTGCTCGCGAGCTCTCCGGCGAACAGCGCCGAGCTCCACGCGTCGAGATAGGTCTGGCGCGCGAGCTCGAGATCGAGCGGCTCCAGGGTCTTGGCGGCGCGGAGCAGGAGCCCCGGGGCCTCACTGCCGCGGCTCTCGGAGTAGGCGGCCTCGGCGCGCAACAGGTTCAGGCGGGCGTGCTGGAGCTCGTCGAGCGGCGCGGCGTCCGCGGTTGCGAGGAGCCCCCGCGCCGAGGTCGAACGCCCCCACGCCGAGGCTCGCCTGGGCCGCGGCGAGCGCCCGATCCGCTCGTCGCTCGGGATCGCCGGTCAGCGCGACCGCGCGCTGGAGGAATGCGGCGGCCGCCGCGAGCCCGCCACGTGCCTGCGCCCGTCCCGCCGACTGCTCCAGCTCCAGCGCGATCTCCTCGTCGGGACCCGCCGCCGCCGCGGCCAGGTGCCAGGCACGACGATCCGGATCAGCGCTTCGAGCGGTCACCTCCGCCAGCGCCAGATGGGCAGCGCGGCGCTGGGCAGCGTCCGCGGATCGGTACACCGCCGAGCGCACCAGTGGATGACGGAAGGTCACACGCGTCCCGAGCTCGAGCAGGCCCTCCGTCGCGTCGACCGCGGCGTCGTCGATCCCGATGCGCTGGGAGGCGCGCCGCAGGAGCAGCGGATCGCCGACGGGCTCGGCCGCCGCGAGGAGCAACAGCAGGCGCGCGTCGTCAGGAAGGATCTCGAGCCGGCGGATGTAGCTGTCCTCGATCCGTCCGGAAAGCGAGCTCGCCTCCGGGATCCCGAACCCACCCGCCAGCTGGGTCGGCGTCAACCCCCGTGGCAACTCGAGCAGAGCCAGGGGATTGCCGCGCGTCTCCGCGATGATCCGATCCCGCACACGCTCGTCGAGCATTGACGGCAGCTCCGAGTCCAGTAGCGCCCTCGCGTCGCCGTCGCGCAGGCCGTCCACCTCCAGCTCGGAGAGGTGCCGGAGCTCCGGACCCGGTTCGCGGGCCGCGAACACGATGGCTACCGGCTCGGCGAGCAGGCGCCGGGCCACGAAGGCGAGGGTCAACGCCGACTCCCTGTCCACCCACTGTGCGTCGTCGACGACGCACAGCATCGGCCGCTCCTCGGCGGCCTCGGAGAACAGGCTCAGCGTCGCGAGGCCGACGAGGAACCGGTCCGGCGGGTCGCCCGTGCGCTGGCCGAACACAATCTCGAGTGCCTGGCGCTGCGGAGCCGGGAAGCTTCGGCAGCCGATCGAACATCGGCACGCACAGCTGGTGCAGGCTGGCGAAAGCGAGCTCCATCTCCGACTCGACGCCTGCCGCGCGCAGAACGGTCATCGCCGATGCCGCCGCGATCAGGTACTTCAGCAGTGCGGTCTTGCCGATTCCGGCTTCACCGCGCAGCACCAGCGACCGGCCCTCGCCGCCTTGGACCGCGGCGATGAGCCCGTCGAGCTGCACGCACTCCCTGGCTCGCCCTCGCAACGGCTCGCGCAGCCCTGATTCGGGCGGGCGGTCCGTCATCGCTGTGGGGGTGTCGAGCCCATGACGCTGCTCCCATCGGCTGGCGTCGCTTTGGTTTGTTGGCGGACGGTGGCCGAGAGGGAGCGCGGGTGAGTGCCCGAGCGAGTGAGAAACGGCGCCGTTCCAGGGCTCACCCTACCCCCACAGCCACCGCCGGTCCAGGGACTCGGCCCGTGGGCTCACGGGCGCGAACCGCGACCGGAAGCCACAGGCTCCAGCGCATGCCAGCCACCACAGCGATTCAGCCTCAATTCCGGACCGTTGACGGACTGCGGATCCGCTACGCCGAGACGGAGGGCCCGGCCGAGCAAACGATCCTGCTCACGAGCCCCTGGCCGGAAAGCGTGTACGCGTTCGCGCCGATGTGGGCCACGCTCGCGGAGCGTGCCCGCCTGTTTGCCGTCGACCTGCCGGGGTTCGGCGCGTCCGAGCGCCGCGACGACCTCCTGTCTCCGCGGGCCATGGGCGAGTTCCTGGCGGGCCTGATCGCCGAGGCCGGCCTCGGCAGCCCTCACATCGTCGCGCCCGACGTCGGCACCTCGGCCGCCCTGTTTGCGGCGGCCGCGCATCCGGAGCGGTTTGCGAGCGTGATCGTGGGCACCGGCGGTGCAGCGATTCCACTGCAGCTCGGTGAGCCCCTGTTGTCCTGGGTGGTCGACCCCGACCTGGACAAGTACCGCAGGATGGACCCACGCGCGATCGTCGACGCCGCGGTGGACACGATCGCGGGCGGGATAGGAGACGAGATCCACGCGGACTACCGGGACTGCTACGACGGCGACCGCTTTGCCGAGTCGATGCGATATGTCCGCCGGTATCCCGAGGAGCTGCCCGAGCTCGCCGAGCTGCTCCCGCAGATCGCGACGCCGGTGACGATCATCAACGGCCGCGATGATCGGGTCGTCCCGGTCGCCAACGCCGAGTTTCTCGACGACCGGCTACCGAACAGCCGGGTCGTGATCATCGATGCGGGCCACTTCGTCTGGGAGGAGGCGCCGGCGGCGTACGCGGCGGCCGTCCTCGACTCGATCACAGCAGGGTGAGACCTATGGAAGGAGCCCGAATGGAAGCCACGACCTCGACCGGATCAGAGATCCGCGAGTTCACGATCGACGTCCCGGAGGAGCAGCTCGAGGACCTGCGCAACCGCATCGAGGCGACGAGATGGCCCGACCGCGAACCGGATCCGTCCCAGGGCGTGCGGCTCGAGACGATCCAGGCGCTCGCCAGCTACTGGGCGACGGACTACGACTGGCGCAAGTTCGAGCAGCGCTTTGCGGACCTTCCGCACCACATCACCGAGATCGACGGGGTCGACATCCATTTCATCCACGTGCGCTCCCAGCACGAGGATGCGCTGCCGCTCATCGTCACCCATGGGTGGCCGGGGTCGACCGTCGAGCAGCTGAAGATCATCGATCCGCTCACCGACCCGACGGAGCACGGCGCGAGCGCGGCGGACGCCTTCCATCTCGTGATCCCCTCGCTGCCGGGCCACGGGTTCTCGGGTAAGCCGACCGAGACCGGCTGGGACCCGATTCGGATCGCGCGTGCGTGGGCCGTGCTGATGGAGCGCCTCGGATACGACCGCTACGTGGCGCAGGGCGGCGACTGGGGCAATGCCGTCACCGAGCAGCTGGCTCTGCTCAAGCCCCCGGGCCTGCTGGGCATCCACACCAACATGCCGGCCACCGTTCCGCCGGATGTCTCGAAGGCGCTCGCGTCCGGGGGTCCGAAGCCAGACGGTCTCGCGGCCGACGAGGACAAGGCATACGGGATCCTGGAGCACTTCTTCGCCACCGGCGTCGGCTACGCCAACGAGATGGCCAACCGCCCGCAGACGCTCTACGGCATCGAGGATTCACCCGTCGGATTGGCGGCGTGGATGCTCGACCACGACGTCGCCAGCTACGAGCTCATCGAACGCGCTTTCGTCGGAGAGCCGGGCGGGCTCTCACGTGACGACGTCCTCGACAACGTCACGCACTACTGGCTCACCAAGTCGGGGGTCTCCTCGGGGCGCCTCTACTGGGAGAGCCACCTCGCCTTCTTCGACGTCAAGGGGGTCGAGATCCCGGTCGGCGTCACCGTCTTCCCGGACGAGCTCTACCCGGCCCCGCGGAGCTGGGCGGAGAAGGCCTATCCCAAGCTCATCCACTTCAACGAGGTGGACGAGGGCGGCCACTTCGCCGCCTGGGAGCAGCCGCAGACCCTCTCGGAAGAGCTGCGGGCGACCTTCAGGTCACTGCGCTGAGCCGCGACGCCGCCTCCACGTAGGCTTCGAGGATGGACCTCGGCCTGACCGGTAAGCGTGCCCTCGTCACCGGGGCCAGCAAGGGGATCGGCCTGGCGATCACCAGTGCGCTCGTCGCGGAGGGCGCGCAGGTCGTCGCCGGCTCGCGCAGCGTCAGCGACGAGCTCGACCAACTGATCGACGGAGGCCGGGTACGGGCCGTGAGCGTCGATCTTTCGACCGCCGACGGTCCGGCCGAGCTCGTCGCCTCAGCGCTCACCGATGGCCCTCTCGACGTGCTCGTCAACAACGTGGGCGCCGTGACGCCGCGGCTCGGTGGATTCCTCTCGGTCACCGACGACCAGTGGATGCAGTCGCTCACGCTCGGCTTCATGGCCGCGGTGCGCACGACTCGCGCCGCCCTGCCGGGGATGCTCGAGGCGGGCGCCGGCACGATCGTCAACACCTGCTCGGTCAACGCCTTTCTGCCGGACCCGGCCGTGATCGACTACAGCGCCGCGAAGGCCGCGCTCGCGAACTTCTCCAAGTCGCTCTCGAAGGAGGTCGGCCCGCGCGGGATCCGCGTCAATACCGTCAGCCCAGGGCCGGTCTCGACCGAGCTCTGGCTGGGCGACCACGGCGTCGCCGCCACCGTCGCCGCGGCGCAGGGCGGCGACCCGCAGAACATCGCCGAGCAGCAGGCCGGACAGGCCCCGACCGGCCGCTTCACCACGCCTCAGGAGGTCGCCGATCTCGTGGTGCTGCTGGCCGGCGATCGCGCCGGCAACGTCACGGGGTCCGACTTCGTGATCGACGGCGGCCTCGTCCAGACGCTCTGACGCCTTTCGTCCGGCCGCTCAGGTCGCCGCTACCCGCGCCCGCGCGCCTGCCGCGCGGACCGCATCGGAAAGGGTGGCGATGTCATAGGGCCCGTAGTGGCGGCGCTCGTTGATGAAGAAGGTCGGCGTCCCCGAGACCCCGCTGAGGTCGGCGCCGTCGACGTCATCGGCAATCCGATGAGCGCCCCGGCGCTCGCGCAGGAACTCGGTGAAGCGGTCGGTGTCCAGGCCGAGCTCCTCCGCGTAGCCAACCAGGTCGTCGTCCTCGAGCGCCTCTTGATTTACGAGGAGCTTGTCGTGCATTTCCCAGAACGCACCCTGTTCGGCAGCGGCCTCCGCCCCTTCGGCCGCAAGCTGAGCGTGACGATGGACATCGGTGAGCGGCAGGTGTCGCCAGACATATCTGATGTCGGCGAAGTCGCCGAGGAGCTCACGAACGACCGGCTCGGCCTGGCCGCAGTAGGGACACTCGAAATCGCCGTACTCGACGACGGTCACCGCCGACTCGTTCGGACCGCGGATGTGATCGCGATCCGGATCGACCGGGTTGGAGAGATCGGTCAACAGGTCCGGCGTGCCGAGGAGAACGCTGGTCGCGCCGTCGCTCCGGAAGGAGGTCGGTGGCCCGGAACGTCAACCAGGTGAGCAGCGATGCGCCGACAGCTGCGGCGAGGATGCCGAGCTTGGCCTCCTCGAGCTCGACGCCGGAGAAGGCGAGGGTCGCGATCAGCAACGCCACCGTGAAGCCGATCCCGGCGATCGTCCCGCCCGCCACGACCGCCGCCCACCCGACCGGCGGGCGGAGGCGGCCCCGGCTGAGCCGGGCGACGAGCCAGGAGACCCCGACGATGCCGACCGGCTTGCCGATCACGTAGCCGAGGAAGATCCCGAGCGTGATCGGCGAGGTCACCGCGTGCTTGAGAAACTCGCCATCGATCGCGATGCCGGCGTTGGCCAAGGCGAAGAGCGGGACGATCACGTAGCTCGTCCACGGGTGAAACGCCTGCTCGAGGCGCTCATTCGGAGAGATCGCCGATCTGAGGCTTCGCCGGGCCGAGCGCTCGAGCTCCGGCGTCGGTTGCTCCCGGAAGCTGCGGAAGCGCTCGACCGCCTGGTCGAGGTCCGAGCGCTCGGCGGGATAGGCGTACGTGAGCAAGCCCATCGCCAGCCCGACGATCACCGGCTCGATTCCCGACTCGAGCAATGCCACCCAGACCGCTGCTCCGAGAACGAAATAGAGCGGGCCGACCCGCAGACGCAGGGCCCGCGCGACCAGGACCACCGCGAAGATCCCCCCGGCGATCAGCAGGGCCGAGACGGTGATCGTCTCGGTGTAGACGGTCGCGATGACCAGCAGCGCGAGGATGTCGTCGACGACGGCCACGGTCAGGATGAACGCCCGCAGACGGTCGGGAACGCGACGCCCGAAGAGCGCCAGCAGACCCAGCGCGAACGCGGTGTCCGTCGACATTGCGATGCCCCAGCCCTTGGCCGACGAGTCGCCGAGGTTGAAGGCCAGGTAGATGGCGATGGCCGCCGCCATCCCACCGGTCGCTGCCAGCACCGGCAGGGCGAAACGGCTCCGCGCCCGCAGCTCGCCGAGGTCGAACTCCCGCCTGGCCTCGAGGCCGACGACGAAGAAGAAGAAGGTCATCAGGCCGCTGTTGACCCAGTGACGAAGATCGAGCTCCACCCCGGCGTCACCCAGATTGATCGAGAGCTTCGTCTCCCAGAGGCCGTTGTAGGAGGAGGCGTCGAGGTTGACCCAGGCCAGGGCTGCGAGCGTTGCCGCCAGCAACACCGCGGCCCCTCCCGTCTCGGTCCGCAGGAACTCGCGCAGCGGCGTCGGCACGGTGCGAGCCCATGCCGTCCGCCTCGAGAACGCTCCCTCTGGCGCGACCGGCCCGCTCATCCGGCGGTCGGCCGGTCAGATCCGCTGCTTCGGGCGAGCGCTGCCGGCACCAGCTCTGCCAGCCGGGACCAGCTGCCCTCGAGGCGCTCGCCGCCGACGAAGAACGTCGGGGTCGCGTGGACGCCCGCCTGCTCGGCGCCAGCGACGTCGGCCATCACGCGGTCTCGGTATCGCCGCTCGCGAAGCGCGGCCTCCGCCGCGACCGGGTCGAGATCGAGGTCTTGCGCGACCGAGCGCAGGTCGTCCATCGAGAACCTCGCCCGTCCGACGAGCAGCAGGGCGTAGGCATCCCAGAACTTCCCGCTGGCGGCGGCGAACTCCGAGAGCTCGGCCGCCAGGTCGGCGCCGGGATGCATCTCTGGATCGGGGAGGTGGCGCCAGACCAGCCTCAGGCTCGGATAGCGGTCCAGAAGCGAGGCCAGCGGACGGCTCGCCACGAAGCAGAACGGGCAGCCGAAGTCCCCGTACTCGATCAGCGTGAGCTCGGGCTCGGCGGCGCCGAGGATGTGGTCGGACTCGCGGATCTGGATGAGGTCGCGGTGCGCACCGATTGCCATTCGGATTAC
>CAWAUE010000014.1:0-31856 GCA_963785195.1 uncultured Solirubrobacterales bacterium | reverse complement strand
CTCGCCGGCCCCGACAAGGGCTCTCTCAGGCGTATCCTGGCGCGCTTGTTCGAGCTCGTGATCTTCGACTGCGACGGCGTTCTGGTCGATTCGGAGGTGATCGCGAACCGGGTCCTGGCCGCGGCGATCACCGAGGCGGGGCTGCCGATGACGACCGAGGAATCGATGCAGCAGTTCATGGGCCGGCGCTGGGAGGACTCGCTGTTTGCGATCGAACGCCGCCTGGGTCGGCCCCTCCCGGAAGACTTCAGCGACGTCTACCGTGAGCGGCGCGACGCGGCCTTACACGCGGAGCTGCAGCCGGTGGAGGGAATCGCCGCGGCGATCGCGCGAATCCCG
Source organism: uncultured Solirubrobacterales bacterium (assembly GCA_963785195.1). Taxonomy (GTDB): domain Bacteria; phylum Actinomycetota; class Thermoleophilia; order Solirubrobacterales; family 70-9; genus WHSW01. The sequence continues at coordinate 31,517 of CAWAUE010000014.1, read as the reverse complement.
ATCCCGCGCTGCGTCGCCTCGAGCGGGCCGGTGGAGAAGATCCGCTTCACGCTCGGGCGCACGGGGCTGCTGGAGCTGTTCGAGGGCAGGATCTTCTCCGCCCACGAGGTGGACCGCGGGAAGCCGGCGCCGGATGTGTTCCTGTACGCGGCCGAGGGCATGGGTGCCGAACCGTCGACCTGCGCCGTGATCGAGGACTCGCTCGTCGGCGTCGAGGCCGGCCGGGCCGCGGGCATGACCGTGTTCGGCTACTGCGGGCACTTCGACGCGCACGCGATGGCCGCGGCCGGCGCCCGGCCGTTCGCGAAGATGGATCTGCTTCCGGAGCTGCTTGCGGCCCGTCACTAACCTGTTGGCATGCCGGCCCAGTCCTATCCGGGCAAGGAATGCGTCTGTCAGTACCAGCGCGGGATCTGCGATCAGAGCTGCGTCCGGGGGATGCTGGAGACGCCGTTCTACATCGCCTGCCTGCGGCTCTCCGGGCGCAACTGCCTGGTCGTCGGCGGCGGCGAGGTCGGCCTCGAGAAGGTCGAGGGCCTGCTCGCCTGCGACGGACGGGTGACCCTGATCGCCCCCGACGCAATCGCCGAGCTGCGCGAGCTGGCCGCCGAGGGCTCGATCACCTGGGAGCAGCGCGAGTTCACGCCCGCGGACCTCGAGGGCAAGTTCCTCGCGATCGCGGCCACCGGCACGACCGAGGTCAACATCTCGGTCTACGAGGAGGCCGAGCGACGGGCGATGCTCGTGAACGTCGTCGACGTGCCGTCGCTGTGCAACTTCATCCTGCCGGCGATCGTCCGCAGCGGCCCGCTGGCGATCGCGATCTCCACCGCCGGGGCGTCACCCGCGCTCGCGAAGCGGATCAAGCGCGAGATCGCGGCCGAGTACGGCGAGCCCTACGCAAGGCTCGCGGTGATCCTCAACGACGCCCGCGGCTGGGCCAAGGCGACGCTGCCCACGTACCAGGACCGCAAGGAGTTCTTCGAGGGGATCGTCAACGGCGACCCCGACCCGGTCGCGCTCGTCCGCGACGGCCGCGAGCGCGACGTGCTCGAGCTCATCGAAGCGGCGAAGGCCACCCACGAGCCGGCCGGCGCGGCGACCTGATGCCGGCGCTCGAGATCTACGCGATCTGCTTCGGGATCATGCTGGCGCTGTCGATCGGCGTCTACATCAACCGCTACTACGCGACGCGCAAGTGCCACCAGTGCGGCGCCCAGGTGGAGCTCGGACGGTCGAAGTGCCACGCCTGCGCCTACCGGTTCATCAACTAAGCGGTTAGCGATGTGCGACGCGGCGGTCGAGCTGGGCCGCCGCCGCTGCCAGGTCTGCGGCTACGAGTTCGCGAGCTGAGCGGCGCGCGCCTTGCGTGACGTTCGCGGCCACTCCCGCGCGCTCTCGCCCAGCTCACTTCCGCCGAGTCGTCGATTGAGCACCCTATGCGGCCGCTGGCGACGACTCGGCGCTGGGTGAGGGCGGGCGCGCAGCTTTCGTGACTCGCGCGGCGTGGGCGCGTGCGGAATGCAGGCGCCCCCGCGATCGGCGCAGCTACCCTGAAACGGATGCCGTGGGACCGAGCTTTGGCGAGGGCGTAGAGGTGCTGATCCGACGCGGCCAGCACGCCCCCACCGTCGACGAGTCCGCGCGCGTGGCGAGCACGGCGCGGCTGATCGGCAACGTGACCGTCGGCCCTCGCGCCTACATCGACCACGGGACCGTGATCGAGTCGGCCGGGCCTCCGGTGCGCATCGGCGCGGGCGCGATCGTGCTCGCGAACTCGGTCGTGCGCTCGGTCGGTGGCGAGCACCGCCCCAGCTTTGCGGTCGCGATCGGCGCGGGGACGCTGATCTCGCCGCTGTGCGCGCTCGCGGGCTGCCACATCGGCGACGACTGCTACGTCGCGACCGGCGTGATCCTGCTCCAGGGCGCGCGGATCGGCGCCGGCACCCGCGTCGGCGCCCGGGCGCTGGTGCACGCCGGCGCCGTCCTCGGCGAGGAGTCGCGGGTGGGGATGGGCTGCTTCGCGGTGCCCAGCCCGCAGGGGACCGTGGTCACCGCCGACGTCGAGCAGGCGCGCGAGCTCGTCGCGGCAGCCGACTTCTTCGGCCGCGCGTTCGGGGTCGACGCCCCCAACCAACGCGAGGTCCACAGGCAGGCGATCGCCGCCCTGCGCGACGAGCTGCTCGAGGCGGACGACCGGGAGATCAACTGATGAGGAGGAGCGGATGAACAGACGACGGCTTGGCGACTCGGACCTCGAGGTCAGCGAGATCTCGCTTGGCTCCTGGCTGACCTACTCAGGCGGCGTCGAGCGCGAGCACACCGAGGCGTGCACGCGGGCGGCGTTCGAGGCCGACATCAACTTCTTCGACACGGCCAACGTCTACGGCACCGGCGCGGCCGAGGAGGCGTGGGGCGAGATCCTCTCGCGGTACGACCGCGACTCCTACGTGCTCGCGACCAAGGTCTTCTTCCAGATGTCGGACGCCGACTCGGGGCTCTCGCGCGAGCAGATCCACAAGCAGATCGACGCTTCGCTCACCCGCCTGCAAACCGATCACGTCGACCTCTACCAGTGCCACCGCTTCGATCCGGAGGTTCCGATCGAGGAGACGATGGAGGCGCTCACCGAGGTCGTGGAGGCGGGCAAGGCTCGCTACCTCGGGTTCTCGGAGTGGTCGCCGGAGCAGATCCGCGCCGGCCTCGAGGTGCCCGGGGCGGCGAAGTTCGTCTCGTCCCAGCCGCAGTACAACATGATCTGGCGCGCGCCCGAGGCCGAGGTCTTCCCGCTCTGCGCCGAGCACGGGATCTCGCAGATCGTCTGGTCGCCGCTCGCCCAGGGGGTGCTCAGCGGCAAGTACGCGCCCGGCGAGGAGCCCGCCTCGGGCTCCCGCGCGGCGAGCCAGGAGATGGGCTGGGCGATGGACCGCTACATGGACGACCGGGTGCTCGAAGCCGTGCAGCGGCTGCGCCCGATCGCCGACGACGCGGGGCTCGAGCCGGTGCAGCTCGCGCTCGCCTGGGTGCTGCGCCGCGACGAGGTCGCCTCGGCGATCATCGGCGCCACTCGACCCGAGCAGGTCCAGGCGAACGCCGCGGCATCAGGGGTCGAGCTCTCCGCCGACACGCTGGCGGCGATCGACGAGGCGCTCGCCGGCATCGCGGTCACCGAACCGCACTCCGCGAGCGCGTCCGGCGTCAAGCACCGCTAGCGACGTTCACCCAGCCGCGGGTCCGAGCGGAGCTCGAGCACCGCCTCGGTGAGGCGCGCCGCTCGCAATCCGTCGGCGAACGTCGGCAGGCCGTCGGCGGGCGGCTGGCCGCCAATCGCCGCGTAGGTCTCGGCGACGAAGGCGTCGAAGCAGTCCTGGTAGCCCTGCGGGTGACCGCCCGGCGTCGTGACATAGGCCGCGGCCTCGGGGCTCAGCGTCGCCGCGTCGCGGGGGATCAGCTCCACCCCGCCGGGGCGCCCCACCCAGAGCGTCTCGGGCTGCTCCTGATCGAATCCCACGGCGGCCTCCGTTCCGCCCAGCTCGAACCAGAGGTGGTTCTTGCGCCCCGCCGAGACCTGCGAGATCACCGTCGACCCGACCACCCCCGCGTCGGTCTCGAACAAGAGCGTTGCGACGTCCTCCGTCTCGCGCGCGGGGTTCGTGATCGCGGTGCGCGCCGTGAGCGCGACGATTCGCTGCGCGGAGACGAACTCGATCAGGTCGCACCAGTGCGAGCCGATGTCCGCGAACGCCCGTGAGCGGCCCCCGAGCTCGGGCTCCACCCGCCAGTTCTCGGCGGCGGCGTCCAGGAGCCAGTCCTGCAGGTAGCCGCCGCTGATCAGCTTCAGCTCGCCGAGCGCTCTCCCGTGGGCGCGGGCGCGGGCCTCGCGGACGGTCGGGTAGTAGCGGTAGGCGAACGGCACCGTCGCGACCCGATCACTCGCCTCGGCGGCCGCCACGAGCTCCGCGGCGCCGGCGACATCGAGCGCAAGCGGCTTCTCGCAGACGACGTGCTTGCCGGCCCCGAGCGCCGCGAGGGTCAGCGGGAGGTGCAGGTGGTTGGGCACGCAGATGTGCACGACGTCGATCCCGTCGGCCACCACCAGCTCCGCCGCCGTCGGGAACGCCCGCTCGGCGCCGAGCGCGTGCGCGGCCGCCGTGGACCGCTCGGGTGAGGAGGCGGCGACCCCGGCGATCGCCGCCCCGGCCAGCCGCGCGGAGCGCGCGTGGACGCGGCCGATGAAGCCGGCCCCGACGATGCCGGCGCGAAGACCGTCCCCGGGGCGGGAGTCGAGCGGGGGTCTCGCCGCATTCATCGCAGCGAAGTTATTGCCTCGAACGGCATTACGCTGTGCCCAGATGAAGCGCCGATGGCCTGGAGGGGCGGCCGTGGCAGGGATGCTCGCGGTGCTGTTGGGTGGAGCGGTGGCGCCCACCGGCGCCGACGAGCTCACGGGCCGGCTCGAGGCGCGCGCCGTGCTGCCCCCCGACACCCTCGCGCCCGGGCCTCCTTCCGGCGCGGCGCTCGGCCCCGGTCCCATCAACGGCTTCACGCTCCCGTTCGCCAGCCAGCCGGTGCAGGGCTTCTCGGGCATCCTGCGCGCCGGTCCGGGCGTCTGGTGGGCCCTCCCCGACAATGGCTACGGACGGAAGGAGAACTCCGCGGATTGGCTCCTGCGCATCTACCGCGTGCGCACCGACTTCGATCCGCCTGGCGGCGGCACGGGCCCGGCCTCCGTCGAAGGGTTCGTCGAGCTCAGCGACCCCGACGGCAGGTTCCCGTACCCGATGGTGCGAGCCGATCGGCTCTTCACCGGCGCGGACGTCGACCCGGAATCGATCCTCGAGGCCCAGGACGGGAGCTTCTGGATCGGTGACGAGTTCGGCCCCTGGATGCTGCACTTCGATCGCACCGGCAGTCTGCTCGACGCGCCGGTCTCGCTGCCGGGCGTGCGCTCGCCGCAGAACCCGACGCTGGCCGCCGGCGAAAGCCCGACGCTCGATCGCAGCAAAGGCTTCGAGGCCGCCGCCGTGACGCCGAGCGGCCACCGCGCGTTCGTCTTCCTCGAGGGCGCCCTGCTCGCCGACCCGGATCAGCGCCGCCGCTACGTCTACGAGCTCGACCTCGACACGCAGCGCTTCACCGGCCGGCGGTGGGCGTACCGGGCGGAGAACCCGGCCTGGCTGGTCGCCGACGCCAAGGCGCTGGACGGCCGGCGCCTGCTGGTGATGGAGCGCGATGACTTCGAGGGCACCCAGGCGGTGTTCAAGCGCGTCTATGAGATCAAGCTGTCACGGGCCGACGAGAACTCGGGCGGGGGCTCCGACGACGAGTTCGTGGACAAGCGCGAGCTCGTCGACCTGCTCGCCCTCCGCAACCCCGACGGCGTCGCCGCGCCGGCCGAGCCCGGCGACCGGGGCCTCGGCAACCCGTTCTCGTTCCTGCTTCGCAGCGTGGAGAGCATCCTGCCGCTCGACCACGGGCGGCTGCTCGTCGCCAACGACAACAACTTCCCGTTCGATGCCGGCCGCCGCGACGGCCAGGCCGACGGCAACGAGTGGATCGTCGTCAAGCCGACCGAGCCGCGGGTGAAACTCGCGCCCGGGCGCCTGCGCGCCGGGACAGGCGAGCGCCTCGAGGTCCGCTACTCGCTCGAGCGCGACGCCCGCCTGGAGGCCGAGATCGGCAAGCGCAACCGGGTGGTCGACCGGACGGCGAAGGACGCCAAGGCCGGCCACGGCGAGCTCGGGCTCCGCGCGCCCGAGGACCCCGGGCGCTACCGGGTGCGGATCACCGCAACGCTCGGTGGCACCAGCGACGGCGACCGCGTCGAGCTGGTCGTGCGCCGCTAGACCGAGCGGCCGGCGACATCACGGGCGGCGGTCGTATCAAGGCCCGCGGGGCGTTGCGCGGTTCGTTTGGAATCGCGCCTAGCTGGCTGGGAGCGCCGGGTTGCAGGCCGCCATCGAGTGCGCACTTTTCCCCTGTATAGAACGAAAAGTGCGCAGTCGTTCTCGCGGCTCAGGTCGAGAGGGAGGTTGACCCCCGCTTAGGGGTCTAGATCCCTATCGGCTGGCGCCCCGCTCGGGTCGCGCCACGAACGTCAGCACTCCGCCCCCAACTCTCAGTCGGAGCGGAGTCCACCTCGCCTCCCGTCACCCACGTGAAGCAGGCAGCGATCGAGAGCGCCTCGAATAGCCGCACGAGCGCGGCTCAGGTGGCCGCCGGGAGCGCGAACAGCGCGATCGCCGCGAAGTGAGCGGCGGCGGCGGCGATCACGAGCACGTGGAAGATCTCGTGGTAGCCGAAGACGGCCGGGCTCGGGTCCGGGCGCCCGGCGGCGTAGACGATCGCGCCGGTTGCGTACAGGGCGCCGCCGGCGGCGATCAGCACCCCGGCGGCGATCCCAGCCTCGGCGACGATCGCCGGAAAGCCGATCGCGCCGATCATCCCGACGGCGATGTAGACGATCGCCGCGACCCACTTGGGGTGGTCGACCCAGACGAGCTCGACGACGGTGCCAGCAAGCGCGCCCGACCAGACCGCGATCAGCAGCGCGGTCGCCAGCGGGCCGTCCATGACCAGCAGCGCGAACGGCGTGACCGTGCCCGCGATCAGGAAGAAGATCATCGTGTGGTCGAGGCGGCGCATCCAGCGACGGGAGCTGGGCCGCTGCCAGTCGACCCGGTGATAGAGCGCGCTCACGCCGAAGAGGGCGGAAAGGCTGGCCGCGTAGATCGCGACGGCCAGGCGCGCCTCCGAGCCCTTGGCGAGCAGGATCAGCCCGATCCCGAGCGCGAGCGAGACGAAGAACGCGTACTCGTGCGAGACGCCGCGCATCCGCGGCTTGACCTTGGCGATCTGCTCGGCGGCCGCGGCCTTGGCGTCGGCGATCTGCCCGGCGGCGGCCGCCTTCGCGTCGGCGAACTGCTCCTTGGCGTCGGCGACCTTCTCCGCCGCCGTCTCACGGGCGTCGGCGACGGCGTCGTTGAAGCGCTCGCGCGGTGACATCGCTACGGGAAGCGTAGTGGGGACGGGCGCGCGGGGGCGCCGTTTGCAATCCCTTGCGTGTAGACACTTTATGTAGCGTTCGGGGAGAGAAGGAGAACGCTACCCGCAGTAGAATTGATCTCGATGGAATGTCCCAGCTGCGAGCAGCCGACACGAGTGCTGGAGAGCCGCCGCGCCGAGCACGGCGCCGCGCTGCGCCGGCGGCGCGAGTGCACGTCGTGCGGCCACCGGTTCACCACCTTCGAGCGCCGCGCGCGGCCGCCGCTGACGGTCCGCAAGCGCGACGGCGCGAGCCAGCGCTTCGACCCGATCAAGCTTCGCGCCGCGCTCCTGCGCTCGACCCACAAGCGCCAGGTGAGCGCGGCCGACGTCGAGGCGCTCGTCGACCAGGTGGCGGTGGCGATCGAGGCGGCGGGCGGCGAGCTCGGGGCGGAGCAGATCGGCGAGCTGTGCCTCGCCGGGCTGGCGGAGCTCGACCGGGGGGCCTATCTGCAGTTCCTCGGAACGCTGCCGTCGCCGAAGCCGGAGTTTGCGGTTTCGCCGCCGGCCGGTTCCGTCCGGGGCCCGCGCGAGAGTGCAGAGTTACCCGCTAAAGCGGGCTGAGAGGCGGCGGAAAGCCAGGAGATGAGGAGAAGAAGGATGCCGGAAAGCGCTGCAAAGACCGACAAAATTGAGGCTGGTGGCCTGGCCTGCGAGCGCCGGCATACGACCGCCGGCACCCACCCGTTCGACGAGGTCGAGTGGGAGCTCCGCGACGCGGTCATCGGCGACCCGGACAACCCCGCCTTCGAGCAGCGCGGCGTCGAGTTCCCGAAGAGTTGGTCGCAAAACGCGACCAACATCGTCGCCCAGAAGTACTTCCGTGGACGGATCGGCACCGACGAGCGCGAGAACTCCGTCAAGCAGATGATCTCCCGCGTCGCCGGCACGATCGCCGGCTGGGGCCGCGAGGGCGGTTACTTCGCCTCGGACTCGGACGCCGACGCCTTCGAGGCTGAGCTCACCCACATCCTCCTGCACCAAAAGGCAGCCTTCAACAGCCCGGTCTGGTTCAACGTCGGCTTCGAGGAGCACCCCCAATGCTCCGCCTGCTTCATCCTCTCGGTGGAGGACACGATGGAGTCGATCCTCGACTGGAACACCAAGGAGGGCCAGATCTTCCGCGGCGGCTCCGGCTCCGGGATCAACCTCTCGAACATCCGCGGCTCGGTCGAGCACCTCTCCAAGGGCGGCCTCGCCTCCGGCCCGGTGAGCTTCATGCGCGGCGCCGACTCCTGGGCCGGGACGATCAAGTCGGGCGGCAAGACGCGGCGCGCGGCGAAGATGGTCGTGCTCGACATCGACCATCCGGACATCGAGGACTTCATCTGGTGCAAGGCCAAGGAGGAGGAGAAGGCCAACGCGCTGCGCGACGCCGGGTTCGACATGTCGATCGACGGCGATGGCTTCACCTCGATCCAGTACCAAAACGCCAACAACTCGGTCCGGATCACGGATGAGTTCATGGCAGCCGTCGAGGCCGACGCCGACTGGGACCTGATCGCCCGCAAGGACGGCAAGCCGACCAAGACGCTGCCAGCCCGCGAGCTGCTCGCCCAGATCGCCGACGCGGCCTGGCGCTGCGCCGACCCGGGCGTCCAGTACGACACGACGATCAACCGCTGGCACACCTCGCCGGAGTCGGGGCGGATCAACGCCTCGAATCCGTGCAGCGAGTACATGCACGTCGACGACTCGGCCTGCAACCTGGCGTCGATCAACCTGATGAAGTTCCGCCGGCCCGACGGCTCCTTCGACACGGAGGAGTTCGAGCACACGGTCGACATCGTCTTCTGGGCGCAGGAGATCGTGGTCAGCCCAAGCTCGTATCCGACGGAGAAGATCGGCGAGAACGCCCGCGCCTTCCGCCAGCTCGGCCTCGGCTACGCCAACCTCGGCGCCCTGCTGATGTCCGACGGGGTCCCGTACGACTCCGACGAGGGCCGCAACATCGCCGGCGCGATCACCGCGCTGATGACCGGTCGCGGCTACCGCAAGTCGGCCGAGATCGCGGCCGCGGTCGGGACGTACGACGAATACGCGAAGAACCGCGAGGCCCACAACGGGGTCATGCGGATGCACCGCGACGCGGCGTACAAGCTCGACGCCGACGGCGTCAAGGGCGAGCTCGTCGGGGCGGCGCAGCGCAGCTGGGACGAGGCCGTCGAGTTCGGCTCAGAGCACGGATACCGCAATGCCCAGGCGACGGTGCTCGCGCCCACCGGGACGATCAGCTTCCTGATGGACTGCGACACGACCGGGATCGAGCCCGACTTCTCGCTGGTCAAGTTCAAGGAGCTGGTCGGCGGCGGGCAGATGACGATCGTCAACCGCACCGTGCCGATGGCGCTCGAGACGCTCGGCTACTCGCCGACCGAGGTCGAGCAGATCGTCGCCTACATCAACGACAAGGGCACGATCATCGCCGCCCCGGCGCTTCGCGACGAGCACCTGCCGGTGTTCGACGTCGCGGTCGGCGAGCGGGCGATCTCGCACATGGGCCACATCAAGATGATGGCCGCGGCGCAGCCGTTCCTGTCCGGGGCGATCTCGAAGACGGTCAACCTGCCGCAGACCGCGACCGTCGACGACATCGCCGAGGCCTACACCGAGGGTCACAAGCACGGGCTCAAGGCCCTGGCCATCTACCGCGACGGATCGAAGACCGCGCAGGCGCTGCGCACCGACGCCCAGGACGAGGCGGAGACCGAGCAGCCGGAGCCCGTGCGGCGCAAGATGCCGCGCGAGCGCGAGTCGATCACGCACAAGTTCTCGATCGCCGGTCATGAGGGCTACATCACCGCCGGCAAGTACGAGGACGGGTCGGTCGGCGAGATCTTCCTCACCGACATCGGCAAGGAGGGCTCGACCCTACGCGGGATGCTGAACGCGTTCGCGACGTCGATCTCGATCGGGCTCCAGTACGGGGTCCCGCTGGAGACCTTCGTGAAGAAGTTCAGCTACATGCGCTTCGACCCCGAGGGGATCACCAACAACCCGGAGATCCCGTTCGCGAAGTCGATGCCCGACTACATCATGCGCTGGGTCGCGAGCCGGTTCGTCGAGGACCTCGACGAGCTCGAGGACCTCGGCATCCTCACCAAGGAGGTCCGGGCGCGCAAGGAGGCCCAGCTGGCGATGTTCACCGACGACACCGCCGGGCCCGCCAACGGCGGGAACGGGCACGGCAACGGCCACGCGAACGGTTCCGCGGAACCGCGCGCGGAGACCACCCACCAGCCGGGCAAGACGGTCGCCGCGGCCGCGGCGATGACCGACACCCCGCCGGTCGTCCCGGCCAGGGTCGCCGCGGGTGGCGACCTCGGCCCCGCCTGCGAGCAGTGCGGCGGCATGATGCAGCGCACCGGCTCCTGCTACACGTGCTCGAGCTGCGGGAATAACACGGGCTGCGGCTGAACTGAACGTGCTGTCGAGACAGACGCTCGCAAACGTCCGGTCGTCGGAGCTGATCGACTCGGTTGCGAGTTCCAAGCTCGGTCGCCTGGCGTCGCCGCTGACGCTCCTCGTGACCCGCAACGGTCGCGCTGATCTGGCCTACGAGAACACCAGGATGCTGGCCCTGGCCTTCGCCTATGTGCGATCCGAGGAGATCGCCGGCGACTACGCCGAGTTCGGCGTCTACCAGGGGAGGACGTTCGTCGAGGCTTGGCGGATGGGGCGCAAGTATCCGGCGGGGCGGCGGCGCTTCTTCGCGTTCGACTCGTTCGAGGGTCTGCCGGCGCCGGACAGCGCCGACGACACGGGCCGATTCAGCCTCGGCGACTTCTCCTCCGGGCGGGCCGCGTTCGAGAGCCGTTTGCGTCGGGCGCGGATCCCGGCGCCCGATGTGCATCTCGTCGAAGGGTTCTTCTCCGACACGTTGGCGACGCCGGAGCTGATCCCGCTGGAGCAGGTCGCCGTCGCCTGGATCGATTGCGATCTCTACACCTCGACGGTGCCCGTGCTCGAGTACCTCACGCCTCGGCTCACGCAGGGGGCGATCGTGGTCTTCGACGACTGGTACTGCTTCCAGGGCGCCTCGGACAAGGGCGAGGCCAAGGCCTGCGCCGAGTGGCTGGAGCGAAATCCGGACATCCGACTCGTGCCCTGGCAACAGCACAACTGGGCCGGGCAGTCGTTCATCTTCCGCCGCGAGCCCGACGGCGCCATGGCCGACAGCGGCGAGCGGTAGCGGGCGCCGAGGGGACGTGTCAGATCGCCCGGAGCTCTCCACGATGGCGGACGACTACGCCCGCCACGCGCTCTCCCAGCGCGGCGCCTTCGAGGCGACGTTCCCGGCGGTCCTGGAGGCCGCTAGGTCCTTCGCCGGCGAGGCGGCACTGTACGTGGCGGACCTCGGCGCCGCCGACGGGGTCAACTCACACGGGCTGATCCGTGAACTGATCGCCGAGCGCGCCGGCCGGCCGTTGATCTACTCGCTGGTCGACCTGCCGACGAACGCCTGGGCGGTCGCGGCCGACCACCTGCGGCGCGCGTTCGGCGAACGGACGCGGGACATCGTGATCACCCCCGGGCCGGCCGACGCCGAGCTCGGGGCCGTCGACGTCGGCAGCGGCCTGCATTGGGCGTCGCCCGAGGCGCATGGTGAGGCGTGCCGGCGGGCGCTGGGGGGGACCCCGCCCCCGGCCACGGTGATCAGCCTGGCGGGCATCCCGCTGCAGCAGGCGCCGTGCCTGCCGGAGGGCAGCGTGCACATCGCGGCGAGCGGGACGGCGATGCACTGGATCGCCGAGGCGGCCGGGCTGCCTTCCACCGGCTCGGTCTTTCCCGGGTACCCGGACCACACCGATGAGCCGGAGCGACGGGCCTGGGCCGAGGCCGCGGCGCGTCAATGGGAGCGCCTGCTCGAGATGCGAGGGGTCGAGCTCGCTCCGGGCGGGCGGTTGATCGCGGCTGTCCCCGCCTCCCCTGATCCGGACCCCAATCGATCAGGGCTCTACGTGGAGCTGATCGGGGACATGAACTCGATCCTCGCCGACTGGTGTCGCGACGGACGCATCGAAACGGCCACCGCCGCTGCGGCGGTGGTGCCGGTCTGGATGCGGACGCAGGAGGAGATCCGGGCGCCGTTCGAGGCGGGCGGCGGGCGGTTCGCCGGCCTCGAGCTCGAGGGCGACGACCTCTTCTGGCTCGACAACCCCTACTGGGACGACGATCCGGCCACCTTCGCGCGCGGCTACGTGCGAAGCGTCACGGCCTGGGGCGAGCCGCTTTTCCTCCGAGCGTTCGCGCTCGAGGGCGAGGATCGCGCCCGGGGGCTGCTGGCCGAGTTCCTGGCCGAACTCGAGGGGCGCGTCGCTACCAACCCGAACCGCTTCCGCCGCGACTACGTCGAGGCGCTCGTCATCTGCCGCAAGGGGCGTTGAAAGGACCCGCGAGGTCAGCCGGCAGCGAACGCGCCATCGACCACGGCGTCGGCGATCGGGCCGTAGGGCGGCGCGAATGCCTCGATCAGATCGCCCTCGCCCCGGACGAAGACCCCGCGCTGATTCGAGAACTCGCGGAACCCCTCGATCCCATGATGGCGGCCGGACCCGCTCTGACCGATGCCGCCGAAAGGCAGCGAGGGCAACGCGCCGTGCACGGCGGCGGCGTTGACGCACGCACCGCCCGATGCGGTCCGTTCCAGCACCCGCTCGGCCACCGCCTGGTCCTTCGCGAACACGTAGAGCGCCAGGGGACGTTCGCCGTCGTTGACGTAAGCGATCGCCTCGTCGAGGTCGTCGTAGGGCTTGACCGGGAGGATCGGGCCGAAGATCTCCTCCCGCATGAGGCGAAGGTCCTCCGGAGGATCGACGACCAATGAGATCGGCAGCTGGCGCCGGTCGGGATCCATTTCGGCGGGCTGCTCGAGCGACCGCACGTCGCACCCTCGATCCACAGCCTCGGCCAGCAGGGCCTCGATCCGCTCCAGGTGGCGCGCCGAGATGATCCCCGTGCAACTCGCCGACCCGCAGTAGTCCGGCATCAGATTGCTCGCGTGCTCGGCCGCGAACCCGGCAAACGACTCGAGCTGGTCGCGCGGGACGAGGCAGTAGTCGACGGAGATGCACATCTGCCCGTTCTTGACGGCCTTCGTCCCGAGGAGCTGCTTGACGGTCTCGGCGTCGACGCTGTCGGCGGCCACGATCGCGGGGCATTTGCCGCCCAGCTCGAGCGTGACCGGCACGAGCTGCTCGGCCGCCGCCACGGCGATCTCGCGCCCGACCGCCGGGCTGCCCGTGTACAGCAGGTGGTCCCAACGGACGCCGGCGAAGGCTCGCGCGAGCTCCAAACCGCCGATGACGACGTCCACCCGGTTGCGGTCGAAGGTCGCACGGACCATCTCCCGCAGGAGCGTCGCGCTCGCCGGCGTGTACTCAGAGGGCTTGATCACGACACGGTTGCCGGCGGCGAGCATCTCTACCAGCGGTCCGACCGAGAGGTCGAAGGGGAAGTTCCAGGGGACGATGTTCCCCACGACCCCCTTCGGCTGGGGGGCGACGAACGCCTTCCCGGAGCCGTAAAAGGCCGCGTCGGCCGGGCGGGCCTCCGGGGCCAGCCAGCCCTCGAGGTGCTCGGCTGCATAGGCGGCCCGCGCGGCCGGGCCGAGGACCTCGATCAGGTCCGCCGCCTGCCGCGGATGCACCCCGAAGTCGGCGACGAGCGCATCCTGGATCTCGACGCGGTGACCGAGGACCATCGCGGCCAGGGCGCCCAGCAGCTCGCGGCGCTCCTCGAGCGACGGGTTCGGGTCGGCGAGCTGCGCCTCGCGCTGGCGCTCGACGATCTGCGCGAGCTCGGCGATCGCGGCGCCGTCGTCCGTGCCGGCCTTCAAGGCCTCATCAGTACGTGACCATCGTCTTCGCTCCTTCGTAGTTGGATCTCGTCGGTCCTTCCCTGTTCGAGGATCCAGCGGGCGTGGTCGAGCAGGCGCTCCGCCGGGAATCGCTCGGGGTCCGCCAGGATGAGACGCGCGTACTCGTCGGCGAGCGCCGAGAGGATGCGCGCGGTGAGCTCCGCGTCCAGAGTCTCGGACTCGCTGCGGAGCGCCGGCCGGACGGCCTCGATCAGGCGCCCGAGCACCGCGGCGCGACCCGCCTCGACGCGCTCGCGCAGGATCTCGGGCGCGCCCTGCGGCGGCATCAGCACGAGCCTCCAGGTCATGGGATGCGAGCGCACCACATGCAGGTACGCCCGCAGGCTCTCGAGCATCAGCTCCCGCGGCGGGCCCTGGCTGAGGTCGGTGAGCGTGGTCTCTGAGACCTGGGTGAGCGCGTGCGCGGCCTCGCGCTCGACCACCGCGTCGAGCAGCTCCGCCCGATCGGCGAAGTGCTTATAGACGAGCGAGCGGGCGACGTTTGCGCGCTGGGCGACGGACTCGATGGAGACGCCCTGAAAGCCGTCCTCGATCACGAGCTCGGTGGTGACATCGAGCAGTTGGTCACGCCGGGCTGGGGCGCTGAGACGGCGGCGGCGCTTCGGGCTCGATTCGCGCATGACCATCAAGATTAGGCTAGGGTTCGTGACGGTGACGTCACCGTCTCTAAGAGGAGGAGGAGAGAGATGCGCAGGATGGGATACGTGGTCGCTTCGCTGGTCTTGACCGCCAGCCTCACGGTGGCCGCGAGCGCGCTGGCGAAGACCGCCGTGATCACGGTCGACGGGCAGGTCGGTGGCAAGCAGAAGCCGAAGTTCGACAAGAAGAAGTTCAAGCCGACGAATATCAAGATCGACACCACCACCACCGACGCCGACAACCCGGACGGCCTGCCACCGAAGGTCTACCAGTCCGTGGTGAAGTTCGACCACAAGAACATCAGGTTCAACCACAAGGCCGTCCCCGGCTGCGAGGCCTCGCAGATCGCCACCGCCACCACCGAGGACGCGCTGGCGGCCTGCGGCGACGCGAAGGTGGGGACCGGTCTGGCGGTGGTCAATCTGCCGTTCGGCGTCGGCGGCGCGCGGCAGGACTTCGACGCGGACGTGACCGCGTTCAATCGCTCCGACGCGAACGGGATCCTCCTGCACTCGCGGGTCACGGCCCTGCAGACGACGACCGTGCTGACCGCGGTCCTGAAGGGCTCGACGCTGACCGTGAGCGTGCCGCCGATCGCCGGCGGAGCCGGGGCGAGCTCGGTCTTCAACACGTCCGTCGGACGCAAGGACTACGTGCAGGCGCGCTGCAAGAACAAGAAGATCAAGTACGAGGAGACGTTCTCCTTCACCGACGCGCCCGACGCGAACGCGAGCGACAGCCAGCCCTGCAAGCAGAAGAAGTCCAAGTAGCTTCCCGCCCAGGATGAAGCCACCACTGCTCGAGGAGCGCACGCGGGCGGTGCAACTCGTCCTGGTCGTCGTCATCCCGGCGATCTACGGTGCGATCACGGGCTACGTGCTCGGGGTGTCCGAGGGCACCTACCTGGTGCTCTCCCTGCTGGCGGTACTGGGCGGGATCGGCGCCGGCTTCGACCACCTCGGTGCGGCGGCCGGCGCCAAGCGCGGGCTGGCCGGCGGCGTGATCTTCGGGGCGTCCGTGTTGATCGCTCACGAGATTCACGGGGCGACTGCGAAGGCCGACCTGCCCGACCCGGCGATCCTGCTCGTGGTGATCACGGCGGTGCTAGGCGTCGCGCTCGGAGCGCTCGGCGGCTGGTTGCGCGCCCGATCGCACCCCTAGCGACGGCTAGGGCCTGGGACCGCGGAAAGAGGGCCCCGCGCGATGCGGGGCCCTTTCCTTACCTCTCTCGCGGGCGCAGGTCCTAGTAGCGCCCGAACCTGCTCAGCCGGTCATCGACCACGGCGCGCCAGTTGAGGCCCGCCGAGTTCGCCTCCGCGGCGCCGGCCTTGGCCTTGGCCGCCGATGGCCCCGTGAGCGGGGGCTTTCCGGCCGTGAACAGCCACGGGTCCCAGACCTGGTCGTTCAGGTCTCGGCCCGCGATGTCCTCGGCGAGGGCGATGAACTGCTCGGTCGTCCCGGTGCCGCCGGCCTGGGTCGCGTGCCACTCGCGCAGGATCCGGAAGAACTTGGTCGAGCCGACCTCGTTGCGGAGCACCTGCAGGGTCATCGCCCCGCGGACGTACTCCGGATCATCGAACAACCGCTCCAGGCCCGGATCCGCGATCACCGACGTCCAGAAATCGTCCTCGGCCGGGATCGAGTCATAGGTCGCCTGGAAGATCTGCTGAGGCGTCCCCTGGCCCTCGTGCTGTGCCCATAGCCACTCGGCGTACGTCGCAAAGCCCTCGTTGAGCCAGATGTCCTGCCAGCGGTGCACGGCGACGTCATCGCCGTACCACTGGTGCGCGAGCTCGTGGACCACGACGCCGTCCCCGTTGCGCGCGTTGCCATCCCGGTCCATCCAGAAGAGCTTCGAGTACACGGGCCGGGTCTGCGTCTCGAGGGCGAAGAACAGGTCGTCCTGGCCCTCCACGATCCCGCCGACAGTGCTGAACGGATACGGACCGAACGCCCCGCCGAGCACGTCGAGGATCTCGCTCTGCTTCCCGAGCGACGAGTCGATCTCGTCCCGGACGTCGCCGGTCAGCGCCGAGTCGACGGCGTCATAGACCGGCACCCCGGCCTCGGTCCGGCCCCTGCTCACGTCCCAGAAGCCGATATCGATCGTCGCGAGGTACGAGGCCATCGCCTCGGGCGCGGCCCAGCGCCAGGTCGTCCTGCTGCCGTTCTGATCGACGTCCTTCAGGGAACCGTTTGCGACCACCTCGTAGCCGTTGGGGACCGTGACGTCGAACGTGTACGCGGCCTTGTCGCGCGGATGATCGTTGACCGGGAACCATCCGGCCGCAACCTCCGGCTGGCCGGCGACCGTGGCGCCATCCGTCGTGTCCATGAAGCCCGTCCTCAGGTCGAGACCGGGGATCACGAACTCGGTTGGCTCGCCCGAGTACTTGACGAAGACCTCGAACGGCCGCCCCCGCTCGAGCGCGTGCCTCGGCGTCACCGTCAGCTCGTGTTCGTCGCGAGTCCAGTTGGCGCGGTCACCGTCGACCGTGAGCTTCTGGATGTCGAAGCCGACGAAGTCGAGGTTGAACCGGCAGACGCTCTGCGTCGCCGTGGCCTCGATCGTCGCCTTGCCGGGCGCGATCAGCTGCGTCGACGGGTCGTAGGTGGTGTCCAGCTCGTAGCGCTTCACGTCGTAGCCGCCGTTGCCGTAAGTCGGGTAGTACGTGTCCCCGACGCCCGGGGCGCCGACGGGCTGTCCGGGCAGGCATCCCCTGGCCTTGCCCTGGTGCTGCTTAGCCTCCGCCGCGCCGACCGTCGCCGAGAACAGGAACACCGTTCCGGCGATCAATCCCGCAGCAGCCCTCAGCCCCCACCGGTGCGTCGCACCGGGACTCCCTTGATTCATGTCCAACTCCTCCCGCGGACTGGATTTCGGACTGCTTGCCAGCTACCCAGACCGGCACGGGTGTAACTCGACGGGCTCAGCCGACGGGGGACCTACCCCCGCCTCTGGCGAGCATCCGGGGATAGGCTCTCGCCACCGCATGGAGCTGGCCGGCAAGACGGCGTTGATCACGGGGGCGTCTCAGGGACTTGGGGCCGCAACCGCTCGAGTGATGGCGGGCCGCGGTGCTCGCGTGCTTCTGCTTGCCCGCACCGAGGAGAAGCTGCGCGAGGTGGCCGACTCGATCGAGGGCCGCGGAGGACAGGCCGAGATCCATGCGGTCGATCTCTCTGATCTCGACGCGCTCGTAACCACCACCGAGGCGATCAAGGCGGCGGGCACCATCCCCGACGTGATCGTCAACAACGCCGGTATCGGCCGCTGGCTGTTCATCGAAGAAACTCCACTCGAGGAGATGCAGGCCGACATGGCCCTGCCCTACTTCGCGGCGTTCGGCGTGACCAAGGCGTTCGTGGCCGAGATGGCCAGCCGTGGTAGCGGCAATATCTGCAACGTCAACGGGCCTGGCGGGTGGTTTCCGTGGCCGAGCTCAGTCGCCTATTCGTCGGCGCGCTGGGCGTTGCGTGGATTCTCAACGGCGCTGCGCGTTGATCTTCGGAACACCGGGGTATCAGTGACCGATGTCGTCATGACCAAGATCTCCAGCAGCTACTGGGAGAACAACCCCGGAGCCGACGACCGGATGCCCTGGATCGACCGGGTCGTTCCGACGCTCAGCGAGGAGCGAGCCGCCGAGGTCGTCACGCGCGCCGTTGAGCGAGAGCGCCGCGAGGCGACGGCGCCGCCGCTGTACACGGCGGTCCATCAGATCGGCCGAGTCTTCCCGCGCCTCGTGCACTGGGTCGTGTATCGCGGCGGCGCCCGCCGGCCGACATCCCTAGATCGCTGAACGCCGGGAGGCACCGACGTCGAACGTGACCGTCGGCTCGAAGGCGTCGAGGAAGCGCCGGTCGTGGCTGACGAGCACGATCGCGCCGTCGTAGCCGGCCAGGGCCGCCTCGAGCTGCTCGATCGCCTCGAGGTCGAGGTGGTTGGTCGGCTCGTCGAGGACCAGCGCGTTCACGCCGCGCGCGGCCAGCACCCCGAGCACGGCGCGGTTGCGCTCCCCGGGCGACAGTGACTCGCCGGCGCGATGGACGTCGTCGGCGCCTAGTCCGAGCTTCGCAAGCGGCCCGCGGGCCTCGCCCTCGTGAAGGCCCGTTTCGGCGGCGAACGTGCGCAGCAGCGCGTCCTGGCCGGCGAACGGACCCGGGCCTTGCGGGAGCTGGCCGAAGACGGTGCTCGGGCCAACCCAGCGGTTGCCGGCGAGCAGCGGCAGCTCCCCGAGCAGCGACCGCAGCAGGGTGGTCTTGCCGGCGCCGTTGTCACCGAGCACCGCGACGCGGTCGCCGTGTGCGATCTCGAGGTCCACGGGCCCGAGGCGGAAGTCGCCGCGGCCGACCACGGCCCGCTCGAGCCGGGCGACGATCGCGCCCGAGCGTGAGGCGGCGTCGAGGTCCAGCTCGAGCCTCCAGGGAGACCAGGGCTTCTCCACGCGCTCGAGGCGCCCGAGCTCCTGCTCGAACGCCTTGCGGGCGTCCTTCGTCTTCTTCTTCTTGCGCCCTTGGCCGTAACCGCGCTCGTTCCACTCGCGCTTGCGCCGGGCGCGCTCGACGACGCGGTCGCGGGCCGTGGAGTAGTCGCGATAGGCCCGCGCCTCGGCCTCGTGCGCCCGCCGGCGCTCCGCCTCGAACTCGGCCCAGCCGCCGGCGTAGACGCGGACCCGACGCGTCTCGGCCTCGAACTCCAAGATGCGCGTCATCTCCGCGAGGAACGCGCGGTCGTGCGAGACGGCGAGGAGACCGCCGCGGAAGCCGGCGAGCGCCTCCCCGAGGTGGGCGAGGCCCGCGAAATCGAGGTCGTTGGTCGGCTCGTCGAGCAGGAGCACGTCGGGGTCGCCTGCGATCACGGCCGCGAGCCGCTCCCGCGCCGCCTCGCCGCCGGAGCGCTGTCCGGAGTCGGTCGACTGCTCGAGGTACGCGACCTGGGTGGCGGGTGGCTGGCGCTCGACGGTGCCGGAGTCGGGCGTCTCGACGCCGGCCAGGACGCGGAGCAGGGTCGACTTGCCGATCCCGTTCGGGCCGACGACACCCGTGCGGCTGCCGGGTCCGACGACGAGGGAGATGCCGTCGAGAACGACGGCCTCCCCGTAGGCCTTCGAGATGTTGCGTGCGATCAGGGCGTCGTGGCGAGACGACATGGACTGACCTCCTCCGGGAGGAGATGGACTGGGGCGTTCGGTGGCGGTCAGTCAGCGCGCATAGGTGCGGAGCGCTCGGCTCCGCCACGAGCCTAGCGGGCGGCGTCGGTGTGAGAATGCGACGTCGTGCGTGAGTACGTGAAGAAGCTCATCCTTCCGGACGGGTTCGACCCGCCCCGGCGACTCGTCCACGAGGACGTCGTCGCGACGGTGCTGGGCCGCGAGGACCTTGACGACGACGTCGCCGGGATCAACGCCAGCCTCGAGCTGATCCGCCGCACACGCGGGGGCGGCTGGCCGCAGGAGCCCGTCACCGCGGAGTTCAACTTCGTCGACCTCGTCTGGCACGAGTGCGAGTTTCGCGACGGGTACTCCTTCTCATACGTCCTGCGCGACTCCGGCGGCGGCTATCTCGGCTGCGCCTATCTCTATCCCATGGGCCGTCGGAACGAGTTGAGCGAGGAGCTCGCTCAGCACGACGTGGAAGTGAGGTGGTGGGTGACGGCGGACGCCTACGAGGCGGGCTACTACGACCGCGCCTACGAGGGTCTGCTGCGATGGGTGACCGAGGACTTCCCGTTCACCCACCCGTACTGGTCGAACCGCGAGCTGCCGCTCTAGCGGTCTTCAGCTCGCACTCTCTCAGAGCTCACCCCAACGGGGTGTTGCGCGGTCCACCCCCAGGGTGCCTAGGCGCCGGGCCTCCGCGGCGGGACGCTTGGCCCATGAAGACCACAACTCCACTCATCTCAACCAATCCCCGCTCATTCCGAACCCGAGCCCTCGGCGCGCTCTGCGCGACGCTCGGCCTCGCCGCGATCGCGGCCTCGCCCGCCGCGGCCGCGCCGCACGTCGACGGCAAGTTCGACGTCTCCGGCGTCGGCCCGAACAACGAGCTGACGAAGGGGCCCGACGGCAACATCTGGGTGACCCTCGACCAGACGAACGACGTCGCCCGGATCACGCCGAACGGCACCGTCACCGAGTTCAACCCGACGAGCGTCACCAACCCGGTCGGGATCACCACCGGGCCCGACGGCAACATCTGGGTGACCCAGAACGGTGGCGTCGCAAGCTTCTCGCCCGACGACCCCGACGCGGCCGTCAAGTACCCGATCGGCGACATCATGGACGCGCGCCAGATCGTCACCGGTCCCGACGGCAACCTCTGGACGGTCAGCGGCGAGAACGTCATCCGCATCCCGGCCGCGAACCCCGCCGGGTCCACTTCGTTCCCCGTGCTCGTCGCCGGACGCGACATCGACGCCGGTAAGGACGGCCTGCTGTGGGTCGCCGACTTCGGCAGCCAGGTCGTGAGCCTGACCACGGACGGTGACGCGACGGCCTACTCCACCGGCAACAACTCCGGGCTCCAGGCGATCGCCGCCGGCCCGAAGGGCCAGGTCGCCTACGCGGACCCGATCTCCAACCCGCAGAAGGTCGGCCGGATCACGACCGGTGGCAAGGCCAAGAAGACCGCCGCACCCGGCGATCCGTTCGGTGTGGCGTTCGGCGCCGACAAGGCCTACTGGATCCCCCGGTTCGCCGGCGGCGACCTGGTCCGCCTGACGCAGGACGGCCACCTGAGCACCCTCGGCGGGCTCGGCAAGAACACCGGCCCACGACGGATCGCCAAGGGCTTTGACCACACCCTCTGGGTCACGCTCGACGGCGCCAACAAGATCGCCCGGGTGAGCGGGGTGGGCACGCACTAGCCGGCCAACACAGACCACCCGCTGAGAACGGGCCCTGCTTCGGCGGGGCCCTTTCCGCGATCCGCATGCAGCACATCGCTGGTCAGGCCAGCGGAACCCCCGAGCCCCGTCCCGCTCAGCTCCGCGAGCGCGGCGTGGACGGCTTGCGCGTCATCGAAGCGGTGGAACTCAAGCTCGACCCGCACGTGGCTTGGCGTTGCGGGCGCGCGGAGAACCCGGTGAGCGCGCAGGCCTCGGTGCCGCGCAGCACAGAGGAGCCAGCCGCTTTCGAAGCTGCGCCGCCAGGCTTCGAAATCGCCGACGTCGTAGTCGATTTGGAGGATTGGCATCTCGACCCTTTCGTTCGCGTTCGCACCGTTCGATGGGACGGAGGCGCACGCCGCCTCCGTCCCGTCATCCGGCTTAGTAGACGATCGACTCCGCCTCCTCGACGACGGTCGGGCCGTTGTGATTGGGCCAGCGGTCGAGCACGCCCGAGGCGACGAGCTTGTCGCGGCCGCTCCTCGCCTCCTCCGCGGACGCGAATTCGACCTGCACGAAGACCTCGTTCGGGTTCTCGACGTTTCGGAACAGCCGGTAGCCGTCCGCGGTCTGCCGGGCCCCCGGCATGTCCTGGTCGAACTGCGGCTTCCAAGCCTCGTAGTCGACGACCTCAACCCTGGTCATGATGAACGCCATGCGGATCACCCCTTCTTCCTTCGTGTAAATTGACTACACGAGTTGAGTAATGAATATAGCGCTACTGTAGCAAATATGCCCGAGCGTGTCAAGAAGACGAAGCGGCGCTACGAGTCCCCGCGCCGGCGCGAGCAGGCGGCGGTCACCCGGCGGGCCATCCTCGACACAGCCCAGCGCCTGTTCGAGGACCAGGGATACGTCGCGACCTCGATGGCGGCGATCGCCGCGCAGGCGGAGGTGTCGCCGAGGACCGTCTATCTCGCCTTCGAGACCAAGAGCGCCCTCCTGCGGGCGCTGTGGCACCTGCTGCTGCGCGGGGAGCGCGACGCGGTGCCGGTCGCCGAGCAGGCCTGGTATCGCGAGGTGGTCGAGGAGCCGGACCCCGAGCGAATGCTGCGCCTGAACGCGCGCAACTCGCGGGTCGTCAAGGAGCGCGCCGGGGCGCTGATGGAAGTGATCCGCACGGCCGCCCCGTCCGACCCGGACATCGAGGAGCTCTGGGACCGGATCCAGACCGACTTCTACGACAACCAGCGCTCGATCCTGAAGCTCGTCCAGGGCCGGGGCGGGCTCGCCCCCGGCCTCGACCTGCGCCGGGCGACCGACGTGCTCTGGACCCTGAACCACCCCGACGTCTACCGGCTGCTCGTCAAGGAGCGCGGCTGGTCGCCGGCGCGCTACGAGCGCTGGCTCGGGGACACCCTCTGCGCCCAGCTGCTCCCGGCCGGCTGACCCGGCACTTCGTTAGCGTGGCGCCGTGGCCGCCAAGCACGGTCTGTTCCTCGCCCCCTTCGACGAGCTCGTCGAGCCCCGCCTGCTGGCCGAGCTCGCCCAGCGAGCGGAGGCGCGCGACTGGGACGGCGTCTTTCTGTGGGACCACGTCAACTACCGGCCGCCGACGCGCGCGGTAGCCGACCCGTGGGTGTGCATGAGCGCGATGGCGTCGGCAACGAGCAGGATCCGGCTGGGCCCGCTGGTGACCCCGCTCTCGCGCCGACGGGTTCAGAAGCTCGCGCGGGAGACCGTGACGCTCGATCGGCTGAGTGCCGGACGCCTCGTACTCGGGGTGGGACTCGGAAGCCACAACAACGGCGAGCTCGAGCCGTTCGGCGAGGTCGTCGATCCTCGCGAGCGCGCCGTGCTGCTCGATGAGGGGTTGACCCGGTTGACTGCGCTCTGGGACGGCGAGTTCGAACCACCGCCCCTCCAGCAACCGCGGATCCCGATCTGGGTGGCCTCCCGCTGGCCCAAGCGCCGCCCACTGCGCCGGGCCGCGCGCTGGGACGGCCTCTTTCCGATCGAGCTGCCCGGCCCTGAGGCGCTCGCCGAGCTCGCGGCGGAGGTCCGCGAGCAACGTCAGCACCCGGACGCGCCCTTCGACCTGATCGCCGAGGTCGACCCCGGCACCGATCCCGGGCCGTGGGAGGCCGCGGGCGCGACCTGGATCCTCACCGCGGGCTTCGGCCAGTCGCCGCGCGAGGCCGAGGT
Source organism: uncultured Solirubrobacterales bacterium (assembly GCA_963785195.1). Lineage (GTDB taxonomy): Bacteria > Actinomycetota > Thermoleophilia > Solirubrobacterales > 70-9 > WHSW01. The sequence goes on along the minus strand of CAWAUE010000014.1, from coordinate 7,920 downwards.
GCGCGCGGCGATCGAGGCCGGGCCGCCCGGCGGCTAGGCAGCCAGCGCCGCCCGGATCGCGTCCTCGAGCTCGGCGGATACGTCGAGCAGCGGGGTCGAGTCACGCTCGGCGCGGCTGAGCACGATCGCGCCCTCGACCGCGGAGACGACCAGGGTCGCGAGCCGGTCCGCGCGCGCCGCGGGCGCGCCGGCGCGACGCAGGCAGTCGGCGAACGCCGCGCGCCAGGCGTCGAAGGCTCGTGCCGCGGCATCCAGAAGCTCGGGGGCCTCGTCGTGGTTCTCCACGGCGACGGCGGCGATTGGGCAGCCGGCGCGAAAGCCGGACCGCTCGAAGTCGGCGCGCCAGAGCTCGACGAACGCGCGCAGCGCGCCGATCGGGTCCGCCTCGGCGAACGGCTCCTCGATCGCCCGCCGCGCGAGCGCGCCGACGTAGTCGACGGCGTCGCCGGCAAGCTGGGCCTTGCCGCCCGGGAAGTGGTGGTAGATCGAGCCGCGCGGCGCGCCGGTGACCTCGATTACCTCGCGGAAGCCGGTGCCCGTGTAGCCGCGCTGGCGCAGCAGCTCCGCAGCCCCGCGGACCATCCTGCGCCTCGTCTGCTCGCCGGCGGTCGTCATTATGACGCTCATCATAGTATCGTTCGCGGCGACACTCCCCCCACCCGCCAGGAGGCTCCCCATGCCGATGATCGAGGTCACCTATCCGAAGGGCGCGATCGCCCCCGACGCGCGCCCCGAGCTGCTCGAGGAGCTCGCCACGAAGCTGCTCGCCGCCGAGAAGGCGCCCGACACCGAGTTCTTCCGCTCGATCACCTGGGTGTATGCGAACGAGATCGACCCCGAGGACCTCGCCGTCGGCGGGCGCCCGGACGGCGAGCCGCGCTTCCGGGTCCAGATCACGGTCCCCGATGGGGCGCTGTCGGATCGTCGCAAGGGCATCCTCGTCGACTCGGTCAACCAGGCCGTGCTCGGCGCCGCCGGGCTTCCCGAGAGCGAGGGCCTGCGCGTGTGGACCCTGATCCGCGAGGTCCCGGACGGCAACTGGGGGGCCGCGGGCCAGCAGGTCCGCTACCAGCAGCTGGTCGAGGCCGCCGCGGCCGAGCGGGAGGGTGCCGCCGCCACGGCTTAGGGTCCTCCACATATGGAGGCACTCGCGCCGCTGCGCGTCGTCGATTTCTCGCGGATCCTCGCGGGGCCGTTCGCGACCATGATGCTCGCCGACCTGGGCGCGGACGTGACCAAGGTCGAGCGCCCGGGCTCCGGCGACGACACCCGCACGTGGGGGCCGCCGTTCGACGACGCCGGTCGCGCCACCTACTTCCAGGCGGTCAACCGCAACAAGCGCAGCGTGGCGCTCGACCTCGCGGATCCGGCCGGCCGCGAGCGCGCCGCCGAGCTCATCGCGGGCGCTGACGTCGTCGTCGAGAACTTCCGCCCCGGGACGATGGCGCGGCTTGGGCTCGACTACGAGTCGGCGCGCGCGACCAACCCCGGCCTCGTCTACTGCTCGATCACCGGCTTCGGCAGCGGCGCCGGCGCCGAGCTGCCGGGCTACGACCTGCTGCTGCAGGCGCTCGGCGGGCTGATGAGCATCACCGGGGAGCCCGAGGGGGAGCCGCAGAAGGTCGGGGTCGCGCTGGTGGACGTGCTCGCCGGGCTCTTCGCGAGCGTCGGCATCCTCGCCGCGGTCCGCCACCGCGACCGCACGGGAGAGGGACAGCTCGTGGAGGTCGACCTGCTCTCCTCGCTGCTCGCGGCGCTCGTCAACCAGGCGAGCGCCCACACGCTCACCGGCACGGTGCCCGCCCGGATGGGCAACGCCCACCCGAGCATCGCGCCGTACGAGCTCTTCCAAGCGGCCGACCGCGAGCTCGTGCTGGCCGTCGGTAACGACGCGCAGTTCGCGCGGCTATGCACCACGCTCGGGGTCCCGGGCCTCGCGGCCGACGAGCGCTTTGCGACCAACCCGGCGCGGGTTGCCGCGCGGGTCGAGCTGCGCGGACTGCTGGAGGCCCGGCTAGCGAGCAAACCGGCCGCCGAATGGGTCGAGGAGCTGACCGCCGCAGGGGTGCCCGCCGGCGTCGTCAACGACGTCGGCGCCGCGTTCGCCCTCGCCGAGAGGCTCGGACTCGACCCCGTGATCGAGATCGCGCGCGAGGCGGGCGGCGCCGCCCGGCTGCCCCGCAATCCGATCCGCCTCTCGGCGACACCGCCGACCTACCGCAGCGCCCCGCCGGAGCTGCCGGACCCTGGCTAGTTCGCCAGATCGACGCCGAGCCAGACGATCGCCAGGCTGCCGAGGAAGATCAGGGCCTGGAGCGCGTGAGCGCGCGGATGGCGGAGGTGGACGACGGTGAGCACGAGCACGAGGGCGACCAGGCCGAGCTTGAGTTGCAGCGTGCTCGAATGCCACAGGTGAAGGTGCGAGGCCATTGCCGCCCCGGACGCCAGAAGCACGGCGAGCGCCACGAGCGTGCCGTAGCCGAAGCGGCGGGCGATCGCCCGTAGGCGCTCGGGCTCGGGCTGGCGGCGCTCGACCGGGACCACCGCGACCGCGATCAGCAGCTGGCCGCCGACGAAGAACGCCATCGCCAGGAGGTGGAGATAGAGGACTGCCAGCCAGCCGCCGGTCACGGCCCGAATCTACGGCTCGGGCCGAGCCGGCGGCGGGCGGAAGGAACCCCTAGGCGGAGAGGTCCATCGTCAGCTGCGCGATTCGGATCGAGTTGCCCGACGGGTCGCGGAAGCCGGCGTCGATCCCGTACGGGCGCTGCTCGAGCGGGTCGGTGAACTCGACCCCGCGGCCCTTGAGCTCGTCGTAGGCCGCCTGCGCGTCGTCGGTGGTGAGGAAGACGGTGCCGGCGAAGCCCTTCGCCATCAGCGTCTCGACCTGGCCCTTGGTCTCCTCGTCCATCACCGGCGGGCCCGGGACCGCCATGAGGACGATCGACACGTCCTCCTGGCCGGGCGGGCCGACCGCGAGCCAGCGGAAATCCCCGAGCTCGGGGAGCGTGACGTCGGCGCGTACCTCCATCCCGACCTTCTCCGTCCAGAAGGCGAGCGCGTCCTCCTGATCATGGACCCAGAGCTGTGCGTTGGCGATCTTCATCATCGGGCGTCTCCTTGAATCGAGTGAGAGTTGACGCCGACCAAGCTAATCGCCGTTGGCGCTTCTGACTTCTCCAAACGTGCTGTGTTGGGGCCGCGCGTAGGCGCGCACGACGCAGCCCGGGACGAGCGCGCGCTCGGCGGCCGGCGGGTGGGCAGCGCGGTAGACCGTCGGCGAGACGCCGAACGTGTGCGTGAAGCTCGTGGTGAACGACCCGAGGCTGCGCAGCCCGACCGAGAAGCAGATCTCGGTCACGGAGTTGTCGGTGTTGCGGAGCAGCGCGGCGGCGCGCTCGAGCCGGCGGGTGAGCAGGTAGGCGTGCGGCGGCTCCCCGAACGCGGCTCGGAACTCGCGGCTGAAATGAGCGCGGGTGAGCCCGGCGGCGGCGGCCATGTCCTCGACGGTGAGCGGGTCCGCATAACGCGAGTCCGCGAGGTCCTTGGCGCGGGTGAGGTGGCGGGCGGGCGGGACGAATGCCATCGCGCTCAGTATCGCGCGGCCCTTACCCTTCCGCCGCCAGGTGCTCGTCGTGCTGGACCACGGCGCGGGCCCACAGGCGCTCGAGCCGGTCCCGCCCGAGGACGCCGACGTCGATCCCGAACTCGTCGGCGAGCATTGCCCTCGAACTCGTCGGCGGCGGCAGAGCACCTCGCGCTCGCGTCGTCCCGGCCCGTCGACGAAGCGCGTGCGGGCGCGCAGCGAGACGATCCGGTCGGCGTGCGGCTGCTGGACGAGCAGGGTCTGGACGAACCCCGACTCGGGTGACGTCGACAGGCGCTCGTGATGTGAGGCGAAATCGTCGAGCGTCGCGGGCCGGTCGGCGAACCGATACCCGGGCGAGGAGCCGTACTCGTGCTGGCCGAGCCACCAGCCGTCGCCATCGCGCTCGAGCGTGAACTCGAACGCGCCCGCGACGTGACGGCCCGCCGCCACCGGGAGCGGCTCCACCGGCCCCTCCCCCCACCCGGCCTCGGCGATGAACGGCCCGTCCGGCGTGTGGACGACGAGGGCCAGGTGGTTCGTGGGCTTGCCGTCGGCGAACGCCGAGCGCTCGCCGACGATCGCCTCGCGGCGCTCGACCTCGAACCCCAGCGACTCGAGGAGGGTGAGCAAAACGGTGTTCACCTCGAAGCAGTAGCCGCCGCGGCGACCGGCCACCACGCGCTCGATCAGGGCCGGTGGGTCGAGCGGCCCAGACTCGCCGAGCTGGACGGCGAGATCCTCGAAGGGCACGCTCTCGACGAAGGCCCGGACAGCGAGCCGCAACCCGTCGGCGTCGGGGTCCGGCGGCTCCGTGAGCCCGATTCGGTGCAGGAGCCGGTCGCGGGTGGCCGGGTCGAGCGGGGCGCTCACCGGGCCTGAGGCTCGCGCGCCGCTGCGGCCAGCCAGGCGTGGACGTCCGGCATCACCACCGACCCCTCGCCGACCGCCGAGGCGACCCGTTTGATCGCCCCGTAACGGGTGTCGCCGACCGCGAAGACGCCCGGCACGCTCGTCTCGTACGTGGTGGGCGGGCGCTCGAGCGGCCAGGGCCCGCTGGCGTATGCATCGGCGCCGGTGAGGATGTGGCCGTTCGGCGCCAGGGCGATCTCCCCGCCCTGCAGCCATGATGTGCGCGGCCGGGAACCGATCAGGACGAAGAGCGCCGCGGCCTCGACTCGGCGAGTGTGGCCGGAGGCGTTGTCGCGCAGCTCGAGCCACTCGAGGCGCCCGGTGCCGCCGCCGCCGGTGACCTCGGTCTGGACGAGTACCTCGACATTCGGCGTCGCGGCGATCGTCTCGCGCAAATACTGCGACATGTCGTCGGCCAGCGTCGGCCCGCGCACCAACAGCTGCACCCGGGCCGCCGAGCGCGACAGATGCAGGGCGGCCTGGCCGGCCGAGTTGCCGCCGCCGATCACGTAGACGTCCTCACTCGCCAGGCCGAGACCCTCGACCGTGGACGCGCCGTAGTAGACACCGGCGCCCGACAGGTCGTCGAGCCCCGGGATCCCGATCCGCGTGTAGGCGACGCCGGTGGCGAGCAGGAGGGCGCGACCGGTGGCGATGAAGCCCTGATCGCAGACCACCCCGTATGGCTCGTCCTGCAGCCGCAGCTCGACCACCTCCCGGCTGATCGCGAACTCGACGCCGAACACCCACGCCTGCTGGTAGGCGCGCTGCGCGAGCTCGGCCCCGGTGACGCCGCGCGCGAACCCGAGGTAGTTGCGGATCAGGGAGCTCGAACCCGCCTGCCCTCCGATCGTCTCGCGCTCGATCACGAGCGTCCGCAAGCCCTCCGACCTCGCATAGACCGCCGCGGAGAGGCCGGCCGGCCCGGCGCCCACGATCACCAAATCGAAGTCCTTGCGCTCCACGGACCCGGTGTTGACGCCGAACGCCCTGACAATTTCCTCGTTTGTGGGGTCGACGAGAACGTCGCCGTTACGCACCCGGATGACCGGTCGCCCGGCGGCGTCCTCGGCGACCTCGGCGAGGAGCTCCTCCCCCCACTCGGAGGTCGGGGCGCAGAAGCCATGCGGCACGCCGCTGCGACGCAGCAGCTCGCGGATCTCGTGCGTGCGGGGCAGGGCCGGCTCGGCAATGATGGCGAGCTCGAACGAGCTCTCGGAGTACTCGCGCGACCACTCGTGCAGGAACTCCGTGATCGCGCGGTGAAACTGCTCCTCCCCGGTCCGCGACGGCTTGAGCACGTAGTAATCGGCCTGCCCCTTGGCCATCGCATGCAGGATCGCGTCGGCCGTCGAGGGGTCGCCCCAGGCGCCCCAGTCGATGAGGAGCGCCCGCTTGGCCTGCGGGTGCAGGACGCGGACCTGGTCGAGCAGGTCCGAGCCGGGCCTCTCCGCCATCCACACGTCGGCCAGCGCGAGCGCCACCCTGTCGCCGCGGTCGCGCAGACGCTCGAGCTCGGCGACCGCGACGGGAGCCGACCGCTCGCTCACGATGCGGTAGTCGCCCCCGTAGCGGCGGGTGAGCTCGGCCTCGGTTCGCGCGAGGGCGTCGGGGTCGTCGTCGGCGACGAAGAGGATCGGCTGGTGTGAAACCGTCATCGCCTTCAGTGTCACGGATCGACGCCTGAAGGTGCGGTTCCAGCGCGAGAGCGAGCGCCTGCGCCGCTGAGGCGCGCGCTCAGCTCAGCGAGGCGACCAGCAGAATCGCGATCGCTCCGGCGATCAGGCCGACGGCGAGCGCAACCGCGTAGGCGAACCATCCGAACCGCGGGTCCCCCAGGGTCCGAAACAGACGCGTGTCAGCTCGCAATCGGCACCTCGACCGCAACGCTCCCTTCCCGGTCGACCCGAAGCCGAAACCCGCCCGCCCCTACCATCGCCCCGATGAGCGCTCCCGACACCCCGCCACCCGGCCCGGAGCGGCGGCTCGCCTCCGACCGGGCCGCTTCCGACGAGGCCACGCCCGAGGACGACGGCAGCGGTGGCGGCGGGCTCGACCGCCGCGCCCGCATCGCCCTGATCGCGCTCGCGGCGCTGGCCGCCGGCCTGGGCGTGGCGCTCGCGCTGATCGCCTCCGACCCGCCGACGGAGAAGGTCTTCGTCACCAACACGGAGACGAAGACGAAGACGCCGACGACGACGACGGTGACCACGTCGACCCTCGTGACAACGGTCACCACGAGCACGACGACGCACACCGACGAGACGGTCACCAAGACCAGCACGGAGACCACGCCGCCGGAGACAACGACCGTGACGACCACTGCCCCCGCGCCACCCGGGGGCTAGCCGGGCGCCCCGCTAGCGGTGGCGCTCGACGAAGTTCCGCACCCAGTCTCGCGCCGGGTAGCGCCCGCCGTACAGCGATGGGACGTGCCCGCCGTTACGAACGATCCGCTGCCGGGCGTCGGCGAAATCGCGGGCGACGGCCTTGCCCTCCGCCGGGCTGGTGACGTCGTCGAGCTCACCCGAGATGACGAGCGTCGGCATCTTCGGCCGTGGCGCATTCGGCGGCGCCGGCGGCTCGTAGAGCGGGCTCGGCTTCGGCCACGCCTGGCACTCCGTATAGCCGGCGGTGGACTCGAGCGCCACCTCGCGCGGCCTGAACGGGGCAAAGGCGCTCTTCGGGTAGCCCCGGACCTCGGCGTGCAGCTGCCGGCGGCGCTCCGCCTGCCCGGCCCGCTTGTCCCAGAGCATCGGGTAGTCGTTGCAGCTCACCGCGAGCTCGTCGCCGCGCGAGTAGGCGCGGTAGATCCCGTACGGCCCGGGGTCGGCCTCGGTGAGGCGTTTGTACGGGCCCCGGTTGCCGGCCAGGTAGGCGCTGATCGCCTCGTCGATCTTCAGGAAGTTGCGGACCGGTGACTCGTAGCCGCCCGAGCCGATCGCGTCGAGCAGCGGCCCGACACCACGTGGCGTGCGCCGCAGCAGGGCGACGACGTGGCGCAGGCGGCGCTTCGCGTTCCCCGCGCACGCCGCGGTGCGGTCGCAGGCGATCTGCAGGGCGCGGATGCCATTGCGCCACAGGCTCGGATACCAGGGGCTCTCGCCGCTGACGGGATAGGCGCTGTCGAGCACCAGTGCGGCGAGCACCTCGCCGTGCCGAAACGCGTAGGACTGCGCGAGGAAGGTCCCGTAGGAATCGCCGTAGAGGGCGATGCGGTCGAACCCCAGCACCTGGCGGACCTCGTCGATGTCGTCGGCCGCCGCGGAGGTCCGGTAGGCGTCGTAGTGATCGCCGAGGATCCGGGCGCACTGGGCGACCCCCTGGCGGTCGGTCCCGTAGCCCTGCTGGAGCTTCGGGCAGTTGATCGCCCGCGAGTGCCCGGTACCGCGCATGTCGACCAGCACCAGGTCACGCCCGTC
>CAWAUE010000013.1:0-62445 GCA_963785195.1 uncultured Solirubrobacterales bacterium | reverse complement strand
GGCGCGCCCGTCGAAGAACCCGCTGTCCGAGGCGATCGCGTCGATCACGGCGGTTGAGACCGGCCCGTCGGTCGTGAGCGCCATCACGGCCTCCTCGCCGTCGGCCTCGGCGCCAACCGCGGCGGAGACGATGTTCACCCCGTGCTCCCCGAACGCCGTGCCCACCCGCCCGATCATGCCCGGCTGGTCCGCGTAGCGGAACACCGCCAGATGGTCGGCGAAGGGCATGTAGAAGCTCTGGCCCCAGGCGCCGACGAGATACGGGACGTTGCGCGGGCCGACGCCGGTCCCGGCGACCTCCACCCCGCCCAGCCGCACCCGGATCAGCTCCGTGAAGTCGTCGGAGGCGGCCTCCTTGAGCTCGGTGAGCTCGATCCCGCGCCCCTCGGCCATGGCCGGCGCGTTGACGAGGTTCACCGGCTCCTCGGTGTGGCCCGAGAGGATCCCGACCAGCACCGCGATCCCGAGCAGGCGCGTGTCGTGCTCGGCGATCCGCCCGTGGAAGGCGACCTCGACCCGGTCGATCGACCCGTCGCCGAGGCCCTGGGCGAGCCGGCCGAGCTTCTCGCAGAGCGGGACGAAGGGCGCCAGCGCCTCCATGGCCTCCGGGCGCACCGCGGCGATGTTGACCGCGTTGGTGACGACCCCGCCGGTCAGCGCGGCCTTGACCTGCTCCGCGGTCACGATCCCCGCCCGGTCCTGCGCCTCGGCGGTTGAGGCGCCCAGGTGCGGCGTCACGACCACGTCGTCGCGCTCGAAGAGCGGATGTTCGGTGAAGGGCTCGGAGGGAAAGACGTCGAGCGCCGCGCCGGCGACCTTCCCCGACTCGAGGCCGGCCAGCAGGGCGTCGAGGTCGACGAGCTCGCCGCGCGCGCAGTTGACGATCCGCACCCCGTCGCGCATCTGCGCGATCGCCTCGGCGTCGATCCAGCCGACCGTGTCGGGCGTCTTCGGGAGGTGGATCGTGATCAGGTCGGCGCGGTCGTAGAGCTCGGCGCTGGTCTCGACGCCCTCGACGCCCAGCTCGCGAAAGCGCTCCGGGGCGACGAACTTGTCGAAGGCGACGACGTCCATGTCGAAGGCCTGCGCGCGCTGGGCGACGAGCTGTCCGATGCGCCCGAACCCGATCACCCCCAGCGTCTTCCCGTAGAGCTCGTTACCGCCGTAGCGCGAGCGGGCCCACTCGCCGCGCACGAGCGAGCCGTGCGCCTGCGGGACGTTGCGGCACAGCGCCAGGGCCAGCGCCAGCGTGTGCTCGGCGGCGGCGACGGAGTTCGACTCCGGAGCGTTGGCGACGATGATCCCGCGCTCGGTGGCCGCTGGCATGTCGACGTTGTCGACGCCCGTGCCGGCGCGCCCGATCACCTTCAGCCGCCCGGCCTTTGCGATCAGGTCCGGCGTCATCTTGGTCGCGGACCGGATCAGGATCGCGTCGAACTCGCCGATACGGCGCTCGAGTTCGTCGTTGTCCCAGTCGAGCCCGAGCTCGACGTCGAACTCGGCTCGCAGCAGCTCCACGCCGGCGTCCGCGATCTTCTCCTTCACCAGAACCTGTTGGACCGGCTCGGTCAGCGTCCGCTCGGTGCTCACGCCGTCACCTCCGGCTCGTTGGCGACAACCCAGTCGATGCAGGCGGTCAGCGCCTCGATGTCCGCCGGCTCGATCGCACAGAACATCCCAATCCGCAGCTGATTGCGCCCGAGCTTGCGGTACGGCTCGGTGTCGACGATCCCGTTCGCCCGCAGGGTGGCGGCGATGGCCGCAGCGTCCACGCCCTCCGCGAAGTCGATCGTGCCGACGACCGCGGAGCGCTTGGCCGGATCGGCCACGAACGGCGTCGCGAACTCGCTCGCCTCGGCCCAGCCGTAGAGGTGCCCGGACGAGGCGCGACAGCGCTCGACGCACCAGTCGAGCCCGCCGGAGGCGAGCATCCACTCGACCTGATCGGCGAGTAGCAGCAGGGTCGTCACGGCGGGCGTGTTGTAGGTCTGGTCCTTGCGCGAGTTCTCGAGCGCCGTCGCCAGCGACAGGAACTCGGGCTGCCAGCGCCCTTCGGCGCCGTCGAGCTCGGTGATCCGCTCCACCGCAGCCGGGCTCAGCAGCGCGAGCCAGAGGCCCCCGTCGGAGCCGAAGCCCTTCTGGGGCGCGAAGTAGTAGGCGTCGACCTCGGTCGGGTCGACGGGCAGGCCGGCGGCGCCGGACGTGGCATCGACGAGGACGAGCGCGTCGCCGGCATCCGCCGGCCGGCGGACCGGGACCATGACGCCGGTGGACGTCTCGTTATGAGCCCAGGCGATGACGTCGGCCGCCGGGTCGGCCCGGGGCTCGGGAGCGTCGCCTGGGTCGGCCTCGATCACGATCGGGTCGGCCAGGAACGGGGCCGCCGCGGTCTCCTTCGCGAACTTGCTCGAGAACTCGCCGTAACTGAGGTGCAGCGGCCGCTCGCGCACGAGCCAGGCCGCCGCGGAGTCCCAGAACGACGTCGTCCCGCCGTTGCCGAGCGCGACCTCGTAGCCCTCGGGTGCCCCGAAGAGCTCAGCGATGCCGCCGCGGACGCGCGCGACCAGATCCTTGACCGGGCGCTGCCGGTGCGAGGTGCCGATCACCAGCTCGGCGTCGGCGAGCTTCGCAAGCGCCTCCGGGCGGACCTTCGACGGCCCGCAGCCGAAGCGGCCGTCGACCGGGAGCAGCTCGTCGGGAATGCGTGCAGGGGATGCGTTCGTCATCGGGATCGGAGGAGATAGGGTGCTCGCGGTGAGCTTGGAAGAGGCGAAGGAACCCGTCGAAGGCGCCGGCTACTCGGTCGCCAGCCTCGACGGCCTTGGGGAAGGTTACGGGTTCCGGAAGATACGCCGGGACCTCGGGGTGACCGAGTTCGGCATCAACGCCATCGTCCTGCCGGCCGGGTGGGAGACCGGCGGGCACTATCACGAGCGCCAGCAGGAGCTGTACTTCCTGCACAGCGGGCGAATCGAGATCGAGTTCGGCGACGGCGACGCGCACGAGCTCGGCCCCGGCGGGATGGCCCGCGTGGACGCGGCGACCGTGCGCACGATCCGCAACCGCGGCCCCGAGGACGCCGTCTACGTGGTGGTTGGCGCCGAGAGCGGCTACGTCGGCCGCGACGGCCAGGTGCCCGAGGGCGAGGACAACCGCGCCCGGCCGATCCCGGACGAGCGATTGACGGCTCACACCGCCTATCTGACCTTCGAGACCGACGAGCGGCGCGAGTTCGTCCGGATCACCGACGAGGTCCAGGCGGCGGTCGACGAGTCCGGGATCGCCGAGGGCATGGTGCTCGTCTCGGCGATGCACATCACCGCCGGCGTCTGGGTCAACGACGACGAGCCCGGCATCCAGGCCGACACGCTCGAGTGGCTCGACAAGCTGGCGCCGCCGTCCTGGCAGCCGCCCGCGAACGACGTCGCGCGACAGCTCTCCCCGGACCCGGGCGACTACCGCCACCATCGCGGCGGAGAGGACAACGGGGACGCGCACCTGAAGAACCTGCTCGTCCACCACCAGGTGGTGGTCCCGGTGACCGCCGGCCGCCTCGACCTCGGCCCGTGGCAGGCGATCTTCTACGTCGAGTTCGACGGCCGCCGTGCGAAGCGGCTCGTGATCAAGGTCCTCGGCGAGTAGCCCGCGCTACTCCTCCCAAGTGAACGGCGGGTACCTGTCGACCATCCAGTAGGCGTACGCGTGGCCGCGCAGCTGCCACCGCATCGGGATCGCGATCAGGTCGAACATCCCCTGCGACATCTCCTTCGTGAACAGGATCACGAAGATCGCGATGAACGAGACGATCCCCGCGACCCAGACCAGCACGCCGGCCACGATCAGGTAGGGGATCACGAGCAGCCAGTGCACGAGCGGCCGCCAGTTGTCGATGTGCTCGGGGTAGTCGATCCGGATCCGCACCGGGTAGTCGGGCTCCTCGGCGAGCGAGAACGGCGGGTACTCGTCGGTGAGCAGCAGGACGTAGGCGCTGACGCGATATCCCCACCGCAGCGTCCCGGCGACGAAGTCGAACAGGCCGCGCGGCCAGTGCCCGGTGAACAGGACGGCGAAGAACGCCCCGATCAGGGCGAAGAACGCACCGATGCCGACGAAGATGAGGGCGATGTAGTGCGGGAACGCGAGCAGCCACTTCACCAAGCGGCAGGAACCGGTGGTACTCGGCCTGGCGCTCGGCGTGAAAATCGACGGGGTAGTCGTTCGGAGGGGGGCGGTGGCGGGGGCGCTGGTAGTTGAAGCTTCCATGCCGCCCACCCTAGACCGGGACGTCGGCCGGAGCCTGTGTCTCGGCCTAGAATTCCTGGTCGATCCAGGGCATCATCGAGCGCAGGTCCTTGCCGACGCTCTCGATCTGCTGGCCGGCGGCCTCCTCGCGCAGGCGGTTGAAGTTCTCGGCCCCGGCGCGGTTCTCGGCGATCCACTCCCTCGCGAACTCGCCCGACTGGATGTCGGCCAGCACCTGCTTCATCGCCTCGCGGACCTCCGGCCCGATCACCTTCGGGCCGCGCGTCATGTCGCCGTACTCGGCCGTGTTCGAGATCGAGTAGCGCATCCCCTGGATGCCCTTCTCGTACATCAGGTCGACGATCAGCTTGAGCTCGTGGAGGGTCTCGAAGTAGGCGAGGCGCGGGTCGTAGCCCGCCTCGACGAGCGTCTCGAAGCCGGCGCGCACGAGCTCGGTCGCGCCGCCGCACAGCACGGACTGCTCGCCGAACAGGTCGGTCTCGGTCTCGTCCTTGAACGTCGTCTCGATGATCCCCGCGCGCCCGCCGCCGATCCCGCACGCGTAGGCGAGGACCTGCTCGCGAGCGGTGCCGGTGGCGTCCTCCTCGATCGCCATCAGGCAAGGCACGCCCTTGCCCTCCTCGTACTGGCGGCGGACGAGGTGCCCCGGCCCCTTCGGCGCCACCATGCCGATGTCGACCCCGGCCGGCGGGTCGATCTGGCCGAAGTGGATCGAGAAGCCGTGCGCGAACATGAGCAGGTTCCCCGGGGCGATCCCGTCGAAGATCTCGGTCTCCCAGACCTCGGCCTGCTTCTCGTCGGGAAGCAGGATCATGACCACGTCGCCGCGGCTCGCGGCGTCCTGGACGTCGGCCACCTCGAGCCCCGCCTCCTCGGCCTTCGCGCGGCTCGACGAGTCGGCGCGCAGGCCGACCACGACGTCGTAGCCGGACTCCTTGAGGTTGAGCGCGTGGGCGTGACCCTGCGATCCGTAGCCGAGGATCGCGATCGTCTTGCCCTTCAGGGCGTCGGGGTTGGCATCGGCGTCGTAGAAGATTCCGTCGTCAGGCATGGCGCGTGATGCTAGTGGGGCCGCTCCATGAACCACTCGGTGAACTCGCGGCAGCGCCCCGAGTCGTCGAAGCGGACCAGCCAGCAGTTGTCGTAGACGGTCGGCGGATCCGTGTAGGAGCTCGTCCCGACGACCACGGCGAGGTCGCCGTCGATGGCGACGGGGCGGTAGGAGGCGTCGTAGGTGCCCTCCCCGTCCCGGCTCGGGGCGCTCTCCCCCGCGCCGAACCACGATTCGACGATCGCGTCCCGGCCGCGGATCGGCTCGTCGTACGGGTGGTAACGACACTCGGCGTCCTCGGCGTAGAGCGCCGCGATCGCCTCGCGGTCGTAGCTCTTCCAGGCCGCCACGTAGTCGGCCAGCCAGCGCTCGACCGTCGCGCGGTCGATCACCGCAGCGCTCTGCGGATCAGCTTCCCGGACGCGGTGCGCGGCAGCTCGGACACGAACTCGAAGCGCTTCGGGACCTTGTGCCCGGCGAGCCGCGATGCGCAGTGCGCCTGGAGGTCGGCGGCGCTGGGCTCCCGGTCGCCGCTCGGCACGACGACGGCCGTGACCGCCTCCTGCCACTCACGGTCGGCGCGACCGATGACCGCCGCCTCGGCGACCTCCGGGTGGCGCAGCAGCACCTCCTCGACCTCGGTCGGGAGCACGTTCTCGCCCCCCGACACGATCACGTCGCCGAGCCGGCCGGTGACGTACAGGAAGCCGTCTTCGTCGATCCGCCCGAGGTCGCCGGTGTGCAACCACCCGTCCTCGTCGGCGGCACCCGGAGCGACGGTGGGGCCCTGGACCAGGATCTCGCCGTCCTTGATCCGCAGGTGGGTCGTGAGCAGGGACCGCCCCGCCGATCCGAGCCGCCGATGCGCGTCTCCCGGCGACAGCGTCGTCACCTGCGAGGCGGTCTCGGTGAGCCCGTAGGTCTGCACGACCGTCGCGCCGCGGCCGAACGCCTCGGCCAGGACGTCCTCGGGCACGGGCCCGCCGCCGACGAGCACCGCCCGCAGGGGCAGGAGGTCCACGTCCGCTTCGAGCAGGCGGATGAGCTGGGTTGCGACCACCGAGATCAGCGTCACCCCGTCGCCCTCCAGGGACTCGGCGACCCGGTCCGTGTCGAACCCGTCGTGGACCACGATCGCGGTCCCGTAGATGACGCTGCGCATGACGATCGAGAGCCCGCCGACGTGGAACAGCGGCAGGCAGCACAGCCAGCGGTCGGTCGGCTCGACGCCGAGGTTGAACGCAGACCCGACGGCGCTCCAGAGGTGGTTGCCGTATGTGAGGCCGACCGGCCGCGGGCCGCCGGTGGTCCCGCTCGTGAGGATCCGGCAGTGCAGTGCGTCGAGGTCGTGCTCACCGAGGAGCGGCAGATCGGCCTCGGTCATGCCGAGATCGGGCGACCCGTTGACCGTCAGCGCCGGTTGGGCGCGATCGATCTCGGCGGCGATCTCGGGTTCGGAGAGCCGCGTGTTGACGGGATAGGCGACCGCGCCGAGCTTCATCAGTGCGTGCAGGAGGACGACGTACTCGATGCCGGGGTCGAGCATGAGCGCGACGGTCGCGTCGCGCCGGACCCCTCGGGCCGCCAGTCGCCGGGCCGCGGCGGTCGCCTCGCGCTCGAGCTCGGCGTAGGTGAGCGCCTGCCCGCCGGCGATCACGGCGCAGCGATCGGGACACGTGTCGGCGCGCTGAGAGAGCCAGTTGTCCAGCAGCATCTATGGCATTGTTGCGAGCCGTGCCCAGACCGCACAAGGACGCACCCCCGCGCGAGCAGCTCTACGCCCCGATCGAGTGGGAGCAGGCCGCCGGATACGAGGACATCCTCTACGAGCGCGCCGAGGCGATCGCGCGGATCACGATCAACCGCCCGGAGGTCCGCAACGCGTTTCGGCCGCAGACGCTGGCCGAGCTCCGCGACGCCTTCCGCCGGGCCCGCGACGACACCGGCGTCGGGGCGATCATCTTCACCGGCGCCGGGGACGACGCGTTCTGCTCCGGCGGCGATCAGCGGATCCGCGGCGACGACGGCTACATCGGCGATGACGAGGTCGCCCAGCAGGGCGTCGGCCGGCTCGACGTTGGCGACCTCCACGTGCAGATCCGCCGCCTGCCCAAGCCGGTGCTCGCCGCCGTCGCGGGCTACGCGGTCGGCGGCGGACAGATCCTGCACCTCGTGTGCGACCTCTCGATCGCGGCCGAGAACGCCACCTTCGGCCAGACCGGGCCGCGGGTGGGGAGCTTCGACGGCGGCTTCGGCGCCGGCCTGCTCGCCCGCGCCGTCGGCGTCCGCAAGGCGAAGGAGATCTGGTTCCTGTGCCGGCTCTACCCGGCCGACGAGGCGCTCGAGATGGGGCTCGTGAACGCGGTCGTGCCGACGGCCGACCTCCAGGCGGAGGCCATCGCATGGTGTCGCGAGATGACCACGCTTTCCCCGCTCTCCCTGCGCCTGCTGAAGGCGAGCTTCAACGCCGCCGAGGACGGGCTCACCGGCCTGCAGCAGCTCTCACACGACGCGACGCTCCTCTTCTACATGACCGAGGAGGGCCAGGAGGGCCGCGACTCCTACAAGGAGCGCCGCCGCCCCGACTTCTCGAAGTTCCCCAAGAGGCCTTGAGCCCGCGCATCTGGCTCATGGCGGCCAGGCCGCGGACGCTGCCGGCCGCGATCGCTCCGGTGCTGGTCGGGAGCGCGGCGGCCTGGTGGTACGTCAATGACGCATGCGCTGAGATCAACGACGGAACCTTCGGGGTGGGTTGTGACCCGTCGTTCCGCTGGGGCGCCTTCATCGCCGCCCTGATCGGCTCGATCTTCATCCAGATCGGCACCAACCTCGCCAACGACTACTCCGACGCCAAGCGCGGCGCCGACACCGCCGAGCGCCTGGGCCCGGTGCGGGTCACGTCGGCCGGCCTGATCGCGCCCCGGCGCGTGCTCTACGCGACCTGGCTGGCGTTTGGCGTCGCGGTCGTCGCCGGGATCTACCTGGCGACCGTCGCCGGCTGGGTGATCATCGCCGTCGGCGCCGCCTCGATCGCCGCCGGCGTCCTCTACACCGGCGGGCCGCGCCCCTACGGCTACGCCGGGATGGGCGAGCTCTTCGTGTTCCTGTTCTTCGGCCTGGTCGCGGTCAACGGCTCCTACTACGTGCAGCTCGAACGGCTCGACTGGCTGCCGTTCTGGCTCTCGGTCTCGGTCGGCCTGCTCGCCACCGCGATCCTGGTCGTCAACAACATTCGCGACATCGACACGGACCGCCGCGCCGGCAAGCACACGCTCGCCGTCCGCCTCGGACGCGAGCGCACCCGCACCGTCTACGAGGTCTGCATCGGCGGGGCCTTCGTCGTCCTCGCCGTGGGCCTGGTGGCGGCGGACGGCCCGCTCCTGGCGCTGATCGGCGTACTCGCCGCCCCGCTCGCGATCAAGCCGCTGCGGGCGGTCCTCGAGCGCACCGACGGCCCGGCTCTCAACGGCGCCCTCGCCGGCACCGGAGCCCTGCTCGGCGCCTTCAGCCTCCTGGTCTCGCTGGGGCTGCTGATCGCCGCCTAGATGAAGCTCGTCGAGGTCGAGGTCGTCCCGTACGCGCTCGGCTTCGCGCGCCCGTACGCCACCGCCCGGGGCACCCTCGAGCGCCGCGAGATGCTGCTCGTTCGCCTGATCACCGACGAGGGGCTCGTCGGCCTCGGCGAGGCGGTCCCGCTGACGCTGCGCGGCGGCGCTGACCCCGGCGCGGTCGAGCGTGGGCTGCGCAAGGGCACGCGGCGCCTGCGGCGCGCCGACCTCACCGACTTCGCCGGCGAGGAACCGCTGCTCGCCGCGGTCGACGCGTTCATCCACACGGTCGCCGGCCGGCGGCTCCCCGCGCCCGCCAAGGCCGCGATCGAGATGGCGATCTTCGATCTCGCGGGCAAGGCATCGGGGCGGCCGCTCTGGTCGCTGCTCGGCGCCGACGCGGCCACGCCGGTGCGCTGCAACGCGACGCTCGTCGGCCGGCGATCCGAAGGACGTGGCCGCCGACGCCGAGCGCTGGGCTGCACGCGGGTTCGACACCTTCAAGCTCAAGCTCGGCTCCGGCGACGACCTCGCGGTCGTCCGCGCGGTGCGCGACGCGGTCGGGCCCGACGGGCGGATCCGCGTCGACGCGAACGGCGCCTGGTCGGTCGACGAGGCCCTCGGGGTGCTGCGCATGATCGAGCCGCTCGGGATCGAGTTGGCCGAGCAGCCGGTGGCCGGCGAGTCCGAGATGGCCGAGGTGACCGGCGCCGTCTCGGTGCTGATCGCGGCCGACGAGACCGTCGAGCGCGGCAAGGACGCCGAGCGCGCCCGCCGCCAGCACAGCTGCGACCTGACCACGGTGAAGCTCTCCAAGGTGGGTGGCATCGGCGAGGCGAACGCGATCGCCAAGGCCCTCCCGACCTATCTGTCCAGCGCCCTCGACGGCCCGCTCGGCATCGCGGCCGCCGCGCACGCCGCCCAGGCGCTGCCGTTCGACGGCCCGGCCGCGGGGCTCGCGCACGGCCTTGCCACCCAGCTCCTGTTCACCGACACGATCGCCGCCAGCGGGCCGACGCTCGACGGTCCGCTGCTCAGCGTGCCCGAGGGCCCCGGGCTGGGGGTCGAGATCGACGACGACGCGCTCGCGGCGCACCGGATCTAGTGGGCCGTCACTAGCGTTTCGCCGATGGACCCGACCAACCGCAACACCGCGCTCGCCTCCGCGATGGTCGACGAGCTCGCGCGCTGCGGCGTGCGCGACGCGGTGATCAGCCCGGGCTCGCGCTCGACCCCGCTCGCCGTGGCCCTGTGGCGCGAGCCGTCGATCGACGCACGGGTGATCCTCGACGAGCGCTCGGCCGCCTTCTTCGCGCTCGGCGCAGCGCAGGCCACGCGACGTCCGACGGCGATCCTGTGCACGTCCGGGACCGCCGCCGCGAACTACCACCCGGCCGTGTGCGAGGCCGACGAGTCGGCGGTGCCGCTGATCGTGCTCACCGCCGACCGCCCGCCGGAGCTGCGCGGGATCGGAGCCGGGCAGACGATCGACCAGCTCAACCTCTACGGGTCCGCGGTGCGCTGGTTCTGCGAGGTCGGCACCCACGACGCGGACGACGCCGGCCTCCTGCACTTCCGGTCGGTCGCCTGCCGCGCCTTCTGGACCGCCGCCGGCGACCCGCGCCCCGGGCCGGTGCACCTGAACGTCCCCTGGCGTGACCCGCTGGGGCCCGAGCCGCGCGACGGTGACGTCACGGCCACGGGCCCGCTCGCCCGCGACGGGCGCGAGGAGGGGCGGCCGCTCACCACGGTCCCCCCCGCCCCGGCACCCCCGGCGCCCGCGCTCGTCGACGCGGTCACCGCGCGCGTGCGCGGCGCGCGGCGCGGCGTGATCCTCGCCGGTCGGCTGCCCGACGCCGCGGCGAGCGAGGCGATCGCCGGCCTCGCGCGCGCGGCCGGCTTTCCGATCCTGGCCGAGCCCACCTCGCAGCTGCGTTTCGGCGCCCACGACCGCGGCCTGGTGATCGGGGCCTACGAGGCGATCGCCCGCGAGCGGCCGGATGCCCTGCGCCCCGACCTCACGCTGCGCTTCGGCGAGCTGCCGACCTGCAAGCCGCTGCGCGCGTGGCTGGCCGAGCTCGACGACGTTCCCCAGCTCGTCGTCGATCCCCTGCACGGCTGGAGCGAGCCGAGCCGTATCGCCGGCGCGATCCTACGCGCGCCCGCCGGGCCGCTCGCCGAGGCGGTCGCGGGCGAGTTGGACGCCGCCGTCACGGACCCGGGCTGGGCGGAGTCCTGGCTCGAGGCGGACGCCGGCGCGCGCGACGCGATCGAGTCCGGGCTCGACGAGCTCGAGGCCCCGACGGAGCCCGGCCTGCAGCCGGCGCTCGGCCGGCTCTACGAGGACGGCGACCTCGTCTACACCGGGTCGAGCATGCCGATCCGCGACCAGGAGGCGTTCCTGTGGGGCGGCGACGCCGAGGTGCTCTTCCTGGCCAACCGCGGCGCGAACGGCATCGACGGGCTCGTCTCGTCGGGGATCGGCGCGGCGGCGGCGAGCGGGCGGCCCACGGTGATCGTCACCGGCGACCTCGGCCTGCTGCACGACCTCGGCGGCCTCGCCGCGCTGGCGCACGTCTCGACGCCCGTCAGGATCGTGGTCGTCGACAACGGCGGCGGCGGCATCTTCGGCTTCCTGCCGCAGGCCGCGCAGCTGGCCGCGGACGAGTTCGAGGCCCTGCTCGCCACCCCGCGGCCGCTGGCCCTCGCGACCGTGGCCGAGCTCTTCGGGATCGGCCACCACCGGGTCGAAACGCTAGACCAGCTTCGCCCGGCGCTCGCCGCCGGCACCGGCCTCGTCGAGGTGCCGGTCGACGGCGCGGCGAACGTCGACCTGCACCGCCGCATCGGCGCCGCCGCGCAGCGGGCGGTCGCCGATGCGGTGAGCGCCTGAGCTAGCCCGCGAGCAGCGGCAGCAGGGCCTCGAGCTTGAGCTCGGTCTCGGCGAGCTCGGTGGCCGGGTCCGAGTCGGCCACGATGCCCCCGCCGGCGAAGAGCCGGGCGGTGCGGTCGCGCAGCAGGGCCGAGCGCAGCGCGACGCAGAACTCCCCGTCCTCGGCCCCGTCCATCCAGCCGACGGGCGCCGCGTACCAGCCGCGGTCCATGTGCTCGAGCTCGGCGAGCAGCGCCTGGGCCTCGGCGTCGGGCTCGCCGCCCACGGCCGGGGTCGGGTGCAGGAGCGCCGGCGAGCTCGATGGCCGACGCCGGGTCGGCGAGCTGCGCGTGCACGGGCGTCGCCAGGTGCTGGATGTTGGCCACCTTGATCACCTCGGGCTCGTCCTCGGCCGCGACCCACACCGCCCGAGCGGCGAGCTTGCGCGCGATCCGCCGGGCGACGATCCGGTGCTCGGCCCGGTTCTTCTCGCTCTGCATGAGCTGCTCGCCCAGGTGATCGTCGACCCCCGGGTCGGCGCTGCGGCGCGTGGAGCCGGCGAGCGCGACGGTCGCCACCCCGGCTCCGCGCCGGCGGACCAGCAGCTCCGGGCTGGCGCCCAGGAAGGCGGCCTCCGGGGTGCCGACGCAGAAGCTGAAGCACGACGGGAAGAGCTCCCGCAGGGCGCCGAACACCGCGGCCGGATCGTGCGCGGCTGGGCGCCTCGACCGTGACCTCGCGGGCCAGCACCACCTTGTCGAGGTCGCCGGCCCGGATGCGCTCGACGCCGGCGGCGACTGCCTCCTCGAAGTGGCGCGGCGGCAGGACGCTGCCGATCTCCCGCCCCCCGGTCGGGCTCGGGTCGAGCATCGGCAGCGGCTCGGCGCGCAGCGACCGCAGCCGGCGCTCGAGGCGGTCGCGCGCGGCGGTCGCGCCGCCGCCGGCGATCGCGTTCAGGGTCAGGAAGGTCTCGCCGCCGGCGCGCACGAGGCTGAGTTCGGGCAGCACCAGCAGCGCGGGCGGCAGCGAGGACCAAGGCGGGGTCGAGGCGCCGTCGGCCGCGAAGGCGAAGCCGCCCGCCCAGAGGATCCCGGCGCCGGCCGGGGCCGCGTCCGCCCCGTGCGAGATCGCGCCGCGGCCGACGCGAGCGAGCTCAGCCGAGACCTCGTCGAAGCGGCCCGCGCCGCGCGAGACGATCTCGTGGACCGACCCGAGCGTCGCGAGCGCGAAGCCGTCGCGATCGGGCTGTTCCCAGCAGAACCAGCGGTCGCTCGCGAGGCGTGAGGCGAACACTGCCGCGGTCGGGTCGTCGAGGTCGACCGGCGCGGTGACGCTGACGATCCGGCGATGCGGCTCCGCGGACTCGAGCGCGGCTTGGAGGTCCGCGAGCAGGCCGTCGACCGCAAGCATGCGATCCAGGCTACTCCCGGCCTGGGGCGCTCAGTGCTCGGGGCGGGACTTGGTGATCGCTACCTCGCCCGTGCGCGCCATCTCGATCAGCCCGTGGGGCCTGACCATGCGCTCGAACGAGTCGATCTTGTCCTGCGCCCCGGTGATCTCGATCGTCAGGGACCGGCGGGAGACGTCGACGATCTTGCCCTCGTAGATCTCCGCGAACTGGAGGATCTCGGCACGGCTCTCCACCGAGGCGTTGACCCGGAACAGCGCCATCTCGCGGGCGACGGTGCCGTCCGGCTCCATGTCGCGGATCTTGATCACGTTGACGAGCTTGTGGAGCTGCTTGGTCACCTGGTCGATCGGATGCACGGCGCCGTCGAGGGTGAGCGTGATCCGCGACGTATCGGGGTCCTCGGTCGGCCCGACGGCGAGCGTGTCGATGTTGAACCCGCGGCGGCTGAAGAGGCCCGCGATCCGAGCGAGGACGCCGGGCCGGTTCTCGACCAGCAGCGAGAGGATGTGCTTGCGGCCCGTGAGCTGGCGCGAGGCCTCGAGGTCCTCGAGGCGGACGACGTCCTGGGTTCCGGGCTCGCCCATCATACCCGCCAGCACCCGACCATGTCCCGCGCCGCATGCCCGCGCCGGGATCATCGGGTAGCAGTTCTCGTCCTTGGTGACGTGCACGTCGAGCAGCACCGGGCCGTCGGTCTCGAGTGCCGCGCGCATCTGCTCCCGAAGCTCCGCCTTGTCGGTGCACTGCATCCCGGTCCAGCCGAACGCCTCGGCGAGCTTCGGCCACTCGGGGCTCGGGCCCATCTCGACCGACTGGTAGCGCTCGTCCCAGAAGAGCTCCTGCCACTGGCGGACCATGCCGAAGTGACCGTTGTTCATCAGGAAGACCTTCACCGGGATGTCGTGGTGCGCCGCGGTCGCGAACTCCTGCACGTTCATGATCAGGCTGCCGTCGCCGGCGAGGCAGACGACGGTCTCGTCCGGGCAACCGACCTTGGCGCCGATCGCGGCCGGGAGCCCGAAGCCCATCGTGCCCAGGCCGCCCGAGTTGAGCCACCGGCGAGGCCTGTTGAAGTGGTAGTACTGCGCCGCCCACATCTGGTGCTGGCCGACGTCGGAGGTGATGATCGCGTCGCCCTCGGTCGCCTCGTACATCGCCTCGATCATGAACTGCGGCTTGATCTCCGAGTCGCGGGAGTCCTCGTAACGCAGCGGATACTCCGTCTGCCAGTCGCGGATCCGCTTCCACCAGTCCTCGAGGCGCGCCGAGTCGGGCTGCAGCGCCCGGTATTCGCGGTTGAGCTTCGCGAGCACGTCCTTGGCGTCGCCGACGATCGGGATGTGCGCGGGGACGTTCTTCGAGATCTCGGCCGGATCGACGTCGATGTGGACGAACTTGGCGCGGGGGGCGAACTCGGAGAGCTTGCCCGTGATCCGGTCGTCGAAGCGGGAGCCGACGGCGACGATCAGGTCGGCCTCGTCCATCGCGTAGTTGGCCGTGCGGGTGCCGTGCATGCCCAGCATCCCCAGCCACTGCTCGTGCGGGGCCGGGAACGCGCCGAGACCCATCACCGTGAGCGTCACCGGAAGCTTGTCGGAGGTCGCGAACTCGCGGAACTCGTCCGCGGCGTTCGCGTTGATGATCCCGCCGCCGCCGTAGATCACGGGCCGGCGCGAGTTGGCGAGCGCCTTGGCCGCGATCCGGATCTGCTTGATGTTGCCCTCGGTCGGCGGCTTGTAGCCGGGAAGGTTGGGGAGCCCCTCGGGCGGCGTGTAGTCGATCTCGGCCCGTGAGAGGTCCTGCGGGATGTCGACCAGCACCGGGCCAGGGCGCCCGGTGGCGGCGATGTGGAAGGCCGCATGGATGTACTCGGGGATCTTGCGCGGATCCGTGACCAGCATCGAGTGCTTGACGATCGGCAGCGTGATCCCGGTGACGTCGGCCTCCTGGAAGCCGTCGGTGCCGATCAGGTCGGTGCGGACCTGGCCCGTGATGAACACGGTCGGCACCGAGTCCATCATCGCGTCGGCGATCGCCGTCACGAGGTTGGTCGCCCCGGGTCCGGACGTGGCGAGCGCGACCCCGACCCGGCCCGAAGCCTTCGCGTAGCCCTCGGCCGCGTGCCCTGCACCCTGCTCGTGGCGAGCCTGGATGTGGGTCAGGTCCGCGTCGTGCAGCGCGTCGTAGGTGGGCAGGTTGGCGCCGCCGGGGATGCCGAACACGTGCTCGACCCCCTCGGCCTTGAGCGCCTGAAAAAGAGCGTCCGCTGCGCGCATAAGCGAGCGAGTCTACCGTGAGCACTGCGCCCGCTATGGGCGCCGAGTGTCAGTCGGCTCGGGCGCTCGAGCAGCAGGGTGAACAGCTGCTCGAGCCGCTTGCGCAGGCGGTCGAGGTCGCCGTCGCCGGTGATCCCGTCGGAGAGCTCGTGGACGAGGATCCCGTCCACGCCGGCGACGAGCAGGGGCGCCAGCCGGGCCGGCTCCGAGGCGCCGGCCTGGGTCAGCGACCACTCGGCCAGCGAGGTGAAGGCGCGGCGCCAGTGCGCGGCCGTCGCCCGGAGGCTCGGCCTGCGGGCGGCCTCGAGGTAGACCTCGAACTGGGCGAGCAGAGAGCCTGCGGCGTCGTCACCGCCGAAGAGCACGTCCGCGAGCGCGGCGGCGGAATCGGCCGGTGAGCGCAGGCCCACCCCCATCTCGGCGGCGCGCCGCGAGAGCCGGTCGATCTCGTCCTCGACCAGGATCGCGAGCGCCTCGGTGACGAGCTCGTCCTTGGAGCTGAAGTAGTAGGTCGTCGCCGCCAGCGGCACGTCCGCCTCCTCGGCGACCCGGCGGTGGGTGACCGCCGCGAGCCCGCGCCGGCGCAGGATGCGAACCGTTGCGGCCAGGATCTGCGAGCGCCGCTCGGCGCCCTGGGCGGCCCGGCCGGCCGCCGACTGCGCGGGCGCCGAGCTCAAGTGCCCGCGGCCTTCGAGCCCACCTCGGCGACCAGCTCGCCCGGCTTCCAGCGGGTCCGCGGCAGGATCGCGCGCTCGATCACACGGTCGCGGTGGTGCTCGATGGTGCCGAGCATCGACCTCACCAGCTCCTCGCCGAGCAGGTGCGGCTCGAGACCGAGGTCGTGGAGCTTCGTGTTGGTCGCGTTGTAGTAGTGCTGCTCGGCCTCGATGCGCGGGTTCGGGAAGCGCTTGATCTGGACGTCGAGGCCCACATCCGCGCCCGTCCGCTTGACCAGCTCGGCGAGCTCGGCGACCGAGAACTGCTCCGTGAACTGATTGAAGACCCGGTACTCGCCGAGCTCGGCCGGGTTGTCGACCGCGAGCTCGACGCACTGCAACGTGTCGCGGATGTTCAGGAAGCCGCGCGTCTGGCCGCCCTCGCCGTAGACGGTGAGCGGGTGGCCGATCACGGCCTGCACGCAGAAGCGGTTGAGCACGGTGCCGAAGTACTCGTCGTAGTCGAAGCGGGTCACGAGGCGCTCGTCGGCGACCGACTCGTCGGTCTCGATCCCGTAGACGACGCCCTGGTTGAGGTCGGTCGAACGCAGCCCCCAGATCCGGCATGCGAAGTGGATGTTGTGCGAGTCGTGAACCTTGGAGAGGTGGTACAGCGAGCCCGGGAGCTTGGGGAACGGGAGCGTGTCCGTGCGCCCGTTGTGGGTGATCTCGATGAACCCCTCCTCGATGTCGATGTCGGGGGTCCCGTACTCGCCCATCGTCCCGAGCTTCACCAGGTGGCAGTCGGGAACGCGGTCGCGGATCGCGAACAGCAGGTTGAGCGTGCCGATCACGTTCGTGTACTGGGTCTCGACCGCCGCCTCGCGCGACTTCATCGAATACGGCGCCGAGGGCTGCTCGCCGTAGTGGACGATCGCCTGCGGCAGGGTCTCGGCGACCACGGCGTCGAGGAAGCTGAAGTCCTCGATCGAGCCCACGAACGGCTTGATCTCGTTGCCCGGAGACCGCGCGCCAGGCCTCGATCCGGTCGGCCAGCGATCGGATCGGGGTCAGGGAGTCGGTCGAGAGCTCTGTGTGCCAGCGGCGGCGGGAGAAGTTGTCGACGATCGAGACGTCGTGACCGCGCGCTGAGAAGCGCATCGCGGTCGGCCAACCCAGGTACCCGTCACCGCCCAGGATCAGGATCCGCATAGCGCGCGAGGGTAGCGGTCTTGGCGTAGGATCGGCCCATGGAGGCGGCGGAGCGACCGACCTCTCCCGGCTGGCTCATCGGTCCGGCCCTGGCCGGGGCTGCCGTCGCGTTGGCGCTCGGGGTCTACGGCCACGTCCACGACCCGACCGGCTCCTCGATCCTCAGCGACGGGCTGTTCTTCAGCGGCACGCTGAACATGAAGACCTGGCTGGCGACCGCGGTGCTCGTCCTCGCCTGCGTGCAGATCTTCACCGCCTCGTGGATGTACGGGCGCCTGCCGCTCAAGTCCACTCCCCCCTGGCTGCCGACGGCACACAAGGTCTCCGGGACGCTCGCCTTCCTGATCTCCCTTCCGGTCGTCTACCACTGCCTCTGGGCGCTCGGGTTCCAGGACTACTCGACCCGGGTCCTCGTCCACTCGATCGCCGGCTGCTTCTTCTACGGCGCCTTCACCGCGAAGATGCTCTGGCTCCGAGCGCCGCGGCTGCCCGGAATGCTGCTCCCGGTGGTGGGCGGCACCGTGTTCACGACGCTGGTCGTGATCTGGTTCACGAGCGCCTTCTGGTTCTTCCACAACTTCGGTTTCCCGAACTTCTAGCGCCGGCGGTTCAGGCCACCGCTGCCCCTATCCTCGGCCGGCCCGATGCCGCTCGTGGCCGACATCCTGCCGCCCGAGCTGACCGCGATCCGCGCCGTCGGCATCGTCGTCGCGCTCCTGATCGGCGGCTATGCGATCGGGCGCCGGCGCCAACTGCGCAACGCCGACGTGCTGATCCTGCTCGCCATCGCGCTCGGGGTCTTCATTGTCGCCGCGACGGAGATTCCGGACGCGCTCCTGTCGGCCTTCTCGTTCCAGCGCGAGAACGGCACCAGGATCGTCGGCGTCGCCGTGTTCGCGATCGTGATCCTCTTCCTCCTGGTTCTGCGGGCGCTGAGCCAGGGCTCGCGGATCACCCGCGAGCTCTCCGGGGTGCTCGAGGGCCTCGCCTGGGAGCAGTTCCGCGTCGCCGGCTACCCGGAGCGCTTCCACGACAAGATCGGCGTGCTGGTGCCCGCCTACAACGAGGCCGACAACGTCGGCGCGGTGCTCGACCGGATCCCGCCCGAGGTCTGCGGGGTCGAGACCGCGGTGCTGGTCGTCGACGACGGCTCGCGCGACGGCACCGGCGAGGTCGCCGCCGCCCACGGCGCGGTCATCGCCCGACACGTGATCAACCGCGGCGGGGGCGCCGCCCTGCGCACCGGCTACCGGCTGCTCGCGGACTCGCACGCGGCGGTCGTCGTCACCCTCGACGCCGACGGCCAGCACCTGCCGGAGGAGATGTCGCGCCTGGTGGCGCCCGTGCTCGACGGCGAGGTCGCCATGGCGCACGGCTCGCGCGTGCTGGGGAGCGCCGAGCGCAACCACCCGGCGCGCGAGGCCGGGATCGTCTTCTTCAACAAGGTCGTCTCCTTCATCACCCGCACGCACGTCACCGACTGCTCCAACGGCTACCGGGCCGTGCGCGCCGACGTGCTCCCGCAGCTCGTGCTGCGCCAGGAGCAGTTCCACACGTCGGAGTTCATGATCGAGGCGATCAAGCGCGGCGTGCCCGCCAAGGAGGTGCCGGTGACGGTCGTCAGCCGGCTCTCCGGGCACTCGAAGAAGCCGGCCGTCGTCCGTTACGGCATGGGCTTCGCGAACGCGATCGTTCGCACCTGGCTGCGCTGAGGGTTAGGCTCAACCGAGTGAAGGCTCTCGCCCTGACGCTGGTCCTTGGGTCCCTGGCCCTCGCGGTGGGCTGCGGCGACGACAGCTCCACGTCGTCGACTGGCGCGAGCGAAGCCACCGGGGCAGCCTCGGGCGACGCGAACGCGGCAGCGCAGGCGGCAGCGCGCAAGGCGCAGACGGCGATCGAGAAGTACGCGGACGGCAACAACGGCTCCTACGCCGGTGCCGGCGCGACAGAGCTGTCGGACATCGATCCAGACGTTGCCGCCGCCGATCTCGAGGTCGTGTCGACCGACAACTCATACACGATCACCGTCCTCTCTCCATCCGGGACGACGTTCTCGATCGACGGCGAGCAGGGCGGCGCGACGCAGCGCACGTGCGATCCGCCGGGCGACCCGGGCTGCAGCGCGAGCGGCGACTGGGGCTGAGCGACTAGGCCCGGTACGCGGGGCCCGGCCGGGTCTCGGCGACCGGCGGCAGTTCCAGGTCGAGGCCGCACCGGGGGCAGACCTGAACGTGGATCTTCAGCGTCTTGTTGCACCGCGGGCAGCGCCGCTCGGGCTCGATGTCCTCGCCGCGGTAGGCGAAGGCCGCGATCAGGCCGAGGATCGGCAGCACGGCGCCGACGAGGAACCAGATGAAGAAGGAGCTGCCCTTCGAGCGCCCGACCATGCCGGTCCCGATCCCGAACATGAGCGCGATCACGATGTAGGCGCCACCGACCATGGGCCTAAGTGTGGCGGCTGACTCAGCTAGTCCAGGGGCCGGTGCGTCCCGCCGCGCGCGTAGACCTCGGTCGACAGCGGGCGCGGGTGGCCGATCGAGCCGACCTCGGCCGTGTCGCGCGCAAACGGCAAGCCGACGGTCCAATCCACGACCGCGCGGATCTTGCGCGCCAGGCCCGGGATCTGGCTCATGTGGTAGGTCCGCGCCATCCACCAGGCGACGAAGCCGCGGAACTTCAGGCCGCCGATCTTCCCGACCGCCTTGTAGCGGCCCAGGTTCACGAACGACTCGCGGCCGAGGTAGGTGAAGCGGCGCGGGCGTGTGTTCACCCCGAGCTCGGCGGCGACGTTGCGGGCGACGGCGGGGCCCTGGCGGACCGCCATCGCGGCGGTCGGCGGGCAGGCCCGGCCCCCGCCGGGGTACGGAACGGCGGCGCAGTCGCCGATCGCCCAGACGCCGCGCATGCCCTCGACCCGCATCTGCTCGTCGACGCGGACGCGGCCGCCGTCGTCGAGTGGCAGCGCGAGCGAGGCGAGGCTGGGGTGCGGCGTGACCCCGGCGGTCCACACCAGCGTCTTGGTCGGGACCCGCTCGCCGGTCGAGAGCAGCACCGAGTCGGCGGTCGCCTCCTCGAGCCGCGTCCCGAGGCGAATGTCGATCCCGCGGCCACGCAGCTCGCGCAGCGCATACTCGGCGAGGTCGGCGGGCACCTCGGGCAGGACCCGGCCGGTGGCCTCGATCAGGATCCAGCGCATGCCGTGCAGGCGTGCCCGCGGATAGCGGTCCATCGCGTCGGCGGCGAAGTCCTGGAGCTCGGCGAGCGCCTCGAGGCCCGAGTAGCCGCCGCCGACGAACACGTACGTCAGCAGCTCCTCGCGCCGGCGCGGATCCTCGGCCGCGTTGGCCTCCTCGAGGGTCTCGATGACGTGGTTTCGCAGCCAGATCGCGTCGGCGAGGCTCTTGAAGCCGATCGCGTGGCGATCGAGCCCGGGGATCGGCAGCGAGCGCGAAACGGAGCCGAGGGCGACGATGAACTGGTCGTAGCGCATCGTCTCCGTGCCACCGCCCTGGGCTTGGAGCTCGACCGTGCGCGCGGCGGGGTCATGCCCGGTGACGGCGCCCAGGCGCAGGTTCGTGCGCCGCAGGATGTCCCGCAGCGGGGTGACGACGTGCCGCGGCTCCAGCGTGCCCGACGCCGCCTCCGGCAGAAACGGCGTGTAGAGCACGAAGTTGACGTCGTTGACGAGGATCAGCCGGGCGGACTGCTTGGGCAGGATCCGCTCGAGCTGACGGGCCGCCGACGATCCGGCGAACCCGCCTCCGGCGATCACGACGTTCCAGGCCATGCTCAACCGCCTCCGAGCCGCTCGAGGATCAGGCGGGTCACCTCTCCGCCGTCCGCGCGCCCCTTGGTCTCGCGCATCACCATGCCCACCAGCGGGCCGATCGCCTTCGCGTTGCCGCCGCGGACGCGGGCCGCGGCGTCGGGGTCGGCCTCGATCGCCCGGTCGACGACGGCCTCGAGCTCGCCTGACTCCTCGATCCCGCCGAGGCCCTCCCGCTCGGCGACCTCGGCCGGGTCGCCACCGTGCTCGACGAGGCTCGCCAGCACCTGGCGGGCCGCGCCGGTGGAGAGCTCCTTGCGCCCCACCATCCCGGCGAGCTTCGCGAGCGCCTCGGGCGTGACCTGCGAGCCGGCGAGGTCCGAATCGTCGGCGCCGGCCTCGCGCAGCCGGGCGACGAGCTCCCCGGTGACCCAGTTGGCGATCGTAGGCGCGTCCACTCCGTCGGCCGCCGCGAGGGTGCGCTCGAAATAGGTGCCGAGGTCGGCGTCGAAGGCGAGCTGCGTCGCGGGCTTCGCCGCGAGGCCGAGCTCGTCCAGATAGCGGGCGCGGCGCTCGGCGGGCAGCTCGGGCAGCGCGGCGGTGGCGGCGGCGATCATCGCCTCGGTCGGCTCCAGCGGCACCAGGTCGGGCTCGGGGAAGTAGCGGTAGTCGTGCGAATACTCCTTCGAGCGCAGCGGGGTCAGGGCCCCCGAGCGCGGGTCGAAGTGCAGAGTCTCCTGCTCGACGCGGCCGCCCGCGTCCAGGATCTCCGCCTGGCGCTCGATCTCAGCCTCGATCCCGCGCTCGATGAAGCGGAAGCTGTTCATGTTCTTGAGCTCGGTCTTGGTGCCGAGCTCGTCGCTGCCGGCCGGGCGCAGCGAGACGTTCGCGTCGCAGCGCAGGCTCCCCTCCTCCATATTCACGTCCGAGGCCCCGATCTGGCGGATCGTCGTCCGCAGCAGCGCCAGCCACTCCCGCGCCGTCGCGGGGTCGTGAAGGTCGGGCTCGGTGACGATCTCGACCAGCGGCGTGCCGCCGCGGTTGAAGTCGACGAGGGACGTGCCGGAACCGTGGATGCGGCCCGATTCGGACCGGTGGACGAGCTTCGCCGCGTCCTCCTCCAGGTGCACGCGGTGGATGCGGACGTCGCCGAGGCGACCCCCGGTCGCCAGCGGGAAGTCGTACTGGCTGATCTGGTAGGCCTTCGGATTGTCGGGATAGAAGTAGTTCTTGCGGTGAAAGATCGAGCGTGGGGCGATCTCGCAGCCCAGGGCGATCGCGATCTGCAGCGCGAGCTCGATCGCACGCTCGTTGGGCACCGGCAGCGTCCCCGGGTGGGCCAGGCAGATCGGGCAGGTGTGGACGTTGGGCTCGTCGCCGAAGGACAGCTCGCAGCCGCAGAACATCTTCGTGCGCGTCCGCAGCTGGACGTGGATCTCGAGCCCGATGACGGGTTCCCAATCAGCCATAGCCGAGCCCCCAGATCTGATCCTCGTGCATGCCGAAGTGGTGGCCCACCTCGTGCCAGACGGTCCGGCGAACCTCCTCGGCGTTCGGGTTCGCGGCCCTGAAGACGACGATC
This sequence comes from uncultured Solirubrobacterales bacterium, assembly GCA_963785195.1. Lineage (GTDB taxonomy): Bacteria > Actinomycetota > Thermoleophilia > Solirubrobacterales > 70-9 > WHSW01. The sequence goes on along the minus strand of CAWAUE010000013.1, from coordinate 39,808 downwards.
CGCTGCAGGCCCCCGACCGGGTCGTAGATCCCCATCAGGTTGTCGGGGTGCGACTCCTCCACGATCACGGCCACCTCGCCGAGCTCCTGGCGGACCCAGTCGGGCAACGCGTCCAGCGCCTCGACCGCCGCGTCGCGGACCTCGGTCTCGGTCATGCGGGCGGCCTTCCGTCGAAGGCGAGCTCGCGCTCGAGCGCGTGCGCCGCGTCGAGCAGCTCCGTCTCGGCGAACGCCGGCGCGGCGATCTGCAGCCCGACCGGCAGCTCGGTGCCGCCGCCACCTGGCGGGGCGAGCCCGGCCGGGATCGAGATCGCCGGGATGCCGGCCAGCGACATCGGCACCGTGAAGTAGTCGGAGAGGTACATGGCGAGCGGGTCGGCGGTGCGGGCGCCGAGCTCGAACGCGACCGTCGGCGACGTCGGGGTGACGATCAGGTCGACGGCCCCGAACGCGGTCGCGAAGTCCTCGACGATCTTCGTGCGCACCTTCTGCGCGCGCCCGTAGTAGGCGTCGTAGTAGCCCGACGAGAGCGCGTAGGTGCCGAGCATGATCCGTCGCTTGACCTCGGCTCCGAAGCCGCGCGCCCGGGTCCGCTCGTACATCTCGTCGAGGGTCTCCGCCGGCTCGCGGGCTCCGTAGCGAACGCCGTCGTAGCGGGCCAGGTTCGCCGACGCCTCGGCGGGCGCGATCACGTAGTAGGCCGAGATCCCGTGCTCGGCGCTCGGCAGCGCGATCTCCTCGATCGTGCCGCCGAGCTTCTCGATCACGCCGAGGGAGCGCTCGAAGACGTCGGCGACGCCGGCCTCCACGCCCTCGGCGTGGTGGGAGAAGTCGCGCGCGACGCCGAAGCGAAGACCGTCCAGCGATTCGAGCGACGGCAGCTCCACCCCGGCCGCGATCCCGACCGAGGTCGCGTCGTGGCGGTCGCGGCCCTCCATCGCCCGCAGCAGCAGTGCGGCGTCGGTCACCGTGCGGGTCAAGCGGCCCGCACTGGTCCAGCGAGGAGGCGAAGGCGACCATCCCGTAACGCGAGATCGCGCCGTAGGTGGGCTTCAGGCCGACGATCCCGCAGAGCGATGCCGGCTGGCGGATCGAGCCCCCGGTGTCGGTGCCGATCGCCCAGGGCGCCAGGCGTCCCGCGACCGCCGCCGCCGAGCCGCCCGACGAGCCGCCGGGGACGCGCTCGCGATCCCACGGGTTGCGCACCGGCCCGTAGGCGGAGTTCTCGTTCGACGAGCCCATCGCGAACTCGTCCATGTTCGTCTTCCCGAGGAGCCGGGCGCCGGCGTCGCCCAGCCGCCGGACCGCCGTGGCCGTGTAGGGCGGGCGGTAGCCCTCGAGGATCCTGGAGCCGGCGGTGGTCTGGATGCCCTCGGTGCAGAACAGGTCCTTGACCGCGATCGGCAGGCCCCGCAGGGGCTCGCCTCCGGCCCCGCGCGCGCCGGCCTCGGCGCGCCACAGGTACGCGTTCAGCTCGTCGCCCGGCAGCCGCCTCCGCATAGGCGTCGAAGTACTCGTCGGCGGAGAGCTCGCCGGCTTCGATGAGGCCGATCGCGTCGGCCGCGGAGTGCTCGAGGAGCTCGCCGGGCAACTCGCGCTAGGCCTGTGGGGAGGGGACGCGGAAGGCGCCGTCGGCGGGGTCGGGCGCCGGCTCGAGCGCGACCTCGCGCGGCAGGCTCGGGTCGGGCTCGTCGGGCCGCAGGACGTTGGCGAGCTCGACCACGTGGGTGGTGGGCTCGACCGAGTCGAGGTCGAGCGCGGTGATCCGGTCGACGTGCTCGAGGATGCCCGAGAGCTCGCCCGCCATCCGCTCGATCTCCTCCTCGGAGAGCTCCAGCCGGGCGAGGCGCGCGACGTGCAGGACCTGCTCGCGATCGATCACGGCCCGGATTCTAGGTCGCTGTGAATCAGGCGCCTCAACAGCGGCGCGGCTCGCTCCGCTTCGCTCCGCGTCACTAGGATGCCGCCCGCGATGACCGGGCAAGCCGCCGAGCGCTTCGTGGTGGTCAGCCTGCGACTGCTGGCGGTGACCTTCGCCGTCGTCGGCCTGCTCTTCCTCTGCGCGCCCGACGGCACGCTCAGCGTCCTCGACGACTTCGGCGACTGGCTGCCGCTGGGCGCTTCACCCCGGCGCCCGAGACGACCGAGCAGCTCTGGCTCGCGCTCGGCTTCGCCTACATGACCGTGATCACGCTGATCTGCGTGGTCGTCTCGACCGACGTCCTGCGCTACCGGCCGCTGCTCCTCGTGCTCGCCGCGGGCAAGGCGGCCTCGTCGCTCACGGCGCTCGGCTTCTACCTCTTCGACACCGACGTCTTCGCCTACCTCCTGAACTTCCTCGTCGACGGCTTCCTCGTCGGCGTCGCGCTGCTGCTCTGGGCGCTCGCCGGCCGCGTGGGCGATCCAGCCGGCGCGACCTGAAGGCGCGCGCCGGGGCTGCAGCGCCGCCGAGCAACGGACGCTGCGCGCGTTCGCCGAGGCGATGGCGCCCGGCATCGGGCCGCTGCCGCCGGCGGCCGGGCCTGAGCCCGCACCGGACAGCGTCGACCCGGTCGCCGAGCTCGAGCCGCTGCTCGCGGTGCTGCCGAGCCGCGCGGTCCTCGGCCTCCGTCTCGGCCTGCGGGCGTTCGAGTGGCTGCCCGTTTCCGTGGCGGTTCTCGCGGGCGAGCCTGAGCCGCGCGCCAGGACTTCATCGCCCGGATGGAGGGCTCGCAGTCGGCGCTGCGCCGCGACCTGACCCTGTTCCTGAAGGTCCTGACCGGCCTCGGCTACGGCAACAACCCGCGGGTGCAGGCCGCGGTCGGCTACGAGGCCCGCTGTGCCGTGGCGCCCGATTCGGCCCCGCCGCCCGGGCCGGGCGCCCTCGGCGACCTGCAGCCGGTGGGCGCCGAGGAGGAGTGCGACGTGGTCATCGTCGGCTCGGGCGCCGGCGGCGCCGTTGCCGCCACCGTGCTCGCCGAGGCGGGGCTCGACGTGCTCGTGCTCGAGGCCGGCCCCTACATCGATCGCGACTCCTACCCGGCCGAGCCGCTCGCGGCGCTCACCGCGCTCTACCGGGACGGCGGCCTGACCGTCGCCGAGGGCCGCCCGGCGATCCCCACGCCCGGTCGGGCCGCGCGGTCGGCGGCACGACGGTGATCAACTCCGGCACCTGCTTCCGCACCCCGGAGCCGGTGCTCGAGCGCTGGGTGGCCGAGCACGGGATCGACTGGGCCACGCAGCTCGACGGCGACTACGCCGAGGCCGAGGAGATGCTCGCCGTCCGGGAGGTCGACCCGGAGCGGATGGGCCGCAACGGCCGCCTGCTGCTGAAGGGCGCCGACGCGCTCGGCGTCAGCCACGGGCCCCTCCGCCGCAACGCAGGGGCCTGCGTGCAGTGCAGCTCGTGCCCGATCGGCTGCCGGCTGGACGCCAAGCGGGCGATGCACGTCAGCTATCTGCCGCGCGCGGTCGCGGCCGGCGCGCGCATCCGCGCCGGGGTCGAGGCGCGGCGCGATCCTGTTCTCCGGCGGGCGCGCCCGCGGGGTCGCGTGCCTCGCCGGGCCCGGCGGGCACAACGGGAGCCGGCGGCCGTTCACGGTGCACGCTCGCAAGGGCGTGTTCCTCGCCGGCGGCGCCTTCGGGACGCCCGAGCTCCTCATGCGCTCGGGCTTTCGCTCGCCCGGCGGCGAGCTCGGGCGCAACCTGCGCATCCATCCGGCGTGCTGGGTCGGCGCCCGCTTCGAGGACGAGGTGCGCGGCTGGGAGGGCGTGATGCAGAGCTACGCGGTCGACGAGTGGGAGGAGCGCGGCATCCTGCTCGAGGCGACCTTCACGCCGCTGGCGTTCGGGGGCCAGTGGCTGCCCGGCACCGGGGCCGCGCATCAGCGGCGGCTGCTCGAGTTCGGCAACCTCGCCTCCACCGGGCGTCCACCTCTCCGACAAGTCGGCCGGGCGGGTCCGCCTTGGGTCCGACGGCTCGCTGCGGATCTCCTACCAGCTCATCCGCGAGGACGCCGACCGGCTCGTGTTCGGGATCGCCCGCGCGGCCGAGCTCTTCTACGCGGCCGGGGCGACCGAGGTCTTTCCGCAGATCTCGGGGATGCCGACGCTCTCACGCGGCCGGATCGCCGAGCTCGAGGCCTCTCCCCCGCGCCGGCGGGCGATGCGGCTCGAGGCCTTTCACCCGATGGGCACGGCACGCATGGACGCCGACCCGGCCGCGGCGTGACCGGCACGGACGGCGCCGTACACGGGGCCGAGGGGCTCTACGTCGCCGACGGCAGCCTGCTGCCGAGCTCGATCGGGGTCAACCCGATGATGACCATCATCGCGATGGCCTCACGCGTGGCGCGCCAGGCGGCCGACCGGCTGGCCTGACCGCTTGCTCAGGGGACACCTGAACGAAGCGGCGGCCGCCCGAGGGCGGCCGCCGTGTTCACCTCTCCTCCGAGCTCGAGGCTCTCGAAACGACCCTACCCCGCCGCGCCCGACGACGGCGGGGACGACGGCGGTGGCGGTGGCGGTGGCGGCGTTGTCCCGCCGCCGCCATCACCGCGTACCGCCCTGGATCCGGTCGGCCTGGCCGGAGAAGGACGTGCCCTCCTCCCTCATGGCGGCCCAGCCGCCGTAGGCGATCCCGGCCGTGAGCAGGAGGCCGATGAAGACCCAGAGCTTGCGGTCGAGGTCGATCGGCCCCTCGGACGGCGTGTTGATGATGCTGAAGAGGACGAAGAGGAAGCTCAGGATCCCGAGCCCTGCGGTGAGCGCGCTGACCGCGACCGGCAACGCCACATCGCGGGCCATGGCCGTCGCGATCGCGCCGCCGACGGCCACGACGATCGTCACCAGCAGGAGCAGGTCGGTGAAGTCGTATGACTGCCAGGCGTTGAACGTGGTGTCGATGCCCGCGGCCTCCGCGAGCCCAACTCCGGTCGGCGCCCCGTTGATCTCCTCGGGGAATCCGAACCAACCGAAGAACATGACGATGAGGAGGATCGCGGCGCACACGCCAGCGATCGCCTCACCCCTTCCAAGCCTTCCCGTGTCCATATCGCTCCTCGTGCGGGAGTGGATTAACGCGCGGCAGACTACAGCGCTATTGCGGACGCTCCGTGGCCGCGCGCAGCGTGTTGGCGAGCAGCATTGCGATCGTCATCGGCCCGACGCCTCCGGGCACCGGCGTGATCGCGCCGGCGACCTCGGCGACGGCGTCGAAGTCCACGTCACCCACCAGTCCGTCGTCCGTGCGGTTGGTGCCCACGTCGATCACCGCGGCGCCCGGCTTCACCATGTCCGCCGTCACGAGCCTGGGTGAGCCGACCGCGGCGACGAGGACGTCGGCGCGCGAGCAGACCGCGGCCAGGTCTCGCGTGCGCGAGTGACAGACGGTGACCGTTGCGTTCTCGCCCAGGAGCAGCGCGGCGAGCGGCCTGCCGACGAGGATCGACCGCCCCACGATCACCGCCTCGGCGCCCTCGAGCTCGACCTCCGCGTGGCGCAGCAGCTCCACCACGCCCTGCGGCGTGCACGGCACGAGGCCCGGTCGCCCCTGGGCCAGCAACCCGGCGCTGGCGGCGGTGAGGCCGTCGACGTCCTTACCCGAGTCGATCGCGGAGATCACCGCGTCCTGGTCGACGCCCTCCGGCAGCGGGAGCTGCACCAGGATCCCGTCGACCCCGTCGTCGTCGTTGAGCTCACCGACGAGCGCGACCAGCTCCTCGGTCGACATCGGACGCGGCCGGCTCGTGGTGGATCGAGCGCATCCCGACCTCCTCGTCTGAGCCGGCGCTTGTTGCCGACGTAGACCTGGGACGCGGGATCGTCGCCGACCAGCACCGTCGCGAGCCCCGGCACCCGGCCGGCGTGCGCCGCGGCGTACTCGGCGACGCCGGCGGCCACCCGCTCGCGCACCGTCGGCGGCGACCGCCTTGCCGTCGATCACCGCGAGCGCTCATCGCGCACCCGCGCTTCAGCGGCGCGTAGTCGGCCATCAGCTTGCGCTCGACCCCGTCGCCGGCGAAGCGGACCACCACCACCGGCCCCGGCTCGATCGCGGTCACGACGCCCTCGCCGAAGCTCGCGTGGATCACGTCCTCGCCCACGTTGTAGGGGACCGGCGGCAGCGCCGGCTCCTTGCGCGGCGGCGCCGAGAAGCCCTCGCCGCTCCGGCGCTCGCCGAAGCCGGTCGCCCGCTGGCGGGCGTCGCCGCCGCCGAGGGCCCAGCCGGTGCTCGTGGTCGCCACGTGGCGCTCGACCAGGCTCTCGGGAAGCTCGTCGAGAAAGCGCGACGGCAGGTTCCAGTTCGCCCCGCCGTGCAGGGCCCGGCGGCGCGCGTAGGTGAGCCAGAGGCGCTCGCGGGCGCGCGTGACGCCCGACGTAGGCGAGCCGGCGCTCCTCCTCGACGTTGTCCTCCTCCAGCGAGCGCGAGTGCGGGAAGACGCCCTCCTCGCAGCCGATCACGAACACGGCGTCGTACTCGAGGCCCTTGGCGTTGTGAAGGGACATCAGGGTCGCCAGGCTCTCCTCCTCGCGGATGTTGTCCTGCTCGGAGACGAGCGAGATCTGGGCCAGGAACTCCTCCAGCGGCGCAAGGTCCGAGTCGCCCTCGAGCTCGCGGTTGGCGTCGAACTCGCCCGCGACGCCGACGAGCTCCTCGAGGTTCTCGATCCGGCCCTCGGCCTCGACCGTCCGCTCGGCCTCGAGCGCCTCGATGTAGCCGCGTCTCGTGCAGCGTCGCCTCGAGCAGCTCGGCCACGGGACCGCCGCGCTCGGCCCGCTGGCGCAGCGAGGCGATGTCTCGGCGAACCTGGTCACCGCGCGCAGGGCCGCCGATCCGAGCGCCGGGATCTGAGCGGGATGGGCCAGCACCTCGAGCACGTCCACGCCCATCGTGTTCGCGTGGGAGAGGATCCGCGCCTCGGTGCGCTGACCGATCCCGCGGCGGGGCGAGTTGACCACCCGGGAGAACGAGATCCCGTCGGCGGGATTCGCCAGCAGCTGCAGGTAGGCGACCGCGTCCTTGATCTCGGCGCGGTCGTAGAACTTGGTCCCGCCGATCACCTGGTAGGGGATCTCGAAGCGGACCAGCGTGTCCTCGAGCACCCGGCTCTGGGCGTTGACTCGGTAGAAGACCGCGATCTGATCGCGCGAGTAGCCCTCCTCGACGAGCCGGTTGATCTCCGAGGCCACGTACCGGGCCTCGGCGTGCTCGTCGTCGAACTCGCCGATCACGATCGGCTCGCCGCGCGCGCCGTCGGTCCACAGGTGCTTGGGCTTCTGGTCGACGTTGTGGGCGATCAGCCCGTTGGCCGCGTCGAGCACGGTCTGGGTCGAGCGGTAGTTCTGCTCGAGCAGCACCGTGGTCGCGTCCGGGAAGTCGTGCTCGAACTCGAGGATGTTGCGGATGTCGGCGCCGCGAAAACTGTAGACGCTCTGGAAGTCGTCGCCTACGACCGTCAGGTTCCGGTGCTCGGAGGTGATCAGCTGCAGGAGGCGGTACTGCGCGCGGTTGGTGTCCTGGTACTCGTCGACGAGCACCCAGCGGAAGATCCGGCGGTACTTCTCGCGCACGTCGGCGAACAGCTCGAGGAGGTTGACCGTGCGGACGAGCAGGTCGTCGAAGTCCATCGCGCTCGCCTCGACCATCCGGCGCTCGTACAGGTTGTAGACGTCGGCGATCGCCTGCTCGCGCTCGGTCTCGGCGGCGGACGCGTAGTCGGCCGCGTCGGTGAGCTGGTTCTTGGCCGCGGAGATCGCCGCCTTGACCGAGCGCGGCGGATAGCGCTTCGGGTCGATCTCGAGCTCGTCGAGGCACCGCTTGACCATCCGCACGGAATCGGCCTCGTCGTAGATCGTGAAGGTGCGCTTGTAGCCGAGCCGCGGGGCCTCGGCGCGCAGGATCCGGGCGCAGGCGGAGTGGAAGGTCATCACCCACATGGCTCGGGAGATCCCGCCGATCAGGCTGGCGACCCGTTCGCGCATCTCGTTCGCGGCCTTGTTGGTGAACGTGATCGCGAGGATCTCCATCGGCCGCGCCCTGCCGGTCGCGAGCAGCCACGCGATCCGGTGGGTCAGCACGCGCGTCTTGCCCGAGCCGGCGCCGGCCAGTACGAGCAGCGGGCCCTCGGCGTGCGTGACCGCTTCGCGCTGCGGCGGGTTGAGATCGGCGAGCAGGCGCTCGACGGGGTCGGCGCCGGGCGCGATCGGGGCTCCGTGAGTCGCTTCCGCGCTCATCGAAGCGAGGATAGACGCGCTCGCGGCGCCGCCTCGACCGCGATCTCAGCCGCCGGCGGAGGTCGGTCCGCGGCGGGGGCGCAGCTCCTTGACCTCGGCGTCGGCGGGCTTGCCGTCGAGGTCGGCGAGGCGCTTCTCAACCGCGCCGAGCCGCTCGGCGAGCGCGCGGATCGCGTCGGCGATCGGGTCCGGGAGGTGGATCCAGTCCGCGTCCGGGCCCTCGGGCCGACGGCCCTCGACCCGCACGGGGTGCCCCGGGTTGCCGACGACGGTCGAGTTCGGCGGCACGTCCTCGATGACGACGGTGTTTGCCCCCACCTTCGCGCCGTGACCCACCGTCACCGGGCCGAGCAGCTTCGCCCCCGACCCGATCGTGACGTCGTCGCCGAGCGTCGGATGACGCTTGCCGCGAGCGAACCCGGTACCGCCGAGCGTGACCCCCTGGTAGAGCGTGACCCGGTCGCCGATCTCGGCCGTCTCGCCGATCACCACGCCGGAGCCGTGGTCGATGAAGAACTCGCGCCCGATCCTCACCGCCGGGTGAATCTCCACCCCCGTGACGGCGCGGCTTGCAAACGAGATCGCACGCGGCGCGAGCGGGAACCCGCCCTCGTACAGGGCGTGCGACACGCGGTGCGCGAGCAGCGCCTGCACCCCGGCCCAGCTCGAGAGGATCTCGACGGACCCGACGCCCCGGGCAGCCGGGTCGCGATCGCGCGCCGAGGCGACGTCGGAGCCGATCTCGCGCAGGACGCGCCCGAGTGTCCCCAGCCCGAGCATCAGTCGGCGATGAAGAAGGGGAGTGACATGTATCGCTCGCCGCCGTCGCAGGCGATCGTGACGATCCGCTTGCCGGCCATCTCGGGCCGCGCCGCGAGCGCGAGCGACGCGGCGAATGCGGCTCCGGCCGAGATCCCCACGAGCAGGCCCTCGCGCTCGGCGGCGGCGCGAGCGGCGTCGAGCGCGGTCTCGTCGCTGACCCCGATCACCTCGTCGATCAGCTCGCGGTCGAGGACCTCCGGAACGAAGCCCGCCCCGATGCCCTGGATCTTGTGCGGCCCCGGCGGGCCACCCGAAAGCACCGCGGAGGTCGCGGGCTCGACCGCGACGATGTAGGCGCCCGGGCGCCGGCTCTTGAGCACCTCGCCGACGCCGGTGATCGTCCCCCCGGTGCCGACCCCGGTGACCAGCGCGTCGACCTCGCCGTCGAGGTCGCGCCAGATCTCCTCCGCCGTCGTGCGGCGGTGGACCTCGGGGTTGGCGGGGTTGGAGAACTGCTGGGGCATGAACGCGCCGCGCTCGGCGACGATCTCCTCGGCGAGCCTGATCGCTTCGGCCATGCCGCCCAGGGACGGCGTCTCGTGGACCTCGGCGCCGTACGCGCGCAGCAGCTTGGCCCGCTCGCGGCTCATCCCCTCCGGCAGCGTGAGCACGAGGCGATAGCCGCGCGCCGCGCACACCATCGCGAGGGCGATCCCCGTGTTGCCGCTGGTCGGCTCGACGATCGTCCCGCCGGGCTCGAGTGCTCCGGCGCGCTCCGCGGCGTCGATCATCGCGACCCCGATCCGGTCCTTGACCGAACCGCCCGGGTTGAGGTACTCGAGCTTGGCGACGACCTCGCCTTCGAGTCCCTCGCCGAGGCGGCGCAGCCCGACCAGGGGTGTGTTGCCGATCACCGCCGAGGCCTCGGCCGCAACGCCGGCGGCGGTCCGCGATGCGGGTGGAACGCTCATGCCGGGTCACCGTAGCGAGTGCGTTCACAAGTCGCGCCCGAGCGATCGTCTACGCTGCGGCCCGCGTTCAGACCGTTCGACCACGCTGCGCCACGCCGCCAAGAGGAGTCCTCAGATGTCTCGTTGCCGCACGACCACGTTGATCCGCGTACTGCTGCTCACCATCGCCTGCGGTGCCATCCTCGCGCTGGCCGCGTGCGGTAGCGACGACTCGACCACGACGGCGGCCTCGACCAGTACGACCACCACCCCGGCGACCACCGACACGAGCGCGGCCGACGCCGCGGACTCGATCGACGCCGGGCAGCTTCGCGACGAGTTCAACAGGCAGCTCCTGCAGGTGCTGACCACCACTCAGAACCTGAGCGACTCGCAGGCACAGTGTGCGATCGACAAGCTCGAGTCCGACGGTGACCGACGAGCAGCTGAAGGATGCGATCGTGCAGGCCGCGCAGTCGGGCCAGCCGCCGCAGGATCTGATCGACGCCGGTTTCCAGGCCGGCAAAGAGTGCGCCAACCAGTAGCGGCGCGCCCTACTCGCCCGCCCAGCTCCGAAAGGCCGTCCAGGCCGGCTTGCGCCGGCCGTCGAGTGTGAGCAGCCCGCTGTAGCGGCAGAAGCCGCACGTGTCCTGCTCCTGGTTCAGGTCGCGCCAGGCGAACCAGTAGACCTGCCCGATGTTCCAGCGCCGGCGTTTGCTCGACAGCAGGTCGAAGGCCCGGTCGAGCATCTGCGCCTGGCCCGCCTCGGTCTTGACCAAGGGGATGCGCGGGTCGCCGCCCGAGGCCCAGCCGAGCTCGGTCATGTCGATCTTGGTGTCGCCGTTGCCGAACCGGCGCATCACCCGCCGGGCCTGCTCGATCTGCTTGCGCACGCCGCGCAGGTCGCCCGCGTACGGGTGCAGAGCGACGGCGTCGAAGTAGGGCTTCACGCGGCCGACCCTGTACAGATCGCGGAGATAGGTCGAGGCGACGTAGTGGCGCCCCGCCGGCGAGAGGCCCGCGAGGACGATCTCGGCATTGGAGTCGACGTCGTGGATGGCACGCGCCGACACGCGCAGCAGGCGCGCGTAGCCCCGGGCGGATGGCGCGGGGTCCCAGAACGGCTTGATGTTCGGCTCGTTCCAGACCTGCCACGACGTGATCGGGTCGTAGTTCGGCTCCTGCTCCCAGAGCTCGCCACCCGGGCCGTAACGGCGGACGAGCGTCTGCAGCAGGTCGGCCCACAGCCGCCGCTCATACGCCGAGTAGATCGGCGGCCGGTCGGTCGACCCCGTCACCCAGTCCGGCGCCCCGTAGACGAACGGCAGCAGCCGAATCCCGTGGTCCGCGGCGTTCGACACCACCGAGTCGAGGTAGTCGAGGTCGAGGCTCCCCCGGCTGCGGCTCGATCGACGACCACACGATCCCGATCCGAAGCGTGGCCGCCCCCGCGTCCGCGAGCTCGCCGTACTCGGAGGGCGCGAGCTTGTCCTGCGCGACGACGCCGAACTCGCCCGAGCCCGCCGCAGCCGCGGGCGCCGCCGGCCAAGCGCCGAGCACCAGGCCCGCGAGCACCAGGAGTCCGATCGTCCGTCGAGCGATCACCGCGCCCCCTCGAACACCTCGCCGCGTGGTCGGTTGCGGCGACGCGCCGCTACGAGGTGCGGGCGAGGCGGACCCGCAGGCGCGACAGCGCGAACCCGCCGAGCCAACCGAGCCCGGCCCAGATCGCGATCTTCCAGCTCAGCCCGCAGCTGACGAGGTAGACGACTGCCACGGTCGCGGCGCAGGCCCACGGCGCCCAGACGAGGTACGGGTCGCGTTCTTCGTCCACGCCTTCCCATCGGCGACCGGCCGCGCCGGGTTGAGGGCCCTGGACGGCTCTAAATACGTGGGGAACTACCGATGCGCCGGGCCGCCGGCTAATGGAGGATCGCTGGATTCGTCCAGCGCGCCGAATCGCGCCAAGCCGCAGGGAGCCCCATGTCGAACCTTCGTAGTCGTCTGACCTACGCGAACGTCACCGCGACCCTTGCCCTCGTGATCGCCGTGGCCGGCGGCACCGCGTACGCCGCGAACACGATCGGCACCGACGACATCATCAACGGCCAGGTGAAATCGGTCGACATCGGCAACCACCAGGTGCAGGGGGTCGATGTCCGGAACGAGACGCTCAGCGGGGCCGACATCGACGAGAGTACGTTGGACATCGGCAACGCAGCGCGGGCGTACGCCAGGGTGCCTGTCGGTTGCACCGGGGCATGCTCGATCGACCGGGCCAAGGGAATCTCGAGCGTCACTCGATTCGGCGCGGGCCGCTATTGCGTCGTCGCACCCGGCATCGACCCCCTTCAAACAGCGGCCGTAGCGTCCGTCGATTGGAGCACCACGAGCAGTCCCGAGGGCAATGCCTCGGCGATGGTTGCCCCGGGCTCCGATTGTGGCGGAGGCTTTGTCGTGTTCACCTATTTCGGACCAAACGTCGACGTTTTCGACACCGCAGGCAATGTTAGAACCGTACGTGGCTCGTCCACCTTCTCCGACAGCGTCGGCTTCACGATCGTGATCCCGTAGGCCCGCCGTCCGGCGCCGAGAGGCACGTGACCGGACTAGCTTGGTCTCACAGGGGAGTCAGTCAATCCAGGGAGGAACCGCTCATGCGCATACTCGGTAGCCGCCTTACCTACGCAAACGTGATGGCAACGCTTGCCGTCTTCATCGCGCTCGGCAGCGCGGCGTACGCGGCCGACACGGTCGGAAGCGCGGACGTGATCGACGACTCGCTCCAGAGCGTCGATGTGAAGGACAACCAGATCCGCGGCGCCGATGTAAGGAGGGAGTCGCTGGGTGGGGCCGACATCGGGGACGGGTCGATCGACGGCGACGAAATCGCCGATGAGTCGCTCACGGCCGCTGATCTCGGCTTTGGGTCGGTCGGCGCGGGCGAGCTCGGGGGCGGGGCGATCCCGGGTCAGGTGGCCCCCCCGATCGTCGTCAGCACGGCGGTGGACGCGACCACGACCAAGGAGATCACGGTGCCTTGCCAGTTCTCTCAGGACAGGGTCACGGGAGGCGGCTTCGTCATCGCCGGGCCGGGCGGGTCGAACGTGCCCAACGTCGCCATCCAGCGAAGCTATGCGGTCGATCGGCACACCTGGCTGGTCCGGGCCGTCGCAACCTCGGGGACTCCCGAGTGGCAGCTGACCGGGATCGCGACCTGCGTGTTCTGAGAGCGCGACTCGATACGACAACCACTTCCAGTTCATCCTCCCGGGCCGCGGTCAGACCCGCGCAGACAAGCGGGGTCCTCGTCGGGGGATCTAGATGTGGTACGTGCCGCAGGCCTGGCTTGCTGCCTGGCCTTACCGCTTGGTCAAGGGGGTAGAGCTAGGACCGAGGACGTTGGAGAACGCTGGAGACCAGGGTCGACTGGGGCGCGGACTGGGGCGCGAGCGTTTTATGCTCCGGCCGGGCGCGGGCCTGGACCTCCACGCATGTTGGGGTTGGCTAGGTCCGAGTACCCCTGGTCCAGTCGAGAGCGTTACCAGCCGAGAGGCAGCGCATATCGGTGTCTGCGCGTGGGTCTTGCAGTCGAGATCGCGGGGTGCGAGGATCGGCGCGGTTCGTCCCACGCGGCAGGGGGAAAGGCGGCAAGATGCTCGCCAGAATCCTCGCTCACGTCCGGCGACAGTGGATGGGGGCTCTTGCCCTGTTCCTGGTCCTCACCGGGGGCGTCGCCTACGCCGCCAACACGGTGTTCAGCTCTGACATCGTCAACGGCGAGGTGAGGAGCGTCGACATCGGCAACAACCAGGTCCAGAGCGTCGATGTTCGCGACGACTCGCTTGCGAATGGTGGGCTCACGGGCGCCGACCTCGGCGCGGGCTCGGTCGGGTTGGGGGAGCTCGATCCAGCCACCTTCGCCGCCCCTGACATCGCCCCGACAGCCGCGGACGGGGCATACGAGATCGCCGACGACGCTGTCCAAAGCGGCGAGGTGACGGATGACAGCCTGATCGGAGCCGACCTGCGCGAGTCGACTCTGACGACCCTGGACGCACACGAGACCGGGTACTCGACATGCGATCCCCATGACCTCACGTACGTCGATTGCGCCGAGCTCAGCTTCACCCTTGGGCGCTCGATCCCCGTCCTTGGGACGTGGACCTACGGCTTCGGCACCGACGGCGGCGACCCTCCACGGGGCGGCTGTCGGATACGGGTGGATGGCGCCTCGGGGGTGGGCTTCAGCCTCGAGGCCGAGGACGACACCGACTACTCGCTCGGCGGGATCCCGGTCTCGGACGTCTTCAACCTCGCGGCGGGAACTCACACGCTCGGGTTTCAGTGCCAAGAACACCTCAACGATTCGAGTGACATCGTGATCCGGCAGCTCCATATCGCCGCGGTCGAGTTGGGCTTCGACTAGAACCGCTCCAGGCGGCCTTGGCGGCGTGTCGGGCCCGAAGCTGGACATGTAGGACCGCGAGGGCTCGGCCCTCGCGGAGGCAACACCTCTCGTCCGGCGCCTCGGCTGAGAGATGGCGGGGGGCCACCTCTGAGCCGGCTCGCGCAAATGTCCGAGGCCCGCCGCGGTCAGCCGCCCACCCGGCTTCGTGAGCAACTGAAGCCGGCCGGTCTCGCGCCGCTGGCGTACGTTTGCGCGCCCCTGTTGGTCGAGCGCATCGAGCAGACGGCGGCCCCCCCTCGCCCCGTAATCCCCTCGCAAAACGACTGGCCCCGCAGTCGATTCCGTTTGCCTGAGAGTGAGGTACCTCGCCGCGTTGATCGCGTGTCGGCGTAAGAACGCTCTTCAAGCCGAAACTATTGGCCGCAGGGCCAGCGCAATCCAGCTTACTCCTCTGAACGGGGTCGAACGAGGGGGTTTCCCGAATCGTTTCGCCGGACCCTCCTGGGGAGCGCCGTCCGCTAGGACGTTCGAGCTCGGTGCTCGCGCCAGTCGGGCGAGAGCCGATCGAGCGCGGCCTCGTAGCCGTCCGCCGGCGCCCCCTGGGCGTTGGACCGGTATGCGAACATGCGTTCGATACCAGCCTCGCCGAACGCGGATCTCGTCACGGCGCTGGGGCGGCGGGACCTGGCCGAAGCGGAGGCCGCGGCGCGCGACCTCGAACGGGTCGAGCCCGAGCACGCGCTGGCGATCGTCTTGCTGATGGGCGACGAGGACGACGCCCGCTTCGAGCCGGCGCTGATCCGCTGGGTCGGCCTTTGGCTTGCCCGCCATCCTCAGATCGGATTCGAGCTCGCGGTCGACCTCGTACGCGCGCTGGCAGAGCTCAAAGGCGCGTCGCCCACCGTCGCGCAGTCGACCGCGAGCGTGGTCCTGCGGTCGGCTGGGGACGGGTCGTCTGCGTCCGTGCTCTCGCGCTGGTGATCGCGGGCCTCGTCCCTGTCGATGGATTGCGGAGTCAAGCCGCCTCAATCAGCCTCCCTTCACCAGCTTGCGAAGCCGCTCGATCTGGCGCTGCTGGCGCTCGACCTGGGCCGAGAGGCGCTTGACGGCTCCGCCCTGCTTCGCCACGGGCGCGGTCCCTAGCTGGCCGTTTGACTTGACGACCACCGGCTGGGTCGCCCCGCTCAGGGCCGTGCCGCTGATCCCGGAGATGTAGGTGGCCGTCTGGGTGCCGTCGGTGCCGATCCGGATCGTCCCCGCTTCGCCGGCCTTGCCGGTGTTGGCGACGTCGACGTTGTTGGAGCCGGTGGTCAGGTTCTTGCCCGCGTTTCGGCCGATCGCGACGTTGACCGACCCGGTCGAGTTGAGCAGTGCGTTGATGCCGGTGGCGACGTTGTTGTTGCCGGTGGTGTTCGCCTTGAGGGCGCTTGGGCCGGTGGCGACGTTGCTGTTGCCGGTGGTGTTGCTCTCGAGCGCCCGGTAGCCGGTTGCGGCGTTCTCCGAGCCGTTCGTGCTGCCGGAGAGGGCGCCATGGCCGACGGCTGTGTTGTGGTTGCCCGTCGTGTTTTGGTTCAGCGCCAAGTTGCCGACGGCGACGTTGAACGCGCCGGTCGTGTTCGCGACCATGGACTGCGTCCCGGCGGCGACGTTCTCGTCGCCCGTTGTGTTGTTGGCCAGCGCGGAGCCGCCGACGGCGACGTTGAACGCGCCGGTCGTGTTGTCGAAGAGCGCGAAGCTTCCGGCGGCGGTGTTGGACGACCCGCTCGTGTCGCCGGTCAGCGCGAAGGCGCCGACGCCGAGGTTGTCGCTGCCGCTGGTGAGGTTGAACATCACGGCGGGACCGAGGCCGACGTTGCGCACGCCGGTGAAGGTTCCGTTGAACAGCGTCCCGCCTGCGGCGGCGTTGTTGTTGGCGTCGAAGTAGACGCTGCCGACGTCTGCCTGGCTCGCCGGGGCGGCGGCGCCGAGGCCGAGCGCGGCGAGTACGAGCGCGGCGATCGTGATTCGCAGCCGCCGCCCGAGGGCGAGCGGCTGGTGAGCATGCGAGCGGTGCTTGGCGGTCATGTGACCTCTCCCGTGTGGTGGCTTAGGCGAGGCCAAGAAGACGCAGCTGGGCTGTTCCAGCGGGCGTTGAGGCACCGCCTCGGTTGAGGCCAGCCTATGTCCGACCAAGCGAGGCTCCGCGGGTTCATCAGTCCTGGTCCTCAAAAAGGTGGCGGGTGGCGGGGTGGGCCGGCGGCTCCGGTTCCGGTGCGGGGTCGGGTGCATCCCTGCGTCGCCGTTCCAGGTCCGCCTCGGCCCGACCGAGCGCTCCATTGGTGTCCCTGCCGTCACCGGCTCCCAGCGGTCGTATGTCTCGGTTCATCGGTCGGCTCCTCTCAGGCGAAGGTCGGGAAGTTGGCGCTGCTCGCGCTGACCACCGGGTTCGTTGGCGGCGCTGCCTCCTGCGCGCGGAGAACGCGGTGGGCCATGACGAGCGCGATCAGGGCATCGATGGGCATCGCCTTCCCTTGGGGCGCACGAAGCGGAACCCTCCCCCACCTCACGAGCCGAAGCAGAGAGGACGTGACTCGTCAGTTGGGCATCGTCTGGGTGGACAAGCTGGCCGTTCGCCACCCCGATGAGCGTGGTCGCAGTGGAGGAACTTCGCTCGCGACGCCGAGGCCGCGGTCAAGCGCCTGCTCGAGCCGCCGTTCCGCGCGTAGCGGCGCAGCGCGGTCGGCGGGACACTCACGGGACAACGGCCGCGTATTCCTGCGCCCCCACACGCCCATCGATTGCGCATGGTTAAGCCAAACCCGGCTTGGTCACTGGGCCAGCTAGATGTGGTACATGCCCGCGCCGACCTCGTCCGCCTCACGACGGGCGATGTCGGCGATCGTGGTGCGGCTGAAGACGTCGCGGAGCGCCTCGACGCCGTCCTTCCAGATCCCGCCGGCCTCGTCGGCCTCGGCGCCGACCTTCCCGTCGAGGGCCTGGACGACCTCGATCACGGTGATCTGGTCCGGCGGGCGAGCGAGTGTGTAGCCGCCCTTGACCCCGCGCTGACTCAGCAGCAGGCCGGCGCGGCGCAGGGTCGAGAAGAGCTGCTCGAGGAACTGCACCGGCATCCCGCGCCGCTCGGCGATCGTGGCGATCGGCACCGGCCGCTCGCCCGAGCGGGCGAGCTCGGCCATCGCGACGACCGCGTACCGCGACTTGGAGGTCACCGAGATCATCGCCCCCTCCGATTCGCGACTGACGCCACCCGCGGGTTGTATCGGATGTGGGCGTAAAAACCTCGCTCGTACCGGCGGCCGACCGCATCGCCATCGTGGGGCTGGCTAGGATGGCCGAGCGGCCCGAAGGCTGCCGTCAGCCGCCGTCGAAACGCCGGTGGAGCGTCTACTGGGGCCCGCTCTGGCCCCGGGTCGGGGCATAGGTATGAGCGAGGAGCGACGCTGTCTAGTGATCGATGAGCAGCCTGCCGTGCGGCTGGGTGTCCGCGGGCTGCTCGCGAACCGCTACGAGGTCGAGGAGGCGAGCGACGGCCAGGACGCGCTCGACCTGATCAGCTCGATCGGGGACTTCGACGTCGCGATCGTCGAGCTGGTGCTCGCCGCGAGCGGCCCCGACGCCGCTGCTCGGCATCCCGGCGATCCGCGCCCTGCACCGAGCCCGCCCGGGGCTCGGGATCGTCGCCCACGGCGCCCGCCCCGAGCGCCACGCCGCCAACGAGGCGATCGAGGCCGGCGCGACGGCCTACGTCGCCAAGAGCTCGCCGACGACCGAGCTCGCCCGCGCGGTCGACGCCGCCGCCGAGGCCGAGACCTTCGTCGACCCGGCCGCGCGCAACGCCGGCCGGCCCGAGCTGACCCGCCGCCAGCGCCAGATCCTCCAGCTCTACGCCGACGGCCACTCGACCGAGATCGCGGCCCGCGAGCTGGGCCTGAGCACCGAGACGGTCCGCACGCACACCAAGGCACTCCTCGCCCGCCTCGAGGCCCGCGACCGCACCCACGCCGTGGCCATCGGGCTCCGGTCAGCGCTTATCGAGTAACGCAGACGCTCGATCGCGGCGCCGAGCGCGGCCGCGCTACAGCCAGCCGCGGTCCCTTGCGATCAGGACCGCCTGGGCTCGGTCCACCGCGCCGATCTTGCGGTAGACGTTGTGCAGGTGCGTGCGGACCGTGCTGACCGAGAGCGTCAGCTCCACGGCGATCTGCTTGTAGACCTTGCCCTCGGCGAGGCCGCGCAGGGCGTCCATCTCGCGCATCGAGAGCGGGCAGGGCTCCGCCGCGCGGCGCCGGCGCTCGCTCGCGTGCGGGAACTCGAACAGCAGTCCGCTGAGCGCCTGGTCGTCGAGCTTGAGCGCCGCCGCGGCCTCGCGCATCGCGTCGGCGGAGACCGGGTCGCCCGCGGCGTGGTGGACGATCATGTCGGCGAGCCGGATCGCGGCGGCGTGGCCGGTGGCGTCCGGTGAGTGGTGGCGCTCGACGGCGCCGGAGATGATCTTCGGCATGCCCCAACGGCGGATCAGGACGGCGCCGACCAGGGCGTGGTCGATGCCGAGCTCGCGGCGCTCGCGGCGGGCGCGGTCGTCGGGCGACTCCTCGCGGCCCTCGGTCGGAGGCGGCGTCGCCGTAGAGCTGCGCCAGGACGAGCTTGCCGACGTCGTGCAGCAGGGCGGCCACGGCGAGCTCGTCGCGCTGCGACAGCCGCGCGACCTCGCCGACCCGCTCGGCGGCGATGCGCACGGCGACAGCGTGCCGGCGGAAGCGCTCGTTGCGGTCCGAGGCGAGGCCCGGGGCGTCGAGCACGTCGTAGGTGTCGACCGCCTGGGCGAGCGAGCGCACCGAGTCCACCTGCAGCGCCTCGACCGCCTCGCGCACGCCCCCGGTCCGCCCCGAGGGGCCGGCGCCGTTGTTGGCGGCGCGCATGACCGTGATCGCCAGGGCAGTGTCGGCCTCGATCGCGTCGGCAAGCTCGTTCGACGAGCTCGCCTGGCGCTCACAAAGGCCGAGGAGGCGGCGCCGGGCCTCTGAGAGCGCCGGCATCCGGGATACCTCGTCGAAGGCGTCGGCGAGACGCCTCCCCCCTACTCCTCCGCGCCCTGCCGGCGTGGTCGGCTTCGTAGCTTGATTCATTGGCTCAAGTGTTCGATCGGTGCAGCCGCGGCCGCGCCGCGGTCCCATCCGCTAGATCGGCATTCCGAGCCCGCTTGTTTAGCGCCTGGTCAGCCGCTGCCGGCGAGGCGGGACAGCGCCGCCTCGATGCGCTCGCCCGCGCGCTCGCGGCCGAGCGCGGCCAGCGACTCGAAGATCCCGGGCGAGACGGTCGTGCCGGTGATCGCGACGCGAATCGGCTGGTAGACGTCGCGCGGCTTGGCCCCCAGGCGCTCCACCACGGCGCCGAGCTCCCGCTCGAGCGTCTCGGCGTCGAATGGCTCCACGCCGCGGATCGCGTCGAGGGACGCGCCGAGGCTCTCCCGTCACCCCGTCGCGCTCCATCACCTTCTGCCAGGCCTTCGGGTCGTCGACCGGCGGCTCGAACAGGAACGCGATCAGGGGCCACAGCTCGTCGAGGGTCTGAGCCTTGTCCTGTGCGATCGCACAGGCCCCGGCGAGCGCCACGCGGTCGGCCGCCGCCTCCGCATGCCCGGAGCGCTCGAGCTCGGCGGCTGCGGCCTCGACGTAGTCGTCGAGGGGCAGATCGCGCATGTACCGGCCGTTCAGCCACCGCAGCTTCTGCTCGTCGAAGATCGCCGACGATCGCCCGACCCGGTCGATCGAGAACTGCTCGACGAGCTCCTCGGTGGAGAGGATCGTCTGGTCGTCCTCGGCTCCCCAGCCGAGCAGAGCCAGGTAGTTGCGCACGGCCGCCGGCAGGTACCCGCGCTCGCGCAGCTCCTGCACCGAGGCCGCGCCGTGGCGCTTGGAGAGCTTCTTGCCGTCCGGCCCGTGGAGGAGCGGCAGATGGGCGTAGCGGGGCGGCTCGGCGCCGAGCGCGGCGAAAACGAGCAGCTGCTTCGGGGTGTTGGAGAGGTGATCGTCGCCGCGAATCACATCGGTGATGCCCATCTCGAGGTCGTCGACGGCGACCGCGAAGTTGTAGAGCGGCGTGCCGTCGCCGCGCGCGATGACGAGATCGTCCTGGAGCCGGTTCTCGAACCGCACCGGGCCGCGGATGAGGTCGTCGACCACGGTCTCGCCCTCGTCGGGGACCCGGAGGCGGATCGCGGCACCCTCGCCTGGGCGTGCCTCGCCCCGGTAGGCGGCGTTGTCATGGGCCTGCTTGTAGGCGCGGACGTCGTCGGCGGTGGCGGTGTCCGGGTACGCCCTGCCCGCCTCGACCAGCTCGTCGATCCGCTCGCGATGGCGCTCGCCCCGCTCGGCCTGGCTCAGCGGGCCCTCGTCCCAGTCGAGCTCGAGCCAGCGGAGCGCGTCGAGGATCTGCTCCACGTTCTCCGGAGTCGAGCGCTCCCGGTCCGTGTCCTCGATCCGCAGCACCAGCGCCCCACCCGTCCCGCGGGCGAAGAGCCAGTTGTAGAGCGCCGTGCGGGCGCCGCCGATGTGCAGGGCGCCGGTGGGCGACGGGGCGAAGCGGGCTCGGGGAGATTGGGTCATCGCGGCGCGCATGTTTCCACAGGGTGATTGCATGACCCGCCGTGCGCATCGATATCGGCCGCAGATGGTCTGAGTTCGTCCGCTCCCTGGGACCGGCGAGCGGTGCGCTGCTCGGCCTCATCGTCCTCGGAATCGCGCTGCGGATAGTCACCGAGCTGAGCTGGTGGCCGACCGCGACCAACCTCGCCGACTCGAGCATCTACGCCAAGTTCGCCGAGTCGAACCCGTTCGCCGACCCGCAGCACCCGGCCGGGTACGCGCTGATCCTGGCAACGATCGGCGCGGTCACGCGCGAGGTCGCGGTCCCGATCGTCATCCAGCACGTGACCGGCATCGCCTCGGCGCTGCTCCTCTACGGGGCCACCCGCCGGATCACCGGATCGGTGTGGGCCGGACTCCTGCCGGCCGCGATCGTGCTCCTGAACCCGGACGAGGTCCTGCTCGAGCACGCGATCATGGCCGAGAGCTGGGCGATTCTGGCCGCCTCGGCGGGGCTCTACGCGGCCGTCCGGGCCCTCGACGAGCCGCGCCCGCTCTGGCGCTGGCCGCTTTGCGCCGGGCTGCTCCTCGCGCTGGCCGTGACGATCCGCACCGCCGGGCTGGCCATGCTCGCCGTCGTCGTCCTCGCCCTCCTGTTGGCGCCTCCCCGCGCGGAGCGCGCGTGGCGCAGCCGGGCTCGCTGGGCGACGCCGCTCGCCGCGGCGGGAGGCGCGGCGGTGGTGCTGGTCTCGTTCGCGCTCGCCAACGCCGCGTTCGGACCGCGGTTCGGCATCGGGCCGTCGCCGGGCTGGTACCTCTACGCGCGCGCCGCGCAGTTCGCGGATTGCAGCCAGTTCACCCCGCCGCCGGGCACCGAGGCACTCTGCGAGGACACACCGCCGGACGAGCGGCACGGCGCCCGCTACTACGTCTTCGACCCGTCGGCACCCGCGCCGCGCCTGTTCGGCGCCTTCCCGGATCAGACGGACAGCACCGCGGACAAGCTGCTCGGCAGCTGGGCCAAACGCGCCGTGCTCGCCCAGCCCGGCGACTACGCGCGGTCGGTCTGGGACAACCTCCGGGCCTACTGGGTGCCGAGCCTGATGCCGGTCGCCGCCGGGGAGGGCGAGGGACTCGACCCGTTGCTCGACTACCGCCTGGGCGTCGACGACGCGTTCTTCGCCCAGGTCCAGATCAACGTCGCCGACCAGATGCAGGTCTTCTTCGACGACTTCAGCCCCGACCGCCAGCGCGCCCCGCTCGAGGCGATCAGCAGCTGGCAGCAGGTCAGCCGTTTCGGGGGAACGATGCTCGCGCTCGCCACCGTGCTCGTGGTCGTGGGGCTGATCGCCGGCACCCGCCGCGAGCGGATCGGCGAGCTCATGCTCGGCGTCGGCGGACTGGCGCTGATCGCCGCTCCGGCGCTGACCGGCAACTACACCGGGCGCTACACCGTCCCGATGGCCGGCCCGATGCTCGCCGGCGCAGCGATCGCCCTCGTCGCGCTGTGGCGCGAGGCTCGATCCCGGCGCCGCCCTTCCGCACGCGCCGCGTGAGCCTTCGGGCTCCCCCGTGTTTCGGGATTGACAACCCCCCACGAAGGGAGCGGACACATGTGGATCTCGAAGCGGGCACTGGCCGCCGTCACGGCGGTCGCGGTCGCGGCGTTCTCGATGGCGCTGGCCGTCGGCGCGAGCGGCTCCGGCGGATCGGGCTCGGGCGACAACGGCTCACCGCAGCTCGAGTCGTCGCTGGCCGCGTCGATGCCCGGCGACCCCAGCTTCCACGGCGTCGCCCCGGGCGGCCTGCCCTGGGTGCTCGACCGCGGCGAGGTGCGGATCGACGACAACGGGCTCGACCTGCGGGTCGAGGGTCTGGTGATCCCAAAGCCCGCCGGCGATGACACGCCCGGCGGCGTGATGACGATCAGCGCCTCGCTCTACTGCGGCGCCGACAGCGAGACGGCGGCGGCGGACACGACCCGCCACGTCCGGATCTCGCGCTCCGGCGACGCGCGGATTCGCGACCGGGGCTTCGACGTGCCCTCCACCTGCCTCGCGCCGGTGGTCCTGGTGCACCCGAACGGGAGCGCCGAGGCCTACATCGCGGTCGACGGCGGGCGCTAGTAGCCCGGCCGGCATGAGCGGACGACGGCCGCCCCCCGGGGCGGCCGTCGCCGTTCGGGGGCGCCCGGCTCAGCCGCGGTCGGTCGATAGGCTGCCGCGCCGATGCTGATCGGAGCGCATGTGTCCACGGCGGGCGGGCTCGACAAGGCGGTCGAGCGCGGGGCCGAGAGCCACTCCGAGGCGATCCAGATCTTCAACCAGAGCCCGCGCATGTGGCGGCCGACGAAGTACACGGATGACGACTTCGCCGCCTACCGTGAGGCCGTCGCCGAGACCGACATCGCCTCGACGACGATCCACGCCGTCTACCTGATCAACTGCGCCAGCAAGGAGCGCGAGATCCGCGCCAAGTCGATCGCGTCGCTCACCCACGCGCTGCGCGTGGGCGCCGGCATCGGGGCGCACGGTGTGGTCCTGCACGCCGGCGCTCGCAAGGGCGAGCCGCACGCCGCGTCGATGAAGCGGGCCGCGAAGGCCATCGCCAAGGCGCTCGCCGACTCGGAGAGCTGCCCGGTGCTGCTCGAGAACACGGCCGGGACGCAGGGTCCGCTGGGGCGAAACTTCGACGAGCTCGCGGAGCTCGTCGACCTGCTGGACGGCGACGCGCGGGTCGGGATCTGCCTCGACTCGTGCCACCTGCTCGCGTCCGGGTTCGAGATCCGCACGCGCGACGCCCTCGCGGCGGTGATCGACGAGTTCGACGCCAAGGTGGGCCTCGATCGGCTGACCTGCCTGCACCTGAACGACTCGAAGACGCCGCTTGGCGGCAACCGCGATCGTCACGCGAACCTCGGCGAGGGCGAGATCGGCGAGCGCGGGCTCGCGGTCTTTCTCTCCGAGCCGCGCTTCGACGCGCTGCCCACCCTGATCGAGACCGGCGGCACGGATGGCTCGCCTGGGCGTGCGGACGTCGAGCTGGCCCGCAAGCTGCGCAAACGCGGAATCGCCGCCCGCCGTCGAGGCGGGCGGCGATCGAAGCGCTAACGCGCTAGATCGTTTTCCAGAGGCCGATCAGGCGAGGTCGTCGGTGGTCTCACGTGAGACCGCACGCTGCAGACCGAGGCCGAGCCCCGTCACCGCCAGCGCAACCGCCGCCATGGCGATCACGTCAAAGCCGGTGAACGGCAGCGGACCCACGTGACCACTGAGGCCAGTACCGCCGGGCGAAGCCGCCGGAGCACCGGAATTCGTACCGGAATTCGTGGTGTTCGCGGGAGGCTGCCCACCCTTGCCGCCGGTGTTGAGCTGCGAGAGTTGACCGCCGTACTGGCTGGTGGTCGGATCGACCTGCTGGGCCCCCGCGAGTGCCGGCACGACCAGCGACGCGCACAGCGCGACGACTAGGAGTCCAGCGAGCTTGGTCTTCAGCAGATTGGTGATTCGCACAGAACGGGTCTCCTTCGAGATGGGGAGATGAACAAGGACGAGAGTAGGTCGGCGTGGTGAGACCAACGTGAGCGCCGGATGAGAATCGCTCTTATTGTCCGCAGCCGCGGACGTGGGCGCTCATCCCCCTCTCATGCGCGTCTCATGAGCCTCTTATTTCCAATCGCCAACCTAGTCACTGGATGCGCCTCCCTTCACCTTCTCGCCGGCGCGAGTGAGCCATCGCGCGCGCATAGTCACCTTGCAAGGAGCCGTCGTGGGCGTCCTGCTCGTCGTCATCTACCTGACGATCCTGCGACCCAACGACGATAACTCCGTCTCCGGCGTCAACGCGCCCGGGGGTGCGCCCTCGACGGCGTCCACCGCGCCGCAGCGGCCCCACCACCACAAGCCGGCGCACCACCATCACGCCCGCCATCAGCCCCCTCGGCGCCACGCCTCCGCACCGTCTGCCGGTCCGGTGGCCAGCAGCGGCGCTCCCCCGGCCGCGGTCGCCGCCGCGCCGGCCCCGGTCGGCGGCAGCGTGCCGACCTCCTCCCCCTCGCCAGGCTCCCCAGGACCGGGGACGAACCCGGGCCCGGGGCATTCGCCGACGGACGACCAGTACAACAGCACGCTGGCGCGCCTCAGGGCGGCCCTGGACTGAGCCCGCCGGAGCGCCGCACGCCGGCGAGCGGCGGCTTGCGCGCCGGTCCTCAACTGAGGTCCGGATGCCCCGATCCCGGCTACATTCCTGAGCGTGTTGATCGAGTCTCGGAGTCGACCCGCGAGGGCTGAGGGCGCGGAGGACGGCGAGCGTCGGTCGCTGCTCGCCGGCGTCCGCACACGCGTCCTGGTCTCGTTCCTCGCCCTGCTGATCGTCTCGACCGCTGCGTCGGTGCTCGTGCTGCGCGAGCTGCTGCTGTCGCGGATCGGCGACCAGGTGCAGCGCGAGCTCGCCCTGGACGTGAACTCCCTGCAGGACCTCTCGGCTCGGGGGCAGCCGGGGAACGGCAAGCCGTTCATGGGGGTCGGCCAGCTCTTCGACAGCTACCTCGAGCAGACCTCGGCCCCCTCGGACGGGACCCTGGTCACGTTCGTCGACAGCGAGCACCACGCGTCGGAGGTGGCCAACCCGAGCGACGACGCCCTGCAGACTTCGTTCAACAGCCTCGCCCGGACCCGCTCGGCAACCGGCGGCGACCTCGACACCCCGCTTGGCGAGACCCGCTACCTCGCCGTACCGGTCACGATCGGCGACACCCATGGCGTGCTCGTGGTCGCGTCGCTCACGGCGGCCGCGCGCGACGAGGTCGAGAGCGCGGTCACGGTCGCCGTGGGCGTCTCGCTCGTCGTCCTGCTGCTCGCCTCCCTGTTCATCTGGCTCGCGGCCGGTCGCGCGATCGCGCCGCTCCAGGCGCTCTCACGGACGGCGAAGACGATCACCGACACCGACCTCTCCTGCCGGATCCCGGTGCGCGGCGGCGACGAGATCGCGGAGCTCGGGCGGACGTTCAACGGGATGCTGGACCGGCTCGAGATCGCGTTCGCCGACCAGAAGGATTTCCTGACCGACGTCAGCCACGAGCTGCGCACGCCCGATCACGGTCATCCGCGGCCACCTCGAGACCCTCAGCGACGCGCCGCGGGAGCGCGAGGAGGCGATCGCCGTGATCCAGGACGAGCTCGACCGCATGAGCCGCTACGTCGACGACCTGCTCCTGCTCGCCAAGGCGCCGCGGCCGGACTTCCTGCGCCTGGGGCCGATCGACCTCGACCTCTTCACCCACGACCTGTTCACCAAGGCGCGCAGCCTCGGCGACCGCGACTGGCGCATCGACGGCACGGGGGTCGGGATCGTCGTCGCCGACCCCCAGCGGATCACCCAGGCGGTCATGAACCTCGCCGACAACGCGGTCCGCCACACCCGGGCCGGCGACTCGATCTCGCTCGGCAGCTCGCTGATCGGCGACCAGGCGCGCCTCTGGGTCCGCGACGAGGGCCCCGGGATCGACCCCGACGACCGCGAGCGGATCTTCGAGCCGCTACGCGCGCGGCAACCCGAGCTCCGGCTCCTCCGACGGCGCCGGGCTGGGCCTCTCGATCGTGCGCGCGATCGCCGAGGCGCACGGCGGCCGCGTCGAGCTGGACTCGAAGCTGGGGCTCGGCTCGACGTTCACGATCGTGCTCCCCGCGACCCCGGTGCCGTGAGCCGGATCCTGATCGCCGAGGACGAGGCCCGCCTGGCCTCCTTCCTGGAGAAGGGCCTGCGGGCAAGCGGCTTCATGACCACCGTCGTCGGGGACGGGCCAAGCGTCGAACGCGGTCGCGAACGACGACGACTTCGACCTGCTCATCCTCGACCTCGGCCTGCCCGGCAAGGACGGCCTCGACGTCCTGCGCGATCTGCGCAGCGACGGCCAGCGCCTGCCGGTGATCGTGCTCACGGCCCGCGGCGACCCCTACGACCGGGTCGCGGGCCTCGAGGCGGGCGCCGACGACTACCTGCCGAAGCCCTTTCACTTCGAGGAGCTGGTCGCGCGCATCCGGGCCCGGCTGCGCGACGAGCCGGCCGTCGACGAGCAGACCCAGCTTCGCGTCGGCGGCGTCAGCCTCGACCTGCGCACCCGCTGGGCGAGCGTCAACGGCGAGACGGGTCGAGCTCAGCGCGCGCGAGTTCGAGCTCCTGCGCACCTTCCTCGAGCACCCCAACCAGGTGCTGAGCCGCGAGCAGCTGCTCGCCCGTGTCTGGGGCTACGACTACGACCCGGGGTCGAACGTGGTCGACGTCTACGTCGGCTACCTGCGCCGCAAGCTGGGCGGCGATCGGTTCGAGACGGTGCGCGGCGTCGGCTACCGATTCCGCGCCTGAGGAATAACTCGCGCCACGTCCTCCGCTCTCGCCCGAATCAATTGTCCGCGGTACGCGCAGTCGCGTCGGGCGTGCGCGGTAGTGGCCGTGGTCGTGAGGCGTGGGCCGCGGCTGATCGGGATTCCGGGCTGCCTCCGCCCCGCCGCACCGCGCCGCATCGCACCGCGAAAGGTGACTTGACCACCCCTGCGGTGGTTAAGTCACCACTCGCTAGACGGGAGGCGGCCAGAGCGCGTGCAAGGCACGACGAACCTCACGCGGGGCGCAGCCCTCCGCCCCCTACCTGCCAAATCCCACCACCCGCGCCATCGCGTCGACCAGGACGTGGCGCGAGTTATTCAGTGCGACTCGCGAAGCGAGTCGCGCAGGTCGAAGGCGCGGATGCCCTCGGGGCCCTCGTCGGTGCAGTCGAAGAAGCGCGGGTTGACGCAGCGAGTAGGCCGCGCCGTCGCCCTCGTACGCGGGCTCGACCCGGAACTGGCACTGGGGCAGCGGCTCGCCGGTCATCTTGATCCCGCCGAAGCCGCCGGCGGCCTCGGCGAGCTCGAACATGTCGACGTCGATCTCGGCGCGGAAGACCTTGCGCAGGCAGCCCATGAACTGCGCCCCGGTGAGCTGGTCCTCGTAGCTGTAGAGGAAGCGGCAGCCGAGCTCGATGCAGCCGCGGGGCTCGATCAGCTTGTCGCAGAAGGTGCGGCAGCGGCGGCACTCGCCCGCCTGCGTTCCCGATCTGCTGGACCGTTGCCACGTAGAAAGTTTAGGTGCTCAGGCAGCCAGTGACGCTGGGCCGAGCAATTGGTCGAGCTCGGCCCGCAGGGCCGCCGAGGGCGCGACCCGGTAGTCGGTGCCGAAGCGCAGCCGCCGGACGCCCTCGCGCGTGCGCATCTCGAGCAGCACCTCGTTGTCGCCGGGGAAGTCGCCGAAGACCGCCTTCAGCTCGTCGATCAGCCCGGCGGCGAACGCGGCGGCGTCGATGCGCAGGACGAGCGGCTCGGCGGCCGCGGTTGAGCTTGGCCTTGCGCGGCCGCGAGCTCGACGGCGCCGGGCTCGAACGCGCTCGGCCTCGTGCACGACGAGGCTGAGCTTGCCCGCCTCCCCTTTCTCGACCCGGCCCCGGACGACGACGACGCGGTCCACCTCGAGCACCTCGGCCGGCCTCGCGACGCGGCGTCGCGGACGAACAGCTCGAGCCGGCCCTCGAGGTCGTCGAGGCCGCGAACATCACGTAGCCGCCGCGGCGCGTGCGCACCTTCTTCGCCTCGGCGACGATCCCGCCGACCGTCACCCAGGCGCCGTCGGCCAGCGCCGCCGACGGCCGTCAGCGGCCGCTCGACCCGCGCGCGCAGCGCGTCGCGCACCTCGCCGAGCGGGTGCGCGGAGACGAACGTCCCGAGCGTCTCCTTCTCGAGCCGCAGCAGCTCGCGCTGGTCGAACTCGCTCGGCCGGGCACCGGCGGATGCCGCGGGGCCGCGAACGCGCCGCCGGCCGGCGCCTCGGCGCCGCCGGTCGCCGCCGAGGTCGAAGATCGAGCCCTGGCCGCGGCGCGAGTCCTCCTGCGCCTTCTGGCCCGCGGACTGCGCCTGGGCGAGCACCTCGAGCATGCCCGCGGCGCGGGTCGCCGGTCGAGTCGAGCGCCCCGCACTTGACCAGGCACTCGATCGCGCGCTTGTTGACCGCGCGCGAGTCGACGCGCTCGCAGAAGTCCCAGATCGACTCGAACGGCCCGTCGGCCTCGCGCGAGGCGATGATCGTCTCGACCGCCGCGTGGCCGACGTTCTTGACCGCGTCGAGGCCGAAGCGGATCGAGTTGCCCGAGACGACGAAGCCGTGGTCGGAGGAGTTGACGTCGGGCGGCAGCACCTCGATGCCCATCTCGTTGCAGCGGTTGACGAAGAACGGGACCTTGTCCTTGGTCGACATCACCGAGGAGATCACCGCCGCCATGTACTCGGCCGGGTAGTTCGCCTTCAGGTAGGCGGTGCGGTAGGAGATCAGCGCGTAGCAGGCGGCGTGGGACTTGTTGAACGAGTAGTCGGCGGCCGCGGTCATCAGCGACCAGAGGTCCTTGGCGACGCGCCGGCGCCGTGCCCGAGGCGGCGCAGCCGTCGATGAACTTGCCCTCCATCGTCGCCATCAGGTCGCGCTTCTTCTTGCCGACCGCCTTGCGCAGGTCGTCCGCCTCGGCCGGCGTGAAGCCGCCGAGCTGCTTCGAGATCTCCATCAGCTGCTCCTGGTAGATGCAGCAGCCGTAGGTCTCCTCGGTGATCGGGCGCAGGCGCGGGTCCTGGTAGGTGACCGAGGCCGGGTTGCGCTTGCCGCGCGCGTAGTCGGGGATGAAGCGCATCGCGCCCGGGCCGGTAGAGGGCGCCGATCGCGACGATGTCGTTGAACTCGGTCGGGCGGATCTGCTGCAGCGCCTCGCGCATGCCCTCGGACTCGAGCTGGAAGACGCCGACCGAGTCGCCGCGGGCGAGCATCTCGAAGGTCTTCGCGTCGTCGAGCGGGATCGACTCGATGTCGACCTCGACCCCGCGCGAGCGGCGGATGATCTCGACCGCGTCCTCGATCACGTCGAGGTTGCGCAGCCCGAGGAAGTCCATCTTCAGCAGCCCGATCTCCTCGATCGGCCCCATCGAGTACTGGGTGACGATCTTGTACTGGCGCTCCGGCTTGCCGTTCGCGCCCTTGCTCGGCCGGGGCGCCGCGGTCCTCGGCGAGCTGCAGCGGGACGATCTCGTCGAGCGGCCGGTCGGCGATCACCACCGCGGCGGCGTGGATCGAGTTGTTGCGGACGATCCCCTCGAGGCCCTGGGCGACGTCGACGATCCGCTTCGACGTCGCGCGTCGGCGTCGACGGCCTTGCGCAGGTCCTGGCCCGGCTTCAGGCAGTCGGCGAAGCTCGGGCTGCGGCCCATGATCGGCTCCGGGATCAGCTTCGCGGCCCGGTCGCCGGTCGCGTAGTCGTAGCCGAGCACCCGCGCCGCGTCGCGGGTCGCGGCCCGCGGCGCCATCTTGCCGAAGGTGATGATCTGGGCGACCGACTCGCGGCCGTACTTCTCCTGGCACGTAGCGGATCACCCGCTCGCGGCCGCGGACCGAGAAGTCGATGTCGATGTCCGGCATCGACTTGCGCGCCGGGTTGAGGAAGCGCTCGAAGAGCAGGTCGTTGGCGAGCGGGTCGAGGTCGGTGATGTTGAGGGCGTAGGCGACGATCGAGCCGGCCGCCGAGCCGCGGCCCGGGCCCGACCGCGATCCCGTTCTCCTTCGCGTAGTTGACGAAGTCCCAGACGATCAGGAAGTAGGACTCGAAGCCCATCTCGGCGATCACGCCGAGCTCGAACTCGAGCCGCTCCGCGCGCCGCGGCCGGGATCGGGTCGCCGTAGCGGCGCCGCAGCCCCTCGTCGAGCGAGCCGGCGCAGCATCTGCGCCCGGCTCCTCGCCGTCGGGCGTCGGGAAGCGCGGCAGCAGCAGCTTGCCGAGCTCGATCTCGACCTCGCAGCGCTCGGCGATCTCGAGCGTCGTCGGCACCGCCTCCGGCCAGGCCGCGAACGACTCCTCCATCTCGGCGGCGCTCTTGAGGAAGAACTCGTTGGTGTCGAAGGTCAGCTTCGGCTGCTCGAGCGTCGACTTCGTCTGCACGCAGAGCAGCGCCGCGTGGTTGTCGTAGTCCTCGCGGCGCAGGTAGTGGACGTCGGCGGTCGCGACGAGCGGCCGGCCGAGCTCGCGGGCGTAGCGGACGATGCCCTCGTTCGCCTTCGCCTGCTCGGCGATCCCGTTCTCCTGGACCTCGAAGTAGACGTTGTCGGCGCCGAAGACCTGGACGAGGTCGTCGAGGTGGGCGCGCGCGTCGTCGGGCCGCTCCTCGACCAGCCGCCGGCAGAACCGCGACTGCAGGCAGCCGGTGAGCGCGATCACGCCGTCGGAGTGGCGGTCGAGCAGCTCCATGTCGACGTTCGCCTTGCCGCGCGCGAAGCCCTCGAGGAAGCCGGCCGAGGTCAGCTTGACGAGGTTGCGGAAGCCCGCGTCGTCGGCGGCGAGCAGGGTCAGGTGGTTGCGCTCCACCCGGCCCTCGGCGCGCCGGTCGTCGACCAGGTAGGCCTCGAGGCCGAGGATCGGCTTGATCCCGTGCTTCGCGGCACGCCTTGTAGTGCTCGACCGCGCCGTTCATCACCCCGTGGTCGGTGAGCCCGAGCGCCGGCATGCCCGAGCTCGGCGGCGCGCGCGGCGCAGTCGCCTCGATCTTGCACGCGCCGTCGAGCAGCGAGTACTCGCTGTGGACGTGGAGGTGAACCGCTTGGCTCGGCGCCATCGCGGCTGATCATGTCAATCGGGCCAGATGCCACCGGCCCGTGATTTCGCACCGTGGGTGGATTTGCGACGACGGATATCCGGGTCGGAAGCGCTCACGCCGAGCAGCCGCCCCCGACCACTAAGCTGCCCGCTCCATGAAGGCTCTGGTCACCGGAGGCGCGGGGTTCATCGGCTCGCACCTCGTCGACGCACTCGTCGAGCGCGGCGATGAGGTTCGCGCTCGACGACCTCTCGACCGGGCGCGGCGAACCTGAGCGGCGCGCTGGAGGCCGGCGCCGCAGCTCCTGGAGATCGACATGGGCGACGCCGCGGCGCTCGCGGGGTTCGAGCGAGCGTCGCCCCGAGCTGGTCCTCCATCTCGCCGCCCAGACCGACGTGCGCCGCTCGGTCGCCGATCCGATCTGCCGACGCCGCGTGAACGTGCCGGCACGATGAACCTGCTGCAGGCGGCGCGGCGCGAGACGCCGGGCGCTTCGTGCTCGCCTCCACCGGCGGGGCCATCTACGGCGAGGGCGCGGCGCGCGAGCCGCCGCTCGACGAGTCCGCCGCCTGCCGACCCGACGCCCCGTACGGGCAGGCAAGCTCTGCGCCGAGGAGCTACGTGTCGCTGTACGGCCGGCTCCACGGACACGCGGCACGCGTCCTCCGGCTCGGCAACGTCTACGGGCCGCGGCAGGACCCGTGCGGCGAGGCCGGCGTGGTGTCGATCTTCGCGGAGCGCTGCGCGGCGAGCGCCCCACGCGTGTTCGGCGACGGCCACCAGACCCGCGACTACGTCTACGTCCGCGACGTCGTGCGGCCTTCCTCGCGGCCGCCGAAGCCGAGGCCGCGGGTACCTACAACGTCGGTACCGGCATCGAGACCAGCGTGCTTGAGCTCGGCGAGCTGGTCGCCGGCATCTGCGAGAAGCCCTTCGAGCCCGAGATGGCTCCCCCCGCCCCGGCGAAGTGCAGCGGATCGCGATCGACAGCGGCAGGGCCGCGTCGGATCTCGGCTGGGAGGCGCGCACCTCGCTCGGCGACGGCCTGCGGGCGACCGCCGATTCGTTCGTGGCGACCTAGCTCGAAGCGCCGCGGTCCGGGCCGTCCTCGGGCTCGCTGACCAGGCCCAGGATGCGGCGCTCGGCATCCGCGATCCGGCGAGCGGCCTCGGACTCGACCCGCGCTGCGTCGGCGATCCGCGTCTCCCAGCCCGCGACCTCGGCGACCGTCTCGGCGGCCTCTGTGATCCGACTCTCGACCCGGGCGGCGCGGTCGTGGAGCCCGGCGAGCCGGCGCTCCGCCCGGTCCACCTCGGCGATCGACCCCTCGACCCGCGAGAGCGCCTGCTCGATCCGTCCCATCGTCGCCTCGGCCTGACGCTCGGTGCCGACCAGGGACTCGCTCGCCTGCGACACGAACCCGAGCGCCCTCGCCTCGGCGTCGCCGATCGAGCCGAGGGCGAGGTCGACCGCTTCCTGGAGGCGCTCGCGCTCGACCCGCGCGTCAGCGCCGCCCGCCGCGGACCGCGCCGCGACCTCGTCGAGCCGGGCCTGCGCCGAGCCGAACCTCGAGCCGACCTCGGCGGCAAGCTGCTCGATCGCCCGTTCGAGGCGCCGCTCGAGCTCGGCGCGAAGCCGGCCCTGCTCGACGCCCAACCGGACCAGCGCTTCATCGACCCGCTCGGCCGCCACCCGGCCGAGGCGCTCCTCGGCCGCCGTGATCGCAACCCGCTCCGAGTGCTCGAGCCGGTCGACCGCGTCGCGCAGCGCGTCGGCGATCGAAGTCCGGGCCGCCGAGACGCTCTCGCGCAGGCGATCGCCCGCCTCCTGAGGCCCCTCTCCAGGCTCGAACGGCTCGCGCGTGCTGTCACCCACGGGATGCAGATGCTCCTACACGCATCGGTCTGACTCGCGATCGGGCGCCCGGCCCGCCTGCTCCGCCCGCGTGGGCGCTAGGTTGACGGCGGTGCCCACACCGTCCGCAGCCTCCGGTGGCCCGTCCGCCGGCGAACCGATGGCAGACCGGGCCCGTCGCTTCGAGCTCGCGGCGCTACTGCCGCTCGTCGCACTGACTGCGGTGTGGTGCTGGTGGGGCGCCAAGTCCGGGGCGTTCTTCGGAACCGTGCTCCTTCCCGGGACCGTCGCGCTCTGCGCGACCGTGGTCGTCCTCGCCTGGATCGGCCCCTGGCGGGTCGATCTGCGCTCCTCGCCTGCGGTGATCGTCGCGCTCGGCGCTCCGATCGCGCTCGGCGCCTGGGCGGCCCTGTCGGCCGTCTGGAGCCCGGCGCCCGACCTCGCGATCGCCGACGGGCAGCGGATCCTCGCCTATGCGATGGCCTTCGGCCTCGGGCTGTGGCTGTGCGACCTGCTCGGCGGCCGCATGCACCTGTCGCTCGTCCCCCTCGCCGTCGCCGGGGCGTTCGCGGGGGTCGTCGCGATCATCGGAATGCACGGCGCGGATCATCCGAGCCACTATCTGGAGACCGACGGCACCCTCGAGTACCCGCTCGGCTACCGGAACGCCAACGCGGCCTTCTTCTTGATCGCGATGTGGCCGGCGCTCGGCCTCGCGGCCCGGCGCGGCGGGATGTGGCTCGGCCGCGGAGCCGCCCTCGCCGCGGCGACGCTCTGCCTCGACATGGGCATGCTGAGCCAAAGCCGCGGATCGATGATCGCGGGCGCGGCGGCGCTCGCCGTCTACGTCGCCTTCTCACGCGACCGCGCGCGCCGGCTCGCCTGGCTCGTCCTTGCGGCGCTCCCTGCGCTGATCGTCCTCCCGCCGCTCACCGACCTCTACCGCGAAGCCAACAACGGAACGCCGATCCACGCCCTGGGCGGCGAGCTTCGAAGCGCTGCCGACGCCGCGGCGCTGAGCGCCCTGGTCGCCCTGGTCATCGGGTCGGCGGCTGCGCTGCTGGAGCGCCGGCTCCCGATCTCGGACCGAGGCGGCAGAATCGCCGATCGCGCGGCGCTGGCCGGGGTGATCGTGGCGCTGATCGGCGGCTCGATCGCGTTCGTCGCCATCGTCGGCGACCCGGTCCACTGGATCAGCGAGAAGGCCTCGCAGTTCCAAGCCGGCGAGGCCACCCAGCCGATCGGGAAGAGCAGCCGGTTCACCTTCAACGCCCGCACCGGGCGAGGCGAGCTGTGGCGCGTCGCCCTGGTCGACTTCGGCGATCACCCGCTGATCGGCGACGGCGGGGGCGGCTACCGCTACACCTACCTCACGGAGCGCCACCCGGACGCTCCGGTCGCCGTCAACGACGCCCACAGCGTCGAGCTCGAGAACCTCTCCGAGCTCGGGATCGTCGGATTCGCGCTGCTCGTCGCGGCGGTGGCCGCCGCCGCCACGGGGGCGATCCGGGCGCGCCGGCGCGGCCCGGACGCCGCGTGGCTCTCGGCGATCGCGCTCACCGCGGGCACCTACTGGCTTTTTCACTCCTCACTCGATTGGTTTTGGCCCTACCCGGCGGTCACCGCGCCCGTGTTCGCGCTCCTGGGCTCGGCCTGCGCGCCGTGCCTTCGCCGCCGGCAGGCGCCCTCCGTGGACG
Source organism: uncultured Solirubrobacterales bacterium (assembly GCA_963785195.1). Lineage (GTDB taxonomy): Bacteria > Actinomycetota > Thermoleophilia > Solirubrobacterales > 70-9 > WHSW01. Next base: position 4,682 of record CAWAUE010000013.1, on the reverse strand, counting down.
CGGAACGGCATCCCGGCCGAGGACGCCTCGCGGTCGCGATCGCGGCGATCGTGCTCGCGGTGTCCGTCGTCCCCCCGTTTCTCAGCGAGCGCTACACGAGCGACGCCTACGCCGTCTGGCGAGTCGACGCGCCCCGCGCCTACAGCGACCTGGACCGGGCCCGCTCGCTCAACCCATTGAGCGTCGACCCGGTGCTCGCCGAGGGAGCGATCGCCCGGGCCAACGGCGATCGAGCGCGAGCGATAGCCGCGTTCCAGGACGCGGTCGCCAAGCGCCCCGAGGAATGGGTGTCCTATTACCTGCTCGCCGTGCTCCACGAGCGCAGCTCGCCGGGGCTGGCCCGCCGCGAGGCCGCGGCGGCGCGCGCCCGGGACCCGTACAACTCCCAGATCGCGGCCCTTCAGGCCAAGCTGCGGGCGAGCCGCAACTGAGCGCCCGTCAGCTCAGGTCGATCATTCCGCCCTGGAGCGCCAGGGCGACCGCCTGAGCGCGGGTGCGCGCTCCGAGCTTTGCCTTCGCGTTGCGAACGTGCGTCTGGACGGTGGCGGGCGAGAGCTCGAGGAGGCCGGCGATCTGCTCGTCGGTCGCCCCGGCGGCGAGAAGCGCCAGGACCTCGCGCTCGCGCGAGGTGGGGCCGCCGCGGGTGAAGCGCGGAACGTGGTTGGCCGTCTGGGCCTTGCGAGCGGGATCGGAGCCCTCGGGCTCGTCGATCTGAGCGCCGCCCCCCGCGAGGATCAGCAGGTGGCGCCCGGGCAGGACGTTGGCGGTGACCGTGATGTGGACCTCCTCGGTCGCGGCCGCCTGCGAGCTGAGCTCGAACGGGCCCGCGTGGCCGCCACCCTCCCGGAAGGCCCGCCACACGTGGTCGACACGGGAGCGCATCCCCGCGGCGAGAAAGTCGTCGAAGGTCCGGCCGATCACGGCCCTGCGCGGCAGCCCGAGCAGCCGGCAGGCGGCGAGGTTGGCCTCGAGGCACCTGCGGTCATCGTCCACGACCATGATCGCGAGCTGTGCCGGGACCGCGCCCATTGCCGCTCCCCCGCTGGGACCCCCGCCCCTTCTAGTCACTGGCTTCGCCGACAAGGAACCTCTGTCCCGGCGCGCGGAGCGCCCGATGAGCGTCGCGGCCCGCCTCGAAGACGGTCTCGACGATGATCAGCCAGTCGGCGAGCACCGACCGGCGCTTGACATAGAAAAGGTCGTGGCAGAGCTTCCACGCGGTGCCGAGCTCGGAGCCGGCGTAGCCGCAGCGAAGCTGTGCCCACCCGGTGATCCCGGGCTTGACGAGGTGACGTCGCGTGTAGTGCGGGAAGCGCCGCTCGAGCTCGGTGACGATCTCGGGCCGCTCGGGCCGCGGGCCGACCAGCGTCATCTCGCCCCGGAGCACGTTCCAAAGCTGGGGCAGTTCGTCGAGGTGCGTCCTGCGCAGCACCCTGCCGAGCCGCGTGATGCGGTCGTCGTCCGCGGTGCACCACTGCGGGCCGGCGGTCTCCGCGTCGGTGACCATGGTCCGGAGCTTGAGCACGTTGAACGAGCGGCCGCGCTCGCCGATCCGGCGCTGGCGGTAGAGCACCGGGCCGCTGTCGGAGAGCTTGATCGCGATCGCCAGGACGCCGAGCAGCGGGAGCGCCAGGATTGCGGTCGGAAGAGCTATCGCGAGATCCGAGCACCGCTTCGAGAGCGGCGAGGTGGGCCGGAACCGCGGATGCATGATGTAGCGGAACCAGGCCGAGTCGATGGTCCCGAGCGGGACGTGGCCGAGCAGCTCCTCATAGAGCTGGCTCGCCTCGATCATCCGCACCGGGAGGTCCAGGCAGGCGTCCGCGATCAGGGCGCAGGGGTCCAGATCGGGGTCGACGCCGCCGTGCCGCTCGCCTGTTTCCTCCCTGGCCCAGACGAGAAGCTCGATCCTCCGCGCGCTAACAGCCGCGCGAACCCCGTCGAGCGTGCCGAGGCACTCGAGCTCGCTCGAATGCGCGGCAGGCGCGGCGGCGCCGAACCATCCGATTACCTCGTACCCCCGAATCCCAGCGGCCTCCAGCTCGGCGGCCAAGTCGGAGGCAAAGCCCTCCGACCCGACCACAGCCACCCGAGCCGGCCGGCCTTCCTGGAAATGCACTGTCACCCATGCCCCGAGGGCAAGTACGAGCCAGGCACCGATGACCGACGGCTCAAGGGATCCCAGAGCCACGTGGTCACCGGCGCCCAGCTCGAGCACCAGAGCAAGCATCGCGCCGAGAATCGGCGCCACCAGCGCGAGGGTGATTCGCGCCGCCGGCATCAGGCCGAGCGGCAGTGGGCAGCGCTCCACCAGCTGAAGGCGACCAGCATCGTGGCCGCCATCAGCAGGCCGTAGCTCGCCGCGCCGAGGTGCAGATACGTGATCAGTCCCGCCGCCGCCGCCGGCATTACCTTGAGCGCGATCAGGTCGAGCAGGCGCTGGGCCTCGAGGGCGCGCATTACCGGCGCGGGCCTGTCGGGCAGCGAGAGCTCGTTGATCTCGGCGCCGGTGTCGTTGGTGGCGGACATTTCTGCTCTTCGTGCCGGCGTCTCCGTGGTTGTCGTTCAGCCTCGGGCTACGAGGAGGAGTGCCTTGCCGGGTCGGACAGGCGCCGCAGGGCGAATCCGGCGCCGAGCAGGGCAACGGCCGCGAGCGCGAGGACCCCGACGTCGAGGCCCGTGAACGGCAGGCTGCCGATCGTGCTCCGGCTCGGACCGACGGGCCGCTGCCGGTCGAGCCGCCACCGCCGGTGGCCGCAATCTGATGGTTCTTCGGCTCATACTGTGCATCTGTCGGCGAGCACGCCGTGAGCCGCGGACGGGGCCGCGAGCGCGACCACGAGGAGCCCGGCCGCCAGCCACGCTGCGGGCCGACGAGTAAAGAACGAGACGAATGCCGATTATCATTGAGATGATTGCTCCTGCCGCAGTTCACGGCTGTTCTGCCACACGACCCTGTCGCTCCGGGTAAATCGACCCGGATACGACCGGGTCGGGTGGCCGGGTCGACCTCGAATTCAATCGACCCAACTGGTTTTCGGGACGAAGCCGCTGTGCTGACCACTAGCAGATGTCGAGGATTCCGGGATGACGATGCCCGAAAATAGACCGTGTATTACCGCAATGCGGGTAGTGCTAGCCACCTCTACCGGATAAGCTCACGGACGAGCGAGCCGCGACAGTCAGAACAGTGAACAGACAACCAGAAGCGATCCACTGCGCGGCCGCGAGGGCGCTCCCGCGAGTGGCATCCGAAGATCACGATGCGCGGGCCCCGGTCGGGCGCCGGGTCAGCAGGTGCGCCCGCTTGTCGACACGTGAGCGCGAGATCCTCGGGCCTGCTGGCCGGCGGAGTCAGCGGCGCCCAGATCGCCGAGAGCCTCGTGCTCTCTCCCGAGACCGTCCGCACCCACATCCGCAACGCGATGGCGAAGCTCGGCGCGTCGAGCCGCGCGCAGGCGGTCGCGCTCGGCGGTCAAGCGCCACGAGATCGAGCCCGCACGCCGAGCCTCGTCCGACCGCCAGACGCCGCAGGCCGCCCGGCGCCGCCCCCGCGGCCGGCCCCAGAGCCCGCGCCCGCGCCGCGCTGCGCCGCCGGCGAGTCGGACTCGATGCTCGCCAGCCTGCCTGCGCGGCCTGGTCTCGCTCTACGACGTCGAGGGCGGGATGATCTTCCTGGCCGACGAGGACGGCCTCTCGATGCGGCGCGCGGCGGCCATGGACGCCGACGGCGACGCCCGACGACGTCCGCAGCTCCCGAGCGGATCGCGGTCGGCGAAGGCGCCCTCGGCCGGGCAGCGCTCGAGCGCCGCGCCCAGCTGGTCCACGGCTCGCGGCTCGAGCGGCGACCCAGTCGGGCAGGACGTCGATCTGCGCGCCGATGGTAACCGCGGGCAAGCTCGTCGGGCGTGATCTGCCTGACGCACCCGGCCCAGCCGCCTGACCGGACGCACCGAGCTGCTCCTGCCTCCAGGCCTTCTCGAACCGGGTCGGCGAGATCCTGGTCGTCGGCACCTCCGACGACGCGCCCCTGAAGGAGTCGCTGGAGCGCTTCCGGAGCCGCCTGGTCGGGCGCCGGCGGCGCCGGCTAGCCGGGGCCGCGCCGCGGCGGCGCCTGTCAATCCCTGGGCTCGCGCCAGCGCCTCGACCGCGCCCTCGACCGTCGCGTCCATCGGGCGCGACCTCCTCGATGTCGCACGGATCGAGCACCCGCCTCATCGGCGCGCGCCGGCGGCACCGACGAGCCTGAGGCGCTGGCGGTGGGTGCGCAGGCGGCGCGCCAGATCGAACAGCAGCTCGATCCCGGAGCTGTCGAGGTAGGCGGCCTCGGCTGAGGTCGAGGACCAGTCCGGCGCTGTCGTTGGTAAGCCGGCGGGCCAGCGCGGCCCGCAGCTGCTCGGAGTTGACGCTCTCGATCTCGCCGTCGATGCGGCCGACGAGCACGCTGCCGACCTCGTCGAAGCTGAGCTGGGCGAGAGGGTCCCCTCGTCCGGAGCCGCCTCGCGAAGCCGCCGGGCTCATGGTCACGGTCGGTGCCCTCGTCGACCGGGCTCGACCGTCGTCTCGTCCATCAGCTCGCGCATCGGCGGAGAGGCCGCGGCCCCGTCCCTCGCCTCGCTCGGAGGACGCCACGAGCCGCTGTCTCGAGACCACGATCTGGATCTGCGGCCCGTCGCGCTCGG
>CAWAUE010000012.1:0-80526 GCA_963785195.1 uncultured Solirubrobacterales bacterium | reverse complement strand
GCGGCCCTGCCGGTACTGATCCACCACGGTCGCAACGACCCGGTGATCCCGGTCGAGTTCGGCCGGCGCGCGAACGAGCTGTTGACCGCGGGTGGCCTCGCCGTCGACTACGTCGAAACCGAAGCCGGGCATTGGCTGCCGCCGGAGGCCGTGGCGTCGGCGCGCGAGCTGGTGGCGACCTCCACGGCGTAGCGCGGCCCCGGCCCGCGGGGCCGAGGTGGGCAGGGGGCTAGCCTGTTGGGCATGCCCGCGTTGCGTCTCGTGGAGGGGAGCGCGCCGGCCTCGGACGAGGGGCCGAGCTCCGCCTTCGACGTTCCGGTCGAAACCGATGGCCAGGCCACCGAGGAGGAGGCGCTGGACGCCTACTCACGCGCGGTCTCCGGCGTCGCCGAACGGCTCGCGCCCTCGGTCGCCAGCCTCCGCGTCACCCGTCGCACCCGCCGCGGGCGGGTCCAGGCCGGGGCCGGCAGCGGCGTCGCGCTCACCCACGACGGCTTCCTGCTCGACCTCGGCGCACGTGGTCGCCGGCAGCGACGGCGGCAGCGCCCGCTTCACGGACGGGCGCGAGCTCGGCTTCGCGGTCGCGGGCAGCGACCCGCTCTCCGACCTCGCGGTGATCCGGATCGAGGACGGCGAGCTCCACCCGGTCGAGCTCGGCGACGCCGAGCGCCTGCGGGTCGGCCAGCTCGTGGTCGCGATCGGCAACCCGCACGGCTTCGAGGGCTCGGTTACCGCGGGCGTCGTCTCGGCGCTCGGGCGGGCGCTTCCCGCCACCGCGGGCCGGGGCGCGCGCGTCATCGACAACGTGATCCAGACCGACGCCGCGCTCAACCCGGGCAACTCCGGGGGCGCGCTCGCCGACGGCCGCGGGCGCCTGGTCGGCGTCAACACCGCCGTCGCCGGCATCGGCCTCGGCCTGGCGGTGCCGGTCACCGCGACCACGCAGCGGATCATCGCCGCGCTGATCTCCGACGGCCGCGTGCGCCGCGCCTACCTCGGGATCGCCGGCGGCCCGGCGCCCGCTGCCGCCGCGAGCGCGCGCCGCGACCGGCGCCGAGCGCGGGGTGGAGGTGGTCGAGGTCGTCGCCGGGAGCCCCGCCGACGTCGCGGGCGTTCGCGTCGGCGACGTGATCTACGAGCTCGACGGGGCCGCGGTCGCGCTCCGCGACCGACCTCCAGCGCCTGATGGTCGCCGAGCGCATCGGCGCCGAGGCCGTCGCCCGCCTGATCCGCGACGGCAGCCCGATCGAGCTGCACCTCACACCGGTCGAACTGGAGCTCTGAGCGGCGCTCGCGGCGTGGCGTGCGCGCTCCGCGCGGCTCGCGTCGCCGGTCGGCCTGTCTGGCCAGCTGCCGCCGCGCGTCGCGCGACGCAACTCGAGTGAGCGATTTTCCCTGCATGAGCGAAAATCACGCAGTCAAGGCTCTAGCCCCGAGCTACTCCGCCGCCTGGCGCTCGGTTGCGAGTTGGGCGGGCGCGGGCGCGCCGCCGGCGGTCGCCGGGGCCGACGGGCGGGCGGCGTAGGGCAGGCGCGACGGGATCGCGAGCGCGGCGCAGAACGCCGCGCCGACGCCGACGGCCGAGATGATGAAGGCGATCGTGAAGCCGGACTCGGACGGGGCCGAGGTGCCGGCGATCACGTGCGCCGCCACCACCGACGCGGTGATCTGGCCGCCGAGCGAGCCGCCGATCGTGCGCATGATCGTGTTCATCGCCGTGGCCACCGAGGTCTTGGTGCGGTCGACCGCCTCGACGATCAGGTTCGCCATCGCCGCGAACGCGAGCCCGATGCCGACGCCCATGAGCGTGACCGCGAGGTAGATCTGCCACCGCTCGGCGTGGGCGGCCGCGATCACGACGAAGCTCGCGGTGCAGATTGCGGTGCCGAGCAGCATCGGCAGTCGCGAGCCGTACTTGGTGCCGAGCCAGCCGGACATCGGCCCGGCGACCAGCATCACGAGCGCCGAGGGCAGGAGGAAGACGCCGGCCTCGGTGACCGAGGCGCCGAAGCCGAACCCCGAGACCGCCGGATCGATCTGCACGAAGCGGGGGATGAGGATGAACGAGCCGAACATCCCGAAGCCGACGAGCAGTCCGGTGAGGTTCGTGGTCCAGACGCCGCGCTCGGCCATCATCTTCATGTCGACGAGCGGCTGCGGCGCGCGCCGCTCCCAGAGCACCCAGGCCACCAGCGCGATCGCGGCGCAGGCGAACAGGGCGACGAGTCCGCGGATCCGTCCAGCCCCAGTCGGTCCCCTCGCTGACCCCGATCAGCAGCGCCGCGAGGCCGACCGAGAGCAGGGCGGCGCCCACCCAGTCGATCTTCGCCGGCGACTTGATCGGCGACTCGGGGACGAACAGGTGGGTGGCGACGATCGCGATCCCGACGAAGACCAGCGACAGCCAGAAGATCCACTCGTAGGCGAGGTGGTCGACGATCAGCCCGCTGAGCACGAGCCCGGCGCCGCCGCCGATCCCGAACGTCGCGCTGATCAGCCCGATGCCGGTCGCGACGCGCTCGGGCGGGAACTCGTCGCGGATGATCCCGAAGGCGAGCGGGAAGACGGCCCCCGCGACACCCTGGATCGCCCGGCCGGCGATCAGGACGCCGATCGAGTGGGAGAGCGCGCAGACCAACGAGCCGACGGCGAAGAAGATCAGCGTCACGAGCAGCATCCGCTCCTTGCCGAACATGTCGCCGAGTCGGCCGATGATCGGCGTCGCCACCGAGGCGGTCAGCAGGTAGGCGGTCAGGACGAAGGTGACCGTGGTCGTGGTGGTGCCGAGGTCGTCCTGGATCGCCGGCAGGGCCGGGCGCGACCATCGTCTGCGAGAGCGCGTAGGCGAGCGCGCTCAGCACGAGTACGCCGAGCGTGAGGTTGTAGTGCTGGCGCACGACGGGTGGCGTCACGAGTGTTCCCCGATCGCGGCGGCGAGCGTTCGCAGCAGGCGGGCGGCGCTCTCGCGGTCCTCGGGAGCCAGCGACTCGAACACAGCGCGGCGCTTCTCGTCCACCAGCTTGCGCTTGCGATTGAGCAGCTTGCGCCCGCGCGCGGTCAATTGCACGCTGACGATGCGCCGGTCCTTGGTCGACGGACGGCGCTCGACGATCCCCTGGCGCTCGAGCCCGTCGAGCATCCGGGTCGCCGTCGGCCGCGCGATCCCGGCGGCCTCGGCCAGCGCGCCGACGGGGAGGACGTCGCCACGGCCGAGCTCCACGAACGAGAACAGGAGCCCGAACTGGGCGACGCTCATGCCCTCGCGCTCGGCCTCGGCCGCCGACCGCCCCCGGGCGCGGCGGATGCTGCCGAAGAACTCCGTCCAGGCGTCGTCGAAGTCGGCGCGGATATCGGTGGGGGCCTGGGTCGCAGCCATCGACCTCGGCAGCGTAGCAAGGTAGATAGCTTGCTACATATTGCCTAGCTATGTAACGGTGTCTTCACCTGGACGCATTGGCGGATTGACGTACGTGTGCGGCGCTGGGACACTCGTACTCAACCGAAAGGAGTCGGTATGAAACTACGGGTTGGGGGGCTCGGAGGGGTGGACTCACGCTCCGAGAGGAAATACAGGCTGTCGACGTGTGTTGCCGTCGTGATCGCAGCCGGGGTTGCGGCGTGGGGGCTGGCTTCGGCGGGTCCCGCGAGGGCGGTGCCGCCGGCGAGCGAGCGCGCAACCGCGTGTCAGGGAGTGCACCTGCCGTCGGCGCCGCTGCTCATCAGGGGGATCTCCGATCCGGTGCTGGGGACGGTGATCCTCGAGCAGGTCGGCCCCGCGACCGACGACGTCAGCTGCCAGCTGATCGATTCACCGCTCACGCCCCGAGCGTCGTCCGCTGGTCGATGCGCGAATGAGAGGGTGGCGGCGACCAAGCTCCGTAAGCGCCAGGCCGCCACCGCCGTCGGCTGTCTGCTGAACGAGATCCGGCACTCGAACGGCCTGCACGTCCTTGCGGTGCGTTCCGAGCTCCGCGGGGCCGCCAAGGCGCACAACCGGAGGATGCTCGACAACTCGTGCTTCTCGCACCAGTGCACCGGCGAGCCGGATCTCGTCCACCGCGTGACCACCGCCGGGTACCTGCCCTGCAACTGCACCTGGACCGTGGGTGAGAACCTCGCCTGGGGCGTCCGGTGGCGGAGCAGCCCGGCAGCCATCGTCGACGCATGGATGCACTCGCCGCCGCACCGCGAGATGATCCTTCGCGGGGACCTCCGGGACGTCGGCGTCGGCGTGATCGCGGGGCGCCCGGGCTCCTCGCGCGCGCAGGGCGCCACCTACACGGCGGACTTCGGCGTCAAGCGCTGAACCGGCCGGGCCGTCCGCGCGATGTGCGAACATGTGTTCGTGCGTTGGGAAAATCTGGAGAAGGGAGTCAGCACGCAGGGGCTGCTGCCCGGGCTCGGGGAGTCCACCGTCCGCACCTTCGATGCGCCGGAGGCGCTCGGGGTTCGCTTCCACGAGGTCGAGGCCCGCTCGGGCCTCAACCGGGTGCCGAAGCAGTCGCGGATGCCGTTTCGGTGGACGATCAACCCGTACCGGGGCTGCACCCACGCGTGCGTCTTATCTACTGCTTCGCCCGCCCGACCCACACCTACCTCGACCTGAACCCGCGCGAGGACTTCGAGCGCGAGATCGTCGTCAAGGTCAACGTGCCCGAGCTCGTGCGGGCCGAGCTCGCGCGGCGCTCCTGGAAGGGCGAGCACGTGGCGCTGGGGACGAACACCGACCCGTACCAGTGGGTCGAGCGCCGCTACGGCCTGATGCGAGGGCATCTGGGAGGCGATGCGCGACTTCGCCAACCCGTGCTCGGTGCTCACCAAGTCGCCGCTGCTGCTCCGCGACATCGGGCTGATGAGGGAGATCTGCGAGCGCACGGAGTTCGTCGCCAACCTGTCGATCCCGACCCTGGAGGAGAAGGCCTGGCGGCAGACCGAGCCGCACACGCCGCACCCGCGCAAGCGGATCGAGGCGGTCGCCGAGCTCGCGCGGGCCGGGATCCCGACCGGGGTGCTGATCGCGCCGATCATCCCCGGCGTCAACGACGCCCCCGGCCAGGTCGAGGAGCTCGTCGCGGCGGTGGGTGAGGCCGGCGCCGAGCAGCATCGGCGGAGTCGGGCTGCACCTGCGCGGCGAGGTGCGCGAGATCTGGTTCGACTGGCTGCGGCAGTACCGGCCGGACCTCGTGCCGCGCTACGAGGAGCTGTACCGCCGCGGCGCCTACATGCCCGGCCGAGGATCGCGAACGGCTCGCGGCCCGGGCGCGGGGCGGACGTCGGCCGCGGCGGTTCACCGTCGAGCGCGGCACGCAGGCGAAGGCGGCGTCCCGCGGAGCGCCGGCGTCCGCGTGCGCCAGGCGAGCCTCTTCTGAGCGATCGTCGAACGCCGATGAGTCCGACCACGAGCGCGGGTCTACCCTGACGAAGCGATGAGCCGCGCGGAGACAACCACGAACGCGATCGAGCTCCGCAACGTCGTCAAGACGTTCGGACCGATCACCGCCGTCGACGGGCTCGACCTCGACGTGCCCGCGGGGATCTGCCTCGGGCTCCTCGGCCCGAACGGCGCCGGCAAGTCGACGACGATGCGGCTGCTCACCGGGCAGGCGATCGCCGACTCGGGCGAGCTCCGCGTGCTCGAGTTCGAGCTGCCGCGCCAGGCGAAGACCGCCCGGGCGGCGATGGGCGTCGTCCCGCAGCTCGACAACCTAGACATCGACGTCACGGTCGAGGACAACCTCGCGGTCTTCGCCCGCCTCTACCGAGTTGCCGACGTCCCCGCCGCCGTCGACCGGGCGCTCGAGCTCGCGCGCCTGACCGACCGCCGCAAGGACGCCGTCGACGAGCTCTCGGGCGGGATGCGCCGCCGCCTGCTGGTCGCGCGGGGCCTGGTCCACGACCCGCGCTTGGTCCTGCTCGACGAGCCGACGGTCGGCCTCGATCCGCAGATCCGCACGCAGATCTGGTCGCTGATCGACGGCCTGCGCTCGCGCGGGGCGACGATCCTGATGTCAACGCACTACATCGAGGAGGCGGAGCGACTCGCCGACGAGGTCGCGGTGATGGCGGCCGGCAAGGTGGTCGCCCGCGGCAAGCCGAGCGAGCTGATCGTCGAGCACGCCGGGCGCGAGACCGCCGAGGTCTACGGGCCGCCGGACCGGCTCGCCGAGATCCGCGCGCTGGCGGAGTCCGACGGGCTCTCGGTGCGCCCCGCCGGCCCGGCGATCGCAATCGTGGGCGCCGAGCGCTCCACCAACGGCGCCGTGCCCGAGGACGCGGTCCGCCGAGCCGCCTCGCTCGAGGACGTCTTCGTGCTGCTCACCGGGGAGGAAGCAGAGTGAGTGGGCGCAGGTCCCCGAGGTTCCGCGCATGGGCCGGCTCGAGCCGGCGGCGATCGCCGGCGTGATGAGCCGCGAGGTCGCCAACTTCCGCACCTTCTGGAAGGCGACCACGTTCTCGAGCCTGCTCGAGCCGACCATCTATCTGCTCGCGTTCGGGCTCGGACTCGGGTCGACGGTCATCGCCAACGGCGTCGAGGGGCTCAGCTACGTCGAGTTCGTCGGCACCGGGATGGTCGCGACCGCGGTGATCTTCTCCAGCGCCCTGCCGGCGATGTTCGGGACGTTCGTCAAACACCGCTTCCAGCGCACCTACGACGCGATCCTCGCCGCGCCGGTCGACGTCGAGGAGCTGGTAACGGCCGAGGCCCTGTGGATCTCGCTCAGGGCCGGCGTCTACGGCTGCTTCCCGCTGCTCGTCTCCTTCGCCTTCGGGCTCGATCCGACCTGGGGGATGCTGCTGGTGCCGTTCTTCGCCTTCATCACCGCGATCGGCTTCGGCTCGTTCGGCATCGCCGTCGCCGGGACCGTCGGGAAGATCGACCAGTTCAACTACGTGACCACGCTCGTGATCACGCCCCTGTTCCTGGTCGCCGGCACCTTCTTCCCGATCAACCAGCTGCCCGAGGCCTTCCAGGTCCTGGCCCAGTTCAACCCGCTCTACCAGCTCGTCGAGCTCGTCCGCGGGGCCGCGTTCGGCTTCGAGGCGGTCGACGTGCTGCGGGTCCTGGCGCTGCTCGCGTTCGGGTTCGCGATGTGGCGCCTCGCCGTCCGCCAGATGACCCGGCGCCTCGTCGACTGAGCACGACCGAGACGGTGTGAGCCCTCGTTGATCGGGTAAGCGAAGGTTGGGGACACTCACTCCAAAGGAGGAGAACCAAAATGGAAGCGACGACGGCTCCGCGTGGCGGCCTTCGCGCAGGTTCGGCGAATGGGGGCGCCGAGAGTCAGGCCCGGCAGGCGCCCAGTCGGCTGCCCGAGGCGATCGCCGACCCGGCACCGCTGGGCCTGGCGGCATTTGCTCTGACCACCTTCGTGTTGAGCTTCTTCAACGCGGGTTGGGTAAGTGACGCGGGCGAACCGATCGTCTTCGGCCTCGCCTTCGCCTACGGCGGCCTGGCCCAGATCCTCGCCGGCATGTGGGAGTTCAAGAACAACAACACCTTCGGGGCGACGGCGTTCACCTCGTTCGGGGCGTTCTGGCTCTCGCTGTTCGTCTTCGAGCAGTTCTTCGCCGAGGGCGTCCCGGCGGCGGCCGTCGGTGATGCGGTCGGCCTGTACCTGATCGCATGGGGCATCTTCACCGCCTACATGTGGATCGCTTCGTTCCGCGTCAGCGTGGCGGTGAACATCGTGTTCCTGCTCCTGGCCCCGACGTTCATCCTGCTCGGGATCGGTGACGCGGCCGGCAACACGACGATCACTCACCTCGGTGGGATCCTCGGCGTCGCGACCGCGCTCGCAGCGTGGTACGCGTCGTTCGCGGGAGTCACGAACAAGACCTTCGGCCGGGTCGTACTGCCCGTACGCCCGCTGAAGTAGTTCCTGGCGATCTGCTCCCGAGCGGCCGGACCGGCCGCTCGGGGCCGGTCGCATGGCGCGGCCCGTAGGGTTGTCGCCACCACGGCGATTGAGGAGGAGAACATGGCAACGGAGACCAAGCTTGAGGGGCTCGAGCAGGAGCTCTCGACCCTGCTCGACGTCGACAGTTTCGACCCGCCGGAGGACTTTCGCTCCGCGGCTCTGATCTCGGACGAGTCCGCCCACGAGGAGGCGGCGCGCGACCCCGAGGCGTACTGGGCGAAGCTCGCCCGCGACCTCGACTGGTTCACCGAGCCCGAGCAGGTGCTCGACGATTCCAACCCGCCGTTCTTCAAGTGGTTTGCCGACGGCAAGCTGAACGCCTCTTACAACTGCCTCGACCGCCACGTCGAGGCCGGCCTCGGCGACCGGGTCGCCTTCCACTGGCGCGGTGAGGAGGGGGAGGAGCGCGACGTCACCTACGCCGACCTGCTGCGCGACACGCAGCGGCTCGCCAACGTGCTCTAAGGACCACGGGGTTGAGGCCGGCGACGTGGTCGGCATCTACCTGCCGATGATCCCCGAGGTCGCGGTTGCGATGCTGGCCTGCGCGCGGATCGGCGCCCCCCACAACGTGGTCTTCGGCGGCTTCTCGCCCGACGCGGTCAAGGAACGGATGCAGTTCTCCGAGGCCAAGGCGCTGATCACGGCCGACGCCGCCCGCCGCAAGGGCAAGGCGGCCGAGGTCAAGCCCGCGGTCGACAAGTTCCTCGACGATGTGCCCTCGATCGAGACCGTGATCGTGGTTCGCAACACGGGCGCCGAGGTCGAGATGACCGACGGCCGCGACGTCTACTACGACGAGGCGATCGAAGCGGCCGACGAGGAGTGCCCGCCGGCCGAGCTCGACGCTGAGCACCCGCTCTACATCCTCTACACCTCGGGCTCGACGGCGAAGCCGAAGGGCATTCTGCACACCACCGGGGGCTACCTGACCGGGGTCGCCGCGACCCACAAGTACGTCTTCGACCTGAAGCCGGACGAGGACGTCTACTGGTGCGGCGCCGACGTCGGCTGGGTCACCGGCCACTCATACATCGTCTACGGGCCGCTGCTCAACGGCGCGACCTCGGTGATGTGGGAGGGCGGTCCCGACTATCCCGACAAGGACGTCTGGTGGGAGATCATCGAGCGCTATGGGGTCTCGATCTTCTACACCGCGCCGACCGCGATCCGGGCCTGCATGAAGTGGGGCGCCGAGTACCCCAACAAGCACGACCTCTCCTCGCTGCGCCTGCTGGGCACGGTCGGCGAGCCGATCAACCCGAAGGCGTGGCTTTGGTACTGGAAGGTGATCGGCGGCGAGAGCTGCCCGGTGGTCGATACCTGGTGGCAGACCGAGACCGGGAACATCATGATCACCACCCTTCCAGGGGCCCAGTCGACGAAGCCGGGTTCGGCGGGGACGCCGCTGCCCGGGATCGATGCGGCGGTGCTCGACGAGGAGGGCAACGAGGTCGACGACGAGCAGGGCCTGCTCGCCCTGCGCAAGCCCTGGCCGGCAATGTTGCGCACGCTCTACAAGGAGGACGACCGCTACGTCGAGACGTACTTCTCGAAGTTCGGGAAGGAGACGTACTTCGTCGGTGACGCGGCGCGCAAGGACTCCGATGACTACTTCTGGGTCATCGGCCGGGTCGACGACGTGATCAACGTCTCCGGCCATCGCCTCTCGACCGCCGAGGTCGAGTCGGCGATCGTCTCGCACCCGAAGGTCGCCGAGGCCGCCGTGATCGGCCAGGCCGACGAGGACACCGGCCAGTCGATCTGCGCCTTCGTCACCCTCGAGGGCGACCTCGAAGGGACCGACGAGCTGGTCGACGAGATCCGCGAGCACGTGGCCGGCAAGATCGGCAAGTTCTCGCGGCCCGAAGCGGATCGTCTGGTCCGCCGACCTGCCGAAGACGCGCTCCGGCAAGATCATGCGCCGCCTGCTCCGCGACATCGCCGAGGGCCGCGAGCTCGGCGACGTGACCACGCTCCGCGATCCCGACGTGGTCCGCGAGCTCGACGAGATCGTCAAGCGCCGGGCGCAGGAGGGCAAGGAGGAGTAGCGGTCAGGCGGGCGCCGTCTGGGTGCCGGCCTCCGGGGTGCCGGCCACCGTGTCGGCCGGCGCCCGCTCGCGCCGCGAGAGCCAGATGAACGGCAGGCTCAGCGCCGCGATCCCGGCGCTGAGCAGGTACGAGGGCGCGTAGCCCCAGACGTCGGCCGCCCGGCCGAGGACCGGCTGGGCCCAGACGCCGCCGGTGGAGCTCATCAGCGAGTCGAAGGACAGGATGGTGGCCCGCTGCTTGGACGGGATCATCCCGTTGATGTAGGTCTGGCGGATCGGCATCTCGGCCGCGAACAGGAGGCCCCAGACCACGATCAGCGCGATCACCGCGGCGAAGGTCTCGATCAACGCCGATCAGCGCCAGGGCGCCGACGCCGAGCGCCGACATCCCGAGCAGCGCCGAGGTGCGGCGGCGGAAGAGCCGCCGGATGCGCGGCGCGGCGATCCCCCCGAGGATCTGGGCGCCGGCGACGATCGCCGCCACCAGGCCCGCGACCGAGTACGCGGTCGGGTCGCCGTAGAGCTCGAGCAGATATGGCTGCAGCGCGTAGAACGCGTAGATCCCGACGCCGCCGCTGAACAGCGAGGCCAGCATCAGCCACTTCACGGCCGGGACCCGCCAGCCGTACTGGATCGAGTCGGAGGCGATCTTGCGCATCTCGGTGAGCGGGCGCTGGCGCTCGCCCGGGGTGAAGCCGACGTCGTGCATGAGTCGCCAGGCGACGACGAACATCACCACCAGCACGACGGCGCGGACCACGAAGGGGACGCCGAGGCTGGTCGCCTGCGCGATCAGCCCGCCGGCCACCGACCCGGTGAGCATCGCGATCCCCGAGACGATCTGGCCGCGCCCGAAGACCGTCTCGAGCTCGCCGTCGAAGCCCGTGGCGGCGAGCGCGTCGACCAGCCACGCCTCGACGGCGCCGGAGAAGAACGTGAAGCCGAGCCCGAGCAGGATCGAGGCCGCCGGCCCACTCCCAAAACGGCGCCTCGACCTGCCAGAGGGCGACGTAGAGCACCGTCGAGACGGTGAGCGTGAGCGTGCCCAGCAGGTACGAGACCCGGCGGCCGATCGTGTCGGCGACGATTCCCGGTGGGGACCTCGAAGATCACCATGCCGGCCGTGAAGAAGGCGTTCGCGGCGAACGCCTCGGCGTTGGAGAGCCCGGCGTCCAGCAGGAAGATCGTGTTGATGCCCCAGATGAACGACGCCGCCAGCGTGTTCCCCAGCATCAGGATCAGGTATGTGCGCTGGATCGACGCCGGGGTTGGCATCAACCCGCGCGCAGCTGGGCGCGCTTGATCTTGCCGCTTGCGGTCTTCGGCAGCTCGTCGGCGAACTCGACGATGCGCGGGTACTTGTACGGGGCGGTGGTCGCCTTCACGTGCTCCTGGAGCTCGCGGGCCAGCTCGTCGGAGGCCTCGCCCTCGCGCAGGACGACGATCGCGCGGACCACGGCGCCGCGGTCGGGGTCGGGCGCGGCGACCGCGGCCGCCTCCGCGACGGAGGGATGGGTGAGCAGCGCCGACTCGACCTCGAACGGCCCGATCCGGTATCCGGAGGACATGATCAGGTCGTCGTCGCGGCCCTCGTACCAGAGGTAGCCGTCCTCGTCCTCGGTGACGACGTCGCCGGTCGACCACCAGTCCCCTGCGAAAGGCTCGCCGCCGAGGTAGCGGGCGAAGAACGTCGGGCAGCTGGCGACCTCGACCTCCAGCGTGCCGTCCACGATCCGCAGGCGAAAGCCGGGCAGGGGGCGGCCCATCGAGCCGTCGCGGATCTCGTCGCCGACGAGGTTGCCGGCCAGATGGCCCGTCTCGGTCTGCCCGTAGCCGTCGCAGATCTCGAGCCCGGTAGCGGCGCGCCACGCGCCGATGACCTCCGGGTTGAGCGGCTCGCCGGCCGAGACCAGCCGGCGCACCGACGGCAGCGGCCGCAGCTCGGTGCGCTTGGCGAGCACGCGGTACTCGGTCGGCGCCTGGCAGACGACGTTCACGCCCTCGCGCTCGATCAGCTCGAGGCGCTCGCCCGCGTCGAAGCGCCCGTCGACGATCATCGCCGCGGCGCCGCACAGCCACGGCGCGAGGAAGACGTTGCGCGCCGACTTCGACCAGCCGGTCGCCGTCGTGCACCAGACGAGCTCGCCGGGCTCGGCGCCGAGCCAGTGGACGGCCTGCGCGCGCTGACCGGGGAGGTAGCGCTGGGTGTGCAGCGCGGCGCGCGGCTCGCCGGTGGTGCCCGAGGTGAAGACGACGAGCGCCGGGTCGTCGGGGGCGAGGTCGGCGATCTCGGCGGGGGTCTCCTGGGGGCGGTCCTCGTCGAGGACGGCGCCCACGTCGGCCATCGTCATGTAGTCGATCCCGTCCGGCAGCTCGCCGAGCAGCTCCTCGTCGCCGACGCAGAGCTTGGGGTTCGCCACGGCGGCGCGGGCCTCGAGGTCGCCCCGGCGCAGCTGGGTGTTGCACGGCAGCGCGACGGCGCCCATGCGCCAGCAGGCGAGCAGGCTCAGCACCCACTCGATCCGGTTGCCGACCAGCGTCATCACCAGGTCGCCGCGGCCCACGCCGCGAGCCGCGAACGCCCCCGAGAGCCCGGCCGACATCGCGATCAGCTCACCGAAATGCCACACGCGCGGGTCGTCGTCGGCGTCGATGGCGAGCAGCGCCGGCTTCGACGCGGGGAAGCGCTCGAGCAGGTCCTCGATCAGGTTCACGGCGATCGGAGTCTGCCGATGCCGCCCCTTGCCTGCGGCCCGGCCGCCGGTAGGGTGCTCGCGGACCGTGCCCGACGCCGAGCCAGCGAGCCGATCCCCCTCGCCGGCCCAGGCGCCGCGCGCCTGCGGGGCGCTCGGATCCTTCGACCCGGCCCGGGTGCGCGCGATGGGCGCCGCGCTGAGCGGCGGGATGCTCACCGTCCACGCGGACGAGCGCTCGATCCTTATGCTCGATCGCGACCCGATCGAGTGGGAGGGAGAGGGCCAGCGCGGCCTGGCCTGGGTCGAGGGCGACGCGTGGCGCGGGTCCGCCGCGAGCTGGGAGCAGGCGTCGCGGCTGGGCGCCTGCGGGCTCGTCCTCCGCGGCCGCGGCCGGCTCGTCCACAGCTCGGTCTCGGGACTGGGGCGGGTGTACTGGATCGAGGAAGGCCGCGCGACCTACTTCGCCACCCGGATCGAACCGCTCGTCGGGTCGGCGCCCCGCCCGCTCTCGGTCGACTGGGACGCATGGGCGGCGATCATCGCGCTGCGATATCCGGTCGGCACCCGGACGCCGTTCGCCGAGATCAGCCGCCTGGCGCCGCACGCGGCGATCCGCCGGCGCCTCGGCCGCACTCGGGTCGAGCAGCCCGCGTGGCCGTGGGCCGAGATCGAGCCCTACCTCAGCCTCGACGATGGGGCCGACGCGTGGGTCGAGGCGCTGCGCGAGACGCTGGCGCCGCTCGGCTCGCCGCTGCTGTGCCCGCTCAGCGGCGGGCGCGACTCGCGCATCGTCATCTGCGGGGTCCCCCCGGCCGCCGACGTCACCGCGCTCACGGTCGACGACGACGAGGGCGGCCGGTTCGAGGAGGATCACGCCGCGCCGGTGGTCAGCGCGCTCGGCGTTGCCCACGAGGAGTTGCGTGGGGAGGAGGCCGACTACCCGGACGATTGGGCTGAGCGGGCCCACCGGGTCGAGTACCAGTTCGTCGACCACGCCTGGTTGATGCCGCTCGCCCGGCGGATCGCCGGCGCGAAGGTTCCCGTGCTCGATGGCATGGCCATCGACGTCACGTTTCAGGCGGGCGACCGGTTCTACACGGCGGCCGCCCTCGACACGAGTCGCCCGCGCGCCGCCAGCGAGGCGCTTTTCGAGACGGTGCGCCGCTATGGCCACGCCCAGGCGGCCCTCGCGGAGCCGCTGCGGGCGCCGGTGCTCGCCCGCGCGCGCGAGCAGTACATGACCGAGATGCGGCGCTTCGAGGGCCACCCGTCGCAGGGGATCCTCGGCGTCTACGCCACCCGGACGGTGCGCGGCACCTCCAGCTACCCGAGCGGCGTGCTCGGCGCGCGAGGCGCGCATGATCGTCCCCGGCGCCAGCGACGCGGTCGCCTCGGTCGCACTCTCGATCCCGCCCGAGACCAAGCGCGGCGGCCACCTGTACCCGGCGGTGATGGAGCGGCTCAACCCGCGCGTGGCGCCGCTCCCGGCGACCACGGACTCCGAGCGGACCCCGCTCCGATTTGATCGCCGGTGGTGCTCGGACGCCGCGGTCGCGTCCTACCGCGGCCTGCTCGCCGAGGGCCCGTTCGCCGCCCAGCTTGCCCCCGAGCTTCGAGCCTGGCTCACCGCCCCCGACCGCGGCGAGCTCGACGGGCACCTGCGGATGGGCCTCGAGGCGGTCGCCCTCTTTCATGCCTGGTGGCGCCGCTACCGCGACCGCCTCGGCGAGGTGGACGCGTCCGAGCTCACGCGCGGCTGACGGCCCGCGGCGTCGCTATCCGCGGCCGAGGGCGCGGCGGACGAAGTCGCGCGTCGACCGCAGTGCCCTCGTCGCCCGCCAGCTCAGCGTCGACTCGTAGTTGCGGCGGACCTCCTCGGTCCGGGCGACCGCCGCCTCCGTCTCGCGCCGACTCCCCTCCAGCGCGACCTCGCCGCGGCGGAGCTCGCGGCGGAGCCCCTGCGCGTCGACCTGGGCCCGCCATTCGAGGCGCACCAGCCGGGCCATCTCGTCGTGTGGAAGGCGCGGGCGCGGGCGCGGCGCCGGGGAGAGGCGGCGCAGCAGGTCGACGAGCTCCTGGGCATGGACGTTGGCGCGGTGGTTGGCGACCACCAGGTCGCGGTTGACCGGACCCATCGCCGGCTCGTAGGCGCGCAGGTCGGCGCGCAGGCGCTCGGGGTCGATGAGCGCGTCGGGCTCGCGCCCGGCGAAGCCGCCGGCCTCGAGGCGGGGGTAGGAGTCGCCGGTGACCCAGCCATCGCCGCCGTAGCGGTCGTAGACGTAGGCGGCCCGCCCGCAGGCCATCGCCTCGAGGACCGAACGGCCGTACCCGATCACGATCTCGACCTCTGCCAGCGCGGCGCGCGGATCCTCGGCCTGCCCGGCGTCGCCGCCGAGGCGCACCAGCTCGAGCCCGGCGTCCGCGCACGCCCGCTCGATCAGCGCGAGCCGGTCGGCGACCGGGTTGTTGCTGAGCAGGAGCGCGCGGCGCGCGACGGCAGGGAGCGGGCTGGCGACCGTGTTGCGCTCGATGTCGATCGGCTGGCGCAGGCGAACGATCTCAGGGGTCACGGCGAGTGCCTCGAGCCGCCGCGCGACGCGGTCGTTGAGCGTGACGGCCACGGCGACCTGCCCATCGAGCTGCGGCGGCAGCTGGAGGTCGAAGGTCTCGCTGTGGGCGACGAAGAGCTGCGGGAGCTCCGGCATGCGCCCGGCGAGTTCGTGCGAGGTCCCGGCGTCCTGCACGAGGGCGGCGTCGAGGTCGCCCGCCTCGGCGAGGTCCGCGACGAGCTCGATCCCGCGCCGGCGGGCCGCGGTCGCCCCGGCCCCGGGGTCCGGTGCGTAGATCGCCGCCTCGTGACCGAGCCGGTCGAGCTCCTCTGCGACCGTGAACAGGTAGGACTCGCTGCCCCCGAGACCGAGATGGTTTGTCGCCAGGATCAGCCTCATCGGCCGACCGAACGCATCTAGCCCGTGTCGGCGCAGTCGCTTGGCAGCTGCAGCGGCGCGCTCAGGCGTCCGGTGCCCTTGGCCGCCGTCCCCTTCAGATCGAGACTGGCGCCCCGGCAGCTCTTGATCGCGAAGTCGAGCACCTCGCGCTGACGCTGGCTGAGGGGGAGCTTCACCTTCCCCTTCTTCTCGCGCAGGCGCTTGCCGACCGGGCCGAGGTGGAAGTTGTAGTCGTCCGGGAAGCCGTCGACCACGAACTTCGCCTCGACGCGGACCTTCTTCCCCGCTCGGTACTTGACGCCGACCTTGATCGCCTCGTCGCGGAGCGCGCCCTCCTCGGTGGTGGTCAGCAGGGTGAGCTTCGGCTTTGGCTTCGGCTTCGGCGGCGGCTCGGGCTTCGCCGCGGCGCCGCCGGCCGCGGCGAGCAGCACGACGGCCGCGGTCAGCGTCGCAGCTCGGTGCCGTCGTAGAGCTTGCGGACGACGACCTCGCCGGGTGGTGCGGCTTCCAGGCATAGCTCGCAAAGTACGCATTCGTCGAGATTCTCGCGGACGACTTCGACCCCTTCCTCGCCGGCGGCGAAGATGTCGACCGGGCAGACCTCCTCGAGCTTCCGCGCGATCTCCGGGTCCGTGGCGGCCGTGCCGGAGACGTCGACCTCGATGAAGGTGCCGTCCAGGTCAGGCATCGACTTTTCCTTTGACCACGTCCGGAATCTCGTGGATGCGCTCGACGACGGGGATGCCGGCGGCCTCGAGACGGGCGATCTTCTCGGTCGCGGAGTCCTCCTTGCCCTCGACGATCGTGCCCGCGTGGCCGAAGCTCATCCCCTGCATCTCCTCGTCGTCCATGAACTTGCCGGCCATGAAGGCGACGATCGGCAGCCGCGAGTCGTTGGCGTCGCGCCAGTCGACCAGCTCGGCTTCCATCCGGCCGCCTGGCTCGGTGTAGATGACGATCGCCTCGGTCTGCTCGTCGGCCTCGAACAGCGGCATCAGCTCGGCGTAGGTGGAACCGATGATGGCGTCGCCGCCGATCGAGACGGCGGTCGAGACTCCGAGGCCGGCGGCGGTGAGCGAGGAGGAGATCTCCGTCGTCATCCCGCCCGAGCGCGACATCACCCCGATCCTGCCGGGCTCGTAGGCCTTCTTCGCATCCTTGGCCGGGCCGCCGATGCCGCCCATCTTGGCGACACCGGGCGCGATCACGCCGAGGCAGTTCGGGCCGATGATGCGCGCGCCGCGCTCGTTGGCGAGCTCGACCATCTGGGCGACGTCGGCGCGCGGAATGCGCTCGGTGACCACGACGATGAGCCCGATCCCGTTCTCGATCGCCTCCAGCACCGCGTCCTTGGTGAACGCCGGGGGAACGGTGACGACGGCTCCGTCGGGGGCCGAGCCGTGGTGCTCGACGACCTGCTCGACGGTGTCGAAGACGGGCACCCCGTGAACCTCGCGACCCTTGCGGCCGGGGGTGACCCCGCCGACGATCCTCGAGCCGTAGTCGAGGCACTCGCGGGTCAGGTTCACGGCCTCCCGCCCCGTGATGCCCTGGACGATGAAGGTGAAATTCTCGTGGAGCAGGATGCTCATTGGATCTTCGCCACGGCTTCGCCCGCCGCCTCCCACATCGACGTGGTCCGATCGCGGAACTCGATCCCGTACTTGGAGAGGATTTTCGCGCCCTCCTCCTCCCAGGCACCGGGGATCCGGAAGACCGCGATCGTCTCCGCCGGGTCCTTGCCGAGCTCGAGGCAGGCCTTGATCACGCCGCGGGCGACGATGTCGACCCGGGTGTTGGAGACGATCGACATCATCACGGCGATCTTCTCGACCCCGTCCTTCTTGAGCACCTCCATCGCGAGGCCCTTGGACTTCGCGACCGAGGGGTTCCCGCCGATCTCGGCGTAGTTGGCCGGCTTGCCGCCCTGGCTGCGCACGGCATCGGTGAGCGTCAGCGAGCCACCCCCGGCGCCGATCACGAGGCCGAGGTTGCCGTCGAAGCCGTGGTCCTTGCCCTGGATGACGCCGCGGTGGTCGGCCGAGTCGATCGCCTTGACGTTGCGCTCGAACTCGGACGGCTCGTAGAGCTCGCGCGGCTCGTCGAGATCCACCCCGATCTCCTGGAGCATCTTGCGGTGGCGCCCGACGGCCTCGTCCTCCATCTCCATGTGGGCGTCGAGGGCGACGAACGAGCCGTCCTCGAGGCGGGCGAGGGGGTTGATCTCCGCGAGCGTCATGTCGAAGTCGCGCTGGAGGCGGGCGAGCCGGGCGAGGACCGCCGTGGCCCGGTTGAGCTCCGAGCCCGTCATCCCGCAGCGGGCGACCGTCTGCTTGGCCTCGAAGTCGGCGATCGGGTGGAGGTTCGAGAGGTGGCCGCGCCCGACGTGGTCGGGGTGCTCGGCGGCGACCTGCTCGATGTCGATCCCGCCCATGTCGCTGAACAGCATCATCGGCCGCTTCGCGCGTCCGTCCCAGAGCACCGCCGCGTAGTACTCGTGGGCGACCTCGGCCTTCGGGTCGACGAGCACGCCGACCGGCATGTGGCCGCCGATCTCGAGCTCGAGGATCTCGGCGGCGTGCGCCTCGGCCTCCTCGGGCGTGTCGGCGAACTTCACCCCGCCGGCCTTCATGCGCCCGCCGGTGAGCACCTGCGACTTGACCACGGTCGACCCACCGATTCGCGCGGCGGCCTCGCGGGCCTCGGCGGCGGTGGTGGCGAAGCCGTAGTCGGTGACCGGAATCCCGGCCCGTTCGACGATCCGCCTCGATTCGTACTCGTAGAAGCGCATGGGTTGGGCGGCGCGGAACCCTAAACGATTGATTCCCTGGCGACGCGCCCTATCGCTCCGTCGTGTCGCGCTCGATAGGATCAGAGGCAGCAAAAGTCCCCTCCGCGGCCACTCAGAGGCGAGGATCGCCGCGATCGACACGCATGACAAGGAGTTGAAGCTCAACTTGACCGATGCCACGACCGCGACGAAGCAGCTGACCGACAACCCGAAGCTGATCTCCTGGGTTGAGGAGATCGCTGAGCTCACCCAGCCGGACTCGATCAACTGGTGTGACGGGTCGGCGGAGGAGTACGACCGGCTCTGCCAGGAGCTCGTCGAGGCTGGCACGTTCGAGAAGCTCTCGGACGCAAAGCGCCCGAACTCCTACCTGGCGCGGTCGGACCCCGGCGACGTCGCCCGGGTCGAGGACCGGACCTTCATCTGCAGCGAGCGCGCCGAGCAGGCCGGTCCCACGAACAACTGGCGCGACCCGGCCGAGATGCGGGAGCAGCTCGGCGAGCTCTTCCGGGGCTCGATGAAGGGCCGCACGATGTACGTGGTGCCGTTCTCGATGGGCCCGCTGGGCTCGCCGATCGCCCACATCGGCGTCCAGCTCACCGACTCGGCCTACGTCGCGACCTCGATGCGGATCATGACCCGGATGGGGGAGGGCGCCCTCGACGCGCTCGGCTCCGACGGCGACTTCGTCCCCTGCGTGCACTCGGTCGGCATGCCGCTGGCCGAGGGCGAGGAGGACGTGTCCTGGCCGTGCAACGCGGAGAACAAGTACATCGTCCACTACCCCGAGACGCGTGAGATCTGGTCGTACGGCTCGGGCTACGGCGGCAACGCGCTGCTGGGCAAGAAGTGCTTCGCCCTGCGGATCGCCTCGGCGATGGCCCGCGACGAGGCCTGGATGGCCGAGCACATGCTGATCCTGAAGCTCACCTCCCCCGAGGGCGAGGTCAAGTACGTCACGGGCGCCTTCCCGTCGGCGTGCGGCAAGACCAACCTGGCGATGCTGATCCCGACGCTCCCCGACTGGACGGTCGAGACGGTCGGCGACGACATCGCCTGGATGAAGTTCGGCTCCGACGGCCGCCTCTACGCGGTCAACCCCGAGGCCGGCTTCTTCGGCGTCGCACCGAACACGAGCCACAAGACCAACCCGAACGCGATGGACACGATCGAGCGCAACTCGATCTTCACCAACTGCGCGCTCACCGACGATGGCGACATCTGGTGGGAGGGCATGACCGGCGAGCCGCCGGAGCACGCGATCGACTGGAAGGGCAACGACTGGACGCCCGACCGCCAGGAGCCCGCGGCGCACCCGAACGCCCGCTTCACCACGCCCGCGGCGCAATGCCCGTCGATCGCGCCTGAGTGGGAGGACCCGGCCGGGGTGCCGATCGACGCCTTCCTGTTCGGCGGCCGGCGGGCGACCGTCCAGCCGCTGGTGAGCGAGTCGTTCGACTGGGAGCACGGCGTCTTCCTCGGCGCCACGATGTCCTCGGAGACCACGGCGGCGGCGGCCGGCGCGGTCGGCGAGCTGCGCTTCGATCCGATGGCGATGCTGCCGTTCTGCGGCTACAACATGGCCGACTACTTCAGCCACTGGCTGGCGGTCGCCCGCGAGCATCCGGACCGGATGCCGCGCATCTTCGTCGTCAACTGGTTCCGCAAGGACGCCGACGGCAAGTTCCTGTGGCCCGGCTTCGGCGAGAACAGCCGCGTGCTCGAGTGGATCTTCCGCCGCTGCAACGGGGAGGGCGAGACGGTGGAGACGCCGATCGGCCTCGTGCCGGCGGAGGGCGACCTCGACCTGCGCGGGCTCGAGATCTCCGACGAGGCGATGCGCGAGCTGCTCACGGTCGACCCGGAGCGGATGCGCGCCCAGCTGCCGCAGGTGGAGGCCTTCCTCGCCAAGTTCGGCGATCGGCTGCCGGACGAGATCTCGAAGCAGCTCGCCGCGCTCACCGAGCGCCTGGGCTGATATCGCCTATCTGAGATAATCGCTTATCTGCGATAAACTGGCGGGCGATGGAAGCCCCGACCCCCGGACAGCTGCTGAGGGAGGCCCGCCGGCGCCACGGCGTCACGCAGGCGCAGCTCGCGATCCGCGCGAGCACGACCCAGTCGGCGATCTCGCGCATCGAGCGCGACCAGGTCTCGCCGTCGGTCGCGACGTTGCGGGAGCTGCTGCACCTGCTCGGCGAGGACCTGGTGCTGAGCAGCGAAGCTCGGGACTCCGGAGTCGATCGCACTCAGGCCGTCGAGCGCCTCAGGCTCGAGCCGGCCGAGCGCGTCGAGCACGGGCTCGCGCTGGGCCGATCAGGTGATCGCGAGCAGCCCCGAGTGGCGGCGGCGCAAGGTCGCGTGAGCATCGAGCCGCTCCCACCAAAGGCGCCGAACCTCGACCAACTGCTGCAACCCCTGGTTCGGGCCGGAGTCGACTTCGTCGTCATCGGCGGCGTCGCTGGGATCGCCCAAGGCTCGAGCTATCCGAGCTTCGACCTCGACGTCGCTTACGCCCGCGACCCGGCCGAATCTCGATCGGCTCGCGGACGTTCTTCGCGACGCTGGACGTGCGCCTGCGCGGCGCGCCTGAGGATCTCGCCGTTCCAGGTCGATCAGCAGAACCCTCGAAAACGGAGCGAACTTCGCCTTCATCACGCCGGCGGGCGACTTCGACATCCTCGGGCACGTGCCTGGGATCAAGTCCTACGAGACCTGCGCGACCGAGCGGACCGCAAGCTGATCGCCGGCGTCGAGGTGCTCGTCGCCTCGCTGGATCACCTGATCGCGATGAAGCGGGCCGCGGGGCGGACCAAGGACAAGCTGATGCTCGAGGAGTACATCGTGATCGCCGACGAGCAGCGCGCGCGCTCAGCGCGAGTAGCGCTCGAGCCCGGCGCGGATCGGCTCCGGGATCGGGATCGCGCCGGGGCTGTCGCGGCTGACGAAGACGTGGCGAAGCTCGCCCTCGGCGACCGCCTCGCCGCCCCGCTCGATCGCGAGCTCGCTGGTCATCGACGTGTTGCCAAGCTTCACGGCGCGCACCACCAGGTCGGCCTCGTCGTCGAAGCCCAGCGACGCCAGGTAGCGGATCCGGGCCTCGGCGACGACCATGTCGACGCCGTCGTCGAGCATGTCGCCGTAGCCGCCGACCTCGCGCCACAGCTCGGTGACCAGGATGTCGAAGTAGGTGAGGTAGTTGGCGTTGAAGACGTGGCCCTGCGGGTCGCACTCGTGGTAGCGGACCCGGATCCGGTGTCGGAACTCCTCGCTCAGAGCTCGTACGCCTCGGCGAGCTCGGGGTCCTTGCGGGCCAGGAGCTCGGCGAGCTCGACCATGACCACGCACTGCTTATAAGTCGCATCGTCCTGCATCTTGCCGTCGATCATGTGCACCCCGCGGCCGTCCGGAATCGCCTCGATCACCTTCTTGGCGAACTTGACCTCGTCCGGGTCGGGGCTGAAGACCTTCTTGGCGATCTCGATCTGAACCGGGTGCAGCGACCAGGCGCCGACGCAGCCGAGCAGGAAGGCGGCCCGGAACTGCGCCTCGCATCCCCGGGTGTCCTTGATGTCGCCGTAGGGGCCGTAGAACGGGAGGATGCCCGCCGACGTGCAGGCGTCGACCATGCGGGCGATCGAGTAGTGCCAGGGGTCCTGCTGGGCCGTCGCCCGGGGCGCGTCCGGGTCGTCCGGATCGGGGTCGTTGATGACCAGGTAGCCGGGGTGGCCGCCGCCGACACGGGTGGTCTTCATCCGTCGCGAGGCGGCCAGGTCGGCCGGCCCGAAGCTCATCCCCTGCATGCGCGGGCTCGCGGTCGCGATCTCCTCGACGTTCACGACCCCGAGCGAGGTCTCGAGGATCGCGTGCACCAGGATCGGCCGGTCGAGCTTCGCCTTCGCCTCGAGCTGGGCGAGCAGGCGGTCCACGTAGTGGATGTCCCAGGCGCCCTCGACCTTCGGCACCATGATCACGTCGAGCTTGTCGCCGATCTCGGTGACGAGCGTGGTGATGTCGTCCAGCACCCACGGGCTCTCCAGCGAGTTGACCCGCGTCCACAGCGCGGTGTCGCCGAAGTCGACCTCGTTGGCGACCTTCACCAGTCCCTCGCGCGCGGCGATCTTGTTGTCGACCGAGACCGCGTCCTCGAGGTTGCCCAGCAGGATGTCCGCCTGCTTGGCCATGTCGGGGACCTTCGCCGCCATCTTCTCGTTCGAGGCGTCGAAGAAGTGGATCATCCGCGAGGGGCCGAACGGCACCTCGAGCACCGGGTCGGGCGCGCCGATGGCGAGCGCGTGTCCGAATTGGCGGGGGTTTCGCACCTGGGGTCGTCCTCCGATCGTTCGTGGCGGGGGCGGAACGGTAACGCGCCCGGATGCCACGCGGCGCCGCAGCGACCGATTCGGGCGAGCAGTTCATCGAGCTGCTCGTGGCCGTCAAGTCGCAGCGCGGCTAGGCTGCCGCGGATGGCGTTCGAGGTCCGGGCCGCCGAGGCCGGCGAGGAGGAGGCGATCGTGCCGCTGTACGAGTGGCTGTTCGCACCGCCGGGGTCCCGCCCCGGCGCCTGGGACGAGCGCCGCGCCGCGGTTGCCCTGCGCGACGCGATCGACTCCCACGACGCCTGCGTACTCGTAGCGGACGACGGCGGCGAGCTGATCGGCTTCTGCACCGCCTATCAGGACATCCACTCGGTGCGCTTCGGCTACCGGGCGTGGGTCGAGGACCTGGCGGTCGATCCCGATCGGCGCTCCCAGGGGGTCGGCCGGGCGCTGCTCGGCGCGGCCCGCGACTGGGCCCGCGAGCGCGGCGCGACCCATCTCGAGCTCGACTCGGCGGAGGCGCGCGCCGACGCGCACCGCTTCTACGAGCGCGAGGGCGCCGCCTACAGGGCGATCTCCTTCGGCTGGGAGCTCTGACGATGGCCCGGATCGTGCTCTTCGGCGCCAGCGGCTACACGGGCCGGCTGACCGCCGAGGCCCTGGTGGCCCGCGGCGCCCGTCCGCTGCTCGCGGGGCGCAGCGCAGCCAAGCTCGACGCCCTGGCGGCCGAGCTCGGCGGCGAGCTCGAGACCACGGTGGCCGACGTCTCGGACCCGGCCTCGGTCGGCGCCCTGCTCGGTCCCGGCGACGTGATCGTCTCCACGGTCGGGCCGTTTGCCCGCCACGGCGACCCGGCGGTGCAGGCCGCGATCAGCGCCGGCGCCTGCTACCTCGACTCGACCGGCGAGCCGGCGTTCATCCGGCGGGTCTTCGAGCGCTTCGGGCCCGATGCCGAGCGCGCGGGCGCGTCGCTCGTGACCGCGTTCGGCTACGACTGGGTGCCGGGCAACCTCGCCGGCGCACTGGCGCTGCGCGACGCCGGGGAGGCCGCGACGCGCGTGGACATCGGCTACTTCACCAGCGGCGGCCTCGGCGGGATGAGCGGGGGCACGCGCGCCTCGGCCGCCGGGGCGATGATCGAGCCGGCGTTCGCCTGGCGCGATGGGATCCGGACCGAACGCGGGGCGATCCGCCGGCGGGCCTTCGACGTCGGGGGCAAGCGCCGGGAGGCGATCTCGGTCGGCTCGTCCGAGCACTTCGCCCTGCCGAGGTTCCACCCTGGCCTGCGCGAGGTGAACGTCTACCTGGGCTGGTTCTCCAACGCCCGCGCGATGCAGGCCGTCTCCGGCCTGAACGCGGGGCTGCTGCGGGTGCCGGGGCTGAAGTCCGGACTCGATCGGCTGATCGGGCGCTTCGTCCGGACCTCGACCGGCGGGCCGGACGAGGCCGCGCGCAAGGCGACGGGCTCTCAGATCGCAGCGGTCGCGTACGGCGCCGCCGGCCAGGAGCTGGCCCGGGTCGAGGTCGCCGGCGTGAACGGCTACACCTTCACCGGCAACGTCCTGGCCTGGGGAGCCACGGCCGCCCTCGAGGCCGGGATGGAGGCCGCCGGCGCCCTCGGGCCGGCCACGGCGTTCGGCCTCGACCGGCTCGTGGCGGGCTGCGCCGAGGCCGGGATCGCCCGGGTCTAGGCCGCGGGCCGGACGGTATCCTCGGCGCCCCCGAACCCTTCTACGAAGCAGGAGCAATGGCCGTAGCGACCGCCACTTTTCAGGAGAAGACCGACGAGCAGAAGGCGATCACCGAGATGGTGCGCCAGTTCGTCGACAACGAGATCCTCCCCGTCGCCGAGGAGTTCGACCACGAGGACAAGTTCCCCGAGGCGATCGTCGAGCAGATGAAGGAGCTCGGCCTGTTCGGGGTGACGATCCCCGAGGAGTACGGGGGCATGGGGCTCGACCTGACGACCTACGCGATGATCGTCGAGGAGCTCTCGCGCGGCTGGATCTCGATCTCCGGCGTCGTCAACACCCACTTCATCGGCTCCTACCTGCTGATGAAGTTCGGCACCGACGAGCAGAAGGAGCACTTCCTGCCGAAGATGGCGACCGGCGAGATCCGCGCCGCCTTCTCGCTCTCCGAGCCCGAGGTCGGCTCCGACGTGCAGGGGATCAAGTCGACTGCGAAGCAGGACGACGACGGCAACTGGGAGCTCAACGGCCAGAAGATGTGGGTCACCAACGGGCTCGGCTCCGGCGTGGTGTTCGTGCTGATGAAGAGCGACCCGAAGGCCGACCCGCCCTACAAGGGGATGACCTGCTTCATCACCGAGAAGGAGCCCTGGGTCGACAAGAACACGGGCGACTTCGCCGGGCTCGAGATCCCGCCGAAGATCAAGAAGATGGGCTACAAGGGCGTCGAGTCCACCGAGCTCGTCTACAACGGCTACCGCTGCCCGCCCGAGCGCATCCTCGGCGGCCCCGAGGGCGTCGGCCAGGGCTTCAAGCAGATGATGGACGCGCTCGAGGTCGGCCGCGTCAACGTCGCCGCCCGCGGCGTCGGAATCGCCCAGCGCGCCCTGGAGCTGGCGCTGCGCTACTCGCAGGAGCGCAAGGCCTTCGGCAAGCCGATCGCCCAGCACCAGGCGATCCAGTTCAAGCTCGCCGAGATGGCGACCAAGGTCGAGGCGGCCAGGCTGCTGACGATGAAGGCGGCGCGGATGAAGGACGCGGGCGAGCGCTCCGACCTCGAGGCCGGGATGGCGAAGCTGTTCGCCTCCGAGACCGGCAAGGAGGTCGTTGAGGAGTGCTTCCGCATCCACGGCGGCTACGGCTACTCGAAGGAGTACGAGATCGAGCGGCTCTACCGCGACGCGCCGCTGCTCCTGATCGGCGAGGGCACCTCCGAGATCCAGAAGATGGTGATCGGCAAGAAGGTGCTCGAGCGCAACAAGATCTGAGTTGCCGGTCGCTCTCGTTTCCGGGGCGAACCGCGGGATCGGCGCCGAGATCGCGACGCAGCTCGCCCGCGACCACGACTTCACGGTGGTCGCCGGGGCCCGCGATCCGTCGCGGGTCGAGACGGCCGACACGGTAATCCCGGTCGAGCTCGATGTCACCGACGATGACTCCGTGAGAGCCGTGATCGCCCGCATCGAGGAGGACCCGGGCGCGCTCGACGTGCTCGTCAACAACGCGGGCGTCTATGGCGAGCCCACCGGTGCCGCCGATTACGACCTCGCCGACGCGCGCCGCGTGTTCGAGACCAACGTCTTCGGCCCGTGGCGGCTCATCCAGGCGGCGCTGCCCCTGCTCCGCCGCGGCCGCTCGCCGCGGATCGTCAACGTCTCCAGCGGCGGCGGGCAACTCGATGACATGGGCTCCGGGCGCGCGGCGTACCGCCTCTCGAAGACCGCCCTCAACGCGCTCACCCGCACGCTCGCCGCCGAACTGCCGGAGGTGAGCGTGAATTCGATCTGCCCGGGCTGGGTGCGGACGGACATGGGTGGACCGACCGCGACGCGTTCGGTCGCCGAGGGCGCCGACTCCGCCGTCTGGCTGGCGACGACCGACGACCCGCCCAGCGGCGGGTTCTTCCGCGACCGCCGGTCGATCCCCTGGTAGAAACCAGGGATGGCGAGCAGCACGCAGGACCTGATCAAGCAGGCGGTCGAGGGGCTACAGGCCGAGGTGCCCGCCCTTGCGCCGCTGAAGCTCGCGTTCGCGCTGGAGCTGCGCGGCCGCGGCGACGTGCAGGTGTATCGGGTCGAGGTCCCGGGCCCGAAGATCACCAAGGGCAGCTCCGACGACGAGCGCCTGCGCATCTCGATTCCCCGTTCGCACTTCAACGAGCTCGCCGCTGACGGCAAGCTCACGCATTGGCACGAGGCCTATGACCACGGCCACGTGCGGGTGGAGGGCGATCCGAACATCCAGAAGCTGGTCGGCCAGGTCATGGCGCACGCCGAGGCCCGCGGGCGCCTGCGCAAGGCCCGTTGAGCGCGGCGGTGGCCCCGACCGAGAAGCTCATCGCCGACGCCATCGGCCGGATCCAGGGGGAGGTGCCGCAGCTCGCCAACCTCAAGCTCGTTCTCGGCCTCGAGCTCACCTCCGGCGGGCTCACCGGGCCCGGCAAGTCTGATGAGTTCCGGATCGAGGTCCCAGGCCCGAAGGTCACCGCGGGCGAGGCCGAGGACGCCCGGCTGCAGCTCACGATCCCGAAGACGATGTTCGACCTGCTGGCCAAGGAGGGCGCCCTCGCCGACTGGCGCGAGGCCGTGCACTTCGGCCACCTGAAGGTCCGGGGCGACCCGCGCGTGAAGCGCGTTCTGGGCCGGGCGATCGAGCCGGCGCTGTAGGTGTCCGGGCGGGCCGAGCCACGCCCGCCTCGCGCGGCTGCGCAGCGCGTCCCAGCGCCTCCACCGCCCGGTGGCGATCCGCCACCCGGCCGATGTCGCCCGCGAGGCGGGGCCGATCCAGGCGCAGGAGCCGCGGGCCGCGAAGCTCGCCTTTCGGGCGCGCTCGCGCGGGCTCGTCGCCGCCGACGTCGACCGGGCGCGGGCGGAGGAGGCCTCCCTGCTGCGCGCCTGGTGCATGCGCAAGACGGTCCACCTGATCCCCACCGAGGACGCCGGCTGGCTGCTTCCGCTGTTCTCGGAGACGATCGTGCGCTGGTCGCGCAAGCGGCTCGCCGACCTGGGCCTTGACCGCCGCCGCCAGGACCGAGCGCTGGCGCTCCTGCACCGTGCGGTCGACGAGGACGGCCCCCTCACGCGGCGCGAGCTCGGCAGGCGCCTGGCGCGCGCCGGCTTCGAGACCGAGTCGCAGTACCGGGTCCACCTCTGGCTGCTGGCGACGCTCGACGGCGATCTGTGCCTCGGCCCCGACCGCGGCGCGGAGGCGTGCCTGGTGCGGACGACGGACTGGATCGGCGAGCCGGAGCGCCGCCCGCGGGAGGACTCGCTGGCCGAGCTCGCGCGCCGTTTCCTGCGCGGCTACGCGCCGGCCGACGAGCGCGACCTGGCGCGATGGGCCGGGCTGCCGCTTCGCGACGCGCGCGCCGGGTTCGAGCGGATCGCCGCGGAGTTGCGGCCGGTGGGCGAGCTCTTCGCCCTCGAGCGCGCGCCGCGCGCCGCCCGATCGCCCGTGGTCCGGATGCTCGGCGCCTTCGACAACTACAACCTCGGCTACGTCGACCGCGGTTTCTCGATCGCGCCGGCGTTCGAGAAGCAGGTCAACCCTGGCGGTGGGATGGTGCGCCCCGCGATCGTGGTCGACGGGTCGTTCGTCGCGACCTGGTCGTCGAAGCGGTCGGGCGCGAGGCTCGCGGTGACCATCGAGCCGTTCGAGCGGCTAGCGGCCGAGGTCGACGACGCGATCGAGGCCGAGGTCGCGGACATAGGGCGCTTCGAGGGCCTCGACGCCGCTACGATCCCGCGCCGATGAACGACACAGAACACGCACTGTCAACCGACCAGGCCGAGCGCGAGGCGTCCGGCGCGCACCCCTACGGCCGCTATCTCGAGGAGTTCGAGGAGGGGGCCGTCTACAAGCACTGGCCGGCGAAGACCGTGACCGAGGCGGACGACCACCTCTTCTGCCTGATCACGATGAACCACCACCCGCTGCACCTCAACGACGTCTACGCGTCGGAGTCCCAGCAGGGCCGCAACGTGGTCGTCGGGCCGCTCGTCTACTCGCTGGCCCTCGGGATGTCCGTGTCCGACGTCTCCGGGAAGGCGATCGCGAACCTGGCCACCGAGGAGCTCTCGCACCCGAACCCGGTCTTCCACGGCGACACGCTGTATTGCGAGTCCGAGGTGCTGGAGGTCCGGCCCTCGAAGTCCAAGCCCGATCGCGGGATCGTGAAGGTCCACACCCGCGTCTACAAGCAGGACAACACGCTCGTCGCGGAGTTCAAGCGCACGGTGCTGATCCCCAAGCGTCCCAACGGCGACCCGCCGAAGGCCGAGGGCGACGTCGAGTGAAGCTGCGACTCGGCCTCTCGGTCCTCGCGGCGCTCGCCTGCGTGTTCGGCGGGGCGGCGGACGCATCCGCGGCGAAGCACGCGCCGAAGGTCAAGCACGTCTTCACGATCGTGCTCGAGAACAAGAACTACGACGCGACCTTCGGCGACGCGGCCACCGAGGCGCCCTACCTGGCGCGCAAGCTGCCCGCGAAGGGCCGGCTGCTGAGCCAGTACCACGGCACGGGGCACTTCAGCCTCGGCAACTACATCACCTTGATCAGCGGCCAGTCCGAGAACCCGGTGACGCAGGCCGATTGCACCGGCGGCTTCAACGACGTGACGCCGGGGACGATCGGCGCGGACGGGCAGGCGCTCGGGGCCGGCTGCGTGTATTCGCCGCAGGTGCGCACGGTCGCCGACCAGCTCGAGGCGGCGGGCAAGACCTGGCGCGGCTACATGGAGGACATGGGCAAGGACCCGAGCCGCGACGGGAGGGACGACCTGTGCGCACCCTGCGATCGGGACCGCCGACGCCGCCCAGAAGGCAACGGCGACCGACCAGTACGCGACCAGGCACAACCCGTTCATGTACTTCCACTCGGTCATCGACGACGCCGCCGACTGCGCCGCCCACGTCGTCAACCTGAAGCAGCTGCGCCACGATCTCCGCAAGCCGAAGCGCACCCGCAACTACAGCTTCATCACGCCCGATCTGTGCAGCGACGGCCACGACGAGACCTGCGCGAACCCTTCCCAGCGCGGCGGATATCCCGGGGATCAACGACTTCCTGACGCAAGTGGGTGCCCCGGATCCTGAAGTCGAAGGCGTACAAGCGAAACGGGCTGCTCATCGTCACCTTCGACGAGTCCGAGTCCGGCGCCGAGGCCTGCTGCTTCGTCCCGCAGGGGCCGAACTCTCTGCTCCAGGGCTTGAACGGCCCAGGCGGCGGGCACACAGGGGCGGTCCTGCTCTCGCCGTTCATCAAGCGCGGGACGGTCGACGACACCCCGTACAACCACTACGACTACCTGCACACGATCGAGGACATCTTCGGGCTGCGCTACCTCGGCTACGCGGCGCAGCCGCAGGTCCGCCGGTTCGCCGGGATCCGTTAGCGCGCCGCGCTAGACGAGCTCGGCCACCGACTCGAGCGCGGCGTCGAAATCGGTCCCGGGCAGACCGCCGATCCCCGGCGAGACGGCGCCGGCGTCGCGGTAGCGGCGCACGGCCGCGTGCACGTCGCTCGCCTCGCCGATCCCGGCGAGCTCGCCGAGCATCCGGTCCGACAGGCCGGCCTTCGCCCGCTCGACGTCGCCAGCCGCCATCCCCTCGTCAAAGGCGGCGATCTCGTCGGCAAAGCCGGACGCCTCGAGCATCGCCCGGTAGAACGGCAGCGACGCATACGGGACGAGGTCCTGGCGCAGCGTGTCGCGCGCGCCCTCGGGGTCGTCGGTGAGCGCGACCGGCACCGCGGCGACGACGTCGAAGCCGTCTCCGTCGCGCCCGGCCCGCTCAAACCCCGCGCGAAGCGCGGGCATTACTGTCTCGCGGATATAGGCCGGGCAGCAGAGCCAGAGCATCACGCCGTCGGCGAGCTCGCCCGCGAGCCGGATCATGTTCGGCGACAGCGCGGCGACGTAGATGGGCAGATCGGGGCGCGCCGCATACCCCATGAACGCGAACTTGGTCGGGAAGCGCTCGGAGTCGGGCGGCGTGTCGCCGCGGAGGATCGCCCGGACGGCGCCCAGGTA
Organism: uncultured Solirubrobacterales bacterium; assembly: GCA_963785195.1. Lineage (GTDB taxonomy): Bacteria > Actinomycetota > Thermoleophilia > Solirubrobacterales > 70-9 > WHSW01. The sequence goes on along the minus strand of CAWAUE010000012.1, from coordinate 50,083 downwards.
CTCGCGCATCTGGGTCACCGGCTTGTCGATCGTCGCCCCGTGCCAGTTCTCGACCGTGACCCTGTGCGAGACGCCGAGGCCGAGCACCATCCGCCCGCCGGAGTGCTCGTCGATCGTCGCCGCGGTCTGCGCCATCGTGGCGGGCGTGCGGGAGAAGATCGGCACGACGCCGGTGCCGAGCCGAATCCGCTCGCTCACGCCCGCGTATGCCATCAGCGTGGTCAGCGAGTCCCGGCCGGCGATGTGGGTGGTGTAGGCGGCGTCGTAGCCGAGCCTGTCCGCCAGCTCGACCCGCCCGAGGGTCTTCGCCAGCGAGCGGCCCGGCGAGATGAACGCGCTGATCCCGGCCACAGGAGATTCATATACGAATCCGCGCGTGCACTCGGTGGTACGCAGCACGGTCGTCGGCCGGACCGCGGAGGCGGTCTGGGCGCGCGCGGTGACCGAGGACGGGATCAACGACGAGGGGCGGCGCTGTTTCAGCCACCGCCACCGGCGGTTGCACCGCAGGCGGGGTTAGCCGTAAGTGCCTGCCGAATGGCGGGTTGGCTCGCGCCGTCGCAGACGCCGGCCCATCGCGAACTGTGGCGATCCGCTGACGACTGTCGTCAGCGGATTGCCACGAACCGGAGCTCGTGTGAATCGTGCATGCAAGCCGCTCCCAACGTCACGCGAGTCGCGGGTCGGAGGGCGTGATCGCGGACGTCTTGTAAAGCCGCCTCGAGGCACCCGGCTTGATCTCGTGACGGACCGCCGGCTTTCGGAGATACTCATCACGAGATGTCTGCGGAGGGCATCGAGGCCTTCAAGCGCGCGGAGGCGGCGTTTGCCCGTCGGGACATCGACGCCCTGCTCGCGGAGTACGACCCGGAGATCGAGTGGTACCCGGGAATGGCGGCGCTGCTAGCCGGCGAGACGATGGTCTACCGCGGCCACGAAGGGATCCGGCAGCTGGTCCACGACATGGACGACGCCTTCTCGGTGGTCGAGGTCGCGTTCGACGAGTATCGCGACCTCGGCGATCGCGTGCTGGCGATCGGGCGGATTCGCACTCGAGGGCGGGCGAGCGACATCGAAACCGTCTCGCCCGTCGCCTACCTCATGGACCGCAAGGACGGCAAGGCGGTGCGGGTGCGGACCTACACGGACGCCGCGGAGGCGATCGAGGCCGCGAGCTCGTCGGAGTAGGCGCCGCGTCCGCGCCGAGCGTCCCGGAGTCCCACCTCCAGCGAGGGTTCCGGGACGTTCGAGCGACGGCGCGCCGGCGTCCGGCGCGCCGGCCGGAGTCCGTCCGTCCATCCCGCCTCGCGGCGCAGGTCGGCGATGTACGCGTCCACGATCAGTGTTGCCGTCGTCTCGCTCATCGCTACGCAGCCACCCGCTCGAGCTCGGCGACGGGCTCTGGCCGCGGCGTCGCGGAAGGGCGGGTGAGCTTTTCCCTCCGGCGCCGGCGCGGCACGGACAGCGCGAAGCCGAGCGCGGCGACCAGCGCCACGAGGCACATCGCGAACGCGAGCTCGAAGCCATGGTCGGTGGGCAGACCGCTGGCGGCGAGGTTGCCCGCCAGCAGCGTGGCCGCGACCTGGCCACCGAAGGCGCCGCCGAGCGTGCGGGTCACCGCGTTCATGCCGGTCGCGACCCCGGTCTGCTCCTGGCTCACGTTCTCGACGATCAGGTTCGGCATCGCGGCGAACGAGAGCCCGATTCCGATCCCGAGCAGGCCCGCGGCCAGGTAGACGTCGAACTCGGCGCCCCGGTTGACCACCAGCAGCGCGTACGCGGCAAGCGCGAACAGCGCCCCGGCGATCAGGGCGCCGCGCGATCCAATCCGTCGCTCGAGCTTGCCGGCGAACTGGCCGACGACCGTGATCGCGATCGTCGCCGGAAGCAGGAAGAGCCCGGCGGTCGTGGCCGAGGCGGCGAAGCCGTACCCGGTGCTCGCCGGCTCCTGGACGAACTCGGGCAGCAGGATGAACGACGAGTACATCCCGACCCCGATCAGGAAGGCGACCGTGTTGGTGGTCCAGACGCCGCGGATGGCCATCATGCGCATGTCGACGAGCGGCTCGCGCGAGCGCAGCTCCGCGCGCACCCAGGCGCCGATGAGCAGCAGCCCGGCGGCGAGCAGGCCGAGCGTCTTCGGCGAGCCCCAGCCCCAGGTGCTGGTCTCGGTGATCGCGATCAGCGTCGCGGAGATGCCGAGCGTCATCAGGCCGGCGGCCCGGTAGTTGATGTGGGCCGGGGTCTTGATCGGCGACTCCGGGATGTAGCGCCTGGTGAGCAGCGCTGTGATGGCGATCATCGCGAGCGGGAACCAGAACAGCCAGTGGTAGGAGAGATGCTCGGTGATGACCCCGGCGAAGACGACGCCGGCGCCGCCGCCGATTCCCAGCAGGGAGGAGATCAGGCCGATTCCGCCGGCCACGCGCTCGCGCGGCAACTCGTCGCGGATGATCGAGAAGGCGAGCGGGAAGATGCCGCCGCCGACGCCTTGGATGACGCGGCCGACGAGCATCAGCGCGAGCGAGGAGGCGACGGCGGAGACGAGGGTGCCGATGGCGAGCAGCACAAGAACGATCATCAGGAGCCGCTCCTTGCCGTACATGTCGCCGAGGCGGCCGATGATCGGCGTGGTCACGGACGCGCTGAGCAGGAAGGCGGTGAGCACCCAGCCCACCGAGCCCTCGGTGGTGTGGAGCGAATCCTGGATCTGCGGGAGGGCGGGGACGACGAGGGACTGGAGGAGGGAGTACGCGATCCCGCCGATGGAGAGGACGGCCAGGATGACGCGGGCGTTGGAGCGTTGATTGGCTCGCACGATTCGCTGACTCTAGCAGATCGTTTGTTGGCACAAAGTATTCCTGCCTGGTAACTTTTGACGCATGGCAACCGAGGCCCAGATCGAGACTCCACCCGCGGGGATCACCCAGCGCTGGCCGACGTTGCTGATGATCAAGCTCGGCCGGATCACCATGCACCGCTTCACGGAGGCACTCGCCCCATACGGCCTGCGGCCCCGCCACCTCGCCGCTCTGATCGAGCTCCGCGACCACGGTGAGCTCAGCCAGCAGTCCCTCTGCGGGCGCCTGCACGTCGACCCGACGAACCTCGTCGAGATCCTCAACGAGCTCGAGGAGAAGGGCTACGCGACCCGCCGCCGCGATCCCGAGGATCGCCGTCGCCACCGGGTCGAGGTCTCGAAGAAGGGGCTCGCCGTGATCGACAAGGTCGGCGCGACGATGGACGGGGTCGAGGACGAGCTGCTCGCCGACTTCGAGCCCGCCGACCGCGCCGACCTCGAGCGCCTACTGCTGTCGATCTGGGAGCGCGCGGGCGGCTACGAGGCCTACTCGAAGGTTCCCGACGAGGCGTAGGGCTGGCGGCGCGCCGTGACGGCGGCGGACGGTAGCTAGCCCTCGCTGACCGTCAGCCGGCGCCGGTCGCGTTCGACCTCGAGCGTCAGGTGGTCGCCCGCGGCGTTGGTGAGCTCGACATCGGTCAGGCGCCCGTTCACGCGCGCCCCGGTGGCGCGCAACGCCGTCTGGTCGAGGGCGATCGTGAGCGCCCGCACCTCCGTCGAGGCGCTGTCGGCCCACGCCAGGGTCCAGCGTGGAACGAACTCGCGAAAGTCCGGCGAGGTCAGGCCCTGGAGCGGGTCGTGCTGGCCGCGGACCTGCGTTCGCGTGGCCGGGTTGTCGCCCGGGGCGTCGTAGACGGCGCCGGCGAGCCCCGGCGCGTTGATCTGGATTCCATCGGCGTCGCGGTCGCCGAGGCCGACGTCGGGGTGCAGCTGGAGGTAGCGCGTGTAGGTATGCACGGCGTCGGACTGCAGCCGATCGACGATCACGAGTGCCGTGCCCGGGCGGTACAGGAAGAGGCGCGTGTGGGCCACGCCCTGGCCGCGCAGGAGCCGGTTGCGGCCCTGGATCGCGTACCAGCCGTCGCCCCCGCCGGCGGCCGTCAGGCCGGATCCGTAGGTGAGGCTCGGATCGGTGATCGGGAGGTCGAGCCCGTCGACCACGAGGCCGCTGTGGGCGCGGTTGGAGACCACGTAGTCGCGGATCCGGCCCGGGTCCTTGTGGTAGAGGCCGGTGTCGCTGACGATGCTCGCTCCGTGATCGAAGAGCTCGAAGCTGAGCTCGTCGGCGTGCTTGTGGGTGAGGTTGTGAAACCCGTCCGTGACCGCGAGGTAGCCCATGTCGCCGCCGGCGCCGGGCTCGCGGACGAAGGCGAAGCCGGCGCCGAAGTAGGCCTGCGTCCCGGGCGGCGCGCCCTGGGCCCAGTCGGGAACGGGTTCCAGGTTCGAGTCGCCGAACTGGGTCGTCTCGCCGTTGGGCTTCACGAACCACGTCGCCGCGGCGCGCATCCGGTCGCGCAGCTCGGTGAGCTCGGGATCGGGCCCGAGTACGGACAGCATCGACTCGAGCGGGCGGATCGCCAGGAATTGGTATGCGGAGGAGTGTTCGAGCCACACGCCCTGCGACAGCCGCCCGCGCAGGGTCGACTCGAAGCGGGCCCGGGCCAGAGTCCGCCAGCGGCCGGCCTGGTCGGTGAACGGAAGGAACGCCGTCAGCCGGGCGAGGCCGAGGTCCGCGAACAGCCCGTGGTTGTCGCGCGTGTAGTTGGCCTTCGAGGCGAGCACGCGACCGTGCTGCTCGAGCGAGTCGAGTAGCGCCAGCTCGTCGCGATCGGAGAGCAGGTCCTCGCATGCGGCCGCCCGCAGGATGTAGGCGAGATACGGGGTCCGGTCGCCGATCACCTTGTCCGTCCACGCCTCCGCCGGCGTGTCGGGGCCGTCCTGCGGGTTGTGGCGGACCCAGTCGACGGCGACCTCGGCCGCCTCGTCGAGGTCGGCGCGGTTGCCTGTGGCCGCGTAGCTCGACAGCAGCGGCGTGACGAAGCGGAGCTTCTGCAGGTTCTGCCGGTACCGCTCGGCGTCCAGCGGATCCGTGTGCCAGTCGATCGGCGCCGGCAGCTCGGTCGGCTTCGGCCCGAAGACCTCGAAGCGGCGCTCGCGGGCGGCCGCGATCCGCGCGGGGCTCGCGGTCGGCAGGGCGATGCTGCTGTCCGCTGGGCAGGGGGCGGCGGCCAGCGCCTCGGGGCCGCGCAGCGACAGCCACCGGGCGTCGGGACCCGAGTCACCACCTCCGATCGCCGAGACCGCGAGCAGCGCCACACCGAGCACGATCGCGAGCAGCGCGTGGACGAGCCGCCTCCCCCGCTCGGTGATCACCAAGCCCTCGGCCACGACACAACGCTAGCCCGCGCCGCCGTCGTCACTAGATGATCACTCATCTAGCATCGCCCGCCCATGAGGCCCGCGGCGGTGATCTTCGACAACGACGGGCTCCTGCTCGACACCGAGAAGGTGTGGACGCGGGGGGAGGAGGACCTCTTTCGCCGGCGCGGACGCGAGTTCACGCTCGAGCACAAGCTCGAGCTCGTGGGCACCTCGGCGCAGATGGCCGGCCGGACCCTCGCTCGCCAGCTCGGCGAGGATGGCACCGACTCGGACCTGATCGCGGAGCTCGACGCGCTCGTGGTCGAGGAGCTCGAGCGCGGGGTGAAGCCGTTGCCGGGCGCTGTGGAGCTCGTGGCCGAGCTGCACGAGCGCGGCGTGCGGACCGGGGTGGTGTCGAACTCCCCGCTGCCCTTCATCGTCCGGGCGCTCGAGCTCGGCGGTCTCGACGGCTTCGAGGTGGTCGTGAGCGGCCACGACGTGCCGGCCCCGAAGCCGGCGCCGGACGCCTACCTGGCGGCCTGCGACCAGCTCGGCATCGCGCCGGAGCGGGAGGTGGTTGCGCTCGAGGACTCGCCGACCGGGGTGGCCGCGGCCCGCGCGGCCGGGCTCACGGTGATCGGCATCCCGTCGCTCGCCGGCGTCGAGCTCGACGAGGCGCACGAGGTCTACGGCTCGCTCGCCGAGCCGGGCGTCCGGGAACAACTCGGGCTCTGACGGGCGAGCGCTGGCTGCTGTTGGGCCGGCCGGTGCGGCCAGAGCGCGCGCGGGCCGGCGTGGCGACCTGTGCCGCGACGTTTCGCAACCGGAGGAGTCGGCGATACCGACGCATCTGGCGGTTTTCGGCGCCGAAGCGTGACTCGGGCGATACGCCATGCGCGCCGAATGCGAGCCCCCCAAGGCGAGCGTCACCTTCGCCGTCTCCTGGACGGTCAATGTGACGCTCGGCGCGCCGCGCCCGCTGCGCTACCGCCTCTAGCTCTAGGCGCTCAGTGCGCGTCGTCCGCCGCGTGCGCCGGCGGGCGCGATTCCTCGGCGAGCGAGGTGAGCTCGAGCACCCCGCGCGAGGCCTCCTCGAGCACCTCGGTGGCCTCCTCGGCCGAGCGCGCGTAGAGCTCGACGAGCAGGTGGACGATGATCCGCTCCTCGTCGTGCTTGTGGAAGCGCACGTGGGTGAAGAACTCGCGGGTTCCGGGGTCGCCGAAGGCGGCGTAGGTCAGGCTGTCGGCTGCCTCGGGCCCGGAGCAGGTCTCGACGTGGTCCTGGTCGACGGTGACCGTGCACGAGGCGACCCAGGGGGTGCCGGCGACCATGCGCTCCCAGCGCTCGGTGATGGGCACGACGCGGCCGTCCTCGATCGCCAGATGCGGCTGGTCGTGCATGCAGTCGAGGCACTGGACGACGGCCTCCTGGACCTCCTCGACGCGCTCGGCCGTCTCGCCCGAGTCCGGGTCGACGCGGATGATCGCGTCGTAGTGAACCTGGGCCTCGAGCCGGGTCGACCAGCAGCGGTAGCAGCGCAGCCAGGCCGTGCGGTCGCCGTTCAGCTCGGCGCTCACGTTGGCCGGTTTCCTGGAGGCTCGGACGAACGAAGCGGAACCATGCTGGGACGCACGTGATGAGGGTAGCGCCGGTCGGCACGGTCGGCGGCTCAGCTGAGGTCGGTGGGCAAGAGCGAGTACATGAGCATGTCCCGCCGCCGCCCGCCGATGTGCATGAAGGAGCGCAGCAGGCCCTCGCGGGCGAAGCCCGCGGCCTCGGCGACGCGCAGGGACGGCCGGTTCTCGGGTTCGATCCAGAGCTCGACCCGCTGCACGCCGAGGTCGGCGAAGGCGTAGCCGCAGAGCAGCAGGAGGGCCCGGCGCGCGGCTCCGTGCCGGCGCTCGGACGCGGCGACCCAGTAGCCGGCCGAGCAGCGCCCGCTCTCCGGGTCGATGTTGTGCAGGCCGACCGCGCCCAGCAGGCGGCCATCACGCGCGTCGGTGATCAGCGTCGGCAGGTCGCTGCCGGTGCGCAGGCCCGTGCTCGCCATGCGCTGCCACTGCCGGGCCTCGTCCTCGCCGTACGGCTCCGGGACCCGCGTGTAGCGGGGGATGGCCGGATCCTGCACCGCGGCCACGATCGCCGGGAGGTCGGTGTCCGCCATCAGGCGCAGGGTGACGACCCCGTCGGTGAGGCCCTCCACCGGCAACTCGATCGGCCGCGGGCTCATCGCCCCGCGCCGCCCAGGTCGGCGGCGACGCTGCGCGCGGCGGCGACCGGATCGGCTGGAAGTGGGGGCGTCCCCACCTCCTCCACCAGCGTGGCCGCTGCGCCCGGGCCGCCGAGCCGCAGGGCCGCGAGCCCCGCGAGCCCGCGCAGCGCGGCGACGTGAGGGCGAAGCGACTCGGGGTCGAAGGCCGCGAGGACGACGAGGCGTGCCCCGAGACGTTCGGCGGTCGCCGCGGCCGTGTCGATCGGCGTGTCCTGACCGAGGTAGGCGATGCGCCAGCCGCGGTCGCGCAGCGCGAGGCCGAAAGCGATCAGCCCGAGGTCGTGCTGCTCGCCCGGCGGGCAGGCGAGCACCGCGACGGGCCCGTCGCCCCCGCCCCAGCCGCGGGCCAGGGCGAGCAGCCGCCCGCGCATGAGGTTGGTGGCGAAGTGCTCCTCGCCGACGCCGATCTCCTCGCGCTCCCACCGATCGCCGATGTCCCGCATCGCCGCGAGCGCGACGTCGCTGAGCACCGCGTCCAGCGAGAGCGCGGCGACGGCGCGGTCGAGGATGGCGTTGGCGCGCGCCTCGTCGAGCCCGGCGAGCGCCTCGGCGAGCTCGGCCGGCCGCCGGGGCGAGGATGCTCGCCTCCGCCTCGTGCTCCGGCGCCGGTCCGCGGCCGTCGAGCACGGTCCGCGCTGCCTCGGCGGCCGACAGGCCGCCCTCGATCAGCGCGCTCGTCGCGTTCACGCGCCGCTCGTCCTCCATTGAGTAGAGGCGGAAGCCGCCCGGCGAGCGCTCGGGCTCGAGCAGCCCGTAGCGGCGCTCCCAGGCCCGCAGCGTGTCGACCCCAACCCCGGTTCGCCGCGAGAGCTCACCGATCCGCAGGCGCCCCGCTGACGTAGGAACCCCGGAACTCATGGCAGAAGCTGGACCAACACTTGACAGAGTCCACGCTAACCGGTTATCGTCGCCCAGTCAATCTCGACAAACACTGGATAAAAACGTGACAACACGCTGGACATCACGGCTTCCCGCCCTCCGCTCGATCGCCGACCGCGCGCTCGACCTCGCGGTCGTGCCCGGCTTCGGGTCGCCCGGCTACCGCTTGCGCTCGGGCGCCTGGAGCGAGCCGGCGGGCCCGTCGGCGGTCGCCGGCGCCGACGTGATCGTCACCGGAGCCAGCGCGGGTATCGGCGAGGCCGCCTGCACGGGCCTCGCTGCCCGTGGCGCGCGTGTGCACATGGTGGCGCGGGACGGCGACCGGCTCGAGTCGGCGGCAGCGCGCGTGCGCGGGCGCCTCGGTGCGAGCGGCGCCGCCCTCGAGACCTGGCAGTGCGACCTCTCGGACCTCGACGCGGTCCGCGCGTTCGCGGCCGCGTTCCAGGCCCGCGGGCCCGATCTGCGCGGGGTGCTTCACAACGCCGGCGTGCTCGTGGACGAGCGGCGCCACACTCGGCAGGGACACGAGCTCACCATCGCGACGCACGTGCTCGGGCCGCTGCTGCTGACCGGGTTGCTCGCGCCCGAGCTGCGCGCGGCGGCGCCGGCCCGTGTCGTCTTCGTCTCGTCGGGCGGCATGTACACGGCGCGGCTGCGGCCGAACGACCTCGAGCTCGAGCGCGAGGAGTTCGACGGCCCGCGGTTCTACGCGCACGCCAAGCGCCTCCAGGTGATCGTCGCCGAGGAGCTCGCGGAGCGGTGGAGCGCCGATGCGATCCGGGTCTTCTCGATGCACCCGGGATGGGTGCGCACCGGCGGGCTCGACGGAGGCGCTCCCGCGCTTCACCCGCGTGGTCGGCCCGCTGCTGCGCGATTCCGTCCAGGGCGCCGACACCGCGGTCTGGCTGCTGGCCTCGCCGGACGTGCCGCGCGGGCCGAGCGGCTTCTGGCACGACCGCCGGGCCCGGCCGACGCACCGGCTGCCGCGGACGCGCGAGAGCGCCGCCGAGCGCGACAGCGCGTTCGCCGAGCTGGTCCGGCGCAGCGGCTTCGACGACTCCGTGCCGGCGGAAGCGGGGACGCGGGCAGGCACCGGATGAGCAGGGTCGCAATCGTGGGCGCGGGGGTGGCGGGTCTGGTTGCTGCGCGCGAGCTCGACCGCGCCGGGCACGAGATCACCCTCTACGACGCGGGCTCGCACGCCGGTGGACACGCCCACACCGTGCCCGTCGACGTTCCGGGCGCGAACCTCGACGTCGACATCGGCTTCATCGTCTTCAACGACCGCAACTACCCGAACTTCGAGCGCCTGCTGGACGAGCTCGGGGTGGCCACCAAGCCGGCCGAGATGTCGCTGTCGGTCTCCGACGGCGAGGGCAAGTTCGAGTGGTGCTCGCGCCCGGGCGGGGTCTTCGCCCGGCCTCTCCATCTCGCCGACCCGCGCTTTCACCGGATGATGTCGGACCTGGCGCGCTTCTTTCGCGAGGCGCGCGGGCTCGTCGGCGCCAACGGCTCGGGGCCTTCGCTGGGCGAGTTCCTCGATCGGGGTGGGTACTCGCGCTGGTTCGTCGACCGCCTGCTGGTGCCGCAGGTCTCGGCGGTCTGGTCCGCCGACCCGGGCCAGCTCAACGACTTCCCCGTCTCGTTTCTCGCCGAGTTCCTGGCCAACCACGGCGCGCTTCAGTTCCTGGGCCGGCCGCGGTGGCGCACGGTCTGCGGCGGCTCGCAGACCTACGTCGAGCGCCTGGTCGCGCCGTTCGCCGACCGGCTGCGGCTGCGCGCCCCGGTGCGGGCGGTCCGCCGCGACGCCGCCGGCGTGGCGGTCGCGACCGACGCCGGCACCGAGCGCTACGACGAGGTGGTGCTGGCCGTGCACTCCGACCAGGCGCTGGCGATGCTCGCCGACCCGTCGCGCGAGGAGCGCGAGGTCCTGGGCGCGATCCCCTACGTGCGCAACGACGCCGTCCTGCACACCGATGCGAGCCTGCTGCCGCGACGCCGCCGCGCCTGGGCGTCGTGGAACTGCCATCTGGTGCCGGAGGCCGCCGGGCGGACGACGATCAGCTACCACATGAACCGCCTCCAGTCGCTGCGCGCCGAGCGCGAGCTGCTGGTGACGCTCAACCTCGCCGAGCGGATCGACCCGGCGACGGTGATCGGCGAGTACCGGTTCGACCACCCCGTCTACACCCGCGCCGGGCTCGCCGCGCAGGGCCGCTGGGCGGAGATCAGCGGCACGCGCCGGACGCACTACTGCGGCGCGTACTGGCGCTGGGGCTTTCACGAGGACGGCGTCTGGAGCGCGCTGCGGGCTTGCCGCGAGCTGACGGCGGCGCCGGCTGAGCGCCTGCTGGCCCGGGCCGAGCCGGTCCTCGCGCAGGCCGCATGACCGCGTCGGCGATCTACGAGGGCTGGGTCGCGCACCGCCGCCTGGCGCCCGTCGAGCACGCGTTCCGCTACCGGGTCGCGTTGACGCTCCTCGACCTCGACGAGCTGCCCGACGTCCTCGACCGCCACCCGCTCTGGTCCGCGCGCCGCCCGGCGCTGGTGCGGTGGCGCCGGGAGGACTTCCTCGGCGACCCCGGAGCGCCGCTCGCCGACGCGGCCCGCGCCCTCGTGCGCGAGCGGACCGGGTCGGCGCCGGGCGGCCCGGTGCGCCTGCTCGCCGGCCTGCGGTTCGCCGGCCACGCGTTCAACCCGATCAGCCTGCTCTACCTGCACGGCGACGATGGCGGGGTGGAGGCGGTGATCGCCGAGGTGACGAGCACGCCCTGGGGCGAGCGCCACGCCTACGTGCTGGAGGGCGACGCCGGCACCCTGGACAAGCGGATGCACGTCTCGCCGTTCATGGCCATGGAGCAGAGCTATCGCGTCCAGGCCGGCGAGCCCGGCGAGCGGCTGACGGTGCGCATCGCCAACGTCGAGGGCGGCCGGACAATGCACGTGGCGGCGCTGGCGCTGCAACGCGTCGAACTCAACCGCCACTCGATGACCAGGGCGGTGCTGTCCTACCCGGCCGCCGGGCTGGTGACGCTCGCGCGCATCTACTCGCACGCCGTGCGGCTGCGCCTCAAGGGGCTACAGCCCGTCGCCCACCCCTGAGCGCGGGCTGGCTACTCGTCGTCGGGGTACACGCAGCGCCCTATTCGGGCGCGAAGCGGCTCGCATCGGGACAAACTACGGATTCAGCTAAACGGGCTGGGGCCGAGCGGCTTCGGCCCGCGCGGCGACCAGGTCGACGATCTCGCCCATGATCCGGTTCACGTCGAAGTCCTTCGGCGTGAACACCGCGGCCACGCCCTGCTCGCGCAGCTTCGCCGCGTCCGCGGCCGGGATGATCCCGCCGATCACGACCGGCACGTCGACCTCGTGCTCGCGCAGCAGGCGCAGGGTCTCGGGGATCAACGCCAGGTGCGAGCCGGAGAGGATCGAGAGGCCGACCACGTCGACGTCCTCGTCGCGGGCCGATGCCGCGATCTGCTCGGGCGTGAGCCGGATGCCCTGGTAGATCACCTCCATGCCGACGTCGCGGGCGCGGACGGCGATCTGCTCGGCGCCGTTGGAGTGGCCGTCCAGGCCGGGCTTGCCGACCAGGATCCGCGGCCGGTGGCCGATCGTCCGGGCGAGCTCGTCCACGCGCCCGCGGATCGCGGCCAGGAGCTCCTCGTTGCCGCCGGCCGCGGCGCCCGAGACACCGGTTGGGGCGCGGTAGTCGCCGAAGACCTCGCGCAGCGTGCCCGCCCACTCGCCGGTCGTCGCGCCGGCCTTCGCAGCGGCGATCGTCGCGGGCATGATGTTCACGGACTCGTCCGCGGCGGCGGCCGCGAGCTCGCCGAGCGCCTTCTCGACCGCGGCCTCGTCGCGCTCGGCCTTCCAGCGCTCGAGCGCCTCACGGCACTCGCGCTCGACCTCGGGGTCCGGGGTGAGGATGCCGCCGTCGGCGCCGGCCGTGAGCGGCGAGTCCTCGGTCTCGGTGAAGCAGTTCTGGCCGACGACCTTGATCTCCTCGCGCTCGATCCGCGCGATCCGCTCGCGGTGCGACTCGACCAGGCGCGCCTTCATGTAGGCGACGGCCTCGACCGCGCCGCCCTGGTCGGCGACGATCTTCATCTCCTCTTTGGCGCCCTCGACCAGCTCGTCGACGAGCCCCTCCATCACCTTCGAGCCCTCGAAGATGTCGGGGTAGGAGAGCAGGTCGGTCTCGAAGGCGAGGATCTGCTGGATCCGCAGGCTCCACTGCTGGTCCCACGGCCGCGGGAGGCCGAGCGCCTCGTTCCAGGCCGGGAGCTGGATCGCGCGAGCTCGGGCGTTGCGCCCGAGGGTCACCGCCAGGGCCTCGAGGACGATCCGCGGCACGTTGTTCTCCGGCTGTGCCTCGGTGAGCCCGAGGCTGTTGACCTGGACGCCGTAGCGCATGCGGAGGAGCTTCGGGTCGGTGACGTCGTAGCGGTTGCGACCGATCCACTCCCACATCTCGCCCATCGCCCGGAGCTTCGCGTGCTCCTCGACGAAGCGGACCCCGGCGTTGACGAAGAACGAGATCCGGCCGAAGACCTTCGGGAAGTCCTCATCGGCGACCTGGCCGCGGGCCTTCACCTCGTCGAGGACGGCGATCGCGGTCGACAGCGCGTAGGCGATCTCCTGCACGGGCGTCGCCCCGGCCTCCTGCAGGTGGTAGCTGCAGACGTTGGTCGGGTTCCAGCTCGCGATCTCGTTGACGCTGAAGGCGACCGTGTCGGCGATCAGCCGCATCGAGGGACCCGGCGGGAAGGCGTAGGTGCCGCGCGAGAGGTACTCCTTGATGATGTCGTTCTGGGTCGTGCCCTTGAGCGCGTGGCGGTCGACCCCGTTCTCGTCGGCGACCGTCACGTAGAGGCCGAGCAGCCACGCCGCGGTTGCGTTGATCGTCATCGACGTGTTCATCTCGCCCAGCGGGATGCCGTCGAAGAGCGCGTGCATGTCGCCCTTGTGGGCGATCGAGACGCCGACCTTGCCGACCTCGCCCCGGGCCAGGATGTGGTCCGGGTCGTAGCCGGTCTGCGTCGGCAGGTCGAACGCGACCGAGAGCCCGGTCTGGCCCTTGGCCAGGTTGCGCCGGTAGAGCTCGTTCGATCGCCGGGCGTCGGAGTGCCCGGCGTAGGTGCGCATCACCCATGGACGGTCCGGCTCGGGCAGGCGGTGCTCGCTCATCGCTGCAGGAATTCTAAGCCGGTGCCACAAGTCCCGGTACGGGCGTACCGCGGGTGGGTACCGTGATCCGCGATGGTCCGCGAGATCGACACCATGCACCTGGGCCGCGACCGGGTGATCGCCGCCCACGAGGTGCGCGGCGACCTGATCGTGGACCCTGGCCCGGCGTCCGCGCTCGACACGCTCCTCGAAGGGCTGAGCGGGGAGCCGCGGGCCGTCCTGCTCACCCACATCCACCTCGACCACGCCTCGGCGACCGGAGCCCTCGTGCGGCGGTGGCCCCGCCTGCGCGTCTACGTGAGCGAGGTGGGCGCCCCGCACATGGTCGAGCCCAAGAAGCTTCTGGAGAGCGCCGGGCGCCTCTATGGGCCGGAGAACATGGATCGGCTCTGGGGCGAGGTGCTGCCTGTTCCGGCCGCCAACGTGGTCGGGCTCGAGGGTGGGGAGGAGGTCGAGGGCTTCCGGGTCGAGCACGTGCCCGGCCATGCGAGCCACCATCTGGTGTGGCTGGACCTCGCCGAGGGCGACGCGTACGTCGGCGACATGGCCGGCGTGCGGATCCCGCCCGGCGACTTCACCGTGGCGCCCACGCCGCCGCCGGAGATCGACGTCGAGGCCTGGATGGCGTCGATCGACCGGATCGAGGGCCTGGGCGCCGACCGCCTGCGCCTGACGCATTTCGGCGTCGCCGCCGACGTGGGCGCCCAGCTCGAGCGGGTGCGCGAGAGCCTCGCCGTGCAGGCCGAGGCGGCGCGCGGCGGCGACCGCGACCGCTTCCTGGAGGTGCTCGACGGGCGGATCGATGCCGGCACCGACCCCGAGACGGCCCTGAGCCTGCGGCAGGCGAGCCCTCCGGATCAGCTCTGGCAGGGACTCGAGCGGTACTGGCGCAAGCGGGCCGAGGCCGAACGCGCCGCCTGAGGCCGCACGGGAAGTGAAATTCCGCGCCCGCTCCTCCGGCGCATCAGGGGTGTTGAGGGGGGTGCAGCGGCTACGCTGCCCGAGTTCATGATCGAACGCCGCAACATCCTGCGAATCGCGCTCGCCGCGCTGGTGGCGGGCTGCGTCGCGCTCGCGGGGACGGCCCTGGCCGACGTCGTCGTCTACAACAACGACTTCTCGTCCCAGGGTCAGTTCCGAGACATCGTCCGCACCGGCGGGGGCAAGCGGTGCGACAAGAAGTACCGCGAGAAGAGCAAGGTGATGCTCGCGTCGGTCAAGCGCAGCCCCACGACCTGCTCCTTCCGCCCGCCCGTGCAGGGCGACGACGAGCTCGCCAATCAGGGCGTAGCCGTGGAGGGCAAGATCCTCAAGTCGACGCCGAAGGCGGTGCGGGGCAGCGCGTTCATCGAGGTCACCGTGCGCGCCGGCGGCGCCGGGTCCGGCTACTCGTTGCGGATCTTCCCCCAGCGCAAGCGCTTCGAGCTCGATCGCGGGCCCGCCGGAGGCGGCTTCCCGGCGACGGGCAAGAGCGACGCGATCAAGAAGATCAACGAGCGCAACCGCATCCAGATCGTGGCCACGGGCGCGCAGCTGCATGCGCTCGTCAACGGCAAGGAGGTGGCGACCGTCGCCGACTCCAACCCGGGCCAGGTCAAGGGGCGCAAGGTGCGCTTCGCGCTCGGCTGCCGGGCGAAGAAGAAGAACAAGAAGGTCAAGGGCACGTTCAAGCTCGTCTCGGTCTCGGTCCCCAACCCGTAGCCTCGCTGCAGGGGGTTGGAGATCTCAACCGAGACCATCGAGCGCACGCGCGGCACCGGCCCCGGATCCGGCCTGGGCGGCAACTGCAGGGTCATCGTCCTAAACGACGACCACAACACCTTCGATCACGTGGCCAAGACGCTGGCGCGGGTGGTCCCCGGGGTCTCGCTCGACCAGGGTCATCGCTTCGCCGACCAGATCCACAACACCGGTCAGGCGATCGTCTGGAGCGGGCAGCGCGAGCCCGCGGAGCTCTATTGGCAGCAGCTGCAGCGACGCGGGCCTGACGATGGCCCCGCTCGAGAGCCAGTGAGCGCGGCGCTCAGCGCGCGCGCTGCAGGCTGACGATCTCGCCTGGCGGCGAGCCGCCCAGTGCGGGGCGCGTCCCGCTCGTGATCGGGCGCTCGCGCCGCAGCCGCCGGCGACGGGGAGGGCGGGCGTCGGTCAGCTGACCGATCCGCGCCCGCAGCAGGGCGCTGAGCTCGCTGGTGCGCCGGAACGGGTTCGCGACCAGCTCGGCGCCGTCAACCGAGATCGCTGCGAGCAGCTCGCCGTCGACCTCGGCGCCGAGCACCGGGCCGGCGATCGGGGGACGGGAGTCGAGCGCGGCCAGCCGCTCGAGCGCCTGCCGGTCGGTCGGGTTCAGGTCGAGCCGGCGGATCGTGATCTGGCTGTCGGTGGGTGTGGTCTGAGCGGTCATGGTCACCTCGCTTGTTGTAGGTCAAGGATCCCGCCGCGAGCCTATAAGCGCAACATGGATCATTAGACAAGCTGATAAGCTGGCCTAATGCTGGATCTGAAGCGACTCAAGATCCTCCGCGAGGTCGCCCAACGGCGCTCCTTCTCCGCGGCCGGGGAGTCGCTCTACCTCTCCCAGTCCGCGGTCAGCCAGCAGGTGGCCACGCTCGAGCGCGAGGTCGGGATGCAGCTTCTCGACCGCACTCGCGAGGGGCCGAAGCTCACCGACGCCGGCCAGGTGCTCGTCGCGCACGCCGAGGCGGCGATCGCCCGCCTCGAGGAGGCCGAGCGCGAGCTCGCCGCGATCGCCGGGCTCGAGGGCGGGGAGCTGCGCATGGCGAGCTTCCCCAGTGCCAGCGCGACCCTGCTCACCGAGGCCGTCTCCCGCTTTCACGCCCGCCACCCGAAGGTCCGGCTCAGCATCGCCGACGCCGAGCCCGAGGAGTCGCTTCCGGGGCTGCGCGCCGGCGAGCTCGACCTCGCCCTCACGTTCGACTACCCCTCGATCCCGAAGGAGGGCGAGCGCGACCTCGACCGGACGCTGCTCCTCACCGAGTCGATGCACCTGGCGCTCCCCGCGAACCATCCGCTGGCCTCGCGGAACACGGTGCCGCTGGCCGAGCTCGCGGACATGAGCTGGCTCTGCGGCTCGCTGCCGAGCACCTGCGGCGAGGTGGTGCTCGGGGCCTGCCGCGCGGCGGGCTTCGAGCCCGAGGTCGGCTTCGAGTCCGACGACTACAACGTCATGCAGGGCTTCATCGCCGCCGGGCTGGGGGCGACCCTGCTTCCCGACCTCGTGCTGCCCACGCTGCGCCCGGACCTCGTCGTCCGCCCGACGGACCCGCCGGCCCCGACGCGGCGCGTCTGGGCCGCTACCCGCGCCGAGGGGTCGCGTTCGCCGGCGACCGACGAGATGGTCGCCACGCTGGCAGAGGTCGGCGAGACGTTCGCGCAGCGAAACCGCGAACGCCTGCGGCTGGCTGCCTAGTCCCCGGGGACGGGTAGGGTCAGCCCATGGGAGGACGACGACCGGGAAGAGCCCGGCCGATTGCCGGCGTGCTCGGCACCGCCGTTCTGTGCGCGCTGGCCCCTGCCCCTCCGGCGGGCGCTGCGACCGTCCGCGGCGATTTCAACGCCGACGGCTTCGCTGACCTGGCCGTCGGCGTGTCGACCGCGTACGTCAACAGCGTGCGGTACGCCGGGGACGTCCACGTGATCTATGGGGCACCCGGCGGGCTCAGCACCTCCGCCGGGTATCAGGTTCTGAGCCAGGCCACCCCCGGCGTGCACGACGAGCCAAACATTCAGGACTACTTCGGCGACGCCATCGCTGCGGGCGATTTCAACGGCGACGGATTCGAGGACTTGGCCGTCGGCGTGCCGTTCGAGAGTCCTCGTGACGGGGGATCCCGCGTCGGCGTGGTTCAAGTGATCTACGGCGGTTTGTCAGGGCTCGAACCGAGCTCCGAACGGGTGTTTCGTCTTACGGACCTGGGCGTCCCAAGCGAGGACTACTCGTTATTCGGCAAGGCGATCACGGCTGGGAACTTCGGCAAGTCATCCGAGGACGATCTCGCGATCGTGAGTCCGGGCCACGGCCCGAGTAGCTCCCGCCTCGCGGTCGTTTATGGGGGGCCAGCCGGCCTCACCGCCTCCGGCTCCTTCGTGGCCACCTCCACGCAGCTGGGTTTCGCTCCGGAGTTCGAATCATCCCTCGCAGCTGCGAACTTCGGAGCGAGCGGGCAGGCGGACTTGGCGGTCGGCTTGCCGGGGGCCGGCACGTCGGCATCTCACGCGGGGGCCGTGGGGGTTCTGTATGGGACGCCCGACGGCCTGTCGACGCAGTCGGTTCAGGTCTGGCAACAGGGCGCAGACGGGCTTGCGGGCACGGGGGAGAACGCCGACGCGTTCGGCACCGCCCTCGCCGCCCGCAATCTCGACGAGGGTCCCCAAGCCGAGTTGGCGATCGGCATACCGGGAGAGGGCGTCCACGGCAGGGTTGGGGCGGGCGCGGTGCAGATCATCCCTGGCGGTCCCCAGGGCCTGACGGCAACTGGGAGCCGAGTCTGGACGCGCGACCTTGATCGCGTCGAAGGCGAGGCCACGAAATATGCGCACTTCGGCGCGGCGCTGGCCGCGAACCTCTTTGGCCGCAGCTCGTTCGGGGATCTCGCGATTGGCGCGCCGGGCGCCGGCCCGACGGGGGCTGGACAGGTCAACGTGCTCTACGGCTCGGCCCAGGGCTTGACGGCCGTGGACGACCAACTCTGGGATCAGGATTCGCCAGGGATCCCGGGCGTGAACACGCAGCATCACCCGCAGTTCGGCAGCACGCTCGCGAGCGGCCACTTCGGTGGCATGGGCGCGCCGGTGGCGGACCTGGCGGTGGGAGTCCCATCCTCACGTAATGAGACCGAAGGCACGCGCGGAGCGGTGGACGTCATCTACGGAACCGACGCTGGTCTGGCCGCGACCCGGGCACACCGTTTCGTCGAGGGGCGCAGCGGGGTTCTGCCCGATTTCGGAACGTTCGGCCTCGAGCTCGGCCCGCCGGGCGGCTAGCGCTACCGCGTCGAGTCGCGGCTAGGGGGCCGGCGTCCCGTTGGTCGCGATCGCCGCGTCGGCGATGCGCGCATGCCAGTGCTGGTCGACCGGCTTGTGGTAGTAGGACAGCGCCTGCTGGCGGAGGGCGATGATCTCGTCGGAGAACCACCACGCCTCGTGCCCGGAGCGGTCATCCCAGACGGTGACCTGGCGGATGTGGAGGGTGTCGTCCTCGTTGCGGGTCAGCCAGGCGGCCTTGGCCCCGTGGGCGAGGGCCCGGTCGAGCGCCGGGCGCCACACCTCGAGGAAGGCGTCGCGCCGCCACGGCACGACATGCCATTCGATGTAGTGGACGTCCATCGCGCCGGAAGCGTATCTCTACGCGCCGACCTCGGCCCAGATCGCGCCCTCGCCGTCCTCGTGCTTGCCCTCGCCGTCGTCGGTGGCGCCGACGCGGATCGCGATCTTGCCCGAGTGACGGTTCTCGTGGAGCATCTGGTGCGCCTCGGGGACGCCGTCGAAGTCCATCACCTGCGAGAGCACCGGACGGACCTTGCCCTCGGCCATGAGCTGGTTCGCGCGCGTGCACTCGTACGCGTTCGCGAAGTGCGAGCCGAGGATCTCCTTCTGCTTCATCCACAGGTAGCGGACGTCGAAGTCGAGCGTGTAGCCGGACGTGGCGCCGCAGATCACGACCTTGCCGAACGGCTTCACCGTGAACACCGAGGTCGGGAAGGTCGCCTGGCCGACGTGCTCGAAGACGATGTCGGGGGCGTCGCCGAGGATCCCCTTGACCTTCTTCGCGAAGCCGCGGGTGGCCGCGAAGCGCTCCTTTTCGGCGGCGCGGTCGACGGCCGGGTGGTTGGCGTCCGTGCGCATCATGTCGCCGAACTCGGCCCGGTTGACGTAGTCGACCGCGCCGAGCTGCTTGACGAGCTCGCCCTTCTCGTCGGATGAGACCACGCCGACCGCGTTCGCCCCGGCCGCCTTGCAGAGCTGCGTGGCGAAGACGCCGAGGCCGCCCGCGGCGCCCCAGATGAGGACGTTGTGGCCGGCCTGGAGCTTGCAGCGGTCGAGCAGCATCCGGTAGGCGGTGAAGTAGGTGAGCCCGTAGGCCGAGGACTCGACCCAGGAGAGGTTGCGCGGCTTCGGCAGCAGCTGCTGGGCCTGCACCTTCGTGAACTGGGCGAACGAGCCCCAGGTCGTCTCGTAGCCCCAGATCTCCTGGCTCGGGGCGGCCATCGGGTCGAGCCCGTGGACCTCGACGTCCTCGTAGGAGGCCTGGTTGCAGTGGATCACGACCTCGTCGCCGGGCTGCCACCGGGTGACGCCCTCGCCGACCTTCCAGACGATCCCGGAGGCGTCGGAGCCGCCGATGTGGTGGCCGTACTCGGGGTGGTCGCCGTAGCCGAAGACCGAGACCGGCTTGCCGAGCGCCGCCCAGACGTTGTTGAAGTTCACGCCGGCGGCCATCACCCGGACGATGACCTCGAACGCGCCCGGCTCCGGGACCTCGATCTCCTCGATCTGGAAGGCGTCCTTCGGCTCCCCCTCGCGCTCCTGGCGGATCACCCAGGCCGCCATCGTCTCCGGCAGCGTGCCGGGCTCCACGTCGAGCTTGGCGACTTCAGATACGTCTACGGCCACGGTTCTCCCTCTGGTCGGTGCTACGAGCGCGCGGATCGTAGCGAGGCGCCGACCGCCCCGGTGGCATTGGCGACCGGGCATTTGCCGCGCTCGCGCCCGCACGCCCCGGTGTCGCACATGCGGCACATCCAACGGGTCGCGCCGGGTCCGCGGATCATCCCGACGAGGAGCTTGCCGGCGAGCTCGTCGAAGGCCGCGCGCTCGCCCGGGTCGAGCCCGGCGAGGGCCGCGTCGAGCACATCGGTTCGCGCGGCCGCGACCCGGCGCGCCGCCCTGCGGCCGGCGGGCGTCAGGACGACCGTCGTCACGCGCCCGTCGTCGCCCGGCGCGCGAGCGACGAGGCCGTCGCGCTCGAGCCGGTCGACCAGCCGCACGGTCCCCGACGACGTGAGCCCGAGGACCTGGCGCAGCAGGTCGACGCTCGGCCGGTCGAGGAAGTGCAGGAGCGCCGAGAGCGCGGCGGCACCGCTGGGCGATTGCGCCGCCGTGCCCTCGAGCGCGTCACCCGTGCGGTCGGCGATCGCCAGCGAGAGCGCCCCGAGCAGGTTGCCGGCTCGGTCGAGCGAGCCCCCCGCGCCCATCAGGCGATCGAGTAGTCGAGCTCGACCGCTGCCTCGCTGCCGAGCGGGGCGGAGAAGCTGCCGCTGCCCTCGATCCCCTCGAGCTCGCCGGTGCCGGAGCCGTCGACCACCCGCATCTCGCCCGCAGCGACCTTGCCGTCGAAGGTCCCGTTCGAGGTCAGGACGAAGCTGCCGCTGCGCTCGCCGACGGTGCCCTCGACCCGCTGCAGGCCGACGAAGTCGGCGGTTTCGTCGGCGCGGTAACACATCAGCCACTGGGCGAGCCCGGATCCCTCGATCCCGCCGCTCAGGCTCTGCTCGACCTTCGCCAGGGAGATCGCGCCCGGGCCCCCCTCGACCGTCTTTTCCTCGTTCCAGCCCTCGACCTTGAAGGTCGCGCTCGCGTGCTCAGTCATCGTCTGTCCTCCGATCGTCGCTTACGCCCTGCCGGTACCCAGGTGTATGACGTCATACACATAAATCGCCGAGCCGCTAGACGATGGGCAGAATGGCGGTGGTGGAGGTCCATGAGCTCACGGACGGCGGGCAGGACGCCGAGACGGTCGCGGGGTGGGTCGCGGGCTTCTTGGGCGGTGCGAGGGAGACGCTCGAGTTGGCGCTCTACGACATCCGGCTGCCGGGCGCGCCCGGAGACCTGGTTGCGGACGCGCTTCGGGCCGCGTCGGCGCGCGGGGTCCACGTGCGACTGCTCTACAACGTCGACTCGAACCGCCCGCCCGCGATCCAGCCGCCGCCGAGCACCAGGCCGGAGCTCCTGCACGAGCTGCCGATCGAAGACCGCGCCGTGCCCGGGATCCCGGACCTGATGCATCACAAGTACGTCGTCCGCGACCGATCGTCGGTCTGGACCGGCTCGGCCAACTGGACGACCGACTCGTGGACGCGACAGGAGAACGTGGTCGTCGCGCTCGACTCGCCGCCGCTCGCGGCCGCGTACGCCGCGAACTTCGAGGAGCTGTGGGAGCGGCGTGACGTGGAGCGCTCCGGCCGGGTGGACCCGGACCCGGTCGAGCTCGCCGGCGGCGTGATCGTGCGCCCGTGGTTCACGCCCGGGCACGGCGCGGCCCTGTCACAGGCGATCGCGAAGGCGATCGCGTGCGCGCGGCGGCGGGTGCGGATCGCCTCGCCGGTGATCACCTCGGCGCCGGTCCTCGCCACCCTCGCCGAGCTGGGCGAGCGGGGCGGCGTTGACGTGGCCGGGGTGATCGACGAGCCGCAGACCGACGCCGTCTACGGCCAGTGGGCGACCAACGGCAGCTCGGCGTGGAAGATCCCGCTGCTCGCGAAGGCGCTCAGCCTGCTGCCGTTCTCCGGCAAGCCCTCGACGCCGTGGGGGCCGGGGACGGTCCACGACTTCATGCACGCGAAGGTGACGGTCGCCGACGACACCGTCTTCGTCGGCTCGTTCAACCTCTCGCGCTCCGGCGAGCTGAACGCCGAGAACGTGCTCGAGATCCACGACCCGGCGCTCGCCGAGCGGATGGCCGCCTTCGTCGACGCGGTCCGGGCGCGCTATCCGCGCACGTCGGTGCCCGAGCGGGCGATGGCGACGATCTCGGCCGTCTCGTCCGCCACCGTCGGCGAGCTCGAGGTCGGCCTCCGTGATCCGCCCGGCGCCGAGCAGCTGATCGCGAATCCAGTCGAGCAGCCCGGACCAGTACTCGCGGCCGACCATGCGCCACGGGTGGTCGGACCGCCTCGCCGGTCTGGGTCAGCGTCAGCAGCTCGAACGTCTCGTCGAGCGTCCCGAAGCCGCCGGGAAAGACGACGAACGCCTGCGAGTAGCGCACGAACATCAGCTTGCGGGTGAAGAAGTAGTCGAACGTGAGGCCGATGTCGACGTAGGGGTTCATGCCCTGCTCGAGCGGCAGCAGGATGTTGAGCCCGACCGACAGTCACGCCGGCGTCGCGCGCGCCGCGGTTCGCGGCCTCCATGATCCCCGGCCCGCCGCCGGTGATCACCGCGAATGCCGGCCTCGCCGAGCGCCCGCGCCGACCTCCCGGGCGCGCGCGTACTCGGGATCGTCGGGCGGCGTGCGCGCCGAGCCGAAGACGCAGACCGCCGGGCCGATCTCGGCGAGCGACTCGAAGCCGGTGCGCAGCTCGCGGTCGATCAGGCGCAGGCGCTCGGGGTCCGTGCGCGTCGCAATCACGTCGCGCTGCTCGGCGCCGATGATCTCCTGGCCGAGGCTGGCCGGGCTGGGGCTCATGCAGTGTCAGGTTCGCGTCCGGGCTCACGACTACCTTCGAGAGTCCACATGGAAGCATCCGAACGACCTCAGCTGCCCTTCGACGAGCCCGCCGGCGACGGCTCCGTCCGGGCGCTCGACGACCGGCTGGTCATCGAGCGGCTCGACGTCGACGACGCCCGCGCCGCGCGTCTGGTGCGCGATCGCGCCGCCGCGGGCCGGCCGGCGCCCGAGACCGTGCGCAAGGCGATCGAGATCGGCAGCCGGGTGCTCGACAGCGAGGCGACCGCGGCGAACGTCGACTACGTGCGCCGCGAGGTCGAGCAGGGCCTCGGCGAGCTGCACGGCAGGCTCGGGGAGACCCTCGAGGAGGGCGCCGAGGCGCTCGCCGAGCAGATCGCGTCGAGGTTCGGCGCCGATCGCAACGACTCGGTCCAGGCGCAGATCAAGGAGATCGTCTGCGCCGAGACCCGCCAGCAGCGCGAGGAGCTGATGCGCACGCTCACGGCCGAGGACGGGTCGAACCCGCTGCTTGCGATCCAGGCTCGGCTCGGCAAGGCGATGCTGGAGGCCGAGGAGCGCCACCGCGCGGAGGTCGAGCGCCTGCGCGAATCTCACTCGAAGGAGGCGCGGGCGATGCAGGGGCAGGTCGGCGAGCTGCGCAAGGAGATCGCGCGCTACCTGGAGCGCGAGGACGCCGACGAGCGGGTCGCCGAGGAGGCCGAGCGCGGCACGGCGAAGGGGCGCTCGTTCGAGGAGCTGGTGCACGACACCATCGACGCGATCGCTCAGGCGCAGGGCGACGCCGCCCACCACACGGGCGATACGACCAACGAGTCCGGCAGCAAGAAGGGCGACACCGTCGTCGAGATCGGCGGGGCGCTCGGCGCGCCGCTCGCCACGATCGTCTTCGAGGCCAAGAACAAGCGCCTGTCAAAGAACGATGCCTGGACCGAGCTCAACTCCTGCATGGGCCAGCGCGACGCGGGCTTCGCCGTCCTCGTCGTCGCGGGCGAGGACAAGGTTCCGGCCGGGCTCGAGGAGCTCACCGAGTACCAGGGCAACAAGATCATCGCGGTGCTCGACCGCGAGGACCCGGACCCGCTGGCCCTGCGGCTCGTCTACCGCTACGTGCGCGCTCGGGTTCTGGCTGCGGGCGCCGACCAGCTCGAGGTGGACGCCGCCGGCGTCCGCGACGCGGCCGAGGAGGCGGCGGCGCGGCTCAAGCGCGCCAACCGAGTGCGCAAGTCGCTCACCAGCGTCACCAACAGCGCCAAGGCCGCCGGCGACGAGTTCGACGAGATGGTGGCCGACATCGAGCGCTGTCTCGCGCGCATCGAGGGCCTGGTCGCGGCCGCGGCCGAAGACGCCCAGCTGGGCTAGGGCTAGGGCAGCAGCAGGTCGTTCTGGGAGCTCTTGCGCTCGGGCCCGACGACGAGCTTCGTCTCGCGCGCCGACGTGTCCGCGGCGGAGACCGTGTAGTCGCCCTGCTCGAGGTTGAGCTTCATGTCGCCGGTGCCCTGGGCGACGATCTCGCTGCTCGTCTCGTCGGTCGGCCCCTCGAGGACGAGCTTCGTCGCGTCGGCGGTCTGGTTGGAGATCGTGATCGTGGCGAGCCCCGCGCCGACGTTCTTCGGCGAGTTCGGGCTCACGATCACCTCCTGGTCGGAGATGCGGGCGCTGAGCGCGATCGGCGCCGGTGGCCGCGGGTCGTTCTTGAAGTCGTCCGAACCGCAGGCACTCAATGCCAGCGCGGCAACGGACGCCGCGAGCGGGGCGATCCTCCTCGTCCGTGCGCCCATCGTGGGCGCAACCCTAGCTCAACATGCGGCCGCCCGGTGCCGCTTCGGGTGCTCAGAACGGCAGCGCCACGACCTCGGCGGAGTTGTCGCTTCCGACCTCGACGGTGGCCGCTGGCTCGGCCTCGCGGCGCAGGATCGCGAGCGCGATCGGGCCGCGGGCGGGGGAGAGGACCGCCGTGCCGATGGTCCCGAGCTCGCGCTCGCCCAGGCGCACGGGATCGCCGTCCGCGGCGGGCCCGGCGAGCCTCAGGCCGCGCAGGTGGCGGTTGGGCTTGCCCTTGTAGTGCAGGCGGGCGACCGTCTCCTGACCGATGTAGCAGCCCTTGGTGAAGTCCACGGCGCGCTCGTTGATCCCCGCCTCCTGGGGGATCGTGGCGGTCGTCATCTCCCGCCCGAAGCGCGGGCGGCCGCTCTCCACGCGCACGATCTCGGCGGCGGCCTCGGTCACGGGCTCGGCGCCGGCCGCGGTGAGCGCATCGAGCACCTCGGGCGTCCGGGTCCGGGGGACGAGCAGGTCGACGCCCAGGTCGGTGGTCGCGGCGAGGCCCGCCACGCCGCCGAGCGTCACCTCGCGGTGGGAGTGCTCCGGCCCCGCCGGCCCGCCCAGCACGAGCTCGGCCGCGGCCGGGCCGATCACCGAGAGCACCGCAAGGCGGTCGGTGACCTCGACGATCGTGACGTCGCGGCCGACCTTGTACGTGTTGAGGTGGCGAAACGCGGCGTCGCCCCCGACGGCCTCGGTCTCCAGCCGCAGTCCGTCGCTCGTGCGCAGCACGCGCATGTCGGCCTGCATGCGGCCCTTGCGGTCGAGCAGCGCCGCGTAGCAGCCTGCGCCCGGCTCGAGCGACTCGATCTCGTTCGTGAGCTGCCCCTGCAGGTACTCGGCGGCCTCCGCGCCGGCGACCTGAAACGAGCGGCGCTCGGAGCGCTCGAGGGCGCCGGCCGTCTCGCGCAGGGCGCGGTACTGACCGTCGATCTCGACCGGTGCGAGGCTCATCCGTGCCGAGTTTAGGCGCGTCGGTGGCGACTGGATTTAGATTCGTCTAAATTAGGGATTCGATATGGCGCATACACGGACATCGAGCAAGGTCAGGCCACACGGCGTGGACGTCGGACCGGCCACCGAGGCGATCGAGGACTACGCGAAGGCGATCTACGCGCTCGAGCTACGCGGCGCCGACCCGGTCGGCACCTCGGCGCTGGCCGAGCGGCTCGGGGTGGCCCCCTCGACGGTGACCGCGATGGCCGAAGCGCCTCGAGGAGCTCGATCTCGTCGATTACACGCCCTACCAGGGGATGAACCTCACCGAGCGGGGCCGCCGGGTGGCGCTGGAGGTCGTCCGCCACCACCGCCTGCTCGAGGCGTTTCTGGCCGACGACGCTCGACATGCCGTGGGACCGGGTCCACGACGAGGCCGAGGTGCTCGAGCACTACATCTCCGAGGACCTCGAGCGGCGGATCTCGGAAAAGCTCGGCGATCCGAGCCGCGATCCGCACGGCGACCCGATCCCGAGCGCCGAGCTCGACGTCGCGGCCGACGAGACGGTCGCGCTGGCCGAGCTCGACCGCGGGCGAGTCGGCGACCTTCGAGCGCGTCTCCGACCGCGACTCGGCGATGCTCCGCTTCCTCGACCAGCGCGGGATCGCGCCCGGCTGCGAGCTCCGGCTCCGCGACCGCGACCCGTTCGACGGCCCGCTCTACGTCGAGGTCGGCGGCGCCGAGCACGCGCTCGGCCACCGGCTCGCCGAGGCGATGCGGGTGACGCGGCTGGAGGGCCGCGCGTGAAGGTCCTCGACGAGGCGGTCGCCACTCCACCGAAGCCCGGCGGGGCGCCGGCGGGACCCCCGGCACCGGACGCGCCGGTCTACGACGAGGGCGTCGAGGCGGTGCTCCCGGGCGAGGCCGCGGTCGCGCGGGCCGCGCGGCGATCGCTCGACGGCCACGCCCGCGGCTTCTCGCGCCTGTGGCCGTTCCTCGGCCCGGCGTTCATCGCCTGCGTGGCCTACATCGACCCGGGCAACTTCGCCACCAACATCGCCGCCGGCGCGCAGTTCGGCTACCTGCTGCTCTGGGTGGTGGTCGGCGCCAACCTGATCGCGATGCTGATCCAGACCCAGTCGGCGAAGCTCGGGATCGCGACCGGCAAGAACCTGCCCGAGCTCTGCCGTGAGACCTTCTCCCGGCGTAGCTCGATCGGCCTGTGGCTGCAGGCCGAGGTCGTGGCGATGGCCTGCGACGTCGCCGAGGTGGTCGGCGCCGCGCTCGGGCTCAACCTGCTGTTCGGGATCCCGCTCTTCCCCGCGGCGCTGATCGCCGGCGCCGGGTCGTTCGCGATCCTCGCCCTCCAGCAGCGGGGCTTCCGCCGTCTCGAGGCCGCGATCGCGGTTCTGGCCGGCGTCGTCCTGGTCGCGTTCGGATTCGAGATCTTCTTCGCCAAGCCGAACGCGGGTGACGTCGCCGGCCATCTGTTCCGCCCGGGTTTCGACGGCACGGAGAGCATCCTGCTGACCACCGGGATCATCGGGGCGACGGTGATGCCCCACGTCGTCTACCTGCACTCGGCGCTGACCCAGAAGCGCGTGGTCGGGCGCAACGACGACGAGCGCCGGCGGATCCTGCGGTTCGAGAAGATCGACGTGGTGATCGCGATGTCGATCGCCGGGGCGGTCAACCTGGCGATGATGATCATGGCGGCGTCGCTGTTCCACGACGGCGGCCTGACCGGCATCGACAGCATCGAGGGCGCCTTCCAGGGCCTGCAGACCACGGTCTCCGACAACGCGGCGACGATCTTCGGCATCGCCCTGCTGGCCTCCGGCTTCGCCTCGACCTCGGTGGGGACGATGTCCGGGCAGGTCGTGATGCAGGGGTTCATCCAGCCGGCGGATCCCGATCTTCCTCCGCCGCGCGCTCACGCTGGCGCCGGCGCTGATCGTCCTGGCGATCGGGGTCGATCCCACCAAGGCCCTGGTGATCAGCCAGGTGGTGCTCTCGTTCGGGATCCCGTTCGCGCTCATCCCGCTGCTGTTGATCGCCCGCAGGCGCGACGTGATGGGGGCGATGGTCAACCCGGGCTGGCTGACCGCGATCGCGGCCGTGCTCGCGGGGCTGATCATCGCCCTCAACGTGTTCCTGCTCGAGCAGGTCTTCTTCGGCTGAGCGGCGCGATAGGCTCGCGGTCGTGGCCCTCGCCGACGACTTCCAGCGAGCTGCTCGACTCGCTTCCCGCGGACTGGACCGACATCGTCTGCGACCTGCGGCTCGCCGACGAGGACCGCTACATCGACGCGGCCGTCCTGATGACGCAGATCAACGCCCAGCCGTACTCGAAGGCCGACTGGCACTTCCGGATCAACGTCGCCCACAGCTTCGGCCACGCGGCCGCCGCCGAGACCGTCGCGGGGACGCTCGCGCTGCTCGACGATGAGGGCATCGACGGCGAGCTGATCGTCCGCGACGTGCAGGAGGGCCGCGCCGAGGTGGTCCAGATGTGGGGCCGCCCGGAGTCGGTGCGGCGCGAGTTCCGCGCCCGGCGCTCGCTCTAGGGCGCTGCGCTCGGCCCTGGCGGGCCGCTCCTCGGTTCCCGAGAGCGTCGGGATCACGGAGGCGAACTGGTTCGCGATCACCCGTGCCCGGTTGACCTCGGCCCGGGTCCAGGCGCGCTCGTCGCGCGCGGTAGGCCTCGATGATCCCGATGCTCTCGCCGCGGCAGACGACCGGGACCATGAGGACGGAGCGCTCGCCGAGCGTTGAGCAGGAGCGTCGACCTCGTGCGGGTCGCTCTCGGGATCGCCGGCGAGCGTCTGGATCGGGATCCTGGTCGCGCAGGACGGCGGCGCTCAGCGGGTAGTCGGCGAGCTCGGGAAGACGGTCTCGTCGGTCGCGCTCGCCGTTCTCCACCAGGGTCTCGATCAAGCCCGGCTCGGCGTGGCAGGCCGAGAGGCAGACCTTGATGGAGCCGAGCTCGGCCGCGATCAGCGCCGAGCGCGCCCTCGAGGTCCCGCGGGCTGCTGGCGGCCGCAAGCCGGGCGCTCAGGTGGACGAGACGCCGGTCGCTGGCGCCGATCGGGCTGGTGCTCGGTCGGCAGGAAGTGGAAGCTCTCGGCGAGCGCCATCCGGCAGACCTCCGCGGCGATCGGCGAGACCTCGGTCCACGGCGGCGCGGGCCGGGCGAGCACGAAGCCCTGACCCCATTCGACGTCGAGGTCGGCGAGCACCGCGAGCTCGTCGAGGGTCTCGATCCCCTCGGCGCATACGGTCGCGCCGACGTCGCGGGCGAAGCGGACGAACGACTCGACCAGGGCCATCCGGGCGACGTCGTTGTGGATGCCCGTGATCAGGGCGCGGTCGAGCTTGACGATGTCGGGGCGCACCGCCATCAGCTGCTTGAAGGCCGGCGTGCCCGGCGCCGGCGTCGTCGATCGCGATCATCGCGCCGCGCTCGCGCAGGTCGGCGACCGCCGCGGCAAGCGAGTCGTCGTCGGGGACGAACTCGTGCTCGGTGATCTCGACCACGATCCCGTCGAGCACGGTGCCCGCAGCGCGTCGCTGGACGAGGTCGGAGCCGAGCGCCGAGGGGCTGACGTTGATCGCCAGGTGGACGTCCGAGCGAGCGGCCGCCCGGCTCGAGCGCGGCCCGGATCGCGACGGCCTCGAGCTCGGCGCCGAGCCCGGAGCTCGTGCGCCTGCGCGAACCAGACGTCGGGGCGTGCGACCGTTGGGGTCCGGGAAGCGCGCGAGCGCCTCGTAGCCGACGATCCGCCCGCTGGCGAGGCTGACGACGGGCTGGAAGGCGGAGGTGATCGGTCGGTCGTGAGCGAGCAGCTGCTCGACCTCGGCCCGCTGGCGCTCGGTCCAGGTGGACGGGGCGTGGCCGGGGTCGAAGCGGCGGGTGCGGCGCTTGCCGCCGCGCTTGGCCCAGGCGAGGGCGCTGTCGGCGAGCTGGTAGAGCGTCGACGGGTCCTCGGCGTCGGCAGGGAACGCGGCGACCCCGGCGGAGCAGCTGAGCTCGAAGCCGTCGCACGGGGATCGCGGCAACCGCGGCCCGCGCCCGCTCGGCGACCGCGAAGGCGGCGCTGCCGAGTCGGCGCCGGGCAGGATCAGCGCGAACTCCGCGCCCCCGATGCGCGCCGCCGGTCGCCGGCGCGGATCGGCGCCGCGCAGGGCTGCGCCGACGCCGCGCAGCACCTCGTCGCCGTAGGGGTGGCCGTGGGCGTCGTTGACGGGCTTGAAGTTGTCGAGGTCGAGGATCACGAGACCGAGCGGCCAGCCCTGCTCGCCGCGCCGATCCAGCTCCGCGGCGAGCGTCTCGTGGAAGCTGCGGTGGTTGGCGAGCCCGGTGAGCGCGTCGGTGCGCGGCGAGGCTGCGCAGGCGGGAGTGCTGGCGCTGGATGCATCAGCAGCAGCGAGGGCCGTGGCGAGCACGCCCACGGCGCCGAGGGCGATGAGCGTCGGTGTGCCGAGCTTCAGACCCGCGATCGCGACGGTCCCGACCCAGAGCAAGCCGCAGCCGAGCGCCGCGGGAATCAACGCCCGCGAACGGACCGGGATCGCTCTCAGCACTGCTCGTTCGTCGTCCACCCATGAGCCCAGGGACAGCCCCTTGGAAAGCCCATCGGCGGGCGCCGCACCGCGCTTGAGCGTCCCGGGCAGGCTCAGTCGTTCGCGTCGAGCGGGGGAAACGCCGCGTCGACGTCGAGCGGCTTGGAGAGGATCCCGTGCTCGCGGTCCCAGCGTTGCCCAGCTCGCGAGGGTCGCGGCGGTCGAGGTCGCCGGCGCGCCGGAACGCGTCGGCGTCGGTCAGCGCGGCGAGCTGGGCGCTCTGCTCGCCCGGGTCGAGGTCGGGAACGGCGTCGAGCAGGGCCGTCGAGCCCGGCCTGCGGGTCGGCGACGACGTCGTCGTAGCCGGCGTCGGTGGCGTCGACCATCGGCGCGACGAGCTCGGGGCGTTCGCGGAGGGTCTCGGCCGAGGTCGTGAGGACGAGCTCCGGGTAGCGCCGGGGCGCCGTAGTCGTCGACGCGGAACTCGCGGGTCGGCACGCCGAGCCCGCTGCAGCGCCACCCCCTCGGCGTTCCAGAACGCCGTCGCGGCGTCGAGCTTGCCGGCCGCGAGCGTCGGCGACCGCGTCGAAGCCGATCGTCACCCGGTCGCACGGAGTCGGGGTCGGCGCCGCCGGCCTCGAGCACCGAGTCGAGCACGGCGTCGTCGGAGGGCAGGCCCGTGACGCCCGACCGCGCCGCCCTCGAGGTCGCGCGGGCGTGCTGCACGGCGTCGCGATCGCGGGCGATCACCGCGGCGAGCGGCCGGCCGACGATCGCGCCGACGCCGACGACGTCGAGCCCGCGCTCGCGGGCGAGGCCGAGGTCGTGGATGTCGAGGATCGCGAAGTCCGCCCGGCCGGAGGCGAGCAGCTTCGGCGCGTCGGTGGACGCGGACGGCTCGCGGACCGTGAGCGCGATCCCCGGCGTCCTCGTAGTAGCCCTGGGCGAGCGCGCGGTAGATGCCCGTGTGCACGGCGTTCGGCTGGAAGTCGAGCACGAGCGTCGCCTCGTCTGAGGCGCCCGGTTCAGCACCGCCGTCGCCGCACGCCGCCGAGGGCGAGCGCGGCGAGGGCGGCCGCCAGCGGCGCGGCGAGCCAACGCATTGCGCGCGCGAGCCTACCCGCGCCGCGGCGATAGCCTTGCGCCGTGTTCGATCCACGCTCAACCGACGAGCATCCGGTCACCCACGAGCTGCTCGCGTTCGTCGAGATCCCGAAGGGCAGCCGCAACAAGTACGAGTTCGACGAGGGCATCGGGCAGGTGGTGCTCGACCGCTTCCTCTCCTCCTCGATGGTCTACCCGACCGATTACGGCTTCCTCATGGGCCATCGCGGCCGCGACGGCGATCCGCTCGACGCGATGGTCTGCGTCTCGGAGCCGACCTTCCCCGGCTGCGTGATCCCGGTGAAGCCGATCGCGCTGTTCAAGATGCGCGACGAGAAGGGCGAGGACGACAAGGTCGTCTGCGTGCCGACGCACGATCCGGGCTGGAACCACGCCGAGACGCTCGACGACATCCCGGCCGCGCTGCAGCGCGAGATCACCCACTTCTTCTCCGTCTACAAGCAGCTCGAGGGCAAGGCGGTCAGACGTCGACGGCTGGCGCTCACGCGAGGAGGCGCTCGAGGTGATCGCCGACGCGCGGCGCCTCCAGATGGAGCACGACGCCCCGCGTCGCAGCTAACGGCTCTCTAAAGGCTCGTTGCGGCGCCCGACTCCTGTATAGACTGCCGCGCGCACCCGACCTAGGAGGATTTGTTCAAGTGCAGGATCGAGGGCTGGCGGCCTACATCGCCGAGCTGATCGGGACGATGTTCCTGGTCTTCGTCATCGGGGTCGTGGTCACCCTCTTCGTGGCCACCAACGACGCGTCGCAGACCGGATCGGACTTCGCGGTCGTCGGCCTGGTCCACGCGTTCGCGCTCTTCCTCCTGATCATGGCCTTCGGGCAGGTCAGCGGCGGGCACTTCAACCCCGCGATCACCATCGCCGCGGCGGCGATGCGGCGCATCGATCCGATCGACGCGGTCGTCTACATCCTCGCCCAGCTCTCCGGCGCCGTCCTCGGCGCCCTGCTGGTCAAGGCGATCCTCCTGGACGAGGGCCGGGCCTCCAACTACGGGGCCGCGGCGATCAGTCCGCTGATCAGCCGGGCCGTTCGCCGGCGCCTGCGTCGAGGGCGCTCGGCACGTTCCTGCTCGTGCTCGCGGTTTGCGCGGTGGCGATGAACCCGCGCGCCCGCCAGGAGTGGGCCCCGTACGTGATCGGGACCACCCTGGGCTTCGCGGTGATGATCTTCGGCCCGCTCACCGGCGGCTCGTTCAACCCGGCCCGCTGGTTCGGCCCGGCGCTGATCGGCGACTCCTTCAATGGCTTCAGCAACTCCTGGCCCTACGTGATCGGCCCGATCGTCGGCGCGCTCGTCGCGTGGTTGGTCTACAGGTTCGTGATCGCCGGGCCGCAGTACGCCGAGGGCTCCGAACCGCCGACGTCGGACGTCCGCGGGGTGGCCCAGGCGGTCAAGGACGCCGAGGTGCGCGAGCGCAACAAGTAGGGCGCGCTAGCGTCTGGACCCGTGCGCCGGGTCACCTTCAGCCGCAACTACACGCTCTCGCTCTCGCGCACGTGCCGGTGCTACTGCAAGTACTGCGCGTTCGCGACGCATACAGGCGCACCTCTACTCGCCTGAGGAGGTGGAGGACCGCCTCGAGCAGGCGGTGAGGCGGAACGCCAAGGAGCTGCTCGTGCTCACGGGCGAGCTGCCCGAGGTCAACCCCGAGGTCGCGCGGCGGCTGGCCGAGTACGGCCACGACGACTTCGTCTCCTACGTCGCCTGGGCCTGCGAGCGGGCGCTGGAGCGCGGCCTGCTGCCGCACACGAACCTCGGCGTGCTGTCGCGCGACGACCTGGCGCGCCTGCGCGAGGTGACCGCGTCGCAGGGCCTGATGCTCGAGTCGACTCAAACCCGGACCTCGTCGTCCACCAGGGCTCGCCGACCAAGCATCCGGCGGTGCGGATGGAGACGATCGACGCCGCCGGCGAGCTGCGGATCCCGTTCACGAGCGGGATCCTCGTCGGGATCGGCGAGACGCGAGGACGAGCGGGTCGAGGCCCTCGCCGCGCTCGCCGCCTCGCACGAGCGCCACGGGCACATCCAGGAGGTGATCCTCCAGAACTTCGTCCCGCACCCGCAGCTACTACGGCCGCGAGGTGGCCGAGATCGCCGACGCCGCGGCGCAGGGACCGCTGGGCGGACGAGCAACTAGCAACTGAGCAACGAGCAACCGCTGCCGTCCTGGGCCATCCGAGATCACCCTGCAGGAGATGAAGCGCCTCGTGCGCGAAACGCGCGCGCCTGATGCCGGACGTCGGCATCCAGATCCCGCCGAACCTCAGCGACTGGTGGGCCGACCTGGTCGAGGCGGGCGCCACCGACCTCGGCGGCCTCTCGGCCAACGGCGACCACATCTCGCCCGAGCACGCGTTCCCGAGCCCGCACCAGGTCCGCAAGCGGCTGGCGCCGCGCGGCTACGCGCTCACCGAGCGACTCTGCGCGTACGCCGCAGTACCTCGATCCCGAGTGGATGGAGCAGGGCGTGCTCGACGTGGTCAAGCTCAAGTACTGGAGCTTCATCCCGCGGCAAGGCTCCGGCCGCCGCACCGAGCGCGAGATCGATCCCGAGGCGGCTCCGCGCGCGATCGAGCGCGGGCGCGACGGCGAGGCGCTCACGCGAGGACGAGCTCGCGGCCCTCTTCGCCGAGCGGCGCCCCGAGGTGATCGAGGACATGCGGGTCGCCGCCGACGGGCTGCGCGCCGAGCTGGCGGGCGACGTGGCGACGTTCGTCGTCAACCGCAACGTCAACTTCACCAACATCTGCGTCGTCGGCTGCGCGTTCTGCGGCTTCGGCCAGGGCAAGCGCTCGCCCGACGCCTACCACGTGACGCCCGACGACTTCCAGGCGCGGATCGCCGAGGCGGTCGAGTTCGGCGCGACCGAGATCTGCATGCAGGGCGGCATCCACCCGGACTACACGCTCGAGGACTACGGGCGCTGGCTGCGCCTCGCGAAGGACGCCGCGCCGCAGCTCCACCTGCACGCGTACTCGCCGATGGAGGTCCACTACATGTGCGAGCGCTCGGGCCGCAGCCCCGACGCGGTGTTCGACTACCTGCGCGAGTGCGGCCTCGGCTCGACCCCCGGCACCGCGGCCGAGGTCCTCGACGACGGCGTCCGCGCCCGGATCTCGCCCAACAAGCTCCCGGCCGACCGCTGGGTGGAGATCATCGAGGCCTGCCACCGCTCCGGCCTGCGCTCGACCTCGACCGTGATGTTCGGCCACATCGAGGAGCCCTGGGAGCTCGCCCGCCACATGCGGGTCGTCCGCGAGCTGCAGGAGCGCACGGGCGGGATCACCGAGTTCGTCCCGCTCTCGCTTCATCCCCTTCCAGACCCTGCTCGGGCGCACCCACGGGATCGAGGAGATCTCGCGCGAGGAGAACCTCAAGCACACCGCCGCCTTCCGCCTCGCCCTCGGCCGCTCGATCAAGAACCTCCAGGCGAGCTGGGTGAAGATGGGCCTCGACGCCGCGACCGAGAGCCTGCGCTGGGGCGTGAACGACCTCGGCGGCACGCTGATGGAGGAGAACATCTCCCGCATGGCCGGCTCCCAGCACGGCGTCCGCCTCGAGCCGGACGACCTGATCAACGCGGCCCGGGCCGCGGGCCGCACCCCGGCCCAACGCACCACCCTGTACGAGCTCATCGAGACGTACTAGGCGCCGCGCGAGAGGGGCGCCCGCATCGAGTGCGGGGTTTTCGCTCGTATGGAGCGAAAATCGCTCACTCGACCGCCTGACGGCCTCATCGCAGGCTTGGCGGCAAGGCAGCACGGAGTGGTGGCGCGGTTGCAGCTCCTCGCCGCCGGTATCACCGCCGGCGAGATCACCGCTCGCCTCGAGCGTCGCCGCCTCCACCGCCTTCACCGCGGCGTCTACCTGGTCGGTCACGCAGTCCCGCCCCGCTACGCCCTGGAGACGGCCGCACTGCTCGCATGTGGCGCACGTGCGGTCCTCAGCCACCGAACCGCCGCCGCCCTTTGGGACCTCCTGCCCTACCCAGCCACTGAGCGCGTCTGCGTAACGGTCCCGCCGGGGCGCGGCGCGACTCGCCCGAACCTCGAGATCCACCGCGTCGCCCTCGACCCTCGTGACGTACGCCGCCACCACGGCCTGGCCGTCACCAGCCCACCGCGCACCGTCCTGGACCTCTCCCAGGAGCTCTCCGACGAGCAGCTCGAGCGCCTGGTCGCCGAGGCCCATTACCGCCGCCTAGCCAGCGAGCGCGAACTGATCTCCCAACTCGAGCGCAACCAACGCAAGCGCGGCACGCTTCGCCTGCGCCGCGTCCTCGACCTGCCCGGCGGCCCGCAGCGCACCCGTTCGCCCGCCGAGCGGGCGTTGCTTCGCCTGCTTCGCGCTAACGGCATGCGGGGTTTCGAATGCAACGCCCGCATCTGCGGGTACGAGGTCGACTTCCTTTGGCGCGAGCGGCGCTTCGCGGTGGAGGTCGACGGCTACGACGCGCATTCGGGCAGGTCGGCCTTCGAGCGCGACCGGCTGAAGCTCGCGACGCTGCAAGCGAAGGGTGTCCGCGTGATGCCGGTGAGCGGCCGCCAGGTCGTGCGCGATCCACAGGGAGTGTTCAGCCGAGTACTCGCCGCCCTCGGCTAGGGACGCCCTCAGTGCGCCGTCTGGCCGCGCTCGGCCTCGCGTACGCGGTCGGCGACCGCCGTCATCACCTTCCGTCCCACCGACGGGACCTTTTCGATCATCGACGAGAACTCACGCGAGCCGAGCACCAGCAGGTCCATTTCGGTCTCGGCCGTGACGGTCGCCGAGCGCTTGCCGCGCGGCTGGAGCAGCGCCATCTCGCCGAAGCAGTCGCCGGGCCCGAGCTTCGCCCCTCGCCGGCCGCGGAACGAGACCTTCGCTTCGCCGTCGAGGATCACGAAGCACTCGTGGCCGAATTCGCCCTGGCGCATCAGCACGCGGCCGGCCGGGACGTCCAGCTCGTCGGCCAGCGAGGCGATCCGCGCCAGGTCGGTCTTCGAGCAGGCGTCGAACAGGGGAACTTGCGCCAGGTGGTTGACCTTGGCGTTACGGGACCAGCGGCGCCTCTTGCTTGCCATCGGATGTCGAGTATCTCCGAGCCGCGGCCGTGGTGCAACGATCACTTCATGCGCGCGATGGTGCTCGATGCCGCGGGGACGCCGCTGCGGGAGGCGGAGCTCGCCGACCCGGAGCCCGGCCCCGGCCAGATCCTGCTCAGGGTCATCGCCTGCGGCGTCTGTCGCACGGACCTCCACATCTTCGACGGCGAGCTCACCGAACCGAAGCTGCCGCTGGTGCTGGGCCACCAGGTCGTCGCCGATGTCGTCGGGCTCGGCCCAGGCGCGGAGCGGTTCGGGCTCGGCACCCGCGTCGGCGTCCCGTGGCTCGCCTGGGCCGACGGCGAGTGTCGCTACTGCCGCTCGGGGCGCGAGAACCTGTGCCCGAACGCGAAGTTCACCGGCTACGACGTCGACGGCGGCTACGCAGAGCTCACGGTCGCCGACGAGCTCTTCTGCCTCGCGCTGCCCTCCGACGCCGGAATCGAGACCGCGCCGCTGCTCTGCGCCGGCCTGATCGGCTTCCGGGCGCTGCGGATGTGCGGCGACGCCGAGCGGGTCGGGCTCTACGGCTTCGGGGCGTCCGCGCACCTGATCTGCCAGGTCGCGGCGCATCAGGGCCGGCGCGTGTTCGCGATCACCAAGCCGGGCGATGCCGAGAAGCAGGGGCTGGCCCGCGAGCTCGGCGCCGAGTGGGCGGGCGCTGCGGACGAGCTGCCCGAGGAGCTCGACGCGGCGATCATCTTCGCGCCCGCCGGCGAGCTCGTGCCGGTCGCGCTGCGCGCGCTCGCGCCCGGCGGCTCGGTGGTCTGCGCCGGGATCCACATGAGCGACATCCCCTCGTTTGCGTACGAGATCCTCTGGGGCGAGCGCCAGGTGCGCTCGGTCGCGAACCTCACCCGCGACGACGGTGAGCGCTTCCTCGCGCTCGCCCCGCAGGTGCCCGTGAGGGCCCGGACCACCACCTACCCGCTCGAGCGCGCCAACGAGGCGCTGGAGGACCTGCGCGCGGGCAGGCTGAGCGGCTCGGCCGTGCTCACCGTCGCTGCGTGACCGATCTCACACTCGCGGTGCGAGCGCGTGCGCTCGCGGCGGTAGGGTGGGCGCATGGCCGACGTCACCGTGAGGCGCACGGAGGACTTCGAGGCAGCGTTCCGGGGTGGCTTCATCAAGGCCCGCGCGGGGCTTGGCGTGACCTCCTTCGGGATGCAGGTCCTGCGCTTTCCCCCGCACGCCGACGCGCCACCCCGAGCACGACCACTCCGGGAACGGCGAGGAGGAGGTCTACACGGTGCTCGAGGGTGAGGTCACCCTGCGGGCGGGCGGCGAGGAGCACGTGCTCGAGCCCGGCGTGTTCGCGCGGGTCGGCCCGGACGAGCGGCGCCACCTGTCCACCGGCGAGAGCCCGGCCGTGGTCCTCGCCATCGGCGGCATCCCCGGGCAGCCGTTCGAGATCGCCGACTTCACCGAGCCCGGCGAGGCGAGCTGACGCGATGGCCGACGTCACCGTCAAGCGCGTCGAGGAGTTCGAGGCGATCTTCGGCGGCGGCTTTCGCCGCGCCCGCGCGGGGCTCGGCGTGAGCTCGTTCGGCCTCGCGGTCATGGACCTGCCGCCGGGACTTCTCCGACTACCCGGACCACGACCAGGCGCACGACCACCAGGAGGAGGTCTACACGCTGCTCTCGGGGCGGGCGACGATCCGGGTCGGCGGCGACGGTGGCGAGGACTTCGAGCTCGAGCCGGGGATCTGGATCCGGGTCGGCCCGGGTGAGCGGCGCAAGATCATCACGGGCGACGAGCCGGCGCGGGTGCTGGCGGTGGGCGGATCGCCGGGCGAGCCGTACGTGGCGCCCGAGTTCACCGAGGAGGGCGCGCCGGACCCGGTCGGCAGCAAGCACGACCTGCAGAACCTCGACCTGGGCCACTAACGGAACAGGTCGCGCTCGGGCGGGCGCCGCAGGGCGCCGGCTCCGGGCCCGTCGACCTCGGTCCAGAAGCGCTGCGGCTCCGCGGATCAGGACCGCGGGCTCGCGCGAGTCCTTGCTGCGGGCGAGGTCGGCTGCCGCGGCGAGCTCGTCGGCCGCGGCCACCGCGGTCGCCGCGAGCTCTCGGCCCTCGGCGTCGCGGCGCCCGCGCCAGTCGTCGAGCGCGATCACGCCGGCGCAGCCGATCGCGACCTCGGCCTGGCCCAGCCGCCAGGGGCGCCCGAAGCTGTCGGCGATCACCACGCCGGGCCGGGCTGCCGGCTCGGCCGCGAGCTGCGCCCGGATCCCGCGCGCCGATGCGTCGGCGTCGACCGGCAGGAGCGTGACCATCTCCGTGCCCGGGACGTTCGAGGAGTCGATGCCCGCGTTCGCGCACACCCAGCCGGCGCTGGTCTCGACGATCAGCACGCCGGCCTCGGCGCGCACCACCCGCCGCGACTCCGCGAGGACCAGCTCGACCAGCCGCGGGTCCTTGCCCAGCTCGGCCGCCAGCCGGCGGGCGCGCTCGCCCGGCGTCACCTCGGCCAGCGTCCGGGTGCGCCCCTCGGCCTTGGACACCGCCTTCTGGGAGATGACGACGACGTCGCCGCGGCCGGGGGCGAGCCCCGCCTCGGCGGCCGCGCCGGCGATCAGCGTCGCCGAGCTCCGCCCCGGTGACGATCTCCGGGCAGGCCGCCGATCGCGACGATCTCCAGGTCGGCGCTCACCGGCGCGCCCCGGTCGAGCGCCCAAGCGATGCGAGGGCCTCGGCCGTCTGCGGGGCGCGCTCGGGGTGCGCGGCGAGCGCCGCCGCGAGGGCCTCCAGGTCCTCCGGAGTGTCGAGGTCGAGGGCCAGCGACTCCAGCGGCTCCAAGGCGACGGCGAGCCCGGCGCGCTCGG
This sequence comes from uncultured Solirubrobacterales bacterium, assembly GCA_963785195.1. GTDB lineage: Bacteria > Actinomycetota > Thermoleophilia > Solirubrobacterales > 70-9 > WHSW01. The sequence goes on along the minus strand of CAWAUE010000012.1, from coordinate 10,743 downwards.
CCCGGTCGCGGTGGCGGGCGGAGCTGTCGGGCCCGAACGAGGGGCCGATCGCGTCCGCGGGCGCGAGCAGGAGGCCGTTGGTGCCGGTTCCGTGGCGGTCGGGGATCACGGCCACGCGGCCGGGTTCCATCCGGGCGAGCGCGGCGTCGAGCTCGGCGGCATCGAGCAGCGGGCAGTCGCCGGGCAGCAGGGCCGAGCACTCGGCGCCGAGGGACAGAGCCCGGACGATCCCGAGGGTCGCCGCCTCCGAGTGGCCGCGGTCGTCCGGCTCGCGCAGGACCTCGACCGGGGTGGTCGAGCGCTGGGCGTGGCGCAGCGCGAGCCGCTCGGCGCGCCGCTCGCCGGTGACGACGATCAGGCGCTCGACCGACTCCGCGGCGCTCGTGGCGGCGAGCACGTCGGCGAGCATCGCCTTGACGACGACGGCGCGCTCGCGGCGGTCGAGTCGGTCCAGCAGCCGCTGCTTCGCGCGGCCGAAGCGCTTCACCGGGATGATCGCCGTCGCGCGCATGCCGCCGCCAGCGGGCCTCAGAGTCCGCGGGCGAACTCGAGCACCCGCTCGGCGAGCGCCCGGCGACCGGACGCGCCCTCCATCAGGGTCGGGCAGCTCAGCACTTCGAGGCCCTCCGGGGCGGGGTCCGCATCGCCCGCGTCGACGACCATCCCGTCGAGCAGTCCGACGTAGAGCGAGGCGACCCCGGCGGCGCTCACCGGGCGGCCGAGCGAGCGCGACGAAGGCGTCGGTCGGGCCCTTGACCGCGCGCCCGCCGACCAGCGGGCTCACCGCGACGACGGGACCCGGCGCGGCCGCGAGCGCCTCGCGCATCCCGGGTACGGAGAGGATCGGGCCGATCGAGATCACGGGGTTGGACGGGCCGATGATGACCGCCTCGGCGCTCGCGAGCGCCTCGAGCACCTCGGGGGTCGGGCGAGCCTCGGCGATCCCCTCGAGCTCGATGCCCACGATCGGCGCCTCGGCGTGGTCGAGGATCAGGAACTCCTGCAGGCCGCGCCATCCCGCCGGCGTCTGCACGCGCGTCCGGACCGGCTGCTCGGACATCGGCAGCACCGTGGCCCGGTTGCCCAGCGCGCGGCCGATCTGGGCCTGAGCCGCGGTGAGCGTGCCGCCCTCGGCGATGAAGTGGGTGCGGTAGAGGCAGGTGGCGAGGTCGCGGTCGGAGAGCGAGAACCACCCGGGCGCGCCGAGCTGTTCGAGGCGCTCGTGGACCGTGAACGTGTCGTCGCGGATGCCCCAGCCGCGCTCCTCGTCGATCTGCCCGGCGAGCCAGTAGGTGACAGAGGTCGGGGTCGGGGCAGACGAGCAGGCCGTGGACCTCGATGTCGTCGCCCGTGTTGGCGATCACCGCCAGGTCGGCGCCGACGAGCTCCTGCAGGCCCGCGGCGAGCTTCGCCCCGCCGGTCCCGCCGGCGAGAACCGCTACGCCCAATGGTCCGCGTCGGGCAGCCCGACGATCCGGATCCCGGCGTGCGTCTTGTAGCGGGCGTTGATCGAGATCAGCATCGGGGTGAGCTGCTCGACGATCCGCGCCATCTCGAGCTGCCCGGCGTTCACGGCGCGCAGCCCGGGGATCTCCTCGATCAGGCGCGCGACCTTCGCCTTGTCGGCCTTGCGGTCGCCGCAGAGCAGCACGTCCTCGTCGAGCTCGGCGGCGGTGTCCGCGAGGGTCGGCGCGCTGACCGTGTGCAGGGCCGCGACGACGCTCACGCCGTCCGGGACCATCTCCTGCGCCTGCTGGGCGGCCGACCCCTGCCAGACGCCGAGCGAGCGCGTCGCCTTGCCGCTCACCGCCGCGGCGAGCGGGACGGTGCAGTCGACCAGCAGCTGGCCCGGCTCGAGCGCCTCGCGCAGGTTGTTGAGGTTCTCCGACTGGGCGCGGAACGGGACCGTGAGGAAGACGACCGAGCCCTGCTTCGCGGCCTGCTCGTTCGGCAGGCCCTCGATCTCGGCGTCCGGGGCGAGCTCGGAGAGCTTGCGGGCGGTCTCGGCGGCGCGCTCCTCGCTGCGCGAGCCGATCACGACCGCGTGCCCGGCGCGCGCCCAGCGCAGCGCCAGGCCGTAGCCCGAGCGCTCCGGTGCCGCCGATGATCGGGATCGCCTCGCCGCCGCTCACGGACGCGGCAGTCTACGCGCGCGTTGGGCGAGCGGGAACGGACGCGAGCGCGCGCCCGTTTATGCTGCGGCGCCGATGAGGTTCGAGGGGCGCAGGGCGCTGGTCACCGGAGGCGGGAGCGGCATCGGCGCCGCGATCGCCGCGCGGCTTGCCGCCGAGGGCGCCGACGTCGTGATCGGCGACATCAACGAGGACGGCGCGGCGAAGGTCGCCGGCGAGATCGGCGCCACGGCCGCCCGGCTGGACGTCACCGTCGCCCGAGTCGGCGACCGAGCTCGTCGCCGAGCACGGGCCCGTTCTCGATCCTGGTCAACAACGCCGGCATGGACGAGTTCGGCTTCTTCGTCGACACCGACCCCGGCCAGTGGCAGCGCGTGCTCGCCGTCAACCTGGTCGGCGTCTTCGCCTGCACCCACGCGGTCTTTCCGGGCATGCGCGACGCGGGGTACGGCCGGATCGTCAGCATCGCCTCGGAGGCCGGGCGGGTCGGCTCGAAGGGCTCGGCGGTCTACTCGGCCGCCAAGGGCGGCGTGATCTCGTTCATGAAGGTCATGGCGCGCGAGGGCGCGCGGTTCGGGATCACCGCGAACTCGATCGCCCCGGGCCCGATCGAGACGCCGCTGCTGATGGGCGCGCTCGAGTTCGGCGACCTCGGGAAGAAGATCGTCGAGACGATGAAGGCCGGCACGCAGCTGCGCCGTCTGGGCAAGCCCGAGGAGGTGGCGGCCGCGGTCGCGTTCCTGGCCTCCGACGACGCCTCGTACGTCACGGGCGAGACCCTCGGCGTCTCCGGCGGCCTCGGGATGGTCGTGACAGTGGCCCTCGAGCCCGGGGCTCGAGCGCGTCGAGGAGTTCGTCGTCGAGGACCGGCTGGTCACCGACGTCGGCGGCACGATCGGCGTCCGCGTGCTCTCGACCCCGGGGATGATCGCGATGATGGAGCGCTGCTCCTCGATCCTCTCCTTCGAGAACCTGCCCGACGGGCAGGCCACCGTCGGCTTCGAGGTCTGCGTCAAGCACGTCGCGGCCGCGGCCGAGGGCGCGGAGTGCAAGGTCCGCGCGAACCTGCGCGAGATCGCCGACGAGCGCAAGCTGCGCTTCGACGTCGAGGTCACCGAGGGCGAGCGCACGATCGGCGTCGGCACCCACGAGCGCCGCGTGATCGCCGTCGGCGGCGTGAAATCCGAGTGAGCGATTAGTTCGGAGGGGCCGGCCGGTCTCAGATGACATGAGCAAGGTAAAAGCGGACATCACGATTTCGGCGGACGGCTATGTCGCCGGTCCGAACCAATCCTCCGAGGACCCGCTCGGTCAGGGCGCCGAGGAGCTCCACGCGTGGGCCCTCGGGCTCGAGGCCTGGCGCAAGCCGCACGGGCTGGAGGGCGGCGAGACCGGCCCGGAGTCGGACCTCGTCAACGCGGCGCTCGCGGCCAACGGCGCGACGATCATGGGCCGGCGGATGTACAGCGGCGGCAGCGGGCCGTGGGACGCTGACTCGAACGCGCGCGGCTGGTGGGGCGACGAGCCGCCGTTTCACCATGACGTGTTCGTCCTCACCCACCACGAGCGGGAGCCGCTCGAGATGGACGGCGGGACGACCTTCCACTTCGTCACCGCCGGCATCGAGCCGGCGCTCGAGGCGGCGAAGGCGTCCGCCGGGGACCTCGACGTGCTGATCGCGGGCGGCGCCCAGGCGATCCAGCAGTACCTGAATGCAGGGGCGGTCGAGGAGCTGACGCTCCACATCGCCCCGCTGATGCTGGGCGCCGGAGAGCGGCTGTTCGAGGGCGTCGAGCCGCTGGCCCTGGAGCCGATCCTCTCCGTCCCGGGCCGGATCGCAACGCACATCAGCTACCGCGTGGGCTGAGCGGCGCCCGCCGGGGGCGAATCCCTGGCCATTGCGCACTCTTCCACCGCGTGGGGTGGAGAGCTGCGCAATCGTCGGAAATCTGGGGCTTGGTGCGGTGCCAGCATGGAGTTGTGGCGCGGTCGCAGCTCCTCGCGGCGGGCTTGAGCTCCCGGTCGATCGAACGCAGGCTCGCGAACGGGCGCCTTCACCGTGTCCACGCGGGCGTCTACGTCGTCGGGCGGCCGGAGCTCAGCCGCCTGGGGCGGTTGATGGCCGCAGTGCTCGCCTGCGGGTCCGGGCGCCGCGCTGAGCCACTGGAGCGCGGCTGAGCTCTGGGGGATCCTGGCGCGGCGGCTCGGTCCGATCGACGTCTCGGTGCCCCTACCGCGTTGCCCCCGCGTACCCGGCGCGCGTGTTCACAGGCGTCGAGCCCTGGCCGAGACCGACACCACGCTCGAGGCCGGCATCCCCGTCACCGCGGTGACGCACACGATGCTTGACCTCGCTGCGATCGGCACGGACGCATCCGTCCTCCACAGCGCGATCAACGAGGCCGACCGCCTCGATCTGATCGACCCGGAGGCCCTGCGGGCCGCCCTCGATCAGCACGTCGGCGAGCCCGGGGTCGGCCGGTTGCGGGCACTCCTCGACCGCGAGACGTTCACGCTCACCGACTCGCAGCTCGAGCGCGCCTTTCTGCCGATCGCGCGGGCGGCCGGTCTGCCGCCGCCACTCACGCAGCAGTGGGTGAACGGCTTTCGCGTCGATTTCTTCTGGCCGGACCTCGGACTCGTCGTCGAGACCGACGGCCTGCGCTACCACCGAACGGCCGTCCGTCAGGCGCGCGACCGGCGCCGAGACCAGGCCCACACGGCGGCCGGCCTCGTGCCGCTGCGGTTCACCCGCGCGCAGGTGAAGTTCGAGCCCGGGCACGTCCGGGCCACCCTCGGCGCTGTGGCGCGCCGCATAACCTCTGCTGGGTGAGCGATTTGCCCGAAAGCGTCCGGGTCCGCGAGGTCGGACCCCGCGACGGCTTCCAGAACGAGCCGGACGTGATCCCGACCGCCGACAAGGTGCGGTTGATCGACATGCTCGGGGCGGCGGGGCTGCGGCGGATCGAGCTCACGTCGTTCGTGCGCCCGGACGTCATCCCGCAGCTCGCCGACGCCGAGGACGTCCTGCGGACCTACGAGCGTCGTGAGGGGGTCGATTACTCGGTCCTGATCCCGAACGAACGGGGGCTCGAGCGCGCGCTGGGGCAGCGCGACCGCTTCGACGAGGTCAACCTCTTCCTCTCCGCCTCCGAGACTCACAACCGCAAGAACGTCAACCGGTCGATCGCCGAGTCGCTGGCCGCGCTGGAGCGCGTGATCGAGCGCGCGCGGGCCGAGGGGCTGCGCTGCGAGGGCGTGATCTCGACCAGCTTCGGCTGCCCCTATGAGGGCGAGGTCCCGGTCGAGCGCGTGCTCGGGATCGCCGAGCGCCTCGCCGCCGCCGGCTGCGACGAGGTCGCCTTCGGCGACACCACGGGGATGGCGAACCCGCGACAGGTGGGGGAGTTCTTCGCGGCGGCGCGCGAGCGCCTCGCCGGCGCGGAGCTCACGGCCCACTTCCACAACACCCGCGGCCAGGGCCTCGCCAACGCCGTCGCCGCGCTCGACCAGGGCGTGGCGTCGTTCGAGGCGGCCTTCGGCGAGCTCGGCGGCTGCCCCGTGCCCCCCGGGTCCACCGGCAACGTTTCGACGGAGGACCTGGTGTCCATGTTCGAGGAGATGGGCGTCGACACCGGCGTCGACCTCCCGGCGCTGATCGCCGCCTCGAGCGCCGTCCAGGAGCTGCTCGGCCGCCCCCTGGGAGCCCACCTACTGACGGCCGGCCCGATCAACTGGACCCCCACATCCCTGGCAACTAACAACTAACAACCAACAACTCCGAAGGAATCCAAATGGCAACCCGAACCGCAGAAGCAAACTGGAACGGCACCCTCACCGAGGGCAGCGGAACCATGGAATTCGGAGGCGGAGCCTTCAGCGGCTCCTACTCGGCCAAGTCCCGCTTCGAGGAGGGCGAGGGGACGAACCCCGAGGAGCTGATCGCCGCCGCGCACGCGGGCTGTTTCTCGATGGCGCTCTCGCTCGGGCTCGAGCAGGCGGGCCACCCGTCGGAGTCCGTCAGCACGACGGCCGACGTGCACCTCACCCCGGCCGACGGCGGCTTCGAGATCAGCCGCATCGACCTGCACACGCGCGCGACCGTCCCCGGGATCGACCCCGACGAGTTCCAGCGGGTCGCGGAGGCGACGAAGAGCGGCTGCCCGGTCTCCAAGGCGCTCGCCGCCGTGCCCGAGATCAACCTCGACGCGACGCTGGAGTCCTGAGGTGCGCAGCGATGCCTTCCGCGCCGCCGCCGAGGCGAAGGACTTCGCGGCGGGGGAGGACCTGTTCGCCCCCGATGTGCACCTTTCGCAGCCCGGTCGTCTACAAGCCGTACGAGGGCCAAGAGGCGCTGAAGCTCCTGCTCGGCGCGGTCGTCCAGGTCTTCGAGGACTTCCGCTACATCGAGCAGGTCGAGACCGGCGACACGGCGGTCCTGGAGTTCGAGGCCCGGGTGGGCGACAAGAGCCTGCAGGGGGTGGACATCCTCAAGTTCGGAGCCGACGACCGGATTACCGAGCTCACCGTGATGGTCCGCCCGATGAGCGGCGTGCACGCCCTCGCCGAGGCGATGCAGCGGATGCTCGAGAGCGCATCCGCGTAGGCTTCCGCGCTCCCCAACCCGAGGAGGAAGCCCAGAAGTGGAGATCGCGAAGGTAGGAGTGCTCGGCTGTGGCCTGATGGGCCACGGGATCGCCCAGATCTGCGCCCAGGCCGGCTGGGACGTGGTCGTGGTCGAGGCCGACCAGGGCGCGCTCGACAAGGGTCTCGGGAAGATCGAGAAGCAGCTCGCCCGCGCGGTCGACAAGGGCAAGCTCGAGCAGGGCGACGCCGACGCGGTGCGCGGGCGGATCGCCGGCTCGCTGGAGTACGGCGACCTCGCCGATTGCGACCTCGTGATCGAGGCGATCGCCGAGAACCTTGACCGCAAGCTCGAGATGTGGCGCGAGGTCGACGGAGTCGTCAAGGCCGACGCGTTCTTCGCCACGAACACCTCCTCGCTCTCGGTCGCCGACCAGGCCGCGGCGACCGGGCGCGCCGACCGCTTCCTCGGGCTGCACTTCTTCAACCCCGCGCAGGTGATGCCGCTGCTCGAGGTGGTCCGCGCCGACGGCACGGGTGACGCCGCGTACGACCTCGGGTTCGAGGTCGGCGGCCAGCTCGGCAAGACCACCGTTGCCGCCGGCGACAACCGTGGCTTCATCGTCAACCGGCTCCTGGTTCCGTACATGCTCGACGCGATCCGCGCCCACGAGCAGGGCGTCGGCTCGATCGAGGACATCGACCGCGGGATGATGGCGGGCGCCAGCCACCCGATGGGCCCGCTGACGCTCGCCGACTTCGTCGGGCTCGACACGCTCGCGTCGATCGCCGACGTGATGGTCGACTTCTACGGCGAGGACCGCTTCGCGCAGCCGGATTCGCTACGCACGCTGGTCGAAGCCGGGCACTACGGCCGCAAGACCGGCCGGGGCTTCTACGACTACTCCGGTGACAGTCCTGTCGCAATCGAGCCCGGCTCGTAACCCTGACGGACCGTTCTCGCTACCCTCGCGAACAGTCGAGTCGAAGGAAGGCAAGGGCCGTGGACCAACACTCGATCGAGCGCATACGCAGCGCCAGCTTCTCGCACTCCGTGCGCGGATATCACCAGGGCGAGGTCGACCAATTTCTCGGCGAGCTCGCCGACTGGCTCGAGCGCGGTGGTGAGGATGACGCCGCCGTCGAGGCCGTGCGGGCCCAGCTCGAGCGCATCGGCGAGCAGACGGCCGGAATCCTGACCGAGGCCCACGATGCGGCCGAGGCGATCCGCGAGGACGCCGCCGAGGACGCGCGCAAGCAGCTGGTGGACACCAACATGACCGCCGAGAAGCTGCGCTCGGCAGCCGACGAGTACGCGCAGAAGGGGCGCGAGGACGCGGACTCCTACGCCCGCAAGGTCCGCTCGGAGGCCGACGCGTACGTCGAGAAGGCCCTTCCCGAAGTCGAGGCGGAGGTCAAGCTGATGCGTGAGGAGGCCGAGAAGGAGGCCCAGCAGTCACGCCAGGCCGCCGAGCGCGACTCGAAGAAGATCGTCGGCGAGGCGAACAAGCGCAAGGCCGACATCGAGGCGCTGATCTCCGACCTCGAGCAGCGCCGCGACGCCGTGCTCGCGGAGCTCGATCGGCTCGCGAGCGGGATCGCCGGCACGGCGACCCAGCACCGCCCGGACAGCGAGCCGAAGAACGGCGATGCGAAGGGCGACAAGCGCGAGGCGGACACCGAGGTCGCCACCGCGGTGGCCGACGAGTCCGGCTGAACGCCGGATGGGGACCCGTGTCAGAGGGGACTTCGAGGGCGCGCTCGAGGCGGCGCTCGCCGGTGGCCCGGAGCGCCATCACGTAAAGACGGCCGAGCAGGGCAAGCTCGGCGTCCGCGAGCGGGTCGAGCGGCTGGTCGACCCGGAATCGTTCGCCGAGGAGGCGCTGCTCGCCAATTGGGACGCCGAGGGCCTTGGGGCAGACGGCGTCGTCACCGGCCTGGCGACGATCGGCGGCCGCCGCGTCTGCCTGATGGCCAACGACCCGACCGTGAAGGCCGGCTCGTGGGGACCGAAGACGGTCGAGAAGATCCTGCGGATCCAGGAGCGGGCGCTGAGCCTCGAGCTGCCGATGATCTACCTCGTCGACTCGGCCGGGGCGCGGATCACCGACCAGGTGCAGATGTTCCCGGGCCGCCGCGGCGCCGGGCGGATCTTCCACAACGAGGTGAAGCTCTCGGGCAAGGTGCCGCAGGTCTGCCTGCTGTTCGGCCCGTCGGCGGCCGGCGGCGCCTACATCCCGGCGTTCTGCGACGTGGTGATCATGCGCGAGGGCAACGCCTCGATGTACCTGGGCTCGCCGCGGATGGCCGAGATGGTGGTCGGCGAGAAGGTGACGCTCGAGGAGATGGGCGGGGCGAAGATGCACACGTCCGTCTCCGGTTGCGGCCACTTCCTGGTCAAGACCGACGCCGACGCGATCGAGCTCTGCCAGCGCTACCTCTCCTACATGCCGGCGAACTGGCGCGAGACGCCGCCGCCGGCGCCGCCCGGCGAGCCCGAGACCGAGCTCACGGTCGCGGAGATCGTGCCCGACGACGAGAAGACGTCGTTCGACGTCAAGGACCTGATCGCGGCGCTCACCGACGCGGACTCGTTCTGCGAGGTCCACGCTCGGTGGGCGAAGGAGCTGGTGGTCGGCTACGCGCGGCTCGACGGGCGGGCGATCGGGATCGTCGCCAACCAGCCGCGCCAGCGGGGCGGCGTGCTGTTCGTCGACTCGGCCGACAAGGCGGCGCGGTTCATCATGACCTGCAACGCGTTCAACATCCCGCTGCTGTTCCTCGCCGACGTGCCGGGGTTCATGATCGGCACCGGGGTCGAGCGCCAGGGCATCATCCGCCACGGCGCGAAGATGATCAGCGCCGTCTCCGAGGCGACGGTCCCGAAGCTGTCGGTGATCGTCCGCAAGGCCTACGGAGCCGGGCTCTACGCGATGGCCGGACCCGCGTTCGAGCCGGATTGCTGCATCGCGCTGCCGGGCGCCTCGATCGCGGTGATGGGGCCCGAGGCGGCCATCAACGCGGTCTTCTTCAACCAGATCCAGAAGATCGCCGACGAGGACGAGCGCGAGCAGTTCGTCCGCGACAAGCGCGAGGAGTACGCGGCGGACATCGACATCCTGCACCTGGCCTCGGAGCTGGTGATCGACGCCGTGATCGAGCCCGACGACCTGCGGGTCGAGCTGATTCGCCGCTTCGCGCTCGCCGAGACCAAGGACCGCGCCTTCTCCGAGCGGCGCAACCCGATCACGCCGGCGTGAGCGCCTGGGGCGCGAAGCGCATGCGACCGGTTGGGAGCGCCACTGGGGGCGGATGGCCGATCCGGCGCGCGAGGTCATCGCGGAGCGGACCTCGATCGGCCCCGGAACGCGGATGCTCGACATGGGATGCGGCACCGGTGAGTTGTGTCGCCTGGCGATCGAGCGCGGGGCCGAGGCGGCGGGGATCGACGCCGCCGAGGGCATGGTCGAGCTGGCCCGCGCGAAGCTTCCCGGTGCCGACCTGCGCGTCGGGCAGATCGAGGAGCTGCCGTGGGACGACGACTCTTTCGACGTCGTCACCGGCTTGAACTCGTTCCAGTTCGCCGCCGAGCGCGCTCGCAGGCTTTCGCGAGGCGGCACGCGTGGCGCGGCCCGGCGGCCTGGTCGCCACCTGCGTCTGGGGACCGCACGATCACAATGAGTTGCATCGGGCTGTTCGTGGCCCTGGCCGGCATCGACCCCGACCCCGAGCCCGACGACGACCGCGAGCCGCGCTTCGGCGAGGCGGGGTGATGGAGGGACTGGCAGGCGACGCTGGCCTGGACCCGGCCGAGTCGGGCGACGTCGCGGTTCCCTACGAGGCTGCGGACCTTGAGCAGCTCAGGGGCGCGGTGGAGTTCGACCTGGCCCTGCTCGACCTGCGAGACAAGGGTGTCGACGACGCGCTATCGACCGAGGTCGCCGAGGCGGCGGCGGCGCAGCGGCGCCCCGACGGCTCGTACCGCTTCGACAACACCTTTCGCTGGCTGATCGCGCGGGCCTGATCA
>CAWAUE010000011.1:0-304184 GCA_963785195.1 uncultured Solirubrobacterales bacterium | reverse complement strand
CGTGATTTCGGCCGTGGCGGTGGCGACAAGCGCCAGGACGACCGCGCACACCAGCCCGATGACGATCCCTGCCCTCACTGGGGCCACCCTAGCGCGGCGCGCGTCGAACGAGCGGATGGTGCGTAGCCCTTCCGTTGCCCGCCCGCCCCTACCCGCTCAGTCCGGCGGCCTCTAGGGCCTTCGAGCGATCCGAGAAATCCTCCTGCCGGATCACGAGGCCGTCCCTGTAGGTGAAGACCTGGAACACCGGCTGGCTGACGGCCACGCCGCTGCCCGATCCATGGCCGCTCTGCCGGGTCGTGACCAAGGTCCTGGCTCCGAAGTCGATCATCTCCTCGGGATCCCAGCGAACGTCGGCGAACGCATCGAGCCACTGTCGCCAGAACCGGCGGTAGCCATCGTGTCCGTAGTAGACCGTGTCCATGTCCGGAGGCAGGTAGTCGGCGCTCGGGTGGTACTCGTACCTTCCGGGATCGTTGGCGGCGAGGATGAGCTCGAAGTCGCGGCGATTCGCCGCCGCGTAGGCGCGGGTCATGGCCCGCGCGAGGAGCGCTCGGCGAAGCCGAGATCGCGGCGAAAGGCGAAACAGCGCGTTTCCCGACAATCTGATCACGCCCGGGAACCGAACTCCCAGCTTCTCGTCCATGGTCCGGCGCTGACCGGCCCGTTCGCTCAGGGGGCGGAGTGTGGTCTGGATTCCGCTCCCGTGGGCCATCGCCGCCGCCGCTACTCGATCAGCCCGGCGGCTTCGAGGGCTTCCGTCCGCTCCGCGTACTCGTCGGCGCGGACTATCTTGCCGTCGCGCAGCCTGTAGACCTCATAGAAGCGGGCATCCACCCTGACGCCGCTTTCCCGGCCCCGCCCCCGGTGGCGGGCGGTCACGACCACGCGGTCCCCGGCGTCAAGAAACTCCTCAGCCGTGACTTCGAAGTCCTCCCAGGCGCTCGCCCACCGCTTGAAGTTGTCGCGGATCGAATCCAGGCCGTAAGACGGTCCTTCCTCGATCGGGTTCATCACGAAGTCCGGCGCAAAGTAGGTGGCCGCCTGAGCGCGGTCCCCGCGACCGTACATCTCGTAGGCGAAGGCCCAGCGCACGATCTCGACGTTCTCGTCGACATCGCCCAGGCAGGCCTACGCCGACAGCCCGACGGCTTCGAGCGCCTCGGCTTTACTCCCGTATTGCTCGATACGCGTGACCTTGCCGTCACGGATCCAGCTCACCCAAGACTCGACCACTTCGACTCCGACTTCCTCTCGACTCGCAGGTGCCAATGGATCACGGAGACGACCGCGTCGTCAGATTCGAGTGTTTCCAGCGTTTCGCCCCGAATCTCGGCCCAAGCCTCGCGCATCTCACCGAGGCCGCTCCGGAGGCCATCCAAACCGCGATAGGTGTATTGAGCGGGACCGTCAGGCCGGGTCGTCCACGAGAGGTCGGCGTGATAGAGGTCCCAGTCAGGCTCGCCCGTCTCGCTGAAACGGTCCAACGCGCGACGCACGATCTCCACGTTCTCCTCCGACATCGCCCGCTCAGTATCTCCCAACCCGGACGGCCGTAGTTCTCGATGCGATGGGCCGTGCAGGGATCGAACCTGCGACCTTGAGATTAAGAGTCTCCTGCTCTACCAGCTGAGCTAACGGCCCGGGACGGGCATGGTAGCGAGGGGTTTCGGGGTCGCGGCGGCCGGTCAGGTGTTGGCGAGGCCGGGACGGTCGTCGAGCCCGCGGAGCCGCCGAGGCCGCCGAACGGGTTCTCGAGCTCGCCGCCGCTGGGCGCGCCGCCGCCCTGTTGCTGTTGCTGCTGGCCTGCGCTGGGCCTGTTGCTGCTGCTTTTGGAACTTGACCGCCTGCTCGCGGTAGGTGTCCATCGACTTCTGGATCTGCTTGCGGTTGGTGCTGTCGGCGGCGCGACGGCCTTCTTCGCCGCCGCGTCGGCCTTCTTGATCTGCAGGTCCGCGTAGAGGTAGAAGGCGAGCTGGCCGTAGGCGGCGGCGTGCCTCTGGTCGTCGGCGACGACCTGCTGCGCCTCGGCGGCGCCGCTGGCCTCGTTGAGCAGCTGGAAGACCTGCACGGCGCTCGCCGCCGCCTGGACGCTCGGCTGGTCCGGCTTCGTGTCTTGAAGTAGTCATCCCAGGCCTGGGCCGCCTTCTAGAGGTCGTTGGGCGTCGTCGGTGATCGACACCTGCCCCGTCTGCTGGTCGCTGCTCACGCCGGACGAGTGGCGGAGGCGTAGTAGGCGGCGATCAGGTCGGCGTAGGCGGTGCCGCTCTTCGGGTTCGCCTCGATCGCGTCCTGGGCGTCGGAGATCTGCTGCTCGAACTGCGGGTCGCTGCTGCTCGAGTTTCCGCCGCCGATCCCGATGCGCGTCGAAGATCCCGCCGATGACGTCGCCGGTGCCGACGCCGAAGCCGACGAAGCTGATGAAGAAGATGAACGCGAGCAAGCCGAAGACCACCTGCACGACCCGCCGGCGCTTGCCGCTCTTGAGATCGAAGATCATCGGGGCGGGAGGGTAGAGGAACCCGTCAGCCGGTCGCAGGGGCAGGCGGCTCGCCGACGCCGGCGTCCTCGTCGCCCTCGCTCGGGGCGCCGAACAAGCGCGCGAGCAACACCGAGAACTCGAACAGCAGGTAGAGCGGCGCCATCGAGATCAGCATCGTCACCGGGTCGGTGCCCGGCAGCAGCATCGCGACGATGGCGATGATCAGGATCGCGTAGCGGCGGTTCTTCGCGAGCTGCTGCGGAGTGACGATCCCCAGCCGGGTGACCGCCAGCACGCCGACGGGGATCTGGAACAGGATCCCGACCCCGATCAGGGTGACGACGAAGAAGCCGTAGTACTCGCTGGCCCGAATCTCGATGTTGAACTGGTCGACGTTGAAGCCGAGCAGGAACTTGAGGGCCGGCGGCAGGACGACGTAGTAGGCGAACACCGTCCCCGGCGATGAACAGCACCGGCACCATCAGCAGCATCGGCAGCACGACCCTGCGCTCGCTGGAGCTGAACGCGGGCAACACGAAGGCGTAGAGCTGGTAGAGCAGGATCGGCAGCGCGAGCAGGATGCCGCCGTAGAGCGAGAGCTTGACCGTCGTGAAGAACGGCTCGGTGGGGCTGAAGGTGAGCGGCTCGAGCCCGCGCGGGAGCGGCTTGTTGGCGATCTCGAGCAGCGTGTGGTTCTGCCAGAAGCAGAACCCGACCGCGAGCACGAGCACGACGGCCGAGACGATGATCCGCGTGCGAAGCTCGTCGAGATGCTCGACGAGCGTCATGCGGTCGTCGAAGTTGGCTGACTTCAGCCGCGCCACGTGGTCGCGTCCGCTGGTCGCCTAGGAGCGCGGCTCGCCGACGACCTCGCCCTCGACGGGCTCGGCGGCATCGGGGTCGGGCTGGGGCTGAGAGGCCGCGGCCTCGAGCTTCGCCTGGGCCTCTTCGTCGTCGTCGTCGTCCTTACCGGAGAGCGAGTCCTTGAACTCGCGCATCCCCGAGCCCAGGGACTTGCCGAGGTCCGGCAGCCGCTTGGGGCCGAAGATCACGAGCGCGATCACGAGCACGATCGCCAGTTCGAGTGGTCCAACGTTGGGCATCGTGCTAGATGCTACTCCCCGCCGTCTCCGGCCTCGGCGGGTTGCCCGGGATCCGGGTGCTCGCCTGCGGCCGCCGTCTGCTCGCGGAAGTGCTTGCTGAGCATGGTCACCTGGCCCTGGTAGTTCGAGCCGGCCTCCTGGCCGTACAGGAGGTCGGGCGCGGCCGCCATGCGCTCGTAGGCGAGCTTGCAGATCGGCTGGCGGTGCTCGACCATGAACGGGACGTCGCGCGCGCGAACCTCGAGCGCCGCCCGGCTGCCATGGCGGTCGTTGCGGGGGTCGAACCCGAAGCCCGGGTCGAAGAACCCCGCGTAGTGGCTGCGGCAGCTCGCCGGCCGTCGGGTCGTAGGCCAGCATCTCGGCCGCGTAGTCGGGCGGGATGCAGACTCCCTCGGCGGAGAGCAGCAGGTAGAAGATCTCGGGCTCGAGCACGATCCGCGACCCGGCCTCGGGATAGACGGGCTCCCAGAAGTCGTTCCAGCGGTAGGAGCGGATCTTCCCCAGGTCGATCGGCAGGCTGTTCTTCTTCGCCCGGTAGCCGACCACGCGGTCGGCCGGCCCGGCGGCCAGGTCGACGCTGAGGAAGAGCCCGCCGGAGATCGAGAGCTCGGTCTCGCGCAGCGGATGAGAGTCCAGGTACAGCAGCGGAAACTGCTCGTGCAGGCCGACCAGCTCCTGCGTCGTCGAGCGTCGCGTCGCCGCTCGACAGCCGCAGCTGGTTGAGCGCCAGGCCCTGGCGCACGTAGATGGCGAACGAGCGCGGCACCACCTCGAGGTAGAGCCGGCCGTGGTACCCGGACTG
Source organism: uncultured Solirubrobacterales bacterium (assembly GCA_963785195.1). Taxonomy (GTDB): domain Bacteria; phylum Actinomycetota; class Thermoleophilia; order Solirubrobacterales; family 70-9; genus WHSW01. The sequence goes on along the minus strand of CAWAUE010000011.1, from coordinate 299,797 downwards.
GATCTCGTCGAAGCGGTGGTTGCGGTCGGTGATCACCCGCGTGAAGACGTCCAGGCGGCCGGTTGAGCTCTTCGGGTTCGCCTTCGCCCGGATGTCCGCGGGCAGATCGAGCCGCTCGACGAGCGGGATCAGGTACGGACGGTCGCGCTCGAGGGTGGCGCCGTCGCGCAGGTCCACCCGCTGGAAGGCGATGTCGTCGAGCTTGGCCTCCACGGGCGACTCGGTGTCGGGCAGGAAGCTGCAGCGCAGCGCCCAGGCGAACTCGCCGAGACGCAGGTCGAGGCTGGCCGGCTGGATCGCGTCCGGGAGGATCCGGAAGTCGCCCGCGCTGATCCAGCCGTCGGCGATCGCTTCGCGCAGCTGCTGCGCGGGCAGCACCCGGCCCGCCGGCCGCGATGCCGAGATCGCCGCCTGGGCCTCGTCTTCGGCTGGGATCGGCTGCATGGTCGGCGAATGATCCCGAACCCCCCCGACGCCCGAGGCCCGGCCGCGCACATCGAACCCGCTAATTGCGCCAGCAGCCCCTAAAGCAGGCGCGCCTGCGCGCCGATAACCCGGGCGTATGGCCGACGAACCGACAGGCGACAGCCCCAGCGCAGCTCCGTCCGAGCCGCTTGGGCCCGGCACCTTCGAGCCCCGCAAGCGGACCCCGGCCCACGAGCGCGGCAAGGCCCTGCACGTCTGCCCGAGCTGCGACTCAGAGCTCGTCTACCCGGTCGACTGGGCGCCTGCGGATCGCGAGCGCTGGCGCGTCGACCTCCGCTGCCCCGACTGCGCGTGGATCGGTGGCGGCGTCTACAGCCAGACGCTCGTCGACCGCTTCGACGACGAGCTCGACCGTGGCACCGAGGAGCTGCTCGACGACCTTCGCCTGCTGGCGCGGGCGAACATGGAGGAGCAGGTCAAGGGGTTCGTCCGCGCCCTGCACGCGGACCAGGTCCTCCCCGAGGACTTCTAGGCGTAGCGCTCGACGACCCCGTCGGCGACCATCGTCAGGAGCTCACGCCGCCGACCATCGGGCGGCGCCGCCTCCAACATGGCCTTCGCCGCCTCGACCCGCCGGCGCGCGTCCGCGCGCACCGCATCGAGCACCCCGGTCGCCGCGATGCGCTCGCAGGCCGCCTCGGCCGCCTGCTGGTCGAGGGCGCGCAGGTCGAGGGACGCGAGCCCGGGATCGCGATCGCGGGCGAGGATCAGAGGCAGGGTCACCGTGCCGTCGAGCAGGTCGGTGCCGAGCGCCTTGCCGGTCCGCGACGGCGGGCCGGTGACGTCGAGGACGTCGTCGAGCAGCTGAAACGCGAGCCCGATCTCGCGCCCGTAGGTCCGCAGCGCCGCGCGCCCGGTCCGCGCCGGGATCCGCGCCGATCAGGCACGCGCACTCGAACAGCTGGGCGGTCTTCAGCCGGCACCGCTCGAAGTAGCGCTCGGCCGAGATCGAGACGTCGAACGCGTCGCGGCGCTGGGCCAGCTCGCCCTGCGCGAGGCCGACCGAGGCGCGAGCCAGCAGCGCCACGCGGCGCTCGCTGCCATCGTCGTCGCCGGCGAGCTCCGCGAACGCCCGGGAGAAGAGCAGGTCGCCGACCGCGGTGGCCGCCGACCGCCCGGCGCGGGCCACGACCGTCGGCCGTCCGCGCCGCAACGGGGCGGCGTCGAGGACGTCGTCGTGGACCAGCGTCGCCATGTGGACGAGCTCGATGGCCGTCGCCGCTCGCACCGCCCCGTCCCCGGCGTCGGCGCCCGCGCAGACCAGGACCAGCATCGGCCGCAGCCGCTTGCCGCCGGCTGCGAGGGTCGCCTCGGCCTCGGCAGCCAGCAACGCGCCGCCGGCGGCCACCACCTCGCCGAGCCGCCGCTCGACCTCTGCCATCCGGCGCGGCAACCAGCTCTCGGCGGCGTCGAGCACCTGGGTGACGGGAGGGGGGACGCTGCTGCGGGTCATCGGGACGAGGTCTGGTGTTGCAGGGGCGCGCCCGGGCTCAGGGCCGCCGCGCGCCGGAGTGGATCGCGATGATCCCACCGGCGAGCACGGTGTAGCGGATCCGCTCGAGTCCAGCCCGGTCCATGATCAGCGCGAGGCCCTCCGGCGGGGGGAAGCGCTTGACCGATTCGGGCAGGTAGCTGTAGGCCTCGCGGTCGCCGGCGAGCGTCCCGAGCATCGGCACGAGGCGATCGAACCAGAGGCTGAAGAACAACGACAGCGGCGGGCGCTGCGGGGTGGTGATCTCGAGGATGACGAGGCGGCCGCCGGGCTTGAGGACCCTGGCGAGCTCCCGGACCCCGCGCTCGAGGTCGGCCAGGTTGCGGACCCCGAAGCCGACCGTGGCGGCGTCGAAGGTGGCGTCGTCGTAGCTGAGCGCGAGCGCGTCGCCCCACTCGAAGCGCACCGCGCCGAGGCCGCGGCTGGCCGCCTTCTGTCGTGCCAGGTCGAGCATCCGCTCGGAGAAGTCGGAGCCGATCACCCGGCCCTCCGGGCCGACCCGGCGGGCGAGCTCGAAGGACAGGTCGCCGGTGCCGCAGCAGGCGTCCAGCGCGACGTCGCCGGGCCCGAGCTCGGCGCGGTCGGCCGCCCGCTCGCGCCAGCGGTGATGAAGCCCGGCCGTCATCGCCGTGTTCATCACGTCGTAGACGCCCGCGATCCGGTCGAACATCCCCCGGACCTGGCCGGCGAACGCCTCCTCCTCGCTCGCGCTTCCGGCCGCTACCGGCGTCACGGCGCGGGCCTCCCCGCCGCGATCACTGGAGGGAGGCGAGGAAATCGACGAGGCTGTTGAACTTCTCCGGCGGCAGGCAGGACGAGGGGTTCGCCTCCGGCGAGCCGCACGGGGCGAAGACCGGCATCACACCCGACGGGTTGATGAGGGTCCGCTTGATCGCCTGGGCAGGCAACTTCGCTCCGATCTGGGTCAGCTCCGGGCCCGGCCCGCTGTTGCCGTTGTCGCCGAACTTGTGGCAGGCGAGGCAGCCGGACTGCGCGGCGACCTGTTTGCCGGCCTCGAACTGCGGCGCCACCGGGACGTCGATCTCGGTCGGCGAGCCCGCCGAGGCCCCGAGGAAGGTCAGGAAGGCCATCGCGATGATCGTCATGATGCCCGCCGTCGTGGCCACCGGCCGCCGCCAGGGCAGCCGCTCCGGGTTGCGGTCGTAGAACGGCAGCAGCAGGAGCAGGACCATGCACAGGGTGGGGATCCCGATGGTCGCCACCGGGACGAGCTCGTTCGGCTTGATCACCCGCAGGAGCTCGAAGAGGAAGAAGAAGTACCACTCGGGTCGCGGCACGTAGGTGGTCGTGGTGGGGTCGACCTTCGGCCCCTGCTCGGCGCCGAGCACGATCGACATCGCGATGATCACGACGGCGACGATGAACATCATCGCCGAGTCCTTGAAGATCGCGTACGGGAAGAAGGGCTTGCCGCGCTTCTTCAGGACCTCGTACTCGCGGAGGTACTCCTCCTTCTCGGCGGTGTTCATCCCACCTCTTTCGAGCGCAAGCGCTTCGGCTTCGCGACCGCGCGCACCCACGGCGGCGCGGTCGTGCCGAGCTTGACCACCAGGTACAGGTGGGCGCCGATCAAGGCGATGATCGCCCCGGGCACCAACAACATGTGGATCGCGTAGAAGCGCGGCAGCGTCGTCGCCCCGAACTCAGCCCCACCGCGGAGGAAGTCCGCGAGGTAGGGGCCGACGATCGGGCCCGAGCCGGTGATGTTCATGGCCACGATCGTCGCCCAGTAGGAGCGCTGGTCGAACGGCAGCAGATAGCCGGTGAGGCCCATGACGAGGGTGAGGATGATCAGCACCACGCCGATCACCCAGTTGAGCTCGCGCGGGTACTTGTAGGCGCCGAAGAAGAAGACCCTGCCCCATGTGCAGGAAGATCAGGATGATCATCACCGAGGCGCCCCACTTGTGCAGGCCGCGGACGAACTCGCCCATGAAGACGTCGTTGGTGAGGTTGGTGATCGAGCTGTACGCCTGGGTCGAGGACGGCGTGTAGTACATCGCCAGGAAGACCCCGGTGAGCGCCTGCATCGCGAAGGCGAAGAGGGTCGCGGAGCCCAGCGTGTAGAACCAGTTCGTCCCCTTCGGGCACCTTGCGCAGCAGCAGGCCGGTGAGGAACGGGGTCGCGCCGGTGCGCTCGTCGACCCAGCCGACGACGTCGATCCCGGCCTCGGCGAGCTTGCCGCGCTCGGGCTCGGTCGCGGGCGGCGCGGCGGCGCCGTCGGCGGCGCCGTCCCCGTCGCCGTTCGGGGAGCCGTTACGCCGGGAACCGTTGCGGCCCGCGCCCGGCTTGCCGGGCTTGCGGAGGGACTGTGGGACTGGGAGCTTCGGCATCTAGGCGCCCTTGCTCACGGCGGCGGCGCGGTGGTGAACCGCGGTGGGTAGAGGTATTCCCAGATCCCGCCGGTGTACTCGCCCGGGTCGCGGGCGCGCACCGGCTTGAGGCTGTTGGTCACGCTGTAGCGGGGGCCGATCTGAAGCTGCCCGTTCTGCACCCGGGTCTGGAAGCGATCCAGCGGGCGCACCGGCGGGCCGCCGATGACCTTGCCCTCGAAGTCGTAGACGCCGCCGTGGCACGGGCAGATGAAGTTGCCAGCGGCGCGGACGAAGCGCACCGGGCAGCCGAGGTGGGCGCAGCGGTTGGAGATCGCGATGAAGCTCGCCGGGTCCTCGTGCAGGTCCGGGCTGCCGCGGCGGATGTAGACGGTCGTCTTGCCGGAGTCGCCGACCCCGTCGACGATCGTGATCACGGACTGGCGATAGGTGTCCGGCGTGTAGTCGTCGGGGCTGCCGACGCCCTCCCAGTGCTCGTCCGGGCTGTCGAAGACGGGCGCCAGCGCGAACCCGATCGCCGGCAGGGCGATCGCAGCGACGGCCACGCCGCCGAAAGCCTGGCCGCCGAGGGCGAAGACCGTACGACGGGTCATCGTCTCGCCCTCGAAGTATCCGGCCGGCTTCGGCTTCTCGTGGAGCTCGTGCTGGGTGCTCTTGTCCGCGGGATCGGCCAATTCAGGAGAGGTCGTCGGCGCCGAAGTCTATTGCGTCGGCGGCCGCGCCAAGCCCCGCCCCGAGCCCACCCGCGGCCGCCGCGGAGCGGGCCGCGGCGCAGAGCTCGGCCGTCGCGTCCTCGTTTTCCGCACGCAGGCTGGCCTTTGCCCGCTCGTGTGCGACCGCCGGCCCGGCGGCGATCGCGACCGTGCTCGCCAGCCACAGCGCCGCCGGCCTCGCGCTTGGCGCGGGCGTCCTCACGGGCCCCGTCGTGGACCTGGGCGGACAGGCTGATCAGGTCAGAGAGCTCGCGCACCGCCTCCAGGTCGCCGAGCGTGGCCAGGCGCGAGAGGCCGAGCGCGTAGAGGTAGTCGCCCGCGAGCAGTGCGAGGTCCCCGTCGGCGCCACGGACGACCCGGCCCTCGCCGTAGTGGAGCAGATATCCCTCCCGCACGGCCTCGATGACCAGCGCGTACTCCCCCGGGGCCGCCGCGGCCCGGGGTCCGGCGGCGGCGAGCAGGCCGAGGCCCGGCGCAGCCGCCCGCGGGCGCGGTCACGTACGGGCTGATCACCGAGTCCTCGTCGCGCAGCGACCCGGCCAGCTCCTCGAGCGCCGCGGCGGGGGCGGGCGGCGTCACCCGAACGCCTCCGCAAACGCCTCCGCGGCCGCCTCGCAGGTGTGCTCGATCGCCGCCTCGTCGTGGGCGAGGGAGACGAACCAGGCCTCGAACTGCGAGGGGGGCGGGTAGACGCCGCGGCCGAGCAGCGCCCGGCAGAAGCGGGCGTAGGCGTCGAGGTCGCACGCGGAGGCGCCGGCGAAGTCGCGCACCGGCTCGGCGCTGAAGAACGGCGTCACGAGACCCGGCACCGAGACAACCCGCACCGGACGGTCGCCGGCGGCCGCTCGCAGACCGCTCGCCAGCAGCTCCGTGAGCTCGCCGAGCCGGGTCATACGCGGCGGCGTCGAGCCGCGCCAGAGTCGCCAGGCCCGCTGCGACCGCGAGCGGGTTTCCCGACAGCGTCCCGGCCTGGTAGACGTCGCCTGCAGGCGCGACGCGCGACATCAGGCTCGCGGCGCCCGCCGTAGGCTGCGGCGGGCAGTCCGCCGCCGATCACCTTGCCCATGATCGTCAGGTCGGCCTCGACCCCGAGCAGCTCCTGGGCGCCGCCGCGGGCGACGCGAAAGCCCGAGATCACCTCGTCGAGGACGAGCAGGGCGCCGTGCTCGTCGGCGAGCCGCCGCAGCTCCGCGACGAAGCCGTCGTCCGGGCGGGACCAGGCCCATGTTCGCCGGCAGGGGCTCCGCGAGGATCGCTGCGACCTCGTGCTCGGCTGAGCGCCCGCTCGACGGCCTCCAGGTCGTTCCAGGGCACGACGATCGTCGCCGCCGCCTGCGCCGCGGGCACCCCCGGGCTCGCCGGAATGCCCTGCGTGGCAAGGCCCGAGCCGGCCTCGGCGAGCAGCCCGTCGACGTGACCGTGGTAGGCGCCCGCGAACTTGATCAGTTGCTCGCGCCCGGTCGCGGCGCGGGCGAGCCGGACCGCGCTCATCGTCGCCTCGGTGCCCGAGTTGACCATCCGGACCATCTCGACCGAGGCGAAGCGGTCGCAGACCTCGGCCGCGAGCTCGACCTCGCCCTCGGTCGGCGCGCCGTAGCTCGTGCCGTTCGCCGCCGCGTCGCCGAGCGCGGCGACCACGTCCGGATGGGCGTGCCCGAGGATGAGCGGGCCCCAGGAGCAGACCCAGTCGACGTAGCGGTGCCCGTCGACGTCGATCAGCTCGAAGCCCTCGCCGCGCTCGATGAAGATCGGGTAGTCGAGCCCGATCGAGCGCATCGCGCGCACCGGGCTAGTTCACGCCGCCGGGCAGCAGGCCGACGGCCCGGGCGTAGAGGACCTCCGACGTACGGGTGTCGGCTACGAGTGCTCGGCTTCCCACTCTGCGTAATCGGGCGTGAAGTAGTGCAGCCGGATCTTCTTGTACTCGGTCGAGGAGTAGAGGGTGGCGCGGTCCGCGCCGTGCAGGTCGTGCTCGTCGGCGATCGACTGCAGGATCGCGTCGCACTCCTCCTTCGAGCGGCCGTGGGCCATCGTGAACACCGAGTACGGCCAGTCGGCGTAGGTCGGGCGCTCGTAGCAGTGCGAGATCCCGCGCACCGCGGCCATCCGGGTGCCGGTGTCGAGGATCTCCTCCTCGGGCACCTTCCAGACGCCCATCCCGTTGGCGGAGAAGCCGGCGCGGCGATGGAAGAGGATCGCCGCGACGCGCCGCAGGAGCTTGCGGTCGACCATCCCCCGCAGGTGGTCGAGGAGCGCCTCGGTGCTCATCCCGGCCTCGGATGCGGCCGCGTCGTAGGGGCGGTCGGCGACCTCCATCGGCCCCTGAAGGGCACGGATCACGGCGATGTCGCGATCGTCGTACGGCTGGCGCTCGAGCTCCCGCGGGGTGGCGACCTCCGCCGCCGCCGCGAGCGCGTCGGTGCCCTTCTCCATCTCCAGGTTCATGTTGATCTTGAAGAGCTTCAGCGTCGGCAGCTGGCGGATCGACTCGGCGCCGGTGAGCCGCTGGAGGACGTCGAGGGTGCCCTGCAGGCCGAGCTCGGAGTCGGGCGGCGTGGCGATCGTGAACCAGAGGTTGAACTCGTGCGTGCGCAGGTAGTTGTGCGAGACGCCGGGGTGCGAGTTGATGATCTTCGCCGCGCGCTGCGGGTGCTCGGTGTCGACCTTCGCCGCGACCAGCATCGAGGCGTAGCCGAGGGCGCGCGTGTCGAAGATCGGCGTGATCTCGCGGATGATCCGCTCCCGCACGAGGCGGTCGGTCCGCGTCATCAGGTCATCGAGGTCCAGTTCGTGCTCCGCAGCGAGCTGGGCGTACGGCTCCGCGGCGAGCGGGAAGCTCGACTGCAGCAGGTTCATCAGCCGCTTGTCCAGGTCGTCGAGCGGGATCGCCGCGCCGTCCTTGCGCGACGCGGGTCTTCGGCTGCGGGACCTTCAGCGCCAGCCACTCCGGCAGCATCCTTCGCGAAGTAGGTGAGGATCACGTCGGCGCCGGCGCGGCGGATCGAGATCAGCGTCTCCAGAGCCGCGGCCTGCCCGTCGAGCCAGCCGTTGTCGGCCGCCGCGCGCAGCATCGAGTACTCGCCCGACACCTGATAGGCGGCGATCGGCATGTCCGTCTCGTCGCGGACCGTGCGGATCACGTCGAGGTACGGGAGCGCGGGCTTGACCATCACCATGTCGGCGCCCTCCTCGACGTCCAGCCGCACCTCGCGCAGCGCCTCGCGGGCGTTGGCGGGATCCATCTGGTACCCGCGGCGGTCGCCGAACTCGGGCGTCGACTCGGCGGCCTCGCGGAAGGGGCCGTAGAAGGCCGAGGCGTACTTCGCCGAGTAGGCGATGATCGCGGTGTCGGGGTGGCCCTCCTCGTCGAGCTGGTGCCGGATCATCCCGATCCGCCCGTCCATCATGTCCGACGGGGCGACGACGTCCGCGCCCGCCTCGGCGTGCGAGATCGCCGTCTTCGCGAGCAGCTCGAGCGTGATGTCGTTGTCGACGGAGCCGTCGCGGACGAAGCCGCAGTGGCCGTGCGAGGTGTACTCGCACAGGCAGACGTCCGTGATCACCGTGAGGTCGGGATGCGCCTCCTTCAGCGCCCGGACCGCGAGCTGCACGACGCCCTCGTCGTCGTAGGCGCCGGACCCGGTCTCGTCCTTGGTGGAGGGGATCCCGAACAGGATCACCGCCTCGATCCCGACCGCGAGGAGCTCGGACGCCTCGGCGACCAGCTCGTTGATCGAGAAGCGGTCGATCCCGGGCATCGACTCGACCGGCTCGCGGACGTTCTCGCCGGCGACCACGAACAGGGGCTGCACCAGATGCCGCGGCGAAAGCTCCGTCTCGCGTACGAGGTCGCGAAGCGCCTTCGTCCGCCGCAGGCGCCGCATGCGCGTTGCGGGGAAGCTCACGCGGCGGATTGTAGGGGCGCCGAGTGGGCGCTCAGGCCTTCGTCCCGCGGTCGGCGAGCGCCGCCGCGAGCCCGAGGCCGACGTAGATCGCCCCCGCCGCCCACGAGAGCCGGCCGGGACTTGCGAGCTCGGCGGCGGAGGCGGGTGCCGGCGGTGCCGGCGGGGTCGATGAACTGCGGCAGGAAGGCCAGCAGGAAGATCGCGAGCTTCGGGTTGAGGGCCCCGACCGCGAAGCCCTCCCAGAACAGCCGACGCTCCGAGCGCTGCGGTGCGGCGCTCTCGGCGACCGCTCCCACGCCCTCGCGGAAGGCTCGGATCCCGAGCCAGATCAGGTAGACGGCGCCGATGTACTTGACCACCGTGAACGCAGTCGCCGAGGAGGCGACGATCGCCGCCAGGCCGATGGTCGCGGCGAGCACCTCGAGGTAGTTGCCGACCTCGACCCCGAACATCGAGACGAGGCCACCGCGGCGACCGTGGACGACGCCGCGGGTGACGATGTAGATCACGGCGGGGCCTGGGATGGCGACCAGGGCCGCGCTTGCCAGGGCGAACAGGAGCATTGTGTGGGCGGAGGGCATGGGAGAAAATTAGTTGTTAGTTGTTAGTTGTCAGGGCGTGCTACGAGGCGAAGCGGCGGAGCGCGAGGCGGGCGAGGGCGCCGTAGGCCAGCACGATCGCGACCAGGTGCACCAGCGGCAGGCCGACGCTCGGGCCAGCCGAGTCGAGCGCGCCGTTCATCGCGTCGAGGGCGGGGTCGAACGGGAACAGCGCCCTCACCACCTCGATCACGTGAAAGACGCCGGCGCTGACCGTTCCCGAGGGGACCAGCGAGAGGAACGCGATCGGCAGGGAGACCATGAACGCGAGCAGCGAGCTCGCCCGGACCTCCTTCGCCGACGCCCCGATCGCGGCACCGAAGGCGGCGAAGGCGGCGCCACCCGCGCCGATCGCCACGAGGATCAGCAGGAAGCGCCCCCAGTCGACCGAGACCAGCGCCGTGAGCGCCGCCAGCAGCAGCAGGGTGACCGCGAACGACGCGATCACCCCGAGCACGACCTTCTCGGCGAGCAGGGCGGTCGTGCCCGACCGGGCCGCGGGTGAGCCGGGCGAAGACGTTCTCCTCGCGCTCGAGCGCCAGCGAGCCCGCGACCAGCAGGACCGTGACGAACATCAGCGTGATCGTCGCGGCGACCGCGATCGCGAACACGCCGAGCTCTGACGATTGCCCCGCGACGACCTGCTTGTCGACCTTGATCGGCGAGGCGACCGCGCCGAGCAGCGGCAGCGCGGAGCCGAGGTTCTGGCGAGCGAGGTCGGAGAACTTGACCACCTGGTCGAGCGCCGCCCGCGCGCCGCTCGTGGGCGGCAGCTCGGTGCGGACCTGACGCAGGATCTGGCTCGTGTGCTCGAGCCCGAGGATGTCGAGGTCGCCGATCAGCGGCAGGCTGACGTGCCCGCCCTTGATCAGCAGGTCCAGGTACTGCGAGGCCTGGTCGGAGATCCGCTGGGAGAGGAGCAGGTTCGCCTCCGTGATCAGGGCCTGGATCCGGTCGTCGACCAGGCTGGCCTTCACCGGGTCGTCCTGGTTGACGAGCACCTCGACCGTCGGCTGCTGCGGGTTGAGGCTGGCGAGCGACTGGAGCTTGTCCAGCAGATCCGGCGGCAGGATCAGCGCTGCGATCACGTCGCCGTCCTGGACCTTCTGCTCGGCCTCCTCGCGCGAGGAGACGTCGACGCATTCGACGCGCGAGCAGAGCTGGTCGCGGGCGATGCCGCGATCGATCTCCTCGTTGCCGGACCCGAGCTGGAACTGCTGGGTGGCGGACGCCGGGATCTCGTTCAGGAAGGCGACGCGCGGCTTGGAGTTGTCGGCCGACAGCGCGAAGCCGATCAGCACGCCGAGGACCACCGGGTAGGCGATCAGCAGCCCGACGATCAGCGGCGAGCGCCGGAGGATCCGCAGGTCCTTGGCGAGCAGCCAGCGCAAGCTCAGTGGCCCCGCTCGCGCAGGAAGGCGACGAAGGCAGCCTCGAAGTCACCGGCCCCGGAGTCGGCGACGGCCGCGTGAAGCTCCTCCGAGGTGCCGTCGAAGAGGCGCTCGCCGTCGGCGAGCACGAGCAGCCGGTCGCCGTAGCGCTCGGCCTCGTGCAGGTGGTGCGTCGAGTAGATCACGGTCGTGCCCGCGCCCGCGAGGTCCGAGCACGAACTCCCACAGGCGCTCGCGCTGGCGCGGGTCGAGACCGGTCGACGGCTCGTCGAGCAGCAGGACCGCCGGCTCGGACAGCAGCCCGATGGCGATGTTCACGCGCTGCTGGTTGCCGCCCGAGAGCGTGCCGACCAGATCGTCGCGCCGCTCGTCGAGCCCGGTCTGGCCGACCATCTGCTCGACCGCCGCCTCGACGTCCTCGCGTCCTTCGAGGCGCGCGAACAGGCGCAGGTTCTCGGCCACGGTCAGGCGCGAGTAGAGCGCGGCTCCCTGCGGCACCCAGCCGATCTCGCCCGGGACGGAGATCGTCCCCGAGTCGGCGTCGCGGATGCCGGCGAGGATCGAGAGCAGGGTCGTCTTCCCGGCGCCGTTGGGGCCGATCACCGCGAGCAGCTCGCCCGGGCTGGCGGTGAAACTGACGTCGCGCAGGGCCGCGCGCTCGCCGAAGCGCTTGGTCAGACCCCGCGCCTCGATCACGGCCGCGCCCGTCGCCTCCTGCCCGCTCACTGACGGAACGCTACGCGACTGCGGATACCGTAGGCGACGATGAAGGTCCTGTTCGTCGCCGACGTCGTGGGAAAGCCGGGCCGGGCCGGGCTCGCCCGGGCGATGCCCGGCCTGCGCGACCGGCTACGCCCCCGACCTCGTGATCGTCAACGGCGAGAACTCGGCGGGCGGCATCGGGATCACCGAGAAGACCGCGGCCGACCTGTTCTCGATCGGGGCCGGCGTGATCACGCTCGGCAATCACGCCTTCCGCCACCGCGACGTCTACGACTACCTCGACCGCGACGATCGGGTGATCCGCCCCGCCAACCTCATGGCGTCGAGCCCGGGGCGCGGGTACACCGTGGTCGAGGTCGACGGCGCGCGGCTCGCGGTGATCAACCTGCTCGGCCAGGTCCAGCTGCGCGCGGCGCGCTCGCCGTTCACCGAGGCCGACGCGCTGCTCGATCGGCTCGACCGCGACGCCGACGCGTTCTTCGTCGACTTCCACGCCGAGGTGACCTCCGAGAAGGTGGCGATGGGCTGGCACCTCGACGGCCGCGCCGGCGGCCGTCGTCGGCACCCACACCCACGTGCCCACCGCGGACGCCCGGGTGCTGCCGAAGGGCACCGCCTTCATCAGCGACGTCGGCATGACCGGCTCGCGCGCGAGCGTCCTCGGCGTCCGCTGGGAGCAGGCGCTCGAGGGCTTTCGCACGCAGATGCCGGTGCGCTTCACCACCGCGGAGGACGACGTCTGGGTGAACGCGGTCCTGGTCGAGATCGGGCCGGACGGGCTCGCGCGCTCGATCGAGCCGGTGCTCGAGCGCGCCCCCGACTGAGTCGGCTAGCCCGTCGCGAGCTTCTCGCGCGGCACCGAGGCGGCGAGCGCGATCGCCATCGGGCCGAAGAACCACGGGATGTAGAGGTAGAACCAGTGGTCGACCGAGAGCTGGAGGGCGATCAGCACCGCCGCGGCGAGCGCGGCGATCTGGGCGAGCGTGCGCCGGCGGGGGACGAACGCGACCAGCACGGCGAGCAACGCCGCGGCGGCGAACATCACGTCCTGGGCCCATTGGATGCCGTCGACCTGGCCCCAGACGCTGAACGGCGAGGTCCGGTCGAGCTGGCTCGAGACGGTGCGGTCGAAGAAGGTCGCCAGGCCGGGGTCGATCAGGGGCTCGACGAGCATCAGGGCGGATACGGCGACGAAGGCGAGCGGTGAACAGCGCCAGGGGCTTGAGGCGTCGAGCCGCTCGCCGCTCGCCGCTCGCCGCTCGGGGCCTCGTTCGCGGAGCAGGCCGTGGTCGCCGACGGCGTACAGCGGGGCCAGGATGAGGGGAGCGAACTTCGCCATCACGGCGAACGCGAGCAACGCCCCGCGCGCCAGCGGGCGGGCGAAGAACGCCAGCGACCAGACGAGGAACGCGGCGATCAGCGAGTCGTTGGAGTTCGACTGCAGGGCGAAGTCCGTGTACGGGTAGGCGAGCCAGGCGAATGCCATGACGACCCCGAGCGCCCGTCCGCGGCGACCGGGCCACAACCTCAAGCCGCACACGAGCAGCCCGAGCGCGGTCGCGAGGTCGAACGCGATCGCCGCCGCGTGCGAGGCGGGGAGCTCGTCCCAGGTGCCGCTCCACGGCAGGACGAGCTCGAACGGGACGTAGGCGTAGTAGTTCGCCGGCCCGTACGTGTCGCCGAAGCGGTTGTCGTCGGGGAACTCGCCCTCGCCGTAGATCGGCTCGCCGTGGGTGATCTTGTCGGCGCCGATCGAGCCCGGCGTAGCCGACGTCGATGACGCCCGAGTCGGCGATGTTGATCGTCACGCGGAAGGCGATCAGAACGATCGCGGCCAGCGCGAGCCAACGGGTCGAGAGCGACGGCCGCAGGCCCTCGCCGCCCCGGAAGCCGAGCCACAGCATGCGGGCGAGGAGGTAGACGAGCGGCGGATAGACGAGCGGGACCGACACGCCGATCTCGCCGTCGTTGAAGTAGATCTGCGAGATCCCGAACGAGAGCAGGACGAGCAGGTCGAGGTGGGCCATCCGCAGCGGGCGCCGGAAGTCGAACAGGCAGACCGAAGAAGATCAGCGCCATCGGGATCCACACGTAGGGCGCGTTGAGCACGTGGCCGAACTGGCCCTCGTAGCCGCGCGCCATCGGCCAGGCGACCTGGTAGCCGGTCCAGGTCTCGGTGATCGCGCCGGTGGTGCGGATCGACCTTCACCTGCACGACCTCGCGCCCGTCCGCCGAGTAGCCCACCTGCCAGACCCCGTCGTCGTTCGCCTCGATCGCCGTCGTCAGGCGGCCGTAGCGGCTCGACTCCTCGGCGACCTTGGGGTCCTGGCTGGCGATCTCGAGCGCCCGCGCGGCCGAGATCTCGAAGTCCTCGGGCGTGTCGGGCAGGACCCCCGGCTGCGGTCGGCGGTGGTGGGATCGAGCCCGGCGTCTGGTCGCCGGCGGCCGCCGAGGCGCCGCCCGGCGCGGCGAGCAGTCCGATCGCGACGGCGGTCGCGATCACGATCGGAACGAGTCGAGCGGGGCCGCCTATCTGGCGAACGTCCACAGCTTGTTGCCGACGAAGTTCACCGGCATCGTCAGCCCGACCGCGAGCGCCTGCGAGGCGAGGGCCGGGAGGCCGAGCGCGCTGACGAACAGCTCCAGGAGGATCAGGTTGATGGCCGAGCCCGAGCAGGCTGACGGCGAAGAACCGCGCCGCCTGGAAGCCGGCGTGCCCGTCGCTGGCGTCGAACGTCCAGAGGCGGTTCCAGGCGAAGTTGTTGGCCACCGCGACGCAGAAGGCGCCGATCGCGGCCGGGATGTGGTGGACCTCGGCCGGGCCGGTGAGGATCGCGAACACCGCCAGGTTGACGACGTAGCCGGAGCCGCCGACGAGCCCGAACTTGAGCAGCTGGATCCAGTTCGCCGGCCTGCGGGCGCCGTGGTGGACCCGCCGGACGAGCGTCAATGCCGGCGCCGGTGCGCTCGGTGACCGCGGCGTGCTCGGAGGTGCCCATGGCTAGCTCGCGACCTCGCTCGCGGCGCGCGCGCGTCCGTGCGCGCTGGGGCGTCCTCGTCGCCGATGCCGAAGTGGCCGCGCACCAGGCCGGCGACGTCGCGGATCGCCCATTGGGCGCGGAGCTGCTCGGTGCCCGGGCTCGAAACCGCACAGCAGCAGCGGGCCGAGCGAGTCGCCGGCGTGCAGGGCGCCGTGGCTGCCGCCCGGGCAGTGGGTGGCGCCGCCCCAGTCGACGAGCTCCCAGCCCGGCTCGGCCGAGATCAGGATCTCCCCGGCGTGGGGGGCGGTGAGCGCCGCCCACAGCCGCGCGAGCCCGTCCGGGTACTGGTCGCACTCGCAGCTCGTCCCCGTCGACGGTCGCCGCGAGCGCCGCCGGGTCGCCGTCGAGGTCCCAGCCGACGCCGCGACGGTCGGTGACCTGCGAGCCCGGCCGGAAGCGCAGCTCGCGCGCCGTCGCGCTCGACCACCGCGGTGCAGCCGCTCGGCGGCGGGCCGTCGGCATCGCCGCGGCGCACCGGCTGCGCCGTCGTGCTCGAGCCAGGCGAACAGGTCGACGCCGTCGAGCTCGCGCAGCCGGTCGCGGACGCCGGCGTGCACCACGCCGAAGCGCCGGTCGCCGCACAGCACGTAGACGGCCGCCGCCCGCGAGCTCGGGCAGACGGCGAGCTCGGCCTCGCGCGGGTCGGTCTGGTTCGGCTGCAGCACCCGCCACCGCGAGCCGAGGTCGTCGGCGAGCGGCAGCGGCTCGGTGACCTGGGTCTGGGCGTGATCGGCGACCACGATCACCGCGTGCTCGGCCAGGAACCGGTCGAGCCCGCCGCCGGCGTCGACGAGCTCGGCAAGCGCCTCGTCGGCGTGCGCGATCGACTCGGGCTGGCGCGTCGGGGCCGTAGCTGATGCGAGTGGTAGTCGTTGTCGGGCAGGCCGAAGAGCAGGAAGTCGTAGAGGTCGTTCTCGACGAGCTCGCGGCCGCAGCAGGCCGAGTACTCGTCGCGCCTGTCCGGGCGCGCGAGCGTCGGCTTGCACGGCACCTTGCGGCTCGAGTAGAGCTCGCCGTAGAAGAGCTCGTCGGGCCCGTACGTGGCGTGACGGAAGGTTGCCGCGAGGGCGACGCGGCGCAGCAGGCCCTCGAGCCCGAGCTCGTGGCGGGTGCGGCCGCGGTAGATCAGAAACGGGGTGCACGCCGTGCGCACGCCGTGGTCGGCGAGGCGTCTCGAACACGGTCTCCGCCTCGTCGGAGAGGTGGGCCATGTTCATGTTGTAGACGGTGTCGTAGAGGGATCTGAAAAGCCCGAAGGTGCGGGTGGCCTCGAACGAGCTCCCGTACTCGACGTAGCGCCGCTCGGCGCGGTGGTACCAGTTCATGCCGCTGATCCAGTGGCCGTCGGGAGCGCGCCCGGTCGTGATCTCCGACGTGCACACCGGGGTCACCGACGGGAACGAGGAGACGCAGTCGCGGATCAGCGTCCCGCGATCCATGAGCTCCGCGAGGATCGGGGCGGTGCCGTCGGCGGCCGCCTGCTCGAGCTTGTCGGTGCGCAGGGAGTCGACGACGCAGAGGACGAGCTTCGGAGCGCTCACCGCAGCGTCCGCAGGCCCTCGTACTTGCGGCCGGCGCGGCTGCGGCGGGCGAGGCCCAGGTAGATGATCGCCGGCGAGCGCGACGAGACCGAGCGGCCGCAGGAGCACCGACAGCCCGGCGGTCGCGAGCGCGGCGAGGGCGATCAGCGCCGCGATGAAGCCCGCCCCGTCGGCGCGTGCCATCGCCCCGGCCGCGAAGTCGCTGACGACCACGAACGAGCCCGCGGCGATCACGGCGCCGACCACCCAGCCGGGCCACGCGGGGTGATCCTCCGCGGCCAGCGAGGCCCCGAACAGCAGACCGCCGGCGACCACCGCCACGATCAGCAGCGCCATGCCGATCCCGTCGCGGCGTCCGGGCGCGCCGGCGAGGGCGCCGGCGGCGACGGCCAGGCCGACGCCCTGGCAACCTGCGAGGAACAGATGCATCGGCGCAGCAGGGTACCGAGGCGTTGAGAGGGGGCGGCCATGGTCCCTGGGATCGCCGCGCGCGATCCGCCGACGACCGCCGGGCGTTTGCCGACGCCGCGCCGGTCCCGTTCTGGCTCGACACCCGCGACCGCCCGCCGGCGCGACCGCCCCTGGCGGCGAGCCTGGACTGCGACCTGGCGATCGTCGGCGGCGGCCTGAGCGGCCTGTGGGCGGCCCTGCTCGCGGTCGAGCGCCATCCCGACCGCACGGTGGTCCTGCTCGAACGCGACCGCATCGCCACCGCGGCGAGCGGTCGCAACGGCGGCTTCCTGTCCTCCTTCCTCACCCACGGCGTCGCCAACGGGATGGCGCGCTTTCCCGAGGAGATGCCGGTGCTCGAGCGGCTCGGGCTCGAGAACTTCGCGGCGATCCGCGAGACGATCGACCGGCTCGACATCGACTGCGAGTACGAGGCCACGGGCGAGCTCGACGTCGCCGTCCAGCCGCATGAGGTCGAGTGGCTCGTCGAGGAGGCCGATGCCATGCGCCGCCTGGGCCACGACGTCGACGTGCTCGATCGCGATGCGATCCGTGCCGAGGTCCACTCGCCGATCTACGAGGGCGCGTTGTGGCGCCGTTCGGGCTCGGCGCTGGTCCACCCGGCGAAGCTGTGCTGGGGGCTCGCGCGCGAGGCCGAGCGTGCCGGGGCGCGGATCTTCGAGGGCACGGCGGTGCAATGGGTCCGCAGCGGGGGCGACGGGGTCCTGCTGGCGACCGATGCCGGGGCGGTCCGCGCGCGCCAGGTGCTGCTCGCGACGAGCGCGTTCCCCGGTCTGCTCGGCGAGATCCGCCGCCGGGTGGTGCCCGTCTGGGACTACGTGCTGGTCACCGAGCCGCTCGACGCCGGGCAGCGCGAGGCGATCGGCTGGCAGAACCGCCAGGGCATCGGCGACATGGGCAACCGGTTCCACTACTACCGCCAGACGGCCGACCACCGCATCCTCTGGGGCGGCTACGACGCGATCTACGGCTACGGCAACGCGCTCAACACCGGGCGCGAACAGCGCGAGCGGACCTTCGCCGACCTCGTCGAGCCACTTCTTCACCGCGTTCCCGCAGCTCGAGGGGATCCGCTTCAGCCACCGCTGGGGTGGCGCGATCGACACGTGCAGCCGCTTCTTCGCCTTCCAGGGCACCGCTCACGACGGCCGCGTCGCCTACACGGTCGGCCACACCGGGCTCGGCGTCGGGGCGAGCCGGTTCGGGGCCGGGGTGGCGCTCGACCTCCTCGAGGGGCGCGAGACCGAGGCGACCGCGCCTGCGGGCGATGCGGTCGAAGCCGTTCCCGTTCCCGCCCGAGCCCCTGCGCTGGGCGCGCGATCGAGCTCACCCGCAACCGGCTCGCGGCCGCCGATCGAAACGGCGGCAGGCGCGGGCTGTGGCTGCGGGCGCTCGACCGCTTCGGCCTCGGCTACGACAGCTGAGGGTCAGGAGCCGAAGCTCAGCTTGCATGCCCTGGCCCGGCGGCCTGCGCCAAACTCCGCGCATGGCGGAGAGGCCCGACCGTGGACCGAGCGGCGAGTGGCGAGTGGCGAGTGACGACGCGCCGCACCGCCGGGCCCACACGACGAGCCGCGACCTCGAGCGCTACGCCGACCTGTTCGCCGAGCGCACCAAGGTCATGCGCTCCAGCGCGATGCGCGACCTGATGGAGATCACCGCGCGGCCTGAGGTGATCTCGCTCGCGGGCGGACTGCCCGACACCTCGACCTTCCCGGCCGAGAGCTTCGCCGCCCAGATGACGCGAATCGCTCAGGAGAGCTCCGCCCAGGCGCTGCAGTACGGGCCGACCGAGGGCTTCGCGGAGACGCGCGAGTGCATCCGCGAGGTGATGCGCGCCGAGGGCATGGACCCCGACCCCGAGGACGTGATCGTCACCACGGGCGGTCAGCAGGCGATCGACCTGGTCGCGAAGACGCTCGTCGACCCCGGTGACGTGGTGATCTGCGAAGCCCCGACCTACCCCGGCGCGGTGCCCGTCTTCTGCTCGTACCAGGCCGAGACGGTGCAGGTGGCCATGGACGACGAGGGGATGCGGATCGACGAGCTCGAGGAGGTCTGCGCGCGGCTCGAGCGCGAGGGGCGGCGGCCGAAGTTCATCTACACGGTGCCGACCTTCCAGAACCCGGCCGGGGTGACGATGTCGGCCGAGCGGCGGGTGCGGCTGGTCGAGCTGGCCCGGGAGCGGGAGCTGCTCGTCGTCGAGGACAACCCCTACGGCCTGCTGCGCTACGAGGGGGAGCCGAACGAGCCGCTCTACAAGCTCGACGGCGGTGACTACGTGCTCTACCTGGGCACCTTCTCGAAGATCCTCTCGCCGGGCATCCGACTCGGCTGGCTGTGCGCCCCGCCGCCGGTGATGGAGAAGGTGGTGCTCGGCAAGCAGGCGTCGGACCTCTGCACCTCCACGCTCACCCAGTACTTCGTCCGCGAGTACTTCGGCGAGGGCAACTGGCGCTCCTACGTTGACGACCTCTGCGGCATCTACCGCGAGCGGCGGGACGCGATGCTCGAAGCGCTCACCGACCACTTTCCCGAGGGGGCGACCTGGTCGCGCCCGGGCGGCGGGCTGTTCTGCTGGGCGACGCTGCCCGTCCTACATCGACACCACCGACCTGCTGGCGAAGGCGCTGCGCGAGAACGTCGCCTTCGTCCCCGGCGCGGCCGCCTACGTCGACGGGCGCGGCGGCTCGTCGATGCGGCTCAACTTCTCGGCCTCCGCCCCGGACGAGATCCGCGAGGGGATCCGGCGGATCGGCGGTGTGATCGAGTCCCAGGTGGGTCTCTACGAATCGATCACCGGCGAGCACGACGGCGGTCACCGACGTTGCGCCGGCGTCAGCCGAGGGTTCGGTGGTTCCCTTCCGCCGTCCGGCTAAGGCCGAATGAAGGTCGCCGTGCTGAAGGGCGGTCGCGGCCTGGAGCGCCAGGTGTCGCTGCGCAGCGGGGCGCGGGTCGAGGACGCGCTGCGGGCGCTCGGACACGAGGTGGCGCCGGTCGACGTCGGCGCGGGCCTCGTGGCCACGCTCAAGGCCGAGCGCCCGGAGGTCGCCTTTGTCGCCCTGCACGGCGCCGGGCGGCGAGGACGGCACCGTCCAGGAGCTGCTCGAGATCCTTCGCATCCCCTACACCGGTCCGGGCGTCCGCGCCTGCGGACGCTCGATCGACAAGGTCGCCGCCAAGCACGAGTTGCGCGATGCCGGGGTGCCGACCCCCGACTGGGCGGCGTTCAACGCGGTGGCGTTCCGCGAGCTGGGCGCGGCCGACGCCCTCGAGGACATCGAGGCCAACCTCGGCTTCCCGCTCGTAATCAAGCCGGCAGCCGGCGGCTCCTCGCTCGGGGTCCGGTTCGCGGCCCGGGCGGAGCAGGTGCCCGAGGCGCTGGTCGCCGCGTTCTCCTACGACGACCGGGTCCTGCTCGAGCGCCATCACGAGGGCCGCGAACTGGCGATCTCGCTGCTCAACGGAATCGCGCTGCCGGCGGTCGAGGCCCGACCCCGCGACGAGGACCGCTTCAGCTACGAGGCCCGTTACGAGATCGGCCGCACGGACTACCTCTGCCCTGCGGACCTCGGCGCCGCGGAGGGCCACGTCCTCGACGCCGCGCTGCGCACCTGGGACGTGCTCGGGTTCGACGGCTTCGGCCGCGTCGACATGATCCTCGGCGACGACGGGCCGCAGGTGCTGGAGGCCAACGCGGTCCCGGGCCTCACCGACACCTCGCTGCTGCCGATGGCCGCGGAGGCCGCGGGGCTGTCCTTCGAGCGCCTCTGCGACCGTCTCCTGGAGCTGGCGCTGGAGCGCGCCGGCGTCGGCGAGCCGCTCGGCAACTAGCGCCGCGGCCCTGTGGTCCGCCAAACCGCTGAACGTCCCGGAGTCGTCGCTATAGCAGCGTGTCACGGACGCTCGCGCCGATCCGACCTGGCCGAAGAGGCGGTCGGCCCCGGCCTCGCCGACCAGGGTGGCGCTGCCGGCGCTTCCGCGTAGGCCGTCAGTCGATGAGCCGCCGCTCCACCGCCCAGCGGCTGAGCTCGTGGCGGTTGGAGAGCTGGAGCTTGCGCAGCACGGCGCTCACGTGGGCCTCGACGGTCTTCGGGGAGATCGAGAGCTCGAGGGCGACCTCCTTGTAGAGGTAGCCGCGGGCGATCAGCCGCAGGACCTCGCGCTCGCGCGTGGTGAGCTGGTCGAGCTCCGGGTCGGCCTCAGCCTCGGTGATCTGGCCGGCGAACGCGTCGAGGACGAACCCGGCCAGCCGCGGCGAGAAGACGGCGTCGCCGTCGCGCACCCGGCGCACGGCGTCGGCGAGCTCGGGGCCCGAGATCGTCTTGGTCACGTAGCCGCGCGCGCCGGCGCGGACGACGGCGATCACGTCCTCGGCCGCGTCGGAGACCGAGAGGGCGAGGAAGCGCTGGACCGGGTTGGTCTCGGCGGTGCGGCGGATCACCTCGACGCCGCCGCCGCCCGGCATGTGGACGTCGAGCAGGACGACGTCCGGGCGCTCCGCGGCGATCATCCGCACGGCCTCCTCGACCGAGCCGGCGTCGCCGCGGATCTCGACCAGGTCCTCGAGCTCCGCGCGGACGCCGCTGCGGAAGATCGCGTGGTCGTCGACGATCACGACGCTCGGCGGTTGGGCGCTCACTTTGGTCGCATCTCCATCGTCAGCTCGACCTCGGTCCCGGCGCCGGGCCGCGAGTTGATCGTCGCCGTGCCGCCGTTGCGTTCCATCCTGCCGATGATCGACTCCCGCAGCCCGCGTCGGTCCGCGGGCACGGCGGCCGGGTCGAAGCCTGCGCCGCGGTCGCGGACGAACACCTGCGCCCGGTCCGGGGTCATCTCGGCGTAGACGGCGATCGGCGCCGGCGCCGGCTGCGAACTTCGCCGCGTTCGTGAGCGCCTCCCGCGTCGCGGCAACCAGCGCGCTGCCCGGATCGTCGAGCAGGTGGTCGCCCACGGCGACGACGTCGATCGCCACCGAGTGCGCGTCCTCGACCTCGGCGGCCGCGGCCTCGATCGCCGCGGCGAGGCTGTCGGTCGGGCCCGGCGCCGAGCCGTCGAACAGCCACGCCCGCAGCTCGCGCTCCTGGCGCCGGGCGAGCGCCGCCACCTCGCGCGGGTCGTCCGCGCGCTTCTGCATCAGGGTGAGCGTCTGCAGCACCGAGTCGTGGAGGTGCGCCGCGAGCTCGGCCCGCTCCTGAGAGCGGATCCGCTCGGCGCGCTCGACCGCGAGGTTGCGGCCCAGGCGCCAGAGAAACGGCGCGAGGATGAGGCTCAGCGCCACCGCGGCGACGACGATCGCCAGCACGACGTCGCGCGCCTGGCCCAGCACCCCGTTGGCGTAGAGAAAGAGCAGCGCCGCGCCGAAGACCAAGGCGACGCCGAAGCCGCCGCGATAGATGTCCGCGAGCCCACGGCCGCGGGGCTCGGTCGTCGGCTCCCTGCGGTCCGCGCCCGGCGCGCGATCGTCCCCAGCGGGGGACTCGGCCCGCTCGGCCGGCGACTCGAGCATCCGCGACTGGCGCCAGATGACGGCGGCCCCGCCCGCGGCGAGGATCAATGGCCAGACGAAGGCGTCCGACCACCAGAGGCCGAGCTCGCGCAGGACGAGGAGGCCGGCGAGGGTGAGGAAGCAGACCCCGGCGGCGACCCGCCAGTTGGTCACCGGGATCCTGGCCACGACCGCCTCGACGGGATTGACGTGCCCCGGGGCCGGGTCCGCGTCCCCCTCGTCCATGAAGATCCAGGCCAGGACGTAGGCGCCGATGGCCGCGCCGCCGGTCACGATCGTCGCCAGCACAAAGCCGACTCGCACCAGGACCGGGTCGACGCGGAGGCGCCGGGCGAAGCCCGCGCACACGCCGGCGACGATCGCGTTCGGGCGATCGCGCGTGAGGCGGGGGCGAGGCGGGCTGACGGACGCGGGTTCCAGGTCAGCCCTCCCGGTCGTCGTCGATGCCGCTGATGAGCAGGATCGTCCCGATCAACGCCGAGACGATCGCGCCGAGGATGCCGAGGCTCAGCGACAGGGCGCCCTCCTGGTCGGCGAACAGGAGGGCGCCCATCACGATCACGCCGAGCCCCGCGGCGAGCGAGACGCGGTCGAGGCGGCTCTTCACCCGGCCCTCGACCCGTGCCGCTCGCCGCGGCCGGCTCCGGGGTGCGAGCCACCCGCACCGCCACCCGCATCCCCGGCGTCCGCCGGGGGCGACGTGGGCGGCGCGCAGGCGGCGCGCAGGTTCGCGGACATCTGGCCGCGATCGAGGCCGTCGTCGAAGTGGAAGCGACCGCCCTGATCGATGTCGGCGTCATCGGAGTTGACGATCCGCAGCTCACCGAAGTCCACCTCGCCGGTGAGGTCGAGGCGCGGTGTCGCCGTCGACCCGTCGTTGGCCTGGCTGTGGACGTCCACGCCGTCCGACTGGTCGCCCGCCACAGTGATGACGCCGCCGCGGGCGTCGAGGTCGGTCGTGACGCAGACGTTCGATGGCACCGCCACCACGCCCTCGCCGATACCGAGGTCGACGTTGAGATCGACGACAGTGTCCGGCTTCCAGTCGAGATCGCGGAGGTCAACCGCGAGGCGCCCGACGCCGAGCTCGTATCCGTCGGCGGGAATCGAGGCGACTGTCAGCGGCCGGTAGCTGCGCTCGCCGATCCCGTCTCCGAACGACACGTCGGCTGCCGAGACCACGCCGAGCGGGATCGCCAGCGCGAGGGCCGGTGCGATCAGCCACCGAGCGCCGCCCGAGAACGCTGCGACGGCCAGCATCACGCCGATGGCGATCACGACCACGGCGACGATCACGCCGTGCCCCGTAGCGCCCGCCCAGGCCGCCCCGAGCGCGACGATCGAGAGCGCCACAAACGCGGCGATGCCGATCATGATCGATGCGAACACTCGACCCGCACCGCCCCCTCCGGAGCGCCCCCTGGCCCGGCGAGCTACCAGGACCGCGGCGGCAACGAGCAGGGCGAGGAACAGGAACGGGCTCCAGAAGAAGCCGTGGCCCCAATGGGGCCCGTCCAACACGCCCCAGCTGAGCGCGATTACGCCGACTGCGATCGCGGCGCCGATCGCCAGCCCGCGCGAACGCTCGACCGGCGGCGGACCGATCTCCCCGTCTTCGCCCGGCTCGGTGGGGACGAACAACGCCAGGGCGACGTACGCGATCAGCCCGAGGCCGCCGAAGAACACCGAGATCGCGAACGCGATCCGGACGATCACTGGGTCGACGTTGAAGTAGCGGCCAAGCCCGCCCGCCACGCCGGCGATCATCCGGTCGCGGCGCGAGCGCAGCAGCCGGCGCGTGCCGCCGGAGCGCGGCTCCTCGGGCGGGGGCTCGCCGGCTGGCAATTGGGCGGTTGTGTCGTTGTCGCTCATCGTGGTCCTCCTGGGATCGTCGTCGATGAGCTCAGGGTGCCGCGCGCGGTGGCCCGCGTCTATTGGGGATCACCCCGAGGGACCCCGGGTCGATCCCGGCCACCGGCCGCGGGTGCTGGGCGCAGCCCTTAGTCGGTGCCGCCGGCGAAGTCCTCGGGGGAGACCTCGTCGAGGAAGTCCTTGAACTTCTCGACGACCTCCTCCTGGTCCTCGACCTCGTGCTCGAACTCGATCGAGGACTCGTCGATGACGTCCTCGGCGGCGAAGATCGGCGCCTGGCAGCGCACCGCGAGCGCGATCGCGTCCGAGGGGCGCGAGTCGATCTCGATCTCCGAGCCGTTGACGGAAATCGTGATCGAGGCGTAGAAGGTGTTGTCGCGGAGCTCGGTGACCGAGACCCGCTCGCACTTGGCCTCTAGCTGCTCGAGCAGGTCGTTGAGCAAGTCGTGCGTCATCGGACGCGGGGTCTGCGCGCCCTGGAGCTTCATCAGGATCGCCGCCGCCTCGGGGTGCCCGATCCAGATCGGCAGGAAGCGGTTGCCGTCGACCGTCTTCAGCAGAACGATCGGCTGCTTGCCGACCATGTCGAAGCTGACGCCGTAGATCTGCATCTGCTGCATGCGGTTTATTCCCGGCCCTGGGTCGCTTGGCTCGCCTGGCTGGCCATTATAGGTCTGGCTCTTCGACCCACTCACGAGGCGCCGCGGTGCTACGGTTCCAGTCGATTCTTGACCGTAGCGCTCGACAATCCGGTTACGGGCGAGCACGCAGCTCTGGACCCCTGGCCCGTCACCGAAGGGGAGCCGGAGGGTGAGCTGATCCTGCTCGGGGTCGAGTCCAGCCCTGCGCTCTTCCGGGGGATCGCCTACGGCGTGCTGATCTGCATGTGCTTCTGGATTCCGCTGGCGGTCGCGGTCGCGATCATCGTTACCTGACGCGCGCCCGCCGCGGGCTCAGTACGCGGCTTCGAACGTCTGCTTGTCGTGCTTGCCGAGGTGGCGCTGCTGGCCTTCCGCGATCGCCGGGCACATCACTTCCCCGGGGGGCTTCTCGCACTCGGGCGAGGCGTCGCGGTAGTGATCGCTGCGGCCGCCGACGTGGCCGAGCTCGTGGAGGGCGGCGCTCGAGAGGTCCCATGTCCCGGGCTTGGGCTGCTTCGTGCCCGTGTACCACCGCACGCCCTTCTCGAAGGCGATTTGGAAGGAGTAGATCTCAGACGAGTCGGGGAACACGCACCACGTCGCGAGTCCGAGCGGGCCGTTGAGACTCCGCTCGGTGATCACGTTGTCTTGGTAATGGGACCCGCACTTACTCTGAGGGTAGATGTGGGCCTTGCCGCTTTCCCGCTTGAAAGACAGGGATGCGTTGAGCTTGCTCCACTGCTTGGCGGCGTGGACCACGCGCCCGCGGAAATCCGCAGGAAGCGAGCCGTCGACCCGGTACTCGACCGACTTGTCCCGCATCCATCGCGTCGGGTAGGAATTCTGCGCCGAGTTCGCGATCGCGGTGATCGCGAGGACGGAGCAAGCGATCCCCACCGCGATTGCGACGTCGAGAGCGAGGGTTCGTCGTCGTCTCATCACTCAGCGCCCTCGTAGCACGCTCTCGCAGGCGCTCGCCCCTTCGGCTCTCACACCGCCCGGCTCGCGCGACAGCAGGACGCTCGCGATCCGGTGGCCGTCCCGCTGGGCGAGTAGCTGAAGCTTCGCCGTGCCGCGGGCGACCCGCACGAAGTGAAGCTTGAGCAGGGCGCGGAAATGGCGGCGGAGAAACTCCCGCAGCGCCTCGCGGGGCGCGGGCGCGAACTGCTGCGGGGTGTTGCCGTAGAGCGCTTCCCCGATGATCTCCCGGTCACCGGCCGGGCACTCGAGCGCGACGGCGGCCTGCCCCGGGGACTCGGGCCCTGCGGCAACTCCGCCGGCGGAAGAGCCGGGGATCCGGAGCAGGAGGCCGATCGCAATCAGTATCGCTGCGCCGGCTGAAATGCGGAGCGCGCGATTGAGGAGCATGCAGGCGCAAACTACTACGTTTCGCTACTACGAAACACTTACTCTGGCGACTTACTCCATTCCAGGTACGGCCCCGGGGAAGCCAGCAACCCTGCGCGCCGCGGACCTGCGGCACAGAGCTGATGAGCGAGGGTTCCGGGGGATGGGCGATCGTGGACTCGAACCACGGACCTCGTCCTTATCAGAGACGCGCTCTAACCAACTGAGCTAATCGCCCGGCGTGGTCGGCATTCTAGGAGACCTCGGATGCCGCGACGACCCGACATGCCGCCGCTCGACCGTGGGGGCCTGGACCTCGACCCGATCGCGCAGTTCCGCGCCTGGTTCGACGTGGCGGAGCGCGAGGTCCTGCTGCCCGAGGCCATGACCCTGGCGACCGTCGACGCCGAGGGGACCCCCGACGCGCGCATGGTGCTGCTCAAGGGCGCCGACGACGCCGGCTTTCGCTTCTTCACCAACCACGAGTCCTCGAAGGGGGCGCAGCTCGCCGCGCTGCCGCGGGCGGCGCTGGTGATCTACTGGCGCGAGCTCGACCGCCAGGTGCGGGTGCGGGGGCCGTCGAGCGGCTCTCCGACGCCGAGTCCGATTCGTACTTCGCCACCCGGCCCGCGCGACTCGCAGCTCGGCGCCTGGGCCTCGCCGCAGTCGCGGGCGCTCGCCTCGCGCACCGAGCTCGACCAGCACCTCGACGAGGCCGAGGCGCGCTTCCCGGACGGCGAGATCCCGCGGCCGCCGCACTGGGGCGGCTACCTCGTGGTCCCGGACCTGATCGAGTTCTGGCAGGGCCGCGTCGGGCGCCTGCACGACCGCTTCCGCTACACCCGCGAGCCGGCCGAGCCGAGCGGCTGGCGGATCGAGCGCCTCGCGCCCTGAGCCGGCGGCTGGCTAGCGGTCGGCGAGCCGGCTGGCGAGCTCGAGCAGCTCGTCGAGGCTCTCGAAGCTGCAGCTCGGCGCGGACGCCGTGGCGAGCCGCGCGCACCTTGACCCCGGTGCCGAGCGCCCGCTCGAGCGCATCCTCGGCGCGGCCGAGGGCCGCCTGCTGATCCGGGTGGACGACCACGCGGGCCTTGGGCGTCGCCCCGGCCGCGTTCGCGCGGCGCTCCGTCTCGCGCACCGACCAGCCGGCGGCGACCGCGTCGCGCGCGAGGCGGCGGCGGACGTCGTTGCCCTTCGCGATCAGGATCGCGCGCCCGTGCCCCTCGCTGAGCTCGCCCTCGGCGAGCAGGTCGAGCACGTCGTCGGGCAGGTCGAGCAGCCGGATCAGATTCGAGATCGCGGGACGGGTGCGGCCGAGGCGACCGGCGAGCTCCTCCTTCGAGAGCCCGAGCTCGTCGACCAGGGCGGCGCAGGCGCGGGCCTCGTCGACCGGGTTCAGGTCCTCGCGGGCGACGTTCTCGATCAGCGCGGTCTGCATGCGCTCGGTGGCGTCCTCGTCGCGGACGATCGCCGGGACGGTCTCGAGCCCGGCCTCGCGCGCGGCGCGCCAGCGGCGCTCGCCCGCGATCAGCTCGTAGCGGCCGTCGGGCAGCGCGTGCACCAGGAGCGGCTGGATCACCCCGGCCTCCGCGATCGACTGCGCGAGCGCCGAGATCGTCTCGGGGTCGATGTGGCGGCGCGGCTGATCCGGGTTCGGCCGAATCACGGCGACCGGAATCTCGCGATAGGCCGGCTCGCCGATCCCGGTCTCGGGGAGGATCGCGGCCAGGCCGCGCCCGATGCCGCGGGCCGGGTTCATCGCCGACGCCTCACGCCGCCACCGCCTCGTCGGCCGACTCCCGCCCGATCAACTCGCGCGGCGAGGGCCCGGTAGGCCTCCGCTCCGCGGGACCCGGGCGCGTGGGTGATCACCGGCACGCCGTGGCTCGGGGCCTCGGCGATGCGGACGCTTCTGGGGATCACGGTATCGAACACCTGTTCGCCTAGATGGCGGCGCAGCTCGGCCTCCACGTCCTGTGCCAGCCGGGTGCGCTCGTCGTGCATGGTGATCGCGACGCCGGTCAGAATCAGCGCCGGGTTGAGGCCGCGGCGCACCAGGTCGAGCGTCTCGAGGAACTGCACGAGGCCCTCGAGCGCGAGGTACTCCGCCTGCACCGGCACGATCACCCGATCGGCCGCGGCCAGGGCGTTGACCGTGAGCGGCCCGAGCGAGGGCGGGCAGTCCAGCAGGGTGAGCGCGAACCGCTCGCGCACCGGGCCCGAGGCCGTCGCGCAGCCGGCGCTCGTAGCCGTCGAGGCGGGGAAGCTCGACCGAGGCCCCGGCCAGGCCGCGGTTCGCCGGCACGATCCAGAGGTTGTCCGGCCCGGCGGGGCGGGCGGCGGCCGCGACCGAGGCCTCGCCCGTGAGGCACTCGTAGGAGGAGGGCGACTCGTCGCGGCTCAGGCCAAGCGCAACCGTTGCGTTGCACTGCGGGTCGAGGTCGACGAGCAGGACCTGGCGCCCCTCGGCCGCCAGGCAGGCGGCGAGGTTGACGGCGGTGGTCGTCTTGCCGACCCCGCCCTTCTGGTTCGCGAGCGCGTAGACCGCTCCCATGCGCTCGACCTTAGTCACCGGGGTGGCCGGTAACCCGGCCGCGTCGCTCAGGAGCCCGCTCCTAGCGGCCGCTTCTTCGCCATCCCGGGGCGGCGGGGGAGATCGTCGGGCGTCGGGCCGCGTCTTGCGCAGGCGGTGCAGGTGGCGATGCTCGAAGCCCGCCTCGGCACCGACGTCGGCGACCTCGCTCGGGCTCCATCGCGACGCGTTCGGCGGCGCGGGCGAGCTCCGCCTCCTCGTCGGGATCGCGGCGGCCCTTCCACGCGACGAGCGCGCCGCCAGGGCGCAGGAGCGGCGACGCGAGCTCCGCGAGGGTCGCGAGCCGGCCGACCGCGCGTGCCGTGACCACGTCGTAGGCCTCCCGCCCGCCGGCGGGCGGGTCGACTCGGGCCCACTCCTCCGCCCGGGCGCCGACCGCCCGGGCGTTGGCGAGGCCGGCCGCCTCGATCGCGCGCTCGATGAACTCGGCCTTGCGGCTCACGGACTCGATCAGGTCGACCTGCGTCGCCGGGCAGCGCCGCCGCGAGCACCAGGCCGGGGAAGCCGGCACCCGCGCCGACGTCGGCGAGCCGCTCCGGGCCGCCGACCAGCTCGAGCCCGGTGAGCGAGTCGCGAACGTGCACGCGCCAGGCCTCCTCGGGGTCGCGCACCGAACTCAGCGACGCCGGGTCGCTCGCGAGCAGCTCGAGCACCGGCTCGAGGCGCCGGCGTAGCTCGGCCTGTGAGGCGGAGCGAAGCGAGGCCGAGGTGCGCCGCTGTTGAGGCGCCTTATTCGTCAATCGCCGACGAGGGGCGCGACGATGACGCAGCGCTCGGGCTCCTCGCCCTCGCTGAAGGTCTCGAGGCCGGAGCGCTCGGCGAGCCGGTCGTGGACGAGCTTGCGCTCGGTCGCGGTCATCGGCTCGAGCTCGATCTCCTTGCCGGTCTCGAGCGCGCGCTCGGCCGCGCGGTCGGCCTGGCGCTCGACGGTCTCGCGCCGGCGCTCGCGGTAGCCGGCCGCGTCGACCGAGACACGCTTGCGCTCGCCGTGACCGCGGAAGGCGACCCGGTAGCAGAGCAGCTGCACCGCGTCGATGGTCTGACCGCGACGGCCGATCAGCAGGCCCAGGTCCTCGCCGTCGACCCGGGCCACGATCTCGTCGGCGCTCTCGGCGACGTCGACCTTCGCGTCCAGATCGAGCGCGTCGACGATCTCGTCGAGGAGGGCCTCAACCCGCTCGACCGGCTGGTCGGGGAATGTCTCTGGGCTCATTTGCGCTTCTTCTTCTTGCGGGGTGGGGGTGGGGGCGGTTTGGCGGCCGCGGCCTGCGCAGGGGTCGCCACCTTGGGCATCGGCATGATCCGCTGGATGACGACCTGCTGGCCGAGGCTCCAGAAGTTGGTGGTGATCCAGTAGATCGCGAGGCCCGCCGGCTGGTTCGCGATCACCGGGGCGAACAGCAGCGGCAGGGCCAGGAAGATGTACTTCTGGGGGCCGGTGGTCGTCTGCGTGGTCGCGGTCGTGTAGAGGAACGTGAGCACGGTGGTGCTGATGAAGAGCACGATCAGCACCCACTTCACGGCCCCCTCGGGGGGTACGAGGATGTCGGGGACGAAGAGGAAGTTGACCGCTGCTCCACTCGCCTCGACGTCCTGCTGGAACGTATCTCCGCGGAGCAGCGAGTAGACGGCGATGAAGAACGGGATCTGAAGCAGGAACGGAAAGCAGGAGGCGAGCGGGTTGACGCCGTGCTCCTTGTAGAGCGAGAGCATCTCGCGCTGCTGGCGCTCGCGGTCGTCCTTGTACTTCTCCTGGACGGCCTTGAGCTCCGGCGCCACGAGCTGCATCCGGCGCATCGACTTGATCCCCTTCAGCGACAGCGGCAGCGTGAACGCCCGCACGGTCAGCGTCAGGCAGACGATCGACAGGCCCCAGCTCAGGCCGATCGTCTCCGCGAAGAACTTGATGATCGCCTCGGCGAGGTCGACGAACGGCTGGAAGATGACGAGGACGGCGAGGTCGTCATGCGGCCACCCCATGGTCGTGCGGCTCGTGGTGCGGCTCGTGGTCGCGAAACAGGCGCCGGTCGGCGAGCTCGTCGACGCCACCGGGGCTCCAGGGATTGCAGCGCACGACCCTCCATACGGCGAGGATCGTCCCGCGGACCACCCCGAGCTCGCGCACAGCCTGCACCCCGTACGTCGAGCAGCTCGGGTAATAGCGGCACCGCGGCGGGAGATTCGGGGAGATGATCGCCCGGTAGAAGTGGAGCGGGAGGAGAAAGGCCTCGCGCAGCAGGCGAGCGACCCTGGGGGCGGTGGACGAGCGTTTCACGTGTTACGCCGTCCTGATCCCGGCTTCGGCGAGCAATTCCCGCAACGAGCGGTCGACGCCGGACGTTCCCTCACGCTCAACCAGACCTCGAGCGTCGGGCCTCGCCACCAGGACGTAGTCGTGATCGCCCGGCAGCCCGCCTCGCAGGCCCGCGAAGGCCTCGCGCAGCGACCGCTTCACCGCGTTGCGCTGCACGGCCCCGCCAACGCGGCGCCCGACGGAGATCCCGAGGCGCAGGTCCTCGCCGGCGGCGTCGTCCGCCGAGCGCGGAAACGAATAGAGGACGAGGTAGCGGTTCGCGTGCGAGCTGCCGTCGCGAAAGACACGGTCGAAGTCACCACTGCGCGACAGGCGGCCGCGCTTACGCCGCTCGCCCATCCCTACGGCGTCAGGCGCTTGCGGCCCTTGGCGCGGCGGCGACGGATCACCTCGCGCCCGGAGCGGGTGCGCATCCGGGCGCGAAAGCCGTGGGTCCGAGCACGCTTGCGCTTCTTCGGCTGCCAGGTGCGCTTCATTGGATCGGGCAGTGTACAGGGGGCAATCGACCATCGCCCGGCGGACGGGCCGAGACCGGCCGGGCTTTGTTTTAACGCGTATTGCGGGGTGGGCAGCCGGGGCGGCTCGCGGCCGATTGTATGGTCGGCCGCGGTGCCCGAACTGCCGGCAGAGGACGATCTCGAAGCGCTTTGGAGCCTGGTGCGATGCGAGCTCCGCGACTCCCTTCCAGCCACCACCTTCAGCCTCTGGCTCGACCCGCTGCGGGCCGTCTCCGCACAGGGATCGACGCTCTTCGTGGCCGCTCCGCCCACGGTCCGGGCGTGGGTCGAGCGCCGCTACGCCGACCGGCTCCGCCAGGCGGTCGCCCGTCGCGCGCCGCACCTGACCGAGATCGCCTTCGTCGAGCGCGGCGCGGCGGTCGAGCCGACCCAGGACCCGCAGCGCCCCCAGTCGCTGCCGCTGGATCGCACCCACACCTTCGAGCGCTTCGTGATCGGACCGGGCAACCGGCTCGCGCACTCCGCCTCGCTCGCGGTCGCCGAGGCCCCCGGCGAGGCCTACAACCCGCTCTTCCTCCACGGCCCGCCGGGCCTCGGCAAGACCCACCTGCTCGGCGCGATCGTCGAGTACCTGCGCCGCAACCGCCCGGAGTTCGCCGTCCACTACACCACCGCCGAGCGGTTCACGGCCGAGTTCGTCTCCTCCCTGCGCCGCGACGGCCCCGACGTCTTCAAGGCGCGCTACCGCGAGCTCGACGCGCTGCTCATCGACGACGTCCAGGTCCTCGAGGGCAAGCAGCACACCGAGGAGGAGTTCGTCCACACCTTCAACACGCTGCACGCGGCCGGCAAGCAGATCGTGCTCTCGAGCGACCGCCCGCCCGAGGCGCTGTCGCGGCTCGCCGAGCGCCTCCGCGACCGCTTCAACTGGGGCCTGCGCGTCGAGCTCGACCCACCGGACCTGCGCACCCGGATCGCGGTCGTCTGGCGGATGGCAACCGATTCCTGCGGCCAGCCGCCCGACCCGGCGGTACTACGCCAGATCGCCACCGCGGCGCCGGCCAACGTCCGCGTGCTCGAGGGGGCGATGACGCGCGTCATGGCCTT
This sequence comes from uncultured Solirubrobacterales bacterium, assembly GCA_963785195.1. Lineage (GTDB taxonomy): Bacteria > Actinomycetota > Thermoleophilia > Solirubrobacterales > 70-9 > WHSW01. The sequence goes on along the minus strand of CAWAUE010000011.1, from coordinate 267,241 downwards.
CGCCTCACTGCACGGCGAGCCGCTCACCTCGCCCATCGTCCACCGGGCCCTCGGCGGCCGCGAGGACGACGTGCCGCTCCCCTCGGCCGAGCCGCCCACGCTCGAGGCGATCCAGGATGCCGTCTGCGCCGCCAGCGGCCTGCGGCGCGCGGACCTGCTCTCCAACTCGCGCTCGCCCCGGGTCGCCCGTCCCCGGCAGCTCGCGATGTACCTCGCCCGCGAGCTCACCTCGCTCTCGCTCGCCGAGATCGCCCGCGGCCTTCGACCGCGACCACACCACCGTCATGCACGCCGATGCGCGCGGTCTCGGGTCGCCTCGAGCCCGGCTCGGAGACCGCCGCCGCAATCCACAGGATCCACGTCACCCTGGGGACACATCCGACCGGGACGGACCCGTCCACCGATTCCGGCGATGATCCACCTCGCGGCGCCGGCTGATCCACAGCCACGGCCCGCTTGATCAAGCCCAGACCAACCCCGATCCCCAACCGTCCACGATGCAAATACATCTGATCCAAGTAGGAAGATGAGAGATTCTCGATGAAGCTTTCCCTCACCCGTGATTCCCTCTCCGGCGCGCTGCAGCTCGTCGGCCGCGCCGTCTCGACCCGCGGCACCCTCCCGTCGCTCGGCGGGATCCTCGTCGATCGCCGGCGAGGGCGGCCTGACCCTGCGCGCCACCGACATGGAGCTGGCCCTGACCAGCACGCTCGCCGACGCCAAGATCGAGCAGGAGGGCACCGTGCTGCTGCCGGGCCGCCTGTTCGCGGACGTCGTGCGCAGCCTGCCGCCGGGCGAGGTCCGCGCTCGAGCTGCGCGGCGAGCAGCGCGACGTCGAGATCGCCGGCGGCGGCGCGCGCTTCCACCTGCGCACGCTCCCGGCCGAGGACTTCCCGCGCCTGCCCGAGGTCGAGGGCGAGACCGTCCGCCTGCCGGGCGGCCCGCTGGCCGAGACGATCGACCTGGTCGCCCGCGCCGCCTCGCGCGACGAGGTGCGCCCGATCCTCACCGGCGTCCTGCTGCAGGCCGAGGCCGAGCGCGCTGACGATGGTCGCCACCGACTCGTACCGGCTGAGCGTCAAGCACACGACGCTCGAGGCGCCGATCGAGCAGCCAGCTCGAGGCCAACGTCCCGGCGCGGGCGCTGCGCGAGCTCGCCCGGATCATCGGCGCCGAGGGCGCCGAGGAGGTCGAGATCGCGCTGCCGCGCAACCAGGCGGTCTTCCGCGTCGCCGGCGTCGTGCTCTCGTCGCGGCTGATCGAGGGCCAGTTCCCGAGCTGGCGCCAGCTGATCCCGGAGGCCTTCGAGCACGACGTGCGCCTGCCGCGCGAGGAGTTCCTCGAGATCGCCCGGCGGATCAGCCAGCTGGCGCAGCGCAACGCGCCGCTGCGCCTGGCGTTCGCCGAGGGCGAGCTCACCGTGGCGGCCGAGACCCCGGACATCGGCGACGCGAGCGAGGGGCTGCCCGCGCCGTACTCGGGCGAGCCGCTCGAGATCGCGTTCAACCCGCAGTTCCTGGTCGAGGGCATCGAGAGCGTCGACACCGAGCAGGTCGCGGTGCAGCTCAGCTCGCCGCTGCGCCCGGGGCTGCTGCGCCCGGTCGACGGCGAGGACTTCTCCTACCTCGTGATGCCGATCCGCCTCAACGTCTGAGGGGCGTGGTCGCGTGGTCGTCGAGTCCGTAGACGTCCGCGACTTCCGCAACCTGGCCCCCTGCGAGGTCGCGCTCGGCCCCGGGCTGAACCTGATCTGGGGCGAGAACGGCGCCGGCAAGACCAACCTGCTCGAGGCGACCTACAGCGCCCTCGCCGGCCGCTCGTGCCGTACCCGCGACGACCGCGAGACGATCGCCTTCGGCCAGTCGCTCGCGCGCAGCGAGGCGGTCGTCGCCGGCGCCGGCCAGCGCCGAACCTTCCTGTGCTCGGTCAGCCGCGCCGACGGGCGCCGCCATCTCGTCGACGGCTCGCCGGCCGGCGCCGAGAGCGCTGCGCTGCGCCCGGCGCTGGCCGTGTTCATGCCCGACCGCCTCGCCCTGGTCAAGGGCCCGCCGGCGGGGCGCCGCGCCCACCTCGACGGGTTCTGCGCAGCGCTCTGGCCGTCGCGCGGCGAGGCCCGGCGGCGCTACTCGCGAGCGCTCGCGCAGCGCAACTCGCTCCTCGGCCGGATCCGCGCGGGCCTCGCCGGGACGGCGACGCCTCGACGCCTGGGACCGCGAGCTCGCCGAGGCCGGGGTCGAGCTGAGCGCCGATCCGGGCCGCCGCGGTGCGAGCGACTCGCCGCCGCCTTCGACCGCGGCGGCCGAGGCGCTCGGGCTGCCGCGGCGCGGGCCTCGCGTACCGACCCGCGCAGCGAGGCGGACACGGCGGCCGCAGCTCGCCGCCGAGCTGGCCGAGCGCCGCGAGGCGGACATCGCGCGCGGCTACACCGGCTGGGGTCCGCACCACGACGAGCTCGCGCTTCGAGGCCGGCGGCCGGGCCCTGCGCCGCTACGGCTCCCAGGGCCAGCAGCGCACCGCGCTCCTGGCGCTCCTGTTCGCCGAGCGGCGGACGCTGCTCGACGACGGCCGCCCGGCGCCGCTGATGCTCCTCGACGACGTCACCAGCGAGCTCGACGCCGCCCACCGGCGGCTGCTCGTCGAGCACCTCGCGGACGGCGGCGGGCAGGCGCTGCTCACCGCGACCGAGCCCGATCACCTGCCGTTGCTCGGCGAGCGGCACGAGATCGCGATCCGCGACGGGCGCCCGCTGGGCCCGGCGGGCGCGAGCGAGCTGGCGGCGTGAGCGCCCGCGGCGGGCCGAAGCGCCTCGGCGACTCGATCCGGGCGGTGCGCGCCGACGCCCAGCCCGCGACCCTCCTCGCCGCGGTCCAGGGTTGCTGGCGCCGAGCGCTCGGCGAGCGGATCGCCGCGCAGGCGTGGCCCGTGCGCGAGCGCGACGGCGTGATCACGGTCGAATGCCGAGCCGCGACCTGGGCTCAGGAGCTCGATCTGATGCAGAACGAGCTCATCGAGAGCCTCAACGGGGCGCTCGGCGACCCCCGGGTGGAGGGCCTGCGCCTCGTCGTGGGCGAAGCTCTTGACCTTAGGCACACTTAATGCGTGATTTGCAGGTATTTCGTATGAGAGTGCCCGGCGTTCCGGCGGCCGTCCCTGGTATCCTTATGGAGACTTGTACCCCCGCCCCGAACCGCCGGGACTCGGCCTCTCTCTGGGCCCAGGCGGTCGGGGTTTCTCGTGACAGCGAACGAAGGGCCTAACTCGAGTGGCAACTGAGGCGGGCGCCGACCGCGAGCGTGCGGCGAGCCCGAAGAACGAAGAGTCGAACGGATACACGTCCGGCGAGATCACCGTCCTGCGCGGTCTCGACCCGGTGCGCAAGCGACCCGGGATGTACATCGGCTCGACCGGTCCCCGGGGCCTCCATCACCTCGTCTACGAGGTCGTCGACAACTCCGTCGACGAGGCGCTCGCCGGGTACTGCGACCGGATCGAGCTGACCGTCCATCCCGACAACGCGGTCACCGTCGCCGACAACGGTCGCGGGATCCCGGTCGACGAGCACCCGGAGGAGAAGCGACCCGCGGCCGAGGTCGTGCTGACCACCCTGCACGCCGGCGGCAAGTTCGGCGGCGAGGGCGAGCGGCTACAAGGTCTCCGGCGGCCTGCACGGCGTCGGCGTCTCGGTCGTCAACGCGCTGTCCGAGCGCCTGCACCTCGAGGTGCGCCGCGACGGCTACAAGTGGACCCAGGACTTCGAGCGCGGCGAGCCGAAGGGCGACCTGCAGCGCGGCGAGCAGATCAAGGGCAGCGGGACGACGATCACCTTCCTCGCCGACGACGAGGTCTTCGAGACGCTCGAGTTCGACTACTCGACCCTGGCCGAGCGGATGCGCGAGACCGCCTTCCTCACCCGCGGCCTCGAGATCAGGCTGGTCGACGAGCGCGGCGCCGGCCAGCGCGACACCTTCCTCTACAAGGGCGGGATCGTCGACTTCGTCAAGCACCTGAACGAGAACAAGGACGCCCTGCACCGCAAGCCCGTCTTCTTCGACAACGAGACCGAGGACGGCGCGGTCGAGGTCGCGATGCAGTGGAACTCCAGCTACCAGGAGTCCGTGTTCTCGTTCGCCAACAACATCAACACCCACGAGGGCGGCTCGCACCTCTCCGGCTTCCGCTCGGCGCTCACCAGGACGCTGAACGCCTACGCCCGCAACAAGGGGCTGCTGAAGGAAAAGGACGAGAACCTGACCGGCGACGACGTCCGCGAGGGGCTCACCGCGGTGATCTCCGTGAAGCTCGCCGACCCGCAGTTCGAGGGCCAGACGAAGGCGAAGCTCGGCAACCCGCCGGTCGAGGGACTGGTCAAGGAGACGGTGAACCGCAAGCTCGGCGAGTTCCTCGAGGAGCATCCGGCGGACGCGCGGCGGATCGTCTCGAAGTCGGTCGACGCCGCCCGCGCGCGCCACGCGGCGCGCAAGGCCCGCGATCTCACCCGGCGCAAGTCGGCGCTCGAGAACTCGACCCTGCCCGGCAAGCTCGCCGACTGCACGGTCCGCGACCCGTCGCTGGCGGAGCTGTTCATCGTCGAGGGCGACTCGGCCGGCGGCTCGGCGAAGCAGGGACGCGACCGCAACACGCAGGCGGTGCTGCCGCTGCGGGGCAAGATCCTCAACGTCGAGAAGAGCCGCATCGACAAGGTGCTCTCGAACGAGATGATCTCGGCGATGATCACCGCGATCGGCACCGGCGTCGGCGAGGACTACAACCGTCGAGGACGCGCGCTACCACAAGATCATCGTGATGACGGACGCCGACGTCGACGGCGCCCACATCCGCACCCTGGTGCTCACCTTCCTCTATCGCGAGCTTCCCGACCTGATCGAGGCCGGCTACGTCTACATCGCGACGCCGCCGCTCTACAAGGTCAAGAACGGCCGCGTCGAGACCTACATCGAGAAGGAGTCCGAGCTCGAGGAGCTGCTGCTGCGCGACAAGCTCGAGCAGATCGAGATTCGCGACGTCTCCGGCACGCAGCACAAGTTCACGACCGCGCGCTGGCAGCGGTTCAACCGCCGCTACAAGGAGTACGACGGCTGGGCCGACTCGCTGCAGGCCGAGTTCGGCCACGACATCGTCCGCTTCCTGCTCGAGTCGCAGATCCTCGACGAGGGCGCCGCCTCGCTGGCCGACGTGCGCGAGCTGCTCGCCGCGCCCGACCCCGAGGGCGAGCCCTTCGACACCGAGATCCTCTCGGAGTCCGACGACGGCATCGAGGTTCGCGCGGTCCACCGCAGCGACGGCCTCGCCCGCACCTACACGCTGAGTTCGGCGCTCTTCGACTCCACCGATTACCGCCATCTGGTCGAGGTCCACCAGGACCTGCTGAAGCAGGTCGGCAGGCCGCCGTTCACGGTCGCCCACGGCGACAAGGTGCGCCAGGCGGAGTCGTTCGGGGAGCTGCGCAGGGCGGTGCTCGAGCTCGCGCGCCAGGGAGTGACGATGCAGCGCTTCAAGGGCCTCGGCGAGATGAACGCCGAGCAGCTGCGCGAGACGACGATGGATCCCGGCTCGCGCACGCTGCAGCGGGTGACGATCGACGACGCCACGCTCGCGGACCGCATCTTCACCGAGCTCATGGGCGACAAGGTCGAGCCCCGCAAGGCGTTCATCGAGCGGCACGCGAAGGAGGTGCGCTTCCTCGATGTCTGAGGGCAGCCTGGACGCCCTGACCGGGCGGATCGAAGAGCGCGAGCTGACGCAGGAGATGCGCAGCTCCTACCTCGATTACGCGATGAGCGTGATCGTCGGCCGGGCGCTGCCCGACGTCCGCGACGGGTTCAAGCCCGTGCACCGGCGGGTGCTGTACGCGATGCACGACCTCGCGCTGCAGCCGAACCGGCCCTACCGCAAGAGCGCCTTCATCGTCGGCGAGGTGATGGGTAAGTACCACCCGCACGGCGACTCGGCGATCTACGACACGCTCGTCCGGATGGCGCAGGAGTTCTCGCTGCGCTACCCGCTCGTCGACGGCCAGGGCAACTTCGGCTCGATCGACGACGACCCGGCCGCCGCGATGCGCTACACCGAGGCCCGGCTCGCCCGCCTGGCGACCGAGATGCTGCGCGACATCGACGCCGACACGGTCGACTTCGGGCCCAACTACGACGAGTCGCAGTCCGAGCCCCTGGTGCTGCCGGCGCGGTTTCCGAACCTGCTCGTCAACGGCTCCTCGGGGATCGCGGTCGGGATGGCGACCAACATCCCGCCCCACAACCTGAGCGAGTCGATCGGCGCGGTCAAGGCCTACATGACCAACCCGGCGATCGACCTCGTCGGCCTCATGGAGCACATCAAGGGCCCCGACTTCCCCGGCGGCGGGATCATGAGCATGGAGGGCATCCGCGACGCCTACGCCTCCGGGCGCGCCTCGGTCAAGGTCCGCGCCCGCGCCCACATCGAGCCGCTCAAGGGCGGGCGCGAGTCGATCATCGTCTCCGAGCTCCCGTTCCAGGTCAAGAAGGGCGGCGACGGCGGCCTGATCACGAAGATCGCCGACCTCGTGCGGGAGAAGAAGATCAACGGGATCTCCGACCTGCGCGACGAGTCCGACCGCTCCGGAATGCGCTTGGTGATCGAGCTCAAGCGCGGCGGCGACCCGCCGGAGGTGGTGCTGAACCAGCTCTACAAGCACACGGCGATGCAGAACACCTTCGGCGTGAACATGGTCGCCCTCGTCGACGGCGTCCCGAAGACGCTCTCGCTGAAGGAGCTGATCGAGTCCTACGTCGGTCACCAGCGCGAGGTCGTCACCCGCCGGACCCAGTACGAGCTGCGCCGCGCGGAGGCCCGCGCGCACGTGCTCGAGGGCCTGCTGATCGCGCTCGACAATCTCGACGCGGTGATCGAGCTGATCCGCGCGTCTCAGGACACCGACTCAGCCCGCGAGGGTCTGATCGAGCGGTTCGAGCTCTCCGAGATCCAGGCGCAGGCGATCCTCGACATGCGCCTCGCCCGGCTCACGGCGCTCGAGTCCGACAAGGTCCGCGAGGAGCACGCTGAGCTGCTCGGGACGATCGCCGAGCTGCGGGCGATCCTCGGCGACCCGAGCCGCGTCGACGCCATCATCGTCGAGGAGCTCGACGAGATCGACCAGCGCTACGGCGACGATCGCCGGACCGAGATCACCCACTTCGAGGGCGACATGAACATCGAGGACATGATCGCCGACGAGCAGATGGTGATCTCGCTCACCCACTCCGGCTACGTCAAGCGTCTGCCGCTGGTCACCTACCGCCAGCAGCGCCGGGGCGGCATCGGGGTGATGGGGATGGACATGAAGGAGGGCGACTACATCGAGCACCTGCACATCTGCTCGACGCACGACTTCCTGCTCTTCTTCACCAACCGCGGCAAGGTCTACCGGCTCAAGGTCTACGAGCTCCCCGAGGGCTCGCGGACGTCGAAGGGCCGCGCGCTCGTCAACGTGCTGCCGCTCCGTGACGGCGAGAAGGTGATGGCGGTGATCCCCACCCGCGACTTCTCCGAGGACAAGTACCTCGCGTTCGCGACCTCTCAGGGGCTGGTGAAGAAGACCGAGTTCACCGCCTACAACACGCCGATCCGCGCCGACGGGATCATCGCGATCAAGGTCCGCGACGGCGACGAGCTGGTTCAGGTGCGGCTGACGTCGGGCGACGACGACCTGCTGCTGGTCTCGAAGTCCGGCCATGCCTCGCGCTTCAGCGAGGCCGCCGTGCGGCCGATGGGCCGCGACACCTCCGGGGTCAAGGGGATGAACGTCTCCGGCAAGTTCAACGGCGGCCAGAACTGCGTCCTGGCGATGGACGTCGCCCGCGACGACTCCGAGCTCCTGGTGGTCACCGAGAACGGCTACGGCAAGCGCACCGCGGTCGCCGAGTATCCGGTCAAGGGCCGCGGGACCAAGGGCGTGCTGACGATCAAGATGACGGCCAAGAAGGGCGGCCTCGCCGGCGCGCTGATCGTCCGCGAGCACCAGGACCTGCTGTTCATCTCCCAGAATGGGATGGTCCAGCGGACGAACGCCGGCGGGATCTCGCAGATGGGCCGCGCCACGCAGGGCGTGCGGACGATGAACCTCCGCGAGGACGACCGCGTCAGCGCCGTCGCCCTGGTGGTCGAGTCCAGCGCGGACGTCGCCTCAGAGGCCGACTCGGTCGCCGAGGCCGCTGCCGAGGGCGCGACGCCCGCCGCCAGCCCGGACGCCGCCAGCCCGGACCTCGACGACTGAACGCGAACCTGCGGCGCTACTAGGCCGGGTGCGGCTCCAGCGCCAGCCCGGACCCGAGGCAGGGCTCGCCCGGCCGATCGGCGGCGCCGTCGGCCAGACACGGGTTGTCCGCGGTCGCGTCGGCCTCCTCGGTCCGGCCGAGCGAACGCCGCAGCTGCGCGAACGCCGCCAGGCCGAGGATCGCGGGGACGCCGAGCTGGAAGACGCGGTAGGCGATCACCGCGGCGCCGCTGATCGCAACCGGGGTGCCCAGCAAGCCGAAGGCCAGGATCAGGCCGCCGTCGGTGCCGCCAACGCCGCCGGGGAGCGGGACGAGGCCGCCGAGCTGGCCGACCGCGTAGGCGAGCACGAACGCGCCGGCCGGCGGCGCGCCACCGCCGAGCGCGGCGAACGCCAGCGCGAGCGCGACCACGTCGAGGCCCATGTAGCCGATCGCTCCCAGGGCCACCGAGGGGCGCCCCGAGCCGAGCAACGAGATCGCGTCGCGGATGCCGCCGGCGAGGTGCTCGCGCCCGGATGCGAGCGCGTCGCGGATCCGCCCGCCGCCACCCTCGTGGGAGCTACCGTCGAGAGCGCGGGGCAGGAAGGCGATCGCCCCGAGGGCCAGCGTCGCGCCCACCGCCGGGATCAGGGCGACGCCGATGGCCGCGTCTCCCGGGAGCACCCCGAGCGCCAGCCCGACGCCGGCGACGATGACCGCGATGAAGTTGATCGAGCTGGTGACCAGAAAGAAGGCCACGGTGCGCCGGCCGATGCGCTCGGCCGGCATCCCGACTCGCCGCAGCGCCCACGCGCCAAGCGCGAGACCGCCGGCGCCGCCGGTCGGCAGGAGGACGTTCGCGGCCTGCTCGGCCATCGCGACCTCGTAGGAGAAGCGCCAGCCGAGGCGGCGCGAGAAGACGCCGCGGAAGGCGGCGACGAAGGCGAGGCAGGAGCCGACCTCGACGGCCGCCACGAGAGCGATCAGGCCTGCGTCGGCCCCGGCGAGCCTGTCCCGGAGCTCGCCGAGGCCGGGCAGGGTGAACAGGGCGCCGACGATCAGCGCTCCGAAGACGGCGATCTCGATCAGCCTGCGGCGTCCTTGCCCCTGCGAGGCGAAGCCGAGCCGCGCCGCCGTTGAGGCACCTGGTTCGGTTGCGTCCATCTCGTCGTCGACTACGCCGATCGCGGCTTCGTGGTTCACGTTTACAGCGTCTTCGATCACGGCTCTCGGGTAAGTGAGACCGATCACGCCGGCGAAAATCATCGATCGGACGGAGGCCCGACCTCCGCGTCTGCTTCAATCGGATTACCAGAGAAAGGAGGTGGTCCGAACTTTGAGTGACAGTAGATTCGGGACGCTGGAGGTGCGGGGCCGCTAGTCGGCCGCTCCGTCCGTTCGGCGGGCGACCGTCGATCCGGACGGGCAGCGTGCGAGCCGCCTGGCGGAATCCAACCCCAGGCACCGGCGGCCACCGGAGGCCGGACTCAGTCCCACCCGGCCACGCATCCGGGATCCGCCTGAAAATCGCACCTTTGGAAGGGCCGTCCCCTCGGGGGCGGCCCTTCGCTATTCAGGGCGAGATCAGGCCGCGATCAGGTAGGGCTCCCACGCCACGGGGACCCGCGGCGCGGCGATGCGGATGAAGATGGTCGGGCCGGGCGGGCGCGGCCGGTTGGCCGGCAGCATCTGCGCCTCGCGCGGCATCCGGTTGCCCTTCTTGCGGTTGCATGGGGCGCAGGAGGCGACGATGTTCTCCCACACGGACTGACCGCCGCGACTGCGCGGGATCACGTGGTCGACCGTCAGCCCCGAGGCCTCGCGGCCGCAGTACTGGCAGGTGTAGGAGTCGCGCGCGAGCACGGCCTTGCGGGTGATCTTGCGCCGGTGGACGTCGCGCGGGACGCGCACGTACCGCACCAGGCGGATCACGCAGGGCCGCTCCAGCTCGAGCCGCTCGGAGTGCAGCGCCCCCTCCCCCTTCTCGAGGACCTCGGCGCGATCCTTCAGCACGAGGACCGTCGCCCGCCTGACGGTGCACACGTTGATGGGCTCGTAGCTCGCGTTGAGGACCAGGACCCGTCCCGCCGTCGAGCGGGCGTGGGTGCTCGTGTTTCCGCTCAGCGAGTGGGCGACCTCGAGCCTGCCACGGCCCCGGACGCGCGCCGCCTCCGCCCCCGCTCGGGAGCGGCCCCCTACCTCGGGGTCGGCGAGATCCTCCATCGTGAGCGAAATTGTAGACCGGCCGCTCGGCCGAAAGTCAACGCCCCGGTATTCCGCGGACGCCGACCGGGTAGCTCCCGAGCACGCGCACGCTCTCGGCCTTCCCACGCAGGGCCTCGATTGCATCGGCGACCGGGCGCTCGGCCGTCGCCCCCTCGAGGTCGCAGAAGAACATGTACCGGCCGAGGCCGCGCCGCAGCGGGCGCGACTCGATCCGGGTCAGGTTGACGCCGCGGCTCGAGAACTCGGTGAGCGCGTCGACGAGGGCGCCGGGGTGGTCCGCGCCGAGCTCCGCAAAGCTGAGCGTGGTCTTCCACGGCCCATCGCCCGTCGCCTCCGTTCCGGAGGGCGCCAGCCAGACGAAGCGGGTCACGTTCTCCGCCTCGTCCTCGACGCCCGCGCGCAGCACCACGCAGTCGTAGATCGGCGCTGCGGACGCGGCCCCGAGCGCGGCCCACGGGCGGCCGGACACGGCGACGGCCCGCACGGCCTCCGCGGTGCTCGACGCGGCCCTGACCTCGGCCTGGGGCAGCTCGGAGCGGATGAACCGCGAGCACTGCGCGCTCGCCTGCGGGTGGGAGATCACCACCTCGATCTCGCTGAGCTCGAGCGGCCGGCGCGCGATCAGGTGGCTGGAGATCGGCTGGTCATGCTCGCCGACGATCGCGACGGCCGGCGCGTCGAACGCGAGCGCGTCCAGCGTCGCACGCACCGAGCCCTCGATCGAGTTCTCGAACGGCACCAGGGCGCGGTCGGCGCCGTCGCCGACGGCCGTGATCGCGTCGTAGATCGTCGCCGAGGGCACCGGCTCGAGCTCGGCGCCGTCCGCGGCGGCGCGCAGGGCGTCCTCGCTGTAGGTGCCGGCCGGGCCGAGATAGGCGACGCGCATGGCGGCGAAGCTTAGGCGCGGCCCGCCGCGCCGTCCCGGCGACGGGTCAGTGGAAGGTGACCGTGTAGGTCGCGGCGTTGTTGTCCGAGACTTCCTCGCCGGGGACCGGCAGGACCTCGATCTGGAGAGTCAGAGGGACGTCGGTGTCGGGCGTGTCCTGGAGCTTGAGCGTGATCGTCTCGACCCCCTGGGCGTCGAGCTTGGCGATCGTGCCCTCGCCCTCGAGCGGCACCGCGCCGCCGGAGATGCTGTAGCTGACGGCCACCTCGTGCTCCTCGGTGTCGCCCTGGTTCTGGACCTCGACGTCGATCTCGGGGTTGCCGCTGCCGAGCGAGACCGAGTTCTCCGCGTCGGCCGTGAGGGACGTCTTGTTGATCGTCGTCGACAGCAGGGCGAGGCCGTGCACCCCCTGGGTCGCGCCGGCGTCCCCGGCGAACGTGCTCAAGATCGTGGTCAGCTGCAGGTCGTCGAGCCAGCGATCCACCGGCTCCGGCAAGAAGACGCTGTCCGGGACCTTCCCGCTGACGTCCTGGTTCGCGAGCCCCGTCTCGACGCCTGACTTGGCGCGGGCGTACAGGACGTCGCTGGCGAGGAAGGCTCGCATGTCGCCGGAGATCCGGTTGATCGCCTCGCTGCGGCCCTCGTCGCCGAGCGCGGTGGGGATGTCGTCGGCGATCCCCGCCAGGGCGTCGCGGCGCAGCTCGAAGGCCTGCACGAGCTCGGTCTGCGCATCGCTGAGCTCGTCCGGGGTGTCCAGGTTCTCGGCGCGCTGGAGCAGGGCCTCGGCGGTGCCGCGGTCGGAGGCGATCTGGGCCTCCAGGCTGAGCTCGTCGGCGTTCTTCGGCGGATTCTCGAGCCGGGCGAAGAACTCGCTGGAGAGCTGGTTCGACTGGGTCGCGATCGAGCTCAGGTCCGAGACGTAGTTCTCGAAGCCGCGTTCCTTGCGGGCGTTGAGGCAGCCCTTGACGCCCAGCAGGAGCAGGATGACGATCAGCACGCCGATGCCGACGGCGATCACGCGCCGGGTCATGAGCTGGCGCTGGCGTTCGGGGGGCCCTCGGCGGGGGCCCGAGCCGGAACCGGCCGGTTGTAGATCGTCCTCGTCGAGGAAATGCCACGGTTGCGCCGAGGTCGCTTTCGGCGGGCCAGAGTATGAACACTGCGCCAGCCAGAACAGGTCGGTCCGCACGGGGCAGGAGAGGGCCTCCGACCGGCGAACGGTGAAGGTCGTGGCAGAAGAGCTGGTGATGGGTCGCTTTCGGGTGATCGAGCGGATCGGCTCCGGGGGCATGGGCACCGTCTACCGGGCCTTCGACGAGCGGCTCCAGCGCCAGGTTGCGCTCAAGGAGGTCCACGCGCTCGACCCCTCCCGGGTGCTGCGCGAGGCGCAGGCCGCGGCGCGGCTCAACCACCCGGCGATCGTCACGCTCTATGAGCTCGGCGAGCGCGACGGGCGTGCCGTCCTGGTCTCCGAGCTGGTGCCGGGCGACACGCTCGCGCACCTGGGATCCGACGGCCGGCTCTGCGACCGCGACGTTGCCGAGATCGCCGCCGACCTCTGCGACGGGCTCGCCCACGCCCACGAGCGCGGGGTCGTGCACCGCGACGTCAAGCCGCAGAACGTGATCGTCCGCGACGAGCTCGCGGCCGGGCGCCGGGCCAAGCTCATGGACTTCGGGATCGCGCGCGTGGCGGACGCGGCGACCCTGACGGCGACCGGGGAGGTCGTCGGCACGCTGGCCTACATGTCGCCCGAGCAGGCCGAGGGCGAGCTCGCCGGCCCCGAATCCGACGTCTACTCGCTCGGGCTGACCGCGTACGAATGCTGGGCGGGCGTCAACCCGATCGCGGCCCGGACCCCGGCGGAGACCGCGCGGCGCATCGGCGCCGGGGTGCCGCCGCTGCGGGTGCACCGCCCGGATCTGCCCGAGGGCCTCGCCGACACGATCGACGCCTGCCTTGAGACCGAGCCCGAGCTGCGTCCCTCGCCGATCGAGTTGCGCGAGTGCCTCGAGGCGGAGATGGACGAACTCGACGCGGCGGTGCCGCTCGGCTCAGAGCCCTGGATGCGGGGGGACGAGGCGACCGAGGGTGCGGGCCGCGCCCCGAAGCTCGTGGTCCTCGTTGCCCTCGGGCTCGCCCTGGTCGCCCTCGCGGGGCCGCTCGGCGTGCCCGGCCTCGCGCTCGTGCTGGCCGCGCTCAGCGTCCCGTCGCTGCTCGTTGGCGCGACCGCCGGCTCGCTCGCGCCGCTGGCGGCGGCGCCGCTCGGCGCGATCGGGCTCGGAGGCGCCGGGGCAGCCCTCGGCGCCGCCGGCCCGACGGCGGTCGGCCGGGCCGTGCTCGGCCTCGGGGCGTGGTGTTGGCTCGCGGCCGGGTCGGTCGCGCTCGGGCTCGGGCCCGACCTCGGGCTCGGGGCCCAGGCCCCGGACGGCTGGACCGCGAGCGCCGCCACCGCGGCCGAGTCCGTGCTCGCGCCGCTGGGCGGTCTCGATTCGCTGCTCGGCGCGGCGGTCTTCGCCCTGGCCGCGCCCGTGCTCGGCTGGGTGATCTCCGCCCGCCATGTCTCGTTGGCGCTCCTGGGGGCGATGCTGTGGTCAGCCGGCACGGTAGCCGCGCTCGGCGTGGTCGCCGACGGGGGCCTGGGAGGCGCCCCACTGGGCGTCGTCGCGGCCGGCGCGGCGGCGGTTGGGATCGAATTCGCCCTCCGGGGCCGCGCGGGCTCCCCCGGCTCACCGTGGCGCGGATCGCCGCGGCCCGCGCTCGCCGCCCCCAGGTGAGCCGATCGTCGCCTCGGCGCGCGGATCGTCCGCGCTGACCCTGCCTCTAGGATTTCGCATCACCAACCGCGGGTAACCGCCGCTTCAGCGTGCCCGAGAGAGGCCAACCATCAGCGTTCTACGCAATCTTGAGCAACGGATCGAGAACCTCGTCGAGGGCGTGTTCAGCCGTGCCTTCTCGTCGCAGGTGCAGCCGGTCGAGATAGCTCGGAAGCTGGCGAAGGAGATGGATGCACACCGCACCGCCTCGGTTTCGCGCGTCTACGTGCCGAACCAGTACACGGTCTGGCTGTCCGTCGAGGACCGCAAGCGCCTCGAGGGCTACGAGCGCTCGCTCGAGCAGGAGCTCTCGTCATACCTGCTCGAGCATGCCCGCCGCCACGACTACGCGCTGCTGACGCGGCCCGACGTGGGCCTGGAGAGCGACGAGCGCCTGCGCCTCGGCGAGTTCGGCATCCAGACCCGGCTGGTGAAGCCGCCGGCGCGCCAGGGCGAGGAGCCCGAGCAGGGCGAGCAGGGCCACACGATGGTCTACAGCGTGCCGCCGAAGGACACGAAGTCCCGCAAGCGACGCCCGACGGCGCACCTCACCGAGACCAAGGCGATCGTCTCGCTCGACGATCGGCGCTACGTCCTCGACGGGCCCGTCGCGGTCCTGGGCCGCTCGCGCGAGTGCGACTGCGTGCTCAACGACCCGAACGTCTCCCGGCGCCACGCCGAGCTCCGTCGCGGGACGACCGGCGACTGGCAGATCGTCGACCTCGGCTCGACCAACGGGGTCAAGGTCAACGGGCGACAGGTGGACGCGTCGCGCCTCGGCCCCGGCGACGAGGTCGTCCTCGGCACCGTCCGCTTCGTCTTCGACATCGAGCAGTAGTGGACACCGAGCCCATCGCCGTCGCGCTGAAGTTCGGCTTTCTGGTCGTGCTCTACCTCTTCCTGCTCTGGGTTTCGCGCAGCGCCATGCGCGAGCTCCGCAAGACCGGCGCCCCGGCTCCGGAGGCGACCGGCTTTCACCCGATCGGCCCGGGCGGCCGCTCGGCCCCCACCGACGCGTGGCTCGTTGCCGTGACGGGCGGCGGCCTCGAGGCGAACGAGCGCTACGACCTGTTCGGCGGCCTGTCGATCGGCCGCTCGGGGGAGGCGGACGTGCGCATCGACGACCGCTTCGCCTCCTCGATCCACGCCCGGCTCTACTCCCGCGGCGCGTCCTACTACGTCGAGGACATGGGCTCGACCAACGGCACCTACCTCAACGGGGGCCGGCTTTCGGGCGAGGCCGAGCTCTCCGATCTCGACGAGATCAAGATCGGCGACACGGAGTTCCGCTTCGAGCTCCAGGTGCCCGGGGGTAGCTGATGGCGCTGCGAGTCGCCGAGCAGGCGTTCCGGTCCGACACCGGGCGCCAGCGGACCGCGAACGAGGACTCCTATTACGCGAAGGCGCCGTTGTTCGCGGTCGCCGACGGGATGGGCGGCGCCCAGGCGGGCGAGGTCGCGTCGCGGATCGCCGCGGAGTCGTTCGAGCCCGCCGTCCGCGGGGGCGAGTCCCCGGAGGCCTACCTGCGGACGATCGCCGAGAGCGCCAACGAGCGCATCCACAGCCTGGCCCAGAACGACTCCACGCCGCTCGGGGATGGGGACCACGCTCACCGCCGCGATGGTCGAGGGCGACGAGGTCTCCTTCGCGCACGTCGGCGACAGCCGCGCCTACCTGTGGCGCGACGGCGAGCTGCGCCTGCTCACCTCGGACCACTCGCTCGTCGAGGAGCTCCGCCGCCAGGGGCGACTGACCTCCGAGCAGGCCGAGGACCATCCGCAGCGCTCGATCATCACCCGGGCCCTCGGCCCGGAGCAGGAGGTGGAGGTCGACACGCTCACCTTCAGCGCGCGGCCAGGCGACGTCTTCCTGCTCTGCTCCGACGGGCTGACGACGATGGTCAAGGACGACGGGATCGCCAGGGCGCTCGAGTCCAGCGACGACCTCGACGCTGCGGTGCGCCAGCTCGTGGCCGACGCCAACGAGGCCGGCGGCCGGGACAACATCACCGTCGTCGCGTTCCGGCTCGAGGGCGCCGAGGAGGGCGCGGCGATCGAGGACGCGACCCTGATCGGCCCGTGCGCGGAGGAGGCCGGCCTTTCGACCGAGCGCGTCCGCTCGGCGTCGCGCCGACGCGAGACGGGCGGCGAGCGACCCGCCGCCGCCGCGCGCGAAACGCAGCCGCTGGCGAACCGCGACGAAGGCCCTCGTCGCCCTCGCGATCGTGGCGCTGATCGGCTTCGGCGCCTGGTACGGGCTGCGCCAGGTCTACTTCCTGGGCATCGACGAGGGCGGGCGAGTGAGCCTCTACCGCGGACTGCCCTACGACCTGCCGCTCGGGATCAGCCTCTACAGCGAGCAGTCCTCGCTCCCGGTCCAGGCGGCGTCGGTGCCGGCCGACCGCCGCGACTCGGTCACCGACCACACGCTCCGCTCCCACGACGACGCCGTCGACCTCCTCGACGACCTCCAGCGCGCGGCCACCGAGCCCACGCAGACGACCACCCAACCGCAGGGCGGGGCCAACGGCGGCAGCCAGGGCGGCGGCGGTGGCGGCCTCGGCCGGTGGTGGTGGCGGCGGCTCGGAGGGCAGAAGCCCGCGTCGGGCGGCCAGCAGGGCCAGCGGTCGGGCGGCAAGGGGTCCGGCCGCAACGGCGGCTAGGGAGGGCGGCGCATGAGCGCGCGGAACCGAGAGCTGATCGCGCTGGTGCCCGTGGCGGTGATCGTCGCCGCCGGCTTCGCGGCCGTCTTCATCGTCAAGCCGGGCGACAACCACGTCTCGGACCTCAGCCTCACCTACGCCGCGTACTTCCTCGCCCTCTGCCTCGCCGCGCACATCTTCCTGCGCATCCGCCTGCCCTACGCCGACCCGTACCTGTTCCCGCTCTGCGCCCTGCTGGCCGCGATCGGCCTCGTGGTCATCTACCGGATCGACGACAAGCTGGCCTTCGACCAGGCCTCGGTGTTCGTCCTCGGGCTCGCCCTCTTCTGCCTGACGATCGTCTTCCTGCGCGACTACAGCGTCCTGCAGCGCTACCGCTACCTGATCGCCACGGCCGGGATCCTGCTGCTGCTGGCGCCGTTCATCACGCGCAACGCCGTCAACGGCGCCTATCTGAGCGTCGACGTCGGCCCGATCTCCTTCCAGCCGGCCGAGCTGGCGAAGATCTGCATCGTCATCTTCCTGGCCAGCTACCTGGCCGAGAAGCGAGAGATGCTGTCGGTCGCCGCGCGGCGGGTCATGGGGCTCACGATCCCGCCGCTGAAGCACTTCGGCCCGCTGCTCGTGGTCTGGGGCGCGGCGATGCTGATGCTCGTCTTCATCAAGGACCTCGGCAGCTCGCTGATGTTCTTCGGCGCGTTCCTGGCGCTGCTCTACGTCGCCACCGGGCGCTTCTCGTACGTCCTGATCGGGCTGGTCATCTTCGCGATCGGCGCCTACGCGATCGGCTCCAGCATCACCCACGTCCACGATCGCTTCGACATCTGGCTGGACCCGTTCGCCAAGAACGCGCCGGAGGGCGCCGGACAGGTGCAGCAGTCGCTCTTCGCGCAGGCCGACGGCGGCCTGTTCGGACAGGGCCTCGGTGAGTCCCTGCTCAAGCTGCCCGGCCCGTTCGCCCCCCACTGCGAGCAACCGTTCCCCGACTGCGGCAGCATCCTGCCCGCGCCCCACACCGACTTCATCTTCGCCGTGATCACGATGGAGCTCGGGCTGTTCGGCGCCTGCGGCCTGATCCTGATCTACGCGCTGATCGCCGCACGCGGGTTCAAGACCGCGATCATGGCCCCGGACGGGTTCTCGAAGCTGCTCGCGACCGGGCTCACCGCCGTGTTCGCGCTGCAGGCGTTCGTGATCATCGGCGGGGTCGCGAAGGTGATCCCGCTCACCGGCGTCACCCTGCCCTTCGTCTCCTTCGGCGGCAGCTCCGTGATCGCGAACATGATCCTGCTCGCGCTGCTGTTGCTGATCTCCGATCGCGCCCGCCGCCCGCCGACGGAGCCGGTCGAGCGACGAGGACTTCGACCTCGCGGGAGCTGCCGGCGTGAACCGTCAGATCATCCGCGTCTACGGGCTCGTCCTCGTGCTCTTCGCGCTCCTCGTCTACTTCACCTCGAAGTGGGCGGTGTTCGACGCCAGCGCGCTCCAGGACCGCGACCAGAACCGCCGGCCGCTGATCGAGGAACAGCAGGTGCCCCGCGGCTCGATCACGAGCGCCGACGGCGAGCTGATCGCCGAGTCCAAGCCGGAGGGCGGCGGCGCCCACCCGGTGTACGTGCGCGACTACCCGACGGGCTCCCTGTTCGGCAACCCCGTCGGCTACAACTTCGTCACCGCCGGGCGGACCGAGATCGAGCAGTCGGAGAACGACCTGCTGAGCGGCGAGAAGAACGAGTTCGCGTCGATCATCGACCAGCTCGCCAACCGCACCCCGGAGGGCGCCGACATCACGCTCACCCTCAACGCCGGCGCCCAGCGGCTCGCGACCGAGCAGCTCCAGTCGGCGATCGCGTCGACCGCGGGCTCGAGCGGCGGCGGCGGCTCGGTGGTCGCCCTCAACCCCCAGACGGGCGCGGTCGAGGTGATGGCCTCGGTCCCCGGCTACGACCCGAACGACGTCAAGAACCCGGACGTGCTCAAGCACCTCAACAAGGACGAGTCCGCGCCGCTGTTCAACCGCCCGACGCAGGGGACCTACCAGCCGGGCTCGACGATGAAGGTGGTCACCGCCGCCGCGGCGCTCGACTCGGGCGAGTTCACGCCCGACACGGTGCTCAGTGGCCGCACCGGGATCGAGATCGGCGGCGTGCCGCTCCAGAACGCCGGCGGCGAGAGCCCGGGCGACATCGACATGGACTTCGCCCTCACCCACTCGATCAACACCTACTTCGCCCAGGTCGGCGAGAAGCTCGGCACCGCAGACGATGTTCGAGTACATGGACCGGTTCGGGTTCTTCAAGGACCCGGAGCTCGACTTCCCCGACGACCAGATGGCGCCGAGCGGCGTCTACGACGCGACCAGCGCACGCCGAGCCTGCTCGACGAGGGCGACGCGATCGACATCGGCCGCGTCGCGATCGGCCAGGAGCGGCTGCTCGTCACCCCGATGCAGATGGCCGAGGTCGCCGCGACGGTCGCCAACGACGGCACGCTGATGAAGCCGACCTTCCTCCAGAAGGCGACCGACCCCGACGGCCGCACGATCGCCGAGCTCGACCCGAGCGAGCAGTCGAACGTCGTCTCGCCCGAGACGGCGAACGAGCTCACGACGATGATGACCCACGTCACCCAGGAGGGCACGGCGGCCGGGCTCACCGTCCAGGGCGAGTCGTTCGCCGGCAAGACCGGCACCGCGGAGATCGACCCCGCGACCGGGCTGAACCGCCCCTGGTTCATCGGCTTCGCCCCCGTCGACAACCCCACGGTGGCGGTCGCGGTGATGCTCGAGAAGTGCACCGGCTGCTTCGGCGGTGAGGTCGCGGGCCCGATCGCGACCCAGGTGATGGAGGCGCTCACCAACTGATGGCGCTCGAGGGCGGGCAACGGATCGACGACCGCTACACGCTCGTCCACCGCCTCGGCGCCGGCGGGATGGCCGAGGTCTGGCTCGCCACCGACGAGATGCTCGGGCGCCGGGTGGCGCTCAAGTTCCTCGATGAGCGGTTCGCCCAGGACGCCCAGTTCGTCGAGCGCTTCCGGCGCGAGGCCCAGGCCGCGGCCGGGCTCCAGCATCCGAACATCGTCGGCGTCTTCGACCGGGGCGAGGCGGGGAACCGGCACTGGATCGCGATGGAGTACGTCGAGGGGGCGTCGCTCAAGGACCTGATCAAGCGCGGGCTCAGCGTCGGCGAGGCGGTCGAGCTGATCCGCCAGATCCTCACCGGGGCGAAGTTCGCCCACGAGCACGGGATCATCCACCGCGACCTCAAGCCGCAGAACGTGCTCGTCGACCGCGAGGGCCGCGCGCGGGTGGCGGACTTCGGGATCGCCCGGGCCGGGGCCTCGGAGATCACCCAGACGGGCTCGGTGCTCGGCACGGCCCAGTACCTCTCTCCCGAGCAGGCCCAGGGCCTGGAGACCAACGCGACGTCGGACCTCTACTCGGTCGGCGTGATGCTCTACGAGGCGCTCACCGGTCAGGTCCCGTTCGAGGCCGAGACCCCGGTCGCGGTCGCGCTCAAGCAGATCTCCGAGCCGCCCCGCCCGCCGTCCGAGCTCAACCCGCAGATCCCGCCGGCGCTCGACGCGGTCGTCCTGCGGGCGTTGGCCAAGGACCCGGCAGCACGCTTCCAGAGCGCCGACGAGTTCCTCCTGGCGCTCGACGCGGCCGAGGCCTCCCCGGCGGCCGTGCTCGCCCCGGTGGTGGTGGCCGAGGAGGTCGAGGAGGAGCGCCGGCCCTGGTGGCGCCGGCCGTGGGTGATCGCGCTCGCCGTGATCGCGCTGCTCGGCGCCGGGGTGGCCGCCTACGCGCTCACGCGCACCTCCGAGGCAACCGTGCCGCTCGTGCTCGGCGACGGCGTCGGCGAGGCGCGGGCGAAGATCGAGGGCGCCGGCTTCGACTTCGCCCAGCGCCCGGCCCCGACCTGCAGCCCGCAGGACACGGTCACGGAGCAGGACCCGCCCGCCCGCTCCACCGCCGACGAGGGATCGACGGTCACGGCCACGGTCAGCCTCGGACTGCGGATCGATGTGCCCGACGTCACCGGGCTGCCCGAACAGGACGCGGTCACCAAGATCCGCAACCAGCAGCTGCTCGCGAAGACCGTGTCCGAGTCGTCGCGCAGCGTGAAGGCCGGCCGCGTGATCTCCACGGTGCCGCCGGCCGGGAGCGAGGCGGAGTGCAAGTCGACCGTGACCCTCACCGTCTCCAAGGGCGCCAACGAGATCAGCATCCCGGACCTCGTGGGCGACCAGCAGGAGGTCGCCGAGGCGCAGCTCACGAAGCTGAAGCTGATCCCGAACGTCGACACGCGCGACGCCGACGAGCCCGAGGGCCAGGTGATCAACCAGGAGCCGCCGGCCGGCTCGAGCGCCGTGCACGGCGACACGGTGACGATCGTGGTCTCCAACGGCGCCGGCTCGGCAGTGATCCCCGACGTCGTCGGCCAGACCGTCGACGCGGCCAAGGCGTCGCTCTCGAGCCGCGGGCTGGGCGCCGACGTGATCAAGCAGGACACCGACCGATTCCTCACGAGGACGACCGCGTGCTCGAGCAGGCGCCGTCGGCCGGGTCGCGGGCCCACTCGGGTGACAGGGTGACCATCGTCATCGGCGTCTTCCGCAAGCCCGACCAGACGACCACGACGAGCACCACCACGACGACCGACGACACGACGAGCACGACGACCACGACCCCGTGACGACGATGAAGGTGGCAGTGATCTCAGGCGGGCGGTCCTCCGAGCGGGAGGTCTCGCTGCGCTCCGGCGCCTCGGTCGCCACCGGCCTGCGCCGCCGCCGGCCACGAGGTGGTCGAGATCCTCATCGAAGCCGACGGGCGCTGGCTCGCCGCCGGCGAGGAGGTCGCGATGCGCCCCGCGGGCGGGCTCCTCGGCTGCGACGTGGCGGTTCCCGTCCTCCACGGCCCGTACGGCGAGGACGGGAGCGTGCAGGGCCTGCTCGAATCGCTCGACATCGCCTACGCCGGTCCCAGCGTGCTCGCCGCCGCGGTGGCGATGGACAAGCTGATCTGCAAGCGGCTGCTCGCCTACTGGGGCCTGCCGCAGGTGGAGTTCTGCGAGGTCGGCGAGCCCGGCTGGCGCGAGCACGCGGCGGCGATGCCCCGCCCGCTCTGGGTGAAGCCGTCCCGGCTCGGGTCGAGCGTCGGGATCTCCAGGGTGCTCAGCCCCGAGGGCGAGCTCGACGACGCGATCGAGCTGGCCGCCGCCCACGACCCGCGCGTGATCATCGAGGCCGACGCCGGCGGCCGGGAGGTCGAGTGCTCGGTGATCGGCAACACCGCGCTCGGCCCGGCATCGCGGGTCGAGGTCTCGATTCCGGGCGAGATCGTCGCGAAGGCATCCGAGTGGTACGACTACGAGGCCAAGTACGACGAGGGCGGCATGGAGCTGCTCGTCCCCGCGCCGATCGGCGACGACGGCGTCGCGCGGGTCCGCGAGCTGGCCGAGGTCGTCTTCACCGCGATCGCCGGCACGGGCCTCGCCCGCTGCGACTTCTTCGTCCGCGACGACGGCGAGGTGCTGGTCAACGAGATCAACACGATCCCCGGCTTCACCGAGACGAGCGTGTTCGGAAAGCTCTTCGAGGCGAGCGGCATCCCGTACCCCGAGCTCTGCGACCGCCTCGTGGACCTGGCGGTCGAACGCCACCGTCACGAGCGCGGGTATCAGCACTAGCCCGCATCTCAGACCGTAATGACGATCTTCCCCCGGGAGTGTCCTTCCCCCTGATAGCGGAGGGCTTCAGGGACATCACGCAAGGGGTAGCGCCTGTCGATGACGGGCGTGACTTTGCCGGCCTCGACGAGCTCCTTGAGCACGACCAGGTCCGCTCGGTTGTGCCTGACGATGAACACGCGCACTCGCTGGCGGACGAACGGTGACAGCGAGAGCGCCTTGATCTGGCGAGCGAGACCGAACCAGCGGCCCATGTCCGACACGCCGACCAGGACATAGGTCGCCCGGCGGCTTAGCGTCCCGATGCAGTCCGAAAGCGAACGGTTCCCGACCAAGTCGAGCATCACGTCGTAGCGCTGGTCCGCTTGAGTGAAGTCTTCCTTCGTGTAATCGATGACTCGGTTCGCGCCAATCGATCGGACCATCTGCACGTTCTTCGTGCTGCACACCCCCGTCACGTCCGCCCCGAACGATTTCGCGATCTGGACGGCGAACGTGCCAACGCCTCCCGACGCGCCGTTGATCAGCACCCTCTGTCCCGGCTGGACCTTGCCCTGATCCCGAACCGCACTGAGGGCGGTGAAGGCCGAGTCTCCGACGGCCGCAGCCTGCTCCAGCGTGAGGTTGGACGGCTTCGCCAGCAGATTGCTCTCCTCGGCGCACGCGTATTCGGCAAAGGCGCCGTTGCACCAGCCGAACACCTCATCGCCCGGTTGGAACTGCGTAACGCTGCCGCCGACCGCTTCCACCTGCCCGGCCAGATCGAGTCCCGGGATCCCGTGCTTCGGCCTGAACAGCCCGACCGCCGGACGCATCGCATAGGGGATGCCCCTGAGAACGTGCCAGTTGCCGATATTGACGGCCGCGGCGCGAACCCTCACCAGGACCTCTTTGTCCTCTGGTTGCGGCCTATCGAGGTCCTCGAGCCTCAGGACATCGGGTGAGCCGTACCGGTCTTGGACGATCGCCTTGATGAGCCTACGGGGCGCCGGAGAGCGTCACGTCGCTGACCTCCACGCGGCCACCCCCGTCGGCCTCCGCCAGCTTCGTGAACCAGATCAAGTAGTACTTGGCCGGCGAGGGGACGTCGAGGTCGATCAGCTGCTGGGCGTTCGCGCCGCTGATCGAGCCGACCGGGTCGCCCCAGCCCGAGAGCTCGGTCGGCGGGCCGCTGTCGGCGGCGTAGACATCGGCGCTCCAGCCGCCGGTCGTGGTGCCGACGGTCAGGGTCTGGCCGATCACGGAGTCCGCCGCCTCGACGATCAGCCCGACCCCGGACTTGCCCGAGAGCGAGAGGTCGGGGCCAGCGGTGTAGGTCTCGGTCTGCCACGTGGTGTTGGGGATCCCGTCGATCGCGAGCTTCACCTCGTCGGGGTGCTCGCCGTCCCCGCCCTCGGGATCGAAGTCCTTGGCGCTGGTCAGCTCGACCTCCTCGCCGCTCGGCGTGCCCCCGCCGGTCCCGCCACCGCCGGTGGTGTGCGTGTGGTCCTTGCCGCTGAGCCCGGCGATCAACAGGGCCGCGGCGGTGGCTGCCAGCACGAGCAGCACACCCGCGATCGAGACTTTGCCGCGACGGGACGATCCGCCGCCGGCGCGGGACCGAGTCGAGCACCGTGGTCGCCTCGGCGGTCGACCGCCCGGCGCGCGCGACCTCCACCTCGAGCGCGTTCTCGAGGTCGGCGAGCATCGCGTTCATGTCCGGGTAGCGCTTGTCCGGCTTCTTCTCGGTCGCGCGCTCGACCACTGCCGCCAGCGCCGAGGAGACGTCCTTGCGCTGCTTCTGCACGTCGGGCATTCGCTCGTTGACGTGCTTCATCGCCACGCCGACCAGGTTGTCGGCCTGGAACGGGACCTCGCCGACGAGCATCTCGTAGAGCAGGATCCCGAGCGAGTAGATGTCCGAGCGCGCGTCGACGCCCTTGCCCATCGCCTGCTCGGGCGAGACGTAGTCGGTGGTGCCGAGCACGCGGCCGGTCTTCGTGAGCCCGTCCTGCTCGAGCTCGCGAGCGATGCCGAAGTCGGTGACCTTCGCCCGCCCCTCGCTGTCGATGAGCACGTTCTGCGGCTTGACGTCGCGGTGGACGAGGCGGCGCGCGTGGGCGGCGGCGAGCCCGCGCCCGACCTCGATGCCGTAGGCGGCGGCCTCGTCGAGCGGCAGGCGCCCGAGCCGGTCGATGCGCTGCTTGAGCGTCTCGCCGTCGACGTACTCGAAGACGATGTAGGGGCGCCCGCCGTCCTCGCCGGCGTCGATCACCGCGACCACGTTCGGGTGCGAGACCTGGGCCACGGCCCGTGCCTCGCGGCGGAAGCGCTCGATCTGGTCCGGCTGGTCGGAGATCTCGCGGTGCAGGACCTTGGCCGCGACCCACCGCTCGAGCGTCTCGTCGCGCGCCAGGTAGACCGTGGACATGCCTCCGCTGCCCAGCTTCGATTCGAGCCGGTAGCGGCCGGACAGCACCGTCCCGGTGAGTGCTCCGGGAGACCCTGTCGTCGCCTCGCTCATGAGCGTCTCAATCGGTGTTCGCCCCGCCGGCCTCCAGGCCTGCGTCCGTGCTCGTTTGCATCCGTTGCGGCAACGCCATTCACCAAGACTATTTTCAACCCCCGGTCGTATCCGGGGTTTCACTCACCTCCTTCCCTGCATGATGACCCCCGAACTCCGGCGGCCGGTTTTTTAGGCGACGGCGCGGACCAACTCGACGAGCTGGGGATCGGCCTTCTCGGGCGACCCGGAGTCGAACGGCGGCTCGGGGTCGTACTCGATCCCGAGCTGGATGGCGCTGGCGAGCTCGGGTCCGAACTCGAGTGCGACCAGGTGCAGGGCCATGTCGATGCCCGCCGACACCCCGGCGGCCGTGACGACCTTGCCGTCGACCACGACGCGCTCGGCGATTGGCTCGGCGCCGAACTGGGCGAGCTCGTGGCGGTAGGCCCAGTGGCTCGTCGCGCGCTTGCCCTCGAGCAGGCCCGCCGCCGCGAGCACGAGCGAGCCCGTGCAGACCGACGTGGTCCAGGTCGTCCTCGCGTGGGCGGCGCGAAGCCAGTCGAGGACCTCGGCGTCCTCCATCAGCGCGCGGTTGCCCTCGCCACCCGGCACGAGGAGGATGTCGGGATCGGGGAGGTCGCCGAGCGCGGCGTCGGCGGTGATCCCGAGCATCCCGGTGTCGGTGCGTTTCTCGCCCGGCTCCTGGGCGACGAACCGGAGGTCGACCTCGGGGATCCGCGAGAGGACCTCGTACGGGCCGATCGCGTCGAGGGCGGTGAGCTTGTCGAAAACGAGGAAGGCGATCTTCATGCCCGCATCCTGAGGGCGCCGCGCACCGCCCGCAATAGGCAGAAATGCCCATATCCGCTAGATTCCTGCCAATGAGCGCGAACCCCCACCGGATCGCGGTCCTATGCGTCGAGCGCGTGGTCGCGTTCGACCTCTCCGTCCCGGCCCAGGTGTTCTCCCTCGCCTACAAGGGCCGCCGGCCGCTGTACGAGGTGCGGGCCTGCGCCGTGCGGCCGGGCAGCGTTGCGACGACGACCGGCTTCGCGATCGACGGCGTCGCCGGGCTGGAGGCCCTGGCCGAGGCGGAGACGATCATCGTTCCCGGCTACCGCGAGGTCTACGACCGGCCGCCCGAGCCGGTGCTCGAGGCGCTGCGGGCCGCGGCCGCCCGCGGCGCTCGGGTGGCGTCGATCTGCACCGGCGCGTTCGCGCTGGCCGACGCCGGGCTGCTCGACGGCCGGCGGGCGACGACGCATTGGTTCTACGCCGACGAGCTCGCGCGACGCTTCCCCGGCGTCGCGGTGGAACCCGACGCGCTCTATCTGGACGACGGGCCCGTGGTGACCTCGGCGGGCCTGTCCGCGGGCATCGACCTCTGCCTACATCTGATCCGCGCCGACCATGGCCAGCGCCTGGGCGCCGGCGTCGCGCGGGCGATGGTCGCCTCGCCGCACCGCGAGGGCGGCCAGGCGCAGTTCATCGAGCGGCCGCTGCCCGCGCCCGACCGCGCGGACTCGCTCGAGGAGGTGCGGCGGTGGGCGCTCGACCACCTCGTCGAGCCGCTCGACGTAACCACGCTCGCCGACCGCGCCGCGGTGAGCCCGCGGACGTTCGCCCGCCGCTTCGTCGCCGAGACCGGGACCACCCCGCTCAAGTGGCTGAACGCCCAGAGGGTGCTGGAGGCACAGCGCCTCCTCGAGCACACCGATCTGGACGTCGAGCAGGTCGCGGCCCGCTCGGGGTTCGGCTCGGCCCCGTCGCTGCGCGAGCACTTCCGGCGCGCGACAGCGACGACGCCTACCGCCTACCGGCGGGCCTTCGCGCCGAGCTAGTCGTCGGCCGGCGTGGCGTCAGCCGGCGTGGCGTCGGCGTAGTCGTCGGTCGGCCGCGCTTCGGCGGCCGCCTGCTTGCGCGCGACCTTCCTGGCCTGCTTCTCCTGCCGACGCTCGAGCAGCTTCAGTTCACGGTTGCGCTTCGCCATCGTGGTTTTCCGCTTGCTGCTTGAAGCCATGCTGGCCGGGCGCTACGCCAGGCGGATGTTGGCGGCGCGGGGCCCCTTGTCGCCGCGCTCGGCGTCGAAGCTGACCTTCGTCCCCTCGGCCAGCGCCTGGCCGTCGGGTACGGCGCTCTGATGGACGAAGAGGTCGGCGGAGCCGTCCTCGGGCGTGATGAACCCGAAACCCTTCTCGTCGTTGAACCACTTCACGGTTCCGTTAGGCATGTGAATTCCTCCACGTACGGTGCGAGCGGGCGCGGAGGAAGCGGTTATGCAACGACTGCGGCGCGGGCACTGTTGACGCCACACTCGAATGTGCGGCTGAACCAGACGGTAGCAGCGCATCGGCCGGTCGGAGGCCCGGCCGCGATCACGGGCGACTGGATCGGCGTCATCGTGATCTCACTCATCATGCCGCTACGTACGCGGCGCTACTCCGAGAGCCCGGCGGCTTCGAGGGCCTCCGCGTGGGTCAGAAAGTCGCGAACGCGAACGATCTTTCCCGCTCGCAGGTCGAAGACTTCTCCGAGCTCCTGACTGAACTCGATTCCGGTCGCCCTGGCGGTCAGGTCCATGTGACCGAGCGCCAGGACCGACTCGCCGAGGTCGCGGAACTCGTGAGGTCGATTACGGAGGCGTTCCCACGCCTCGCCGCGATCCTCCTCCCAAACCGTTCGCGCGCCGTCATGACCTCGGTAGGTGGTTGCCCTTCCCTCAAGGCCCGGCTCGATGGCAGGGTGCCACTCGACGTCGGCATCGAACTCGGCCAAAAAGGCGTCCAGGTCATCGCCATTCCACGCCGCGATGGCGCGTCGGACGGTCTCGACGTTCTCTTGCGACATCGCCTCCGCAGTATCGCGCGCGATCGGCGAGCGCAACGAAAGACGGCTATGACTCCTCGGGATGAGCCAGCACGGAGGCGCGCTCGTTCGGGCTGAGGCACAGGTGGCGGCCGTCCGCGATGAACCCGCGGCGCGTCTCGGGTTGATGGCGCGGGTGTTCCGCGGACCGACGGGCCACGCGCCGCGACACCTGCCGTTTCGACGGGCGGCGTTGTCCTTCATGCGCTGGCAAGCGCACCGAGGTGTGCTCGATCCGCTGCAGGCGTCACCGCCCGGCAGCCCGTGGTGGCGGGCCGTCAACGAACGACTGCTGCGGGACGGATGCGAGACCGTGGCGATCCTCGGCGGCCTGCCCGGAGCGCCGTCGTCGCCGGCCGTGCGGCTCTGGCTGGAGTTCAGCGCCAGACCGACCGGGCGCAATTGGTATCGAGCGCACAACGCGAGCATCGTCGGCGGCTACCTGGCGCATCGCGGGCTCGCCGAAGCGGAGAGCGCACCGGAGCGGTTCTTCATGAACGTCGCGTTGGTGCGCGTCCTGTACGCGCACGCACTCGTCGCGGTGCCGCGCTTGGCGCTGGGGCGGTTGGCCCCGCTGGGCCGGGTGCTCGGCGATCCACGGCTCGGCATGACGGGGGTGTTCCTGTCGCTCAGGCGCGTGCTGCCGGACCGCTATCCGCTCGACGGCGACGTCGAGCGCTACGTCGCCGACGAACAGCGTCTAGGCCGGATGCTCGACTACGCGGTGATCGTTCCACGGCTCCAACGCCTGTACGAGTGGTCCGCCGAGGAGCTCGCCCAGCCCCGTCTGCTCGAGCTGGTTCGCGACGGCAACCCGATGTACGTGTGGCCGTACGAGGAGCGGCATGTATGGCGCTCCCGCCGGATGCCGTTCGCTGCCCGCGTACTTGCCCGAGTCACACACCCCTCGACGCAGACGCGCGCGTTCCCTGCGTGAGGTAGGCCGACGGCATTACCCCCTCCCCGTCGTCGAGCGCGGCGAGCAGCGCTGCTGAATCGCTGACCCACCCGAACAGCGTTTCGACGACGATCAGGGAGGCCTCGTGGTTGCTGCGCGAAAACTGCCCGCCGATCGGCTCGGCCGTGCAGTCGCTCAGCAACAAACACTTGTAGTCCCGATAGAAGGCGTCTCGAAGGGTCGATTCCACGCAGACGCTCGTCGTTGCCCCAACAAAGATGAGGGTCTCGACGCCGGCCTCCCGAAGGACGCTGTCGAGCTCGGTCTCGAAGAAGCCGCTGTAGCGGTGCTTGGACACCACGCGGTCGCCCGGCTCAGGCTCCAGCCCGGCAACGATCTCCGTGTTCCAGGTGTCCGCGACGAGGATCCGTCCCTCCACTCCCTCGGGGGAGCGCATCTCCTCTCCCAGCCCGAGAGGGGCGTGCTTGAGCCGGTTGGGCGCGCCCGGCGAGCCTGCGTTCGAGAGGTCGGCGTCGAACTCCATCTTCAGGTAGACGACCTTGATCCCTGCGTCGCGAGCTGCGCCCAGCACCCGCCGGGTCGGCTGCACGATCGCCTGGATGCCATCGATCGGGACTCCGGCGCGATCGAACATCCCGCCGCGGCCGGCGAAGTCGTTCTGCATGTCGACCACGATCACGGCGGTCGCTTGGCGATCCAACGTCAGGGAGTCCGGCCTCGCGTTGACCTGAACCGCGGTTGTCGAGTCCGACATCCAGACCTTCCTGTCAGGGGTGTGCCGCCTTGCCGAGCGAGCGTAAACGACGCCAACCCCATGAGGATGCTCAGGCCGCGAGCCGAGCGAGCGCGAGCTCGAGGACCTCGCCGCGACTGCGGTTGCCGTGGTCCCCGGCGATGAAGTGGCTGCCGACGAACAGGGACATCGTCAGCAGGCACCGCGCCTCCACCTCGTCCTCGTCGGCGCAGAAGCCGGCGAAGAGCGAGCGCATGTAATCCATACGGCGGTTGTCGACGCGCCGCAGCCGCTCGGCGACCCGCGGCTCGCGCCGCGACCAGTCGCGCACGGCGAGGTCGGCTCGCAGGAACGCTCGGCTGCTCGCCGCGATCGCGAACAGGCGTCGCAACCTCTCGCGCGCGTCCCCTCCCCCGGCCTCGACCCGCTCGATGACCTCGCTGACGCTGGTCTCCTCCCAGCGGTCGAGGATCGCGTCGAGGAGCTCCCGGCGATCGTCGAAGTGCCAGTAGAAGCCCCCCTTGGTGACGCCGAGGCGACGCGCGAGCACCTCGACGCGCACGGCCTCGGGGCCGCCGCGGGCCAGCGCGCGCAGGCCCTCGTCGATCCAGCTGCTGCGCGGGGTGGTTGCGGTGCGGGGCATCCATACGCTACCGTATAGATTGAGATGGACGAAGGGCGACTGCCCGACAGCGCGCACACCTCGCACCCGTGGCGGATCCACGAGCTCACCCGCGACTTCCGACTTGAGGACGTGTGGTCCCTGCGGACGCCCGGCGGTCCGGAGGACTTCCCGCGACTGGTCGGGATGCTCGCCGGCACCGACCCCGCCGTGAGCGGCTCGGCCGTCGCCCGGGCGCTGTGGGCGATCCGCTGGAAGCTCGGCGACCTGCTGGGCTGGGACGATCCCGACGAGGGCCTCGACGCCCGAGCCGGCACCCTGCGCGACCGTCTACCGGCCGACCTGCGCGAGGCGCCGACCGGGCCGGAGTTCACCGCCGTCCCGTTCGAGTCGCTGTACCTCCTCGACGACGAATGGGCCGCGGAGATCGCGAACCGCACCGTCCACGGGGTCATGCACCTCGGCTGGGTCGAGGACGGCCCGGACACCTACCGGGCTCAGATGGCGGTGCTCGTGAAGCCGAACGGCCTCTTCGGCGACGCCTACATGGCGGCGATCAGGCCGTTCCGCCACCGGATCGTCTACCCGCCTGCGATGCGCCAGATCGAGCGCGTCTGGGCGGCCGGGCGCTAGCGCCGCTCGACGACGCCGGCACGGTCCGTGACGGTCCCGATCCGCTTCGCGGCGCGGTAGTGGCCGCGCAGGAGGGCCAGGGCAGCTTCTTCGTCCGCGCGCGGGACCACGCAGGCGAACCCGCAACCCATGTTGAAGACCTCGTACATCTCGTCGGCGCTCACGTCGCCGAGCTCGGCGATCAGGTCGAAGACGGGCGGCACGTCGAGCGGGTCGGAGATCTCGTAGCCGACGGGCGCGGCGAGACGGGTCAGGTTGTTCAGTCCGTCGCCGGTGATGTGGGCGAGCCCGCGGACGTCGACCGGCGACGCGAGCAGCTCGAGCACCGGCCGCACGTAGATCTCGGTCGGCTCGAGCAGGACCTCGCCCAGCGGCCGACCGAGCCGGTCGTCGCCGAGCTCGAGCTGGTCGAGCAGCACGCGGCGGGCGAGCGTGTACCCGTTGGAGTGCAGGCCGATGGACGGCAGGCCGATGATCGCGTCCCCGGGCTCGACCCGCGCGCCGTCGACGATCGCGTCCAGCCCGACGAGGCCGATCGCGCTCCCGCTCAGCTCGATCCCGCTCACGACGTCGCCGACCTGAGCGATCTCGCCGCCGGGGATCTCGACGCCGGCGAGCTCGGCGCCGCGACGCAGGCCGACGCCGATCGCGCCGCAGACCTCCGGGTTGGCCTCGCGGCAGAGGATGAAGTCCAGGAGCGCGATCGGCTCGGCGCCGACGCAGACCAGGTCGTTGACGTTCATCGCGATGCAGTCGATCCCGATCGTCGAGAAGTCGCCCATCAGCTCGGCGACGAGCATCTTGGTGCCGACGCCGTCGGTGGCGAAGGCGACGCCGGTGCGCTCGTCGATGCGCAGCACGCTGGCGTAGTGGTTCGGCAGCGGCACGACCCGCGAGGGCTTGCCGGTGTCGATCAGCTTCAGGTTGCGGACGAGGGCCTCGACCGCGGCGTCGGCGTGGCGCTGGCTGACCCCGGCCCTGACGTAGGAACTCTGCTCGTTCACCGGCTCATTCTGACCGCGACCGCGGCCGCCAGCGCGAGCCGGTAGGCCGCGTACGGCCAGAGCGCCCGGTCGCGCTCGACGAGGCCGATCAGCCGCTGCGACGCGAGCGTCGACGCGAACGAGGCCGCGACCCCGGCCGCCATCGCCCGCCGCGAGCTCGGGCGCGACGCCGCGCTTGCGCAGCCGCACCCCCTTGAGGACCGTGGCGCCGACGATCACCGGCAGGGCGACCGTGCGCGAGAGCAGGTTGGCGTGCTCGCGCGTGAACCGGCGGGCACGGGCGGCGGTGAGGGTGGCGCCGTTGCGCGAGACACCCGGGATCAGGGCGGAGGCCTGTGCAACCCCGAGCGCGAGCCCGTCGCACGACGCCCGCGTCGCCGGGTCCGCGCTCCTGCGGGCGCGTGTCGGCGGCCAGCATCGCCGCCGCCCCGGCGACGAGCCCGGCGACGATCGTCCGCGGGCCGCCGAGGTGCGCCTCGATCTGTCGCTCGAGCGTGTAGCCGACGACGGCCGGGGGGATGAACGAGAGCCCGACGACCGCGGCTCGCCGGCGCGTCGAAGGCGGCCAGCTCGGCCGCGATCTCGCGACGCTGGCCGACCAGCAGAGCCGCCGCGGTGCCCGCGTGCAGCGCGACCTCGAAGCTCTTGCGCGCCTCGGGGTCGATCTCGCTCCAGCCCCAGCCGGCGAGCCGAGGGACGAGCGAGAGGTGCGCGGAGCTCGAGACGGGCAGGAGCTCGGTCGGGCCCTGGATCGTCCCGAGGACCGCCGCGCGCGCGAGGCTGAGGCCGGGCGCGTGTGCGGCCTCGGCCAAGCCTCTACGCCGGCCGTGGGGTGCGGCGCCGGCGCACGATCAGGTAGATGACCCCGATCACGATCGCGGCGAGCACGGCGTAGTCGAGGTAGTGCAGGTGGTCGCGCCAGTCGGTCCAGTTGGCGCCCACGGCCCTGCCGATCAGCGTCAGCGCCAGGACCCATGGGATGCAGCCGAGCAGGGTCAGCACCGTGAAGCGCCAGAACGGCATCCGCGCGACGCCCGCCGGCAGGGAGATGAAGGTGCGGATGATCGGCAGCATCCGGGAGAAGAAGACGGTGGCGTCGCCGTGGCGCTCGAAACCAGCTGTCGGCCCACGCGAGGTGCTTGGCGTTGATGTGGATGAACCGGTTCTTCTCGAGCAGCTCGAGGCGCCCGTAGTAGCCCACCGCGTAGGCGATCCACGACCCGACCACGTTCCCGGCCACGCCCGCGAACGACCGCTCCGAACAGCGACATGTCCCCCGTGGAGACGTTGAAGCCGGCGAACAGCATCGTCGCCTCGCTGGGGATCGGGATGCAGGCGCTCTCGAGCACCATGAGGATGAAGACGCCGATCACGCCCACGGAGTCGATGAAGTCGGTGGCGACGTTGACGATCGAGTCGATGATCGACGCGGCCGGCAGCACCGCGGGCAGGCTGAGCAGGTCCATGCGGGCCGGGGAGGTTACCCGCCGACCCCTCGCTTCCGCAGCCGTACACTCGACCGGCCATGCATCGCCTGACCGACCCCGTGAACAGGCGGCGTGCGCTCGAATTCGCCGCCGACGCGGTCCTCGCGGCGCTCGCGTTCGCCCTCGCCTTCACGCTGCGGTTCCTCGACGACGGCGGCCAGCTTCCGGACCGCTACCAGACGATGCTGCTCGGCTCCGTCGCCTTCGTCGGCCATCGGCAAGGCGCTCGTGATCGAGCTCTTCGGGCTCCACCAGCAGTGGTGGCGCTACTTCCGGCTCCCCGACCTGTGGCCGCTGTTCCGCGCGCTCGCGGTCGCGACCGTGCTGATGGTCCTGGTCTTCGTGCTGGCGAAGCCCTACTCGTACAGCCTGCCGCGCTCGGTGATCATCCTCGACTTCATCCTCGCCTGCGCGCTGCTCGGCGGCGCCCGGCTCGCCCGCCGCTCGCTCGCCGAGCGCCCGACGCGCCGGGCGCGCGGCGCCGCCGGGTCGCGCGAGGTGCTGGTGGTCGGCGCCGGCTCCGGCGGGCAGATGGTGGTCCGCGAGCTGAAGCTCAATCCGAACCTCGGCGCCCGGGCGATCGGCTTCCTCGACGACGACCCCCGCAAGCGCGGGATGCGCACCGAGGGCCTGAAGGTGCTCGGGACGACCGACGAGATCGGCCCCGTGCTCGACCGCCTGAGCCCCGACGAGGTCGTGATCGCGATCCCGTCGGCGCCCGGCGTCCTGCGCGGCAAGGTGGTCGCCGAGTGCCGCGAGCGCGACATCCCGGTGCGCACCCTGCCGACCGTCTTCGAGCTCCTGCGCGGCGGCGTCCAGCTCACCCGCCAGCTGCGCGAGGTCCAGGTCGAGGACGTGCTCGGGCCGCGACCCCGTGGTGATGGAGCTCGACCGCGTCGGCGCCTACCTGGAGGACAAGCGCGTCCTCGTCACCGGCGCCGGCGGCTCGATCGGGTCCGAGCTCGTCCGCCAGATCGCCCGCGTGCGGCCGCGCCTGCTGGTGCTGGTCGACCACGCCGAGGACAACCTGTTCCAGATCGACAGCGAGATGACCGGGCAGTGGCACTTCACCCGGGTCGAGTCGGTGCTCGCCGACTGCAAGGAGGGCGACCGGATGCTCGAGGTGATGCAGCGATTCCGGCCCGAGGTGGTCTTCCACGCCGCGGCGTACAAGCACGTCGGGCTGATGGAGGCCAACCCGCTCGAGGCGCTGCGCAACAACGCGATCGCCACCCAGGTGACGGCGAAGACGGCCGCGGTCTCCGGCGCCGAGCGCTTCGTCTTGGTCTCGACCGACAAGGCCGTCAACCCGCGGACGGTGATGGGGGCGACGAAGGCGCTCGCCGAGTGGATCGTGGCGGCGTCGGCGGAGCGCAACCCGCAGCACCGCGCTTCACGATCGTGCGCTTCGGCAACGTGCTCGCCTCGTCGGGCAGCGTCGTCCCGATCTTCCGCTCGCAGATCGAGCGCGGCGGGCCGGTGACCGTCACCCACCCGGACATGACCCGGTACTTCATGACGATCCCGGAGGCGGTGCAGCTCGTGATCCAGGCGGGCGACCTCGGCGGGCGGGTCGGGCGACGTGTTCGTGCTCGAGATGGGCGAGCCGGTCAAGATCCTCGACCTCGCGCAGAACATGATCCGCCTCGCCGGCTATGAGCCGGAGACGGAGATCGCGATCGAGATCATCGGCATCCGTCCCGGGGAGAAGCTCCACGAGGAGCTCTTCAACGTCGACGAGAATCCGCAGCCGACGACCGCGGACCGCATCGTGCGCGCGGTGCGGACGAACCCGCTCGACCCCGATTGGGTGGAGGAGACGGTCGCCAGACTGCTGGGCCTGGTCGCCTCCGGGGACGAGGCGGGCCTCGCCGAGCATGTGGTCGAGTTGATGCGCGGCGAGGACACGCCGCGCCATACGCTCGCTTGACCAAACATCGCGCGGCCACCGTCCGCGCCGCTGCGACCGACGATCTGGCTAATACTCCCGCCCGCAACCTATGACCGACCTGATCGATCGGATCGGGCCCTATCTCGGCATCGCCGCGTTCCTGGGCCTCGCGATCCTCGCCTTCCTCATCATCCAGCAGGCGCGCGAGGTCCGGCGCCTGCGCGAATGGGCCGGCCGCGCACCCGAGCGCAA
The DNA here is from genome assembly GCA_963785195.1 of uncultured Solirubrobacterales bacterium. Classification (GTDB taxonomy): domain Bacteria; phylum Actinomycetota; class Thermoleophilia; order Solirubrobacterales; family 70-9; genus WHSW01. The sequence goes on along the minus strand of CAWAUE010000011.1, from coordinate 231,812 downwards.
GGAGGAGGCCGCCGACGCGGTCGCGGCCGTCGCCGAAGCGCGCGGCGAGCAGGCGGCGGCGGACGAGGAGGCCCCCCCGGCGGAGCACGGCCGGGTCGGCTCGGCGCTCGCCTCCGTGCGCGCGGCGTTCTCCCGCCGCTTCGAGGCGCTCGACAGGCGCCTGCCGTTCGACCCGCGTTATCTCGCGGCGCTCCTCGCGGCCGTGGTGATCGCGGCCGCGGTGCTCACGAGCGGCTTCGGCCTGCTCGGCGGCGACGACGGCAGCTCGGGCGGCGGCAAGGGCAAGGACCACGGCGGCCAGTCGAAGCCGGACAAGGTCGAGGTCGCGGTGCTGAACGCGACCCAGGAGGAGACCGTCGGCGGCGGCGAGGTAGCCGGCGTCCCCGGGCTTGCCGGCACGGTGGCCAAGCAGGTGGTCAAGCCCGCCGGCTTCAAGGTCGGGGCGAAGACCGACGCGTCGTCGGGCTTCCCGCAGACGACGATCATGTTCGAGCCGAACCACGACCAGGACGCGCAGGACCTGGCCACGGCCGTCAAGGACCAGCTCGGCCAGGCCGACGTGACGCCGATGATCGAGGAGGTCCGCGCCAGCGCCGACGGCGCGCCGCTGGCGCTCGTGATCGGCCAGGACGACGCCGACTTCGGCGGCTAGAATGTCGGTCACGGAGATCTTCGACACCGTCGGCGGGTTCATCGCCCTCGGCGCGCTCGTCGGCGTGCTGCTGCTCCTGCCGCTCTACCTCTCCCAGCGCCGCGACGTGAAGCGGATGCGCACCTGGATGGAGCGCGAGCCCGTCATACGCGGGCGATGAGCTCGCCACGAGCGAGCGGGCGCTCGACAACGCGGAGGGCGAGCTCGAGCGCATTCTCGGCTCCACCCTGGTCGCCGAGCCCGGCTCGCAGGCGACGCCGTCCGAGCCGATGCCCGCCGCCACGCGGGTCACCCACGAGCGCCCGGCGCTCGAGCGGATCACGATGGAGCGCGCGGCCCTCGTGCCGCACCCGCGGTGGCGGCGGTTCGTCGCCCGGGTCACCCAGCCCCGGGTCATGGTCGCGATCGGCGCGGTAGCCCTGCTGCTCGGCGTCGGGGCGATCTACGCCTCGCAGCAGCTGCTGTCGAACGACGAGGGGACCGCGGGTCCGCACGTCGGCAAGGTCGTCCCCGGCCAGGTCAAGGTCGCCGTCCTCAACGGCACCGCGATCAACGGCCTTGCGGGGCTGGTCAGCTCGGACCTCGACTCGAGCGGCTATAACGTGATCGCGACCACCAGCACGACCCCCGGCCACAGCCACACCGTGGTCCTCTACGCCGACGGGCAGAAGCCGGCGGCGCAGAAGGTCGCCCGCAACCTCGGGGTGAAGCGCGTCCAGCGGCTCGACAAGCAGACGCGCGACCTCGCGGGCGGCGCGGACGTGGTCGTGATCGCGGGCGAGGACAGGGCCTAACCGCGTTGGCGCGGGCGGGGCCAGCCCCGGGCCGGGCGATCGCGCTCGGGACGGCGCTGTTCTGCGTCCTCGCCGTCGTCGCGGTGATCGCGGCGGTGCTCGTCGTCCGGGCACGGACTCCGGACCTGGTGCTCGAGGTCACCCAGCCGCCCGCCAGTAACCCGGCGACGCTGCGGCCGGGCGGCAACCCGCCGCGCACCGTCCAGATCACCTTCTTCGTCCGCGATTCCGACGACCACGCCAGCGTCGGGATCGTCGACTCCCAGGAGGACGTCGTGCGCACCCTCGACAGCGACGTCGCGCTCACGGCGCGCGACCCGGTCACGTACACATGGGACGGGCGCGACGACGCGGGTCGGCTGGTCGTCAACGGCCGCTACCGCCTGGAGGTCGACCTGCCCGGCGTCCGACCGCGAGATGATCTGGCCGCGCCGGATCACCGTGCTGTCGGGTGTCGGGCCGCCGCTCGAGCGCACCGGAGCGCCGTCCGGGTGACCGCGTCGGCGCCCGAGCTGATCGGGATCCTCGTCGCCTGCGGTGCCGCGGCCGCCGCGCTGGTGCTCGAGGACCGGCGCTGGCAGCGCGCAGCGATGGCGCTCGCGCTGCTCACCGCCCCGGTGCTCGTCCTCGGCAGCGTGTGGGACGAGACACGGGTCGTCGACTTCCGCCACAGCCCGGCGCAGGTCGGTGCGGCGGTGGTGGTCGGCGGGGCCGCCCTCGCCGCCCTCGCCGCGGTGTTCCGCCGCCGGCCGGAGTGGTTCGCGATCGCGGCGTTCGCCGTCCTGCCGCTGCGCATCCCGGTCGAGATCGGGGGCGAGACCGCGAATCTGCTCGTCCCGCTGTACCTCGTGATCGCATCGAACCTGATCGCCCGGTTCCTCACCCCAGTGGCGAGTGACGAGCGGCGAGCGACGAGCGACGGTTCCCCCTGGCCAACCCGCCTGCGCTGGCTGCTGGCGGCCACCGTCGCCCTCTACGCGATCCAATCCTCGTACTCCGCCGACGTCGCGAACGCGATCGAGAACCTCGGCTTCTTCCTCGTCCCGTTCGCCGTCCTGTTCGCGCTCCTGCTCGAGGTCGAGTGGACGCGGGCCCTTGCCCGGCGCGTGATGATCGCGGTCGGGGTGGTGGCGCTGGGCTGCGCGCTGATCGGCATCTACCAGTACCTCACCCGCAACCTCTTCCTCAACCCGGAGCTCTTCGACGCCAACGAGCTGCACGTCTACTTCCGGGTCAACTCGATCTTCTTCGACCCCAACGTCTTCGGGCGCTACCTGGCGCTCGCGATCACGGCGCTGGGCGCGTGTATGGCGTGGGGGTCGAGCCGCCGCGACCTCACCGCGGCCGGGATCGTGTGCGCGGTCGCGCTGCTGGCGCTGGTGTTCAGCTACTCGATCACCAGCTTCGCCGCCCTGCTCGGCGGGCTCGGGATCGTCGCCATCCTGCGCTGGCGCTGGCGCGGGTTCGTCGCCTACGGAGCTCTGGGGCTCGCCGGGCTCGCGGCACTCGTCGTCGCCGGCGGCACGCCCACCAGCGACGTCGAGGACGTGCGCAGCATCGACGCCGGCCACTCGGACCTGATCAAGGGGGGGCTGGCCCTGTTCGGCGTCACGCACGACTCCGACGCGCGCGACCAGGGCGACATCGGCAAGCCGATCGCGGGCTACGGCTCGGGCGCGTTCGGGCGGGCGTTCTTCGACCACATCGAGCAGGCGCGAACGACGGTCTCGCACTCGGAGCCGGTCACGGTCGCCGCCGAGCAGGGGGTGATCGGCCTCGCCGTCTACATAGCCCTGCTGGTCTGCGCCCTCGCGACCCTGCTGGGCTCCGGGCCCGGCCGCTCGCTGATGCGAATCGCCGCCGCCGCGTGCTTCGTCGCGATCCTCGTCGACAGCTTCGGCTACACGGGGTTCGTGATCGACCCGGCGACCTGGGCGCTGCTCGCGCTGGGGATTGTCGCCCGCGGCGATCCGCCCGCGGAGTCCGCGACGATTCACAACTAGGTGTTCGAATACCTCCGCCGCCTGGCGACCACGGGCGCCGCGTACACGGCCTCGAGCGTCCTCTCGAAGCTGATCGCGGTCCTGCTGCTGCCGATCTACACGGCGGCCCTCACCCCGGCCGACTACGGCGCGGCCGAGGTCGTGCTGGCATCGGTGATCGCGCTCTCGATCATCGTCAGGCTCGGCCTGATCGAGGCGCTACTGCGCTTCTACTACCTGCCCGACGTCGACCGGCCGGAGGTCGTGCGGACCGGGTTCGCCGCCCTGTTCTGGTCGACGACGACGATCGCCGTCATCTGCCTGGCGTTCGCGGCGCCGATCTCGCACCTGCTCCTCGATCACACCGACGCGGAGCTCGGCCGGCTCGCCGTGCTCGGGCTCTGGACGCTGACGCTGTGGGAGTACGCGCTCACCCTGCTCCGCGTCGACGAACGCGCCCGCGCCTACTTCTGGCTCACGGTCCTCAACGTGGTGGCCACGATCCCGGTGACCGTCTACCTGGTCGTGGTCGCCGACGAGGGCGCCGCGGGGATCCTCTGGGGCACGTTCGGCACCGGGGTCGCGTTCCTGGCGTGGCTGCTCTGGCAGGGAGCGCCGGCGGCTCTCGCTGCGCTTCGACGTCCCGCTCCTGCGCCGGATGACCCGCTTCGGCCTGCCGACGATGCCCGCCGAGCTCAGCCTCTACTCGCTCAACTTCATCGACCGGATCCTGATCGTCCGTCTCTCCGGCCTCGCCGAGGCCGGGCTGTACGCGCTGGCGATCAAGTTCGCCCAGGGGATGAACGTGATCGCGCGCGCCTTCCAGCTCGCCTGGCCGCCGCTCGCCTACTCGATCGCCGACGACGACGAGGCGCGCCGGGCCTACAGCCTCGTGTTCACCTGGTTCGCCGCTGTCTGCGCCTTCGGCGTCGCCGGGCTCTGGCTGCTGGCCCGGTGGATCGTCGACCTGCTGGCGGCGCCCGACTTCTTCGAGTCGTACAAGGCCGTGGGCCTGCTGGCGACCGGGATCGCGCTCTACGCGCTCTATCTCGTCCTGGTCGTGATCCTCGGCCGCACCGGGCGAACCGAGTTCAACCTGCCGGCGACGATCGCGGGCACGGTCGTCAACGTCGTCGTGAACCTGCTGCTGATCCCCCCGCTGGGGATCGTCGGCGCGGGGATCGCGCTCGTCGCGTCGTACATCGTCGTCCTGGTGCTCATGTACGTGCTCACGCAGCGCCTCTTCCCGGTGCCGTACGAGTGGGGCCGGCTGGCGCTCCTGCTCGTCGTCACGGCCGGCACGGTCGCGGGCGGCGAGCTGCTGTTGCCCACCTCCGGCTTCGGGGGCTTCGCCTCACGGGTCGTGCTCTGGCTGGCGCTGCCCGCAGTTCTGCTGGCGGCGGGGTTCCTCACCCACGAGGAGCGCGCCGGCCTGCGGTCGATGCTCAGCCCGACGGCCGTCCGCGAGCGCCTGCGGGCGCTGGCGAGCGAATCCGCCCCGGCGCCCGGCGAGCCTGAGTCGGAGGCCGGTTACTCGGCCGAGGTCTACGAGGCCGTGCGGCGCGACGAGGATCGGCTTTAGGGCTGTCGGCCGGCCTCGCCGGCCACGAGCGCGCGCAGGCTCTCGTGATCCTCGCGACAGGCCGGGCAGCCCTCGAGATGGGCGGCGAGCCCGGGGATCCTGGCGTCCGCGTCCTCCCCGGCGAGCTCGAGCTCCACGTAGCGGTCGAGGAGCTCGAAGCAGCGCTCGCAGCTGACCTCCTCGGCGCGTGGGCCGAGGAGTCGCTCGAGGGCGTCGTTTGGCTTTCTCGGTGCGGTCATCTCAGGCCTCCTTCCGCTCGTCGCCGGCCACCGCCAGCCCCTGCTCGGCGAGCCTTGCCCGCAGGCGACGGCGCGCGTCGTGAAGGGTCTTGTAGAGCGCCCCGCGGGTGGTCTCGAGCCGCTCCGCCAGGACGTCGATCGGCACCTCGTTGAGGGCCAGGGCGACGAACACCTGCCGCTGATGGACGGTGAGGGCGTCGTCGATCGCCGTCCGCAGGGCGGCGAGCAGCTCGGAGCTCTCGAGCCCCTCCTGCAGGGCATTGCCTCGATCGGCGAACGCGTTCCAGTCCTCGGGCTCGAGGACCACCTCGCGGCCCTGCCAAGCGCGCCGCCGGAGCCTCACCCCGGCCTCCAGCAGCGCGAACTTGTACGCCCAGGTGGTGAAGCGGCTCTCGCCGCGGAAGTCGCCGAGCTTTCTGAGCACCGCCATCAGGGCGTCGTCGGCTGCCTGGACCGCGAGGTCGTCGAGCTCCTCGCCGCGGACGTGGGCCAGCGCCTCGCGCCGCCGGGCGAGCTCGAACCGGGCCGCGCGCAGCAGCAGCCCGTGCAGCTCCGCAATCGCCCGCTCGCGCTCCGGTCCCGCTCCCGTGAGCGCCGCGATCCAGGCCTCCGACGACTCCGCCGCGGGCATCCCTCGATCTTCGAGCAGGCCGGCCAAGCTCGGCGGAGCATATGCCGCGATTGCACTCACCTCTCGGTTGGCGCCGCCGCGGGGCCATGTCTTACCCGACCGTGCTCGGGACGAGCGCCTCCAGCGGCACGTCGGGGTCGGCCAGCCGGACGGGGTCGACGACCGCGCGGCTTCGAATCAGCCCGGCGATCGCATCGGCGACGTCCCAGACGTTGACGTTCATCCCCGCGACAACCCGACCCTCCGCCAGCCAGAAGGCGATGAACTCCCGCCCGGCCCGCTCGCCGCGCAGCACGACCTCGTCGTCGGGCGAGGCGAGGCCGGTGTACTCCATGCCGAGCTCGTACTGGTCGCTGAAGAAGTACGGCAGCCGATCCCACGTCGCCGGCTTGCCGAGCATCGCCGGGGCGGCGACCTCGGGCTGGTGCAGAGCGTTAGCCCAGTGCTCGACGCGCACGCGGGTCCCGTAGAACGGGTGCATCACGTTCGCGACGTCGCCCGCCGCGAACACCCCCGGGGCGGACGTCTCGAGGCGGCCGTCGACCAGGATCCCGTTCTGGACCTTCAACCCGGCCCCCTCGGCCAGCGCGACCCGCGGGGCGACGCCGATGCCGACGACGACGAAGTCACAGGGCAGCTCGCGCCCGTCGCCGAGGCGCACGGCCTCGACCGCCCCGTCCCCCTCCAGCGCCTCGACCGTCTGACCGGTGTGGACCGCGACCCCGCGGTCGCGGTGAAGCTCGCCGAAGAAGCAGCCCATATCGCTGCCCAGCACCCGCTCGAGCGGCATCCGCTCGCGCTCGACGATCGCCACGTCCAGGCCCGCCTGGCGCGCGGAGGCGGCGACCTCGGCGCCGATCCAGCCCGCGCCGATCACCACGACCCGCCCGCCGGCCTGCAGGCGGGCGGCGAGCGCGTCGGAGTCGGCGAGCGTGCGCAGGTAGTGGACGCCGGCGAGCTCGGCGCCCGGCACGGGCACCGCCCGCGGCTCCGCGCCCGTCGCCAGCAGCAGGCGCTCGTAGGCGATCAGCTCACCATCCGCAAGCTCAACGGTCCGGCGCCGCCGGGTCGATCCCGACCGCGGGGCCGTGGCGGAGCTCGATCGCGTGCTCGTCGTAGAAGTCCGCCGAGTGGACGCGGGTCTCCTCGCGGGCGAGCTCGCCCCGCAGATAGTCCTTGGAGAGCGGCGGGCGCTCGTAGGGGAGCTCGAACTCGTCGCCGATCAGGACCACGGGACCTTCGAAGCCCTCCGTCCGCAGGGCCTCGGCCGTCTTCGCGCCGGCCATCCCGCCGCCGACGATCAAATGCGCCCCGCTAGCCACGGCCCGTCCCTCCCGCCAGCGCCAGGAACTCCTGGCGCGTGCTCGCGTCGTCGCGCACCTGGCCCAGCAACGCCGAGGTCACGGTGTTCGCGCCCGGCTTCTGGACGCCGCGCAGCGACATGCACATGTGCTCGGCCTCGATCACCACGCCGATCCCCCGCGGCGCGAGCTCTCGGTCGAGCCAGCGGGCGATGTCGGTGGTGAGCCGCTCCTGAACCTGGAGCGAGCGGGCGAAGAGCTCGACCACTCTGGCGAGCTTCGAGAGCCCGATGATCCGCTCGCCCGGCAGATAGCCGATGGAGGCGACGCCGACGAAGGGCAGCAGGTGGTGCTCGCACAGCGAGTGGAACGGGATCTGCCGGGCGACGACCAGCTCGTCGTACTCGCCCTCGTTCGGGAAGGTGGTCGGGATGAGGTCGGTGGGCGTGGTCAGCAGCTCCGCGTAGACGTCGACCATGCGGCGCGGCGTCTCGCTGGTCGCCTCGGCGCCCAGGTCGACGCCGAGCGCGTCGAGCAGCTCAGCCGCCGCGCGTTCGGCCCGGCCGCGATCGATTGCGGAGGTCTCGGATGGCAATGCCCTGAGGGGCTGGATCGTGTTCATGCTGCCTTTGCGCCGGCCCGCGGGCGGGTCTTACCTCGGGTAAGGAATCGCCGTCGCCGGTCGCAGACGGGTCAGTGCAACCTCGAAAGGAGCCAACATGAGCACCATCGCGGCCGTCCTGCGGCCGATCCCGATGCCTCGCGCGCGGTCCGTCCGGGCTGACCCTCTGACCCAGGCGTTCGTGATCCTGCGGATCGCCTTCACCGTCGCGCCCATTCTGTTCGGCCTCGACAAGTTCGCCGAGGTCATGAACGACAACTGGGCCGCCTACCTGGCCACCGAGTACAACGACCTGATCCCCGGCAACGCCGCGGACGCGATGCACATCGTGGGCGTGGTCGAGATCGTCGCGGGCTTCGTGGTCCTCGTCTCGCCGCGGTTCGGCGGCCTGCTGGTGGCGGCCTGGCTGGCGGGGATCATCGGCAGCCTGCTGCTCGTGGGCGGCTACGGCGACATCGTCCTGCGCGATTTCGGCCTGCTCCTGGCGGCGCTCGCCCTCAACAGGGTTGCGACCGCGTACGCGGAGCGCGAGCAGCCTAGGCTTGCGTGAGTGGACGAGCCGAGCGCCGAATGGGAGCGACGCGTCGATGAGGTCTGGGCCGCCGGCGACGGCCTCGACGAGCAGGAGCTCCTGACCGCGATCGAGGAGCTCGCGGCGGAGCTCGGCGACGAGAGTCCGGTGGCGGCGTTCGAACGGGCGTCGTCGCTGGACTCCACGGGCCACTCGGACCTCGCCGTGCCGCTCTACCGCCGCGCCATCGACCTGGGCCTCGGCGGGATCCGCCGCCGCCGCGCCGTGATCCAGATGGCGAGCTCGCTGCGCAACCTCGGCGAGGCCCAGGAGAGCGTCGCGCTGCTGCGCGCCGAGCTCGACCGCCCGTCCGACGAGCTGGACGACGCCGTCCGCGCCTTCCTCGCCCTCGGGCTGGCCGACACCGGCCGAGAGCGCGAGGCGACGGCACTCGCCCTCGAGGCGCTCGCCCCGCACCTGCCGCGCTACCAGCGCTCGCTGGGCAACTACGCGCGCGAGCTCGCCGGCGACTAGCGCCGGGCGATCAGGCCGGCGGCTGCCAACGCTCGCCCTCGGCGAGGCGGCCGAAGCCCAGCCAGAGGGCGTTCATCGCGGCGGCCACGACCTGCTCGCGCGGCACCTCGCGATGCTCGTACCACCACAGCGCGAGGCCGGCGATGGCCGAGCGCAGCAGCTCGATGACCATCTCGCGCGCGAGCTCGCCCCCGTCGCCCGCGATCTCAGCGCCCCCCGGGAGCGTCTCGAGCAGCGGCAGGAGCCCGCGGCTCGACTGCGCCTGGATCTCGCGATGCGCGGCCTGGACCTCCGGGTCGCCGCTGGTGTCGCGGAAGATCATCCGCCACGCGTACGGGTGCGACTCGACGTATGCGAACCAGGCGTCGAGCGCTCGCGGGATCCGCGTCTCCGGCGGGTCGGCCCCGGTCAGGTGCGCGGCCCACACCGAGCGCATCTCGGCCAGATGGCGCTCGAGCAGGCGCGCGTGGAGATCGGCCTTGGATGCGAAGTGGTCGTAGACCACGGGGGCCGAGACGCCGGAGCGGCGCGCGATCTCGTCGATCGTCGCCGCCTGGTAGCCGCGCTCGGCGAACACCTCGGTGGCCGCGGCCTCGATCACCCCGCGCCGCGCGGCCGGTGCCATCCTCGTCCTTCGTGCCCATACCTAACGAATACTAGGTAGAGTGTCGGGCGTACCTAACGAGCACTAGGTTGAGGCGAGGATCGGAGGGCCGATGACCGAACACGCAGCCACAGCACCAGCGCCGCGCTCGTTCAACGCCGTCGCGGCCGGCGGTTGGACCCTGGCCCAGAAGGGGGTGCTCGTGATCTGCCTACTGCAGCTCGCGCTGGGCGCTGGCCGGCTTCATCGCGGAGCCGAGCTTCGACTTCGGCGACGGCGCCCCGACCGCGAGCGTGCTCTGGGTCGACTTCAACGGCGTCCACTCGCTTTCCGGCCTCCTGCTCTTCGGCCCCGGGCTCTACTTCGCGACCAGGCCGGCCTGGGCCCTGCTCTACTCGTTCGCCGCGGCCGGGGCCCTGATCGCGACCGGGCTCTGGGCGCTCGTGAGCACCCAGCCGGCGTACGTGTTCACGCTTCCCGAACAACGAGCGCGACGCCGTGCTCCATCTGGCGACGGGCATCGCGTTCGGGGCGCTCTGGCTGGTTCAGGGCCGCCGCGACCGGGCGGCGTTGTAGGCCGCGGCGCTCTCGCGCAGGCCCTCGCCGCGCCCGGGCGTCAGCGCCTGGCGCGCGTGGAGGGCGTAGAGCCCGGGGTCGTGGCCGGGCAGCACGAGCGCCGCCGCCGCGCGCAGCGCGTAGGGGAGCGCGATCAGCGGTCGCAGCGCCAGCGCCACGCCCGCGCCGTAGTGCTTGCGCAGGTAGCGGTCGCGCCCGCGGCGGAACTCCACCACGCGGCGACGGGCGCCGGCGGCATCGGTCGCGAGCTGCTCGTGGTGGACGGCGACGGCGCCGGGGACGTGCAGGATGCGCCAGCCCGCGTCGTGCAGGCGCTTGGCGAAGTCGGTCTCGTCGGAGTAGACGAAGAAGGCGGGGTCCAGGTAGGCAACCTCCGCGGCCGCCCCGCGGCGGACGAGCATCGCCGCCGACTGCACCCAGCCGACCGCGTGCGGCTCCCGGCCGCCGCTCTCGACCACCAGCCACCGGTGCAGGAAGAGCGCGCTCGCGAGGGCGACGCCGGGCCCCGGCAGCCGCCAGGCGCATGGTTGCGGTCGGCCGGCCGGGTCGAACGAGCTGGGCGCCCGCCGCCGCCGGCGCCGGGGTCGGCGCGAAGCGCCTCGACGAGCGCCTCGACGGCTCCCGGGCGCAGCTCGGTGTCCTCGTTGAGCAGCAGGCAGAGCTCGCCCCGCGCCTCGCTCAGCAGCAGGGTGTCGAGGGCCGCCTTGCCCTCGCGCCGCTCGCGCCGGAGCAGCCGGAGCCGCGACCCGAGGCCGTCCGGGCCCGCGTTCCAGGCCTCCACGGCCGCCGCCGAGCCGTCGTCCGAGGCGTTGTCGACCACGAGCACCTCGCTCTCGATTCCCGCCGGCGCGTGCTCGGCGATCGCGCCCAGGCAGGCGAGCAGGAGCTCCCGCCCGTTGGTGTTGACGACGCAGTAGGAGAGATCCACCGGAAGAATCGTTCCTGATGCGAGTCCAGGTCGTCGATCCACCGGCGTTCACGCCACCGTACGACCGCGCCCTGTGCGCGGCGCTCGCGCGCGCGGGCGCCGAGGTCGAGCTGGTCACGAGCCGCTTCGAGTACGGGCCGGTTGCGCGCGCCGGACGGCTATGAGGTCGCGGACATCTTCTACCGCCGCTCGACCCGCCGCGGCCTCGAGGCGCCCGGCCGCCGCGGCCTGCGGCTCGCCGAGCACGTGCCGGACATGCGCCGCCTGCGCACCCACGCTCGCGCCGCGGACGTCGTCCACCTGCAGTGGCTGAGCGTCCCCGACCTCGACCGCTTCCTGCTGCCCAAGCGGCCGCGCGCGTTCACGGTCCACTACCCGCTGCCGCGCTCGCGGCGGGCGCTCGGCCCGCCAGCGGGCGCTGCTGGACCGGATGGATGCCGTCGTCGCCCACTCGGAGCACGGCGCCGGCGAGCTTCGGGCGTTGCTCGGCGACCCGGGCCGCGTGCACCGGATCCCCCACGGTGCCTTCAGCCACCTCACCGAACAGGCGGACGAGCGACCGCTGCCGGCGGAGCTCGCCGCGGTCGAGGGCCCGGTGATCCTGTGCTTCGGCCTCGTGCGCCCGTACAAGGGCGTCGATGTCCTGCTCGAGGCCTTCGCGCGAGATCGAGGGCGCCGAGCTCTGGGTCGTCGGCATGCCGCGGATGGACATGGCCCCGCTGCGCCGCGCTCGCCGAGGGCTGCGCGGGGACGGTGCGCTTCGTCGAGCGCTTCATCACCGACCCGGAGATCCCCGCCTACTTCCGCCGCGCGGAGGTCGTCGTGCTGCCGTACCGCGAGATCGAGCAGTCGGGCGTCCTCTACACGGCGCTCGCGTTCGGCAACGCCGATCGTCGCCAGCGCGGTCGGGGGCTTCGTCGAGGTCGGCGAGCGGGACGGCGCGCTGCGGCTGGTGCCGCCGGGAGCGCCGGAGCCGCTCGCCGCAGGCGCTCACGGAGCTGGTGGCCGATCCCGCGGCCCGCGCCGAGCTCGCCGCGGCCGCGGCCCGAGCCGCCGCGGGCCCGTACTCGTGGGCGGAGGTCGGCGCGCGAACGCTCGCGCTCTACCGCCGCCTGGTCGGGCGGATGATCGGGCGATGGTGATCGTCGAGGTCGTCTTCTGGGTTGCCGCCGGGCTGCTCGTCTACACCCACGTCGGCTACCCGCTGGTGCTCTGGCGCTGCTCGCCCGCACGCGCCCGGCCCGGCGCCCCCCGGCGCTGCCGGAGCTGCCGTCGGTGTCGCTGATCGTCGCCGCGCACGACGAGCAGCAGGTGATCGAGGCGAAGGTCGCGCAACGCGCTCGCGCTCGACTACCCGCGCGAGCTGCTGAGGTGATCGTCGCCTCCGACGGCTCGGCCGATCGCACGGTCGAGCTCGCCCGGGCCGCCGGCGCCGACCTCGTCCTCGACCTCGAGCGCCAGGGCAAGGTGCCGGCGCAGAACGCCGGCGCCGAGCGGGCGAGCGGCGAGCTGCTCGCGTTCTGCGACGCGAACGCGACGCTGGGCGCCCAACGCCCTGCGCGAGCTGGTGACGGCGTTCGGCGACCCCAGGGTCGGCTACGCGTGCGGGCAGGCGCGGCTGGTCGACCAGGGCGGCACCAACCAGGAGGGCGTCTACTGGCGGGCCGAGCTCGCGGTCCGCGATTTCGAGTCGCGGCTGGCCGGCGTGACGGCCGGCAACGGGGCGATCTACGCGGTGCGCAAGGAGGCCTACCTGCCGCTCGGGCCGGCCGTCGAGCCACGACCTCTCGTTCCCGTTCATGCTCACCAAACGCGGGCTGGCTCGCGGTCTACGCGCCGGCGGCGGTCTCCGAGGAGAAGGAGGTCGAGACGGTCGAGGGCGAGTTTGCGCGCAAGCGCCGCATGATGCGCGGCGTCTTCGACGAGGTCGTCCGCGACGGAATGCTGGCCCCGCGCGGATACGGGCCGATGTACGCGTTCGAGATCGCCAGCCATCGGGCGCTGCGCTACGCCTCGCCGCTGCTGCACCTGATCGCGCTCGCCGCAAACGCTCGCGCTGCTCGGGACCTCGGCCGTGTACGTGGTCACCTTCGCCCTCCAGCTGGCGTTGCTCGCCGCCGCGGCGCTGGCGGGCCCGCTCCCGGCTCGCCCGCTGCTGACTCGCCCGCTACTACGTGCTCGTCACCGCCTCGATCGCCGCCGGGCTCTGGGACCGGATCCGGCTGGGGACGCCGGGGGCGTGGGAGAAGGCGGAGGGGACACGGTGAAGCGGGCGCTCGACCTCCTGGTCGCGGGCATCGGGCTGGTCGCTCGCGTCGCCCCTGCTGGCGCATCGCCGCGATCGCGATCAAGCTCGATTCGCGCGGCCCGGCGCTCTACCTCGCGCGCCGGGTCGGCCGCGACGGGGTCGACTTCGACCTCTACAAGCTGCGGACCATGCACACGGGCAACGACCCGGTGGGGGTCGGAACGCCGGTGCTCGCGGGCGACCCGCGCGTCACCCGGGTCGGCGACCTGCTGCGGCGCTTCTCGCTCGACGAGCTGCCGAACCTGATCAACGTCGTCCGCGGCGAGATGTCGATCGTCGGCCCGCGCCCGACCCTGCGGCGCGCAGGTCGACGCCTACACGCCGCACCAGCGCCGGCGGCTCGACGTCAAGCCGGGGATCACGGGCTGGGCCCAGGTCAACGGGCGGGCGGGGATCCCCTGGGACGAGCGGATCGAGCTCGACGTCTGGTACGTCGACCACCGCACCACCGCGCTCGACCTGCGGATCCTCGGCCGCACCGCGCAGGCTCCTGCTCACCGGCCGCGGCCTCTACGGGTAGCTTCCGCCGCATGGCGGAGAAGGCCGAGGTGAGCCTGCGCGACTTCCGCCCCGGCGACGCCGAGGCGGTGCACCGCTGGTTCAACGACGAGCGGGTGACCGCGGACCTGGTCGGCAGCCGCGACTCGTTCACCCTCGAAGACGCCGCCGGCTGGGTCGAGCGCGCGATGGACACGTCCTCCGATCGCAAGTGGGCGATCACGATCGACGGTGCCGACGGGGCGGTCGGGCTTCGTCGCCCTGTTCGGCCTCGACCGCCAGCTCGGCCCCGAGCTCGCGGTGCTGGTCGGCGACCCGGCGGCGTGGGGCAGGGGCGTCGCGCGCGAGGCCGAGCGACAGGCGTGCAACCGCGCCTTCTCCGAGCACGACGCGCACCGCATCCACGCCGAGATCCCGGCGACCAACGTCGCCGCGCAGAAGGTCGTCACCTTCCTCGGCTTCCAGCGCGAGGGCGTCATGCGGGCGGCGATCCGCCGCGGCGACGAGCGGATCGACAACCAGGTCTGGGGCCTGCTGCCGGAGGACTTCACCGGGTGGGAGCTAGATCCGGCGGCGAGGCGCCGGGCGCGGTCGCGGAGCTGATCGCCGACCGGGGCAGCGGCCGCGGCCAGCGACGACTTCTTCCGCTGCCCCGCCTTCCTCGAGGCCGAGGGCGTCACCCACACGCTGCGGATCCGCTCCGGCGCGCGGGCGGCGCTCGTCCCCGCTGATCGTCCGCGAGGTCCCCGGCTCCGAGCTTCGCGACGCGACCTCGCCGTACGGCTATCCGGGCGGCGTCGTCGACGGGCGACGAGGCCGGCGCCGGCGGCCGGAGCGGTCGACTGGTCGGCGACCGGCCTGGTCAGCGTCTTCGGCCGCGAGCGCCTCGGCGGGCGAGCCGTGGCTCGCGGACCCGCCCGAGCGCTCGCGGGTGCTGCGTGCACGACCCCGGCGTGCCGCGGAGCGTGCGCGCCCGCCTCGCCGAGCAGATCCGCGCCAACCGCCGAGCCGGCTGGAGCGTCGACGCGGTGCCCGGCCCGGAGACGCCCGAGCGCTGAGCGCGCCGCGTTCGCCGCGGCCTATACGGAGACGATGCGCCGGGCGGGCGCGGCCGAGCGCTACTTCTTCGAGCGCTCCTACCTCGACGCGGCGCTCTCCTTCGAGCGCAGCTGGCTGGTGGTCGCCCGCCGGGATGGGGAGCTCGGGCGCCGCGGCGATCGCGGCCGTCAGCGACTCGATCCTGCACTACTTCCTCGGGCGGCACGGCCGACGCCGCGCGCGCGGCGTCGCCGTTCAAGAACGTGGTCGAGGCGATGCTCGACCTCGCCGACGAGCTCGGCGCTGCCGCTCAACCTCGGCGGCGGGATGGCCGCGGGCGACGGGCTCGAGGCGTTCAAGCGCGGGTTCGCCAACGGCGGGCTGGCGTTCTGCACGCCACGAGGTGGTCTGCGACCCGGCCGAGTACGAGCGCCTGGCCGCCGCCGTCCCGGCGCCCGGCGCCTTCTTCCCCGCCTACCGCGCGTGAACGGCTAGCCGCGGCCTGAGCCGCCGGTGCCGCCGTCTTGCCGGTGCCACCGTCTGGCGGCGGGGGCGGGGGTTCCTCGTCGGGGCCGCCGCCGCTCTTGATCGCGCGCCTGCACGGCCCGGCGGATCTGCGGGGATCTGGCGCTCGAGCGCCTCGCCCGGGCAGGCGGTGAGCCCGATCGTCCCGTGGCCGAACACCTTCTTGAGCCGCACCCGGCGGCCCGGCGGATAGCGGCTCAGGTCGCCGCCGGCGGACACCAGCGTCGTCTTGCCGGCCGCGCTGCACGCCGGCGCTCGAGAGCCTCCAGGCCAGGTAGTTGACGATCGAGGCCTTCGCCTCGGGGCTGATCGAGACCTTGGTGTGGGTGCCGATCGAGGCGATCGCCGTGGTCTGCGCGTTGAAGCCCTGCGCCTGGGCGCCGACGACCGGCTTGCGCGAGCCCGCCGGCGCGCCCCTCGTAGAGCGTCCCGAAGCGGTCGACCAGCGCCTGGTAGCCGATGTCGTTCCAGCCGTTGGCGTTGCGGTGATAGCGGCAGATGCCGAGCACGATCCCGGGCGCCTCCTGCGGCGCTGTAGTCGTTGGCGGTGACCGTGTGGTGGATCACGGCCGCCTTCACCGTCGCCCATGACGGGGTGGGTGCGGGGCTTGCAGCCGCCCTCGTCGCGGTTCGCGCCCCACTCGGCGCGGGTGACGATGTCGGGCCGCGTCAGGGCCGCGTCGGCCTCGGGCTCGATCAGCCCCGAGACGCGAGATGAACGCGGAGTTGATCGCACGCCGGGCGCCGGTGAGCAGGCCGCCGACGGTGCTCGTCGTGCCGGAGACGTTGACGTAGTGCAGCGTGCCGCGCGGCCGCCAGCCGCGGGTGCGCAGCTGGAGCTCGTCGGCGCCGCCGAAGTACACCGGGTTGCCGTCCTCGGTCTCGACCCAATCGCTCCAGTCGCCGCCGGAGTCACGGGCGCGGATCTCCAGCGGCCGCATCTCGCCGGCCAGGCCGACGAGGTCGAAGCGCTCCGGGGCGACGACGGTGGGCGAGCGATAGCTCACCGGGCCGCTGCCGGCGCTTCGCAGCTCGCCGGACGCGCTCGGCGGCGGGCAGGCCCGGGGCGGCGTCGACCGCGGGGAGCGCCTGCTCGAAGTCCTTGGCCTCGGGCATGTAGAGCTGCGACGACAGCGCGGGCGCGGCGATCCAGGCGGAGACGGCGACGACGACGGCCGCAACCAGGTATCGGATCTTGATCCGCATCAAGCCTTCGAACACGCTCCCCAGGCGATGGATTCGCGAACGACTCGCCAGCTCCCACCGTGGCACATTTGCAGGCAGATCGCCGCCCGCCCTGAGCCCTGGAAGATCTCAGCCGGTCTGGATCGGGAGCGGCTCGGGGCCGAGACCGCGATAGGTGTCGCGGAAGTCGCGGATCGCGTCGAGCGTCGCCTGGCCCTTGTATTCCTTGCAGCCCATGCAGCTGCGTCCAGGCGGTGGCGGCGACCTCGTAGGGCATGTCCGTGTTGGGGAAGAAGAGCATCCCGGCCGGGCTCTCGTCGAAGACGCCCTTGAGCGCCAGCTGGTCCTCCTCGGAGAGGTCGGGCGAGTACTGGATCTCGATCCGGCCGTGCTCGAGCGAGTGCACGAAGTACCAGGGCGCGGGCATCTCGCTGTAGGCGCCGTCGGCGAGCTGCTCGGGATTGTGGTTGCCCGAGGTCGGCGGGTTGGTGCCGTAGTCGGGGATGTCGCTCTCCTTGGTGATGTGGGTGTTGCCCTCGTCCTTGCAGATCGAGCTGCAGCGTCGCAGCCGGCCGCGCTTGGCGGCCTTCTGGAGGTCGCCCTGCTGGAGCGCGGGCGGCGGCGTGCCCGTGCGCCCGTCCGGGCGTGACGCCGTGCAGGAAGCCGCTGTTCACCTGGATGTGGGCGGCCGTCGGGGATGTCCTCGCCGTTGACCTGATTGGTGTCGTTGCCGCCGCTCGGCGATCACGACCGCCGACGCCGACGACGACCGCGAGCGTCATCACGCCCTGCGGCGACGTAGCCGAAGATCAGCCGGCGGCGCGCGGAGTCGGCCGCCGCCTTCTCGGCCGCGAGCCGCTCTGCGCGGCGCTTTTCGCGTTCGGCCTTGCTCGACATCGGCGTCGGCAGGGTAGCGGACAACCTTCAGCCGCTCTCAAGGCGCAGGGAGGCTGTTCAGGCGGCGCCTGCGGCGCTCGATGCGGGCTCGGTGGCGTAGACGTCGGCGATGAACTCGGCGAGCTCGCCGTCGAGGCGTCCCGGGCCGAACCCGCCACTCGAAGATCGACTCGGCGTTCACCAGCCGTGCCCGCGGGCATCTCCTCGACGAGCATGTCCGAGTCGGTGAACGGGTGCAGCGGGTCGGCGGGGTGGCCGATCACCAGCGCCGGAAGCGTGATCAGCTCGCGCTCCTCGCGCGGCGGCGCGGTGCGGCCGAAGAGCAGGCCCTCGAGCACGGCCTCGGAGGCCTCGGGCGGGCCGGCGGGTCCAGTCGAGCAGCATGTCGACGAGGTAGTTGCGAGCGCGGGATCCGGTTCGTGATCGCCGCGACGCCCGCGCAGCACGGGCTTGCCGACGCGCAGCGTGACCAGGATCGGCAGGAAGATCAGCTCCCGCGGCGACCAGCGCGTTGTCGAGCACCGGCATCTCGATGAACAGGCCGCGCGCGCGCCGCGGGTGGCGCGCGGCGAGCTCGAGCGCCGCGTTCGCGCCCAGCGACGTGCCGCCGACGATCGGGCCGGTCGAGCTCGAGGTGGTCGACGAGCGCGGCCACCTGGTCGGCGAACGCGCTCATGCTGTAGGCGCGCATGTCGGTCGGCTTGTCCGAGGCTGCCGTGGCCGAGGAGGTCGACGGTGATCACGCGGTAGCCGCGCGAGGCCATCTCCGGCGCCAGGTTGTCGTACATGTGCCGGTTCATCAGCAGCCCGTGCACGAGCACGAGCACCCGCTCGCCCTCCCCCCATTCGGCGAATGCGATCCGGCGACCGTTGTATCGGAACGACCCCTCCGTGGGCCTCATCGCGGCGATCCTAGTGGGGCGGTCAGTCGGCGCCGACGCGGTGCGGAGGCTCGACCTCGGCGCGCTCCCACGGGCGCGAGGCCTGCAGCGCCGCGAGCACGGCGCGCGTGGCCGGGCGCGCGGTTGAGCGCGTAGAAGTGGATGCCTGGCGCGCCGGCGGCGAGCAACTCCTCGCACTGCTGCGCCGCGTAGGCGACGCCGAGCAGCCCCTCGGCCTCCTCGTCGCCGCCGAGTGACTGCATCGCCTCCTCGAGCTCGGCGGGGATCGTCGCATCGCAGAGGTCGCAGATCCGCGCGACCTGGCCGAAGCTCGCGATCGGGATCACCCCGGGGATGATCGGCACGTCGATCCCGAGCTCGCGCGCCGAGGCCACGAAGTCGAAGTAGCGCCCGGTTGTCGAAGAACAGCTGGGTGATCAGGAAGCTCGCCCCGGACTCGACCTTCGTCTTCAGGTAGGCGAGGTCGGCGGCCGCGCTCGGGCGCCTCGGGGTGGACCTCGGGAAAGCAGGCGCCGCCGATCGAGAAGTCGTAGGCGTCGGCGATGAAGCCGGTGAGCTCGGCCGCCGAGGAGAGCCCGTCCTCGGGCGGCTGAAGTCGCCCTCGCCCGCGCGGCGGGTCGCCGCGCAGCGCCAGCACGTTCTCGATCCCGATCGCCGCGAAGCGGTCGAGGATCGAGGCCAGCCCGTCGCGGGTCTCGCCGACGCAGCTCAGGTGCGCCATCACCTCGAGCCCGTGGTCGCGCTTCATGCGCTCGGCGATCTCGACCGTGCCGTCGCGGGTGGCTCCGCCGGCGCCGTAGGTGACCGAGACGTAGTCCGGCCCGAGCGGCCTCAGGGCCGCGACCGTCTCGAACAGCAGCTCGAGGCCGGTCGGCGTCTTCGGGGGGAAGAACTCGACCGAGAACACCGGCCGTTGGGTGGACAGCAGCTCGTCGATATGCATTGGCGCACGATGGTAAACGGCCTTAAACTCGTTCCATGTCGGCGGACGCCACACCGGCGCCGGCGATCGAGCTCGTCGGGGTCGTCAAGCGCTTCGGTGCAGCCGAGGTGTTACGGGGAATCGACCTGAGCGTCCCGGCCGGTGAGATCACGGTGCTGCTCGGACCCTCGGGCGCGGGCAAGACCGTGACGGTCAGCCACATCGTCGGCCTGATCAACCCCGACCGCGGGATCGTCCGGGTGGAGGGCGAGAACCTCGCCCGGATCACGGACGACCGCCTCAACCAGCTCCGCCGGGGGATGGCCGTGGTCCTCCAGGGCACGCTGCCGTTCACCTGCGGGCTGTTCTTCTCGCTGAACGTGTACGAGAACGTCGCTTTCGGGCTTCGTCAGCGCAATCGCTGGTCCGAGGCGCGCGTGCACGAGGCGACGATGAGCCACCTCGAGATGGTCGGGCTCCGCGACCGCGCCCAGTCGATGCCCGACGAGCTCTCGGCCGGGATGTGCAAGCGGGTGGCGATCGCCCGCGCGATGGCGCTCGAGGCCCGGATCGTGATCGTCGACGACTTCGACTCCGGGATCGACGGCGTCCGCCTCTCGCTGCTCTGCGAGATGCTCGCCGACGCGCAGCGCGAGACCGGCGCCACCTTCCTCGTCACCACGCACAGCATGAGCGCCGCGCGCCGGCTCGCCGATCACGTCGCGGTGATCAGCGACGGCGCCGTCGTCCAGGCAGGCCCGGCCGCCGACGTGCTCGACTCCGACGAGCCCCTCGTCCGCCAGCTGATCACCGGGGCGACCAGCGGCCCGATCACGCTTGCCGACGTCTGAGCTCGCTAGTCGCGCCGGTGGGCGATCTTCGCGGTCGCCTGCTGGGTCGGCTTGATGGCGAGGTAGTCGACGTCGACGTGGGGCGGACGGGTGACGCAGAAGGCGATCGCCTCGGCGACGTCGGCGCCCGTGAGCGGCGTCAGTCCCTCGTAGACGTCGGCGGCTCGCTCCGCGTCGCCCTCGAACCGCACCAGCGAGAACTCGGTCTCGACCATGCCGGGCGCGACCTCGGTGACGCGAACTCCGTCCTCCAGCAGCTCCAGGCGCAGCGTCTGCGCGAGCGCGTGCGCCGCGAACTTCGCGGCTGTGTAGCCGCCGCCGCCCTCGTAGACCTCGATGCCGGCGACCGAGCCGACGATCACGATGTGCGGGTCGCGGCCCCGCCGCAGCGCGGGTAGCAGCGCCTTCGTCACCCGCATCACGCCGGCCACGTTCGACTCCCACATCTGGCGCCAGTTGTCCTCGTCCGCCGCGGCGATCGGCTCGAGCCCGAGCGCGCCGCCGGCGCTGTGGACGATCACGTCGACCGCTTCAACCTCGGCGGCGAGCGCCGCCGACGGAGTCGGGGTCCGCGACGTCGAGCCGCAGCGCCCGCCCGCCGACCTCGTCGGCGAGCGCCTCGAGCCGGTCGAGCCGTCTGGACGCGGAGATCGTGTCGAAGCCCGCGTCGGCGAGGCCCGCACGGTCGCCTCGCCGATCCCGCTCGAGGCGCCGGTGATCAGGGCGATGCGTCGTTCGTCGCTCATCCGGGCCCGAGGCTAGCGCCGGTTCAGGTAAACAGCAGGGGATGGAGGGACTCGAAAAGTCCGTCGAGGCCACCCGCGAGGCCAGCTTCTTGCTCGCGGTGCCGGAGAAGCGGCTGCTCCGATGGATCGCGGCCCGGCTGCCGACGCGGATCCTGCCGGACGACCTGACCGCCCTGGGTGTCCTGGCGGCGATCGGCGTCGCGGTCGCCTACCAGCTCGCCAACGACTCGCTCGCCTGGCTCTGGGTCGCGAGCGGGCTGCTGGTCGTGCAGTGGTTCGGCGACTCGCTCGACGGCACGCTCGCCCGCGTGCGCGGGATCGAGCGCCCGACCTACGGCTACTACCTCGACCACCTCGTCGACGCGATCGCCACCGCCGCGATCGGGATCGGCCTCGGGCTCTCGCCGCTGATGCTGCTCTCGATCGGGACCCTGATCGTGGTCGCCTACCTGATCCTGTCGATCAACGTCTACCTCGAGAGCTTCGCGTTCGGTCGCTTCTCGATCGGCTACGGATATGTCGGACCGACGGAGATCCGCCTGATCCTGATCGCGCTCAACACCGTGGTCGCCCTGGGCGCCGGGCTCGACTTCGTGATCGCCGACCTCCAGCTCACGGTCTTCGACCTGATCGGACTCGCGATCGCGGGCACGATGATCGTCCTGCTGCTCGGGCGCGCGGGGCGCAACCTGCGCGAGCTGGCGCGCAAGGAGCCCGGGGCCCAGCGTCGTTAGCGCCCCGGCACCCGCCAACTTTCTTCGCAGATTGCGGGTTTGTCGACTCCGCGCCCCTTGCAATCGGTGGGCATCCGATCTAGGTTGGACTTGCGGTTCAGGAGAGAGGAATCCGGCGGCGAAAGCCAAGCAGCCGAGCCTCTCGAAGGAGACTCGCAAAGCTTTGATCGCGCGAAGGCTACGTGCGAGGCAGGCAGAGCGATGTCACCCCTGAGCCGCTTTTTCTTGCCCGCTTTCGGCCCACTCACCGCGCTCTTACCAGCGCGCGGCACAATGTAAGACCGTGGTCACAGGCTCGGGAGATCTCGATGGCCGCCAGCTGCTCGTCGTCGACGACGAGCCGCCGATGCGCACCGCTCTCAAGCGGGCGCTGGAGCTGGGCGGATTCGAGGTCGCGCTGGCGGCCGACGGCAGCGAGGGGCTGGAGAGTGCGGCGGCGATCCGCCCCGACCTGGTGGTGCTCGACGTGCTCATGCCCGGCGTCGACGGGCTTGAGGTCTGCCGCGAGCTCCGCGCCCAGGGCAGCCGCACGCCGATCCTGATGCTGACCGCCCGCGACGCGGTCGCCGACCGGGTCGAGGGCCTCGAGGCCGGCGCCGACGACTACCTGGTCAAGCCCTTCGCGCTCGAGGAGCTGCTGGCCCGGGTGCGGGCGCTCCTGCGCCGCAGCACCGAGCCGCGTCGCGACACCGCGCTCGAGTTCGCCGACCTGCGCCTCGACCCGGTGAGCTACTCGGTCACCCGCGGCGGGCGCGAGCTCGAGCTCACCCGGACGGAGCACCTGCTGCTCGAGTTCCTGCTCGAGAACCCGCGCCGCGTGCTCTCGCGGGAGCTGATCTTCGACCGTGTCTGGCACTACGACTTCGGGCCGACGTCGAAGGCGCTTGACGTCTACATCGGCTACCTGCGGCGCAAGACCGAGTCGGACGGCGAGCCGAGGCTGATTCACACGGTGCGCGGCGTCGGCTACGTGCTCCGCGAGCCGTGAACCTCCGCCGCCGGGTGATCGTCCTCTCCGGGGTGGCGGTCGCCGTCGCGGTGGCCGCGGTCTCGATCGTCACTTACCTGCTGGTCCGCGACGAGCTCCGCGGGCGCGTGGACTCGGAGCTGCGCCACGACGTCAGCACCTACTTCGCCCCCGGGGGCGTTACGAGCGACCCGCCCCCGCTCGCGATCGACAACTCCAACCGGCACACCCGCGCCGAGCTCTCGCCCAGGGCCGGCGCCGCGGCTACCCGCCGCCTGCATCTGCCGGAGACCCCGTTCGGCGGACGCAGCCTCTACGCGCAGGTGGTGTCGGCCGACGGCGAGGTGATCCGGCCCGGCGGCCCGCGGACGAGCCTCCAGTCGATCGCCCGCGCCCGCCAGGTTGCGGGGGGCGACGGTGACCAGTTCTTCTCCGACATCCAGGCCGACGGCGCGCACCTGCGCGTCTTCACCACGCGGATCGCGCGTGGCCAGGCGGTGCAGGTGGCCCGCCCGCTGGACGAGGTCGACCACACGCTCTCCCGGCTCGCGGTGATCTTCGCGGTCGTGAGCCTCGGCGGGATCGCGCTCGCCGGCGTCCTCGGCTGGTTCGTCTCGCGGGCGGCCGTGGCTCCCGTCGAGCGCCTGCGCCGGGCGGCCGAGGAGGTCGCGACGACGCGGGACCTCAGCCGCCGGATCGAGGCGACCGGCAACGACGAGCTCGCTGCCCTCGCGGGGAGCTTCAACCAGATGCTCAACGCGCTGGAGAGCTCGCTCAACGCGCAGCGCCAGCTCGTGGCCGACGCCTCGCACGAGCTCCGCACCCCGCTTGCCAGCCTGCGCACCAACATCGAGGTGCTGACCCATTCCGACCTGATCGATGAGGACGAGCGCCGAGCGCTGCTCGCCGACGTCGTCTCCCAGCTCGAGGAGTTGACCGAGCTCGTCGGCGACCTCGTCGACCTCGCCCGCGAGAGCGAGCCCGAGACGGAGCCGCCGACCGCGGTCCGCCTCGATCTCCTCGTCGCCGGGGCGGTCGAGCGCGCGCGGTCGCACAGCGCGACCGCAGTGTTCGAGCTCGAGGCGAGCCCGACGACCGTGCGGGCGGTCGAGGGCCGGGTCGAGCGCGCGGTCTCGAACCTGCTCGAGAACGCGGTCAAGTGGAGCCCGCCGGGCGGCCGGATCGAGGTCCACGTCGAGCGGCGGTGAGCTCGCGGTTCGCGACCACGGCCCGGGGATCGCCGATCCCGACCTCCCGCACATCTTCGATCGCTTCTACCGCTCGGCGATGGCGCGCGGGCTGCCGGGCTCCGGCCTCGGGCTGGCGATCGTGCGCCAGGTCGCCGAGACGAGCGGCGGCACCGTGGTCGCCGAGAACGCCGTGGGCGGGGGCGCTCGCCTCGTGCTGCGCCTGCCCCAGGTTGCGGTGGCCGCCGAGCTCGAGCCGGCGCCGGCCTAGCCGTCTTACCGGATTCCTACCCCCAGCTGGCGGCCCTCTCACGCGCGCCTGCGTCAATGCGGCCTGCGGGCGACGACTGGAGGTTGCGGTCGATGGAGAGAAGCAGACACGGCGGGCAAAAGATCTCGGCGGGCTGCTAGACGGCCTGATGGAGGGCTGGGCGCGGCTGGACCTCGGCGAGCTCGAGCGCCGTCCCGTCCGGGTGGCGCTCGGCCCGGCGCCGTCCCTGTACGCGCTCGCCGCCGACGCGGCCGGCGCGCAGCGCGGGGCGCCCCGCGACTGGCTCGCCCGCGTGCGCGCCGAGCTCGAGCCGCGCGACCTCGCCACCCTGAGCCCGCTCGCGGTTCGGCCGGGGGGCTTCACCCCGGCGAGCGTGATGCCGCGCCAGGGCCGCACGGAGGCGGAGCTGTTCGCCGAGCTCGATCGGATCGCCGAGCTCCCGGCGGACGACCTGCTCGCCGACATCGCCTTCGCCCGCGGGCCGGCGCCGAACGGGCCCTGGGCCACGGTCGCCCGCCATCCGCGGACGTGGCTCGCCCGGTACGCCGAGGTGATGCGAAAGGCCTGGCGCGGCGTGCGCGGCCCCTGGGCCCAGGCGACCGAGCACTTCGAGCGCGAGGTGTCGCGGGTCGGGACGGCTGCCGCGCGCGGCGCGGGCGCCGAGCTGCTCGCCGCCATACATCCCCGTGCGCGCGTTCGGGAGGGAGCCTGGACGCTGCCCGACCCCGAGCTCGAGACCCTGCGGGTCCCCGAGCGCGGCCTGACCCTGATGCCGATCCTCGGCGGCTCGGATTCCGCCGGCGCCGGCCTGCACGTCGACGGGACCCTCGACTGGATCGCCTACCCGCTGGCCGACGCCTGGGACGCCCCGCGCTCGGGGACGCCGGCGGCCGAGCTCGAGGCGCTGCTCGGCCACCAGCGGGCCCTGCTGCTGCGCGAGCTCGAGGCGCCGCGGGGGATCGGCACCCTGGCGCAGCTGCTGCTGGCCGTGCCGAGCGCGGCCACGCATCACGTCGGTGCGCTCGAGGCGGCGGGCCTGGTGGTTCGCGAGCGCGAGGGCCGCCGCGTGACCGTCCACCGGACGGCCCGCGGTAGCCGGCTGGTCGCCCTGTACGAGGGCTGACGAGCCCGCTGGGGCTGTCCGTCTCCCTACTTCAGCGAGGTGAACGCCAGGTCCCAGTTGGCGTTGAACTTGTTGACCACGCCGGCGACGTCGGCCGACTGGATGTTCGCCTGGTTGTCCCAGATGTACGGGATCACCGGGGCCAGCGCCATCGCCTGGGTGTCGATGTCACCCCATGCCTGATTGCGCTCCGCCGGATCGTCGATCAGCTTCGCCTTGTCGATCGCCTTGTTGAGCGCCGGGTCGTCCAGCAGCGGGGCGTTCGAGTTGTTCTCCGGGATGATGTTCTCGCCGTTGAAGGTGGGGTCGAACATCGACTGGCCGTCGTTGAAGTCCTTCAGCCAGCCGAAGTTCGGGCAGGCGTCGGGCGTGTTGTCCGGCACCCAGCAGAACTTCGTGTACATGACGTCGTGGGTCGCCTTCTGGAGGTTGACCTTGAAGCCGAGCTGCTCGAACTGGCTCTTGACGACCTCGGCCGTGTCGGCCCCGGGCGGTGAGTCGTCGCCGACCATCGTGATCTCGCAGTCGGCCCCCTCGCACTTGCCGCTCGGATAGCCGGCCTTCTTCATGTAGGCGGCCGCGAGCTGAGGATCGCCGTTCGGGTTGGCGAGGAAGTCGAGGTCTCCGGACCCCTCGAGGCCGCCGGCCTGTTCGAAGCCGGGGAACTCGGGCGGGATGTAGTGGTTGGCTACCGGGCCGGTGAGCTCGCCGCCGCGCGTGTTGCGCAGGTCGGTGCGGTTGGCGTTCGCGATGACCGCCTTGCGGACGTTGATGTCGTCGAACGGCGGCGTGGTCGTGTTGAGCGTGACGTACCGGTTGCCCCCGCTCGGGGTCAGGGTGAGCTGGTCCGGCTCGCTCGAGGTCGCGGCCTGCTTGATCACCGAGGGCGGCGTCGTGAAATCGCCGTTGACCTCGGCGCTGCCGGACAGGATCTTCTTCCCCGCCGAGACGGTGTCGGCGAAGCCCTCCTGGATCGTGATGTCGTCCAGGTAGGCGGGTCGGTAGTCGCCGTCCGAGGCCTGCCAGTTGGGGTTGCGGACGAGGTGGATCTCCTTGTTCGGCGTGTAGCCCGTGAGCTCGCCGCTGGAGTTGTTCTCGATCATGTACGGCCCGGTGGCGACCTGGTGGGTGCCGTACGTGGACGGGTTTTCGGCGTCGTACGGCTTCGCGTACTCCTCCGGCACCGGGGCCGAGACGGGCAGCGAAAGCGCTCCCTCCACGCCGATCGAGGTGGTGTCGGTGAGCTTGATCACCAGCGTCGTGTCGTCGGGCGCCGTGATGCCGCTGATGTCTGGCGCGCCGCCGGTCGGGTCGCTCTGCGCCTGCTTGAGGGCGTCGTCGAATCCGGCGATCCCCTTCAGGTACGTCTGGGCGTAGCCGTTGGCGACGCCCGGCAGGAGCGCCCGCTCGATCGCGTACTTGACGTCGGCCGACGTGGCCGTCCGATTGACCGGCGGCGAGAACTTGACGTCGTCGCGCAGCTTGTAGGTGATCGTCTTGCCGTCGTCGGAGACCGTCGGCTCGGAGGCGGCGAGCAGCGGCCGGGCGTCGATGTCGCCGGGGGCGTAGCCCACCAGCGCGCTCTGCGTCGCGTCGGTGACCATGTAGCCGAACTGGTAGTAGGTCGCGCCCGCGTCGATGTTGTCGACGTCCGAGGCGGCGAGCACCGTCAGCGAGCCGCCCGTCCTTCGCGCCGTCCGGCGGCGCCGTTGGAGCCGCGAACTGCGCCGTCGCCTTCGCGGCGTCCGAGCTGGTGTCGCTGCCTCCGCAGCCGAACAGCAGCGCCGCGGCGGCGAGCGGGAGGGCGATCAGGTGGACGGGACGGACCGGAAGCTTCATGCATCACCTCGTGTTGGTTGCAATGAACACGAGGTTCAGCCGCCGGCGGGCGCCCGGCAAGCCGTTTCGACGTTCGCGAAAGGGACGCTGCCCTCCGGATCGTCACAGGGGCGTCCGGCGGACTCCTTAGCTTCTCCGGTGCGGTGACGACGCCGTCGGCTCGGGTTGGCCTGCCGCCACGGGTCGTGCGTCCGGGGCGCATCAGGGGTGCGAGCGCCCGAGGCGGACCCCGGATTACGCCTCAGGCTAGCCCGCCCGCACCCGCCCGCCGGCAATCCCGGCGTTGCGCGCACCCGTACCATGGGACAGTGGCGACGATCGAGGAGTTTGATCCGGCTGCAGTCGCCGAGGTAGGGCAGCGGCTGAGGGAGAACGTAAGACGAGCGGTCAAGGTCGACGACGGCGTCGTGCGCGACCTGCTCGTAGCCCTGTTCGCCGAGGGCCACGTGCTCATCGAGGACTACCCGGGAGTCGGCAAGACGGCCCTCGCCCGCGCGCTGGCCCGCTCGCTCGACGCCGATTACGCGCGCGTGCAGTGCACGGCCGACCTGCTCCCAGCCGACATCGTCGGCACCAACGTCTTCAACCAGCGCGAGACCCGCTTCGAGTTCCACCCGGGGCCGGTGTTCGCCAACGTCGTCCTCGTCGACGAGATCAACCGCAGCTCGCCGAAGACCCAGTCGGGGCTGCTCGAGTGCATGCAGGAGCGCCACGTGACCGTCGACGGCCACCAGCACGAGCTCGCGCGCCCGTTCGTCGTCATCGCGACGCAGAACCCGGCCGAGTACGAGGGCACCTACCCGCTGCCCGAGGCGCAGCTCGACCGGTTCATGGTCCGCGTCTCGCTCGGCTACCCGAGCGCGGCCGACGAGGCGGAGATGCTCGAGCAGCACGCGGCCCACGACAAGGTGCACGACCTCGGGCCCGGTCACCGACGTGAGCACCGTGCGCGCGGCCCAGGCGGCGGTCGTCGGCGCTCCACGGCAGCGAGGCGCTGCGCCGTTACGCCGTCGCGCTCGGCGAGGCGACCCGCACCGACACGCGGGTCGAGCTCGGCGCGAGCCCGCGGGCGGTGCTGATGCTGTTCCGGGCCGCGAAGGCGCTCGCCGCGCTCGAGGGTCGCGACCACGTGCTCCCCGACGACGTCCAGGAGCTGGCGCCGACCGTGCTCGCCCACCGGCTCCTGCTCGCGCCCGAGGCCGCCGCCGGCGACGCCACGGTGGTGATCACCGACGCGCTCGAGCGCGTTCCGGCCCTCTAGGGCCGGGATGGCCGCGGCGATGCCAGGGGCGCCGACGGCCGCGATCCTGGGGGCTGCGCTGGCCCTCGCCGGGCTCGGCTTCGGCCTGCCCTCCCTCGTCGTCGCCGGCGTCGGCATGGCGGGCCTCGCGGGGCTCGCGGTGGCCTGGGTGGAGCTTGCGCTCCCGCGGCAGCTGGTCCGGCTTCCGTGTCCAGCCCGCGTCGTAGAGGACGAGCCCTTCGAGCTGCGCGTGCGGGCCGCGGGCGGGTATCTCCCGCCGCCCGGAGGCGAGCTCTCCGACACGGTGCTCTCGGAGCCGCTGCCGATCGGCCCGGGCTGGCGCGGCAGCATCGACGAGGAGGTGGCGCTCCACGGTCGCGGTCGACACCGGCTCGCGCCGACGCGGCTGGAGGTCCGCGACCCGCTCGGGCTGCGGGTGCGGGCCATCGAGAGCGACGATCCGGGCGAGCTCTTGGTGCTGCCGCGGATCGAGCCCGTGGTGGCGGCGGGCTCGGGCGCGGGCGGCACGCGGGCCAGCACGCTCGCGGGCCTGGAGAGCGGCACCGCGATGAACCAGATCGACGCCCGCGCGATCGAGCTCGAGGTCGACGGGCTGCGCGCCTACCGCGACGGGAGCCCGGCGTCGCGCATCCACTGGCCGGCGGTCGCCCGCACCGGCGAGCTCATCGAGCGCAACCTCGTCTCCGGCGCCGACGCCGCACCGCTCGTCGTCCTGGACTCGACCCAGCCCGACAGCCCGGCGGCGCTCGATTCGGCCGTCCGCGCCGCGGCCTCCCTTTGCGTCCACCTCGCGGCCAACGGCGGGTGCGCGGCGCTCCTGCCCGACGAGCGCCGGCCGACCGAGATCGATCCCGACATGCGCAGCTGGCCGCAGGTGCACGCACGGCTGGCGTTGGTCGAGCCCTCCGGCGCGCCGCCGACGCTGCTGCGGACGCTGCGCTCGGGCGAGGTGTACCTGGTCAGCGCCCGGGCCCGGGCGGGCACGCCGGCGACCCTCCGCGGCGGCTCGGGAGCGCGTTTCCTGGTCACCCCCGAGTCGACTTGGAAGGGCGCTGCGGTGTTCACCGTCGCGGGCTGCGTCGGCAGGCGCGTCGGCCGGGCCGGGAGGCGAGCGGTGGGGCGGGCGGCGTGAGCACCGCAACCGTTCGCGACGGCTGGACCGGGATCGCCCGGCGGCCCCGACCGCGCCGTTCGGGCGCCGTCGAGCCCGCCCGCGAGGCGCCCGCCGGCTACGAGGTCGCGGTCTTCGGCCTGCTGGGCCTCTTCGTCGCCGCCCAGTGGGCCCGCCTGATGATCGACCCGCCGCTCGGCCGGATGTTCGCGGCGTTGGCGGCGATCTGCCTCGGCGGGTGGGTGCTGCGGGAGATCGCCAAACGCGGGGACGGGCGCCGCCGCACTCGGCTTGCGGCTTGGGCGACCGCGCTGGTGACGGTGCTCGGGGCGCTGGTGATCGCCGGCTTGCCCGCGAAGCTGCTGCTGCCCGAGCACTGGGACGAGCTGGGCGGCCGGATCGGCGCCGGCATCGCCGCGATTGAGGAGATCCAGCTCCCGTACCGCGGCGCCGTTGCGGACGTCCGGATGACCCTGGCGATCGCGAGTCCCGCGGCCGATCGCGCTCGCGGCGGTGATCGCCTTCTGGCCGGCGCGCCGGCGGGAGCGCAGGCGGCTCGTCGCGCTGGCGCTGCTCGTGATCACCTACGCGGTCGCGATCAGCCTCGACCGCCCGGGGGCCGACCTGATCCTCGGCGTGCTGCTGCTCGCCCTCGCGGTGAGCTGGCTCTGGATCACGCGACTGGGCGGAGCCCGGGGCGCGCAGGCACTGGCGCTGACCGTCGCCGCCGGGGTCGTCGCGCTCCCGATCGCCGCGCGACTGGACGACGGGCCGCTTCTCAACTACGAGTCGTGGGACATCTTCGGGACCGCCGCCGACGTCACCTTCGACTGGAACCACCACTACGGCCCGCTCGACTGGCCGCGCGACGGGTCGACGATGCTCACCGTCCACAGCTCGACGCCGCTGTACTGGAAGACGAGCGTCCTGGACCGCTTCGACGGCTTCGCCTGGGAGCGGGCGCGCGCCGACGATCCGCTCGCCGTGGTCGAGCGCCAGGCGCGCTACCGGACGCCGGCCGGCGTCCTGCGCGACCGCCACCCGGAGTGGATCACGCCGGTGCGCTTCCACGTCGACGGGCTCTCGAGCCAGTTCGTGACCGCGACCGGCACGGCTGTCGCGACCCGCGGGCTGCCGGCCCCGAATCGCAGTGCGGACGGCACGCTCACCAGCCTCGGTGGGCCGCTCATCAGCGGCACCGAGTACTCGGTCACGTCGTACGTCCCGCAGCCGACGCCGGCGGAGCTGCGCGACGCGCCGCCGAGCTACCCGGAGCGCAGGTTCGGCGCCGCGACCTTGATCGGGCTGCCGAACGCCCTCTCCCCCGGATACGGGATCGCGATGCCGCTCTGGGGGCATACCGACCCGGCGGCGATCAACCGCGTGCTCGCGTCGCCGTACGCCCCGGTCTACCGCCTCGCGCAGCAATGGACCGCAGAACGCGAACACGCCGTACGCGGCGATCCGCGCGATCGAGAACCACCTGCGCCGCGACTACACCTATGACCCGAACGTACTCAGCCACACCTACCCCCTGGAGTCGTTCCTGTTCGACGACCGAGCCGGCTACTGCCAGCAGTTCTCCGGCGCGATGGGCCTGATGCTCAGGATGCTGGGGATCCCCAGCCGCGTCGTTGCCGGTTTCGCGCCCGGCACCAGGCACCCGGACGACGGGACCTTCCAGGTGCGCGACCTCGACGCCCACTCGTGGGTCGAGGCCTACTTCCGCGGCATCGGCTGGGTCACGTTCGACCCGACGCCGGCCGCCGCGCCGGCCGGCTCGCAGAGCCTGCACGGTGAGCTGGCCGGCACCCGCGGGCCGGCACCGGAGCCCTCGGCGCTCGAGCAGAGCAACGCGAACGGCGGCGCGAACGGAACCGCCGCGGCCGAGGTCGCATCGACCTCGGGCGGCGGCTCGGTCTGGACGTGGATCGGCCTTGTTGCCGCGATCGCCGTGATCGCTGGGGGAATCGCCGGCGCCGTCGCCTTCGTTCGCCGCCGCCGGCAGCTCGCGAGCGGGTCGATGGCCGACGCTCAGGTCGCAGAGCTGCACGGCGCCCTCACCAAGCTCGGCTGGCAGCTCGACCCCAACTCGACCCTGCTCGGGCTCGAGCGCCGATTTACCGCTCCTGGCCGCGCCCCGTTGCGCCGCTACCTGGCGATGCTGCGCGCGCACCGGTACGCGGCGAAGTCCGCGCCGCCCCCGGGCCCGGCCGAGCGGCGCGCCCTGCGCACCGCGATCTCGTCCGGGAGCGTCGGGCGGCGGATCCGCGGCCTGTTCGCGATCCCCCCGGGCGGCCCCCGCTCCTCGCCGCGGTGAGCCCGGTCGAGTTCTCGCCCGCGGAGGTCGCCCCGGGTGTCTGGAGGTGGACCGCCGAGCACCCCGGTTGGGTTCCCGATGCGAAGCCCGGCAGCACCGCCGACTGGGAGCGCGACGTGGGCTGCCTCCTGTTGGAGCTCGACGGCGACGTCGCGTTCGTGGACGCGCTTGTGCCGGCCGAGGCGGCGGCGTTCTGGCGGTGGGCGGACGCGCGCCAGGGCGCAGCCGATCGCACCCACGTGCTCACCACGATCGGCTTCCACCGGCGCAGCCGCGAGGAGCTCGTCGACCGCTACGGCGCGTCGACCTCCCGCGCGAGCGCCGCCGTGCCGGCCGGGCTGCGGCCCATCCGTCTCGCCGGGGCGGGTGAGGTGATGTTCTGGCTCGCCGCCCAGCGGGCGCTGATCGCCGGCGACAGGGTGCTCGGGGCCGACGGCGGCGGCCTGCGGCTGTGCCCGGAGTCGTGGCTCGGCTATCTGGGAAGCGGGCTGACGCTGGACGAGTTGCGCCTGGTGCTGCGGCCATTACTCGAGCTGCCGATCGAGCTCGTGCTGGTCACGCACGGCGAGCCGGTGCTCAGCGGCGGCCGCGAGGCGCTCGCGGAGGCGATCGGGTGAGCGCGGGCGACGCGGGCGGGTTCACCGGCGTTCTGGAGACCTGCCTGTACTACTCGGCAGCCGCCGGCGAGGCGATCGAGGAGTTCTACCTCGACACGCTCGGCCTGCGTGTCGTCTCGCGGTGGAGAGGGGCGCTGGCCATGCGCGTCGGTGCGGGCGTGCTCCTGCTCTTCGAGCGCGAGGCGCTCGCCGAGCGAGGCGGGCCGATCGCCGCCCACGGGGCCCGCGGACCGGGGCACGCCTGCCTGCTCGCGCCGGGAGCTGCCTATGAGGAATGGCGGGACCGGATCGAGGCGAGCGGGATCGAGGTCACCCACGACCACGATTGGGACGGCGGGCACCGGTCGTTCTACTTCCACGATCCGGCGGACAACCTGATCGAGATCGCCGACGGCGACCTGTGGCCGGCGTGAGCGAGGCCGAGCGCACCCTCAGCCAGGCCGAGCTGAACCGCGCGCTCCTCGACCGGCAGCTCCTGCTCGCGCGCCGGCGCCTGCCGCTGCCGAAGGCGATCGAGCGGATCGCCGGCATCCAAGCGCAGTACGCCCCCTCGATGTACGTCGGTCTATGGACCAGGCTCGAGGGCTTCGAGCGCGGGCAACTCGACCGGGCGCTGGTGCGGCGCACGCTCGTCCAGGGCACCTCGCTGCGGTCGACGATCCACCTCCTCACCCCGAGCGACTGGTGGACGTTCGCGGCGGCGATCACCGACGAGCGCCGCGAGCAGTGGCTACGTGCGCGCCGCGAGACGGCCGACGCCAAGGGGATGGCCGCCGCCGCGCGGCGCGCTCGGCCGCTGTTCGCCGACCCGCCCGTCGAGCGAAAACGGCTCCAGGAGGTCGTCGCCCTCGGCGCCCCGGGGATCTCCGGGATCAACGCCTGGCTGTCGCTCGTGCGGGTCCCGCCCTCGGGGACCTGGGACCGCCGGCGCGCCGACCTCTTCGAGCTCGCATCCGATTGGATCGGCCCAGCGCCGACGCCGGCCAAGTCCGAGGCGACGCAGGAGCTTGTCCGCTCCTATCTGCGTGCCTTCGGCCCGGCGAGCGTGCAGGAGATCCAGCAGTGGGCGGGCATCGGGATCAGGGCGATCCGGGCCGCGCTGGGCAAGCTCGAGCTGCGCCGCTTCCGCGCCGAGGACGGCGAGGCGCTCGTGGACCTGCCGCGCCTGGAGATCCCCGACCCCGAGACGCCGGCGCCGGCTCGCTTCCTGCCGGTCTGGGACGCGACGCTGCTGGTCCACGCGCGCCGCACGCAGATCCTCCCGGAGGAGCACCGGCCGAAGGTGTTCAACACCCGCACCCCGCAGTCGATGCCGACGTTCATGGTCGACGGCCGCGTCGTCGGCAGCTGGCGCTACGAGAAGGGCCGGGTCGCGCTCTCGCCGTTCGAGCGCCTATCGAAGGCGGCGCGGCGTGAGCTCGACGAGGAGGCGGAGCGGCTGGCCGCATTCCACGAGTGAGCCGGCCGACCCTTCTCTACCCTGGTGGAACGTCCGGCGGCACGAGGCCGTCCGCGCCACACCAGAGAGGGAACACCAATGAGCAAGGGAATCGCCGGGGGCCAGCGGGCCTTCGGTCGACTGATTGTCACTGCCGCGGTCGCCTGTGCCGGCCTACTTGCCTGTGCCGGCCAGGCCAGGGCTGCCGATCCTGCCGTCTTCGACGTCGGCACCGCATCCGTGAGCATCGACCCCGACACCCCTCAGTACATCTCCGGCTACGGCTATCGGGGCGGCCCGACGACCGACGTCCACGATCCGCTCCAGGTCCGCGCCTTCGTTGTCTCCAACGGCACCGCCGCTTCTGCGTTCGTGGTCGCCGACCTGACCGGTTGGTTCAGCGCCTACCAAGGCGATCTCGAGCCGTACGGGATCACTCACGTCCGCGACGCCGCGGCGGCCGAGCTGCAGGCGGCCGGGCTCACAGCCGAACGCGGATCGGTGATCGTTTCCTCCACCCACACGCACGCCGCTCCCGTGACGACGGGAATCTGGGGCAAGACCGACCCGGCCTACATGCAGAAGGTCAGGGACGCGGCGATCAAGGCCGTCCGCGATGCCGTGGCCGACATGAACCCCTCGGAGATCTGGACGGCCAACGGCACCATCCGGTCCTTCGTCTGGCAAAACGGCCAGGGCACCAATCATCCCGACGGCTTTTCGGTCGACACCCAGCTTCCGATCATGTGGGCCCGCGATCCCGACACCGGGGCGACGAACGCTCTCTACGCGAACGTCCCCAACCACCCCGATGAGTTCAACGGGACGGACAACGTCCAGTTCTCAGCCGATTGGCCCGGCTATGCGCGAGCGGCCCTCGACCGACTCAACGGCGGCACGAGCGTGATCGCCGCGGGAACGCTGGGACGGCAGGAGCCGCCCGGGGACGTGGACGACTACTCCGAAGTCATTCCTCAGGGGGAGTTCGTCGTCAACGCGATCCAGCGTGCGATGGCGCAGGCCACCCCGCTGACCGACGCCACGGTGGCCGGCACCGAGTCGTACATGGACACGCTGGCCGACAACGACGATCTGCTGCTCGGAATCGCCCTATGGGGGCCAACGAGCGGAGGTTGTTTCGACGATTTCGAGCTCTGCACGATCCCGCGCTCCAATGTGGCCCCGTACTTCGACCAGTCCAATGACCACATCGGCACGTATGTGTCCTCCGTGCGGGTCGGCGACGTCCTCTACTCGACCAATCCGGGAGAGGCGTTTCCCGAGGTCAACGCTGCGATTTCCGATTCGGTGAGCAACGCCCGCTCCACGAACGTCGTCGGGATGGCCGGTGACATGCTCGGCTACTACTACCAGCGCGGCGACTACACCGATCAGGAATTCGGCTCGAGCGACTTCGAGCGGTTCAACGTCGGACCGGACCTCGCTCAGGACAACGCCAATCTCGGAACCCGCAACGCCGCTGCGCTCGGTTTTGCCACCAACCCGACGGCGACCGTCTTCGCGGCCCACGACGCCAGCGTCGAGGACAAGCCGGGCGTGCAGTTCTATCCCGATCAGGTCGAGTCATCGGACCCGACGATCAACTTCTACGGATCGTCGGCCACGTCACAGGATGAGACGGTCACGGTGGAAGGGGACCTGAGCTGGGACTTCGACGACGGCACGACCGCCATGACGGCGTCGAGGGACCGATTCGACCACACGTTCCCCGGACCGGGCAGCTACGACGTGACCGCGACGGTGACCGGGTCGAACGGCAAGACCCGGTCGTGGTCGCAGACGGTCGTCATTGATCCGCCGCTTACGGCAAGCGCCGAGCTGACCCACCGCTCGAACAAGGCGGCCAGCCTCTCGGTCGCGAGTACCGGTGGACAGGGCACGCTCGTCTCCGCTCAATGGATCTGCCAGGACGGAACCAACGTGAGCGGCCTCGCCGTCGACTGCCCGGGCAAGGGGAGCGGCCCCGCCCAGGTCACGGCCGCTGACGGCGCCGGAAACACGGCGACGACGACGGTTCAAGTCGTCAAGGCACCGAAGCTCAAGATCACGAAGATCGCCGCGCCGAAGAAGGCCAAGGCGGGCAAGTCGGCGAACGTCAAGGTCCGAGTCCATAACAAGGGCGGCGCGCCCGCCTCCAAGTCCAAGGTCTGCTTCTCGGTCAAGGGCAAGGCGTCCCTGAAGTCGGCTTGTTCGAAGGTCGGGACCATCAAGCCCGGCAAGTCCAAGTCGGCGAAGGCGACGCTGAAGCTGAACAAGAAGGCGAAGGGCAAACTGAAGATCAAGGCGACCGTCACCTCGAAGGATGCCGCCAAGAAATCAGCATCCGTGAAGACGAAGGTGAAGAGAAGGCGCTCTGGCTAGGGTTGCTCGATGATGGTTGACGACCGCGGTCAGACGGTTTTGGTCACCGGTGGCTCCGGGTTTCTCGGCGGCTGGTGCGTGATCGAGCTCCTGCGACGCGGCTACACCGTGAGAACGACGGTTCGCAGCCTGTCCCGCGAGCCCCAGGTGCGGGCCACAGTCACTTCCGAGGTCGATCCCGGCAATCGGCTGCAGGTGCTCGCCGCGGATCTCACCAGCGACGAAGGCTGGCCCGCGGCGGTGGAGGGCTGTGACTACGTGCTGCATGTCGCCTCCCCCTTCCCGCCCAAGCAGCCGAAGGATCCCGATGAGCTGATCGTCCCCGCCCGGGAGGGGACCCTCCGGGTTCTGCGGGCGAGCCTCGACGCGGGGGTGAAGCGGGTCGTCGTGACCTCCTCGGTCGCGGCGATCAGGCTCAGCGAGGGGGCGGCCGTCAGGCCGCTCGACGAGACGGACTGGACGGACCCCGACAGCCCGGGGCTGACGCCCTACGTTCGCTCGAAGACGATCGCCGAGCAGGCGGCGTGGGAACTGGTGCGCGAACGAGGCGAGGAGGATCGCCTCTCGGTGATCAACCCCGGCGCGATCATCGGACCGGTGCTGAACGACGACCTCTCCTACTCCCTGCAGACGGTGCAGCGGCTACTGAAGGGCATGCCCGGGGTTCCGAGGCTGGGGTTCAGCCTGGTCGACGTCCGCGACGTCGCCGATCTCGAGCTCAGGGCGATGACGGCGCCCGAGGCCGGCGGCGAGCGCTTCATCGCGGCGACCGAGTACCTGTGGATGGCCGACATCGGCGCGGTTCTCCGCGAGCGCCTCGGGGCGGCCGCCTCGAAGGTGCCCACCCGGACGGTACCCAACCTCCTCGTACGCGGCATGGCGGTGTTCGACCCGGCCATTCGCTCCGTCGTCGGCGGGCTCGGCAAGCGCACCGAGCTGTCGTCCGAGAAGGCCAGGGGCACCCTGGGCTGGGCACCCCGCCCAATCGAGGACACGATCGCCGAGACGGGCGAGAGCCTGATCCGCCACGGCGAGGGCGCGGCCGCGTAGCTGTCGGCAAGCCCTGCGAAGCAGGCCGGGCCGTCAAGCGCGATCGAGCGGCGCGCCGCGCGTCGCTCCAGGCTGACCATCGGTCGAACGGTCAGCCCGGGGTCCGATGGGATGACGGCATGAAAGCCGGTCGGTCAGACCTAGCTTTCGCCGCTATTAGCAGGGGCATTCCGGGTAGGCCAAATTCGAGAACGCGTCACGCGGCTCGGCGGCCAAGCTGCCCGGCCGTGGCCCGACCGAAGGAGAGAGATGCCGCAGACCGCCAAGTCGACGAGCAAGAAGGCGAGGAGCCAAAACGGTTCATCGCCCCGATCCTCGAGCCCAACGAAAAACGGATCCGCCAAGCGATCGACGTCGCAGCGGGCCGCCTCGAGCCGCACGCGCGCGAAGCAAGGAAGCAACTCCACACGCCCTCGTTCAAAGTCCACCAGGGCGCGCTCCAAGCCCCGATCGAGCGCCCAGGCCGGCAACGGGACCGCCTCGTTTCCGAGCGCCGCGGTCGAGAGGACGAAGTCCTTCGGCGGCGCGATCTCGGAGGCGGCGTCGAAGGCCAAGACCCCCCTGATCGCTGGCGGAACGGCCCTCGTCGGGGCGGCCGCGGGAGCGGTGGTAAAGGACCGTCTCGAGAAGTCTCGATCAAAGGGCCCGCTTCGCCGGCTCCGCGGCATCAGCGTCCCGAAACCGGGGGGAACGCTGAATCTCGCCAACCTCGACCTCGAGAAGGTCAAGGCCGCGGCCGACCGGGTCAGCGCTTACGGGCAGCAGGCCTCGGACATCGCCAGCGCGGCGGAGAAGACTCGCAAGAAGAACAAGTAGCTGGGCGGAGGAGGAGACCGATGGCCCAGCAGACAAAGACGGCGCGCTCCAGGTCGGACGCGCGCCCGTCGAGCACCAAGCGCGATGCGTCCCAGAACGGCCGCGCTCCGAGGGACGCCCGCCTCACCGATATTGCGACGAAGGCGAAGGTGCCCGCGCTGGCCGCCGGCGCCGGCCTCGCCGGCCTCGCCGGGGGCGTTGCGCTGGCGAGGCGCACCTCCGAGCGGAACCGCTGCGCACGCGGTGAGCAGGAACCTCGCCAACGCGGCGCAGAGCGTGGGCGACTTCGGCGAGGGGATGGGCTCGCTAGCCGCCGAGATTCGTCGGGTCCGGGAGGGGGTCGCGGACGCCGGCGAGTCTCGCCGATCGCCGATCGAGGTCGTGCTCCAGAGTCTGACGAGAAGGCGCTGAGGAGGGTCCTGAATGTCCCTGCAGCCTGAATCCAGAACCGACGCTGAGCGCCGAGGCCCCGACTCGGTCGAGGCCGAGCAGACGGGCGGTGCCCAGTTGCTCCCCAACCCCGAGGAGCTGGCCGTCGACGAGGAAGCGAACCGGCCGCGAACGGGGGAGGAGTTCCTCGCCGAGGTCGCTCAGGACCCGAGCTGATCAATTCCCGTCCAGAGGCGGGCGTCGCCTGCCGTCATTCCATGCACGGCGACCACATGGCGCACTGAGCACGGCTGTTCCATGCGAGACTCCTTTCCGTTGCGCTCCCGTTGCCTCTGTCGCACAAAGGTGAGCGTGTCTTCGGGCACGCGGCGGATCGTGCTCGCGGTGCCGACCCTGGGGCTGGGGATGCTGGCGCTCGCCGCGCCCGCCTCGGCGACCACCGACACCTTCAGCTACACCGGCGCGGCGCAGACCTGGACCGTTCCCGCCGGGGTCACAGAGGCGACCTTCGACCTCTACGGGGCCCAGGGTGACGGCGATGCGGGCAGCGTCTTCGACCCGGGGCTCGGCGGCCAGGCGACGGCGACGATTGCGGTCACCGCCGGCACCTCGATCCAGGTGAACGTCGGCGGTCAGGGGTCTCCCCCTGAGGGAGGTTTCAACGGCGGCGGCGACGGGGCCGTCGACAACTTCGGCCAACTCGGGTCAGGAGGTGGTGGTGCCTCGGACATTCGCATCGGCGGTACGACGCTCGAAGACCGTGTGCTCGTCGCGGGTGGTGGCGGGGGAGGGGGAGGCGCCTCCTGTGCCAACGCCAGCGCGGTCGGAGGTGACGGCGGCGGACTCTTCGGTCTGCCCGGGGGCTCCTCGGGGTGTCCCGGTGGCGTGGCCGGCGGTGGCGGCACGCAGACCACCGGCGGCAGCGCCACGTCCCCGGCGACGGAGGGTGTCTTCGGCCTCGGTGGAAACGGCGGTGTCCCCACGAACGCGACGACCAAGGGCGGTGGCGGCGGCGGCGGCTGGTATGGCGGTGGCGGCGGGGACGCAGGGGGAGGAGGAGGCGGCGGCTCGGGCCACGGACCCCCCGGCACCACCCTGCAGACGGGGGTTCAGAGCGGCAACGGCCTCGTCACGATCACGCTACACCGTGCCGTCGATCTCCGACCTGATCGCGCGGGTCGGGGACCTCAACCTGCCGCCCGCGCTCAATAGCGGCCTGCTACTGAAGCTCAACACTGCGCAGCAGAACCCCGCCCAGGCCTGCACCGAGCTCGCCGCGTTCATCAGCCAGGTCTCGAGCGCCGAAAGCCGCGGCAAGATCGCCGGCGCCGACGCCGATCAGCTGACCGAGGAGGCCGTGGCAGTGCGCGAGTTGCTCGGCTGCGACGCGGCGCTCGGCACCTGCGCGGGGCGCGAGGCAACGATCGTGGGCACGAGAAGGTCCGACAGGCTCAGAGGTACGAACGGCGACGATGTGATCGCCGCCGGGGGCGGAGACGACAGGGTGGTCGGTCTGGGGGGCGACGACCTGATCTGCGCCTCTGGCGGCGCCGACGTGATCCGGGGCAAAGGCGGCGAAGACACGCTTCGAGGCGGGCGTGGCCAGGACGAACTGCGAGGCGGTGGCGGCACGGACAAATGCCGCGGCGGGCGGGGCCTGGACAGCACGCACCACTGCTGAGCGCCCGGCGAGGCGCGGTCCGCGCTTTGAGGACGCGGTTTCGCATAACCGTTCGAGACCCAGACCAGGGCGGGCGCCCTTCGGGGCGGCCGCCGTTCTTGCTGGGCGGAGGAACTCCTCTCACCGCGCTAGTTTCACTCGGGTGGTCGTTCAGACAGAGCAGGAGCCTCAAACCGCGGGCGAGCTGATCCGCTTCTGGCGCACCCGACGCGG
The DNA here is from genome assembly GCA_963785195.1 of uncultured Solirubrobacterales bacterium. Taxonomy (GTDB): domain Bacteria; phylum Actinomycetota; class Thermoleophilia; order Solirubrobacterales; family 70-9; genus WHSW01. Next base: position 191,584 of record CAWAUE010000011.1, on the reverse strand, counting down.
CCTCAGCCAGCTCGAGCTGTCCCTGGGCGCGAGCGTCTCGACCAAGCATCTGAGCTTTGTCGAGACCGGCCGGTCCAGCCCGAGTCGCCAGCTCCTCGTCCACCTGGCTCAGCACCTCGACCTACCGATCGCCGAGCGCAACCGCCTGCTGCTCGCTGGGGGCTTCGCTCCGCCCTATCTGGAGCAGGCGTACGACGGCGAGATGATGCGGCCGCTGCGCGAGTCACTCAGCCGGCTGCTGGAAGCCCACGAGCCCAACCCGGCTTTGATCGTTGACGGGCTCTGGAACCTGATCGAGGCCAATCGGGCCGCGTCCCTTCTCTGGGACGGGGTCGACCCAGAGCTCCTCGAGCCACCGATCAACATGCTGCGCCTCGGCGTTCACCCCGGCGGCCTGCCGAAGATCTCGTCGATGACCGCGGCCTGCAACGCGCCCCTGATCACGAAGCTGAGGCGAAAGAGCCGCGAGGACGCCGACCCGGCGTTGGGCGAGCTGATCGAGGATGTGGAGGCCTATCTCCCCGACGATCCACCGACCAGCCCGGCGACTCAGCCCGTCGTGTCGCTGGACCTGCGCACACCGGTCGGCGAGGTCAGCCTCTTCACCGTGATCGCCACCCTCGGGGCGCCGCTGGAGGTGTCGGCCGCAGACCTCGCGATCGAGACCTTCGTGCCAATGGACGCCAGAAGTGCGGCGCGGCTCGCCGAGCTCAGCGCGTCCGGATCTGCCGCGGCTAAGTAGCGGGGCACCGAACTCAACGACCTCAACGTGCCAGTTCCTTGAGTCCATCAGCGATCGCAGCGACGTCGGAACTGTCGTTGTACCCGTGCAGTGAGATCCGGATGCCGCCACCGCGGGAGCTGACGATCACGCCATATTCGGCCGCCAGCGTTGCTTGGACCGCCGACGCACTGAGAGTTGCGTGCCGCAAGGAGACGATGTGACCGCATGCACTGCCTCCGCCAAGCGCTCGAAACGGCGTCCAGCCGAGGGGTTCCACTTGACCGGCTAGCTCTTCAGCGAGCACGCGGGAGTGTTCGCCGAGAGCCTCTGCGCCGGCTTCGGCAAGCAGCGCAAGCGACCGACTCAACCCGACCGCCGAGCAGTACGACATCGTGGAGAGCTCGTACCGTCGAGCGTCGTCGGCCAGGAGCAGGGTTTGCGCGGTGAAGTCGAAGGGATCGCTGGCTCCCTTCCATCCGATGATCCCCGGCGTGGTGGCGATGAGCTCGTCGGATACAGCCAAGATCGCGACGCCGCCGTGCGCAGAGAGCCATTTGTAGCCGCTGCAGACGAGCGCATCCGCCGACCATTCCCGCATGCTGACCGAGCCGGCGCCGGCGAGCTGCGTAACGTCCACGACGATCTTCGCGCCCACCTCGTGAGCCCGTCGTGCAACGGCCCCAACGTCGAGCGCCGTACCGGTCGCATACTGCACCGCACTGACGCAGACCACCGAGGTGGAGCCTGCGACGGCCTCAATCAAGGCCGCGGTCAGGTCCGTGTGCGGGCTGTCCTCCACCCAACGGATCGCGGTACCCAATCGATCCCGGGCCGCCAGCCAGGGATAGGTGACGCTTGGGAAATCGGTGGGCACCAGGACTACCTCGCCAGAGCTCGTGGCGAGGGCCGCTGCCATTTGGCTCAGACCCTCGCTTGCTCCCCCAGTGATGGCGATGCCGCGCGGCGGCGCGTCTAGCAGCGTCGCGGCAGCTGCCCGCACGTCGTCGAGCACGCGAGTCTCGGCCGCGTCGGACATGCGCACGTTGCCGTGCTGGGCAACATCGTTGAGAAAGGCCGTCATGGCTTCGACTGAATCGCGCGGGATGAGGCCCAACGACGCCTGATTGAGATACCGGCTATGGCTCAATGCCTCGTACCGGTCGCGTGGTATCAGAGCGCGCATGATCCGCCACTCATCACGCGTGCCGCGTTCTCAGCAGCTTTGCTTGCTGTCCGAGCCGCCCCCGCCGCGACACCTGTTCGAGCCCGGCCCGCCCCGCAGCTCGTCCTTGCCCGGCCCGCCTCTGAGCGTGTCGTCGCCGCCCTGGCCTCGGATGAGGTCGGCGCCGGCGCCACCGCAGACGATGTCGTCGCCCCGCAGGCCGACCACCCTGTCGTCCCCGCCCTTGGCGGCGATCACGTCGTCGCCCGACGTTCCACGCAGCCGGTCGGGTCCGCCCGTGCCGGCCATCGTCGCCTTCTGGCCAGCGCAGGTGAGCGCGCCGCCGCAATTCAGCGACTTGCGCACGTCGTCGGCCATGGAGGCCAGTCGGGCGGCATCGGCGGTCGGGATCGCCTTACCGCTCTGGGCGTTGACGCGGTTCGTGAACACCGCGAGCCGGTTGCAGGCAGCGGTGGGCCTGCCCGCGTTCAGGTTCTGCTGCGCGGTAGCGAGGGGGTTCAGAAGGGCGGGCTCGACCGTAGGCGGAAGGTTGAGGTCCACGACCGCTCCGATCAGGGTGGCGATCGTCGGCGTGTAGGTAATCGTGGCGAGGCCGGCGCCGGGCTGACCCGCGGTCCCGAAGACGGTGCCGGGAGGCCCGTAGCCCGAGCCGCCGCCCCCACCAGCACCGTTGACACCGGCGCCGCCGCCGTACCAGCCGCCACCGCCGCCCCCACCACTGTTGTTGCCGGCGGCGGCGCTTCCACCGAGGCCGAATTGGCCCGCTTGCACGGTGCTGCCGCCTCCGGCGGTCTGCGTGCCGCCACCGCCGCCCGCGCCGCCCTGACAACCGTTGTCCCCCGCGAGGCCGACCAGTCCGCCGCCGTTGCCCCCCATCTCCGAGGTGCTGTCACATACGTTTGCCGCCCCGCCGCCGCCGCCCGCGACGAGCGCGCGGTTCGCGAGCGCCGTGCCGCCGATGCGAATGTCCGTGGCACCGCCGCCGGCGTAGTCGACGATGCCGCCGGCGCCACCACCGTTGAAACCCGGGACCTGGTTGTAGTTGGTGAACGGCGGAGAACCGCCAACGGTCACCTGGATCGAGGTGCCTGTCGTGACCGCGATGGTCGCCGTGGCCCGACCGCCGAGGGACGGGCCGCCGGTGGGATCCCCGTGAAAGCCGCCACCCGATGCCCCATAGAGATCGAAGCTCGCCTCGGTGATCCCGCGCGGGACGGTCCAGGTCTGCGGCCCGCCGCTGTAGCCGAAAGTCTCAACGAACGCCGAGGCGGGCACGGCGAGCGCCAGCATCCCGAGCATCGACGTCGCGACCGCGAGCACGATCCGGCGCGTGCCCGCCCTCGTGAGACAGGACCAACGCGTCACGGCGTTCATACGAGACTCCCTTCCCTAGGCCCCCGTGGTCTGCCGGTCCTCGAGGCTATCCGTACGGTGGGCGCGGCGCAACTCGGCCGGGCTGCGCGATTGACCAATGCGCTGGGAGCGCAGCCAAGGTCGGATAGCCGTGGATAGCCGTGGATATCGCTCAAGCCGCCTTGTCCATGCCCCGATGACCGGGGCATGGCTGTTGGGCCGCATTACGTCGCCGTCGAGGTGCTGACCGCGGGCCTACCTGGCGAGGCGCCAGTGGATCACTCCCGTGGACGGACCGTGCCCGTGGCACGGACGCTCGCGGGCCTCGGGCTGGCGGCGATCGCGGCCGTAACCCTCCTGACCGGGGCGTCGGCCCGCTCGGCGGGCACGTCGGAAGCGGCCGCTTCGGCATCGTCGCCGGCCGGCTCAGCCAACGTCCTTCAGTTCCCCACAGGTCCGCAGCAAGGTCACTTCGCCGCCGTTCGGTCGGTGGGGTCGAGTCGCCGGTAGCCGAGGCTCGTGGATAGACCGGGGTTGCCCCGGTGAGGCCGTGAGCGCCGTAGGAGATGATCGTCGCGCGTCGTGTCATCCCAGCCCGAGCGGTGATAGTTTGAACGGCGGTTCAGTGTTCCGGCGAGGAGAGACCGGTGAGCCCGCGTCCTCAGATCGACCATATCCGTAGACCGCAGTTGCTCAGGGCCGCAGCAGACGTGATCGTCGAACGCGGCCTTGCGGCGACCCGGCTCGCGGACGTCGCCGAGCGAGCGGGCATCAGCCCTCCGGCGGTGCTCTATTGGTTCCGGTCGAAGGACGAGTTGCTCGCCGAGGCGCTGACGATCGACGAGGAGCGTTTCTACGTCGAGATGCGCGAGCGCATTCACCTGTTGGAGCGCCCGCGCGACCAGTTGCGGTTCATGATCGAGGCTTCAGCCGAGGAGTACGACTGGACCCTGTGGATCGAGCTTTGGGCCCGCGCTCTTCGTGATCCCGCGTCGCGACGAGCTCGTCAGCGACTGGACAATCGCTGGCGCGAGGAGATCGCGGCCGTGATCCGAGCCGGTCAGGCCGCGGAGGAGTTCAGTGACGCCGATGCCGACGCGGTGGCTCTGCTGCTCAGCTCGCTCCTCGACGGACTCGCCGTCCAGGCGACGCTCCATGACCCCGATGTACCTCGCGAGCGGATGCTTCGCTGTGCGCTCGAGATGGCCGAATCGCTTCTCGACTGTGAGTTGGGGGCGGCTGCCTACGAGACCGCGGCGGGGGATGGATCGGGGGCAAGCGGAATACGCTGTCCGTGAGACCGTGCCCCACCTCGCGGACACCGAACCCAGGAGGGGACTCGAATGACGCACCACCCGAAGGAAGGGCCGTACTCCCTGAGCAGGCGCGGCTTCCTGCTGCGAAGCGCAGGTGCCGCCGCGGCCTTCTCCGGTGCTGGCGGCCTGCTCGCCGCCTGCGGCAACTCGACGGGCGTCCCCCAGGAGACCGGCACGGGCGGCGAACTGGTCGGGCCGGGAGGCCTGCCGCTCGCGAGACCTGACAAGCGCGTGACCCTGCCGCGTTGGGAGGATCCCATCGAGTCGGGGCTCAAGCCGGAGACGGGCGGGACGTTCACCGTCTTCAACTATCCCGCCTACCTCTACAAGAAGCTTCTCACGGACTTCGGGGAAAAATACGGCGTCGACGTCCAGTACGCGCCGTTCGACAACGTCAACTCCGGACTCCAGCGCCTTGCCTCCGGAGCGGTCACGCCCGACGTGATGGAGATCACGCCGGACACGCTCGATATCGGCGTCGCCGGCAAGCTGATCAAGCCGCTCAACCTCGACTACATCCCGAACCTGAAGAAGAACATCTGGCCACAGCTCGTCGACCCGTTCTACGACGGCGAGTCGCGCTACACGGTTCCCTACACCGTCTATGCCACCGGCATCGCATGGCGGGCGGACCAGATCAAAGAGGACATCGCCGGCATGGACCAGCCGTGGGACATCTTCTGGGAGTCCCAGGCGTACAAGGGCAAAGTGGCGCTGCTCTCCGAGAACCGCGAGACGATCGGCATGGCGCTCCTGCGCAAGGGGATCACGGACATCAACACCGAGGACCCGGCACTCGTGAACCAGGCGGTGTCCGACCTCAAGGAGCTCTACGACGTCTGCAACATCAAGGTTGACGACATTCAGTACCAGACGGTCCCGGAGGGGTCGAGTTGGCTCCACCAGGCGTGGTCGGGGGACATGATCGCGGGCTACATCTACTACCTGCCGAAGGACACCCCGGCCTCGGCGCTTGCATATTGGAAAGCGCCGTACGGAAAGGTGCCGGTCCAGAACGACTGCTTCGCGATCTGCTCGACGACGGAGAAGCCGGTGCTCTCGCACCTCTTCCTCAACTACCTCCTCGACAACGGCGTCGTCCTACTCGAACTTCGTCAACTTCAACGGGTACCAGCCACCGCTGAACGAGATCGACCCGAGCACCCTGGTGCAGAAGGGAGTCGTGCCCGAGAACCTGGAGAACAGCGTCCTGACGAACGAGGACCTCGGGCCCGACTCGCTCCAGTACGGGACGCTCACGTCTCAGGGACAGCAGCTTTGGGAGGACGGCTACTCGAACTTCCTCGCCGGAGGCGGCAGCTGACGGCCATGAGGCGCGAGCCGGTAGGACGTCGTGTACCGGCGCTGGTTGTGGCCCAGCTTTGCGTTCCCGGGCGTTCTCTGGCTCGTTCTCCTCTTCATCGTTCCGTTCTACGCGGTCCTCGGGGTCGCGTTCGGAACGGTCGACCCGGTCCTCTTCCAGCCGGTCCCGATCTGGGACCCGCTCAACTGGAACGTCGGCTGGATCGGCGAGGTCCTCGGCCGCCTCGCGCCGGGAGGGATCTGGTTCGACGTCGGGATCAGGACGATCGTCTACGTCCTCGTCTCCCTGGCCCTCTGCCTGCTGATCGGGTATCCGGTCGCCTACTTCACGGCCCGGCACGCGGGCCGGTGGAAGGGCGTCGTTCTCATCCTGATCATCCTGCCCCTCTGGATCAGCTACATGATGCGGATGCTCGCCTGGGTAAATCTCCTCCAGACGGACGGCTACGTCAACGACTTCCTAACGGCCACCCACGTCCTGAGCCAGCCACGGGACTGGCTCGGCGGGAGCTCGTCCACGGTCATCCTCGCCCTCGTCTACGGCTACATCCCGTATCTGATCCTGCCGCTCTTCGCCTCCCTAGACCGCATCGACCGGAGCCACCTCGAAGCGGCACGTGACCTCGGCGCAAGCCCGTGGTCAGCGTTCCGCACGGTCACGCTCCCGCTCTCGAAGACGGGCATTCTCGGCGGCGCAGTCCTCATCACGCTGCCGATGTTCGGCGACTACTACACGCCGAACATCGTCTCCGGCGCGCCGAGCACCTCGATGATCGGCAACCAGATCGACCTCTACTTCCACGGCGGGCCGCAGCCGACGATCGGCGCTGCGCTGACGGTCGTCCTCGCGGCCTTCCTGACGATCCTGATGCTCTACTACATGCGGAGCATCCATCACGCCCAGCGCGAGGCCGGGGCGGTGGGGGCGCTGTGACGGCCGTTGCCGAGCCGCGAGCGAGGCCCCGGCCCTCGACCTCGACCCGCTTGCGCGGCTGGCTCCGCAACCCGTGGGGAAAGCCGCGCTTCCTCGGCGTTTTCACCTGGGCCTACATCCTGTGGTCGATCGTGCCGGTGCTGATCGCGGTGCAGTTCTCCTTCAATGCGACCCGCTCGCGCACCGTCTGGGACTCCTTCTCGACGCGCTGGTACTGGGGGGATCCAGTGGACTCGGTCTTCCATGACCCGACCCTTTCGCATGCTCTGGGTCAGAGCTTCAAGCTGGCGATAGCCGACGTTCTCATCGCCGTCCCGATCGGGGTTTTGCTCGCCCTCGGCCTCGCCCGCTGGCGCGGTCGCGGCTCCGGGACCTCCAACTTCATCATGCTTTTTCCGTTGGTCACGCCCGAGATCGTCATGGGCGTATCGCTCCTCCTCGTCTTCTCCCACATCTTCACATTCGTTCACACGGGAACGTTCGCCCAGATCCTCGGCCACGTGACCTTCTCGATCTCCTTCGTGGTCGTGATCGTGCGGGGTCGGCTGTTCTCGATCGGCAGGCAGTACGAGGAAGCCGCCGCGGACCTCGGGGCCTCGCCGTTCGTCGCGTTGACGCGCGTCCTTCTGCCCCTGCTCGCCCCGGCGATCATCGCCTCCGCCGCTGTGGTGTTCGCCATCTCGGCCGACGACTTCGTCATCAGCCAGTGGCTGTCAAGCGGCGGATCCACGGACACCGTCCCGATCCAGATCTACGCAGCGACGCGGGCCGCGCCGTTACCTTCGGTGAACGCGATCGCAACGATCATGATGGTGTCGACCCTTCTCATTGTCGCGGCCGGCTTCCTGACCTGGCGCTTCTTCACCCGCGGAGAGCGCCGGGCGGGCACAGCGGCTGAGGACCTTGGCGGCGCCTTCAACCTGAGCTAGCTTCGAGAGATCAAATGGCACGAGGCGAAATCGAACTGAGCAAGCTGACCAAGCAGTTCGCCGACGTGACGGCGGTGGACGGCATCGATCTCCACATCCCGGCCGGTGAGTTCTTCTCGCTCCTCGGGCCTTCCGGCTGCGGGAAGACGACCACTCTGCGAATGATCGCCGGCTTCGAGCAGCCGACCTCCGGCGAGATCCTCCTGGACGGCGCAGACGTTGCCTACACACCGCCTCATCAGCGCAACGTGAACACCGTGTTCCAGAACTACGCGCTCTTTCCGCACCTGAACGTCTACGACAACATCGCCTTCGGGCTGAAGCGGGCGAAACGGCCGAAAGCCGAAATCCGAGAGCGCGTCGGCAAGGCGCTCGAGCTCGTCCAGCTCCCGGGCTACGAGAGGCGCAAATCGTCCGAGCTCTCGGGCGGGCAGCAGCAGCGCGTTGCCTTGGCGCGCGCTCTCGTCCTCAATCCGACCGTGCTCCTGCTGGACGAGCCGCTCGGCGCCCTCGATGCGAAGCTCCGCAAGGCCCTCCAGATCGAGCTCAAGTCGCTCCAGCAGGAGGTCGGCATCACGTTCCTCTACGTCACCCACGACCAGGAGGAGGCGCTCACGATGAGCGACCGCCTCGCGGTCATGAACGGCGGGCACATCGAGCAGGTCGGGGGGCCTCAGGACGTCTACGAGGATCCCGAGACGCTTTACGTCGCCGACTTCCTCGGCGTGTCGAACCTCATGCAGGCCGCCATCGTCAGTGCCGGCCCGAGCGCGTGCCGCGTCGCGCTGGACGGCTACGAGCTCGAGACGCGCGGAACGGACCGCGACGTCACGGGGGAGGTGAAGATCGTCATCCGACCGGAACGCATCGAGCTCGAACCGCACGGGTCTCCGTCGGGGCCGAACCGCATCCCGGCCATGGTGGAGCGCGTCGTCTACGTGGGCTCGGTGATCCAGGTCATCGTCCGGGGCGCCACCGGGGAAGCGCTCCAGGCGCTCATTCAGAACACCGGCGGCGGGATCCCCTACGAGCAGGGCACTCCGGTGCAGCTCCACCTACCCGTGGACGCGCTGCGCGTCCTCCCTTCGGGCAACGGCGATGCGCCTTCCCTCACAGGCGAGGAGCCGGATCCGGAGACTGTCGCCGCAGGCTGAGCTCTGGCGCGGCGTTCCGAGCGCGCCACCTGGACCTCGTCGGGTGGGTCGCGGCGGTCAGCGTCGGACGTGCTGGACCGGGCACCAGTGCCCCGCACCCACGCCGGCACATATCCGGGTGAGAGCAGGAAGCGCTTGAGCGGATCCCCGAATCCCGCATCGCCCTGAGGGACCCGAGGTAGTGGAGCTAGCCGGGCTCGAACCGACGACCTCCTGATTGCGAAGCGGGGCTCCCAGATTGGCTGCAAACACTCGTTTGTGGCTCTGTCAAGCGGAGTCCCGTCCGGCGAGCCACGAGTCCAAGCACGTCGGATAGCCGTCCGGTGCCCAATGGACGTCGTCCTCCAATGGCTCCGAGTCCCGTGAGGAGAGCGAACGCCCGGATCTCAGCCGCGCTGAGCGCCGATCAGCGGACGCACGCCCGTCGCCAAGCGCTCGATTTGACTCGGCTCATCTCCGAGCGGCCAGAAGAGGACCCGCTCGCAGCCGACTGCGTCATAGCGAGAGAGCAGCTCCGCGCAGTGCTCGGCCGAACCGATGCAGAGGCCGGCTCGCAGCTCGTCGGGGTCGCGCTTGAGCACTGGCGCGAGCACGTCGGTCAGCATCCGGTCGGCCTCCACGCGATCCTCGGTAACCCAGGTCCACATCGTCACCAGCGAGTTCGGGAATCCCTCCATGCTGCGGCCGTGCTTCTCCAGCTCCGTTCCGAGGAGTTCGCGGGCGGCCGCGAACAGGTCGGGGGTCGTGTTGTACGAGGAGGCGACCCAGCCGTCCCCGAGCCGGGCAACCCGGCGCAGGCCGGGCTCCGAGCCCCAGCTGCCGATCCAGATCGGGACGCCGCCGTCACGCTGAGGCGGCGGTGCGAGCTGCGCCTCGGGGACTGGGTAGAAGCGGGTCTCGTCCGCCGGGGCGGGCTCGCCCCGAAGCAGGGTCCGCAGGACGCGCACGGCCTCCTCGAACCGCGGCCAGCGCTCGTCGAACGGCATCCCGATCGCCTTGTAGTCGAGCTGCGACGAGCCCGGGCCGACGCCGGCGATCATGCGGCCGCCGGAGAGGATGTCGAGCGCCGCGATTGCCTTCGCCAGCGGCGTCGGGCCGCGCAGCGAAGCGAGCGAGATCGTGGTTGCGAGGGTCATCTCTCCGGAACGCTCGATGACCGCGGCGAGCGCGGTCAGGCCGTCGAGCCATGGCGTCGAGAAGACGAAGTGGTCGTTGACGGAAATCGTGTCGAAGCCATGATCGCGCGCCGCGTCGGTCGCCGTCTGCAGCCGCGTGAGCGATTGTCCCTCGCGCTGCCACTCCATCAGCGGCAGATGCAATCCCAACTCCATCGCGGTCTACTCCGGAAGCCCGGCGGCTATGAGGGCGGCGTCCCTCGTTCCCTCGAGGTAAACGCCGACGACTTCGTTCTCCCGGAACGTCCAGACGGGGGCAACGATGTTGGCCCGCGGCGCAGCCTGGAACGTGATGTCCGATGCCATCAACTCGGCCGATCCCCAGAAGTTCCCCTCTGCCCATTCGGCGAGGAGGGGCCGCAGCAACTCGATCTTCTCCTGCGACATCGCCTGCGCAGTCTCGCACGGGTTAGGACGAAGAATCCTCGCATTAGCGGGCGTCCTCCAATGGAGCTAGCCGGGCTCGAACCGGCGACCTCCTGATTGCGAAGCGGGGCGCCGCGCCAGGCACGATGCCACGTTCTTGGCTCTATCAAGCGGGGGTCAGTCGAGAGCCGCGCACGCGGGCGCGTCGGATATCCGTGGATGCCTGCGGATGTCGCTCGCTTTGGGCACTGGGAGGCGTCTAGTGCCCAATGGAGATCCGGTGCTCCGCAGCCGCTTCCACGCGAGAGCGCCGCGCCCATCACCTACTCGGCCTGGCTCGGGCGGCAGAGTGCGGCGAGGACCCCGCCGGCGATCAGCAGCAGCCCGAGCGCGGCCGAGCGGACAACACCGTCGCCGGCGAGCTCGTTGACGGATTGGCCGGCGAGAGCCAGGACCGTCACTACGGCTAGCGCCACTGCGACCGCAAACATCGTCATGGCAACGGCGCGACGTCGTGCGGTGAGGGCGTACCAGGCCGCCACCAGGGTTGGGCCGATCACGGTACCCGGGCCCGTGAGCCACACATCGATCGCCGAACCGGCCAGGAACAGCGCGATCGGCGGGCACCATGAGGCGCTCGCGTCCAGCCAACGTGTGCCTCCGGCCACCAGCGCGATGCACAAGCATGCGGCCGCCCCGACTACCAGGGCGAAGCGCAGGTCACCGGAGGCGGTGCTGACCTCGCCGCCGCCGGCCATGAGGAAGTAGGCGTCGGTCTGACGATGCACGACCGTCCGCCATCCGGCTTGTACGTCCGCGGGCCGGATCCAGGCGGAGAGGGTCATCGCGCCGCTCAGATCCAGCGACGACGAGGCCGGGACGCGGATGATGGCTCCGGCGCCGTCGAAGCGGAGCGCGTTGCCGAACCGGCCCCCGTTCGTCCAGGTCGGCCCGATCAGCGTGCCGGCGTTGCCCGCGCCGGAGGCGTCCGCCGCCAGCCTGCCCGAGCGCTGGTCGAATGCCCATGCGGCCACCTCGCCCCGCGCCGTCGGGCCCGTTGCGCTCGTGATCGGCGTCGACATCTCGGCCCGCACCGCGGAGCGACTGAGGGCCCGGTCGTAGATCCGAACCTCGTCGATCAGGCCCTCGAAGAACTCGCCATATGGATGATTGCCGCCGATCCAAAGCGGATCGGGCGTCCTCAGGATGGGCCCGCTCGTGGCCCGGCTCGACACCTGGTCCCCGTTGACGAACAGTCTCAGCATCGTCCCGTCGTAGGTCACCGCCAGGTGCGACCAACGACGCGGCGGATCGGCCGCCTGCCCGTCCGCGTGCCCGGTTATCGCGCCGATGGTCCCGCCCCCGGCGGGTATCAGGGGCGGTGGCGTGGGGTCCGGGAACAGACCAGCGAGCAGCAGGCCGCCCAGGACGACGGCCGCCGCCGCCCCCGCCCATCGACGCACCGGCCCTGCGGACTCCGCCGCCGGGCGCGGCGCGAGCCCGCGAGCAGCGACCAGCGCGAGCACGAGCAGTGCCAGCCCTGGAAGGTCGCCGGCGTCGATCCCGTGAGCGGTGGAGAGCGAGAGGATGATCGGACCGCGCGAGGGAAGCGAGAGGAAAATCGCGCAAGCGGCTCCGGCCAGAAGTGCCACGCTGACCCAGCCACCGAATCTTCCCAAGCGAACCATCCAACCGTGAAACCAACGTCCGCGGGGTGCGATTGCGGCCGTGAGCGCCGGGGTCCTCCGACGCCTTGGGAAGCGGCGAAACCGTGTTTAGCGCTCAAGGAGTAGCTCTACCGCCGCTTGCAAACCACGGCACCGGACAGCGCCGCTGATCGGCTACCAACGTGGCGGCGCTTACCCGTACGGGAGAACCTGTCAGTCCTACAGCCGGAAAAAACGCGCCGCGCGTTCGTTCATTCCTCACTGGTGAAATCGGCGTGGTGTCGCGTCGGCTGTTCGAGCACTCCCGGACGGGAAGGACTACATGGCAAGGCTGTTCGCGATCGCATTAGGTGTGGCCGCGGCCTGCGTCATGGCGCTTGGGGCGCTACTGGCCGGCACCGCGAGCGCGGCTGACAGCATCTACTGGTCCCGGGAGACGCTGGGAGAGTCGATCCGGTACGGGCCCCTGACCGGCGAAAATGGCGGTTCCACCCCGGCCCGGACCCTGTTCAACGACGCCGGCCGTCCGTGCGGGATCGCGCTCAATCCCACGGCCCGCAAGATCTACTGGGCCACCTGGGCCGGGGGTGAGATCCGGGTCGCCAACCTGAACGGCACCGGGACCCCCTCGACCCTGTTCGCGGCACCCGGGGACAGGCTCTGTGGCGTCGCGGTCGACCCCGTGGCCCGCAAGATCTACTGGGCAAATTTCAGCACCAACGAGATCCGGGTCGCCAACCTGAACGGGACCCGCGCCGTGACCCTGTTCACAGAACCTGCCGGGAGCGCCCCGAGCGGAGTGACGATCGACCCCGCGAACAACAAGATCTACTGGACGAACCAGTTCTCCGACGAGGTTCGGGCCGGGAACCTGGACGGCTCGGGCACCCCGCAGACCCTGTTTGCCGGCGAGGACAACCCGATCGGGGTCGCGGCCGACCCGGCGGCCGGCAAGATCTACTGGACCGACCTCGACTCCGACACGGTCCGGGTCGGGCCACTGGGGGGCAGCACCGTTGGCATCCCACAGACATTGTTCAACAGCGCGTCGCCGAGCGGCCCAGCGATCGATCCAACGGAGAACAAGATCTACTGGGCAAGCTGGACGTCCAACTTTGGGATCCGGGCCGGGAACCTCGACGGCACCGAGACGGTCTCGACCCTTTTCGGCGGCGAGACCGCACCGGTGTTCGCCGCGCTGCTGAAGGCGCCTCTGAGCACGCAGCGCCCGCGGATCTCCGGGGCAGCCAAGGTTGGGAGCGAGCTCACCTGCCAAAACGGGACGTGGGCGCCCGACTTGCTCGCGTCGTTCCTGTTCAGGGCCCCCTCCGGCTTCGCCTATCGGTGGAAGAGAAATGGGTCGAACATCGCCGCCGGTCCGGAGTTCACGCCCAACCTGACCGGCAACTACACCTGCATCGTCAGGGCCACCAACCAGGCCGGGTCGACCTCGCTGACGAGTCCCCGGAGGAGGGTCAAGGACGCGTAGGTCAAGGTCGGCGGGACGTAGCGGTCAGCGAAGCACTCGAAGGCACGACGGATCCCCGAATCCCGCATCGCCATGCGGGACCCGAGGTAGTGGAGCTGGTCGGGCTCGAACCGACGACCTCCTGATTGCGAAGCGGGGCGCCGTGGCAGGACACGATGTCGCGTTTTTGGCTCTATCAAGCGGAATATGCCAGACCGGCTGGGAGCGAAGCCAACGTCGGATAGGCGTGGATCACCGTGGATGTCGTTCGATTTGGGCACCAGAAACGCGATTGGTGCCCAATGAATGCGACGCCCGCTGCCGCTTCCAGGATGAGTACGGGAAACGCGGACGGGCGAATCCAGTCAGATACGCCGGCCCCTGTAGAGGCCGAAACGGCCCAGACCTGCACTCCTCCTTCGCGCGAGCAGGACGCGCGGCCGCTGAGACCGAGCGCAGGTCTCAACGGCCGGGGACCTCTAGTCGCATGAAACTCGTCTCGCTCTGGGGTCAGACGGGCGGCTGCCCGCCCGGGCGTCCCGGATTCGTTGAGCGCCTTGAACCTTGAGATCCGGATGGCCGACCGGATCCGCCACCGGGCGGGTCGAGTCTCGCGAGCTCTGCCAATGCCGCTAGGCCGGGGCCAAGGGCGACGCTGAAGCGCTCTGCAGCAGCCGCCAGATTGCCGTCAACTGCGGCTCCCGGGGGCACGCGCGCAGGATTCAGTGCCACGCGGTTGGCCCACTCCTTGATGTCGGGCTCGGCGGTGAAGGCGAGTGCCGCACGTCCGCCGAGGGCCTGCATCAGCGCCCAGTCGGTGGGTGTGTCCGAAAGCGGCGACGGGGGGCATATCCGGTTCTTCTTGTCGTCGTCGTCGCGGGTTGCCTCCACGTAACCGATCAGTGCCGCAGCCAGGCACGGGAAGCCCGCTCGGACCGGCTGAATCGTGATCGCCTCGTCGCCCCAGATTGGGATCAGCGGCGGGTATTGCAGGCCGGACGCTGCGCAGTGGACGACCACCGCGTCCCTGTGGACCGCCGCATCGCCCTCGGCCAGTTCGATCCGCCCGGGCTCGACCCGGCGGACGTGTCCGAGCCGTACCACCCGCTCGATGCCGCGCAACAGGTCGAGCTCCCAATGGGCGAGCGTCGGTGTCTTCGCCATCGTCGGTGTCACCGAGGGATCGATGCGGAGCATCACCCCCGCGGCTTCCATCCGCAGGAAGAGGTCATCAGGGGAGGTGGCCTCGCACGCCGCCTCCATGATGTCGGCAGCCATCGCGATGAATACCGCAGGGTCGGGCTGGACGACCGCGCGGTTCAACATCCACGGCTCGCGGGGGCGAACCCAGCAGATCGCGTCCGGGTCGACTCCGCTTTCGAGCAACCACACGCAAGCGTCGGTTGCCGTCTTACCGGATCCGACGATCACGAACTCTCGCGGTGCTGTTTGCAGCTTTGGTAGCTCGTTGACCGGCAGCGCCCGGACCCCGCCTACGACGCGGAACGGCGGCTCAGTCGTCGCCGGGATCTCGGGGGCGAGGTAGCGCGCGTCGACGATCCGGCAATCCCGACGGGCCTGGTAACGCTCCCCCGAGAGGCGCGAGACGAACGAGCCCTCACCCAGGTACTCGCAGTTCGGGTGGAACCGCACCCGACCCGACGGCACCAGTCGCTCGTTCAGCACCCGCTCGTAGTAGGCGCAGATCTCGGCAGCGGTGGCCCGTTCGTGAAGGCCGGTCTCCGGTCCCTCGCGCTGGATCGATCCGGAGCCCAACACCGTCGAGGCCACGCCGTAGAACGAGGATGCCTGATGCAACCGCACGAACGGGTACGCATCGAGCCAGTGGCCGCCGGGCCCGTGCCTGCGATCGACCACAGCGACCTGCACGTCCGCGTGGCGGGTCACGGCGTCGGCGAAAGCCATGCCCGACGCCCCGGCCCCGACTACCAGGTAGTCAGCCTCGAGCGTGTGTGGCATTCCAGTCATTCAACCAGGGGCACATGCGCCGGTGTTCAGCCGCTGGCGGTCTCGGGCGACACAAGCGAGTCCTGTGAAAACGAGTGGCTCGACCGTGGTCACCTGCTGAGAGATGTTCGATAGCGTCGAATGGGAGAGCCCCCGGGAGCGGGATGCCGGTCGGCGGGAGCGGCCGTACCGCATCGGGCCGTAGCCTGCCGCAACCTCGGCCTCGCCAAGGCAGGAGTCCGCGCTGACCTGGCGGGCGGGCAGGTGCTTCGAGGACGCCGCAGCCACGTCCTAAGTCGGACTGGCCCGGCGCGGCCGGTTTGCTAGCCGGTCGTCACAGCCGTGTGATGTTCGGGTGAACGGCCTGCAGGCGGCATGTCTACGGGCGCTGGCCGCCCTGCGTTCAGCCGACAGACGATGCGCGGGTGACCGTCGATCACCGGCGCATCGAGCACCGTCGCGCCGTCGAACCCAGCGTGGTGGGCGAGGCGGTCGAGGCTCGGGCCGCTGAACCCCCAGTAGACGTGGTCGTCGCGGACGTAGACCTCGCCAGGCTCGCAGACGTGGATCGCCGCGTCGGTGTTCAGACTTGGATTGCCGACCCCGTACGTCTCCAGAAGGACCTCCCCGTCTTGCTCGAGTCGTCGGCGCAGCACCGAGAGCAGACCCAGGGGGTTCTCGACCCGGTGCAGGATCCCGAAGCAGATGATGAGGTCGAAGCGCTCGCTCAGCGCGTCGAGCCCGAACGCATCGATGCGCCGATACTCGACCCCGGAGTCGAGAAGCTCGGCGATCGTCCGAAAACCCTCACCGCCCTCTAGATCCACGCCCCAACGGGCGCTGACCCAGTCCGTGTATTGCTCGTTGTCGACCGCGACGACGCGTCGAGCCCCTCGGGCCTCTGCGAGGAACGCGTAGAAGCCATCGAAAGTTCCGACGTCGAGGACGCTGCGTCCGGTCAGATCGTCCGGTAAGAACGGCAAGCGGTAGCGGTGATCGCGAGCGACTCCTGGCGTGTAGGTCCGGCCGGCGTCGAGGCTGAACGTGTGGAACCAGAGCGGAACACGATCGACCGCGGCTCGCGCGGCATCGGGCGAAGCCCCGATCGGTAGTTGGTCGGCTACCGCCCGCTCGGTTGCGGTTGCCGGCGGGGGGTTTCTTGCGGCGCCGCTCGCATCGACGTAAACCGCCATCGCGAGAACCTCCTCTCGTTCGGTCACGATCGGTCCCAGCTCGCGCGGGTACCGTCGCCCGGCCATATCGCTGCCCCGGCCGGTGTAACTCGGTATAGCGGATTGACGGCGCAAGATGAAGGGCTTTACCTACTGCGCCGCGCCGAGTCGAGCTCGGACGACCCACGCTTGCCGACTACGGCCGAGAGGACGCCCCGAGCTTGCCCGCGAAGGATGCGATTCGGGCCGCGCGGGAGGGGAGTGGTACCCACTCGGTACCCGCGAGCGGCTCGGCGGCGGCGATGGCGGCTGAAGAGCGGATCCCCGAATCCCGCATCGCCATGCGGGACCCGAGGTAGTGGAGCTAGTCGGGCTCGAACCGACGACCTCCTGATTGCGAACCAGGCGCTCTCCCAACTGAGCTATAGCCCCGGGCCTGGCGAGTCTAGCGCCGCCGGGTCTCGCGGCCCACGGTGGCGCGGAGGTGCAGCACGGCGCCCGGACAGCCGATCTAATACCGGGTAGGGATGAGCTTTCGCGTCCGTCTGATCCTCTTCTTCGTGCTGATCGTCGCCCTGCCGATGATCGCGCTCGCGGTGCTGGTCACGCAGATCGCGTCGGACTCCGCGAACGGCAAGACCGATGCCCGCCTCGACGCCGGGCTGCAGACGGCGACCAACCTCTTCGACCAGGACCGTGCCGACTCCGGCAGGGTGGCCAACGGCCTTGCCCACGAGACGGCCGCCGACGACCCGTCGATGACCGCGATCCGTGACGCCAACGCGGCGGACGTGCTCAACCTCGCGCGGGCCTACGCGAACCGCCCCGGGATCGCGTACGTCTCGATCATCGACTCGTCGGGGCGCGAGACGGTCGCGGGCGACTCGCGCCCGATCGCCACGGCCGCGGTCGACCTGGTCGGGCCGGACGGCCAGCAGGTCGGCACGATCGCGGCCTCGAGCACCACGCGCGACGCCTACCTGCGCGAGGTCGAGACGACCACGGGCGAGGACGCGGCGCTGATCGGCCCGCAGGGCACGGTCGCCGGCGCGCCCGGGGTCGCTGCGGGTGACCTCCCGTCCGGGGGCGAGGCCACGGACGTGGAGCGCGGCGACGAGCAGCTCAGGGCCGCGGCGACGGAGCCGCTCGGCGCCGAGCAGGTGCGCGTGGCGCTCCTTGCTCCGGCCGTCGACGAGGGCTTCTTCGGCTCGCGGCCGAACGTCGCGATCGGACTGGTCGTGTTCTTCGCGGTGGCTCTGGTCGCCGTCGCGCTCATCCTCCGCTCGCTGCAGGCGCTACGTGCGCGAGATGCTCGGCGCCGCGCGCCGCATCGGGGAGGGCGACTTCTCACACCCCGTGCCGGTAACCGGGGGCGACGAGATGGCCGGGCTGGCGAGCGAGTTCAACAAGATGAGCGGACGCCTCGCCGATCAGATGGACGAGCTGCGCCGTCAGCGGGTCGAGATCGAGATGTCGACGCGCCGGATCGGCGACGCGTTCGCCTCCGGGCTGGACCGCCAGGCGCTGCTGGCGATCCTGGTCGAGACCGCCGTGGGCGCCTGCGGCGCCGACTACGGTCTGGTCGCGCTCAGCGGCCACGTCGGCTCCGAGGCCGAGGCGGGGAAGCCAACGGAAGCGGTTCAGGGGGCGGCCCTGGCCGCCGAGAGCCGGGCGCTGCGCGAGCAGGGGCCCGTCGAGGTGGCGGAGGGCGACGCGTACGCCTTCGCGAGCTCGCTCGGCAGGATCGGCGCGGCCGGTACGCCGGTGGGCGCGATGACGATCGGCCGGGCGGACAAGCCGTTCACCGCGTCTGAACGCGAGGTCTTCCTGTACCTCGTCGGTCAGGCCGCCGCGTCGGTCGAGAACGTGGCCCTGCACGAGCTCGTCTCCGAGCAGGCGGTCACCGACGACCTCACCGGGCTGGCCAACGGGCGAGCCTTCCGGGACCGGATGGAGAAGGAGGCGGCTCGGGCCGTGCGCTTCCGGCATGAGGTGTCGCTGCTGATGCTCGACATCGACGACTTCAAGAAGGTCAACGACACCTACGGCCATCCTGCCGGCGACGAGGTGCTGCGGGCGATCGGCCGGATCCTGAAGGCCGAGTCGCGCGGGATCGACGAGCCGGCGCGGTACGGGGGCGAGGAGTTCGTGGTGGCGCTTCCCGAGACGAGCCCGGAGGGCGCGCTGGAGCTCGCGGAGCGAATCCACGACCGGATCGGCGCCGAGCGCATCCGGACGCCCGACGACGGCGACATCACGGTGACGGCGAGCGTCGGCGTTTCGACGCTGCCCGGCGTCGGCGATCGATGTGCGCGAGCTGATCGCGGCCGCGGACGCCGCGCTCTACGAGGCGAAGCGGGCCGGCAAGGACCGCGTCGTGGTGGCCGAGGCGGGCCAGGAGACGCCCCCCGCCCCCAGAACGGGCCTGCCTACCGATCCGCGAAGGGTCCGGCGCCCGCGCGGCGAAAGTAGGGTCCAAACCGCCGTCCCTCGTGCGGACGGGACCGCCAACGCGCAGTAGTCTTTTCAAGTTCCATAGCCATGGGAATTCTCGACGACGCGATTCGCGAGCACCTCGACCTCAAACGCCGCCTGGGCGCCGAGGAGGACGAGCTACAGCGCCTCGAGGGCGAGGCTTTCGGGCCCCCGAGCCGGCCGGGAGACCCCGACTTCCCCGATACCGACACGGGCGCGCAGGCGCTGGTCGACGACGCGCCGGGCCCCGACACGTCGAGCGAGCTCGCCGCCGAGCCGCCGTCCGAGGAGCTTCCCGCCGAGCCGGCGGCGACCGCCGAGGAGCCCGCCGCGCCCGCGGAGGACAGCGCCGCCGCGGGCCTGTTCGACCAGACCGCGGGCGAGCTCGACCTCGATTTGGACCTCGACCTCGACGAGCCGCCGGCGACCGTGGAGGACGTCGCTGCGGACCCGCCTGTCGCCGAGCCGCCGCCAGCGGCCGAGCCGGAGCCCGAGCCGCCGCCCACCGCCGAGAGCCCCGTCGAGCCCATCGGCGAGCCGCCGATCGAGTCACTGGACACGGTGGAGCATCCCTTCGAGGGCGCAGTCGACGATACGGGCGAGGCCGAGCTTGTCGAGGGCGAGCTCGAAGAGGGCCAGCCGGCGACCGGCGAGCACGAGGAGGAGGAAAAGGACGAGGACGTGCTCGAGGAGACGCCGGAGTTCCTGCGCGATGCCCCCGAGGACGACGAGCTCTGGTTCGAGCAGGGCGAACCGAAGGACTTCGACTTCTAGCGTCGCTGTAGCTACGTGGTGATGTAGCCGCGGGTCCTCGCGGCTTCGACCACGCGCTCGATCCCGACCAGGTAGGAGGCCTCGCGCAGGTCGAGCTTCTCCTCCTTGGCGCGCGCCGACACCTCGCGGAAGGCGCGGCGCATGACCGTGCCGAGCCGGTCGTTGACCTCGCGCTCCTCCCAGCGGAAGTGCTGGAGGTTCTGGACCCACTCGAAGTAGGAGACGACGACGCCGCCGGCGTTCGCCATCACGTCCGGGATCACGTAGGTGCCCTTGTCGCGGAGGATCTGGTCGGCCGCCGGAGTGGTCGGGCTGTTCGCGCCCTCGACCAGCATCTTGCACTGCATGCGGTCGGCGTTGCTCTCGTGGATCATGCCCCCGAGCGCCGCGGGGATGAACACGTCGCAGGGGATCGCGATCAGGTCGTCGGGGTCGATCGCGTCGGCGCGCTCGAAGTCGGTGATCGCGCCGCCCTCGACGATGTGCTCGTGGAGCTCGTTGGCGTCGATGCCCTCGTCGTTGCGGATCGCCCCGCGGGCGTCCGAGACGCCGATCATGCGCGCCCCGAGCTGTTGCATGATCCGCGCGGCCCAGGAGCCGACGTTCCCGTAGCCCTGGACCACGAACGTGGTGTCGGCAGGGCTCAGGCCGAGGTGGGGGGCGGCCTCGCGGAACATGTACACGCAGCCGCGGCCGGTGGCAGCCTCGCGGCCGAGCGAGCCCTCGAGGCTGATCGGCTTGCCGGTGACGATCGCGGGCGTGTGGCCGTGCAGCTTCCCGTACTCGTCCATGAACCAGGCCATGGTCTGTGCGTTCGTGTTCACGTCCGGGGCGGCGATGTCGCGCGTCGGGCCGAGCACCTTCTCGATCTTGTCCATGAACGAGCGCGCGATCCGCTGCAGCTCGCTCGACTCGAGCTTTTCGGCCGGGCAGTTGACGCCGCCCTTCGCGCCGCCGAACGGGAGGTTCGACGACCGCGGTCTTCCAGGTCATCAGGCGAGGCGAGCGCGCGGATCTCGTCGATGTCGACCTCGGGGTGGAAGCGGATCCCGCCCTTGTACGGGCCGCGGGCGCCGTTGTGCTGGATCCGATAGCCGGAGAAGACGTGGGTCTTGCCGTCGGAGAGCTTGACGGGGATCTGGACCGTGACCTCGCGATAGGGCGTCCAGAACACGACGCGCAGGTCGTCCGCGAGGCCGAGGTGGTCGGCCGCGATGTCGAAGTAGTGGCGGACGATGTCGAGGTTCGAGATCTCCGCGGGCCGGGCGCGGGTCTTGGCGTCCGACGCCTCCTCGGCGCGCTCGGGCGACTTGTCGGTGTCCTCCCGCTCTCCGACCGCGACCGACGTCTCGCTCTCCGCCATGGCTCCTCCTCTGGCCCTTCGTCGACGATCCTCGCACACGCAGCAACTCCGCAGCTCAGCGCGGGTTCCAGTCGGTGCATGCCGGCAGGGCGGATCGGATTGGGGCTTGCGGCACTCGCTGCGCTGGTCGTCGCTGCGCCCGGCGCCAGCGGCGAGGTCAGCCAGTCCGAACCCTCGCTGACGATCGGCGTCGTCCCACAGCGGTCGTTCGACGACTCGGAGTCGGAGCTGATGACCGAGGCCGGGCATCACCTCGGTGCGGGACTGGTTCAGCTGGGCGCAGGTGGAGCACAGCCGCGGCGAGTTCGACTGGGGATCGACCGATGACTTGGTCGCGGCGAACTCGCGCGGCGGGATGACCACGCTGCCGTTCCTGTTCGGCACGCCCGCCTGGGCCGCCGGCGACGACGGTCAGGCCTGCTTCGGCGGGGATTGCGCTTCGTACGCGCCGCGCACGCAGGAGACGCGCGACGCCTTCGCCGACTTCGCTGCGGCGGCCGTGCGCCGCTACGGGCCGGGCGGCAGCTTCTGGGACCAGCACCGCGCGCTTCCGTACCGGCCGATCAGGACGTGGCAGATCTGGAACGAGCCCAACCTGAGCTCGTTCTACCGCCCGTCCGTGGACCCGTCCGGCTACGCGCTCCTCGTCGCGGCGGGCGCCGCGGGGATCCGCAGCGCGGATCCCGACGCGCAGGTGCTGCTCGCCGGGCTCACGGGGAACCGGACCAACCGCAAGCGCATGAGCACGCGCGCCTTCCTCAAGGGCCTCTACACGGTCCCCGGGATCGCGACCAGCTTCGACGGGATCGCGGTCCACCCGTACAACCGCAAGGCCCACGGCACGATCGACCAGATCAAGGCGGCCCGGAAGATCGCCAGCGCGAACCTGGACAACGCGGGTATCTGGGTCACCGAGGTCGGGTGGGCTTCGGCCGGGAAGCGCAAGAAGTGGGGGCTGGTGAAGAGCCGTGACGGGCAGGCCCGCATCCTGCGACGGGCCTACACGAAGATCATGCATGGCGCCGAGCGCTGGGACGTGCGGGCCGTCTACTGGTTCGCCTGGCGGGACACCGACAAGGGGCAGGCCGTCTGCGGCTGGTGTCCGTGGTCGGGCCTGCTCGACCGCGACGGCGAGCGCAAGCCCGCCTACTTCGAGCTTCAGGCCCTCGCCCACGAGTAGCCACCGGGGCGCGGACCGCGCCCGCGGGCTTGGGGTCCGAAAGACCCGACGAGAGGAGCACGATGGCCTCCGACTTCAAGCGCGGCGACCTGGTCGAGTGGAACTTCCGCGGACGGACGGTCCGCGGGACCGTGCGCAGGCGGCTGACGAAGCGAACCGAGATCGCAGGGCGCGTCGTGGCGGCGTCGAAGGACGACCCGCGCTATCTGGTGCGCAGCGAGCGGAGCCGGGCGGAGACCACGCGCCGCGCTGCCACGCTGCGGCCGGTCGACCCCGCTCAGAGCTCGTAGCTGAGCTCGACCATCCCGTTTGCGAACGGGCGGGTGCCGGTGAGGCGCATCGGACCGCCCGGCGGCGGGCGGTCGAACAGCGGCTTGCCCGCGCCGAGGATCACGGGGACGACCGTGAGCAGGACCTCGTCGATGAGTCCCGCGTCGGCGAGCTGCGAGGCGACGTTGCCGCCGCCGACCACCCACAGGTTGCGGTCGCCGGCCGCGGCGAGCATCTCGGCGTGCAGCTCGGCGGCGGGCGCGTCGGCGATCCGGACGTCGGCGCGCTCGCCCGCGGGCGTCGGCAGGTCGCGCGAGCTCAGCACCCAGTAGGGCTTGTCCGGGTAGGGCCACTCGCCGCCCTGGCCCAGGTGGTCGAGGACGAACTCGTAGGTCACCGAGCCGCTCACCAGGGCGCCCACCTGCTCGTAGAAGCGCTCGTAGGCGCCGCCGTCGCTCATCGGTCCCGGCTCGGCGCCCTCGCCGTCGAAGCTGCCCTCGTATCCGAACAGCCAGCCGAGGCCGTCGTCGGAGTCGGCGATGAAGCCGTCGAGCGTCGCGGCGCAGTAGTACTGGGTCCTCGGCATCCCGCCAACCTTACGCGCGCCTGTCTGCACATTTCGCGCGCCACCCGCGCGCCGGCTCCGGCCATCGTTCGCGGCGATGGATCCGCAGCGCGAGGCGATGGAGGAGTCGATGCGCCGCCTGCTCGAGCGCGGCGACCTGCCGCAGCCCGACGAGATCCTCCCGCACGAGGACGGCGGGATCGTCTGCCTGTGGCACGAGCAGGGCGTCGCCGTGGTCGTCGATCCGGACGAGCCTGAGCGTGGCACGGAGAGCGCCTTCCCGGTCTAGGCGGCGGCGTTGACTGCGCCTACAATCGGGCTCCTGGGGCCATAGCTCAGTTGGGAGAGCGCTTCCCTTGCACGGAAGAGGCCGCCGGTTCGAGCCCGGCTGGCTCCACCTCCAGCTCCTCCTGCCTTTGTGGCTTCGGGTCGAGATAGTCCGCCGCGTAGCGGATGCCTTTGCGCTGACAGTTCAGCGGTGGCCGAATGCGGAGGCTGATCTCCTTCCGACCCTGGCCAAGCTCGACGGCCGGGATGTAGTAGCAGCGGTCGGTCTGCGGGCAGTAGGCGGCCATCCAGTCGATCGTCACTGCCGTGTATCGCTTGATCCGACGAACCTTCCCGTTCGTGAGCGACGCCGATTGGCATCGCACCGGGATGACTTCGCCGCGAGGGATCGTGTGCTTCACCTGCACCCGCTCGAGCCTCTCTGACCCCGGCCGGGCGAAGATCAGGTCGAAGTTCCAGTCCTCGCCGTAGGGAATGGCGATCCGGAAGCCGCGGCGGACGAGGTCGCGCGCGACCTCGATCTCCGCTCGGTCTCCCTTGAGTTTCAGTGGTGCCACGCCAAGCCGCCTTCCGGTGGGATCCACCGTAAGGCGACCGGCGTGACGGATCCAGACGCGAGTGTGTCGGAACTGTGGCGAGTTGCGAACGGAGGTCGCCTCGGCCGCGGCCGGCTACCGCGAGTTCAGCTCGGCGGCGGACCGGACAAGGTCCTTGAACGCCGTTTCGTCGAGCTCGTCGCCCGCGTGCAGGTCGATGGCGCGCCTCTGACCGGCGTCGAGGCTCGCATTGAAGAGACCGGCTGAGTCCCGGAGCGAGGCGCCCTTGGCGAAGGTGAGCTTCACCTTGTCCTTGTACGTCTCGCAGGTGCAGATGATCCCGTCGCGCGACCAGACCGGCACGCCGTCGGGGTTTGAGGCCTTCCGCCACTTGGCCTCCTCGACCGCGTCGGGAACGGCCTCCTCGATAAGGGTGCGAACCCGGGCAACGGTCTCTTCTCGCCAGTCGGCATTCATGCGCCAGCCGCCTCCTAGTTAGTTACAGCTCATAATCGTTATTAAGTAAAAGCAGTCTAGCTATCCTTCTATGGATGGCGGACACGACCACCACCACCGCACCGAGCCACGCGGGGGCGGGAACGAGCCAGCTCCTCGGGCGCCTCGCTCGCGCGACCGGCGCCCGCATGCGCCGCGAGCTTGAGGGCGCCGGGCTCTCCCGCCGCGAATTCGCGGTCCTCGACCGGCTTGCGTCGAGCGGCCCGGTGCCCCAGCAGCGACTGGGCCAAGAGCTTCACGTCCACACCAGCAACCTCGTCGCCGTGCTCGACGAACTCGAGGCGCGCGGCCTCGTTCGGCGCCCGCGCGACCCGGCCGATCGCCGCCGTTATCTGCTCGAGCTCTCCGCGGACGGTGAACGGGCGCTCACCGGCGCCCGCCGCGCCGCGACCGCGATCGAGCACGATCTGCTGGCCCCGCTCAGCGCGTCCGAGCGCCGTGAGCTGAAGTCGCTGCTCGAGCGCGTGACGGTCGCAGCCTGCTGCTCTCCGGACGACCCGAGGTGCAGGCGATGATCGGGCGCGATCGCAAAGGGGAGCGGACCCTGAGTCCCACGGAACGCCGCCGGATGCTGGCGCTGTTTCGCCCCTACCGGGGGAGACTTGGCGCGGTCCTCGCGCTGATCGGGCTCTCGGCCGGGCTCGGGATGATCTCGCCGTTCCTGCTGCGGGGCGTTCTCGACGAGGCGATTCCGAATCAGGACACGACCCTGCTTGCCGAGCTCGTCGTCGGGATGATCGCGATCGCGATCGCGACCGGGGCCCTCGGCGTTGCGCAGACTCTGCTCTCCAACACGGTCGGCCAGCGGGTCATGCACGATCTCCGCGCGGCCGTCTATCGGCACCTCCAGCGGCTCTCACTGGCCTTCTTCACCCGCACCCGCACCGGTGAGATTCAGTCGCGAATCGCCAACGACATCGGTGGCGTCCAGAGTGTCGTCACCTCGACCGCGACCTCGATCGTCTCGAATGTGACCACCGTGATCGCCGCGGCGACGGCGATGTTCCTGCTCGACTGGCGCCTGGCGCTGGCGGCGCTCGGGCTCCTGCCGTTCTTCATCTGGCTGACCCGCCGCGTCGGTCAGGAGCGCCGCCGAATCACCTCGGTGCGCCAGGGCCGGCTCGCGGACATCTCGGCGTTGATCGAGGAATCGCTCTCGGTCTCAGGGATCCTGCTCGGGAAGACCTACGGGCGCTCGCCCGAGCTCGCCGAGCGCTTCGACCGCGAGTCGGCCGACCTCGCCGACCTCGAGGTCCGCTCGCGGATGGCCGGTCGTTGGCGGATGGCGTCGGTTCAGATCGCGTTCGCGGCGATGCCGGCGCTGATCTATCTGGTCGCCGGGCTCAGCATCGCCGGTGGCGGCGAGGCGATCACGATCGGCACCCTGGTCGCGTTCACGACGCTTCAGACCCGCCTCTTCTTCCCGATCCAGTCGCTGCTCTCGGTCGGCGTCGACGTCCAGAGCTCACTCGCCCTCTTCGAGCGCGTGTTCGAGTACCTCGACATGCCGGTTGAGATCGACGAGCGCGATGGCGCTGTCGAGCTCGATCCGGCGGCCGTCCACGGCGACGTCGAATTCGACGGGGTCGGCTTCCGCTACAGCGGCGACGGCGACGAGATCCTCGGCGGAGTCGACATCCACGTGCCCGCGAACACGACCCTTGCAGTGGTCGGCGAGACGGGCTCGGGTAAGACGACGCTCGCCTATCTGCTCGCCCGCCTCTACGACGTCGACTCGGGCGCGGTCCGCATCGACGGAACCGACGTCCGCGATCTCACGCACGCCTCGCTCGCGGCGGTGGTCGGCCTCGTCTCGCAGGAGACCTATCTGTTCCACGCGTCGGTACGGGACAACCTGGCGTTCGCGCGGCCGGGCGCCAGCGACGAGGAGATCGCCGCCGCAGCCCGCGCAGCCCAGATCGATGACCTGATCGCGAGCCTCCCCGACGGCTACGAGACGATCGTCGGCGAGCGCGGCTACCGCTTCTCAGGTGGCGAGAAGCAGCGAATCGCGATCGCCCGCGCGATCCTGCGCAACCCGCCGATCCTGATCCTTGACGAGGCGACGAGCGCCCTCGACACCGAGACCGAGCGCGCCGTGCAGGAGGCGCTCGACACCCTCTCGCAGGGCCGCACGACGATCGCGATCGCTCACCGCCTCTCGACGATCCGCGACGCCGAGCAGATTGCCGTCGTCGCCGAGGGCGGCATCGCTGAGCTCGGAACGCATGAGGAACTGCTCGAGCTCGACGGCCGCTACGCGGCGATGGTCGCTGCACAGAGCACCCGCGGCGAGCTTGCGCTCGCGGCGTGAGCCTCGGGACTGAGCGGCTCAGGCCGCGACCGCGGCCGCGGTCGGCCGGGTGGCGTTTGACGGCGTCGCCCGCCTCGTCACCCGCATGCGAACGCCGTCCCGCGGCGCCAGCGTGATCCCGTCCAGCCTCACCTGGTCGGTGCGCGGGCTGACCGGCTCGAGCTCCACGCGGGCGAGCACCACCCGCAGCACCTCGGCCATCTCCGCCTGGGCGAGCGCGGCGCCGATGCAGCGCCGGATCCCGCCGCCGAACGGCAGCCACGCGTAGGACTTCGCGCCCTCGTCGAGGAACCGCTCGGGCCTGAACGCGCGCGCGTTCGGATACAGGTCCTCGCGCCTGTGGACCACCGCGATCGCCGGGTACACGCGGATCCCGGCCGGCAGGTCCCAACCGGCGATCGTGCGCGGCGCCTTGAGCGTCCGCTCGGCCGCGTCGATCACCGGGCGCAGCCGCAGCGACTCGGTCACCACGGCGTCGAGATACGCGTCGTCTCCGCCCTCGAGCTCGTCGCGCAGCCGCGCCATGGGGGCCGGGTTGTGCAGCAGCAGGTCGAACGCCCAGGCGAGCCCGGTCGCCGTCGTCTCGTGCCCGGCCGCGAGCATCGTCATCAGCTCGTCGCGGAGCTCGACGTCGGTCATCGGGTCGCCGTTCTCGTCGCGCGCGCCGAGCAGCACGGACAGCACGTCGGTGCGCTCCTCGACCTCGGGCGCCCGCCGGCGTCGCTCGATCTCCTCGTAGATCAGCGCGTCGGCGGCCGCGAGCCGGCGCTTGAAGCGCCCCCACGGCGACCACGGGCCCAGATCCCGGCGCATGCCCTCGGCGAAGAAGATCACCGACGTGCTGTCCATCACGGCCAGCAGCGCCTCGCGCAGCCGCTCGACGCGGTCGGGCTCGGCGACGCCGAAGACGGCACGGCAGATCACGTCGAAGGTGAGCGTCCGCATCCGCTCGCGGGCCACGATCTCGTCGCCCGTGCGCCACTGCGCCACCTCAGCCTCGGCGATCTCGCGGATCACCTCGCGCCACTCGGCCACGGCGCCGCCCTGGAACGGGGGCAGCAGCAGCTTGCGCTGGCGCATGTGTTCGGCACCGTCGAGGATCAGAACCGAGTTCTTCCCGAGCACCGGGGAAAGCGGTTCGTTCGCCTCGCCCGCGTAGAGGTCGGACTGATCGCCCGTGAAGAGCTGGCGGATGCCCTCCGGGTCGGCCACGTAGACCCCCGTGCCGAAGAGCAGGAAGCGCACCGTGAAGAGGTCGCCATAGCGCCGATGCCAGCCGAGCAGGGACTCGAGCGGCCGCACGACCAGCCGCGCCGTGTTGACGGACGCGGGTGCTCGGGGACCCGGCGGCAGGGCCACATGCCGAGTATATGAACGGCGCGTGTCGCTAGCCTCGGAGAGGCATGACCGAGCCAGCGCTCACCGGCAGCTGCCTATGCGGCGCCGTCCGCTTCCAGCTCGCCGATCCGCCGGAGTCGGCCACCTACTGCCATTGCACCCGCTGCCAGAAGCGGACCGGGACCTCCTCCTCGGCGCAGGCCAAGGTCGACGGCGCCGGCTTCGAGATCACGCAGGGCGAGGAGCACGTGAAGGCCTGGCGCCACCCGGACGGAGGCTTCGAGAAGGCCTTCTGCCGGGAGTGCGGCGCCCAGCTGTTCAGCCGCGATCCGGATGACCACACGCGGATGGGGATCCGGATGAGCGCGTTCGACTCCGATCCAGGCGTCCGGCCGACTAAGCGCAGCTTCGTCGCCTACGCGGCCACGTGGGAGCCCATCCCCGACGACGGGCTCGAGCGCTTCGAAGAGTCCGCCCGCACCGCCTGACGCCTCACTTCGGCGGGTTGCGCAGCGCCCCGATCAGCGGCAGGGCGAGCATCACGACGATCAGGCCCGCGGCGACGGTCAGCACGTCGAAGCCGAACTCGAGCGCGACCGCGATCGTCATCGCCGCAAACACCCCGACGAAGATCAGCGCGCCGATCAGCAGGGCGTTGCGCAGGTCGGGATCCATCGGGGCTCTCTAGACCGCCCGCGGGCCCTCGGCGGCGATCACGGGCCGGCCGTGGGCGAGCAGGCGGATCGCCACCAGGCCCAGCGCCAGCCCGCCCAGGAGCCCGGCGAGCGGCGGCTGGCCGACGGCGGGAATCGCCTGGAGACAGAACCAGACGGCCGCCAGGATCAGCGCCGGGATCTCGACGAAGGTGACGAAGAACGGCAGCAGCACCCAGCACAGGATCCGCGCGCGCGGATAGAGGAGCGCGTAGGCGCCGATGAGCGCCGCGATCGAGCCCGCGACCCCGACCGAGGGCACGACCGTGTCGGGGTCCACGAGCTCCTGGGCGCCCGCCGCCGCCAGCCCGCCGGCGAGGAAGAGGGCGAGGAAGCGGACCGGGCCGAGCGTGTCCTCGAGGCTCTTCGCGAACAGCCAGAGGAAGAGCATGTTGACCACGAGCTCGATCACGCCGCCGCCGACGAAGAGCGACGCGACCGCCGCCCACGGCCACCAGGTGGACGCGAGGTCGGGGCTCCAATCGAGCACGCGGGCGATGACGCCGATCGCGATCAGGGCGATCGTCACCACGGGCATGCGCAGCGACGGCAGGTTGTCCTTGAGCGGGATCAGCGCCCGAAGACTAGTTCGGCGGCCGCCGGCGACGGCTGGTCTAGGCTGGCCCCGTGGCCGCGGGAGCGTGGATCGCGCAGGTGAACATCGCGCTGCCGCGCGAGCCGCTCGACTCTCCCGCCCTCGCCGAGTTCGTCGCCAGCCTCGAACCGGTCAACGCCATCGCGGACGCGGCCCCCGGCTTCGTCTGGCGGCTGGAGGACGAGACCGGGGACGCCACCTCGATCCGCGCCTTCGACGACGACCGGCTGATCATCAACATGTCCGCCTGGGAGTCGATCGATGCGCTCTGGGACTTCGTCTACTCCGGCGGGCACCTCGAGATCATGAGGCGCCGGCGCGAGTGGATGACCCGGATCGCCTCGTCCTATATGTGCCTGTGGTGGGTCGCCGCGGGCCATATCCCGACCATCGAGGAGGCGAAGGTGCGGCTGGAGCATCTGGAAGCGCACGGGCCGACCCCGCACGCGTTCACCTTCAAGCAGCGCTACGCGGCGACCGAGCGCGCTTCGACCGCGGCCGCCGCCTCGTCGGCGTGGTACGAGCTGCGCACCAGCGGCCCCGCCGCCACCGACTCGAAGCCGAGCTCGTAGGCCGCGTCGCGGAGGCGGTCGAACTCGTCCGGGTGCCAGTAGCGCACGACCGGCAGATGGCGCTCGGTCGGGCGCAGGTACTGGCCGACCGTGAGGATCTGGACCCGGTGCTCGCGCAGGGTCCGGAACGCGTCGACCATCTCGTCGAAGTCCTCGCCGAGCCCGACCATGAGGCCCGACTTCGTCATCACCCGGTCGCCGCCCATCTCCTTGGCCAGCCGCAGCACGCGGCACGAGCGCAGGAAGTCCGAGCCGCGCCGAGCCCGCGGGTACAGGCGCGGAACCGTCTCGACGTTGTGGTTGAAGACGTCGGGCCGCTCGGCGATCACCTTCGCCAGCGGCATCTCCTGGCCGCGGAAGTCGGGCGTCAGCACCTCGACCTTGCACTCCGGGGCCAGCATGCGGATCGAGCGGATCACCCCCACGAACGCCGAGGCGCCGTAGTCCGGCAGGTCGTCGCGGTCGACGGACGTGACGACGGCATGGCGCAGGCCCATCTTCTTGACCTGGTTGGCGACTCGAAGCGGCTCGAGCGGGTCGTTCCAGGTCGGGACGCCCGTCTGGACGTTGCAGAATCCGCAGCGGCGGGTGCAGACGTCGCCGAGGATCATGAACGTGGCCGTGCCGCGCTCCCAGCACTCGCCGACGTTGGGGCAGTTCGCCTCCTCGCAGACCGTGTGCAGGTTGTCGGCCTCGATCGCCTTCTTGAGCCTGCGGTAGGTCGTGCCGCCCGGCGCGGGCACCTTCAGCCACGGGGGCTTGCGCTCGCGGAACGGGCGCCCCTCGATCCCGGTCGCGCCCCCGGGGTTGGCGCGCGAACGCGTGACGTGGATGCGTTCCGCCGTGGCCGGCTTTTGTTCGACGCTCATGCGTTCAACGTTAGTGACCCGAGGACCGCGTCCGCCGAGGCCTCGACCGGCTCGCGCTCGTAGGCCTCGCCGAGCCGCGCGGCCAGCGTGTCGGCGAACCCGTCGACCGACTGCTCGGCCCCCAGCTCGCGCGTGAGCGAGGTCATCCGGCAGGCCTCGATCCCGCACGGGACCACCCACTCGAACGGCTGCAGGTCGTTGGCGACGTTCACGGCGAGCCCGTGCGTGGTGATGCCCTTGCGCACGTGGATCCCGATCGAGCCGATCTTGCGCGCGTCGCCGGCGGGCGGCGGCTCGGAGCCGACCCACACCCCGGTGAGCCCGTCGATCAGCGCCGCCTCGACGCCGTGGTCGCCGAGCGCGGCGATCATCGCGCCCTCCATCAACCGCACGTACTCGTGCACGTCGTCGGGCTTGGCCAGCGCACGCAGGTCCATGATCGGGTAGGCGACCAGCTGCCCGGGGCCGTGGTAGGTCACCTGCCCGCCGCGGTCCGCCTGGACCACCTCGATGCCCTGCATCCGGTACCAGTCCTCGCCCATCGGCAGCTCGGCAGCGGTCGAGCGGCGGCCCTTGGTGTAGACCGGCGGGTGCTCGAGCATCAGGACCACGTCGGCGACCTCGCCGTCGGCCCGGGCGCGCTCGAGCGCCCTCTGCATCCGCACACCCTCCTCGTAGCCGACGAGACCGAGCCGGACGACAAGCAGCTGCTCCATCGCGATCAGTCTCGCAGAGCCGCTCCGAGCCGCTCCCCGGCGAGCTCGCGCGCGGTCGCCAACGGGGTCGCCCCGCGCTGGCTCGCCACCACGAGCACCCAGGCGAGAGTGCGCTCGATGCCCTGGGCCAGCGACATCGCCCGCCGCTCCGAGTAGCCCTTGATCTCCTTGTAGACGTGGATCAGGCCACCTGCGTTGGCGATGAAATCCGGCGCGTAGAGGATCTCGCGGTCGGCGAGGGTCTGGGCGAGCGAATCGTCGGTGAGCTGGTTGTTGGCCGAGCCGCAGACGACGTCGCACCGCAGCAACGGCGCGTTCTCGACGGTGACCGCACCCCCCATCGCGCACGGCGCGAGCAGCTCGCATTCCGTGGTCATCGCGTCATCGGGCTCCGCCCACGAGGCGCCGAGCTCGTCCGCGAGGGCGCCCTTGTCCGGGTCGATGTCCGAGAGCACCAGCTCGCAGCCCGCGTCGGCGAGCCGCCGCGCGAGCCGCTCGCCCACGTGGCCGAGGCCGACGATGCAGGCGGTGCGGCCCGCGAGCCCCTCCTCGCCCCAGCGAGAGCGCGCGCACGCGCGGAGCGCCGCCTCGACGCCGATCGCCGTGAACGGGCTCGGATCGCCCGAGCCCCCGCGGTCCGGCGGCAGCCCGGTGACATGCTCGGTGCGCTCGCGGATCGTGACCAGGTCGTCGGGCGAGATCCCGACGTCCTCGGCCGTGATGTAGTGGCCGCCGAGCGACTCGACCAGGTCCCCGAAGTCGAGCAACGCCGCCCGGCGCCGCTCGCCGATCAGGCCCTCGGCCGGGGCGCAGATGACGCCCTTCCCGCCGCCGAGGTCGAGGCCGCCCGCGGCCGCCTTCAGCGTCATCCCGGCCGCGAGCCGAAGCGCGTCCCGGATCCCGTCGACGGGCTCCGGGTAGTGCCACAGCCGCACTCCGCCGAGCGCCGGGCCGAGCGCGGTCGAGTGGACCGCGACCACCACGTAGAGGCCGGAGCGCTCGCCGATGCGGACGGCCAGCTCCTCGTGCTGGAAGGGCACCGGTCCGATCGCTCCCGACTGGCGGGTCGGGGTTGGCACGGGACGGCCGTTGCCGTGGGTTGTGACCGCGGTCGTCATCACTCCACCTCCCATCCCTCGAGCCGGGCTTTGATCCGCGCGAGGAACCTCGCCGCCTCGGCCCCGTCGAGGGCCCGGTGGTCCCAGGACATCGGCAGGTAGGTCATCGGCCGGATCGCAATCGAATCGCCGCCACCGTCGTCCGTCACCACCACAGGCCGCTTCACGATCGCCTCCAGGTCGAGGATCCCGACCTGCGGCTGGTTGATGATCGGCGTCGCGAGCACCGCCCCGAACTGGCCGGGGTTGGTGATCGTGAACGTGCCGCCGTGGACCTCGTCGGGATCGAGCCGCTTCGAGCGCGCGCGCTCGGCGACGTCGGCGATCGAGGCCGCCAGGCCCTCGAGGCTGAGCCGCTGGGCCTTGGCGATCACGGGCACGATCAGGCCCTCTTCCAGGGCGACCGCGATCCCGAGGTTGATGTCGTCGTGGTAGACGAGCTCCGAGCCCTCAACCGACGCGTTCAGCACCGGGTGGTGCTCGAGCGCCTCGATCGTCGCGGCCGCGACGAAGGCGAGGTACGTGAGCGCGACGCCACGCTGAGCGAACACCGGCTTGAGCTGTGCGCGCCGCGCCGCGACCCTCGACATGTCGACCTCGACGATGGTCGTGCAGTGGGCCGCCGTCTGGCGGCTGCCGACCATGTGCTTCGCGATCGCAATGCGCATGGGGGTCATCGGCTCGCGGCGGTCGCCACCCGCCACTTGCCTCGCGTCACTCGGCTCGGGCTCGGGCTCGGGCTCGGGCGCCGGCGCCGGCTCATCGGGTCTGTATGGCGATTCGGTGTGCAGCGGGCGCGTGGCCTTCTGCTTGCCGTTGCCACCGGCTTCGACGTACGCGAGCACGTCCTTCTTGCGCACGCGTCCGCCGATGCCGGTTCCCTCGACCTGCTCAAGATCGACATCGTGCTTGTCGGCGATGCGTCGCACGACCGGGGAGACGAAGCCGGAGCGATCCGCCTCGCCATCGGGTGGCGAGTGGCGAGTGACGAGTGACGACTCATCGCGGATGGGCCTCGCCGGCCCTCGCGCCGCCGTCGATCTCGGCGATCGTGGCGCCGACGTCGACCGTCTCGCCGGCCTCGACGACGATGCGCGCCAGCCGGCCGCTGGCCGGGGACGGGATCTCGACGTCCACCTTGTCGGTGGTCACGTCGGCGATCGTCTCGTCGGCCTCGACCCAGTCGCCGGGCTCCTTGCGCCACTCGAGGATCGTGCCCTCGGACACGCTGATGCCCATCTTGGGCATGGCAACTTCCACCAACGTCTCAGTAGCGGAGGAGTTCATTGCACGCCTCCTTCATGTCGTCGAGCTGCGGCAGGACGGCCTGCTCGAGCGGGGGGCTGAACGGGATCGGGACGTCCGGGGCGGTCAGCCGCCGCACCGGCGCGTCGAGGTCCTCGAAGGCCTCGGCGGCCACCAGCGCGGCGACCTCCGCTCCTACCCCGCACGATTGCGTCGCCTCGTGGGCGACCAGCACCTTGCCCGTCTTGCGGGCGCTCGCCAGGATCGCCTCGGTGTCCAGCGGGCAGAGCGAGCGCAGGTCGATCACCTCGATCGACTCGTCGAGCGCCTCGGCGGCGTCGAGCGCGAGGTGCACCGCGGAGCCGTAGGCGATCACGCTCATCTCCTCGCCCTCGCGGGCGACCCGCGCCTTCCCGAGCTCGACCGAGTAGTCGCCCTCGGGCACGTCGCCCTTGACGTAGCGGTAGAGCCCCTTGTGCTCGAGGTAGCAGACCGGGTTCGGATCGCGGATCGCGGCCGTCAGCAGGCCCTTGGCGTCGGCGGCGGTCGCCGGCGCCACGACTCGCAGCCCAGGGGACTGCAGGAACCAGGCCTCCGGGTTCTGGGAATGAAACGGGCCGCCGGAGAAGCCGCCGCCCGAGGGCAGGCGGACCACGATCGGCGCCGCGACGCCCTGGCGGTAGTGGAGCTTGGCGGCGACGTTGACCAGCTGGTCGAAGCCGCAGGAGATGAAGTCGGCGAACTGCATTTCGCAGACCGGCCGCAGGCCCTCGACCGCGGCACCAACGGCGGTGCCGATGATCGCGTTCTCGGCCAGCGGCGCGTCGAGCACCCGCTGGCCGCCGAACTCGTCCATGAACCCGTCGGTGACCTTGAACGCGCCGCCGAAGTTGCCGATGTCCTGTCCCATGCAGAACACGGTCTCGTCGCGGCGCATCTCCTCACGCAGCCCGTCCGAGATCGCCTCCAGATACGTCATCTCGGGCATTAGGCTGCGCTCCTCTCGGTAACGGCGTCCGCCCAGTACGACCAGGGCGCATGCCCGTCCCCGAGCGGCGTCAGCTCGTCGGCGAAGACGCCTGCGGTGGCGATCTGCGGGTCCGGCATCGGCGAGGCGAGCGCCTTCTGCGCGCACTCGTCGACGTAGCTCTTGACCTCGGAGCGGATGCGCTCGACCTCGTCGGCGTCGAACCCGTGCTCGGCCACGAGGCGCTCCGAGTAGACCTCGATCGGGTCACGGCCCGCCCACTCCTCGTGCAGCGCCTGGGGGACGTAGCTCATGTCGTCGTGCGCGCCGTGGCCGTGCATCCGGAGGGTCCGGCACTCGATCAGCGTCGGCCCGTCGCCAGCGCGGGCGCGGTCGGCCGCGACCCGCGAGGCCTCGAACACGGCCTCGACGTCGTTGCCGTCGACGAGCACGCCGGGGAACCCGTAGGTCGCCGCGCGCTCAACCGGGTCGACCGCGAACTCGAGCTCGTTGGGCGTCGAGTAGGCGAAGCCGTTGTTCTCGAGCACGAACACCACCGGCAGCCGGTGGACGCCGGCGAAGTTCATCGCCTCGTGCCACTGGCCGTTAGCGGTCGAGCCCTCGCCGAAGTAGGTCATGGCCACCCGGGCCTCGCCGCGGGTCTTGAACGCCAGCGCCATCCCGGTGGCGACGAGCGCCATGTCGGGGAGCATCGAGACCATCCCGACGCAGCCGAGCTCGCGGTCGCCGAAGTGCAGGTTGCCGTCCTTGCCGCCGGTGACGCCGCCGCTGCGGCCCATGTAGTTGGCGAGGTAGCGGTCCGGGGTCACGCCGCGGACGAAGTGCGCGCCGAGGTCGCGATGCAGGATGCACATCCGGTCCCGCGGGCCGAGGACGAAGGAGGACCCGACCGAGATCGCCTCCTGCCCGCAGCCGTCGTAGAAGCTTCCCGGCACCTTGCCCTGCCGGTAGAGGGTGATCCCGCGCTCCTCGGCCGAGCGCATCATCGACATGAACCGGAGCAGGTTCGCTCGGTCGTCGTGAGTCAGCGCGTCGGTTACGGTTCGTCGCGCGGTCAATTCGTCGCGCGCAGGCTCGCTCGCGACAGCGCCATTGACTGGCTTCATCTCTCCGCCCTTCGTGTCTGGCCGTCCCCTCGGGATCTCCTCCGGGCCGGCCTGGCCTTCACCGCTTCGGGATCTCCTCCGCGGCGCCTACGGACGATGGGAGCTCGGGGTTCCGCCCGCGCTCCCTATGTCTGGATCCGCTCGAGCTGATGACTCGCGCGAATCGCTACTAGCGATTGTATTCCCGCTGGCCGATGTTTCAACCGCCGGGGGGCGATATCGAACGCGCGGGTTCCGCGAAGTCCAGCACGGCCAGCGAGGCCCCGACGGGCGCCGGCTGCCCAGCCTGCAGGATCGCGTCGCGCAGAATGCCCGCGGACGGCGAGCCGACCTCCGCCGTGATCTCCTCCCAGGCGACGAGGCAGATCGCCTCGTCGAGCGCGACCGGGGCGCCGGGCGACTTCAGCCACCGGACCACCCGAGCGACCTCCGGCGAGCCGGTCGCGGGCATCGTCACCTCGACCGCGTCGATCGGCGGGCTCGGCGGCGCCTGGGTGTCGGTTTCGAAGCTCATCGCGACGCAGTCCTACGTTTCGTTAATCGGCAGAACCGGGCCTCGACCGGAGCGGACTCCAACGCGGCGGCGAGCCTTCGGCGCGGCGGCGGACGGCGCGCAGGATCGCCCGTGTGGCCACCACGTGGCCGTGGCTTCCGATCACCGCGATTCGGTAGGCCCGGCCGGTCGCTCCCGGGAACTCGGCGCGGGTCTCGGCCGTCAGCTGAACGCGATCACCCTCGGCCTCGGTGAGCCGGAAGACGAGCGCGTACACCGAGAAGCGATGGGCGCCCATCAGCGCCAGCACGCATGGGGGCACGGAGCGTGCGACGACGAAGCCCGGGATCGTCGACCCGATCCGATCCGGCGCTCCGCGGCGCTCGCTGTGCTCGCAGCCGAGCGCCGCGGGCCAGCGGAGCCCCGACGCCGTGGCCGATGCCGGAGCAGGTTATGAGCAGGGCGTCCCAGGTGGCGTCGAGCGACGCGGCGACAGTCGTCGAATGCTCGTCGACGAACGGCAGGGACTCGATCGGTACGTCGATTACGCGCTCGCCGTGGAGCGCCTGCACGGCCGCCTCAGAGCGCGAGCCCGAGCGGTTGCTCGAGCAGCGCGCGGACGCGCCCGAGGAACTCCGCGCCGTCGGCGCCGTACAGAATCCGGTGATCGCAGGCGAGGCTGACGCCCATCAGCCGCGCGGGTGGTGAGCTCGCCGTCGCGGACCACGGGCGTCTCGGTGATCGCCCCGACGCCGAGGATCGCGGCCTGCGGGGAGTTGATCACCGGGTGGAAGTTCGTGATCCCGTACATGCCGAGGTTGGAGACCGTGAACGTGCCGCCGGACAGCTCGGGCGGCGTGATCTTGCCGTCGCGGACCTTTCCGGCCAGCGCCCGCGACTCGGTCGCGATCTGTCGCAGCCCCTTGAGGTCGGCGTCGAAGATCGTCGGCACCACCAGGGCCTCGGGCGCGGCGACGGCGATCCCGATGTTGATCCGCGAGTAGAGCTCCCATTTGCCGTCGCGATAGGCGCCGTTGGCGCGCGGGAACTCGCGCAGCGCGATCGCGCACGCCTTGACGACCATGTCGTTGAACGACGGCACGACGTCCCCCTCGCCGGCCGCGGCCTTGATCGCCGCGCGCCCGTCCCAGGCGGCCGTCATGTCGAACTCGGACTGGAGATAGAAGTGCGGCGCGGTCGCCTTCGACTCGGCCATCCGCCGGCTGACCGTCTGCTGCAGCTTGGTGAGCTCGACCACCTGGACCTCGCCCTTCGCGGTCTCGGGCGAGCTGGGAGGGGCCGGCGCGGCGGCGGCGGGAGCGGGGGCAGCGGGAGCGGCAGCGGCGGCGGGAGCGCCGCCGGCGGCCTTCTCCACATCCGACTTGATGATCCGTCCCCCCGGGCCCGACCCCTCCAGCGTCGACAGGTCGACGCCCTTCTCCTCGGCGATCCGCCGTGCGATCGGGCTCGCCTTCACGCGCCCATCCCGCTTGCCCTCGGCCGGCGGGAGCCGGGGCGGGCTCGGTTGCGGCGGGCGCAGCGGGTTCCTCGGTAGCGGGCGCAGCGGCTTCTTCGCTGGCGGGCTCCGGCTCGGTGGCGGCATCCGGCTCGGCCTTGTCGCCGTCGCTGGACCCGGCGCCGTCATCGGAAACCTCGGAAGCCTCGCCAACGCGCGCGATCACCTCGCCGATCGGCAACGTGGCCCCCTCGTCGGCCAGGATCTCCACCAGGGTCCCGGCGGCATCCGACTCGAACACCATGTTCGCCTTGTCGGTCTCGATCTCGACGAGCTCCTCGCCCATCGCGACCTCGTCGCCGACCGCCTTCATCCACCGCAGCACCGTCCCCTCCTCCATCGAGTCGGACAGCCGCGGCATGACGATGTCGGTAGCCATCAGATGGCGCCTTCCGTCGTCGCGAGCGCCGCGCTGACGACGTTCTCGGCGTGGGGGATCGCGGACTGCTCGAGCCGCTTTGAGTAGGGCATCGGGACGTCCGCGCCGGTCACCCGCTGGATCGGCGCGTCGAGGTGGTCGAAGGCCTGCTCGGCCACCAGCGCCGCGAGGTTGGCGCCGACGCCGCCGTGGGGCCAGCCCTCCTCGACGATCACCAGCCGGTTCGTCTTGCGCACGGACTCGAGGATCGTGTCGAGGTCGAGCGGGCGCAGCGTCCGCGGGTCGATCACCTCGGCCTCGACGCCGTGCTCGTGGGCGAGCGTCTTTGCGGCCTGCTGCGCGATGTGGGCCATGCGCAGGATGCCGACGATCGTCACGTCGCTCCCCTCGCGCCGGATCGCCGCCTTGCCGAAGTTGACGATGTGGTCGTCATCGTCGGGGACCTCGCCGCGGGCGCCGTAGAGCGTCTCGTGCTCGATGAAGATCACCGGGTTGTCGTCGCGGATCGCCGCCTTCAGCATGCCCTTGCCGTCCGCCGGCGTCGACGGGCAGGCGACCAGCAGCCCGGGGATCTGCAGGAACATCGCCTCGAAGCTGTGGGAGTGCGTCGGGCCGAGCTGGTGCCCGCCGCCGCCCGGGCATCCGGATCACCATCGGCACCTGCGTCTGGCCGTTGAACATGTAGGGGATCGCGGCGGCGTGGTTGATGATCTGGTCGAAGGCGAGCAGGGCGAAGTTGACCGTCATCAGCTCGACCACGGGGCGCAGGCCGCCCATCGCCGAGCCGACGCCCATGCCCACGATCGTGTTCTCGGAGATCGGGGTGTCGCGCACGCGGCGCTCGCCGAACTCGTCCAGCAGCCCCTCGGTGACCTTGAAGGCGCCCTGGAAGACGGCGACGTCCTCGCCCATGACGTAGACGGACTCGTCGCGCCGCATCTCCTCGGCCATCGCGTCGCGCAGCGCCTCTCTCATCCGCAGGACGCTCACCACGGCCCCTGGGTTTCGCCCTCGTCGTCCTCTTCGATGAACTCCTCGCGGTCCTCGAGCGCGTCGGCCGCCTCGCGGTCCTCGAGCGCCTCGCCATCGCGGCGGCCGGCGGTGGAGGCAGCCTGGCCGCCGTAGGCGGCGCCGGCCTCGGCCAGCCGCTTCGCCTCGCCGGTGAGCTCCTTGCCCTCGCGCTCGCCCGCGAACGGGTGCGGCGCTCGCTCGTCGACCGCGTACCAGCCGGGCACCTGGGCGCCGAGCACGTAGAGGTGGTCGTAGAGGGTGTCGAGCGGCGGCTCGGGCGAGTTGTCCGCGAACTCGACCGCGGCCAGGATCCGCGCGTCGATCCGCTCGCGCAACTCGTCGCGGGCCTCGGCGCTGAGCACGCCCTCGGCCTCGAGCCGGTCCGCGAACCCCTCGACCGGGTCCTTCTTGCGCCACTCCTCGACCTCCTCCTTGGTCCGGTAGACCTCGGGGTCGGCGGCCGAGTGGCCGCGGAAGCGGTAGGTGAAGGCCTCGACCATCGTCGGCCGGCGCTCCTCGCGGGCGAGCCGGATGTGCTCGGCGACGGTCTCGCGCATCGCCAGCACGTCCATGCCGTCCGCGCGCACCCCGGGCACGCCCATGCCCTCGGCCTTCCTGGAGAAGTCGGTGACCGCGGAGTGGCGGTCGACGGCGGTGCCCATCCCGTAGAGGTTGTTCTCGAGGATGAACACCACCGGCAGCCGCCAGAGCGCTGCCAGGTTCATCGTCTCGCCGAAGTTCCCCGCGTTCGACGCGCCGTCGCCGAACATGCAGACGGTGACGTCGTCGGTGCCCTTGTAGTCGGAGGCTCAGCGCGAGCCCGGCCGCCAGCGGCAGGTTGCCGCCGACGATGCCGTAGCCGCCCATGAACCGCCGCTCGTCGTCGAAGACGTGCATCGACCCGCCGCGGCCGCCCGAGGTGCCGTCGACGCGGCCGAAGAGCTCGGCCATCACGTACTTGGGGTCGGTGCCACGGGCGATCGCGTGCCCGTGGGTGCGGTAGGTGCCGATCAGGTAGTCGCCCTCGGCCATCGCCGAGGTCGGTGCCGACGATCGTCGCCTCCTCGCCGATCGCCAGGTGCAGGAAGCCGCCGGCCTTCGCCCGCTGGTACTGGCGCCCGGCCTCCTCCTCGAACCGCCGGATGAGCGCCATCGTCTCGAGCAGCTCGAGAGCGACCTCGGGATCGGGCAGCGGCCGTGCCCCGGCGCTCGTGCCGTCGACCTGTGCCGTGCTTGCCGTCTCCTCAGCCACCCGGCTCCAACATAGCTACTTAGTCCTGACCGACCGCGGCCGCCGCGGCCGCCGCCGCGTCGGCGAGCCGATCGTCGCCCCAGAAGACCTCGTCGCCCACGACCACGGACGGGACGCCGAACACGCCCAGGTCGCCGGCGCGATCGGTGGCGGCCCGCAGGCGATCCTTGATCGCGTCACGGGCGACCTGCGGTCTGCGAGCGAGCGCGGGTGCAGCTCGGCCGAGGCGGCGGCGATGAACACGTTGTCGGGCTCGGAGAGGTCCCGCCCGGCGGCGAACGCCTGGCGGAAGGCCGCGAGCGAGAACGACACCGTGCGGCCGATCTCCTTCGCGAACGTCGCCGCGCGCATCGCGGTGAGCATGTTGCCGGGGAACGGGTCCGGCCACCGGATCGGCGGTAGCGCGTAGGCCTGGGCGCGGCGCTCGACCTCCCGCAGGCCCTCCTCGCGATCGGGGCCCCTCGCCCACGAGTCGCGCCCGAACCGGGCGAACAGCCCGCCGAGCAGGATCGGCTGCCACTCGGGGTGCTCGGCGCCGGCGTCGTCGAAGACGGCCGCGATCCGCTCCGCGGAGAGATACGCGTACGGCGAGCCGAGGTCGAAGTAGAAGGTCGCCCGCTCGCTCACGCGCGCCGGCGCCCGCCTACTGGTGGATCGCCCAGCCGTCGATCGCCCGGGCGCTGTCCAGGATCGCCTCGGAGATCGTCGGGTGGGGGTGGATGATCCGCGCGAGCTCCTGGTAGCCGCCCTCGAGCGCCATCGTGTCGACGAGCTCGGCGATCATGTCGCAGGCACGGTTGCCGACCACGTGGGCGCCGACGATCTCGCCGTACTCCTTGTCGACGACGAGCTTCACGATCCCGTCCCGGTCGTCGTAGACCGCGGCCGCGCCGACGCCGCCGAGCTTCATCCGGCTCGTCTTGATGTCCTTGCCGGCATCCTTGGCCTGCTGCTCGGTGAGCCCGACGCTCGCCACCTGCGGGTGGCAGAAGGTCGCTCCGGCGACGAGGTTCATGTCGAGCGGGTGGGTGGGCGCGCCCGCGATCGTCTCGGCGGCGACAACGCCCTCCTCCTGCGCCTTGTGGGCGAGCGCGGGGCCGCGAACGAGGTCGCCGATCGCGAACACCTTCTCGTTCGACGTGCGCTGGTACTCGTCGATCTCGACCCGGCCACCGTCCCCGAGCTTCACGCCCGCGGCGTCGAGCCCGAGCGACTCGGTGTCCGGCGCGCGGCCGCCGGCGATCGCCAGGTACTCGACCTCGATCGCCTCGTCGCCGACCTTCGCCTTGACCGAGTCCGACCCCGCCTCGACGTCGGAGATCGGGTTGCCGGTGAGGATCTTCATGCCCTGCTTCTTGAAGACGCGCTCGACGACGCGCACGACGTCCTTGTCCTCGGCCGGGAGGATCTGCGGCAGCATCTCGATCAGCGTCACCTCGGTCCCGTAGCGGACGTAGGCGGAGGCGATCTCGGCCCCGGAGGCGCCGGCGCCGACCACCGCGATCGACTTCGGCAGGTCGGGCAGCGACCAGGCGCCCCAGGTGTCGACGACGCGATCGGAGAACTCGACCCCGGGGATCGCGAGCGCCACGGAGCCGGTGGCCACGATCACTGCTCCGGCCTCGTACGTGGTCCCGTCGACGACGACGTTCGCGTCGGCGTCGAGCGCACCGCGCGCCCTGGATCATCGTGACCTTGTTCTTGTCCCAGAGCATCTTCACGCCGCCGGAGAGGGTCTCGGAGACCTTCGTCCGCCGCTCGCCGAGCGCGGCCCAGTCGAGCGCCGAGCCGTCGACGCTGATCCCGAGGTCGGCGGCGTGCTGCACGTGGTCGAAGAGCTCGGCCGTGTGGAGCATGGTCTTCGCCGGGATGCAGGCGTAGTTCAGGCAGCGCCCACCGGGCTTGTCCGCCTCGACCACGGCGGTCTTCTTGCCGAGCTGGGCGGCCCGAATGGCGGCGTGATAGCCGCCGGGACCGCCCCCGATCACGATTACGTCATAGGAATCGGGCATGGGTTCGAGCTTATCTAGATGAATCGCGGCCCGTTCAGTCCGGGTCTACGCGTCGCGCGCCGGGTCGCTCGGGCATCTGGATCCGGGCCATCGCCTTGATCATGAAATAGAACATCGCCCCCGCGCCGACGATGAGCACCGACGTGCCGATCGCCTGCTTGGCCTCGGTCGCCTGTACGAGGCCGAGCGAGGCGGCGACCAGCACGATCACCAGCAGCGCCTGGAACCCGAGCACCGCCCAGTACCGCGCCCGCCACAGCCCGTAGGCCATCGTGCCCATGAGGGCGACCACGGCGACCACGGAGAGGATCGGCGCCGGATGCTGACCCTGCTCGATCCCGTCGCTCCCGATTCGGGTCACCTCCACGCCGGCGGCGTAGCCGACGACGCTCGAGATCGTGATCAGGGCCGAGACGACGGCGGCGATCGTCACGACGCGCGGCCGCTCGCCCTGGGCGAGGGGCTCGAGCGCCTCGCGCGCGGCCTCGTTCTTGGCCTCGGTGCGGGCTGCCATCGACTCGAGCCGGTCGGTCGGCTCGGCAGGCCGCTCGCTCGAGCGCTGCTTTCGTTTGTGGCGGTTGGCGCGTTTGCGCTCACGGTCGGCCATGGAGGCGGAAGTTAGACCTCGAGCGCAGCGCGCAGCGCACGCGCGGCAACCTCCGGGTCGGGCGCGTCGCGGATCGCGCGCACGGTGACCACCCGCCGCGCGCCCGCCGCGACGACCTCGCCGACATTGGTCGCGTCGATGCCGCCGATCGCAAACCAGGCGTCGTCGCCGGTGGCTGCCCGGGCCGCATGCTCGATCAGGCCGAGGCCGGCGGCGGGTCGGCCAGCCTTGGTCGGCGTCTCCCAGACCGGCCCGGCGCTGAGCTGGTCCGGGCGGGCCGCGCCGCGGGCGGCGAGCGCCGCGTCGAACTGCGCCGGGCTGTGGGTCGAGAGGCCGACGAGCGCGCCCGCCCCCGCCGCTGCGCGGGCGGATGCGACCGGCTCGTCGTCCTGGCCGACGTGCACGCCGTCGGCGCCGCACCGTTCGACCAGCGCCGGCTCGTCGTTGAGGAAGAAGAGCGCACCGTGCTCGCGCGCGGCGCGGGAGAACGGGTCGGCGAAGGCGATCAGCTCCTCGGCGCAGCGCGGCGCCTTCTCCCGCAGCTGGATGATGTCGACGCCGCCGGCGATCGCCGCCGCGAGCAGCTCGTCGGGGCCGGCACCG
The DNA here is from genome assembly GCA_963785195.1 of uncultured Solirubrobacterales bacterium. GTDB lineage: Bacteria > Actinomycetota > Thermoleophilia > Solirubrobacterales > 70-9 > WHSW01. The sequence goes on along the minus strand of CAWAUE010000011.1, from coordinate 147,438 downwards.
GCGGGCTGGGCCTCGCAGACGAAGTACAGGCGGGCGGCGGCAAGCGTGCGGCGCCGCGCCTCGAGCAGGGCGTCGTCATAGGACTGGTGGAGCACCCCCTCGGCGATCAGCTCGCCCTCGAAGCGCGCCAGCCAGCCGCCGTGGGCGATCACGTTGATGCCGCTCGAGCGGCCCTCGATCGAGACCTCGGTCTCGACCACGGCAAGGTCGCGGCCCACGGCGCGGACGCGCCTCGGCTCCCAGGTCATGCCCCCGAGCGGATCGCGGTAGTCGGCGGTCGCGACTCGCACCTCCTCGTGTCCTCGGGCGACGCCCCGAAACGGGCCCTTCGAATGGGTGCGATCGAGGACGACGTCGTTTGTCGCCAGCGCCAAGGCGCCGTCGAGATCGCCAGCCGCGAAGGCGGTGAAGAAGCGCTCGACGAGTTCAGGTTTCGAAGCTCCCACCCTAGGGAGTATCTTCACAGCAACGGGAGCCCCGACACCAAGCGGGCTGAGAGGGCGGCGACGGGCCGCCGACCGTCTGAACCTGATCCGGGTAATGCCGGCGCAGGGAGATGTGAAGGTCCGCCCGCCCCGGAGAGGACACCGGTGGCAACAACGCACAGAGACGCAACGGATCACGACGCCGTCGTCGTCGGCGCGCGGCGTCATCGGCCTCGCCTGCGCATGGCGCGCCGCCCAGAGCGGCCTCGACGTGCTCGTCCTCGAGCGCGACCGGCCCGGCGCCGGCGCCTCGAACGTCGCCGCGGGGATGCTCGCCCCGGTCGGCGAGGCGAGCTGGGGCGAGGACCGTCTGCTCGACCTGGCGCTCGCGTCGCACCGGCTCTGGCCGGAGTTCGCCGCCGAGCTCTCCGAGGGCAGCCGGCCGCGAGCCCGGACTGCTCGAGCTGGGCGCTCTGCACGTGGCGCTCGACCGCGACGAGGCGGCCGAGCTCCGGCGCCGGTACGAGCTCATGCGCGAGCATGGCCTCGACGCCGAATGGCTCGCGCCGTCGGCCTGCCGGGCGCTCGAGCCCGGGCTCGGCGGCGGCGGTCACGGCGGCGTCCACGCCCCGCACGAGTCGGCGGTCGACCCGCGTGCCCTCATCGAGGCGCTCGTCGCCGCGTTCGAGGCCGCGGGCGGGCGGATCGAGATCGGCGACCGCGAACGAGGCTCTGATCGAGGGCGATCGTCTCGCCGGCGTGCGCACCGCCGCTGGCGGCGAGCGACGCGCCCGCAACGTCCTCCTCGCGGCCGGCTCGTGGTCAGCCGCCGAGTGGCTTCCCGAGCCGGGCCCGTCCCCCGGTGCGGCCGGTCAAGGGTCAGATCCTGACTCTCGCGGGCCCCGCCTCCGAGCCGGTGTGCGAGCGGATCGTCGTCACCGACCGGATCTACGTCGTCCCGCGCGGCGACGGCCGGCTGGTGGTCGGCGCGACGGTCGAGGAGCAGGGCTTCGACACCCGGGTGACCGCGGGGGGCGTCCACGAGCTGCTGCGCGAGGGCTACCGGGCCCTGCCCGCAGATCGCCGAGCTGGAGCTCGTCGAGACGGTCGCCGGGCTGCGCCCGACCACCCCGGACAACCTGCCGCTGATCGGCCCCGGCGCGATGGACGGGCTCGTCCTCGCCACCGGCCACTTCCGCAACGGGATCCTGCTGGCGCCCCTGACGGCCGAGCGCATCGCGGCCCTGCTCGCCGGCGACCGCGTCGAGGCGGTGGCGCGATGACGATCGAGCTCAACGGCGAGCCGGTCGAGCTGACCGGCGCGGCGACCGTCGCGAGCGCCGTCGAGCAAACCGGCGCCGAGCCCTCGCGAGCCGGCATCGCCGTCGCCGTGGACGGCGAGGTCGTCCCGCGCTCTGAATGGGACCGCACGCGGCTCGCGGATGGCCAAAAAGTCGAAGTGGTGGGAGCGATCCAGGGTGGCTAGCAACCAGCAACTGGCAACTGGCAACTGGCAACTCGGCGGCCGGGAGTGGCGCTCGCGCCTCATAGTTGGCACCGGCGGCTTCCGCTCGCTCGAGCAGATGGAGGCGGCGCTGCAGGCGTCGGGCACGGAGATCGTGACCGTGGCGCTGCGCCGCGTCGACCCCGCCGCACAGGGGTCGCTGCTCGACCTGATCGGCCGTCTCGGCCTCTTCTGCCTGCCGAACACCGCCGGGTGCTACACGGCGCGCGACGCGGTCCGCACCGCGCAGCTCGCCCGCGAGGCGTTCGAGACCGACTGGGTGAAGCTCGAGGTGATCGGCGACGACCGCACCCTGCTGCCCGACGCCCCCGAGCTCCTGAGCGCCGCGGAGACCCTGATCGCCGACGGCTTCACCGTGCTCCCGTACACCAACGACGACCCGATCCTCGCCCGGCGCCTCGAGGAGGCCGGTTGCGCGGCCGTGATGCCGCTCGGCTCGCCGATCGGCTCGGGCGCCGGGATCCGCAACCCCTACAACCTGCGGATCATCGTCGAGTCGGCGTCGGTGCCCGTGATCTGCGACGCGGGGATCGGCACCGCCTCAGACGCTGCCCTGGCGATGGAGCTCGGCTGCGACGGGGTCCTGCTCGCGAGCTCGGTCTCGCGCGCGGCCGATCCCGAGCGGATGGCGATCGCGATGCGCAAGGCGGTTGAGGCCGGCTTCGGGGCCCGCGCCGCGGGCCGCATCCCACGCCGCCTGCACGCGGAGGCCTCGACGCCCGACGAGGGCCTGCCCGACCTCTAGCAACTCGCAACTAGTGACGGTGCTTCGGCTTGCGCTTCCAGGAGTACTTGGCGGCGCTGCCGTCCTTATTGCCGGCCTGATCAACCGCCCGGACCTGGAACTTGTGCTTGCCGGGGTCGACCTTCACCTTCTTCGGTGAGTTGCAGCCCTTGAACTTGCCGCCGTCGAGCGAGCACTGGAAGCTCGCGCCGGCCTCGTTCGCGTCGAACTTGAACTTCGCCTTCTTCTTCGAGGTCTTCTTCTTCGGGCCCGACGTGATCTTGGTGTTCGGAGCGGTTGCGTCGCGCTTGATCGTCACCGACTTCGACGTCATGCCGCCGGCGCTGGTGGCGGTGCAGGTGAGCGTCGTCCCCGGGGTGTCGGAGGAGATCGTCGACGGATCGCAGCCGGAGACCGTCAGCGAGCCCTCGGGCTCGGTCACCTGCCAGGTCACACTCACGTCGCCGCGATAGAAGCCGTTGTCGCCGTCGGGCGCCGCCGGGTCGACGACCGCCTGCACGCCGGGGGGCGTCGAATCGGTGGGCGCGCCAACGATCAGCCCGCGGTCGGTCGCGCAGGTGTTGATCAGGTTCACGTGCGCGCCGCCGAAGATGGTCTGGTCGGCGGACCGCAGTGCCGCGACCGAGTCCTCGAAGGCGTTGTCCGAGGCGTCAGGGACGAGCATCGCGTTCTGGGCGAGGACCAGCTTGAGGACGTTGTTGCGGGCCGGGACATCGCCGCCGAGGCCCTCGAAGATGCAGGTCATCGCGGCGGACCAATAGCGCCCGTCGTCGTGGACCTCGCTCGGCGTTCCCGAGTAGGCGCCGATGTCGCTGCCGTTGATCTCGCTGGTGCCGTCGATCCAGCGCAGGCAGCCGCTGCCGTCGTTGGGGCCGTTGAACGGGTTGTAGGAGGTGGCGTCCCAGTCGCCGATGCAGTAGCGGCGGGTCGACTGGTAGGTCGCGTTGCCGTGGTCGAGGTAGTACATGCCGGCCAGGAAGTCGCCGAATCCCTCGCCGATCGCGCCCTGCTCGATGCCCGGCCCGAACCCGGGCACCTGGTTGTCCTGCACCGAGTGTCCGTACTCGTGCAGGACGATGTCGGCGTCCTCGGCGTCGTCGACCCCGCCGTCGCCGAAGTGCAGAGCGTGGTCGGCGTCGGAGTAGAACGAGTTGTCGTCGCTGAAGTAGTGGACGTCGACCGGGATCGAGCGGTTGTTGGCGTCCGTGAAGCCCAGGGTCTGAATCGAGGCTCTGGCCGCCGGTGATCGCGGCGTAGACGCTCGCCTCCTCGAAGCGGTCGTCGCTGCGGGTGAAGTCGTAGTCGCGCGTCGCCGAGTGCGCCGAGCCCGGGACGTAGGGGAGGGTGCCGCCCTGATCGATCCCGGTCGCAGTGAGGTCGGCGAAGTCGCCCTTGAGCGTGTTGACGGATCCGTCGAGGTGGGTGAGTGGGAACGCCGTGATCCGGTTGGCTGTGAGCGCCGCCGTGTCGGCGTCGCCGCCGTCGTGAAGGCCGGTGTACGTGCCGGCCGTCTGCACCGGGTTCGGGTCGAAGATCGAGGCGCTGTTGTTCTCCTTGATCGCGTCCCAGGATGCGATCGGCTGGCCGCTGTTCGCGTCGACGATCACGTTCCAGTCGGCCGGGGCGGTGGTGGGGAGCACCACGTGCCAGGCGAGGACGCTGCCGTCGCCCTGCGGGTAGGCGACGAGGTCGGTCGTCGGGGCGAGACGGAAGTCGCCGCGCCCCGTCGCCGCGTCGGCCGCCGCGAGGGCCTGGGCGCCGCTCACCGCGGGCCGAAGCGAGGGCGGGCGCGCCGTGGCGGCGCTGCTTCGAACCCAGCGCAGCGCGCCGCCGTCGCTCGTGCGGAGCGCGATCTGGCCGTCGAACACGGGGACGTCGCCAAAGCTCTGCTGCAGCCGCACTACGCGGCCCGCCGGGTCTCGGCTCGCATCGAGGACGCGGAACTGCGACGCGCGGACGCCCAGGCTCGGCCCGAGCCGCTCGAGCGCGCGGTCGGCGAGCGCCCCGGCCCCGAGCGCGGGGTCGAGGCCGCCGCAGTCCGTGAGCAGCTGTGCCGCGCCGGTTGCGTCGGCGCGGGCCGGGCCGTCACAGCGCACGGTCGAAGCCGTTGCCGGCGCCGCCAGAGCGAGGCCTGCGCCGACGACGGCGCTCAGCAATGCGCGCCTGATCACGTGCCGTCGGGGCGGTGGGCGACGATCAGGCCGCGGTCGAGCGCGCAGCTTCTGATCAGGGCGCGGTGTGTGCCGCCGAAGAGAGTCTGGTCGGCCGCCCGCAGGGCCGCCACCGAGTCCTCGAAGGCGTGGCGGGAGGAGTCGGGGACGAGCATCGCGTTGTGGGCGATGACCAGCTTGAGCACCTTGTTGCGGGCGGCGACGTTGCCGCCCATCCCCTCGAAGATGCAGGTCATCGCGGCGGACCAGTAGCGCCCGTCGTCGTGGACCTCGCTCGGGGTTCCCGAGTAGGCGCCGATGTCGCTGCCGTCGAACTCGTTGGTACCGTCGATCCATCGCAGGCAGCCGCTGCCGTCGCTGGGGCCGTTGAACGGGTTGTAGGACGTGGCGTCCCAGTCGGCGATGCAGTACCGGCGGGTCGACTGATAAGTCGCGTCACCGTGGTTGAGGTAGAACATCCCCGCGAAGAAGTCGCCGAAGCCCTCGCCGATGGCCCCCTGTTCGATGCCCGGCCCGAAGCCGGGCACCTGGTTGTCCTGAATCGAGTGGCCGTACTCGTGTAGCACCACGTCCGCGTCCTCGGCGTCGTCGACGCCGCCGTCGCCGAAATGGAGGGCATGGTCGGCGTCGGAGTAGAACGAGTTGTCGGCGCTGTAGTAATGGACGTCGACCGGGATCGAGCGATTGTTGGCGTTATCGAAGCCGAGGCTCTGGATCAGGCTCTGCGCTCGGGTGATCGCGGAGTAGACGCTCGCCTCCTCGAAGCGGTTGTCGCTGCGCTTGTAGTTGTAGTCGCGGGTCGCGGAGTGCGCGGAGCCCGGGACGTACGGAAGGGTTCCGCCCTGGCTGATCCCCGGAGCCGTGAGGTCGGCGAAGTCGCCCTTGAGCGTGTTGACCGATCCGTTCAGGTGTGTGAGCGCGAAGCCGGTGATCCGGTTGGCCGTGAGCTTCGCCGTGTCAGCGTCGCCGCCGTCGTGAAAGCCGGTATAGGTGCCGGCGGTCTGGACCGGGTTGGGGTCGTAGATCGACGCGCTGTTGTTCTCCTGGATCGCGTTCCAGGAGGTAATCACCTGGCCCGTGGACGCGTCGACGATCACGTTCCAGTCCGCCGGGGCGGTGGTGGGTACCACCACGTGCCAGGCGAGCACGCTGGCAGCACCGGTCGGGTACACGACCAAGTCAGTTGTGGGAGCGAGTCGCAGCTGCCCGCGCCCGGTCGCAACGTCGGCAGCCGAGAACGCCTGCTCAGCCGTCACGTTGGGGCGCCGGGAGGGCGGACGAGCCGAGGTGGCGCTGCTGAGCACCCAGCCCAGCGCGCCGTCGTCGCCAAACCGCATCGCGATCTGGCCGTCGAACACGGGCACGCCGCCGATGTGCTGCTGCACGCGCACCACGCGTCCCGCGGGATCGCGGCTCGCGTCCATCACGTCGAACTGCGCCGCGCGGACGCCGAGGCTCGGCGCGAGCCGCTGCAGAGCCTGGTCGGCAAGCTCGTCGGCCCCGAGCGCGGGATCGAAGCGCCCGCAGTCCGTGAGTAGCTTCGGCGCGCCCGTCGCCGAGGCTCGAGCGCTCCCGTCGCAGCTGACCGTCGAGGCGGCGGCCGGTGCGGCGGCCGCGACGATCCCGCCGACGACGATCGCCGTAACGACCACAGGCCTCAATCGCATCCACCCACCCACACCGACACCTTTTCATATTTCTCACGGGCGTGCAGGGGTTCGCCGATAGACCGCCGGGGTAGTCCGCCTGCGATGGCGAAGCTGATCCTCGGACCGCTCCTGCGCTACGTCGGCGAGACCGAGGCGGTGCTCTGGGTCGAGACCGACGAGGCGTGCGAGGTCGAGGTGCTCGGGCACACGCGAGCCGACCTTCTGCGTCGCCGGCCACCACTACGCGCTGGTGATCGTCGACGGGCTCGAGCCCGGCTCGACGACCGACTACGAGGTCGCCCTCGACGGCGAGCGGCGCTGGCCGGAGCCCGACTCCGAACTGCCGCCGAGCGCGATCCGAACGCTCGGCGGCGACGGTCCGCTGCGGCTCGCGTTCGGCTCGTGCCGGGTCTCGCTGCCCCACCACGGCCCGTACGTGCTCCCGAAGGGCGAGCACCCCGACGGGCGGGAGTTCGACGCGCTCTACACGCTGGTGGTCGAGATGGTGCGCGGCGACCGCGAGCGCTGGCCGCAGGCGCTGGTCATGCTCGGCGATCAGGTCTACGCCGACGAGGTCTCGCCGGAGACGCTCGCGTTCATCCGCAAGCGCCGCGATGTGCGCGAGCCGCCCGGGGAGGAGGTCGCCGACTTCGAGGAGTACACGCGCCTGTATCGGGAGTCGTGGGATGACCCGCACATCCGCTGGCTGCTCTCGACCGTCTCGACGTCGATGGTGATCGACGATCACGACATCCACGACGACTGGAACATCTCCGCCGCCTGGGTCGAGGACATGCAGAAGCTCGACTGGTGGGCGGAGCGCGAGTGCGCCGGGCTCGCGAGCTACTGGCTCTATCAGTACATCGGCAACCTCTCGCCGGAGCTGATTCGCGAGAGCGATCTGCTGGCGCGGGTGCGCGAGGCCGACGACGGCTGGGAGGTGCTTCGCGAGTTCGCGGCCAACGAGCGCGGCGCGCGCGACGGCGCGCGCTGGAGCTACTGCCGCGACCTCGGCTCGACCCGGCTGCTCGTGATCGATTCGCGGATCGGCAGGGTCCTCGACGAGGACAGCCGCTCGATGCTCAACGAAGGGGAGTGGGAGTGGCTCGAGGAGCACCTGCGCGGGGACTTCGATCAGCTGCTGATCGGGACCTCGGACCCGCTGGTGCTGGCCCCGGCACTCCACTACGCCGAGCGCTGGGGCGAGGCCGTCGCGCGCGGGGCCTGGGGCGGGGCCGCGGCCCGTCAGGCCGAGAAGCTGCGCCGCGCCGCGGACCTCGACCATTGGGCGGCGTTCGGCGAGTCGTTCGACCGGCTGACCGACCTGCTGGCGCGCGTGGGCGCCGGCGCCTACGGCACCCCGCCGGCCGCGATCACAGTGCTCTCGGGCGACGTCCACCACGCCTATCTCGCCGAGCTCGCCTACCCGCGCTCGGCGGGCGTGCGCAGCAGCATCTGGCAGGCGGTCTGCTCGCCGTTTCGCAACGCCCTCGACGGCCGCGAGCGGCAGACCATCGAGCTCGGCGACTCGCGGGTGCCGGCGTCCGCGTTCCGGACCATGGCGCGCCTGGCGGGCGCGCCGCGCGAGCCGCGTGCGCTGGCGCCTCGTCGAGGGCCCCTTCTACGACAACCAGGTGGCGACGCTGACCCTCGACGGTCGCTCGGCGGAGATGAAGCTCGAGCGCACGATGGGCGACCCCGAGACCGACGAGCGTGAGCTCCACACCTCGTTCGAGCGGTCCCTGTCCTAGCCGGCGGTCAGCCCGGCGCGGCTCGCCGGTCTCGAGCGGGCGGCCCGCCCGCTTCCAGGTTCCGACGCCGCCCTTGCCGACGTGGATCACGCGGTCGAAGCCCTCGCGCTGCAGCAGCGAGGCGGCGAGGCCGCTGCGCTTGCCACCGCTGCAGACGGTCGGCGACCGGGCGGCTCGGCGAGAGCTCGCCGGCGCGTTCGCCGACCTCGCCGTAGGGGATGTGGACCGCGCCGGGGATGTGGCCCGACGCGAACTCCGACGCGTCGCGGACGTCGAGCACCACCAGCTCGGCGTCGGCCTCGATGCGCTCGCGCGAGCTCGTCGGGGTCGATCTGCTCGAGCCGGCTGACCTGGCGACCCTCGGACCGCCACGCGGTCATCCCGCCGACCAGAAAGCCGCGCACGCGAAGGCCGACCGAGGCCAGCAGGTCGGCGGCGGCCAGCTCGTAGCCGTCGGAGGCGGCGACGACGATCAGCTCGACGTCGGGCGGGACGACCTTCGCGACCTTGGTCGCGAATCCGGTGTCGTAGGCGGAGGCGCTGATCGCTCCCGGGATGTGGGCCTCGTCGAACTGGTCGTTGGTGCGCGCGTCGACGAGCAGCGCCCCGCCGGCGATCGCGACCTCGACCGCGCGCGGGCTCAGCGGCGTCGGCGCGCCGAGCTCCTCGACGAGCGGGCCGCGGTTGAGGTCGACGACGTGCTCGACGTTGGGCGGCCGGTCGCCGAGGGTGGCGATCGCGTCGGCGACGAACGCGTCGGCGGTGGCGAAGCCGACGACGTGGTTGTGCGCGAGCTCGAAGCCGATCGTCGACGAGGTGCGGTGGTCGATGCCCGAGCTGCCGCAGAGCGAGCCGCCGAGGTGCCCGGGCCAGACCTCGACGCTCACGGGCAGGTTGAGCAGGCGCTCGTGCAGCGAGCGGTACAGATCGCGGGCGCCCTCCTCGGGCTCGACCGCGAGGTCGGGGCGGGCGACGTCGCCGACGAACAGCGAGTCGCCCGTGAGGACGGCGACGGCTGCCGCCGGCCGCGATGTCGCGGACGACGAACGACGTGTGCTCGGGCCGGTGGCCCGGCGTGTGCACCGCCTCGATCTCGGCCTCGCCGAGGCGCAGGATCCAGCCGTCGTCGAAGGCTTCGTGCGGGTACTCGGCGTCGGCGAGCCGGTTGATGTGGATCGTGGCGCCGGTGGCGCGGGCGAGGCGGCCGTGGCCCGAGACGTGGTCGGCGTGGTTGTGGGTCTCGAGCACGTGCTCGATTCGAACCCCGTGCAGACGGGAAAGGTGGAGGTATGGCTCGATGTCCCACTGCGGGTCGACGACGGCGGCGATCCCCTCGCCGACGTCCCCGACGAGGTACGAGGCGCACCCGAGATCCTCGTGAATGACCTGCCTGAACAGCATCGCTACCCCAATCCTTCCACGCCCGTGCGTCTCCCGACTAACCCTAGTTTTCTGACTAAGATGGTAGACAATGGCTGAAAGACCACAACGCTCGTACCTCGTCTGCGCGACCCCGCGCAGCGGCAGCACGCTCGTCTGCCAGGCGCTCACCGACACCGGTGTCGCCGGGCGGCCCGAGGAGTACTTCGAGGCGCTGCGCCACTCCGGGCGCCCGCGCCGCCCCGAGGAGTACTTCGAGGGCGTCGACGACCGCTCGATCCTCGACCACCTCGGCGAGCGCGGGATCGGCGACGAGCCCCAGCAGCGCTCGCCGCTGTGGAGCCGCGCCGCCTACGACCGCTACCTCGAGTGGGCGATGGACGCGGGGACGACCCCGAACGGCGTCTTCGGCGCGAAGCTGATGTGGGGCTACTTCGGCGACTTCGTCAGCCTGCTGCGCAACATCCCCGCCTACAGCGAGCTGTCGATCGCCGAGCTCCTGCCGGCCGTGTTCCCGGACCTGCAGTTCGTCCGCGTCGTGCGGGCGAACAAGGTCCGCCAGGCGGTCTCGCTGTGGAAGGCGGTGCAGACCGCGACCTGGCGCCAGGAGGACGCGAACAGCGGCGGCGGCGTGTCGGACGCCGGCGCGCCGCCGTACAAGAGCTTCCTCGAGGACCACCGCCCGCAGCTGCGCTTCCACTACGGCGCGATCGAGCACCTGCTCGGCCAGATCCTCGCCGAGGAGGCGCACTGGGACGCGTTCTTCGAGCATGCGAGGATCAAGCCCGTGCTGGTCCTGTACGAGAACTTCGCCGCCGACTACGAGGCCTCGACGCGCAACGTGCTCGACGCGCCTCGGGCTCGACCTGCCCGAGGGCCAGCGAGCTCGAGCCGAGGATGCGCAAGCAGTCCGACGGCATCAACGACGACTGGACGCGTCGCTACGCCGACCTGAAGCTCGGGACCCAGTTCGACCTCGTACCCGCCGCCGGGGCGGCCGCGTGACCGCGGTTTCCCGTCCACAGGGCACTCCGCCCAACATCCTCTACGTCCACTCGCACGACACGGGCCGGTACGTGCAGCCCTACGGCTTCGCGGTGCCGACCCCCAACATCCAGCTGCTCGCCGACCAGGGCGTGCTCTTCCGCGAGGCCTTCTGCGCGATGCCGACCTGCTCGGGGAGCCGGGCCTGCCTGCTCACGGGCCAGGGCGGGGTGGGGAACGGGATGCTCGGGCTCGCCCATCGCGGCTGGCGCCTGCGCGACTACGGCCACCACCTGGTGCATCCGCTGCGCGCCGCCGGGTACCACTCGGCGCTGATCGGCGAGCAGCACATCTCGGCCGACCCCGCCGACGATCGGGTTCGACGAGGTGGTCGACGTCGCAGACCCACAACGCAAGCGAGATCGCGCCGTCGGCGATCGCGACCCTGCGCCGGATCCGCGAGCCGTTCTTCTTGTCGGTCGGCTTCTTCGAGACCCACCGGAACTTCTCGGCCCCGGTCTCGGTCCGCGACACGCTCTACTCGCTGCCGCCGCCGAACCTGCCCGATACCGACCGCACGCGCCAGGACATGGCCGCCTTCAAGGCCAGCGCGCGCTCGCTCGACCAGGGGATCGGCGCGGTGCTGAACGCGCTGCACACGCTCGACCTCACCGAGCGCACGCTGATCATCTGCACCACCGACCACGGGCTCGCCTTCCCCGGGGCGAAGGCGACCCTGTACGACCGCGGCACCGGCGTGATGCTGATCATGCGCGGTCCCGGCTTCGGGGGCGGGAAGGTCGTGGACGCGCTGGTCAGCCACCTCGACGTCTACCCGACCGTCTGCGAGCTCACGGGCATCGAGCCGCCGGCTTGGCTCGAGGGCACGTCGCTGATGCCGCTCGTGCGCGGCGAGCGCGCGCAGATCCACGACGAGGTCTTCACCGAGATGACCTACCACGCGGCGTATCAGCCGCAGCGCGCGATCCGCACCGAGCGCTGGAAGTACATCCGCCGGTTCGAGGACGACCCGCGCCCGGTACTCGCCAACTGCGACGACTCGGCCAGCAAGGACCTGCTGGTCGAGCACGGCTGGGCCGACCGCCGCTGCGACGCCGAGGAGCTCTACGACCTCGTCTTCGACCCGAACGAGGGCCGCAACGTGGCGGGCGAGCCGGAGAACGCGGCCGTGCTCGAGGAGCTGCGGCGTCGGCTCGATGCCTGGATGGTCGAGCGCGGCGATCCGGTGCTCGACGGCCCGGTGCCGCCGCCGCCGGGGGCCGAGATCAACGACCCGGACCAGATCTCCCCGGCCGAGCCGACCCACCGGGTGCCGTTCAGAGCGGATCCCACGGCCGCGCCATCCAGGTGACGCAGAGCCACTCGCCCGGGCTCGGGTAGGCGGCCTCGTCGTCGAGCGGGCGGTGCTGAAAGGCGCTCAGCGCGCAGTTGAGCGTCCGCAGCTGCCACATCCGCGGCACCTGCGCCGGGCCGAAGTCGCGCTCGAGGAAGCTGTGGACGAAGAAGAAGCGCAGCAGGATGCCGTGGCTGACGGCGAGCACGCGCCGCTCGGGCTCGGCGAGCAGGTCGCGCTTCAGGCGCTCGACCCGCTCGAGGACGGCGGCGAACGACTCGCCGCCCGGCGGCGCGAAGGCGGGCTCGTCGGGGTGGTCGGCCATCCACGCCGACCAGCGGCGCAGCCGCTGCTCCTCGGCCGGGAGCTCGCCGTGGCCGTCGGCCTCGCGCAGCTCGCGGAGGTCCTCGCGGATCTCGATCTCGAGCCCGAGCTCGGCGGCGATCGGCTCGGCGGTCTCCCGCGCCCGGCGCAGGGGACTCGACCAGAGTCGGTCGATCCCGAGCTCGCCGAGGTTGCGCGCCGCCTGCGCCGCCTGGGCGTGGCCGCGGTCGGTGAGCCGGTCGCCCGCCTCGTCGGGCAGGTCGCGGCCGGGCTCGGCGTTGGACACCGACTCGCCGTGGCGCAGGAAGTGGACGATCACGCGGCGGGGGCGCTCGCTACTGGGAGACCCAGGCTTCGGGCTCTTCGACCAGGACCTTGATGCGCTTCGGCAGCTCGCCGGAGACGAGGTCGGCGATCGTGACCTCCTCGACGACCGAGCGGATCGCCGAGCGCAGCGCCACCCAGACGTACTGGAGCGGCTCGGCCAGGCCCTCGTACTCGAGCGTCTCGGGCCGGCTCGAGCGCACGCTGGCGAGCGGGCCCTCGACCGCGCGCATGACGTCGGCGACGGTGATCTTCTCGGGCGGCTGGCCGAGCCAGTAGCCGCCGTCGGAGCCCCGCTGGCTCTCGACCAGCCCGGCGTGGCGCAGCTCGGAGAGGATGTTCTCGAGGAACTTCGGCGGGATCGCCTGGGCGGCGACGATCGCGTCGCGCTTCACCGGCTCGCCACCGCCGGCGGCCAGCTCCATCACGGCGCGCACCGCGTACTCGGCTTTCGCCGTCACCCGCATCGCGACGCATTCTCCCTGACGCAGGCGGCCCCAAGCTGCGCGTCGCCAGAAGTTCGTGGTGCTACCCTGCCGCGCTGTTTAGTATTCACAACTAACCCAATCAAGAAAGGTGAAAAGGATCACTCCTATGAATCGCTTCCTCTCGAAGCTCCGCCGCGGCGGGGCCGCGAACGCTCAGACCGGCGGACGCGCGGCCCCGCGGCCGCGCTCGGCTGGCCGCGGTGGGCGCGCTCGCAATCGCACTCCCGCTGGGCATCGCCGCGTGCGGCGGCAGCTCGGACGCCTCCGGTGGCGACGGCAGCGGCGGCACGATCAGCGTCGTCGGCTACTCCACTCCGGAGGAGCTCTACGAGGAGGACGCCGAGCCGGCGTTCACCAAGACCCCCGACGGCGAGGGCGTCTCGTTCAAGAACTCGTTCGGCGCCTCGGGCGACCAGTCGCGCGCGGTGGAGGCCGGCCTGCCGGCCGACATCATGCACTTCGCCCTCGCTCCCGGACATGGACCGCGAGGTCGACGCCGGCCTCGTCGACTCGAGACTGGGACTCCGGCAAGTACAAGGGCATCGTCGAGAACTCGGTGGTCGCGTTCGTGGTCCGCAAGGGCAACCCGGACAACATCACGACCTGGGACGAGGTGGTGAGCGGCGACTACGACGTCCTGACGCCGAACCCGTTCACCTCGGGCGGCGCGCGCTGGAACATCATGGCCGCCTACGGGGCGCTGCTCGACGAGGGCAAGTCGCCGCAGGAGGCGCTGGAGGAATCCAGAGCTGCTCAGCGCACGGTGGTCCAGGACGCGAGCGCGCGCGACGCGCTCGGCACGTTCCTCAGCGGCCAGGGCGACGTCCTGCTCACCTACGAGAACGACGCGATCCAGGCTCAGGACGCGGGCGAGGACATCGACTACGTCGTCCCCGACTCGACGATCCTGATCGAGACCCCGTTCGCGCAGGCCTCCGATCCGGAGAGCCCGGAGGCGACGCAGGCGTTCTACGACTACATGTTCTCGGCCGCGGGCCAGAAGCTGTTCGCAGAGCGCGGCTTCCGCCCCGTCGACCCGGCGGTCGCGGCTCAGTACAAGGACAAGTTCCCCGAGCCGAAGGACCTGTTCACGATCGATGACCTCGGTGGCTGGGACAAGGTCACCGACGAGTTCTTCGACACGGAGAACGGTTCGATCGCTGCGATCGAGCAGAACCTGGGGGTTGCGACGGAGTGAGTCAAGGGGCCGTCGCAACTGCCAAGGCACCCCCGAGGCCGGGCTTCAGGCTCGGCCTCGGGGGCCCCGGGCTCACCCGCGGGCTCGTTGTCACGTACCTGAGCGTGATGGTGCTGCTGCCGCTCGCGGCGGTGCTCTCGAAGTCGTTCTCGCTGGGGCTGGACAGCTTCTGGACTGCGATCAGCTCGCCCGAGGCGGTCGCCGCGCTGAAGCTGACCTTCTTCTCGTCGCTCGCCGTGGTCGTTCATCAACGCGGATCGCCGGGACGATCATCGCCTGGGTCCTCGTCCGCGACGAGTTCCGCGGCAAGCGGATCATCAACTCGCTGATCGACCTGCCGTTCGCGCTGCCGACGATCGTCGCCGGGCTCACGCTGCTGGCGCTCTACGGCGACAACGGGATCCTCGGCCTCTCGGGCGTCTCGTTCACCCGGATCGGCGTCGTGATGGCGCTGCTGTTCGTGACCCTGCCGTTCGTGATCCGCTCGGTGCAGCCGGTGCTGATCGAGCTCGACGCGGACATGGAGGAGGCCGCGGCGTCGCTGGGCGCGCGGCCGCTGACGATCTTCCGCCGGGTCATCCTGCCGATCCTCACGCCGGCGATCGTCGGCGGGGTCGGCGCTCGCCTTCGCACGCTCGATCGGCGAGTTCGGGTCGCTGGTCCTGATCTCCGGGAACGTCCCGTTCAAGACCGAGGTCTCCTCCGTCTACATCTTCGGCCAGATCCAGAGCGACCGCGAGGTCACGCGCCGCGGCCGTCTCGGTCGTCCTGCTGGCGATCTCGCGTCGGGATCCTGTTCGCTGATCAAGGGCGTCGGAAAGTGGAGCCTGCGCCATGACGCGCTGACGCGACGGGCATCGGCCGGCCCGGCAACATCGTCCAGGGCGGGCGCGGCGCGCGCTGGGGCCTGCGCGGCTTCGCGCTGTTCTACCTGGGCGCGCTGCTGATGGTCCCGGTGATCATGATCTTCTACAAGGCGTTCGGCGACGGCCTCGCGCACGCCTGGGACTCGGTGACCACGCCGGAGGCCCAGCACGCCTTCTATCTGACCTGATCATGGTCGCGGTCTCGATCCCGATCAACACGGTGTTCGGGATCGCCTGCGCGCTCGTGATCGTGCGCCAGAACTTCCGCGGCAAGGCGATCCTCAACGCGATCATCGACCTGCCGTTCGCGATCTCGCCGGTCGTGATCGGGCTCTCGCTGATCCTCGTCTACGGCAGCGTCGACGGCTGGTTCGGCCCCTGGCTGGCCGAACAGGGGATCCGAGGTGATCTTCACCCCTGTCGGGATGGTGATCGCGACGATCTTCGTCTCGCTGCCGTTCGTTGTCCGCGAGGTGATCCCGGTGCTCGAGGAGATCGGCGACGACCAGGAGCAGGCGGCGTCGACGCTCGGCGCCGGCGGCTGGCAGACCTTCTGGCGGATCACGCTGCCGTCGATCCGCTGGGGCGTGACCTACGGCGTGATTCTCGCCACCGCCCGTGCGATCGGCGAGTTCGGCGCCGTCGCCGTCGTCTCCGGGCGGATCTCGGGGACGACCGAGACGGCGACCCTGCTGTATCGTACGCAACCTCTACGACCACTTCAACGACTCCGGCGCCTACGCCGCCGTCGCTCGTGCTCGCCGTGATGGCGCTCGTGGTCCTGGTCGGCATGACGCTGATCCAGCGCCGAGACGACGTCCGGCGAGCCCCGAGCGTGATCGCCGATGCGGGCGGAACCGGCGGTATGACCCCGCACATCGACCTACCCGCGAAAGGAGGCCCACTGATGGGTATCAAAGTTGAGGACGCCCGCAAGCAGTTCGGTGACTTCGTCGCCCTCGACGAGGTGTCGATCGAGGTGCCGCGACGGCTCGCTGACCGCGCTCCTGGGTCCGTCGGGCAGTGGCAAGTCGACGCTGCTGCGGGTGATCGCCGGCCTCGAGCGGCCGGACTCGGGCCGGATCCTGATCTCCGGCGAGGACATGACCAACACGCCGGTCCAGAACCGCGGCGTCGGCTTCTGCTTCCAGCACTACGCCGCGTTCAAGCACATGCGGGTGCGCGACAACGTCGCGTTCGGGATTCAGCATCCGCAAGCGGCCGAAGAAGGAGATCGAGCAGCGCGTGCACGAGCTCCTCTCCCTGGTGCAGCTCGAGGGATTCGACCGACCGCTACCCGTCGCAGCTCTCCGGCGGCCAGCGCCAGCGGATGGCGCTCGCCCGGGCGCTCGCCGTTGAGCCCAAGGTGCTGCTGCTCGACGAGCCGTTCGGGGCGCTCGACGCGCGCGTGCGCACCGAGCTCCGCCAGTGGCTGCGCCGGCTGCACGACGAGGTCCACGTGACGACGATCTTCGTCACCCACGATCAGGAGGAGGCGATGGACGTCGCCGAGCAGATCGTGGTCATGAACGAGGGCGGGTCGAGCAGGCGGGCACGCCGACCGATCTCTACGACCATCCCGAGACCGAGTTCGTGATGAGCTTCGTCGGCACGGCGAACCGGATCGGCGAGCGGCTCGTGCGCCCGCACGACGTGAGATCGCCCACGTGCCGGGCTTCGAGGCCGAGGAGGCCATGATCGACCGGATCGTGTACCTCGGCTTCGAGGTGCGGATCGACATGACGCTCGCCAACGACACCCCGCTGATCGCCCAGCTCACCCGTGCGCAGGTCGAGGAGCTCGAGCTCGCCGACGGCCAGATCGTCTACGTGACGCCGAGCCGCGCGAAGGTGTTCACCAACGGCGGCCCCCCGCGGACCGAGGAGCTCGCGCTCGCGTGAGCCGAGGGGCTGAGCGGTGATCGCGATCGTCGCATGGGCGCTGCTCGCGCTGCTGCTCGGCTTCCTCGGCATGATCGTCTACGCGACCGTGCGCCAGCTCGGCGGCGAGGTGCGCCAGGCGACCGACGAGGGCGAGCTCTGAGCGTCAGAGCCCGCTAGGGCGATTCCGGCGGGGACGCGAACCGGGGCTCGCGCCCCTGCGCAGCCTCGGGGTGCTCGGCGAGCCCGAGCACGGGCTGGGGGAGCTCCCCGGCGACGACCGCCGCGAGCGTGACCGTCTCCAGCACCTGGCGGATGTTCGCCCGCAGCGCGATCCACACCTGCTCGAGCGGTTTGGACGGGCCGCGGTACTCGATCTCCTCCGCGCCCTCGCCGCGGACGGTCGCGAGCGGGCCCTCGACCGCGCGGATGATCTCCGCGAGCGTGATCTCGTCCGCGTCGCGGGCGAGCCAGTAGCCGCCATCGGCGCCGCGGCGGCTGTGGACCAGCCCGTGCACGCGCAGCTCGCCGAGGATGTTCTCGAGGAAGCGCTGCGGGATCTGCTGCGCCGCCGAGATCGCCTCGCCCTTCGCCGGATGCTCCTCCGACCCACCGCTCGCGGCGAGCTCCACCATCGCCCGCACCGCATAGTCAGCCTTCGCCGAGACACGCATTGGGGGGACTCTACGGCCTCGGCGCCGGTTCGATTCCGTCCGGTGCGTATACGAACATATGTTCGTATGCGAGCCAAGTAGCAGAGCGTCAACGGACGCCGAGCACGTGCGTCACGCAGACGCCGGTTGGTCTCTGCGGCAGATCGCCGTTCGAGCTCGGCGTTCGATCATCGTCGGTGAGCGCGTGGGTTCGCGATATACCCGGGGAACCCGCGGCGATCAAGTTGCCTTTGCCGCTCGGTCACCAGCGGGCCGGAAGTCCTTTGTGAAAGACACGAAGCGTGCTGCGGTCGGTGTCGCCGCACCCTCCCGATCAGGTTTTCAGCAAGCATCCGACTCGGGACCGACAACACTGGTGTCGAGCGTGCTTTGCCGCGCTACTTTCGGTCGCGCGGCCGAGCTGCACAGACGATCAGTCGGCCGCCGCCAGCGGCGCCGACAGTTGCGGCGCGCCGGTTCATCGACGAGTTCCTCGATCAGCTCATGCATGTGTCGATTGTGGCCAGATCGGAGCGGCCCGTGCTCGACTTCGACCACGTCGCGGCGACAAGCGTTCGAACGTCAGCTCGTTGGTGGCGCCGGGCTTGGTCGATCAAGCGCCTTGCCGAAGAGATCGAAGCTGCGAGGTCGTCTGCGTGAACTGCCACCGGCTGCGTACCGGACCGGCGCGGTACCTCGTGGCGCATCTCAACCCAAGCACGCTCGACGCGACGCCGGACCTGCTCGCGAATGAGCGCGCGGAACATGATCCACGTCGAGGTCGTGCTTGGCGACCGGTCGGTGTGTGGACTGTGGGATCTGCGACCTGCGGGTGCTCGAGTTCGACCACGTCGGCCCAAAACGCGGGAATGGCGATCGCAGCGTCGCTCGATCGCGGCTGCTCATTCGCGCTCCTCGAGGAGTGAGATCTCGCAGATGCGCACGCCCCGGTGCGCAATTGCCACCGGCGCCGGTACAAGGGCTCGAGCAGGAGTGCGGGACCCCTCCGTAAGCACTGATCCGCGGGCCCCCGTAGCTCAAGGCGGTCAGAGCGCCGGATTTTTACTCGCCGGGCGTCGCAGGTTCGACTCCTAGCCGGGGGCACTGACTATCCTACGTCCGTACCGCCGGTCGCGCAGGCGGTGGATTCGGACGAGCGCCGCGAAGCTGGGTGGTGACCTCCCACCGAGCGCGTGCGCTCTCGAGGAACGCCTCCGCCGCCGGTCTGCCCGGGTCGGCGATCCACGCCTGCGGGCTCAGGCGCGGAAGCAGGGCGAGAAGCTGGGCCACGGCCGAGCGCTCGTACAGCACGTCCGCCGCAAGCACGAGGTCGAACGGACCGCGCCGCACCAGGTCGTCCGGGCGGCGCCAGTCCACCACGGCCGTCTGCAGCTCGAACTCGTTCTCGCGAGCGTTGCGGCCAAGCAGCGCGAGCGCCTCTGCGGAAGCGTCGGTCGCGAGCACCTCGGCCCCGGCGCGCGCGGCGGCCAGGCTGGGCACGCCGAGCCCGCACCCGAGCTCGACGACGCGCAGCCCCGCCACCCGCGCCGGATCGAGCTCGCGGGCGAGCGCGACCCCGCTGCGCCAGAGCACCGACCAATAGGGCGCGAGCGGCGCCCACTCAACCGCGCCGTCGTCGGGCAGGTCGGCCCACTCCTCCGGCTGCAGCAGGGAGAGCGCGCCGCCGGGCAGCTCGACCGACTGCCTGACGAGATCCTCGGTCACCCGCCGACCCTACGCGCCGGCGGTGCCGGGACGACGTCCGTCAGCCGGTCTCCCCGTCGAGGATTCCCTTGGTGAGCTCGGTCGCGTCGTACACATCGCCGGAGGGCGGCACGTCGATCGCGGGAGCGGCGCCGAAGTCGTAGACGTCGAACGTCATCGCCATCTGCGCGGGTGGTTGCCCCGGGATCCCCACCGGAATCGTCATCGACATCCGCCGCACGAGGTGCTTGCGGTCGACCCAGACGTCCACAGTGGGCGAGCCGCTCGCCTCGACGATCGCCGCCGCCTCGTCGTTCCCGGCATTGCGGAGCTCGTCGGCCTCGAGCTGGGAATCGATGGTGCCCGAGTAGCGGGTCGTCCGCACGCCGCGCACGCGCTCGGTGCCGACGACCTGCGCTCCCGGACCGACCGACTGCAGCTGCTGGAGCATCTGGCGCGCGTCGAGGTCGCCCGTCGATTGCGCGCTGAGCGCCGCCGCTCCGGGAAGGCCCGAGAAGTCGAGCTTCATCCAGCTCTCCCCGTTCGGCAGTTGGCCCGCGAACAGGGGGCTGTTCATGTAGACGACGGAGCCGTCCTGGACCGCGCTGATCGAGGTCGAGATCGGCTGCGGGCCGGTCGCCTGCATCTGCATCTGCATCTGCGAGCGCCCGGTCTGGCCGTTGAACGCCCCGTCGAACTGCATCTGGAGCGATCCCCCGCCAAACGAGCCGCTACCGGTCCCGCTGAAGCGCGCGCCCGGCACGCTCGCCGTGTGCTCGGCCGCCTCGGCGATCGGCGACAGCGGGCCGCCGCGGTCCGCCCCGCCCGGGATGCCGAACAGGAGCAGCGCCACGGCGGCGATCAGCAGCCCGCATGCGGCCAGCACGAACGGGGTCCGGATCGCCGGCCCGTCGGCCCGGGAAGGCTGATCCGGCGCGGGCGCTGGAGGCGGCGCCGGCACCGGTGCTCCGGCTCCGGGCGAGATCTCCGTCCAACCTGGCGGGGAGGCGCTCGGCGGCGCCGTCGAGTCTGAGCCCTCCGAATCCACGTACCGTTGATCGACACGCGGGCCCGATCACATTACGGCGCTCGACGCGAGGGCCGTGCGCGGGGGGATTCGCTCAGGTGGCGGGCGCCGCCGGGGGGACCGCCGCGGCGGGGCCGACAGCCGGGGCGGAGCCGCCAAGGCCGAAGAAGAGGACGCTCGCCACCAGCGCTGGGAACGGGGCCACGAGGATGTTGGCGAGGATCGTGAAGATGATCCGCCCGGCGAGGTCGCCGATCGCGGCCCCGATGATCGCGAAGATGATCCCGACGACGATCAGGATCAGGAAGGCGACCACGATCGCCCCGAACACGGTCCAGCCGTGGCCGCGGACGAGCTCGTAGCTGCGCCCGAAGGCCTCGATCACCCCGCGGCGCTCGGCGACGATCGCCGGCGCCACGACCGCCCAGATCGTGAGCAGGTACAGGCCCGGGACGATCAGCAGGACGAAGCCGATTCCGATCGCGATCCCGCCCAGGATCCCGTTGCCGATCAGCCTCAGGATCGCGTGCGAGGCGGAGCTCATCATCTGGCCGACGGTGAAGTCCTTCTTGCCGTCGCGGACGTCGGCGACGAGGGTCACGACGAAGCCCGTGTACAGCGTCGCGGCGACCAGCCCGACGATCGAGGCGATGACGCGCAGAACGATGCCGTGGTCGTCGGTGAGGATGCCCTGGATGACCCCGGCGATCACGAATACGAGGGCCGCGGCACCGAGCAGCACCCCCACGTGCTTGCCGTAGAGGTCGAGCGCCTCGTTGATCACTCCGCCGACGGTCAGACGTGACTCGTTCGACGGCGCCGGGGGCGGTGGCGGTGGTGCGGCGGCGGCCTCCATCTGCGCACAACCTAGCCGAAGTGTCAGTCGTCACGTGTCCGGGCCGCTCCCTCTGGGCGATTCGGGACAATCTCGGCCGCCGCGATGGAGATCAGCAAGCGATCCATGTGGATGACGCTGGTGGCGATGACGCTCGCCAACAGCATGATCCTGGTCGATCAGACCGCCGTCCCCCTGGCCACCCCGGATGTGGTCGAGGGACTGAACGCGGACCTCAACCTCGGGCAGTGGCTGTTGACCGCGAACATCCTGCCCCTCGCCGCGTTCATGGTCCTCGGCGGCCGGCTCGGAGACCTGCTCGGCATGCGCCGCGTCTTCCTCACCGGCGCGGTGATCTTCATCGTCTCGACGGCCCTCGCCGGCGCCGCGCAGGACATCGTCTGGATGATCGCCGTGCGCGCCACCCAGGGCATCGGCGCCGCGCTGATGATGCCGACCGCGATGGCGCTCGTGAGCGCCGTCTTCCCCGATGAGCGCCGCGGCAGCGCGCTCGGCATCCTCGCCGGCGCCTCGGCCTTCTTCGCCGCTCTCGGTCCGGTGCTCGGGGGGCTTCTGACCTCGATCGACTGGCGGCTCGTGTTCTGGATCAACGTCCCGCTCGCGGCTCTGACGATCGTGCTGACGCTCCGTAACACGCCGAATCTCGGGCCGAAGGGTGAGCGCCCGACGATCGACTACCCGGGCGTGATCACGTTCGGCCTCGGGATCGCGGCGCTCGTCTTCGGCTTCAGCCAGGGCCAGCCAGAGGGCTGGCTCAGCGCCGACACGCTGATCCCGCTCGGCATCGCCGTCGTCCTCCTTGCGCGTCTTCGTCGTCGTCGAGCGCCACGCGAAGGAGCCGCTGATCAAGTTCAGCCTCCTGCGCCACCTCAACTTCCTCGCCTCGATCATCAGCCAGGTCCTGGCGGGCATGGTCGAGCTGGGGCTCGGCTTCCTGCTCCCGTTCTTCCTCCTGCTCGTGGTCGGCGTCTCGCCCGCGGTGGCCGGGATCGCGCTGATCCCCGGCACTCTGCCGATCATCCTGGCCGGCCCGCTCGCCGGACGCTTCTTCGACAAGGTCGGCGGCCGGATCCCCCTCGTGGTCGGCTTTCTGGTCCTCGCCGCCTCAGGCGGCGCGCTCGCGATCGGCGCCGGCGACGGCAGCGCGGTCGCCCTGATCCCCGGCCTGATCCTGCAGGGCTTCGGGCTGGGCATCGTGCTGACGGTCAACGACCCAACCGGCCTCACCGCCGTGCCCGACGCCGACGCGGGCGAGGCGGCCGGGATGATCAACACCGCCGAGCAGATGGGCGGCGCGCTGGGGATCGCGATCCTGACCGCGCTCGAGCTCGGCGTCTACTTCAACAAGCTCAACGACGTCTTCGATCGCACCGGCTTTCACCCCACGGAGGGGCAGTACGACAAGCTTCAGAACTACGTGATCGACGCCGAGCAGCACGGCCTCAACCACGTGCCGATTCACTCCAAGCTCGTCCGCCTGGCGCACGACTACATCATCTCGGTCCACATCGACGCGTTTCAGGTCATGTTCGTCGCCAGCGGGGCGATCGCGCTCGTCGGCGCGGTCGCGTGTTTCCTGCTCGTCCGCAAGACGACCCGCGTCGCCCAAGGCCCGATCTTCGGCCGCCGCTCGCGCTGGATCTACGCGAACACCGGGCGCACGCCGGCGATTACGCGGCACCCTCCGCCGCCGCCGGATACGGCCTGACCTCGTCCAAGCACGACCCGCCCGGCGACCTGCGCCCTGCCCTCGCCCACGGGGCGGGCGTGGAGCACCGAGCCGCGACCCTGGCGGATCTCGATCTCGCGCCCGACGAGCGCGCAGAGCCGCAGCGCCGCCGAGCCGGTCGCCTCGTCCTCGTCGACCCCGGCCTCGGGCACGAACACCCGCGCGCGCACGAGCCCGGCGGGCTCGTCGATCCAGGCCCACACCCCGACCTCTCCATAGCCGTCCGGCGCCCCCGTCGAGCGCGTCGACGGCCGCCGGCGAGTCGAGCTGGACGAACTCGAACGGCGGCCCCCACTCGGGGTTCGCGGAGATCGAGACGAGCTCGCCGTCGAACCCCACCGCGCATCTCGCCCGCGGGCGGGCGCAGCGCGGTCACCTCGTGCCCCTGCTCGCGCAGCAGCCACGCGGTGCCGACCAGCGGATGACCCGCCAGCGGCAGCTCGACCTCCGGCGTGAAGATGCGCAGTACACCGCGCGCCCGGGTCCTCGACGAACACGGTCTCCGCGATAGCCCAGGTCGCGCGCGACGGCCTGGCGCTCGGCCTCCGGGACCTCGGCGCCGTCGAGGAAGACGCCGAGCGGGTTGCCGCCGCGAGCCGCCGGGCGCGCAGAAGACCCGCAGCACGTGCAGGGTCGCCGCGCCGGGCCCGGGCTCCATCAGTGGCGGAAGTGGCGGCGGCCGGTGAACACCATCGCGGCGCCGGCCGCGTCGCAGGCGGCGATCACCTCGGGTCGCGCTTCGATCCGCCGGGCTGGATCAGCGCCGTCGCCCCGGCGCCGCATCGCGGTCTCGGGGCCGTCCGGGAAGGGGAAGAAGGCGTCGGAGGCGACCACCGAGCCGTCGAGCAGCTCGCTGGGCGTCGGCGGCGAGCGCCTCGCGCGCCTTGTCGATCGCGATCCGCACCGAGTCGACCCGGCTCATCTGCCCGGCGCCGATCCCGATCGTGCGCCAGGTCCTTCGCGAACACGATCGCGTTCGAGCGCACGTGCCGGCAGACCTTCCAGGCGAAGAGCAGCGTCGGCCCACTGCTCCTCGGTCGGCTGGGCCTCGGTGGGCACCGTCATCGCCTCGCGCGTCTCGTCGATCCGGTCCGGTTCCTGTACGAGCAGCCCGCCCCGCACGCGCTTGACGTCGCGCTCGCGCGGCGTGTAGTCCAGGTCGTCCGTCTCGAGGATCCGGATCGACTCCTTCTGGGTGAGCACCTCCATCGCGCCCTCCTCGAAGCCGGGCGCCAGCAGCACCTCGACGAACTGCTGGTTCAGGCGCTCGGCGAGCGCCCCGTCGATCGGGCGGTTGAAGAGCAGCACCCCGCCGAACGCCGAGAGCGGATCGCAGGCGAAGGCGCGCTCGTAAGCCTCGTTGACGGTCTCCGCGATGGCCGTCCCGCAGGGGTTGTTGTGCTTGACGATCACGCACGCCGGCTCGGAGAACTCGTCCAGCAGCCGCCAGGCGCGCGTCGAGGTCGAGAATGTTGTTGAACGAGAGCGCCTTGCCGTGGTGCTTGGAGACGCCCGCGAGCACGTGGTGCTTGCCGGCGGCGCTCTCGATGTAAAGGGCCGCGTTCTGGTGCGGGTTCTCGCCGTAGGGGAGCTCCATGAACTTGTCGTGGGACATCACGAAGTGCTCGGGGAAGGCCTCGTACCGCGCGCCGAACCAGCGCGAGATCGCGGCGTCGTAGGCGGCCGTGTGCGCGAACGCCTCGTTCGCCAGCCACTGGCGCGTCTCGGTCGAGATCTCGCCGCCCGACTCGCGCAGCTCCTCGAGCACCGCGTCGTAGGCCTCGGGCTTCACCACCACCGCCACGCCGGCGTGGTTCTTGGCGGCGGCGCGGATCATCGTCGGGCCGCCGATGTCGATGTTCTCGACCGCCTCGCGCTCGGTCACGCCGGGCTTCTCGATCGTGCGCTGGAACGGGTAGAGGTTCACGCACACGAGGTCGATCGGCTCGATCCCCTCCGCCTCCAGGGTCGCCATGTGGTCCGAGTTGTCGCGGCGCGCGAGCAGGGCGGCGTGGAGCCGCGGGTGCAGCGTCTTCACGCGCCCGTCGAGGA
Source organism: uncultured Solirubrobacterales bacterium (assembly GCA_963785195.1). GTDB lineage: Bacteria > Actinomycetota > Thermoleophilia > Solirubrobacterales > 70-9 > WHSW01. The sequence continues at coordinate 122,353 of CAWAUE010000011.1, read as the reverse complement.
TCTCGGGCGAGCCGGTGAACTCGGCGACGTCCGTCACCTCCAGGCCCGCGTCGCGGATCGCCGCCGCGGTGCCGCCGGTGGACAGGATCTGGACGCCGAGCTCGCGCAGCCCGCGGGCGAAGTCGACGATCCCGGTCTTGTCCGAGACCGAGATCAGCGCGCAGCGAACGCGGATCGGGATCCCGCCCGGCGGGGAGCCGCCCTCCTGGGTGATCGCCGCTTCGAGGCTCACGGTCCGAGTCTAATCCGCCAGGATCCTCACGACGCGCGTTCCGGGCTCGATCTCGACGCGGCCCTCCGCGATCATCCGGATCGCCTGCGGCAGGAGCGCGTGCTCGGTCGCGTGGATCGCCTCCTCGAGCGCGGCGAGGTCGCGGTCCGGCGGCACCGGGACCGGCCGCTGGAGCACGATCGGGCCCGAGTCGACGCCCTCGTCGACGAAGTGGATCGTGACCCCGGTGATCCGCACCCCGTGCTCGAGCGCCTTCTCGATCGAGTCGAGTCCCGGGGAACGACGGCAGCAGCGCGGGGTGCACGTTGATGATCCGGTTGGCGAACCGGCGCACGAACGCCGCCGACAGCAGCTGCATGTAGCCCGCCAGCACGACGAGCTCGACCGTCGCGGCCGTCGAGCCACTCGGCCATCGCCAGGTCGCGCGCCTCGCGGTCCGGATAGGCGGCGCGCTCGAAGACCGCGGTCTCGATGCCCGCCCGCGCGCCGCGCTCGAGCGCCTGCGCGCCGGGCTTGTCCGAGCCCACGGCCACGACCTCGATCTCCGCCGCGCGCCGTGGAGCTGGTCGAGGATCGCCTGGAGGTTCGTCCCGGTGCCCGAGGCCAGCACCCCGACCCTGAAGGGCGTGGGATCACTCATCTAGGCCGCTCGGGCCGTCAGCGCCAGCTTCGGGAACCGCCCGCCGGTGGAGCGCAGCATGCCGCCGTCGATCAGCGCGTCGACCTCGCGCAGCAGATCGTCGGCGCGCCAGTCGTCGAAGGCGCCGTACCCGGGCAGCTCGTCGTAGCCGTACTTGCGCACCACCTTGCTGCGGCCGCCGCGCAGGATCTCGACGGCCCTCGTCCGTCCCACGCTCGGCTCCGCCTCGCGCACGACGGCGAGGATCGCCTGCTCGATCGAAGGTCGGTCGCCACTCGCCGCTCGTCGCTCGCCACTCGTCCGTTGCCCGAGCGGCGAGTCGGCGAACGGCGAGCGGCCCGTCGCACACGTCACAGCATCTGCCCGACGCGCCTCGGGCTCGACCCGATCCCCGAAATGCCGCAGGATCGCCCGCCGCCGGCACGTCTCGCCCTCCACGAACCCCCAGACCTCCCGGTACTGGCGCCAGCGGTGGTTCTTCGCCTCGGGCTCGTTCGACCTGGTTGATGAAGAACACGTGCAGGCCCTTGTCGCGGTTCTCGGCGAGCAGCACGCAGCGCGACTCGAGGCCGTCGCGCCCCGCGCGCCCGGCCTCCTGGTAGTAGGCCTCGAGCGAGGACGGCACGACCTCGTGCACGACCGTGCGCACGTCGGCCTTGTCGACGCCCATCCCGAAGGCGTTCGTGGCGACGACGACCGGCGCCTCGCCCGACATGAAGGCGCGCTGAGCGGCCGCGCGCGGCTCGCGCTCCATCCCGGCGTGGTAGGCGGGCACGGGGTGGCCGAGCTCGTCGCTCGAGCCAGGCGGCCGTCTCGTCGGTCTTCTTGCGCGTCCCGGCGTAGACGATCGCCGGCAGCGCCTCGGGCTCGGAGAGCAGCGCCAGCGTCGCCGCCCGCTTGGCGCGCGCCGAGCCGACCGGGACGACGTCGTAGGAGAGGTTGGGGCGGTCGAAGCCGGTCGTGATCCGCAGCGGGTCGCGAAGCCCCAGCCGACGCGCGACGTCGGCCGCCACCCGCGGCGTCGCGGTGGCGGTCGCGGCGAAGATCGAGCGCGCCCCGAGCGACCGGGCGACGTCGCCGAGGCGGAAGTAGTCCGGGCGGAAGTCGTGCCCCCACTGGCTCACGCAATGGGCCTCGTCGACGACGAAGAGGCCGATCTGCGCCTCGCCGAGGCGATCGACGAACCCGGGGGTCGCGAAGCGCTCGGGGGCGACGTAGAGCAGGCTCACGTCGCCGGACATCGCGCGCGCCAGCGCCCTGCGGTTGTCCTCCGGATCGCGCTGGGCGTTGATCAGCTCGGCGCGCCCGCCGAGGCTCTCGACCTGGTCGGTCATCAGCGAGACCAGCGGCGAGACGACCACCGCGAGGCGCCGGTCGCAGATCGCCGGGCAGCTGGTAGCAGAGCGACTTGCCGGCACCGGTCGGCATCACCAGGAGCACGTCGCGGCCGGCGACCGCGGCCTCGACCGCCTCGAGCTGCCCCGGCCGGAACGCGGGGTGCCCGAAGTGGCTGCGCAGCACCTCGGTGAGCTCGGCCTCGTTCACCAGTCGATGATCTACGTCCGCGCGGCGGAGAGTTCGCCCCCGCGGGCGGTCAGCCGGCGCCCTGCACGACGGGCAGGCCCTCGAGCGCGAACTTGCCGTTTGAGTCCCCGTCGCCGGCGAGCGGGTAGTCGCCGGTGAAGCAAGCGTCGCAGTGGACCTCGCGCGGCGTGCCGACCGCCTCGTAGACGCCATCGAGCGAGAGGTAGGCGAGCGAGTCGGCACCGATCTCCGCGGCGATCTCCTCGACCGTCCGGTCGTGGGCGATCATCTCCTCGCGCGTCGACATGTCGACGCCGTAGTGGCAGGGGTGGCGGATCGGCGGCGCCGAGATGCGCAGGTGCACCTCCTTCGCGCCCGGCGTCGCGGAGCATCCCGATGATCTGCCGGGTCGTGTTGCCGCGGACGATCGAGTCGTCGACGACCACGACGCGCTTGCCGGAGACGATCTCGGGCAGCGGGTTGAACTTCAGCCGCAGGCCGTGCTTGCGCAGCTCCTGGCCCGGCTGGATGAAGGTCCGCGCGACGTAGCGGTTCTTGATCAGCCCGTCGTCCTTGGGAAGGCCGGAGGCGCGGGCGTACCCGTTGGCCGCGGCGTTGCCCGAGTCCGGGACGGAGATCACGAGGTCCGCGTCGGCGGGCGCCTCGGCGGCGAGGATCTCGCCCATCCGCCCGCGGACCTCCTGCAGCACGCGGCCCTCGAGCCGGGAGTCGGGACGGGAGAAGTAGATGTGCTCGAAGACGCAGTGGGCGGGCCGGTCGGCCGGCACGATCTGGCGGGTCTCGAGCCCCTCCTCGGTGAGCGCGACCAGCTCGCCGGGCTGGACCTCGCGCATCAGCTCGGCGCCGATGATGTCGAAGGCCGAGCTCTCGGAGGCGACGCAGAAGCGGTTGCCGAGCTTGCCCAGCGACAGCGGGCGCACCCCGTACGGGTCGCGGAACGCGACCACCGCGCGCTTGGTCATCACCACGGTCGAGTAGGCGCCCTCGAGCCGAGGCATCACGGCCGCGACGGCGTTCTCGATCGGCCGTGCCTCCTCGACGGAGACCAGCGCGGCGATGATCTCCGAGTCGGAGGTGCCGCGGAACGAGATCCCGCGCTCGCGCAGCTCGTTGTAGAGCTCGACCGCGTTGGTCAGGTTGCCGTTGTGGGCGAGCGCGACCTCGCGCCCGTCGTCGCGCCAGACCGGCTGCGAGTTCTCCCACGAGCCGCCGCCGGTGGTCGAGTAGCGGACGTGGCCGATCGCCATGTCGCCGTCGAGCGCGCGCAGCTTCTGCTCGTCGAAGACCTGGGAGACGAGGCCGGTGTCGCGCAGGGTGGTGATGTGCCCGCCCTCGCAGGTGGCGATGCCCGCCGACTCCTGGCCGCGATGCTGGAGCGCGTAGAGCGCGAAGTAGGCGAGCCGGGCCACGTCGTGGCCCGGCGCGTAGATCCCGAACACCCCGCACTCGTCGCGCGGGCCATCGCGATCGGCAACGTCATCGATGTCACGGCCCCCTGGGAGCCGCTCGCCTGAGGTCATTTGGAGCTTCTCTGCGGGTGAGAAAGCGTCGTGCGGTGCAAGCGGATTCTTGCAACGCAAGGCTAGCAACGAGGGGCGTCGCCTCCACCGATGAGACCGATCGTTCCACCGATTGATACGCTCGCCTCAGCGGGATCGGCTCGGGGCGGGATGGCACTCCGAAGCGGTTGAGGCCGGCGGTACTGGAAGAGGTGTGGATGACCCCTGAGACGGCGCAGACGGACACGAGCGCGATCGACCGGGCGCGAGCCCTGATCGAGTCGCGGCTCGAAGAGCTCGACCGCGAGCGCGACCAGCTTCGCGACGCGCTCGCGCATCTCGATGGGAGCCCCGCGCGCCGCCGCCGTGGGCCCGGACGCCCGCGAGGCCGATCCGGCAAGCGCGCCGGCCGCGGGCAGCGCCAGGCCGAGTTCCTGAGCAGGCTGGAAGCGAGCCCCGGTGCCTCGGTCCCCGAGCTCGCCCGCGAGATGGGCGTCCAGCCGCAGCAGCTCTACGCAATCGCCCGCCGGCTGATCGCCAGCGGCACGATCGTCAAGCGCGACGGGACGCTACACGGTCACCAGCGCCGAGCAGCCCGCAGACCAGGCGTAGAGCCACCGCCAACGGAGCGACTCTCCGCCTGAACCGGCGTGTATATCGCGCCCCAACGGGTACGTTCGGCGCTGCTCGGGTGCTCGGGGTTAGGGGCGCCGGGGTTTTGGGGACGACTTAGCACTCGTTCGGATCTAACAAGCATCAGGAGGACTTGCCATGGAGCAGGTCGTTAGTCGCATTGGCGACGGGGAGCCCGGCTATCGGATCACCAAGGGCGGGCTTGCCCAACTCTGGAGACTCGTCGACACCGACCGCCTGGAGGAGGCCGAGCGCGTCTCGCTGTGCCTCGTGCTCAGCGAGGTGGAGTCCACGCGCCGCGACCGCCTCGGCGGCTGCGCGACGCAGGCGGGCTAGGGCCCGCCGCCCTCGGCTCCTCGGATCAGGTGTGGCGCCGGCCGGCGCCCGCGCCCCGTGCGACCCGGGGCCGGCGATCTGCCGCGCGTAGACGATCAGGTTGTCGGCGTAGCCGGTCGGCTCCGAGAAGAGCCCGTCGCACGTGATCAAGGCGAGGCTGGAGCGACGGGTCGTGGCGTAGACCCGCGCGGCCGGGAAGTCGCTCTTCGCGATCTCCTGGATCTCGGAGACCTCGTACACGTCGTGCGAGTGGCCGGCGATCGTCTCGACGTGGTCGCCCGGCGCCAGCGTCGTCAGCCCGGCGAACGGTGCTGGGCCAGCCTGCGAGTCGCGGTGGCCGATCAGCACCGTCCGCCCCGGCTCGCCCGGGCGCGGCCCGCCGCGGACCCACCCGACGCGGTCGATCGGCGGCACCTCGAGCTCGCCGCCGCTCGTGCCGACGGGTTGCACCGGCACGCGGATCCCGGCGGCGCGAATCCGCAGCACGCTCGGCGGCGGCTGCCGGCCATGGGTCCCGTCCCGGTTCGCCGTCGGCCCCTTACCCCTGACCACCAGGGAGCCGAGCTCGAGGGGGGCGGGACCGGGGTCGGTGAGCAGGGCCACGGCGATCCCGGCGATGAGCGCCGGCACGCCGATCAGGAGCACGCCGCCGATCGTGCGCCGAACCCCGCCGCGGCGCCGGCCGCGCCGCCTGCGACCCGGGCGCCCGAAGCGGCGGCGCCGAGCGGCCGAGATCACGAGCGGCGCGAGCGGCTGACCGTCCTCAAGCGGGCGGCCGCGGCCGGCCCTGCCGCGACGATGGCGGCGAAGCGGCATCGCGGCTCAGCGGGAGGGCCGGCGGCGGCGCAGGAGCGCGATCGCGCCGCCGACGGCGAGCGCCGCTGCGGCGGCAAGGGCCCAGTTCGGACCGCCGTCGCGCGGCGCGAGGCCGCCGAGGCCGGTCTGTGGCGCTGCGGAGGGCGCGGTGGTCGCGTCGTCGACGGGCACCACCCTGACCCGTTCGCCCTTGCTGCCGACCACGTAGGCGGTCGTAGTCGTGCCGGCGCTGAGCGGCAGCGAGCGCATCCCGATCGCCATCTTCTTGGAGCCGGGATCGCGGACCTCGAGCTGCTCCCGTCCCGGCGGAAGGGTCCAGTAGTCGGTGGCGTCCTCGTAGGCGGCGCGGTGGGCCACGACCTTCCCGTCGAGCGCCACGTTGGCGTCGCCCAACTCGGGCGCGGAGTGCACCACCCGCAGGCGCGCCTTCCCGGGATCCGCGGCGCCGTTGCGGTAGACGTGGATCGTCGCCGCGTTGGCGGTCGCGAGCGCGGCGAGCGTGTAGCTGTCACCGTCGGCGAGGCGCACGGTCTTCTTCAGCGTGACTCCGCCGGGCGCCTTGAGCACGAAGTGCGTCGTGCCGGACGGAAGCGTCGCGGGGCCGGCGACCTGGCCGAATCCGGCGCTACCGAGCGCTTGTCCGTCGGCGCTCACCGTGGCCACGCCGACCCCGGGGACGGCATGCAGGAAGCGCACCTGGGTGGTCGCTAATGCGGTCGCCGGCAAGGCTAGGATCCACAGCGAAGCGAACAGCCAGACACGGGTAATCCGTGATCGGAGCGGAGCCTCCATCCAGCGTCGCATCGTAACCAACGAGTCCCACGCGGACGCCCAGTCGCTTGCCCCCCACGTCGCCGAGCTCGATTCGGACGAGCGCGCGATCCTGGATCTGAGCCTGCGCTACGGGTTCTCCGACGAGCGGCTCGCGCCGATGCTCCAGATCGACCTCGACGAGGTCGCCGATCGCCGCGAGGCTGCGCTTTCGGAGTTGGGCGAGCGCGCCGGCGTCGACGCCGGCGCTGATCGCCCGGCGCTCGAGCAGGCGCTACGCGAGGTGCCCGCACGACAGCTGGCTCGGCCGCGAGCTGAGCGATCCGAGCCCGGAGCCCGCCGCGACGCCCGGAAACGGCGCTCCGCCGGCCGTGGCGAAGGACGACGCCGGCGCGCGCGCCACCCCGTCGCGCCGCACGCCGTGGCGCGCCATCGCGGCGGTCGCGGCGGTCGCGGCGCTGGTGGCGGCGATCGTCCTGCTCGCCGGTGGCGGCGACGGCGACCAGGTGTCGCATGGCCCGGCCGCCTCGCGCGCCGCGGGCGCCGCCACGCCGCCCGCGTCGGACCCGGGCGCCGCCAACCCGTCCGGCGGAGGCGCCTCGCACAGCGGCGCGCACGGAGCGCAGGGGCATGGGTCCGCCCACGCCGGCGGCGGCTCGGCGGTGAGCCTCAAGCCGATCCTCGGGGCCGCCGAATCGCGCGCCACGATCCGGCTCGCCGATGCGGGCCCGCCGCCGCGGATCGCGCTCACCCTCCGACCGCGGGCGCCGCAGCCGGGCATCTACGAGGTCTGGCTCTACGACACGGTGATCCGCGCGGAGCCGGTGGCGCGGATCTCGCACGGGGGCGGCACGGCGCAGTTCACGCTGCCGGACGACGCGAGCGACTACCGCTACATCGACATCTCCGAGGAGAAGCCGGGCGGCTTCCCCGGTCACAGCGGGCGGAGCGTCGAGCGAGTCGGGCTGCCGGCGGCCCTCGCGAGCCTCGGCATCGGCGGCTAGGTAGCCGAGCGAGCTCGGCTAGACGACCGCCGGCGCTTCGATCCGCTCGCCGAGCGAGCGCCAGGCCCGCTCCGCGTCGGCGACCGCCACGTCGGCGTCGGCCTCCGCGGCCGCGATCGTGATCCGCTCGCCCCCGGCCCGACCGACGATGAACACATCCGTGTCGCCGGCGGCGGCCAGGGCCTCGAGCTCCTCGCGCGTCCCGGCGATCGCGAAGCCGCCCGGCCCCTCGCCGAAGAGCGCCGTCTCGCCCGAGCAGCCGCGGGCCTCGACCATCGGGTCGAGGTCGACCTCGAGCCCGATCCCACCGGCGATCGCCATCTCCGCGAGCGCGCAGGCGAGCCCGCCGTCGCTGACGTCGTGGGCCGCGCCGATCAGACCTGCCCGCACCGCGTCGCGCACGCACTCGATCGCCGCGCGCGCGCTCTCGATCGGCACCGAGGGCAGGCCCGGGCCGAGGTCGCCGCGCAGCTTCGCGAGCTCCGAGCCGGCCAGCGCGGGTGAGAACGGCCCGCAGATCGCGATCCACTCGCCGTCGGCAAGCGCGAGGCGGCCGGCCCGCTCGGGGTCGGGAAGCTCGCCGACCATGCCGACAACCGGCGTCGGGTAGATCGGGCCCTGGTCGGTCTCGTTGTAGAGCGAGACGTTTCCGCCAACCACCGGGACCCCGAGCGCCTCGCACGCGTCCGCGAGTCCCCGGGTCGAGCGGTCGAGCTGCCACGCGACCGCCGGCTTCTCGGGGCTCCCGAAGTTGAGGCAGTTGGTGAGCCCGAGCGGCTCGGCGCCGGAGCAGGCGAGGTTCTGCGCGCACTCGAGCACCGCCTCGACCGTGCCCGCGTAGGGGTCGCACGCGACGCGCCGCCCGTTGCCGTCGATCGCGACCGCGATCGTCGCGCCGGCCTCGTGGAGGTGCAGCACCGCCGCGTCGGCGGCCTCGGGCCGGCGGACCGTGTGCGACCCGACGACCGAGTCGTACTGCTCGAACGCCCATTGCTTGCTCGCAATGCTCGGCGAAGCCAGCAGCGTCATCAGCAGGTCGCTCGGAGATGCTTGTCCCTCGGCTGACCCGGCCGCCCCCGGACGCGAAGCGGAGGAGGCGGGCGGAACGTTATTCCCATAGATCCAGCTCGCTGGCTCTATGGGTTCCAGGTCGTACAGCGGGCAGTCGTCGACGAGCGCCGCGACCGGCATCTCGCCGACGACCTCGGCATCGCGAACGACGCGGAAGAGCCCGTCCCCGGTCACCTCGCCGACGACCGCGACCCCGGTCTCCCAGCGCTCGCACACGGCCACGACCCGGTCGACCATCGCCGGCTCGACGACCGCGAGCATCCGCTCCTGCGACTCGGAGACCATGATCTCGAAGGGCTCCATGTCCGCCTCGCGCAGCGGCACCCTGGCCACGTCGATCTCGATCCCGACGCCGCCGCTGGAGGCCATCTCGCCGGCCGACGAGGTGAGCCCGGCGGCGCCGAGGTCCTGGAGCGAGACCAGCAGCCCGGCGCCGAGCAGCTCGAGGCAGCACTCGAGCAGCTTCGACTCCTCGAACGGGTCGCCGATCTGCACGCTCGGCCGCTTGGAGTCGTCGCCGTCCTCGAGCTCGGCCGAGGCGAGCACGGAGGCGCCGCCGATCCCGTCGCGCCCCGTGGACGCGCCCATCAGGACGACCTTGTTGCCGACCCCGGCGGCGGCGGCGCGCACCATCTCGGACGGCGCGGGCGAGGCCCACGCACATCGCGTTGACGAGGCAGTTCTGCTCGTAGGGCGGCTCGAAGTAGACCTCGCCGCCGACGGTCGGCACCCCGATCGAGTTGCCGTAGTGGCCGATCCCGGCGACGACGTGGTCGAAGAGGTAACGCGAGCGCTCGGAGTCCGGCTCGCCGAAGCGCAGCGAGTCGAGCACCGCGATCGGCCGGGCACCGAGCGCGAACACGTCGCGCAGGATGCCTCCGACCCCCGTAGCGGCGCCCTGAAAGGGCTCGATCGCGCTCGGGTGGTTGTGGGACTCGACCTTGAAGGCGACCGCCCAACCGTCGCCGACGGAGACCGCGCCGGCGTTCTCGCCCGGGCCCATGAGCACGCGGTCGCCCTCGGTCGGCAGGCGGCGCAGGAGCTTGCGCGAGTGCTTGTAGGCGCAGTGCTCGGACCACAGCAGGCTGAACATCGCCAGCTCGACGTCGTTGGGCTCGCGACCGAGCTTGTCGACGATCAGCTCGTATTCGGAGTCGGTGAGGCCGAGCTCGCGGTGCTTGGGGGTGGAGACACTCACCGCGCCGGAGTATCGCGCCTGTGCACGTCGTCTTTCAGGACGGCTGCGGCGCCGCGTCATCCGGCGACCCGGCGTGTTGAGATCAGGACATGGGTGATCCAACTCGCAGCCGCCGCAAGGTGGCCCTCCTGGCCACGCTCGCCGCGCTCGTCGTGCCCGCGGCGGCGCACGCCGCCGATCCGCCGAAGGCGGAGATCGCGACCTCGGGCAACGACTCGGAGCTCCTGCAGAAGGTCCCGATCTCGAAGCAGCCGGGCACGCGCGACCGCGTCGCGATGCGCCTCGGGCCCGACCAGCTGAAGCCGATTCAGGTCGGCGACCGCCTGCGGGCGAGCGCCGAGGTCCAGGTCTCGACCACCTGCGTCGAGGAGGACCCGCGCTGCATCGGTCGCAGCTACACGTCGAATCCGACGATCAGCGCCAAGATCGTGCTCTCGCCGAGCCCCGAGGCGGTGCAGCCCTACCTGGCGCTGTCGGAGACCCGGAGCGTGCTCTGCAAGCAGCGGCGCCCGAACCGCAACCACCACTGCACGATCGCGATCCCGAACACCGAGACGCTGGTCAGCGATCTCGGCGCGCTCCCATGCCCGCCCGACGCCTGTTACGTGGACCTGATCGTCGGCGCCACCTCGAAGAAGTCGAAGAAGGGCGACGTCGTGGTGCTCGGCGCCGACCGCCCCGACCGCACCGTGCAGCAGGACAAGGGCCGGCTGAACGTCGTTCAAGCGCGGTCGAAGGTACCGGCGCCGACGGTGAGCTCGAGCGCGGCCCTCGTCAACACCCAGCTCCCGCTGACGGAGGGCAAGCACGAGAAGCGCCGGGTCGTCTACTCGGTGCCGATCCCCGCCCCCCGGAAGGGCGAGATCCTCGCCTTCGACGCCAGCTTCGCCTCCGATATCTCCGGACTGCGGTTCAACACCTTCATCGGCTCGCGGGTGCTGATGGGACTCGACCCGACCGCCACCACGTCGGAGGGCCTCGCGAAGACCTCGATCCCGCTGCGTGGCCAGGCCAGCGAGTCCAACGGCTTCAACTGCACCCTGGGCTCGAGCGGGTTCGCGAACCCGTGCACGACCGTCAAGGCGGGCGCGACGCGCATCTCGCGCGACGTCATCGACGAGACCACCGGCCAGCCGGCGACCCTGTATCTGAACGTGGTCGCCTCGTCGAAGCCGCTGCTTGCCGAGAAGATCGACCCGGCCCGGCAGGTCGTCCTCGGCGCGCTCGGTAGCGGGCTGACCGTGGCCCGATACGCGCCGTAGCGCGACCGTGGTCCGCCTGGCGAGCCCAGCCGACGCGGCCTCGATCGCTGAGCTCCTGCACGCCTTCAACACCGAGTACGACGAGCCGGCACCCGAGGCGCCGGTGCTGGCGGAGCGGCTCGCCCCGATGCTCGCGAGCGGGGAGGTGACCGTGGTGGTTGGCGGCTCGGGGCCGGACGGGCTGGCGCTGCTGCGCTTCCGGCCGTCGTTTTGGAGCGGCGACCTGGACGCCTACCTCGAGGAGCTCTACGTGGTTCCGCACCTCCGCGGCCAGGGCCTCGGCCGGGCGTTGATGGAGCGCGCCATTGACGTCGCCCGCGAGCGTGGAGCGACCCGCATGGACCTCGGGACCAGCACGGACGACACGGCCGCCCGCGCCCTCTACGAGAAGCTCGGCTTCACCAACGACGAGCACCCGCCCGACGGGCCGGCGATGCTCTTCTACGAGCGCGACCTCTAGCTCGTCGCGCCCGCCGGCGCCCGCGCGCCCTTCTCGGCGGCGCGCTCCTCGCCCGCCTCCGAGCCGAGCTCGTAGCCGAGCTCGACGAGCATGTCGCCCGCGACCGCCTCGTACTCGGCGACCTCTTCGGGCGTCATCCGCTCGCGCCACATGCCGATGCGGTCCGCGCGTGGCGGCTCCCTCGCCATCACATGGCTCTCGATTCGCGCCTCGGCGGATTGGTTGGGGCGGTTCTTGCGGGGCAGCTCGCGCGCCTTCTCCGCCAGCCGTCCCTCGGCGCGCTCGTGGTAGTCCAGCATCGCCGGGTCGAACTCGAGGTCGATGAAGTCGCAGACGCGACGCAGGACGCCCTCGGTGTCGCCAACCAGGTCCTCGAAGCGGATCTCCATGTAGTGGTTGACGGAGGGCGCCATCTTGCGCGCCTTGCGGATCCGGGTGCGCCAGAGGCGGGCCGACTCGGCGTAGGTCTCGGGGCCCCAGTTCATCCGCAGGTGCGACAGCGAGACGTCGCGGCCGTCACGGATGATGTGGACGAAGCGCGCCTCGGGCAGGACCCGCTGGATCCGTCGCATCTCCTTCACGTATCCCGGCGTCTTGTCGCCGTAGCGCGACTTGCCCTCGCGCTCGGCGTAGAGCATGTAGAAGGCCCGGATCGAGTCCGCGGCGGTCACCGGATCCAGGGCGTTGATGCGCTCCCGCAGCTCCTCGCCGTCGAGGTGGAAGTCCCCCCAGCGCTTGTGGTCGATCGCCAGGTTGGCCGCGTCCTCGCCGGTCTGCTTGGAGCGCTCGAACGCCTTGATCAGCTTCGGCACCCAGTGCGTCTCGCCCGGGATGGCGACGTCGGGGTGCGAGTCGAGCATCAGCCGCAGGAGCGTTGTCCCCGACCGGGTGACGCCGCAGACGAACGGCGCCGGGGGCGGTTCGGGCGTACGCCCGCGCAGCCGCCGGCCGGCGAGGATGATGCTGACCCGCTTGCGGTACCGATCGATCTGGTCCGAGAACCCCATGAAGCCCTCCAAGCTACCCATTCGTCGCGTTCGTCAAAAGCTCGCCGATGCCGGACACCGTGTCCGCCCAGCGCCGCTCGGAGTCGCGCACCGCGACCGCGCCCGCGGCGAGCTCGGCCCGTAGCGAGTCGTCCGCAAGGCGCTCGATCGCCCGGCGGAGGTCAGGGACGCTCGGATCGAGCGCCGGGATCCCGGACTTCGCGGCGCCGTTTGCCACCGAGCTCGACCAGCACGCCGTTGCGTCCGTCGTGGATCACCTCGTTCATCGGCGGAGCGTCGTTGGTGATCGCCGGCTGGCCGAAGGCAACCGCCTCGTAGAGCGGCAGCCCGAGGCCCTCCCAGCGCGACGGGGCGAGGCACACGTCGCAGCTCGCGAGCTCGCGCAGGTGCTCGTGCGTCGGCAGGTCGGCCAGCCGGAGCTCGATCCGGGCATCTCGCTCGGCGGCCTCGGCGGCGGCGCGCACGCTCTTGCGCTCGACCTGCGCCTTGACCACGAGCCGCAGCCGTTCGTCCTGGGTTGCCTCGAAAGCCTCGAGGACGGGCTCGAGCGGCTTGCGGTGGCCGAGGAAGCCGCCGGGGAAGACGTACGAGACGGTGTCCCGAGTGGCGAGTGGCGAGTGGCGATTGGCCTCCCCGATCTCAATCAACTCCGGATGACACCCCCAAGGCACATACGGGGTCTCGAGCCCCATCTCGCGCGTAGCGCGCCTGCTCGGCACGGGTGAACGAGTAGACGACATCGAACGCCTCGCGCGCCCCGGCGACGTGCTCGGCCGTGAAGTGCTCCCAGACGAAGCGCCCGATCGTCGTGACGCCCCGGGCGCGCAGCTCCGCGAGCTCGGCGAACTGGTAGTTCTGGTCGCACAGGACGGCCTCGATCCCGTTCGTCTCGGCCCAGGCCACGTACTCGTCCCGCGGGGACGTCGTAGGCGGTCGCCTCCGTGACGTTCGGCTGGTCCCAGACGTCGTCGCGGTCAAGCGCGCCGGGCCGCGGGCCGCGCTCCTTCTTCGGGCGCGCGAGCACGAAGGTCTCGTGGCCGAGGTCGTCGAGGGCCGAGCGCAGCTGCCGGGCTACCACGGGCTGGCCGCGGTTGAACCACTTGGTGACGACCCCCACCCGCATCAGGACAAGAGCTCGGTAAGGCCCTCGACCGTGCGCTGCCATGAGCGCTCGCCCCCGCGCAGCTCGACCGCTCCCGCGGCCAGCCGCCCGCGCTCGCCCGCGTCGCCGAGCCGCTCGATCGCGGCCGTGAGCTGGTCGAAGTCGGGGTCGAACGCCGGGATCCCGGAGCCCGCCTCGCCCCAGCGCACGGAGTCGACGCAGATGCCGTTGACGCCGTCCAGGACGATCTCGTTCATCGGCGGCGAGTCGTTGGTGATCGACGGCATCCCGAACGCGACCGCCTCGTAGAGCGGCAGCCCGAGGCCCTCCCAGCGCGACGGTGAGAGGCACACGTGGCAGGCGGCGAACTGCCGCAGGTGCTCGTCCGTCGGCCGGTCCTCGAGCTCGATCCGCACCCGCGGATCGCCGCCGGCGGCCTTCACGAGCTTGCTCGCCCTTCCGGTCGACCTGGCCGCGGATCAGGAGCCGCAGGTGGTCGCCGCGGGCGCGCACGAAGGACTCGACGATCTCCGGGAACGGCTTGCGCTTGCCCATGAAGGACCCGGGGACGTAAAACCAAACTTCGTCCGTTCCTCCGCGAACCCCGACGGCCCCGGACGCGAAGCGGAGGAGCCGTCGGGCGCGTATTCCACTAGCTCCGGGTGGCAGCCCCAGGTCAGCAGCGGCGATTCGATGCCAAAGCCGCGGTAGCGCTCCTGCTCGGCCCTCGTGAAGGAGTAGATCCGGTCGTAGGCGGCCTGCGCCGGGCTCGGCGTCCTCGGGCGCGAAGCTCTCCCAGACGAAGCGGCCGATCGTCCGCAGGCCGCCACGGCGCAGCGCCTCGATCTCGGCGAACTGGTCGTTCTGGTCCGTGAGCACGGCGTCGAGCGAGTTCTCGGATGCCCAGGCCTCGTAGTCGGCGAGCGGGATGTCGGCCTCCGAGCTGTGGGTGACTCCGGGCTGGTCCCACACGGGGTCGGCGACGCGCTCCTGCTGCGCGCGCGGGCCCTTGCCCTGCTTGGCGAGCACGAACGTCTCGTGGCCGAGCTCGTCGAGGGCCGAGCGAATCTGCCGCGAGACGACGGCCTGCCCGGAGGCAAACCACTTGGTGACCAGGCCGATCCGCACCGCTAGGAGCTTGCTTCGATCTGAGCCGTGGCGCGCTCGACCGCGTCCGGGCCGACCGGGTATCCGAGCTCGTCGAGCAGGTCGCCGGCCACCGCCTCGAAGTCGTCGCGCTGCTCGGGGCTCATCTGCGTGCGCCAGCGCGCGACGCGGTCGGCGCTGGGCGGCTTCGTCGTCATCTCGTGCGTGGCCAGCCGCCGCTCGACGGTGAGCTCCTTCGCCCGGCCGTCGCCCGGCAGGGCCCGCGCCATCTCCTGGAGCCGGTCGGCCGAGCGCTCGTGGTAGTGGAGCAGCGCGTCGTCCCAGGGCAGCTCGATGAACTCGCACACGCGCCGCAGCACCGGCTCGGTGTCGAGGATCAGATCCTCGTAGCGGATCTCCATGTAGTGGTCGAGCTTCGGCGAGTCCTCGCGCGCCTTGATGATCTTCTTCTGCCAGCGCCGGGCGACGTCGCCCGCGGTCAGGTCGCGGACCGTCCGGTCGAGGACCGAGAGCGCGACGTCGCGCCCGTCGCGGATCACGTGCACGAAGCGCGCCTCGGCGATCGCGCGCTGGATCAGCTTCATCTTCTGGACGTAGGTCGGCGTCTTCTCGCCCCAGCGCGGCTTGCCCTGCTCCTCGGTGTAGGCCGCGTAGAACGTCCGCACCGCCGGCCCCGCCTCGATCTTGGGCAGCGCGCGCAGCCGGCCGAGCATCTCCTCGTCGGAGAAGCCGAAGTCGCCCCACTCGCGGGCGGACTTCATCGCCGCGAGGGCGCTCTCGGGCGTCGCGCCGGGCTCGCGAGCGGCCTTGATCAGGTCCGGGACGAAGTGCGTCTCGGGTGGGATCGTGAGGTCGGGGTGGGCGTCGAGCATCATCCGCAGCAGCGTCGTGCCGGAGCGGTTCATGCCGACGACGAACGGCACCGGGTCGCGGCGCGCGCGGTCCTTTTTCAGCTTCGAAAGCAATCCCATGGTCAGTCGGCCGGGGACGCCGGGTGAAAGGCGGGGCGGGGGTCCGCGGCGAGACGGAAAGGATAGGAGACGCTTACCGAATGCGTCGCCGCGGCCGCTCGCCGGGCGCCCTCTAGGGCTTGCCGCGCCGGTAGAGCCAGGTGTGGAAGAACCCGCGGAGGTTCCGGTGCGAGCGGGCCTCGGCGAGCGCGATGAACTCGGCCGTGGTGCCGTTCGCGCCCGCGTTGCGACGCGCCCAGCCGCGCAGCGTCGCGTAGAACGCGCGGTTGCCGACCCGCCGGCGCAGCGCCTCGAGCGTCATCGCGCCGCGCACGTAGATCGCGGTCGAGAAGAGCCGCTTTGGCCTGTCGACCGCCGCCGGTGGCGGGTTCCAGAAGCCGGAGCGCTGCGCCGGCACGCTCATGAAACGCCGGAACACATGCCCCAGGGTCTCGCCGCCGCGCTCCTGACGCCAGCGCCACTCGGCCCAGGTGGCGAAGCCCTCGTTCAGCCAGATCTCGCTGTTGTCGGCGATGCTCACGCTGTCGCCGAACCACTGATGGGCGAGCTCGTGGGCAACGGTCGTCCGGCTCGGCGCCTGGGGAAAGCTCGGCCTGGTCTGCGTCTCGAGCGCCGTCGGCCCGTGTCGCAGGTGGTCGACGACGACGCCGGCGTCGTCGAAGGGGTAGGGGCCGAAGAGCGAGCTGAAGAAGCTGATGATCCGCGACATCGGGCGCAGCGGGCGCCGCGACTCGCGAGCCTCCCGTGGGTCGATGGCCACGACCGACCTGATGCCCGCGAGCTTCGCGCGACTGAGCTCGAACCGCCCGATCGACGCGGTGGCGAGATAGGTGATCATCGGCTGCCGCTCGCGCCAGGTCCAGATCGTCGAGCGGCCGCGGTCGCGCCGGCTCACCAACCTGCCGTTGGCGATCGCCGCGAGCCCGCGGGGAACGGCGATCCGAAACGAGTAGGTGGCCTTGTCGCTGGGGTGGTCGTTGCAGGGAAACCAGGTCGTCGACCCCTGGGGCTGGCCGGCGACGAACGCGCCGTCGTCGGTGGGCACCCAGCCGTCCTTCAGGCCGTCGGCGTCGCGGATGAAGCGCGGGCGGCCTGCGTAGCGGACCACGACCGCGAACGGCCGCCCGGTTCGTAGCCCGGCTTTGGGCGTGATCACGAGCTCCTGAGCGTGGCGGCGGTGACGCGCGGGCGCCCCGTTTACCTTGACCGAGCGGATCGGCGGCCCGCGGTAGTCGAGGTCGAAGGCGCTCAGGTTCTTGGTCGCCGTCGCCGAGATCCGCGCCCGCGCCACGAGCCGATTGCCGCGTGGCCGGTAGCTGAGGTCCAGGTCGTAGTGGTCGACCTCATAGCCCCCGTTGCCCGCCCTGGGAAAGATCGGGTCGCCGAGCCCGGCGGCCCCCGGATGAAACGCCGAGGGCGCCGCGGCAGCGCCCGGCGGAGCGCAAGACGCGGCGATCACGATGACCAGAGCGACCACCCATGCGGGCGGGCGCACGCTAGGACTCGTTGGAGTTGCCGGCGGTGTCGCTGAAGCGGTTCGAACCGGACTCACCGCGGGCCCGCTCGCCCGGGGTCTTCGATCGGGCCCACTCCTCGGGCGGGGTCCAGTTCTCGCGCGGGGTCGCGGTCTCGTAGCCGAGGTCGTCGAGCAGATACCCGGCGGCCTCCTCGAACTCGGCGTTCTCCGCCTCGGTCATGTCCGACTTCCACACGGCGACCCGATCGGCCTGCGGCGGCTTGCTGGTCAGCGCGTGCGCGGCGATCCGCTCGCCCGCCTCGCGCTCGGGGCGACCCTTCTTGGCCGCCAGCGCCCCGGCCATCTCCTGCAGCCGCTCCTCCGCGCCCTCGTAGTAGGTCAGCATCACCGGGTCGAAGTCGAGCTCGATGTGCTCGCAGACGCGCCGAAGGACGCCCTCGGTGTCGGTGATCATGTCCTCGTAGCGGACCTCGATGTAATGCTCGAGCTCGTCGGCGTCGACCCGTGCCTTGACGATTCGCTTCCGCCACCGGCGCGCCATCTCGCGGGCTGGCACGGGCTCCTTGCCGCGCTTTTTGATTCGCGCGTTCTGCGACAGGCCGGCGTCGCGCCCGTCGCGGATCACGTGAATGAACCGCGCCTCGGGCAGCAGCTTCTGCAGCTTGCGCATCTTGCGGATGTAGTCCGGCGTCTTGTCGCCCCAGCGCTGCTTGCCGTGCTTGGTGGCGTACAGCTCGTAGAAGCCGCGCACGGCGTCGGCGGTGTTGAAGGGCTTGATGTCCTGGAACTGGGCGAGCAGGTCCTCCTGCTCGAGCCCGAAGTCGTTCCAGCGCCGCCGCTCGTCCTGCACCACGGTCCGCGCGGCCACGCGCGCGTTGAACCGCAGGCGCCCCGATGCCTGGATGAGCGGGTTGAGGAAGTGCGTCTCGGGCGGGATCGTGAGCTCGGGATGGGCGTCGAGCATCAGCCGCAGCAGGGTCGTGCCCGAGCGGCCGACGCCGACCACGAACGGGGCCGGGAAAGGGGCCTCGGAGCGACCGCGCAGGCGGCGGTTGCGAAGCATGCGAAGCGAGTAGTCGAAGCGCCATCCGGCGGGTCAGGATAGGAGGTCGTAGCCGAGGTCGCGGAGCAGGTCGCCCGCGACGGCCTCGAACGCCTCCGCGTCGGCGGGGCTCATCTCGGTCCGCCAGGTGCCCACGCGGGCGTCGCTCGGCGGTCGGGTCGTCAGCGCGTGCGCGGCGGCGCGCTCGGCTCCGGGGCGGCCCGCGCGCGCCTCGACCGGGGCCAGGTCGCCGAGCTCGGCGAGCCGCTCGTCGGCGCGCGCGTGGTAGCTGAGCATCGGCCGGGTCGAAGTCGAGCTCGACGTGCTCGCAGACTCGGCGCAGGGCGGGCTCCGGATCGGCCACCAGCTCCTCGTAGCGCAGCTCGAGGTACCGGCCGGGAAGCGTGCTGGGCCGCAGCCCGTGCCCCCTCGATCCGC
Organism: uncultured Solirubrobacterales bacterium; assembly: GCA_963785195.1. Taxonomy (GTDB): domain Bacteria; phylum Actinomycetota; class Thermoleophilia; order Solirubrobacterales; family 70-9; genus WHSW01. The sequence goes on along the minus strand of CAWAUE010000011.1, from coordinate 103,742 downwards.
TTGCGCCACAGCTCGGCGGTCTTGGCCATCGGCTTGCCCGCGCCCATCCCGCGGGCGCGCCGCGAGAGCGCGACGTCTCGGCCGTCGCGGATCAGGTGGACGAAGCGCGCCTCGGAGAGCAGGCCGCCGATCGGCTCCATGCGCCGGACGTAGGCGGGCGTCTTCTCGCCCCAGCGCGGCTTTCCGCGCGCCTCCGCGTACAGGCCGTAGAACGCGCGCAGGACCGCGGCGAGGTCGCCGCCTCCCGCGCGCTCGCGCACCGCCTCGGGATCGAGTCCGAAGTCGGCCCAGGTGCGCGCCGCGGCCATGGCCGCGACCAGCTCGTCAGCGCCCGCACCGTCGTGGGCGAGGTCGAGGAGGTCGCCGACGAACTGCGTCTCGGGCCCGATCGCGAGCTCGGGGTGGGCGTCGAGCATCAGCCGCAGCAGGGTCGTCCCCGAGCGCCCGACGCCGACGACGAACGGCGCCGGCGGACGCCCGGAGCTCACGCCGCTGCGGCGGCGACCCTGCCGATGGCGAGCGACTCGAACAGCCTCAGGCCGTCGGCCGAGCCGGTGAGCGGGTCGACCGCGTGCTCGGGATGCGGCATCAGGCCGACGACGTTGCCGCGCTCGTTGCAGACGCCGGCGACGTCGGCGACCGAGCCGTTCGGGTTGTGTCCCGCCGCGTAGCGGAAGACGACCTGGCCGTTCGCCTCGAGCCGCTCGAGCAGGTCGCCCGGCGCGAACCAGCGGCCGCTCATGTGCTTGACCGGGATCGAGAGCCGTCGTCCCCGGCTCGCAGCCGGCGGTGGCGATCGTCTCGGCGTTGACGACCTCGACGTCGACCTGGCGGCAGAGGAAGCGCAGCCCCTGGTTCGGCAGCAGCGCCCCGGGCAGCAGCCCGGCCTCGCAGAGAACCTGGAAGCCGTTGCAGATCCCGAGCACCGGGCCGCCGCCGGCGGCGAACTCGGCCACCGCCTCCATCGCGGGGGCGAAGCGCGCGATCGCGCCGGCGCGCAGGTAGTCGCCGTAGGAGAAGCCGCCGGGGATGACCACCGCGTCGAACCCCGAGAGGTCGCGCTCGCCGTGCCAGACGAGCTCCGCCTCGCCGACCCGCCGGCAGGCGAGCACCGCATCGCGCTCGTCGCAGGAGCCGGGGAACTGCAGGACCCCGAACCTCATCGCTCGGATCTCGTAGTCCTCGATCAGGGGGTTGGCGAGCAGCTGCTCGCAGAGCCGGTCGAGGTCGGCGCCGTCCTCCGCCTCGAGCTCGACCATCCGGCCGACGCGGACGTCGGAGATGCCCTCGAACCCGAGCGCCGGCAGCGCCCGCTCGACCGCCTTGCCCTGCGGGTCGAGGATGCCCTCCTTGGGGCGGATCAGCACCCGCGCCTTCATCGGATCCAATCTAGCGTCAGCTCAGGCGGCGCACTGGCGCCCTAATCGGCTCGCTGGCGGCGACGCGCTCGGCCCATGAACCCCGAGAGGCGGGAGCGGGCCGCCGGTGGGGTGAGGTTGAGTGGCTCCCCCGGCGCCGGCTCGAGCTCGAGGATCTCGCCGTAGCCGGCCGCCTCGAGCTCGGGCTCCATCTCCAGCAGGCGGGCCGCGCGCGCCCAGCGGGGGTCGTCGCGCGAGGTGAATCTCCGCGTCCCTGCGGAGGTTGGCGGCGACCCACTCGGCCACGCGGTCCGGCGCTGTCCTGCCGATCAGCCCGTAGATCCGCTCGAGCCCGGCGCCCGGGTCGGTGCGCAGGTCCTCGAGGCGCAGCAGTGCGTAGCGGTCGCCGAACAGCCGCGGCCCGTCGCCCGCCATCGTCTCGAACGCGGACTTCCAGACCAGCAGCGGGCGCAGGAAGTCCGGGATGTCGGCCGGCAGGTCGAGCGACGAGCGCCGCCGGGCGATGAGGTCCTCGGAGATCCGGCGGCTCGACCACAGGCGCCGCCCGGTGCGGGCGGTGAAGAAGGTCTCGGCGTCCGGGTAGATGTCGGTGCGGCGCCGGCGGCCGAGCAGCATCGAGGCGGCGACGGCGCGCGGGTCGCGGACCAGGTGGACGAGGGCCGCGTCGGGGTCGATCCCGGCCACCGCGCCGAGCTTGTGGTGAAACCGCGTCTCCTTGATCGCGACGTCTGGAGCCAGCTCGAGCAGGTGCGTGAGCAGCCCGCGCACGTGCTCGGGCAGGCTCCGGCTCGAGCTCGACCTCGGGCGCCCGCGGGCCGCCCCAGTTGAACAGCTCGATCTGCAGCTCCGGGTAGTGGTCGCGCGGAAGGCCTCGCGCAGCTCGCGCGTCTCGGCGGAGAGGTCGGTCGGATGGGCGCCGCTGCCGCCGCCGATCGTCTCGGAGTCCTCGCGCAGCGGCTCGTAGAAGCAGCGCAGCTCGGGGTCCTCGGAGAGCGCGTCGTAGAGGATCGTCGTACCCGACCGCCGCAGGCCGCAGACGAACAGGTTCATCCGGTCAGGCGGGCGGCGGCCGTCAGAGGCTGCGCCCGCTGATCCGCTCGTACGCCTCGACGTACTTGCCGCGCGTGTTGGCGACGACGTCGTCGGGCAGCTCCGGCCCGGGGGGCGAGTGGTCCCAGCCCGACTCGTCGAGCCAGTCGCGGACGTACTGCTTGTCGAAAGATGCCTGCGAGCGTCCCGGCTCGTAGTCGTCCGCGGGCCAGAACCGCGACGAGTCCGGGGTCAGGACCTCGTCGCCGAGCACCACCTCGGCGCCGGGCGAGGAGCCGAACTCGAACTTCGTGTCGGCGATGATGATCCCGCGCTCGGCGGCGTGGTCGCGCGCGTGCTCGTAGAGCTCCAGCGTCACCCGGCGAAGCTCCTCCATCAGCGCCCGGTCGCCGATCAGCTCCGCGGCGCGGTCGAAGTCGATGTTCTCGTCGTGCTCGCCGAGCTCGGCCTTGGTCGCGGGGGTGAAGATCGGGCCAGGCAGGCTGCGCCGACTCGGTCAGGCCGTCCGGCAGCTCGATCCCGCACACGGTGCCGGTCTCGCGGTACTCGCGCCAACCGGAGCCCGAGAGGTAGCCACGGGCCACGCACTCGACCGGGTACATCTCCAGGCGCTTCACCCGCAGCGCCCTGCCGGCGACCTCCTCGGGGACGTCGTCGGAGATGTAGTGGTTCGGGCAGATGTGGCCGGTGGTCTCGAACCAGAACACCGACATCTGCGTCAGCACCCGGCCCTTGTCGGGGATCGGGGTGGGGAGGACGACGTCGTAGGCCGAGATCCGGTCCGAGGCGACCATCAGCAGGTCGTCCTCGACCTCGTACATCTCGCGCACCTTCCCCGAGGAATGGAGTCGCAGATCGGCGAGCGCGTCCGGCATCGATCGGCGATGCTAACCAAGATCGCGGACTTGAGAGGTATCGATTCGCAACGGGTGAGCGCGCTCGCCGCAGCCGAGAACGCGCGTTTCGTCGCTGAGCGCCCCCGATCGATGGAGCTCGGGGCCCGGGCGGCGGGCTCGATGCCGCGCGGCGTCCCGATGGCGTGGATGGACGACCTCTACGAGCACCCGCCGGTCTGGGTCGCGGGGGGCGAGGGCGCCTACTTCACCGACGTCGACGGCCACCGGTACCTCGACATGTACGTGGCGGACATGAGCGCCTTCTGCGGGCACGCCCCGCGGCCGGTCACGGATGCGGTCGCGGCACGCGCGGCGCTCGGGGTCCAGTTCCTCCTCCCCTCGGAGGACGCGATCGAGGTCGCCGAGCACCTCGCGGGCCGCTACGGGCAGCCCAAATGGCAGTTCACGCTGTCGGCGACTCAGGCGAACACCGAGGTGATCCGCGTGGCGCGCGTGGTCACCGGGCGCGAGGTCGTCGTCGTCTTCGACGGCAAGTACCACGGTGAGCTCGACGCGACGCTGGTCGTCCTGGAGGGCGATGCGGTGGTGCCCGAAATGGCCGGGCTGCCGCGATCGGTGAGCGGCCAGGCGCGAGTCGTCCCGTTCAACGACCCCGAGGCGCTGGAGCGGGCGCTGGCGCCGGGTGACGTGGCGCTGGTGCTCACCGAGCCCGCGCTCACGAACGTCGGGTTCCTGCTGCCGGAGGACGGCTTTCATCGTGCGGTTCGCGACCTGACGAGGGCGGCGGGCACGCTCCTGGCGATCGACGAGACCCACACCCTCGTCACCGGCTACGCCGGGCTCGCCCGCGCCTGGGACCTCGAGTCGGACTTCCTGACGGTCGGCAAGTCGATCGCCGCCGGGGTCCCGCTTGCCGCCTACGGGATGAGCGACGAGATCGCGTCGGTGATCGCCCCGCCCGAGGAGCATCGCGTGGTGATGGGGGTTGCGGTGGAGGAGGTCTCGACCGGGGGAACCCTGTTCGGCAACGCGCTCACGATGGCGGCAGCGCGGGCGGCGCTCACGGAGGTCTTGACCTCTGATGCGTTCGACCACACCGCCGCCCTCGGCGAGCGGATGGCCGCCGGGTTGCGCGCGGCGATCGATCGCCATGGGCTCGCCTGGAGCGTCGCCCAGGCGGGCTCGCACGCCTACTACTTCTTCGCCCCCGAGCCGCCGCGGGACGGCGCGACTTCGCGAGCGGCCGATGATCCGGACCTGCGCGCTCTGATCCGCGTCTTCGCGGCCAACCGCGGCGTCTGGGAGTCGGGCTGGTGGCTGGGGCCGACGGTCTCCGTCGCGCACTCCGAAGCGGACGTCGACGCCTACCTCGACGTCATGGGCGAGTTCCTCGCCGCGGTCGCCGGCTAGCGCGCATATACCCCGGCCGGGTATATTGGTCGGTATGCAAACCGAGACAGCGCGCCCCCCGCCGGGTATCTCAGCGACAAGGACGCGATCCTGAGGCGCCTGGCCCGGATCGAGGGCCAGGTCGGTGGGCTGCGGCGGATGGTCGAGGACGAGGCCTACTGCGTCGATGTGCTGACCCAGGTGGCCGCAGTCACCAAGGCGCTCGAGGGCGTCTCCCTGCGGGTCCTGGCAGACCACACCAACCACTGCGTGCGCGACGCGGTCGAGCGCGGCGGGGACGAAGCCGACGCGAAGGTCGCCGAGCTGCTCTCGGCGGTCGAGCGCTTCGCGAGGTCGCGCTGATGGAGGCCGCGGTCGCCGAGGAGCGCGCGGCCGAGCGCGTCGCGACGCCCGGGGCCCGCCCGCCGCACGTACCGCTGCCGCGCGCCCTGCAGACAGCGCGCTTCCTGGCCCGGCCGATCCCGTTCTACGAGCGGTGGCGCGGGCGGCTGGGCGACACCTTCAGCGCCCGGCTGCTCGGCCCCGGCGACGTCGTCTTCCTGTCCGACCCGGAGTCGGTGAAGCTCCTCTTCACCAGCGACCGCATCAACACGATCGCCCCGGGTCGCAACATCGTCCTGCGGCCGCTGCTCGGGCCGCAGTCGCTGCTGCTGCAGGAGGGCGCGGAGCACCTCCGGCGGCGCAAGCTGATGCTGCCGCCGTTTCACGGCGAGCGCATGCGCGCCTACGAGTCGGCGATCGCGGAGGTCGCGGCCGCCGAGATCGCGACCTGGCCGACCGGGACGCCGTTCGCGCTCCAGCCGAGCATGCAGGCGATCACGCTGGAGGTGATCATGCGCGCGGTCTTCGGCGTCACCGACCCGCAGCGGCGCGAGGCGATGCGAGACGGGCTGCTCGCCGTTCTCACGGAGTCCGCCTCGCCCGCGGCCTTCGGGCTCACGATGCCGCTGGTCAAGGAGCTGCCCCACTACCGCCGGTTCGCGGCCAGGGTCGCGCGCACGGACGCGCTCTTGGCCGCCGAGATCGCCGACCGCCGCGCCGACCCCGAGCTCGACTCGCGCGACGACATCCTCTCGATGCTGGTCGCCGCCGAGTTCGACGACGGCTCGGCGATGTCCGACTCCGAGCTCCGCGACCAGCTCCTGACCCTGCTGCTCGCCGGCCACGAGACCACCGCGACCGCGCTCGCCTGGGCGTTCGACCTGCTCCTGCACACGCCGCCGACGCTCGAGCGCCTGGTGGCCGAGCTCGAGGCAGGCGAGACGACCTACCTCGACGCGGTGATCGACGAGTCCCTGCGGGTCCGCCCGGTGGTGCCCATGACCGGGCGCCTGCTGCGCCAGCCCGCGACCCTCGGCGGTTACGAGCTCGAGGAGGGCGCGGTCGTGTTCGCCGCGATCTACATGCTGCACACCAACCCCGAGGTCTACCCCGACCCGTTCGCGTTTCGGCCCGAGCGCTTCCTCGATGACGGCCCGGAGACCTACTCCTGGATCCCGTTCGGCGGCGGCACGCGCCGGTGCATCGGCGCCGCGTTCGCCGAGCTCGAGCTGCGCGTCGTCCTGCGCGAGGTCCTGAGCTCGGTCCGCCTCACCGCGGCCGACCCGAACCCGCAGCGCATGGTGCGCCGCAACGTCACCCTGACGCCGGCCGACGGCACCCGGGTGATCGCCGAGCGCCTCTAACCGGCCGTAATGCGACGCGGGCGAAACGGATCCGTCATGCCGGCGCGCCCCACCGCGCCGAGTGGCACATAAACCTCGGTATACGGGGTCTATGTGACGCTCGACCGAGCCGTGCGAGCAGAGCGCACAGCTTGCGCCACCAACGTCACGCAAGGCGCACCGGTCCGGACCCCCTTACTGCCTAGCCCGTTCGGCGTCGCCACCTACACCGACGGTTAGCCACACACGCCCGCGTTGCTTACGCGGGGGCCGCGTCGCCGGTGCCGATCCGGTCGAGCCGGGCGATCAGGTCCGGCACGTGGGTGAGGTAGGCGTCGTAGTCGAGCACCTCGTCGAGGTCCAGGTCCGGAGCCCGCTCGGCGAGCAGCTCGCGGAAGGGAGTGCCGGTGTCCCAAGCGCCCTGCGCCGCCTCCTGCACGAGGCGGTAGGCCTCGTCGCGCGACATGCCGGACTCGATCAGCGCCGTGAGCGCCCGCTGGCTGAACAGCGCGCCGTGGGTGAGGTCGACGTTCGCGCGCATCCGGTCGGCGTGGACGACGAGGCCCTCGACGAGCCGCACCGAGAGGTGCTGCATGTAGTCGAGCAGGATCGTGGCGTCGGGAAGGATCACCCGCTCGGCGCCGGAGTGCGAGATGTCGCGCTCGTGCCAGAGGGCGACGTTCTCGAGCCCGGCCTGGGCGTAGCCGCGCAGCACCCGGGCGAGGCCGCAGACCCGCTCGGCCGTGATCGGGTTGCGCTTGTGGGGCATCGCCGAGGAGCCCTTCTGGGCGCCGGTGGCGAACGCCTCCTCGACCTCGCGAACCTCGGTGCGCTGCAGGTTGCGGATCTCCTGGGCGTAGCGCTCGAGCCCGGCGCCCGCGAGCGCGATCGCCTCCAGCACCTGGGCGTGGCGGTCGCGGGGGACGACCTGGGTGGAGATGTCCTCGGCGCGCAGGCCGAGCTGGTCCATTACCGAGGCCTCGATCTCCGGTGGGGTCGATGCGTACGTGCCGACGGCGCCGGAGAGCTTGCCGACCGCGGCCTGCTCGAACGCGTCGCGCAGGCGGCTCAGGTTCCGGTCGGCCTCGAACGCGAAGCCGGCGAGGCGGAGGCCGAACGTCGTCGGCTCGGCGTGGACCCCGTGGGTGCGCCCGACGCACAGCGTCTCGGCGTGCTCGCGGGCCTTGGCGACGAGCGCATCGCGAAAGGCGGTCGCACCGCTGGTGATGATCAGCCCGGCCTCGACCAGCTGCAGGCCGAGGGCGGTGTCCAGGACGTCGGAGGACGTGAGGCCGAAGTGGATCCAGCGCCCCTCGTCGCCGATCGACTCGGCGACCACGTCGACGAACGCCGCCACGTCGTGGTTGGTGACGCGCTCGCGCTCCTTGACCGCCTCGACGGTGAACGCGGCCCGCTCGCGGCAGGCCTCGGCCGCCTCCACCGGCACCTTCCCGGCGGCGGCCCACGCCTCGGTCGCCGCGAGCTCGACGTCGAGCCAGCCCCGCATGCGGCGCTCGTCGCTCCAGACGGCGCCGATCTCGTCCCGCGTGTAGCGGCTGATCACGAATGGATTATGCGTGCAGCCAGGAGACCGGCGTTCTTGGCGCCGTCGATCGCGACGCAGGCGACCGGGACGCCGGGGGGCATCTGCACGGCGGAGAGCAGCGCGTCGAGCCCCCCGAGGCTCTTGCCGAGGATCGGGACGCCGATCACCGGCAGGTCCGTGTGGGCGGCGGCGACGCCGGGGAGCGCGGCGGACATCCCGGCGCCGGCGATCAGGACCTTCAGGCCGCGCATCCGGGCGGCGTGGCAGTACTCGCGCACCTTCTCCGGGTCGCGATGCGCGCTCATCACCCGCACCTCGTAGCGGATCCCGGCCTCCTGAAGCGCCTTGCCGGCGGGCTGCATCTTGGGCTTGTCGTTCTTCGAGCCCATGATGATCCCGACCCGCGGGGCGTCCACCTCGATCTCCTCGAACGCGGCCTCGACCTCCGGCATCGGATCGAGCTGGGCCGGGACCTTGATCTCGGTCTCGGTGCTCGGGTCGCGTTGCATCTCCACTGTCGTCGTCTCCCTTGTTCTCAGCTCGCGACCGCGGCCACGGCCCTTTCGGCGATGTCGGTCCGCATCTGCTTGCCCCGGAAATCAATCATCCGCGCGGCCTCGTACGCGCGCTCGCGCGCCTCGCCTGGCCCGGGCCCGCGCCCGGTCAGGTTCAGGACCCGCCCGCCCGCGGTGACGATCTCGCCCGTGCGCTCGTCGCGCGCGGTACCGGCGTGGGTGACCTCGACGTCCGCCGGGACCGCGTCCAGCCCGGTGATCACGTCGCCCTTCGAGGAGCTCTCCGGGTAGCCCGCCGACGCCAGCACCACCGTCACCGCCCAGTCCTCGGCGAAGTCGGGCACGACCCCGGCGAGCCCGCCCGGCTCGCGCGCGGCGAGGAAGAGCTCGAGCAGGTCGCTGCGCAGCCGCGGCAGCACGGCCTGCGTCTCGGGGTCGCCGAAGCGGCAGTTGAACTCGAGCACCTTGGGGCCGTCGGCGGTGAGCATCGAGCCCGGCGTAGAGCACGCCGTGAAACGGGGTGCCGCGGTCGTTCAGCAGATCGACGATCGGCCGGTGCACGGAGTCGGCGATCTCGGCGACCGTCGCCGCGTCGAAGCCCGCCACCGGCGAGTAGCTGCCCATGCCGCCGGTGTTCGGGCCGCGGTCGCCGTCGAAGATCCGCTTGTAGTCCTGCGCCGGGGCGAGGGGGACCACGTTGCGCCCGTCGCAGAGCGCGAGCAGCGAGAGCTCGGCGCCGTCGAGGAACTCCTCCAGCACGACCTCGGTGTCGCCGAAGCGGCGCTCGACGAAGAACGCTTCGACGGCGGCCCGCGCCTCGTCGACCGAGGCGCAGATGATCACGCCCTTGCCCGCGGCGAGGCCGTCGGCCTTGAGCACGGTGGGGTAGGACGCCGCCGCGATCGCATCGAGCGCCTGCTCGCGGTCGCGGAGCACCGTGTGCGCCGCGGTCGGCACGCCGGCCGCGGCCATCAGCTCCTTGGCGTGGACCTTCGAGCCCTCCAGGCGCGCGGGCTCAGCCCGGGGCCCGAACGCGGGCACGCCCTCGGCCTCGAGCGCGTCCACGAGCCCGTCGACGAGCGGCTCCTCGGGGCCGACGACGACCAGGTCGCAGGCCTCGCGCTTGGCGGCGGCGACCGTGGCCGCGACGTCGCCGCCCTCGATCAGCCGGGCGTCGGCCGCGATCCCCGCGTTGCCGGGCGCGCACAGCAGCTCGTCCACGCCCGGCGAGCGCGCCAGCGCGCGCACGATCGCGTGCTCGCGACCTCCTCCTCCGACGACCAGGACCCTCATAGGGACGAGGTGAACTCCTCCACGTCGATCGCGGTCAGGGTCTCGTTCATGACCGTGCCGCGGGAGCCCATCTCGATCGAGAGCTTGGCCATCACCTTCTCGTCGGGCGCCTCGACGACGCTGACGAAGTCGTACTCGCCCAGCGTCGCCCACTGGTTGAGCACCTTGACGCCGATCTGCTCGACCTCCTTGTTGACCTCGTGCACTCGCGAGGGGTTGTCCTTGATCGTCTTGACGCCGTCGGGCGTGAGCCGGGTGAGCATGATGAAGATCGCCATCGGGTCCTCCTGGGTCGGCTGAAACGGGCGCGTGGGGGGCGCGCAGTCCCCTTTCTTTCACGTCGCGCGGCGGCGCGCAAGTCAGCCCCCGCCGGATCCGGCGATGATGGGCGCGATGGCGGGCCATCCGCTCTTTGCGGCGCTTCGGGGCTCGCCCTTGCCCCGGACCGGGTAGTCGACCGACATGCGCCGCCTCGTGCCGCTCGTCCTCCGGCCCTGGATGCTGCCGCTGATCGTCGCCGCGCTCGTGCTCCCGATCGTCGGCGGCTTCGCCCTCGCCGGTCCGCCGCTCGGGCTCGCCGCGGGCGCGCTCGCCGTCGCCGGGCTCCTGGTCGTCGCCGCCCGGACCCAGTACGACGAGCCGATCGAGGTGCCCGCCTCGCCGGACGGGCGCTACCGGGTGCTCGTGGTCAGCACCGAGCCGCTCGACGACCCCGGGCTGGTCGCGCGGATCGCGACGATCGCCGGCGAGGGGCGCGACGTGCTCGGCGGGGCGGAGGAGCCTGAGGTCCGCATCCTCGCACCGGCCCGCGCCTCGCTCTTCGACCGCTGGGCCTCGGATGTCGGCAAGGCACGCGAGGCGGCCGCGCGAGTGCTGGCGGTCTCGCTCGCCTCGCTCGCAGCCGCCGGGATCGACGCCGGGGGCCACGTGGGCGACGCCAACCCGGTCCAGGCGATCACCGACGAGCTCGCGACCTATCCGGCGCGCGAGGTGGTGGTCGTCGCCGGCCCGGACCTCGGCGAGCGGGAGGTCGAGGAGGTCGGCAGGCGGCTCGACCGCCCGGTCAGGCTGCTCGAGCCGGGCGCCCCTTCGAGCTGACGAGGCGCTCGATCGCGCTTCATCCGAAGCGGCCGACGAGCTCGCCGTAGTCGGCGACCGTGTGCGCCCACGCGAGCCGCTCGCGCGCTCGCGCCACGCCCTCGCGCAGCGACGCGAGGCGCCCCGGCTCGGCGATCCGCTCCAGCGCGGCGGCGAGCCCGCGGACGCTCGTCGCGTAGGCCGGGATCCCCGAGCGGGCGCGCCCGCGCCGTCGGCTGGCGACCAGGAGGCCGTTGTCGCCGTCGGCGATCACCTCGTTCATCGGCGGCGCGTCGTTGGTGATCACGGGCAGGCCGAGGGCCATCGACTCGTAGAGATGCAGGCCCAGGCCCTCCCAGCGGCTCGGGGCGACGCAGACGTCGGCGGTCGCGAAGCAGGCGCAGGTGCTCGTCGGTCGGCAGGTCCTCGAGCACGACCTCGACCCGAGGGTCGCGCTCGGCCCCCCGGCGCAGCAGGTCGAGCTCGCGCTCGACCTGCCCCTTGATCACGAGCCTCGCGCCGGGGTCGTCGAAGCGGCGGAAGGCCTTGAGGACCTCGGCCACCGGCTTGCGCTTGCTCAGAAAGCCGGCCGGATAGAAGAAACGAAGGCCCGGCGCCTCCTCCGCTTCGCGTCCGGGGGCGCCGGGGTCAGTCGAGGGACGCGCATACCGCAGCAGCTCCGGGTGGATGCCCCAGCGGACGCGGGGGCTCTGATGCCCAGCTGCGCGTAGCGCTCGCGCTCGCAGGCGGTCAGCGAGTAGACGGTCTCGAACGCCCGCTGCGCCGGCTCGACGTGCTCGGCGCGCGAACTGCTCCCAGACGAACCGGCCCACCGTCGCGACGCCCGCGTCGCGCAGCGCCTCGATCGCCTCGAACTCGTAGTTCTGGTCGAAGAGGGCGACGTCGAGCTCGTGCTCGCGCCCCCAGCCGACCAGCTCGTCCGGCGGGATCCGGTAGGCCGAGGCCTCCGTGACCCCCGGCTGGTCCCAGACCCCGCCGCGGTCGACGAACGACGGCCTGATGTTCTTCGCCCGGGTCGGGCGAGCGAGGACGAACGTCTCGTGGCCGAGCTCGTCGAGCGCCGAGCGGATCTGGCGCGCGACCACGCCCTGCCCGCGGTTGAACCAGTAGGCGCAGATCCCGACCCGCATCGGCGGCACGTTAGTGCGCCCGGCGAGCGTCGCCTTCAGGCGGCTTGCGGCACCGCGGAGCCGGAACGCTCAAAGGCGAGCTCCCCGTCGGGCGTCGTGTCGACCGCGACCACGTCGCCGTCGGCGAACTCGCCCTCGAGCAGCCGCAGCGCCAGCTTGTCGACCAGCTCGCGCTGGATCACGCGCTTCAGCGGCCGGGCGCCGTAGGTCGGGTCGTAGCCGAGGTTGCCGAGCAGCGTCCGCGCGTCGTCGGTGAGCTCGATCTCGATCCCGCGCTCGCGCACCCGCCCGGCGAGCAGCTCGACCTGGAGGTCGACGATCCGGCCGATGTCCTCGCGGCTGAGCCGGTGGAAGATCACCGTGTCGTCGATCCGGTTCAGGAACTCGGGCTTGAACGTGGTCGCCAGGACCTCCTCGATCTGTCTCGCGGATGCCCTCGTCGATCTGCGCGCCGGTGATCCGGTCCGAGCCGACGTTCGAGGTCATGATCAGGATCGTGTTGGTGAAGTTGACCGTGCGGCCCTGGCCGTCGGTGAGCCGGCCGTCGTCCATGATCTGCAGCAGGACGTTGAAGACGTCCGGGTGGGCCTTCTCGATCTCGTCGAGCAGCACGACGGCGTAGGGGCGACGGCGGACCGCCTCGGTGAGCTGCCCGCCCTCCTCGTAGCCGACGTAGCCGGGCGGCGCGCCGACCAGGCGCGAGACCGAGTGCTTCTCCATGTACTCGGACATGTCGACGCGGACGATCGCCTGCTCGGTGTCGAACATGAACTCGGCCAGCGCCCGCGCGAGCTCGGTCTTGCCGACCCCGGTCGGGCCGAGGAAGAGGAAGCTGCCGATCGGCCGGTTGGGGTCCGAGAGCCCGGCGCGCGAGCGCCGCAGCGCGTTCGCGACCGCCTCGACCGCCTCGTCCTGGCCGATGACGCGGTCGTGCAGGCGCTCCTCCATGTGGATCAGCTTCTCGACCTCGCCCTCCATCAGCTTCGAGACCGGGATCCCGGTCCAGCGGCCGACGACCTCGGCGACGTCCTCCTCGGTGACCTCCTCGGTCAGCAGCGAGCCGGCCTCGTCGAGCTCGTGTGAGCGCTGCTCCTGCTCGGCGACGATCCGCTCGAGCTCGGGGATCTCGGAGTACTGGAGCTTCGCCGCCCGCTCGAGGTCGTTCTCGCGGTTGGCCTGCTCGAGCTCGCCGCGGGCGCGCGTCGAGCTGCTCGATCGCGGCCTTGCGCGCCTCGATCGCCTCCTTCTCGGCCTGCCAGCGCGCCTTCAGCTCCGAGGCGGTCTCGTTCAGGTCGGCGAGCTCGGCCTCGATCGCCTCGCGGCGCGCCTTCGAGGCGTCGTCCTTCTCGCCCTTCAGCGCCTCGCGCTCGATCTCGAGCTGCAGGATGCGGCGGTCGACCTCGTCGATCTCGACCGGCGAGGACTCGATCTCCATCTTCAGCCGCGAGGCGGCCTCGTCGATCAGGTCGATCGCCTTGTCGGGGAGGAAGCGGTCGGCGATGTAGCGCTCCGAGAGCGTCGCCGCGGCGACGATCGCCGGGTCGGTGATGCGGACGCCGTGGTGGAGCTCGTAGCGCTCCTTGAGCCCGCGCAGGATCGCGATCGTGTCGTTGATGTCGGGCTCGCCGACGAGCACCGGCTGGAAGCGCCGCTCCAGCGCCGCGTCCTTCTCGATGTGCTTGCGGTACTCGTCGAGCGTCGTCGCGCCGATGCAGCGCAGCTCGCCGCGGGCCAGCATCGGCTTCAGCAGGTTGGCGGCGTCCATCGCGCCCTCGCTGGCGCCGGCGCCGACGATCGTGTGCAGCTCGTCGATGAAGAGGATGATCTGGCCCTCGGCCTCCTGGACCTCCTTGAGGACCGCCTTCAGCCGCTCCTCGAACTCGCCCCGGTACTTCGAGCCGGCGACCAGGGCGCCGACGTCGAGCGCGATCACCCGTCGGTCGCGCAGGGACTCCGGGACGTCGCCGTCGACGATCCGCTGGGCGAGGCCCTCGACGATCGCCGTCTTGCCCACGCCGGGCTCGCCGATCAGCACCGGGTTGTTCTTCGTCCGCCGCGAGAGCACCTGGATCACGCGTCGGATCTCCTCGTCGCGGCCGATCACCGGGTCGAGCTTGTGCTGACGCGCGTCGGCGGTCAGGTCGCGGCCGAACTTCTCCAGCGCCTCGGCCATCTCCTCGGCGTTCGGCGAGGTCACCCGGCTCGGGCCCTGGGTCTCGTCGACCGCGCGGACCAGTGACTCGCGGTCGGGGAGGATGTCGGCGACGCCGCTGGCCGGGTCGGCGAGGGCGAGCAGCAGGTGGCCGACGGAGATGTACTCGTCGTTGCGCGCCGCCATCTCGGTCTCGGCGCGCTGCAGGGTGGAGATGAAGCTCTGGGCGGGACGCACGTCCGGCGTCTCCGACGCGGTCGGCAACTCCGCGACCGCCCTGCGGGCGCGGTCGGTGATCGCGGCGACGTCGGCCGAGAGCTTGCGTAGCGCCGCCGGCGCGAAGCCGTCCTCCTGCTCGAGCAGCGAGACCAGCAGGTGCGCCGGGGTGACCTCGGTGTTGCGAAAGCGCGCGGCCAGCTGCTGGGCGGCCGCGACCGCCTCCTGGGACTTGACTGTGAATCGGTCTGCCTGCATGGACTCTCCAGTCTACGGATTTATGAGCGAAAAGTCAAGAAATCTCAGTCAGAAAGACTTAGATTCTCAGGCGCCCAGACGACGGGTCATCCAGGCGCCGGCTACGGCCGCGCCGGCCGCGGCGGCGAGCCCGCGAACCGCGGCATCACGCATCCCATCCTCCCGCAACGCCAGGCCGAACGCGAGCGCGTCGGCGGCGTCCACGAGGGCCCCGGCGGCGACGAGGCGGCGCAGCCGGTCACGGTCGTCGACTGCCGCCAGCTGCCAGCCACCCAGCACCAGGTCGCGGGTGGCGGCGAGCCGGCCGAGGGCCAGCGCCGCGCCCCGGGGTGCCTGCCGAATCCGAGCCCCTTCCAGGCCCGGGCGGGCGCGAGCCAGATCCCGGCGCCGATTGCGAGCCGGCCGCTCGCGAGCGCGATCGCGACCGACCGAGCCAACGGTTCGTCCACCCGCGTGGCGTCGTCGCTGTCCGGCATCGCGCGGGCAGGTTAGTCCCACGGTGGTCCGGTTCGACGGCCGGGCAGCGTCTCGCCCGGCGGAGCGATAGCGTCGCGACCCGGCGTGACGCTCGATCCCGAGATCGATGAGCTGCTCGGGCGCTATCGCGAAAGCGAGCGCCGTTCGCTTGAGCGCCGACTCCGTCCCGGCGCGCCCCGCCGGCGTCCTCGCCGCGCGGCGGCCGTTTGCGGAGTCGTGCTCTTCGTGATCGCCTGTGGGCTGGCGATCAAGGCCGAGCCGCCGCCCTCCGGCCCCCGCCTCCGCGCCGCCGGGGTGGCTGAGATCGCCGTCGCGCGAGTCGCCTCGACCGAGGTTCACGCGCCGCCGCCGGCAGCGTCACTGGCGAGCGTCTCCGAGCCACCCCGCGGTGGGCGTCCCCTGCGCAAGATCCCGAGCGCTGCGGCGCTCGATCGCGCCCGCGAATACGCCAGCAGCCGCAGCGGGGTTGCCTCGTTCGCGGTCGTCAACAGCTGAGGGCAAGTTGCGGGGCCGCCGGTTCAACCGCCGCTACCCGGCGGCAAGCACGGTGAAGGCCATGCTGCTCGCGGCGGAGGTGAGGCGCCTGCGCCACTCTCCGATCGACGGATCAACCAACTCACTGCTCACGGCGATGATCACCAGGTCCGACAACGAGGCGGCCGACGCGATCTACGACCGGGTCGGCGACGCGGGGTTGTTCAAGATCGCCGACCGCGCGGGTATGACCCGGTTCACCGTGGCCGGCTACTGGGGCAACGCCCAGGTCGCCGCCGGAGACCTGGCCCGATTCTTCGGCGACCTCGACCGAGTGTTCGTCAAGCGACATCGCGAGTACGCCAAGGGATTGCTGGGGTCGATCGTCGACGACCAGAGGTGGGGAATCCCCGCGGCGGCTGGCGACAAGTGGGCGGTGCGGTTCAAGGGCGGCTGGCTTCCCGATCACGCCCTCGCGCACCAGGCGGCCGAACTGCGCGAGCGCCATGGCCCGCGCGAGCTATCGATTGCGGTGCTCACCGACGACATGCCGTCGTTCGAGTACGCGACCGACACGGTGCGCGAGGTGGCCGAGCGGCTGCTCAGCCGCTAGACCCGGCCGGCCGCCGCTTGCGCTCGATCGGGATCGAGACGCTGCCCCCGGCGTCCTCGACCTGGCCCCGGCGGGGCACCGGGGGCTGGGGGTCGAGCCGGTCGTAGGCGCCGTAGGGGACGATCTCGGCCCGGAGCGAACGGCGCACGCGGTCGAGCTCCACCGTCATCTGGCGCTCGAGCTCTGCGGCGCGCTCGCGCATCCGCGCGACCTCGACGCGGGCCCGCTCGAGCTCGCGCTCGAGCCCGAGCACGGTCTCCACGCCGGCCAGGTTGAGCCCCTCCTCGGCGGTCATCTGCTGGATCCGCCGCAGGCGCTCGACGTCCTCGTAGGAGTACAGGCGGGTGTTCTTCGGCGAGCGCTTCGGCGTGATCAGCCCGCGCGCCTCGTACATGCGCAGCGTCTGCGGGTGCATCTCGGCGAGCTCGGCGGCGACCGAGATCATGAACACGGCCCGCCGCCGGTCGAGCCCCGCCGTGGCCGGGTCCGCCGGCCTCGCGGTCCGTCTGCGTGCGGGTCGGCTGCCCTCGGCCACGGTCAGCCAACCTTGGCGGACGACGCGGACGCGTCGCGCAGCAGTCGCTCGCGCGGGTTGTGGTCGTTGATCGCGTCGGCGAACGCGTCGAGCGCCTGGCGCTGCTCGGAGTTCAGCTCGCGCGGCATCTCGACCTCGAGCCTGTAGAAGATGTCGCCGCGGTTGGACGTCCCCGCCTTCGGCGGGCCCTCACCGCGCAGCCGCTGGACGGTGCCGTGCTGGGTCCCGGCGGGCACCCGGATGCGCTTCGTGCCGCTGAGCGTCGGGACCTCGACCGTCGAGCCCTGGATCGCCTCGGCGATCGTGATCGGGACGTTTACCTCGAGGTTGCCGTCCTCGCGCTGGCGGAAGACCGGCGAGGGGGTAACTCGGGTGACCACGTAGAGGTCGCCCGGCGGCCCGCCGCGGACGCCGTCCTCGCCCTTGCCGGCGACCCGGATGCGGCTGCCGTCGCGGACCCCGGCCGGGATCCGCACGCGGTAGCGCTTGCTCTGCATCGTCAGCCCGGAGCCCGAGCAGGTCGGGCAGGGGTCCTCGATG
The DNA here is from genome assembly GCA_963785195.1 of uncultured Solirubrobacterales bacterium. GTDB lineage: Bacteria > Actinomycetota > Thermoleophilia > Solirubrobacterales > 70-9 > WHSW01. Next base: position 86,535 of record CAWAUE010000011.1, on the reverse strand, counting down.
ATCTGGCCGGCGCCGCCGCACTGGGGGCAGGGCTGGCTGATCGAGAAGAAGCCCTGGCTCTCGGAGTCGATGCCGCGCCCGCCGCAGCGCGGGCAGACGACCGGCATCGTGCCCGGCCGCGCCCCGGTGCCGCTGCACGTCTTGCAGGTCGACTGCTTGGGCACGGTGACCGTGACCTCGGTTCCGTCCATCGCCTGCTTGAAGCCGAGGCTGACCTCGGTCTCCAGGTCGCGGCCGCGCGTGGCCTGCTGGGGCCCGGTGCCGCCGCGGCGAAAGAGCGTCGAGAAGATGTCGCCGATGTCGGATGGGAAGCCGCCGGCCCCGCCGCCGCCACCACCGCCGCCGAAGCCGCCGAACCGCCCGCCGGCGTCGTACTGCTTGCGCTTCTCGGGATCCGAGAGCGTGTCGTAGGCGCCCTGAACCTCCTTGAAGCGCTCCTCGGCCTTCGGGTCGTCCGGGTTGCGGTCCGGGTGGTTCTCGCGCGCCAGCTTGCGGTAGGCCTTCTTGATCTCCTCGGCGGAAGCTCCGCGGCCGACGCCGAGGACCTCGTAGTGGTCGCGCGCCATTGCTACTCGCTCACGATCACGCGGGCCGGCCGCAGGACGGTGCCGTCGCAGCGGTAGCCGCGCTCGACCGTCTCGACGACGGTCCCGGGCTCGGTGCCGGCGGGAGCCGGGGCGATCGAGATCGCCTCGCTGTGGGTCGGGTCGAACCGCTCGCCCGCGGGGTCGAACGCCTCGACGCCCGCCCGGCCGAGGGTCCCGATCAGCTCGCCATGGACCAGCTCGAGGCCGCGAGCGACCTCCGAGCCTGGCTCGGCGGCGCCGAGCGCCCGCTCGAGGCTGTCGAGCGACGGCACCAGCTCGCGCGCGAGCGCCGAGCCTGCCGCGGCGCTCGGCCTCGGCGGCATCGCGCGTGGCGCGCTTCCGGTAGTTCTCGAAGTCGGCCTTCGCCCGCTGAGCGAGCGCCAGATACTCATCACGCTCGCGCTTCGTGTCCTCGAGCAGCGCATCGAGATCCGCGGCCACCTCGGTGGCCGCGGCTCTCGCTCGTCGTCCTGCTCGTCGGCTCTGCGGGCCTGCTCGACCGACTCGTCGTTAGGCGCGGTCGTCATCGACCACCTCGGCGTCGACGACCTCGGCCTCGTCCGGGTCGCCGCGCGCCGTTGCGTGGCGGCCGCCGTCGGCCGCCTGCTGCTCGGCGGCCTGCTGGTAGATCTGCTCGGAGACCTTGTGGAAGGCCGCCTGCAGGGCGTCGGTGCGGGACTTGATCTGCTCGGCGTCGTCGGACTCGAGCACCTCGCGCACGGCCTTGATCGCCTCGGTGATCTCCGCCTTGGCCGCCTCGTCGACCTGGTCGCCCATGTCGACGAGCTGCTTCTCGGCCTGGTAGGCGGCGTTCTCGCCGATGTTGCGGGCCTCGGCCAGCTCGCGCTGCTTGCGGTCGTCCTCGGCGTGGGACTCGGCGTCCTTGATCATCTGCTCGACCTCGGACTCACCGAGTCCGGAGCCGCCCTTGATCTCGATCCGTCTGCTCCTTGCCCGTCCCGAGGTCCTTTGCCGAGACGCTGAGGATGCCGTTGGCGTCGATGTCGAACGTGACCTCGATCTGCGGCAGCCCGCGCGGCGCCGGCGGGATCCCGGTGAGCTGGAACTTGCCCAGCGACTTGTTGTAGGTGGCCATCTCGCGCTCGCCCTGGAGCACGTGGATCTCGACCGACGGCTGGTTGTCGTCGGCGGTCGAGAAGATCTCCGACTTCTTCGTCGGGATCGTCGTGTTGCGCTCGATCAGCTTCGTCATCACGCCGCCCTTGGTCTCGATGCCGAGGGTGAGCGGGGTGACGTCGAGCAGCAGCACGTCCTTGACGTCGCCGGCGAGCACGCCGGCCTGGATCGCGGCGCCGATCGCGACGACCTCGTCCGGGTTGACGCCCTTGTGCGGCTCCTTGCCGGTGAGCTCGGTGACCTTCTCCTGGACCATCGGCATCCGGGTCATGCCGCCGACGAGGACCACGTGGTCGATCGTCGGGGCGCCGGCGTCGGAGATCGCCTGCTTCACCGGCGAGACGACGCGGTCGAGCAGGTCCGACGTGAGCTCGGCCAGCTTCGCCCGGGTGAGCTTGATCTCCAGGTGCTTGGGCTCGTTGTTGATCGCCGTGATGAACGGGACGCTGATCTGCGTCTCCTGCGTGGTGGAGAGCTCGATCTTCGCCTTCTCGGCCTGCTCGTAGAGGCGCTGCAGCGAGCGCTTGTCGTTGGAGACGTCGACGCCCTGATCCTTCTTGAACTCGGCCACGAGCCACTCGACGATCGCCTTGTCCCAGTTGTCGCCGCCGAGGTGGTTGTCACCCGCGGTCGACTTGACCTCGAACACGCCCTCGCCGATCTCGAGGATCGAGACGTCGAACGTCCCGCCGCCGAGGTCGAAGACGAGGATCGTCTGGTCGGCGGCCTCCTTGTCGAGGCCGTAGGCGAGCGCGGCCGCGGTCGGCTCGTTGATGATCCGCTTGACGTCGAGGCCGGCGATCTTGCCGGCGTCCTTGGTCGCCTGGCGCTGGTCGTCGTTGAAGTAGGCGGGGACGGTGATCACCGCCGAGTCGACCGGCTCGCCGAGCTTCGCCTCGGCGTCGGTCTTGAGCTTCTGGAGGATCATCGCCGAGATCTCCGGCGGCGAGTACTGCTCGCCGCGGATCTCGACCCGGACGTCGCCGTTGGGGCCGGCGACGACCTTGTACGGGACGATCGTCTCCTCCTCCTTGACCTCGGCCTCCTTGCGGCCCATGAAGCGCTTGATCGAGAACATCGTGTTCTCGGGGTTCATGACCGCCTGTCGCTTGGCCACCGTGCCCACGAGCCGCTCGCCCGTGTCCGTGAACCCGACCACCGAGGGGGTCGTGCGACCGCCCTCGGCGTTCTCCAGGATCTCCGCCTCGGCCTTCGAGCACGGCCATCGCCGAGTTCGTCGTCCCGAGGTCGATTCCGATCGTCTTCGCCATTCTTGTGCTCCTTAACGTCTCTTCAAATAAAAAATCTGAGCGTCAGTCTATCAGATATGTGCATGCGCAAGCAACCCTTCGCGGGCGCAAAGGACGCTTGAGAGAGCGACTTTTCGCTCAGCAGGTGGGCGGTGCGGGCGGCTTGACGCCGGCGGTGTCGACGACCGGGCCCTTGCCGATCTGGCCGGCGTAGGCGGCCACGAAGACGGCGGCCTGCTGGGCCTCCTGCTGCTCGAGGATGCCCTGGGGCATGCGCCCCTCGATCCCGCAGGTGACCGCCCGCATCACGCGGGCCGCGTTGCCGTCGAACGACTGCGCGCTGTTGGTGCCGCTGGGAACGAGCAGCTGGTCGAGGTCCGGGCCGACGACGCCGTCGGTGCCGCCGGCGGCGAGCGTGTGGCAGGTTCCGCAGTTGGTCGCGAAGAGGTCCTTCGACGCCATGTCCTGGGAGGCGACCTTGACCGTCGCCGCCCCCTGATCGCCCTGCTTGCCGAGGGCGACCCAGGGGATCCCGATGACGCAGACGAGGGCGAGGAGCCCGAACAGAGCGACCCGTTGCTTACTCATGCGAGCGGAAACCTACCGCTTCTCATCGGGCGCCCGGCCCGGCGCGGTGGCGTCGGTACCAGGGGCACATCCGCCGCAGGCCGCACTCCTCGCATCGCGGCTTCGGCCGGCAGACGCGGCGTCCGTGGGTGATCAGGTTGATGTGCAGCTCGTAGGCGTCCTCCGGGTCGGTGATCGCGAGCATCTCGTCGTGGGCGCGCTCGAACGAGGCGTTGGCGGGGAACAGGCCCAGGCGCCCGCCCACCCGGTAGACGTGGGTGTCGACCGGGATCTCGGGTCGGCCGAGGGCGAAGATCATCACGCAGGCCGCCGTCTTGCGGCCCACCCCGGGGAGCTCGACCAGGTATTCGATCGCCTCCTCGCGGTCGGCGTCGGCGAGCCAGTCGAGGGTCGGCTCGTCCTGCGAGGCGGAGCCGAGCCGCGCCGTTGTTGAGGCGCCTGATGATGCCTCGGTCGGCAGCTCGCGCAGCACCTGCTGGATCCGCGGCGCCTTCGACGGGGCCAGGCCCCCGGGCCGGATCGCCTCCTCGACCACCTCCACGCGGCGCGTCGCGGACCTCGACCCAGGTCGGCAACGCCGCTCGCAGGCGCTCGTAGGCGACGTCGCGGTTGCGGTCGTTGGTGTTCTGGGACAGGATCGTCCGCACCAGCTCGGCGATCGGGTGGCCGTGCGGGTTGTTCACGGGGCGGCCGTAGAGCTCGCGCAGCCGGTCGCGGATCGCGCGCACCCGCTCCCGGCGCGGGCGCCGCCAGCCGTCGCCTGTCGAGCTCGAGCGTCGGGGGGCGTTCACCCGGGTGAGGATATTTTTCGGCGATGACGCGGGTCGAGCAGGCGGTGGTGCACGTCGACGGGGTGCGGACCTTCTACCGCCGGGTCGCCGGCTCGGGCCCGCCCGCGGTCTTCGTGCACGGCCACCCGACGCACTCGGAGGATTGGCTGCCGTTCCTCGAGCGCCTCGACGGCCCCGGGATCGCCCTCGACCTGCCCGGCTGGGGGTACTCCGAGCGCCCGGCCGGCTTCGACTACTCGATGGACGGGTTGGCGCGGTTCGTCGGACGCGCCCTCGATCACCTGGAGATCGACGAGTGCTCGCTCGTCGTGCACGACTGGGGCGCCGTCGCCCTGATCGAGGCCCAGCGCCGCCCGGAGCGCGTGCGCCGGCTGGTCGTGATCAACGCCGTGCCGCTGCTGCCGGGCTACCGCTGGCACTGGGTCGCGCGCTACCTCTGGCGCGTTCCGGTGGTGGGCGAGCTCGCGAACCTCACCAGCACGCGCCCGGCGCTGCGGGCGCTCTCGCGCCAGGCCTCGCCACGGCCCGGACCGATGCCGGATGAGTTCATCGACATGGCGCTGCGCGCTCGCCGTCCGGGTACCTGGCCCGAGTCGCTTGCGCTGTACCGCTCGGCGGACCCGGATCGGCTCGCGGCCGCCGGGGAGCTGCTCGGGCGGCTCGACTGCCCCGCGCTCGTCGCCTGGGGCGCGCAGGACCCCTACCTGCCCCTGGACTTCGCCCGTGCCTATGCGGAGCGCCTGCCGCGAGCGGAGCTGGTCGAGCTCGAGGGCGCCGGGCATTGGCCGTGGCTGGATCGCCCCGAGCTGGTCGATCTCGTGGGCGCGTTCGTGCGCGGCTAATCGCGATAACGCGCCCTTTACAATCCTCGCCGGTGCGCTCCCTCGTCCCTCGCATAAACGGCTTGTTCCCGAAGGGAATCCTCGACGCGGGGGTGCAGTTCGGGCTGTTCTTCCTTGCCTACAACGGCTACCAGGTGGTGCGCGGGATCACCGATTCGGGCACCTTCCCCGCGTTCGCAAACGCGCGCCATGTGATCGACATCGAGAACTCGCTCGGCGCCTTCTTCGAGCCCGGCTTCCAGCAGGCGCTCATCCACCACACCCCGTGGCTGGTCGACTTCGCGAACTTCATGTACCTGAACTCGCACTTCGTGATCACCACGGGCTTCCTGGCCTGGCTCTACTTCATGCGCAACGAGCACTTCTACTTCGTCCGGAACATGTTCATGGTCGCCATGGGCATCGCCCTGGTCGGGTACGCGCTGTTCCCGACCGCCCCGCCGCGGCTCTTCCCGGGGTTCGGCTTCACGGACACGATCGCGACCTTCACCGGCGTCGCGCAGGACTCGCAGACGGCGAGCCTGCTCGTCAACAAGTACGCCGCCGTGCCGAGCATGCACATCGCCTTCTCGCTGATGATCGCGGTCCCCGCCGCGGCGCTCGCCCGGCACGCGTGGGTGCGCACGCTGTGGTCGGCGTATCCGCTGCTGATCTTCTTCGTGATCGTCGCGACCGGCAACCACTTCTGGTTCGACGCCGTCGCCGGCGCGGCGGTGGCCTGCCTGGCCGCCGTCGGCGCCCGTCAGCTCGCCCGCCTGCGTCCGGACGTCTGGTCCTGGCGGGGCGACGACTCGACGAGCGAAGCGACCATCTGATCTGAGTCCAGGTACCTTCGGCGAATCGCCAGCGCCCGCCCACAGCCCCGGACGGCCGCCGAGTGGCGCGGGTACGCGCGCAACCGGCTGATCGAGTCCCGGCTGACCCCGAACGCGATCTCGATCACCGGCCTGATCCTCAACCTGGCGGCCGCCGGGCTCGTCCTCGCCGACCTCTGGTTCCTCGGCGGGATCGCGTTCATCGTCGGCTCGATCATGGACACGCTCGACGGGCGGTACTCGCGGATGTCCGGCAAGGGGACCGAGTTCGGGGCCTTCCTCGACTCGACCCTGGACCGGATCGAGGAGGGGATCGTGCTGACCGCGGTCGCCTACCAGTTCGCCGATGCCGGCGACGCCGTCCCGGCCGCGGCGTGCGTGTTCGTGGTCCTCGGCTCGCTGATGGTCTCCTACACGCGCGCCAGGGCCGAGGCGCTCGGGGTCGAGTGCAAGGTCGGAATCGCGACCCGGCCCGTCCGCGTGGTGCTACTTTCCATCGGCCTCGTGTTCGGCGCCGGCGATCTGATCTCCAGCGTCGATCTGCTACCGGCGGCGATCTACGTGATGGCAGCGCTGACGGCCTTCACCGTCGGTCAGCGCGTGTGGCACGTGCGGGGCGAGCTCAAGGCGCTCGAGGGCTCGGAATCTGTAACCAAAACGTGAATTTCGGGTAGTTCGCCTTCCACCCGCCCGCTCGATGGAGGACCCCGATTCATGAGTGAAACGAACGGCCACGCCAACGGTGCCGCAGCCAACGGGCACCACCCCGACGACGGCAAGGTCCGCGTCGCGATCGTCGGCGTCGGCAACTGCGCCAACAGCTTCATCCAGGGCGTCGAGTACTACAAGGACGCCGACCCCGCCGACCAGGTCCCGGGCCTCATGCACGTCGACCTCGGCGGCTACCACGTCCGCGACATCGAGTTCGTCGCCGCCTTCGACATCGACGCGGAGAAGGTCGGCAAGGACCTCTCCGAGGCGATCTGGTCGGGCCAGAACGACACGATCAAGTTCGCGGAGGTCCCGAATCTCGGGGTCAAGGTCGAGCGCGGCATGACCCACGACGGCCTCGGCAAGTACCTGAAGCAGAAGATCACCAAGGCCCCCGGCGAGACCGCCGACATCGTCAAGATCCTCAAGGAGACGAAGGCCGACGTGCTCGTCTGCTACCTGCCGGTCGGCTCGGAGATGGCGACCAAGTGGTACGTCGAGCAGGCGCTCGAGGCCGGGGTCGGCTTCGTCAACTGCCTGCCCGTCTTCATCGCCCGCGAGGACTACTGGGACAAGCGCTTCGACGAGGCGGGCCTGCCGATCATCGGCGACGACATCAAGTCGCAGGTCGGCGCCACGATCGTCCACCGCCAGCTCGCCCGCCTCTTCCACGAGCGCGGCGTCCAGCTCGAGCACACCTCGCAGCTGAACGTCGGCGGCAACATGGACTTCTTCAACATGCTCGAGCGCGAGCGCCTCGACTCGAAGAAGATCTCGAAGACGAACGCCGTCACCTCGGTCATGGGCACCGAGCTGCCCGAGCGCGACGTCCACGTCGGCCCCTCGGACTACGTGCCGTGGCTGACCGACCGCAAGTGGGCCCACATCCGGCTCGAGGGCAAGGCCTTCGGCGACGTGCCGCTGACGGCCGAGCTGAAGCTCGAGGTCTGGGACTCGCCGAACTCCGCCGGCGTCGTCATCGACGCGGTGCGGCTGATCAAGCTGGCGCTCAACGACGGCACTCGCCGGCCAGCTCGACGGCCCCTCCAGCTACCTGATGAAGTCGCCGCACACCCAGCGGCCCGACGACCAGGCGCGGGAGCAGACCGAGGAGTTCATCGCCGACGCACACCCGCAAGGCTCCGGCCGAGCGCGCCACGGAGCGATGCGGCCGAGAGCGACGCCGGCTCCGAGGCGTAGCCCTCGCCCCCACATATCCTGGGTTCGTGCAGCCAATCGCTCTCGGTCGTCCAGGTGACCCCGCATCCGTGGGGGATGCGCCACGAGGTCAACGAGTTCGTCGCGCGCACGTCGGGCGAGCTCGCCGCCCGCGGCCACCGGGTGGTGATCGCGGCGCCCTCCGAGTCCCGGGCCGAGGTCCGCGAGTCGCGGCGGGCGATCGCCGCGGCGGCCGACGACCCGGCCTCGCTCTTCGACGGCGCCGCCAACGGAGCCACCGCCGCCGGCGTGCCGGTACTGGCGCTCGGCAGCGGCATCCCGCTGCCCAGGGGCCCGCGGCCGCGGGCCGCGCCGTTGCCGCTCGACGTCAGCCGCGCGCTCGAGGGCCTGCTCGGCGGTGTCGACATCGACGTTGTCCACGTCCACGAGCCGTTCGCCCCCAGCGTCTCCTCGGCCGCGCTGCGCCACTCGCGCTCGCTGAACGTCGGTGGGTTTTACGAGCCGAGCGAGCGCACGCTCTCCACCCAGGTCGCGCGCCCGCTGGTCGAGATCTTCCTCGGCCGCCTCGACGCGCGGACGACCAGCTGCGAGACGACCGCGGAGCTGATGGAGCGCTTCTTCCCAGGCCCCTACGGGCGGGTCGAGCCCGGGGCCGACCACGACGTCGAGCCGTGGTGGCCCACCGACGAGACCGGGTCCGACCGTCCGACGCGGATCGCCTTCTGCGTCGACGAGGAGCGCGGGGCGCTGCGCCTCTTCCTGCGCGCGATCCGGCGGCTGAAGCCCGCCGGCGACTGGGAGGTCTGCGTCTGGGCACCCGAGTCGAGCGAGGTCCGGGTCGCCCAGAAGCTCGCGTCCGTGGGTCCGCGTGGTGGGCCCCGGCGACACCTCGCCCGCGGCGCTGATCGCGGGCGCCGACCTGCTCGTCGCCGCGTCCGGCGGCCCGCGCCTGGCCCCCGACCTCGTGCGCAAGGCGCTCGCCTCGGGCGCCGTCCCCGTGTGCTCGCAGCTCCCCCTCTACAACGAGCTCACCCGCGACGGCGAGCTCGGGCTCCTGTTCCAGCCCGGCGACGCGATCACGCTCGCGGGCCAGATCGAACGGTTGCTGGCGAGCTCGGCGCTGCGCCGTGAGCTCGCCGCAGAAGGCGCGCGGGGCGATCCCGGACTGGAGCGCGGTCACCGACCAGGTCGAGGCCATCTACGAGCGCATCTGCGCCCGCCGCCACGACCCGCGCGGCAACCCCGAGGTCCGCCGCCGGATCGCCCGCAGGCGCGAGATCCACGTCGACCTCCACATGCACACCGACCACTCCACCGACTGCGCGACCTCGGTCGAGACGCTGCTCGCGACGGCGCGCGAGGCCGGCCTTGGCGCGATCGCGATCACCGATCACAACGAGACCACCGGCGCGCTCGCCGCGCGCCGAGATCGCCGACGAGTTCGGGGTCAAGGTGATCATCGCCGAGGAGGTCAAGACCGCCGAGCAGGGAGAGGTGATCGGCCTCTTCCTGTCCGAGCGCATCGAGCGCGGGATGACGATGGCCGAGACGATCGCCGAGATCAGACGCCAGGGCGGGCTCGTCTACGTGCCGCACCCGTTCGACCGCCTGCACTCGGTGCCCGACTACGAGCACCTGCTCGACATGGTCGAGGAGATCGACATCCTCGAGGTCTTCAACCCGCGGGTCGCGCTGAGCGCGTTCAACGAGGAGGCCGAGCGCTTCGCGGCCAAGTACCGGATCGTCCCGGGCGCGGGCTCCGACAGCCACGTCGCCCAGGGCCTCGGCAGCGTGATGATCCGCGTGCACGACTTCGACGGCCCGGAGGAGTTCCTCGAGTCGATGCGCGACGCCGACATCGTGCGCAAGAAGCGCAACCTGGTCTACGTGCAGACGCTCAAGTGGCTGCAGACCGGTGGCGGGCGCGGCGGCCGGCGCACCGCCTCGCGGGCAGGCAAGGCCTGATGCAGCCGCCGCAACCGGCAGGAGGGCGGGCGGAGCCGTCAAAGAGAGCCGACGGCTCGGGAAGCGGGCCGCGAGGACCCACCGTGCCGACTACCGACGACGAAATCCGAGAGAAGTACCTCGAGCGCGCGATCCGCGAGCTCAACCAGCTCACCCACCGGCTCCAGGACTGCTCCCACTGTCCGCGCGGCAACCTGATGCCGGTCCTCGGCTCGGGTCATCCGCAGGCCGACATCTTCCTGCTCAAGTACGCGCCGAGCGTCGCGGAGATCGAGGAGGGCGTCGCCTTCTACGGCCGCTCGGGCAACGCGCTGATGAAGAGCTTCAAGCGGCTCGGGATCGACCCGCTGGCCGTCTACGGGACCCTGTGCGTCAAGTGCCCGGTCTCCGACCCGTCGCTCGCCGCCGGCGAGTGCGTCGAGCGCGTGGTCGAGGAGCTGGCGATCGTCCAGCCGCGCTGCGTCGTCGTGATCGGCGAGCGGTCGCTGGAGACGCTCAACGAGCTCGGGATCCCGATGGCGCGCCGGCTCGAGCCCGAGCTCGGCGAGATCCAGAAGCTGACCCCGTCGATCGACGCCCTCTACGTGCCCGAGATCGACGAGGCGCTCGACGCGGAGGAGCCCAAGCGCGAGTTCTGGCACGCCTTCCGCACCCTCGGCGACTGGTACGAGGACCTCCCCCCGTACTGATCGGCGCGCCCCCGCGCGAGTTGCTGCGCGATTTGGTCAAATGCATCGATGAGCGAATACACAGTCGCCCGGCTGGAGGACATCGACGAGATCACCGACGGTCGCGAGCCTTGGCGCCCGGTGCGCCACCACTTCGGCATCACGTCGTTCGGGATCAACGCCTGGACGGGTCGGGAGGCGGGAGACCGCATCATCAACGAGCACGACGAGCAGGGTGAGGACGAGGAGCTCTACTTCGTCCACAGCGGCCGAGCCCGGTTCGAACTCGACGGCGAACCCGTCGATGCGCCGGCAGGCACGTTCGTCTTCGCCCCTCCGGGCCTGAAGCGGACGGCATTCGCCGAGGAGCCCGGGACGACGATCCTCGTGGCGGGGGCGAGGCCGGGAGAGGTCTACACGCCCACCGGTTGGGAGCTCTGGGCCCCGGTCGGGCGGCTCTACAACGAGGGGCGCTACGACGAAGCCGCCGACCAGGCTCGGGACCTGGCCGCGGCGCATCCGGAATACCCGGCGCTCCTCTACAACCTCGCCTGCTGCGAGAGCCTCGCCGGACGCAAGGCCGACGCGATCGAACATCTGCGGCTCGCGCTTGAAAGGTCGGACAAGGTTCGGCCTTACCTGGCGGGAGACTCAGATCTCGACCCGCTCCGCGAGGAGCCGGAGTTCCAGGCGCTCCTCGCCGGCTGAGGCCTCAGGCGGCTCGCGCCGCGCTCACGGGGCGGCGGCCTCCGCGACGGCGGTCATGCCCTCCACGGTGGCGCTGGCGAGCCCGCGCACCACGGGCACGTCGAGAGCGGTGTACTCGGCCAGCAGCAGCTGGGCCTCGGCCTTGTCGGCGGCCGCGACGCCGACGGTGCCCTCGGGCTCGCTGAGGCGGTCGAAGTGGTTGCGGTAGCCGTCGTGCAGGTCCCGGTAGAACGACTCCTCCTTGGCCAGCCGCTCGCGCGCGTCGGCCCCGACGGCGGTGCGGACGTAGCCGAAGATGGGCGGCGGCTCGCGCGGAACGTCGCCGGCGCCCCACTCGACGTTCAGCCGAGCCGAGGTCGCGAACTCGGGCGTCATCCAGTTGAAGAAGGCGCCGTCGTAGTCGCGGCCGGCGAGGTTGCACATCTTCGGCCCCATCGCGGCGAGCACCAGCCGGACGCCGGGGATGCGCTCGCGCAGGTCGTGCAGGGCTTGGCTCATCCTCGTGAGCGGCTTCTTCCCAAAGCCCGCGCCCACGCCGAGCCAGAGCCGGTCGCGCTCGATCCCGAGCCGGTCGATGTGGTCGTTGATGTCCGCGGGCTCGTGGCGGTCGAGCGCCATCACTGCGACCCCGAGCTCGAGCGCCGGCGCCGCGTCGGCGAAGACCTTGAGCGTCTCGAGGCCGAGCGCGCCGGGGTGGTCGTTGGACCACATCGACGCGTAGCCGAGCTCGGCGCAGCGCGCCGCCAGCGGCGCGGCGACCTCGGGATCGAGGCCGGCGGCGACGCCGAAGCCTCTGCTCATGACCGCTCGAAGATCGCCACGCACTCGACGTGCGGCGTCTGCGGGAACATGTCGACCGGCTTCACGCGCCGCAGGGTATAGCCCGCCTCGACGATCTGAGCCGCGTTGGGCGCCAGCGTCGTCGGGTTGCAGGAGACGTAGACGATCCGCGGCGCCTCGCACTCGAGCAGCCTGCGGACGACCTTCTTCGACAGGCCCGATCGGGGCGGGTCGACGACGACCACGTCCGGGCGGCCCGCTTCGGCGACCAGGGGCGCGATGCCGAGGCGGGCGTCGGCGCACACGTAGCGCGCGTTCGAGATCCCGTTCTCGGCGGCGTTGTGCTCGGCGTCGGCGACCGCGTCCGCCACGCCCTCGAGGCCCCAGACCTCGCCGGCGGCGCCGGCCAGCGCGAGCCCGATCGTGCCGATGCCGCAGTAGAGGTCGAAGAGGCGCTCGCTGCCGGTGAGGCCGGCGCGCTCGGAGATGAGCCCGTACAGGCGCTCGGCCATCTCCGTGTTGGTCTGCAGGAACGCGCTGTGCGAGAGGCGCAGGCGCAGACCGCAGACCTCCTCGGCGATGTACTCGGCGCCGAGCACACCGGTCGGGCCGTCGGTGCCCCCGGATGGCCCCTCGATCACGGTGTGCAGGTCGACCGGCGGGCGCGGGATCTCGCCCGGCGCGGTCACGAGCCGAGTCTGGATCTGGCCCGTGCGCCGACCCTCGCGGACGACGAGGTTGCGGAGCACGCCGGTCTCCGCGCGGCTGTCGTGGGCGTCGAGACCCTGGCGATGGCCCCACTCGCGGACGGCGTTACGGGCCTCGTTGTTGGCCTCCGAGGCGAGGTGGCAATCCTCCACGTTCACGATCTCCGACCAGCTGCCGCGCCGGTGGAAGCCGAGCAGGAGCTCGCCGGGACGCTCGCCGAAGCTGTACTCGAGCTTGTTGCGGTAGCGCCACTCGGCCACGGCGGGCTCGATCGGCTCGAGCTCGAACCCGTCGAGCCGCCCGAGCCGGCGCAGCGCCTCGTCGACCTGCGCGTGCTTGTGCTCGAGCTGGCTCGCGTAGGCCATGCCCTGCCAGGGCGCCCCGGGGCACGGCGCGCCGTCGTGCATGCACCGCTCGGGGACGCGATCAGCGCTCGGGCGCAGGAGCTCGATCGCAGCGCCCTCGCCGTAGTCGCGCTTGGCCTTGGTGAGCCGGGCTCGAACCCGGTCGCCCGGCAGGGCGCCGCTGACGAAGACGACGTAGCCGTCCGCGCGCGCGACACCGCGCCCGCCCTGGGCGAGCGAATCGATCTCGAGGTCGAGCTCCTGGCCCCGGTGGGGCCGCGTGGCGGGACTGCTCACCCGCCTATGGTGGCAGCGCTACCGAGCGAGCTGGGTCTCGATCGAGTCCAGGACGCCCTTGCGCGCCTTGCCGCGCTTCTCCTGAGTGCGGACCTTGCGCAGGTCGGCCTTGGTGAGGTCCTTGAGCCGCGCCTTCACCTGCGCCGCCGTGAGCTGCTCGTAGCCGGTGATCGGCGGCCCGGGCGCGCCGGCGCGCCGGCGGACCTTGTCGGCCTCCGCGAGGGGCTTGTCGGCCGCGTCGCGGGCCGCGCGCCCGACGCGCTCGGCGGCACGGGTGGCCTGCTTGCGGGTCGTGGTGCCGCGCTTCTCGACCTCGCGGCGCGCCTTCGAGGTCCGCGTGTCCGCCTCCTTGCGGGCCTGCTTGAGCAGCTTCTCGAGGTCGCGGACCAGCTCGTGGCTGCTCTTGCGCCCTCGGCTGACGAGCTTCGAGACGAGCTCGTTGGCGTCCCCGCGCTGCATCCGCCCGCGCTTGACGGCGTCGTCGACGACCTCCTGGATGCGCTCCCTCGAGAGGGTGACGCTGCGCTCGAGCGCGTCACGGAAAGCCTGGACGCTCTTGTCGGACCGCCCCGCCGAGGCGCGGGCGCCGCCCGTGCTCCGGCTCGAGGCGCGGGCGCCGCCGGAGCGCCGCGGCTCGACGCCGCGGCGCGTTTGGGCTTCGGCTTCGCTGCCGACTTCTTGCGCGCACCGCCTGTGGACTTCGAGCCGCCGGACCTGGTCGCCATCAGAAACTCCTCACCTCGGGGGACAGCTCGGACTATTTCATCCTTCGGGGTCCGCGGGGGACACGCAGCAAATCGCTCAGGCGAACGTGGCGGCGACGGGCGCGTGGTCGGAGAGCCGGATCGTGCCGTCCGCGACCGCGACCTCGCGCCGGCTCGCCGGCCAGGCGGCCGGAAGGTCGACGAGGTCGAGGCCGGCGACGAGCAGGTGATCGAGCGAGTCCGGCGCCGTCGGCCCGGTCAGCCCGGGGCCGGTCGCCAGCCCGTCGAAGACGGCGCTTTCGCTCGGGCGCAGGTTGAGGTCGCCGCCGAAGAGCAGCGGGGCGGTGCCGGCCCATTTGCGGGCGATCCCGGCCGCGCGCAGGACCTCGCGCTCCGCCTCGGCGCGCAGGGCGGCACCCGCGCTCGCGTGCAGGTTCGCGATTGCGACCTCGCGGTCGAGTCCACGCGGCACGGCACGGGTGAAGACCATCACCCGCCGCTCCGGTCGCGGTCCGGGGGTGAGCTCGAGCCGCCGGCGCTCGAGCACACGTCCGCGGACGAGCGTCAGGTTCGAGCCGCCCTCGTTGGAGCCGATCAGGTCCGGGTTGAGATCGGCGGCCAGCGACCGCAGCGCCGCCAGCGAGTTGCGGGACGTCAGCTCGCGGTGCGCCTCGGCTCCCGTCGCCCGCGCGAGCGGCTCCGACCAGCGCGGCGGGCACTCCTGCAGCAGCGCGACGTCCCAGTCGGCGCCGGCGAGCACGGCGGCGAACTCGTCGAGCAGGCCGCGGTTGACCTGCGCATGGGTCGCGTTGCGCTCGGTGACCCGCAGCAGCCGCGAGCGCCACGAATAAAGCCGAGGGTCTGGCGGCCGATCGCGGCCGTGGTAGAGGTTCCAGGTCAGGGCGCGGAGTGCCAAGCGCGACATAGGATGCCCTGCTTGACGCGGTCCCCGCGACACTTTCTCACCGGCGAGGAGCTCTCAGCGGACGAGCTGGACGCGCTGCTCGCGAGGGCCGCCGAGCTCAAGGCGGGCCGCGACAGCGGCCTCGGCGCCGACGCGCTCGCAGGTCGCAGCGTGGCGCTCTACTTCGAGAAGCCCTCGACCCGGACCCGGGTTTCGTTCGGGGTGGGGGTCGGCGAGCTCGGCGCGACCGGGGTTCCCCTGCGCGCGGACGAGCTCCAGCTCGGCCGCGGCGAGTCGATCGCGGATACGGCGCGGGTGCTCTCGGGCTACCTGCACGCGATCGTGATCCGCTCCGGCTCCGACGAGGCCGTCACCGAGTTGGCCGCCGCCGCGACGGTGCCGGTGGTCAACGCGCTCACGCCGCTGCACCACCCCTGCCAGGCGCTCGCCGACCTGCTGACCCTGCGCGAGCGGTTCGGCGCGCTGGACGGGGTGAGCCTCGCCTACGTGGGCGACGGCAACAACGTGGCCCGCTCGCTGGCGATCCTGGGCCGCACCGCGGGGGTCGAGGTCCGGGTCGCGACCCCGCCCGGATACGAGCTCGAGGCCGGGCTTGCCGCGCTGTCGACCCACGACCCGCGGGAGGCGGCTGCGGGCGCCGACGCGTTGTACACGGACGTGTGGGTGAGCATGGGAGACGAGGCCGAGGCCGATCGCCGGCGCGCGGACCTGCAGGACTACCGGCTCGACGCTGCCCTGCTCGCGCTCGCGTCCGATCGCGCGATCGCGCTGCACTGCCTCCCGGCACACCCGGGCGAGGAGATCTCCGCGGAGGTTCTCTACGGGGACCGATCGGCGGTCTGGGACCAGGCCGAGAATCGGCTGCACGCCCAGAAGGCGCTCCTGGAGCTGCTGCTCGCTTGACTTGACTTTGGATACCGTTGGTATTAATATACCGACGGTATGGCAACTCGGATGACGAGAAGCGAGCGCAGCGAGCGCAACCGCGCTGCTCTGCTGGACGCCGCCGGTCGCGTCTTTCGCGAGCGCGGCTATGCCGGCGCGACCCTGGAGGGGATCGCCGACGAGGCCGGGTTCACGAAGGGGGCGATCTACTCGCAGTTCCGCAGCAAGGCGGACCTGTTCTGCGCGCTGCTCGAGTTGCGGATCGCCGAGCGCGCGCGGGAGAACGCCGAGCTCGCCGGGAATCTCGCCGGCGACGAGGCGCTCGCCGCGCTGCTCGACCACGTCACCCGGCAGAGCCGGGCCGACCCCGACTGGGCGATGGTGCTGATCGAGTTCCGGGTCCACGCGGCGCGCGACCCGGAGCTCAATGAGCGCTACGCGGCCCTGCACGAGCGCACGGTCGACGCCCTCGCCGAGCTCTTCGGGTCGCTGCACGCCCGCGCCGGCTCCGTGCCTCCGGTGCCCCCACGGCAGCTGGCCGAGCTGGTGCTCGCGGTGGGCACCGGCGTCCAGCTCGAGCAGGCCGCGAGCCCGGACGCGCTCGGCGGGGAGCTGGTTGCGGACGTGCTGGCGCAGGTGCTGATCCGCCCCGGGATCGTCGCGACTGCGGGCCGGTCGTGAGCGCCGGCGCCGCGACCACCCCGCCCGCGCTCGGCACCACGGTCGCGGCTGAGCTGGAGGCCCGGCTGCCGGGCAACGCCGACCGGCTCGCCTGGGACGCCGACCGGCTTCGCCGTCACCAGCGCGACAGGCTGCGAGCGCTGTTGGCACGCGCGATCGAGCGTTCTCCCTTCCATGCGGGCCGGCTCCGCGGCGTCGAACCGTCCCGGTTCGAGCTCACCGACCTCCCGAGCCTGCCGGTGATGAGCAAGGCCGAGATGATGGAGGCGTTCGACGAGGTCGTAACGGACCGACGCCTCGACCGCGGCACGGTCGAGGCGCATCTGGCCGCGTCGGTGGAGCACGGGCCGAGCCTCCTGCACGGCGAGTACGTGTGCCTCGCCTCGGGCGGCAGCTCCGGGCTCCGGGGGATCTTCGCGCAGACCTACGGCGAGTACGCCGACTTCGGCACCTCGATCATGCGCCTCGGCTGGCGGCGGATGCGCGCGCTCGGCGGCCCGCCACCCGGCGGCGTGGCGCTCGGGATGGTCGCCGCGGCTTCGCCCATCCACTCCACCGGCTTCGCGGCCGGCGCCGTCACCGAGGGCCCGTTCCGGTTCTTCGCAGCTCCCGCCACGGCCTCCACATCGCGGATCGTCGAGCTGCTGAACGAGGTCGAACCCGCGCTCCTGATGGGCTACCCCGGCAAGCTCGCCGAGCTGGGACGCGAGCGCACGGCCGGCCGGCTGCGGATCGCCCCCCTGGGCGTGAGCTCCACGAGCGAGCCGCTGACCGTCGAGCTGCGCGCGGCGATCGAGGCCGGGTTCGGCGTCCCCGTGGTCGACCAGTTCGCGTCCACCGAGGGCCTCGTCGGCCACAGCGAGCCCGGCGACTCGGTGCTCACGTTCGCCGGCGACATGTGCATCGCCGAGCTCGTCGACGCCGACGGCCGACCGGTCCAGCCGGGCGAGACCTCGGCGAAGGTGCTCGTGACCAACCTCCACAACCTCACCCAGCCGCTGATCCGCTACGAGCTCACCGACCGGTTCACGGCCGAGCCCGGCGGCGGCGGCCTCCTTCGGGCGCGGGTCGAGGGCCGGGCGGACGAGGTGTTCCGCTACGGCTCCACCGCCGTCCACCCGCACGCGCTCCGTAGCCCGCTGATCGCGGCCGGCGCTCGCGAGCACCGGGTCCGCCAGACCGCCGCCGGGGTCGTGGCTGAGGTCGTCGGCGACGCCGTCGATCCGGCGGCGCTGGTCGTGGCGCTCGAGACGAGCCTGCGCGCGGCGGGGCTCACCGACCCGCGAGCGGAGGTTCGCATCGTCGGGCGGATCGACTCCGACCCGGCCACCGGCAAGACGAAGAGGTTCGTCCCGCTGGCGCGCTGAGGCGACGACGTTTGGGCCCGCTCTCGACGGGGATTAGACCGGCGGGGACTTTCGACGGGAGGAGAGCCCATGTACCAGCAGGTCTACGACCCGGTATCCGATTCGCTCGGTCTCTCGTCGATATTCGCGGCCCTCCCGCTGGTGGTGCTCTTCGTGCTGCTCGGCGGGTTCCGGATGAGGGCGCAGTGGGCCGCGCTGATCTCGCTCGCGGTCTCGATCCTCGTCGCGATCATCGTGTACTCGATGCCCGTGGGGCAGGCGCTCGACGCCGGCGTGGAGGGCGCCGTGTTCGGCCTCTTCCCGATCATGTTCATCGTCGTCAACGCGATCTGGCTCTACAACATGACCGTCCAGACCGGCCACTTCGCGGTTCTGCGGCGATCGTTCGCCGCGATCTCCGACGACCAGCGCATCCAGGCCGTGATCATCGCCTTCTCGTTCGGCGCCCTGATCGAAGCCCTGGCCGGCTTCGGGACCCCGGTCGCGATCACCTCGGTGATGCTGATCGCGCTCGGCTTCAAGCCGCTCAAGGCGGCCACAGTCTCGCTCGTCGCGAACACGGCACCGGTCGCCTTCGGCGCGATCGCGACCCCGATCCTCACGCTCGGCGAGGTCACCTCGCTGCCCACCGACGACCTCGGGGCGATGGTCGGCCGCCAGACCCCGCTCCTCGCGGTGATCGTGCCCCTGATCTTGGTCGGGATGGTCGACGGCAGGCGTGGCCTGCGCCAGACCTGGCCGGCGGCGATCGTCGGCGGCGTCGCCTTCGCCGTCAACGCAGTACGCGACCTCGAACTACATCTCGATCCAGCTCACGGACATCGTCGCCTCGCTCGCATCGGCGGCCGCGCTCGTCGCCTTCCTGCGCGTCTGGTCGCCGTCGGAGCCGCTGCTCGGCGAGCCCGCCGACGGCCCGCGGCCCGCGATGGCCGGCGCCGCGACGCGCGATGCGACCCTGGAGCGGTCGGTCGGCCGCCGCAACCGCGCCGCAGAGCGGCGCAGCGACGACACGCGCGACTCGCGCCGCGAGGTGATCGAGGCCTACGCGCCGTACGCGATCGTGATCGCGGTCTTCTCGCTCGCCCAGCTCAGCGTCGATCAGCCACGCCCTCGCGAGCGTCACGAAGGAGTTCCAGTGGCCGGGGCTGGACGTGTCGAACGGCAAGGGCGACGTCCCGAGCTCGCTCACATTCAAGTTCAACTGGGGCTCGGCGACCGGCAGCCTCATGCTCCTCTGCGGCGTGTTCACGATGTTCGCCCTGCGCTTCCCAGTCGGGCGCGCGGTTCGGGTCTACGGCGAGACGCTCGACCAGCTCGAGTGGGCGATCCTCACCGTGACCTCGGTGCTGGCGCTCGCCTACGTCATGAACCTGTCCGGGCAGACGATCACGCTCGGCCTCTGGGTCGCGGGCGCCGGCGGGGTCTTCGCGTTCCTGTCCTCGCTGATCGGCTGGCTCGGGGTCGCCGTCACCGGCTCGGACACGTCCTCCAACTCGCTGTTCGGCGCGCTGCAGGTGACCGCGGCCAAGAACGCGGGCCTGAACCCGACCCTGCTTGCGGCGGCGAACAGCTCCGGCGGGGTGCTCGGGAAGATGATCTCGCCCCAGAACCTGGCGATCGGAGCGGCGGCGGTCGGCCTCGCGGGCAAGGAGGGGGATATCTTCCGCAAGGTGATCGGCTGGAGCCTCGTGTTGGTCCTGATCATGTGCGCCCTCGTCTATCTGCAGTCGACGGACCTGCTGTCCTGGATGGTGGTCTGAGCTGAGCGGGCCCGGCGCGCTGGTCGCCGCCTTCGAGCGGATCTGCGGTTCCGAGCACGTCTACACGCATCCGCACCAGCTGCGGACCTATGAGTCCGACGGGCTCCTGCAGTACGCGCAGGCGCCGGACGCCGTGGTGCTGCCGGGCTCGGCCGAGGAGGTCCGGGAGGTGGTCGCGGCCTGCCACGAGGCGGGCGTTCCGTGGGTGGCGCGCGGGGCGGGGACCGGTCTCTCCGGCGGTGCGCTGCCCGTCGCCGACGGGGTGCTGATCGTCGTCTCGCGCATGCGGCGGGTGATCGAGGTCGACCTCGCCAACCACCGGGTCGTCGTCGAGCCCGGGGTGACGAACTCGGACGTGTCGAAGGCGGTGGGGCCCGATTTCTTCTACCCGCCGGACCCGTCGAGCCAGGTCGTCTGCTCGATCGGCGGCAACGTGGCCGAGAACTCCGGCGGCGCGCACTGCTTCAAGTACGGCTTCACCACGAACTACGTGACCGGCCTCGAGCTCGTGTTGCCGGACGGCCAGCTGGTGCAGGTGGGCGGCAAGGAGCTCGACCGGCCCGGCTACGACCTCACCGGCGCCTTCGTCGGCTCGGAGGGCACGCTCGGAGTCGCGACGAAGATCTGGCTGCGGGTGATCCCGACGCCGGAGAGCGTGCGCACCCTCGTCGCCTTCTTCGACTCCGCCGCGCACGCCGGACAGACGGTGTCGGACATCGTCGCGGCCGGGATCGTGCCGGGGGCGATGGAGATCATGGACCGGCTCGCGATCGAGGCCGCCGAGGGGGCGACGAACGCCGGCTTTCCGACGGACGCCGGGGCGGCGCTGGTGGTCGAGCTCGACGGCCCGGAGGCCGAGTGCGAGGCGCGCTTCGACGAGGTGGTGGCGCGCTGCGAGGACAACGGGGCCGACTCGATCCGGGTCGCCGCCGACGACGCCGAGCGTCAGCTGATCTGGCGGGCGCGTAAGGCGGCGTTCGCCGCCATGGGCCGGATCGCGCCCAACTACTACGTCCAGGACGGGGTGATCCCGCGCACCCGGCTGCCGGAGGTGCTCGACCGGATCGACGAGCTCGCCGCCGAGTACGAGCTCCGGGTCGCGAACGTGTTCCACGCCGGCGACGGGAACCTGCACCCGCTCGTCTGCTACGACGGCGCGAAGGAGGGCGAGCCGGAGCGGGCGGAGGAGCTCGCGGGCCTGATCGTCGCCGCCTGCGTCGAGGCCGGGGGCTCGATCACGGGCGAGCACGGCGTCGGCGTCGACAAGAAGCGCTACATGCCGAAGATGTTCGCGGAGGACGACCTGGCGACGTTCCAGCGCCTGCGCTGCGCCTTCGATCCCGACGGGCTCGCGAACCCCGGCAAGGTGATGCCGACGCCGCGGCTGTGCGGCGAGGTACCCGGGCCCTACCGGCAGCATCCGCTCGAGGCGGCGGGCGTCGCCGAGCGGTTCTGATGACTGCCGCCGGCACGGTCGCCGAGCGACGCCCGGCCTCGGCCGAGGAAGCGGCCGCGATGCTCGCCGAGGCCACCGAGCGGGGCGAGCGCGTGCGCGTGGTCGGCGCGGGCACGAAGCGAGCGTGGGGCAACGCCGGGCTCGAGCACGAGGTCGAGCTGCATACGGGCGGACTCGACGAGGTGGTCGAGCACAACCGGGGCGACCTGACGGCGGTGCTGCGGGCCGGCACTCCGCTGGCCCGCGCGCAGGCCGAGTTCGCCGAGGCCGAGCAGATGCTGGCCCTCGACCCGCCGCTCGGCGACGGCGCGGCGGCAACGGTGGGCGGCGTCGTCGCGGCGGGCGACTCGGGCCCGCTGCGCCACCGGTATGGCTCCGGCCGCGACCTCGTGGTCGGGATGACGATCGCGCTCGCCGACGGGACGATCTCCCGGTCAGGCGGCAAGGTGATCAAGAACGTCGCCGGCTACGACCTCGCGAAGCTGGTCGCGGGCTCGTTCGGGACGCTCGGCCTGATCGTCGAGGTCGCGGTGCGTCTGCACCCGATGTCCACCAACCCGATCACCGCGCGAGGTCGATGCGGCTCGCCGGACGAGCTCGCGCGCGCCGGCGCCGCGCTCGCCCACGCCCACCTCGAGGCGGAGTGCCTCGACGTCGCGTGGGCCGAGGGCTCGGGCGAGGTGCTCGCGCGCTTCGCGGGGGCGGCTGCGGCCGACCAGGCCGCGCTCGCCGCGAAGGCCCTGGCCGGGCTCGGGCTCGAGTCCGAGGTCATCGAGGACGACGACGAGGCCTGGGAGCGCCAGCGCGACGGGCAGCGCTCCGCCGAGGGCGTGGTGGTCCGCGTCGCCGGCGTGCTGGAGGACGCGCTGAGCTTGGCCGAGCTCGCCGACGGCTGCGAGGCCGCGCTCGTCGGCAGGGCGGCGCTGGGCATCTACTGGCTGAAGCTCGCGCCCCGCGAGGCCGCCGAGGCCGCCGAGGCGGTGGGCCTGATCCGCTCGCGACTGGCGCCGCGGCCGTGCGTCGTGCTCGACGCACCGGCCGGCGTGCGCGCCGCGCTCGACGTCTGGGACGAGCGCGATCCGGGCCGGCTCGCGCTGGCGCGGCGGGTGAAGGAGCGCTTCGACCCGTCCGGCACCCTGAACCCGGGCGTATTCGTGGGCGCGATCTGATGGCCGGGCGGGCGTTCGACGACCTCCGCACGCCGCAGGCGGAGCTGATCGACGACTGCGTCCACTGCGGCTTCTGCCTGGAGACGTGCCCCACCTACTCGTTGTGGCACGAGGAGATGGACTCGCCGCGCGGGCGGATCGTCCTGATCAAGGAGGGGCTCGAGCCCGGCAGCCGGATGTCGGCCGAGCTCGTCACGCACATCGACCGCTGCCTCGGGTGCATGGCCTGCGTGACCGCCTGCCCGTCCGGAGTCCGTTACGACAAGCTGATCGAGGACACCAGGGCCCAGGTCGAGCGCGGCGCTGACAGGCCGCCGCGCCGAGCGCCTGTTCCGGCGGCTGGTGTTCGAGACCTTCCCGCACCCGGCGCGGCTGCGCGTCCTGGCGCCGCTGCTCGCCGCCGGGCGGCGAGCTCGGCCTCGTGCGCGCCCTGCTCGGCTCCCGCCTGCTGGCCCGATTCCCGCGCCTGCGCGCGATGGTGCGCCTGGCGCCGCAGACCCCGCTGCGGGAGACCCTGCGCCGCCTTCCGGAGGTGACGCCCGCGCACGGGCCCGCGAGGGCGCGCGTGGCGCTGCTCCAGGGATGCGTTCAGAGGGTCTTCTTCGGCCGCGTCAACGAGGCGACGATCAGCGTGCTCGCCGCCGAGGGATACGAGGTGCACGCGCCGACCGCGCCGCGGTGCTGCGGGGCGCTCCAGCTGCACTCGGGACGCGACGCCGAGGGCCGGGAGCTGGCCAAGCGCACGATCGAGGCGCTCGAGGCCTACGACCTGGTGGCGATCAACGCTGCCGGTTGCGGTTCGGCGGTGAAGGACTACCCGCACCTGCTGCGCGACGAGCCGGCCTGGCGCGACCGCGCCGAGGCGTTCGCGGCGAAGGTGCGCGACGTCTCCGAGCTCTTGGCCGAGGAGGAGCCCCGAGCGCCGCGCTCGCCGGTCGCGATGCGCGCGGCCTACCACGACGCCTGCCATCTCGCGCACGCTCAGGGCCTGCGCGCGCAGCCGCGTGAGGCGCTGCGGACGATCCCCGGCCTGGAGCTCGTCGAGCCCGAGGGATGGGAGATCTGCTGCGGGTCCGCCGGCGTCTACAACATGCTCGAGCCCGAGGCAGCGGCCGAGCTCGGGCGGCGCAAGGCCGAGAACCTGCTCGCAACCGGCGCCGAGGCGGTGATCGCGGCGAACCCCGGCTGCGCGCTGCAGATCGCGGCCCACGCCGAGGAGCTCGGGCGCCCTCTGGCCGTGTACCACCCCGTCGAGCTGCTGCAGGCCTCGATCGAGGGCACCGGTGTGCTTGGAAACGGCGCCGCCGGGAAGGGGAGGGGGCAATGAGGGACATCGAGATCCGCGGCCAGCCCGCCGGACCGCTTGCCGAACGGTTCGGCGAGGTCCTCGCCGACGATGCGATCGATTTCGTCGCCGACCTGCACGAGCGGTTCGAGCCCGTGCGGCAGGAGCGGCTGCGCACCCGGGCCGAGCGCCAGGCGCGGCTGGATGCCGGCGGCACGCTCGAGTTCGACGACGAGACGCGGGCGATCCGCGAGGACGATTCGTGGCGCGTGGCGCCGCCCGCGCCCGGCCTGGTCGATCGCCGGGTCGAGATCACCGGGCCGACCGACCGCAAGATGGTGATCAACGCCCTCAACTCGGGCGCCCGGGGGTTCATGGCCGACTTCGAGGACTCCAACTCGCCGCTGTGGGCGAACATGGTCGGCGGCCAGCTCAACCTCTCCGACGCGATCACGCGGACGATCGAGTTCACCGCGCCCGACGGCGCGGAGTACCGGCTCGATGACGACGTCGCGACGCTCCTGGTGCGCCCACGGGGCTGGCACCTGCCCGAGAAGCACCTGATCGTTGACGGCGAGCCGGTGGCGGCGGGCCTGTTCGACTTCGGCTTCTACCTCTTCCACAACGCGGCTGCGCTGCTGGAGCGCGGCAGCGGGCCGTACTTCTATCTGCCGAAGATGGAGAGCCACCTCGAGGCGCGGCTGTGGAACGACGTGTTCGACTTCAGCGAGGAGCGGCTCGGCCTCGAGCCCGGGACGATCAGGGCGACGGTGCTGATCGAGACGCTGCCCGCGGCGTTCTGCATGGACGAGATCCTCTACGAGCTCCGCGACCACTCCGCCGGCCTCAACGCCGGGCGTTGGGACTACATGTTCTCGGCGATCAAGTGTTTCCGCGACCGGCCCGAGTTCGTGCTGCCGGACCGCAACAGCGTGACCATGACGGTGCCGTTCATGCGCGCGTACACCGAGCTCCTGGTGAAGACTTGCCACCGCCGCGGGGCGCACGCGATGGGCGGCATGGCGGCCTTCATCCCGTCGCGCAAGGACCCAGAGGCGAACGAGGCGGCGGTCGCGAAGCTGCGCGACGACAAGTCGCGCGAGGCCGGCGACGGGTTCGACGGCAGCTGGGTCGCTCATCCGGACTCGGTGGCTCCGGCCACCGAGGAGTTCGACCGCGTGCTCGGCGACCGCCCGAATCAGCTCGACCGTCAGCGCGACGACGTGTCGGTGAGCGCCGCGGACCTCCTGGACATCGCTGCGACGCCGGGCGAGGCGACCCTCGAGGGGCTGCGCAGCGACGTCAACGTCGGCATCCAATACATCTCGTCCTGGCTGCGCGGCAACGGGGCCGCGGGGATCCACGGGCTGATGGAGGACGCCGCGACCGCGGAGATCGCCCGCTCACAGGTCTGGCAGTGGATCCGCCACGGGGTCGAGCTCGACGACGGGCGCACGGTGACGCCCGAGCTCCTGCGCGCGACCGAAGCGGAGCAGCTCGAGCGCATCCGGGCCGAGATCGACGACGACGAGTGGTTTTACTCCGAGGGCCGCCCGGACGAGTCGCAGGCCCTGTTCGACCAGGTTGCCGCGGGCGAGGCCTTCGTCGAGTTCCTGACCCTGCCCGCCTACGACTTCCTGCTGGAGCGGATCGAGGGCCAGCGCTAGCCAGCGAGCTCGCGGCCGGCGCGGGCCAGCTCGGCGAGCGTCGTCGCCTCTCGAGCGCCGGCGAGCCCGAGCGCCGCCACGCCGTCCGCATCGAGCGCGACCACGCCGACCACCGCGTGGCAGGTGACGCCGGCGTCGCGACAGCGCGCGGCGACCTCGCCGACGGCCTTGCCCGCCAGCGTCTGCTCGTCGAGGCGCCCCTCGCCCGTGATCACCAGGCGGGCCTTCCGCACGCGGGCGTCGAAGTCGAGGGCGTCCAGCACGTACGCGGCGCCGGGCACGAGCCGGGCGTCGCGGAACGCGTAGAGCCCGCCGGACAGGCCGCCGGCGCACCCGGTCATCGGCACGCCGCGGGGGTCGCGCGGCGCGTCGTCGGCGAGCCGGTCGAGGCGCTCGGCGAGCCGTGCGACCGTGGCCGCGTCGGCACCCTTCTGGGGACCGAAGACGGCGGCGGCGTCCTCCCACGGTGTGCGCACGTCGCAGACGACCTCGATCTCGACCTCGACTCCCGCTTCGTCGAGGGCCGCCAGGCAGCCGGCGCCCCCGTCGGTGGTCGCGCTGCCACCCACGGTCACGATCACCTCGCGGGCCCCGGCCCTGGCCGCGGCGGCGATC
Organism: uncultured Solirubrobacterales bacterium; assembly: GCA_963785195.1. Lineage (GTDB taxonomy): Bacteria > Actinomycetota > Thermoleophilia > Solirubrobacterales > 70-9 > WHSW01. The sequence continues at coordinate 60,651 of CAWAUE010000011.1, read as the reverse complement.
AGCTCGCCGGTACCCCGGGTCGAGGCGCGCCACGCGTCGCGCTCGTCTTCGGCGACATGTCGAATGCCGCTCGCCTGCGCCGTCTCGACCACCCCGCGCCCGTCGGCGAGCAACCCGAAGTCGGCCTCGACCGGGCGGCCGAGCGGGTCGGCGACCGTCGCCGTGATCCGCTCACCGCCCAGCGCCTCGAGCAGGACGTCGAGCGTGCCCTCGCCGCCGTCGGCGATCGGCAGCCGCTCGGAGCCGCCGCCGGCCTCCTCCACGCCGCCCGCGATCGCCTCGGCGACCTCGGCGGCCGAGAAGCTGCCCTTGAAGCTGTCCGGCGCGACCAGCACCGGGCTCTGGGGATCGCCCGCCACCCGGCGCATCCAATCAGCCTGACGATGGTCGCGTTTGGTTGCCTCAGCGCCACTAACTCGACTTCGGTCAGGGCTCAGCCGGAGGCAGGTTCCTCCCTAGACTTGCTCGGCCCAGGGCCCCGTGGTGTAACGGTTCAGCACATCAGATTTTCATTCTGGGAGCGCGGGTTCGACTCCCGCCGGGGCTATAGCGCATGCAACCCGAGATCCACCTAGGCCCCCTCACGCTCCAGACCTTCGGGATCATGTTCGCCTGCGGGTTCCTCGCGGCGGGGCTCCTCGTCGCCCGGCGCCTGAAGGAGCTCGGCAAGCCCACCGACTGGGCCTATGAGCTGGTCTTCGCCGCCCTGGTCGGGGGGATCGTCGGCTCGCGGCTCGACTTCATCATCGAGAACTACGACACGGTCTCGGACGACCTGCTCGGCAACCTCTTCTCCGGCTCCGGACTGGTCTGGTACGGCGGGGCGATCGGCGGCGCGATCGGGGTCGTGCTCTGGGCCTGGTGGCGGAAGATGCTCAACCTCACCCTCCTCGACATCTGCGCCCCGGGGCTCGCGATCGGCTACGCGATCGGGCGCATCGGCTGCCAGCTCTCCGGCGACGGCGACTACGGGATCCCGTGGGACGGGCCGTGGGCGATGGCGTATCCGCATGGGACCGAGCCCACGACCGTCACGGTGCACCCGACGCCGATCTACGAGACCATCGCGATGGGCCTCGTCGCCTACGCGCTGTGGCGCCTGCGCGACCGGATGCGGCCGGGGTTGCTCTTCGCCCTCTACCTGGTGCTGGCCGGCGCCGAGCGCTTTTTGGTCGAGTTCATACGCCGCAACGACGATGTGGCACTCGGGCTCACACAGGCGCAGCTGTTGAGTGTCGCGATGATGCTTGTTGGTGGTGTCTGGTTGGTGACAAAGGCGCGAGCGGGTGGCATCGACCGTCCGTCCACGTTGGGCGTCGATACCTGATTTCGTCACCGTAATAGTTGGCAACAGGTGTGCGGGAAACTACGGTTTCCCGTGCACCCCGTAGCGACCTAGGGTTCACGTACCGCCTCCATTTGGGGGGAGGCTCGACCCAATCTCACAGGGAGAACCCATGCAGCGCTCTTTCACCTGCCTGTTCGGCTTCATCGCTCTGCTCGTCGCATTGTTCGCGCTTCCGAGTGTCGCGAGCGCGGCTAACTCCTGCGACGTGGGCACTGTTGACAAGACCTGGGTCGGTAACACGAGCAGCGATTGGTTCACGAACACCAACTGGTCACCGTCCGGCGTCCCGGGAACTGCCACCGATGTCTGTATCCCCGCGTCAAACCCGAGCCCTAACCCGGCGCCGGTGATCGGCACCGGCGCCACCGCGAGCGCGGCCAGCATCGAGAGCTTTGAGCCGATCGAAGTCAACGCCGGCACGCTGCGGGTGAACTCGAGCCCCCAGCCGTCCCTCCTGCACGAGGACCTCGACCTCGCGGCCGGCACCACGCTCGACAACCGTGGCTCGCTCACGATCCAGGGGAATCTCGACTGGAGCTCCGCGACGATCACCAGCGGGGGCGCGATCGGGACGGTCACGATCGCCTCGACCGGCACGACCACGGCCACCGTCCCGGACACCCAGCGCACTCTCAACCACCAGACGCTTCACATCGACGGCACCGGCACCTTCGCGGGCAACGACCCCGACACGTTCAACGACGACACCTACTTGCAGAACGCCGCCACACTCGAGATCGGCAGCGGGGGCTCGCTCGACCTGCAGGGCGACCAGGACATCCACAACGGCGGCGGCACCGGGACGAACTCGGTGCACGTGCTCAGCGGTGGGACTCTCTCGCGCAGCAGCGGCACCCTGCCCGCGCTGATCACGACCGAGCTCGACAACGACGGCACCGTGAGCGCGACCGCCGCCTCGACCCTCGCCAACCCGGCGCTCAGTCTCCAGGGCGGGAGCGGCACGCAGACCTCCAGCGGCCAGTTCAACGCCGGGACGGGAGCGGTCCTCGAGTTCAACGGCGGCACCCACAAGGTCGGTAGCGGAGGCTCGTTCACGGGCGCCGGCACCATCCACATCGCCAGCGGCGAGGTCGACACGGCCGGGACCGTGAGCTCGGCCGCCGCCACGAAGCTCGCGCTCTCCAACGCGACGCTGTCGAACACCGGCACACTGACCGTCAACGGCACCTTCGACTGGGGCAACAACGCGACGATCTCGGGCGCCGGCACGACGACGCTCGCCTCGACCGGGACGCTGACGACTTTGAACGGCGACTGCACCTCGCGCACCCTCGACACCCAGACGCTGAACGTCAACGGCAACGCCACCTTCGAGGGCGCAACCGCCGGCTGCTACTTCCAGACCCTGCTCCAGAACGGCGCCACGCTCAACGTCGGGTCGGGCGGGAACCTGGACCTCCAGGACGACCAGCAGATCATCGACAACGGCGGGGTCGGCAACCTCGTGCACGTGCTCTCGGGCGGGACTCTCAAGCGCACCTCGGCGGCGGGAACCACCTACGCCGAAGTGACGACCGCACTGGACAACGACGGCACCGTCAGTTCGAGCGCGGGCACCCTCCGGCTCAGCGGCGGCAGCGGCACGACCACCTCCACCGGCCAGTTCAGTCCGGCGACCGCCGCCGTGATCGAGTTCGGCTCCGGCACCTACTCGCTCAGCGGCTCGTCCTTCGGCGGCGCCGGCACGACGCGGATCAGCGGCGGCGAGGTCGACACCGCCGGGACCCCGTCAGTCGACGCGTCCAGCCGGCTCGAGCTCTCCAGCTCGATCCTCGCCAACACCGGCACCCTGACCGTCAACGGGACCCTCGACTGGGGCAACGGCTCGACGATCTCGGGCGCGGGGACGACCACGATCGCCTCCACCGGTTCGGTGACGACCTCGAACGGTGACTGCAGCCAGCGCACCCTCGACACGCAGACGATGAACATCAACGGCAACGCGACCTTCGAGGGCGCCACCGCGGGCTGCTACTTCCAGACCCTGCTCCAGAACGGCGCCACGCTCAACGTCGGCTCGGGCGGCAACCTCGACCTCCAAGACGACCAGCAGATCATCGACAACGGCGGACTCGGCAACCTCGTGCACGTGCTCTCCGGCGGGACGCTCAAGCGCACCTCGGCCGCGGGCACCGACGCCGCGATCATTCAGGCACCGCTCGACAACGACGGCACCGTGACGTCGACCGCGGGCACGATCCGCCTCACGAGCGGCAGCGGCGGGACGACCTCGACCGGTCAGTTCAGCCCGGCGAGCGGCACGCTGATCGAGTTCGCCAGCGCCACCTACTCGCTCAGCGGCTCCTCGTTCGGCGGCGCCGGCACGACGCGGATCAGCGGCGGCGAGGTCGACACTGCCGGCAGCCCGTCGGTCGGCGCCTCCAGCCGGCTCGAGCTCGGTACCGCGACGCTCGCCAACGCCGGCACCCTGACCATCAACGGCACCTTTGAGTGGGGCACCAACTCGACGATCTCGGGCGCGGGGACGACCACGCTCGCCTCGACCGGCACCCTGACGACGACGAACGGCGACTGCACGCAGCGCACCCTCGACACCCAGACGCTGAACATCAACGGCAACGCCACCTTCGAGGGCGCAACCGCCGGCTGCTACTTCCAGACCTTGCTGCAGAACGGCGCGAAGCTCAACGTCGGCTCGGGCGGCAACCTCGACCTCCAGGACGACCAGCAGATCATCGACACCGGCGGGGCCGGCAACCTCGTGCACGTGCTCTCGGGCGGGACGCTCAAGCGCACCTCGGCGGCCGGCACCGACGCCGCGAGCATCAGCGCTGCGCTCACCAACGACGGCACGATCGACGTCACCGCCGGCCTGCTGCGCAGCGACGGCACCTTCACCAACTACAACCAGACCACCGACCTGCTGTCCGGCGGGACCTACGCCGTCCGCAACGGCTCCACCTTCCGCTTCACCGGCGCCGACGTCAAGACCAACGGGGCCGAGCTCATCCTCGACGGCGCCGGCTCGGGCTTCGAGGACGAGTCCGCCACCGATGGGCTCCGTGACCTCGCCTCGAACAATTCCGTAGGCAAGCTCAGGCTCCGCAACGGGCGCAACTTCGCCCGCACCGGCGCCTTCACCAACAACGGGCTGATCGACCTGGCACCGACGACCAAGTTCACGACCACCGGCAGCTTCACGCAGGGCGCGGGCGGCACCCTCGCGACCGAGATCGCGGGCACTGTCGCGGGGACGAGCTATGGCCAGCTCGCCGCCGGCAACGCCGCCGCGGTCGCCGGGACGCTCAGCGTGACGATGAGCTACGTGCCGCACACGGCCGACGTCTTCGACGTCGTCACCGCCGGCACCACGCGCACCGGCACGTTCGCGACCGTCAACGGCCAGGGCTTCGACGTCAAGTACCTCGCGGACCGGGTCCGCCTCACCGCGCCCTCGCTGGTGATCGGTAACCGCACCTTGACCGAGGGCGATGCCGGCACCACGAACGCGCGCTTCCGGGTCGACCTCTCGAGCCCGAGCGCGGGCACGGTGACCGTCGACTACGCGACCGCCGACGGCTCGGCCAAGGCGCCCGGCGACTACACGACGACCACGGGCACGCTCACGTTCACGCCCGGGCAGGTGACGAAGTTCATCGACGTGCCGATCGTCGGCGACACCCTCGACGAGGTCAACGAGCGCTACACGGTCGCGCTGAGCAACTCCCAGTTCGCCGGGATCGCCGACGGCACCGGGACCGGCAGGATCACCGACGACGACGCGCCGCCGGCGTTCTCGATCAACGACGCATCCCACGCCGAGGGCGGCCAGCTCACGTTCAACGTCTCGCTGTCCGGCCCGAGCGCGAAGCAGACGAAGATCCACTACGCGACCGCGAACGGCACCGCGACCGCGCCTGCCGACTACGCCTCGAAGTCGGGGACGCTCACCTTCGCGCCGGGTACGACGACCAAGACCGTGAAGGTGAGCTCGGCGCAGGACACCCTCGACGAGGACGATGAGGCCTTCGCGGTCAACCTCTCGAGCCCGACCAACGCGACCATCGCCGACGGCGCCGGCACCGGGACGATCACTGACAACGACCCGGCGCCGTCGTTCTCGATCAACGACGCGTCCCGCACCGAGGGCAGCGCGGTGAGCGGCTTCCTGATCAGCCTGTCCGCGCCGAGCGGCAAGTCGGTGACGGTGACCTACACGACCCTCGACGGGACCGCCAAGGCGCCCGGCGACTACACGGCGAAGACCGCGAACGTGACGTTCACGCCCGGCCAGACCTCCAAGTCGGTATCGATCTCGACAGTCCAGGACACCGTGGACGAGGACGATGAGACCTTCACGGTCCGCCTCTCGAACCCGACAGAACGCCACGATCGCGGACGCCAACGGCCTCGGCACGATCCTCGACGACGACGCGCCGGTGGCCGCCTCGATCGACGACGTCACGCGCTCGGAGGGCACTGCGCTCAAGTTCACCGTCACGCTGGCAGCGACGAGCGGCCGCCAGGTCAAGGTCGACTACGGGACGGCCGACGGCACCGCCACCGCGCCGTCCGACTACGCCGCCGCGTCGGGCACCCTGACCTTCCAGCCCGGCCAAACCGCGAAGACGGTGACGATCAACTCCGTCGACGACGGCGCGATCGAGCCCAATGAGACGTTCGCGGTGAACCTCTCGAACCCGGTCAACGCGACGCTGGCCGACGGCTCGGGGACCGGGACCATCCGCAACAACGACTAAAGCCGCAGACGACCGCTAGACCGAGCGCAGCAGGCCGCCGTCGATCGGGATCGACGTCCCGGTGACGTAGGCCGCGCGCTCGGAGCACAGGAAGGCGACCAGGTCGCCGTACTCGTCCGGCTGGCCGAGCCTGCCGGCCGGGACGTCGGCGGCCGCGCCGCGTTCCATCTCCTCCCAGCCGCCCCAGTTGGCCGCGAGGCGGTCGGTGGCGAAGCGCCCGGTGGCGATGTCGTTGACCGTCACCCCGTCAGCGGCGACCTCGCGCGCGAGCGTCTTGAGGTACCCGACCAGGCCGGGGCGGTGGGCGTTGGAGAGCGTCAGGCCGCCGATCGGCTCGCGCGTCGAGCTCGAGCCGACGTTGACGATCCGTCCCCAGCCGCGCTCGCGCATGCCGGGCAGCGTCGCGCCGATCAGCACCCGCGGGGCGAGGATCAGCGAGTCGTAGGCCTCGCGCCAGGCGTCGAGCTCGGCGTCGTGGGCGAGCCCGGGCGGCGGCCCGCCCGTGTTGGTGATCAGGATCTCGACCGGCGCCGAGGGCCTCGGCGACCTCTCCCGGCAGGCGCTCGATCCGCTCGAGGTCCGCCGTGTCGGCGACGAAGGCCGTCACGTCGCCCTCGATCTCGGTGGCGGCGCCCTCGAGGGTCTCGCGCGTGCGGCTCGCGATCGCCACCCGAGCTCCCTCGCGCGCCAGCGCGGTCGCGATTCCCCTGCCGATGCCGCGGCTTCCGCCCAGCACGAGCGCGACCCGTCCTTCGATCCCCAGGTCCATGCGCGCGCCACGCTATCGCCATCCGCTGGCGATAGGGTGGGCGCCGATGGCCGCGGGGGATCTCTACGAGCAGATCATCGCCGCCACCGACGGCCTCTACGGCGCCCACGAGGGCCGCCGCGCCCTGCACTCGAAGGGCTCCTGGTGCGAGGGGACGTTCACGGCCACCCCGCGCGCGGCCGAGCTCTCGCGCGCCTTTCATCTGCAGGGCGAGCCGGTCGCCGCCCTGATCCGGTTCTCGAACGCGGGCGGCGAGCCCGAGGCCGACGACGCCCAGCGCGAGGCCCGCGGCATGGCCGTCAAGCTGCGCGGCGCGGGCGAGGAGACGGACATCCTGGCGACGACGACGCCCGCGTTCGTCACCCGCACGGCCGAGGACTTCCTGGAGCTGATCCGGCTGCGGCGCCCCGACCCCGAGACCGGCCAGCCCGACTTCGAGCGGCTCGGCGCCTGGCTCGGCGAGCACCCGGAGGCGCAGACCGCGATCCAGGCGACGCTCGGCGCCGAGCCGCTGGCGAGCTTCGCGACCGCCACCTACTTCTCGCCGCACACCTTCTGGCTCGTCGACGCGGCCGGCGAGCGGACGCCGGTTCGCTACCGATGGGTCCCGGGCGCCGGCGAGCACCACATCTCCGACGACGACGGCCCAGGAGCGCGGGCGCGACTACCTGCACGACCGAGCTCGCCGAGCGGCTCGCCTCGGGCCCGTTCGAGTTCGAGCTCCGCCTGCAGCTGCCCGCCGAGGGCGACCCGCTGGACGACGCCACGGCGTTGTGGCCGGACGACCGCGAGCAGGTCGTCGCCGGCACGCTCACGGTCGAGCGCGTTGCCGACGACCCCGAGCGCGACGGCCACATCGACGTCTTCGATCCGACCCGGCTCGTCGACGGGGTCGAGCCCTCCGACGACGCGATCCTGCACGCGCGCTCCGCGGCCTACTCGGTGTCCGCCTACCGGCGGTGGGACGGCAACCCCGAGGCGTGAGCGAGTTCAGGCGCTCGGGCCGGTTCGGGCTCGTCGGCGTTGGCGTGGTCGCCGTGCTCGTCGCGGCGATCGCGCTCCTCTTCGGCAGCGGCGCCAACCCCACCGGCGCGCTGATCGCGATCCTCGTGGTCATCTTCGGGTTCGTCGGCGCGCTCATGTATCTGCAGCGCCGCGACCTCGACTCGGCCGAGCTCGAGGGCGGCCCGCGCCTCCGACGCCGCGACCGCCCCAGTCACCGACCCGGCCCAGGCGGACCGCATCTCGCTGCTCGCCGACCTCGCCACCGGCCCGCTCGACCGCGACGCGCTCGCAGCGGCCGACTCGCAGGTCTGGGGGATCGCCCGCCGCTCGGTCACGGCCGGGCCGCCGATGATGGTCCTGATCTTCTGCGCGGTCGTCCCCTGGCTGCTCTTTCAGTGGATCTGGTCGCTCGTGATCTTCGTGCCGCTGATCGTGATCTACGCGATCTACCTGGCGGCGCGGATGCTGATGCCGGGCGGCGGCCTGGATCAGGCCTACGACGCCTCCGCGCCGGCGCTCAAGGCCCTTGGGCTGAGTGAGACCGAGCGGCCGAAGGTGGAGATCCACAGCCAGGCCGATCGGGCCCGCAGCCACTGCGCCATGACGTGGTCGGCGCGAGCGTCTATGCGGGCGAGCGCCACGGCCGCCCCGTGACGGTGACGATCGCCGGCGGCTCGACCGTGACCGTCGCCGGGGCCGTGGCCCGCTTCGAGGTCCGCGCCTCAGGACGAGCACCTGCGCGCGGCGGCCGGCGCCCCTCGCGGCGTCGAGGAGGCGCTCGCGCCCCTGCGCGGCTCGGGCTACTGGAAGGACGTCACCTTCACGGGCGGCGGCGACGGCGTGGTCGCCGAGCGCAGGCACGACGGTGCCGAGAACTGGCTGCGCGACCTGTGGGTCGCCGAGCGGCTTTCGGACGCCGCCGCCGCCTGAGCCCAATCGACCTGTGATCCGCCCCGGGTGACCGGGCGTAGGTCGTGGGGAAGGCGGAGGGCGAGCGCCCTTCGAGACCCACACACGGGAGTTCAAATCGATGAGCAACATTTCCTCCACGCAAGGGGGAAGGCGCGCTCCGGCGGATCGCCCGCGATCCCGTCTCGCGCCGGCGCTTCTTCGCCCTCGGCGGCGGGACCAGCGCGGCCGCGTTCCTGGCCGCGTGCGGCAGCAGCGACGACACCACGAGCTCGACCAGCAGCACCGCTGCGTCGACCGGTACGGATGACATGGCCTCGCAGTTCGGCGAGGGCGACCTCGGGATCGTCAACTACGCGCTCACGCTCGAGTACCTCGAGACCGCGTTCTACAACGACGCCGCGAAGAGCGGCCTGTTCAAGGGCGACGACCTGGCGCTGATCAAGCACATCGCCGACACCGAGCAGCAGCACGTCGACGCGCTCACCGCGACGGCGAAGAAGCTCGGCGGGCCGGCGGCCAAGGCGCCGAAGGCCGAGTTCCCGCTCAAGGACCCGACCGTCGGTGCTGAAGCTGGCGGCGACGGTCGAGAACCTCGGCGCGGCGGCCTACCTCGGCCAGGCGGCGAACATCCAGTCGCCCGACATCCTCGCCGCGGCGCTCTCGATCCACTCGGTCGAGGGCCGCCACGCAGCAGCGCTCAACGTGCTCACCGGCCAGGAGCCGACCCCCGACGGGGCGTTCGCCCAGGGCGCCGACATGCAGGAAGTCCTCGACCAGGTCCAGCCGTTCCTCGTCTAAGGCGACGGAACGAGAAAAGGAAGCGACATGCAACCGACACAATGCAGGAGCTCCCGAGCTCGCCAAGATCGAGGTCGAGGGCCTCAACCGCAGCGCGCTGCTGATGCGCGGCGTGCTCGCCGCCGGCGCGCTCTACGGGACCGCCGCGGTCACGCCGCTCGTCCGCCGCGCGTTCGCGCAGGGCTCGAGCGGGCGACATCGACATCCTCAACTACGCGCTCACGCTCGAGTACCTCGAGGCCGCCTTCTACGAGGGCGCCGCGAAGACGCCGGGCCTGAGCAAGGAGGTCGCCGGCTACGTGAAGACGTTCGGCGACGAGGAGCAGGAGCACGTCGACGCGCTGATGACGACGATCAAGGACCTGGGCGGCACGCCCGTGAAGGCCCCGAAGGTCGACTTCGGCGACGCGTTCACGAGCGCCGACAAGCTCGTCCCGCTCGCGATCACGTTCGAGGACACCGGCGTGAGCGCCTACAACGGCGCCGCGCCCGATGATCCAGTCCAAGGACCTGCTCGCCACCGCGGGCGGCATCGTCCAGGTCGAGGCGCGCCACGCGGCGACCATCCGCCTGGCGGCCGGCGAGAGCCCGGCGCCGGACGCGTTCGACCCGACGCTGACGATGGACGAGGTCCTCAAGGCCGTCCAGCCCTACGTCAAGTCATGAGGTCGACGGGCGGCAGATCGCGGCTCGCTCGATTGCGCTCGCCGGCGCGGCGCTGCGTCGCCGGCTGTGGCTCGGGCGATTCCGATCCGGCGACGAGCGCCGCACGCAGCGCCCGACGACGACCACGACAGCAGCGGCGGCGGAGTCGACCGACAAGGTCGACGATCGCCGACTTCAACTTCGACCCGCAGACGATCAGCGTCAAGGCGGGCACGGAGGTCACCTGGACGAACTCCGACGACGCCACGCACACGGCGACCGCCGACGACGGCTCGTTCGACACCGGCGACCTCGACAAGGGCGACTCGAAGAGCGTGACTTTCGACAAGGCCGGGAGTTTCACCTACTACTGCCGGTTCCACCCGTTCATGAAAGCGACGGTCGAGGTCCAGTAGGCCCCGACGAAAGAGAGAACGACTATGCCGAACATCGGACCAATGGAGTTGGCGATCGTCCTGATCATCGCCCTGGTGATCGTCGGCCCGAAGAAGCTGCCGGAGCTGGGCAAGTCGGCCGGCAAGGGCTTGCGCGAGTTCAAGGACTCGGTCACCGGGGACAAGGACGACGAGAAGCCGCAGATCACCGAGGCCGAGGCCGACGCGCCCGAGGCGGTCCAGGGCGAGGTCGTCGCCAACCGCTCCTAGGCTCAGCTGTGCGACTGAAGGCGAAGAAGGCCGGCCACGACGACGAGCTCAGCGTCGTCGATCACCTCGACGAGCTGCGGACGCGGATCATCGTCTCCGCGGCGGTGCTCGTCGTCGCGGTCGGCCTCTGCTTCTGGCAGAACGACCTCCTCCTCGCGGTCGCCAACGGGCCGCTGCCAGACGGTCGCGAGCCGATCACCTTCGGCGTCACGGAGCCGTTCTTCACGACGATGAAGCTCTCGTTCTACGCCGGCATCCTGCTCGCGCTGCCGGTCCTGCTCTACCAGGCCTACGCCTACGTCCTGCCGGCGTTCAAGCCGACGGAGCGGCGCGTGGTGCTGCCGCTGCTGCTGATGGTCCCGGTGCTGTTCGTCGCCGGCGCCGTGTTCGCCTACTTCGTCATCCTGCCGGCGGCGCTCAACTTCCTGCTCGGCTTCAACGCCGACCAGTTCAACATCCAGATCCGCGGCAGCGAGTACTACAGCTTCTTCGTCCTCACGCTGATCTCGGTCGGGATCCTGTTCCAGATCCCGGTCGGGACGATCGCCGTCACCCGGCTCGCGATCGTCACCCCCGAGCAGCTCGGCGTCCAACCGCCGCTACGCGCGTGCTGGTGATCGCGGTCCTCGCGATGCTGCTGCCCGGCACGGACCCGGTGACGATGCTGATCTCGATGGCGCCGCTGTACGTGCTGTTCGAGCTCTCGCTCGTGCTCGCGCGCAGGTTCGGACGCCCACCCGCCAGAATCGGTGGATGGTCGGCCGCCTCCTCGGGCTCGCAGCTAGCCGCCAGCCTCCTCGTCCCGGCGGGCGCGGGCGCCGCCGTGCTCTACGTGGGTGACAGCCTCGGGGTCGGCACCGGCCCGTACCTGCGCGAGCAGCTCGGCGGGGAGGCGATGTCGCTCGACGCGGAGGTCGGGCGCCCGAGCAGCGTCGGAGTGGGCGATCCTGCGGTCGAGGATCTCGGCGGATGACGACGTCGTCGTGTTCGACCTCGGCACCAACGACGACCCGGCGAACCCAGACGCGCTGGCCGCGGACCTGCGGGCGGCGCGCCAGATCGCCGGCGACCGCTGCCTGGTCGTCGCGACGCTCAACCGCCCGCCGCTCAACGGGGTTCCGGTCGACGGCCTCAACCGGGCGGTGACCACGTTCGCGAGCGAGCGACCCAAACGTCCCGCTCGTCGACTGGCACGCGCGCCGCGGAGCGCAATCCCGGCGCTGCTCGTCGACGGCGTCCACACCGACGCCAGCGGCTATGCGCTGCGCGCGAAGCTGTTCGCCCAGGCGGTTGACGCCTGCGGGGGCGTCGGCGGCCTCAGCGCGTCGGGCGGCCCGGCGACCTCGGGGCCGCTCGAGCACGAGAGCTCCGACGACCTGCCGCCGGCCTCGGCCGGGCGTCAGACGCACGCGGAGCCCAAGCCGCCGCCGGATCCCGGTCCGTCGCAGCGCCAGCAGCGCCTTCACGACCTGGCGGTCGCGGTCGGGCGCGCCGTGGGGACCGGCGCCGAGTTCGGCTGAGCGCCGACTCAGCGCCTAGTAACCGCCGCCGCTCGCGCCGCCCTTGCCCTTCGCGACCGCCGTCCCCTTCGTGACCGCGGCCGCGGCCGTCTCGTCCGAGCTGATCTGCACGTAGACCTTGAGCTTCGACTTCTGGCGCAGATAGCGCTTGGCCTTCTTCGTCAGCTTCATCCCGACCTTGCGGACGTTGCCGGCGGCGCCGAACTTGTAGGTGCGCTTGGCGACCTTGTTCGGCTTCTTGCCGCGCGTCCGGCGCCTTCGTCGTGACGTTGACCTTGACGTTGTTGCACGACGCCCACTCGGTCGGGCAGCCGACGTTGGCGAACAGCTTCGAGCCCGTTGCGCTTGAGCTTGCGTCTGCTCGAGGTTCGGGCGCAGGTCGGGGAGCGCCGGCGAAGTCCGCGGCGAGCTCGTAGCCGTCCGGCAGCACGCGCGGCGCCGGCTGCCTTGACCAGGCCGTTCTGAGCTGCCCGGCTGCTCGACCACCGGCAGTCGCAGCTCCAGGTTCGCCGACCGTCACCGGCTGCTGGTCGTTGGACGCGCGTCCGTAGCCGCCGGTCAGGCCCGGGTCGGTGTCCTTGGGCAGCAGCTCGAGCTTCGGCACGTGGCCCTCGGCGAAGTGTCCAGCCGTTCGCGAAGAGCTGGAACACCTGCTTCGTCGGGCCCGCCCGTCGCCGGTCGCCACAGGCCGCGCGACACGAGCGTCTCCTGGCCGTCGGGCGCGACGTCGAGCAGCCGCGCGGCGACCTGCGAGGTGTCGCCCGGGAGCGTGAAGTCGGCGATCACGGTCGCCGAGCCCAGCATCGTGTAGCCGCCCGCCGGGGCCGGGTCGAGCCGGTAGGTGGCGCTGCCGGCCTGGTCGGCGCCGTCGGCGTTCGCGCAGGCGCCGTCGCCGCCGACCGGGTTGAACTTCGCCGCGATCGCCTCGCTGCCGGCGCCCGGGTCGATGGTCTTCGACGCCGTCGGCGTCGAAGCGGATCTCGCCCGGGGCCGAGCGTCGCCCAGGCTCGGCGACGTGTACGGGCCGCCCGACGGCGCGCTGTCCGGGCAGGTGAGCGTGTAGGCGGTCACGCCCTCCGGCGGCTGCGAGCCCTGACCCTTGACGTAGTAGTCGATCCAGGCGTCCTGGGCGTCGCTGAGCGCGCCCGTGACGTCGCGCCTTGTTCTGCGCGCGCGGATGGCCGAAGTCGCCGAAGAACAGCGCCAGGTGCGCGTCCGGATACTGGGTCCTGGTCCGGTTGTAGTAGCGGATCGTCTCGTTGGCCGGGAACAGGTCGTCGGTGAAGCCGCTCGACATCAGCATCGGCGCCGGGCGCGATCGAGTGGTCGATGTAGTACGAGGAGTGGTGCTGGGTGATCTCGTCGACGATCGGCCTGTGACTCCGCGCCGTAGGGCTCGCCGGCCTCGATCTGCGTTGCGCCACCCGGTGATGTCGGCGGTCGGGTCGGTGCCGACCGGCGCGTAGAAGCCCGGCGCCGCCTGGCCCGAGAAGTAGAGGCCGCCGACCAGCGACTGCTTCTCGACCCCGATCGCGCCCCGTGTACGGGGCGTCGGCGACGTAGTCGAGCGTGCTGCCGTTCGGCTGCAGCGAGTAGGCCAGGTCGGTCCACGGGATGTTCGGCGACGCCGCCCGCGATCTGCATCGGCTTGCCGTCCGGGCTCGTCCAGGGGACGACGCTGTAGTCGGGCATCACCATGCGGTTGCGCAGCGCGCCGAGCGCCATCGACATGCCGCCGCCGTAGGAGCCGCCGATCGCGCCGATGCGCTGCGGGTCGATCAGGCCCTCGTCGGCGAGCTGGCCGGCGAACTCCTGCGCGTCGCGGACCTCGTAGCGGTTGTCGATCAGGCGGATGTAGCCGTTGTCGCAGGCGCTGCCCGCGGCGTCGCGGGACTCCTGTGAGCCGCACGACTCGTGAAAGCCGCGGTCGGTCATCGAGAAGGTGGCGTAGCCGCGATCGAGCCAGTGCTGCATGCCGGCCGAGGCCGATCTTGTCCGCCGCCGTAGCCGTGGAAGAGCATGATCAGCGGGTAGTTCCCGTCCGGGCCGGAGGGCGGTGCGGGCGGGAAGGCCGCGTCCACGTCGATCGGGACGCCGTCCCACGCGGGCACGGTGCTGCGCGCCGGGTCGGAGCCGAGGTCGCAGAAGCGCACCCCGTCGGACTCCGTGGTGCAGCCGACGTCGCCGCCGAACACACTGGTGATGTCGGCGCTCGCGGCCTGCGGGCCAATGAGCGCCCCCGCAACCACGATCAACGCCACGAGCTTTCCCGCACCCAACCGACCCTGCATCTCTCTCCTCTCTCGCGACGCCCGTCCCTAGGCGCCGGCTACCGCGGGGACGATAGCGGGCGACCGACCTCGCTCAGCCCTCGCGCTTGACCTGGGAGCCGCCGACGATCGCGTCCGAGCCGTCCTCGAATCGCACCCACGCCTTGTTGCCCCCGTCGTAGTCGGGCGCCCAGAGCACCAGGGTGGCGGGCTCGCGCTCGTCCGCATCCGGCGGCCCGATCGAGCACCGGTCGGAGCCCTCGGCGTCGAGCCCGCGCCAGATGCGCACGAACGGGTTCTGCTCCCACTCGGTGCCGATCGTCGAGGGCTCGCGGTGGCCGGGGTGGATTCGCGTCTCCGGCGGCAGCGTCATGAGCTTGTCCATCACCGAGCTCTTCAGGTCGCCGAATCCGGTTGCCCCCGGGGCGCGGGTGCCGCCGACCGTTCCCTTGAAGAGCACGTCGGCCGTGAGCACATCCGTGCCGTTGAAGGCGAGCGCGCAGTGGTCCGCGCAGTGGCCCGGCGTGTGCATGACCTCGATCCGCAGCGCCCCGGTCGTCGATCACGTCGCCGTCGGCGAACGTCTCGTCGACGGCCTCGTCGATCAGCTCGGCGGTGAGCTCGTGGGCTCGGATCGGGGCTCCGAAGCGATCGGCGAGCGCCCGCGCGCCGACCACGTGGTCGTAGTGGTGGTGGGTGAGGAGCAGGTCCGTGATCTCGATCCCCTCGCGCTCGGCGAGCTCCGCGAGCGGGTCGGTGACCGAGTTCGAGTCGATCAGCACCCCCTTGCCGCCGGGCTCGTCCAAGACGAGGTAGGCGTTGGAGAGCCAGTCGGACTGTTCGACGCGGGTGAGCAGCAAGTCGTCCTCCTAGTTGAACTCGATCACGGACCGGATCCCATCCTGAGCCTCCATCAGCTCAAACCCCCTGGTTCACCTCGTCGAGCGTGATCCGGTGGGAGATGAACGGGTCGACGTCGATGTCGCCGGCCAGGTAGCGGTCGACGAGCTTCGGCACGCCGTCGCGCCCCTTGACCCCGCCGAACGACGAGCCGGCGACCCGGCGGCCGGTGATCAGGAAGCGGGGGATGACGTCCAGCGTCTCGCCCTTGCCGGCGACGCCCGCCATCGTCGCGAGGCCCCAGCCCATGCGCGCCGACTCGACGGCCTGGCGCATCACCTTGACGTTGCCGGTCGCCTCGAACGTGTAGTCCGCCCCGAAACCGTCGGTGGACTCGAGGATCTTCTCGACGACGTCCTCGCCGCCGACCATGGTCTCGGTCGCGCCCTGGCCCTTGGCCAGTTCGAGCCGGTCCTCGGAGAGGTCGACCGCCACGATCCGCTCGGCGCCCTGCAGCCGGCAGCCCGCGACGGCGCCGAGGCCGACCATCCCGGCGCCGAAGACCACGCAGGTCGAGCCCTCGCGGACCTTCGCCGTGTTCATGGCGGCGCCGAGCCCGGTCGAGAGCCCGCAGGCGAACAGGCAGGCGCGGTCCAGCGGCGCCTCGGGGTTGACCTTCGCGAGCGCGATCTCGGGCATCACCGTGTACTCCGCGAACGTGGACGTGCCCATGAAGTGGCGGATCTCCTCGCCGTCGCGCTGCAGGCGGGTGGTCCCGTCGGGCAGGTAGCCCTTGTTCTGCTGCTCGCGGATCGCGAGGCAGAGGTTGGTGCGGTCGTCGACGCAGTGGATGCACTTGCCGCACTGGGGGCTGAACAGCGTCACGACGTGGTCGCCGACGGCGACCGACTCGACGCCCGGCCCGACCGCCTCGACCACGCCGGCCCCCTCGTGGCCCAACACCGTCGGCGAGTACCCGGAGGGGTCGACGCCCGACGCCGTGTAGAGGTCGGTGTGGCAGACGCCGCAGGCGACCAGGCGCACCAGGGCCTCGCCCTCCTTCGGGTCGGTGAGCTCGACCTCCTGAACGGCCAGGGGCTCGCCGAACTCCTCCAAAACCGCTGCGCGCATCCTCATCCGTGACTCCCCGGGTTGACTGCCCCGCGATCGTATGCCGCGGCCGCGGCCGCGCGTCGTGCGCCCGCCGGCGGGTGTCAGGTGGGGAGGGTGGGGCCCTTGCCGTTGCGGCGGCGCTTGGCGAGCCGGATGCGCGTGTTGCCGTCGTCCTGACGCAGCTCGACGCCGTCCATGAGCGAGGTCATCATCGCGATCCCCCGTCCGCGGGCGCGGGCCTCGTCGTCGCCCTCGAGCGTGAGCGGCTTCGCCGACTCGCCCCAGACCTCGAAGATCATCTGGTCGCGCTCCTGGCGAAGAGACAGGTGCACGCCGCCGCCGCCATTACTGCCGAGCCCCTCGTCGAGCGCGTTGGTGAGCGCCTCGGTCGCGGCGAGCTTCATCTCCCAGATCGCCGAGTCGTCGAAGCCGAACTCGCGCGCGGTCTCCTCGATCAGCGCGCGCGCCGAGTCGAGGCCGTTGGCGTCCGAGTCGACGACGATCTCGGTGCGCTGCGCGGTCCAGCTCGCGGTCGGGCTCGAGTCGAGCCAGGCCGGGATCGCCTCGGCCGGCTGCGGCTTGGCGAAGTAGTAGCCCTGCCCGATGTCGCACCCGAGCTCCTGCATCACCTGCAGGGTGTCGCGGTCCTCGATTCCCTCGGCGACCACCGAGAGGCCGAGGTCGTGCGCGAGCCGGATCGCCCCGGCGACGAAGACCTCGCCCTTGCGATCCACCTTGGAGACGAAGGTGCGGTCGATCTTCACCTGGTTGACCTCGAACAGCCGCAGCCACAGCAGCGAGGCGTACCCGGTGCCGAAGTCGTCGACTGAGATCGAAACCCCGAGCGCCGCGATCGCGTCGATCACCGCTCGGGCCGTCTCCGGCTTCTCGAGGACGGCGGTCTCGGTGACCTCGAGGGTGAACTGGCTCGCCGGCACGCTGTGCTGGATCAGCCGATGCTCGAGGGACTCGACGATGGAGAAGTCACTGAGGTTCGCCGCCGAGATGTTCACCGCCACCGGGAGGGCGCGGCCCTCCTCCCGCCAGTCGGCCGCCTGGGTGAGGGCGAGGTCGAGGACGCGGTCGGTGAGCGGCCGGATCACCCGATTGCTCTCCGCCTCGGCGAGGAACTCGCTCGGCGCCAGGAGCACGCCGCGATGGCGCCAGCGCAGCAGGGCCTCGACGCCGCACGTGAGCCCGCGCTGGATGTCGACCTGCGGCTGGTAGTGCAACTCGAACTCGTCCGCCTCGATCCCGCGGCGGATCGAGCGCACGCGGTCGGAATCGGGCTGGCGGTAGATGACGTCGTCGGCGCTCGCCTGCGGGCGCGCACGGGGCTTCGGGTCGAACTGCGGCATCGTCGACGGGCCCGCCTCCGGAATCAGCGAGAAGCTCACGCCAGGTTCATCGGACATTTCGGCCTGCGGCTTGACCGCGCCAGGCGGGCATGGCCGTTTCGTCATGGCTCGACGCGCAGGATTCGGCCCGCTGGCAATTCGTCCAGCTTGTGCAAAATCGCATTCAAGGGCACGCGCGCGCGCCGAACTACCGGGTGGGGCCCATCGGCGGGCCCGCCACCCGCCTGGAGCTGAGCGCCGTCTCATGATGCTGGACGACCTACTCATGGTGGCCAACCGGCTCGGCCGGGTGGCCGAGGGCCTTCAGGGCGGCGCCCACACCGGTCTAGACTCACCGGCGGGCGGTTAGCTCAGCTGGGAGAGCACTTCCCTTACAAGGAAGGGGCCGCCGGTTCGAGTCCGGCACCGCCCATCGGCGTTCCGCGACGCGATTGACCCCGCGGGCGGCGGGTAGGCTCCAGCCGATGGCGAAGATCCTCTTCATCCCGGTGAGCATCGTGAGCGGGCTGATCGCCGGCCTGATCGGCAAGAAGTCGTTCGAGCTCCTGTGGGGGCTGGTCGACGACGAGGAGCCGCCCGACGCCGAGGACCGCCAGACGAGCATGCCGAAGCTGGTTGCCTCGCTCGCCGTGCAGGGCGTGGCGTTCTCGGTCACCCGCGGGGTCGTCGATCACCTCGCCCGCAAGAGCTTCTACAAGGCGACCGGCGCCTGGCCCGGCGAGGACCGCCCCGAGCCGACCGGCTGACCGGTCGCGCTCGCGGCCAGCAGCAGCTCCGCGATCCGCGGTGGGTCGTCCCAGGTGGGCGTGTGCCCGAGGCCCTGGAGCTCGACGTAGCGTGAGCCGGGCGGCATCCGCTCGGGCTTCGGCGGACCGACGAGGCGGTCCTCCGTCCCCCAGGCGATCGTCACGGGGACGGTGACCAGCTCAGGCCCTTCGAAGACGCGTGCGCGCATCTCGGCGTTGGCGGCGTCGTAGGCGGGCGCGTTCACCCAGTCTCCGACCAGCCCGCGAGCGTCGCGCGCCGGCAGGCGCTCCGGCCGCGCCACCGTGGAACGGAGGACGGCGGCGCGGCCGCGCCGCGTGGCGAGGAGGAGCGCGAGAACCGGGCGCAGTCGGCGGGCCCAGCGGTGAGCGTCCACGCGCCGCGGGCCGAGCGGCCGGCGCCAGAGCCCGGCCGGCGAGATCGCGCACACCGACGCGGCCGCGCCGGCCTTCGCCAGTTCCAGCGCGACCCAGCCGCCCAGGGAGTTTCCGGCCACGTGCGGGCGCGCGACCCCCAGCTCGGCGCAGAGGTCGGCCACTGCGGCCCCGAGGTTCGCGGCGGTCGGGGCGACGCCCGCCGGCAGTTCCGGCGAGTCGCCGAAGCCGGGGAGGTCGACGGCGATCACGTCGCGCTCGGCGGCGAGCCGGTCGACGACCGGCTTCCAGATCCGGCGCGAGGCGCCGAGTCCTCCGATCAGGACGAGAGGCTCGCCGGTTCCGAGTCGGCTGTGGGCGATCGCCATTCGTCGTCCCGTGCCTGGAAGCCCGGCTTCGCGAGCAGCAGCTGCACGTCGCTGATCCGGCGCTCGGCAAAGCCCGCCTCCGAGGAGGCGAGGTAGAAGTTCCACAGGCGCGCGAAGCGCTCGTCGTAGCCGAGCGGGCGCAGGTCGGGCCAGGCCTCGTTGAACGCCGCCCGCCACAGGCGGAGGGTTCGCGCGTAGTCGGCGCTGATGTCCACGGAGCGCTCGATCGGCATCCCGTTGCGGCCGGCGAGCTCGGCGATCAACGCCCGCGACGGCAGGCAGCCGCCGGGGAAGACGTGCTTGTTGGCGAACGTCCGGGCGTTCTTCTCGAGCTCGTAGAGGTGGTCGGCGATCGCGATCGCCTGCAGGAACATCGCCCCGCCCGGCTTGGTGAGGGCGGCGCACTTCTCGAAGAAGGCGGGGAAGTACTGCCAGCCGACGGCCTCGATCATCTCGATCGACACGAGCTTGTCGTAGGTGCCGTCCAGGTCGCGATAGTCGGTGAGCAGGACCTCGACCCGATCGGCGAGCCCCTCGGCCCGCACGCGCTCGCGCGCGTAGTCGTGCTGGCGGCGGGAGATCGTCGTCGTCGTGACCCGGCAGCCCCGGGTGGCCGCGGCGTGGATCGCGAGCCCGCCCCACCCGGTGCCGATCTCGAGCAGGTGGTCGCCCGGGCCCAGGTCGAGCGCCGCGCACGCGCGTTCGAGCTTCGCCAGCTGCGCGTCCTCGAGGCGGGCGTCGTCGTGCTCGAAGACCGCGCACGAGTAGACGAGGCGCGGGTCCAGGAAGGCCTCGAACAGGGGCTCGCCCAGGTCGTAATGCGCCGAGATGTTCCGGGCGGCGCCGGCGCGCGTGTTGCGCGGGACGAGGCGGCCGAGCCGCTGCGCCTGGGCGAGCAGCGGGTGAAAGCGCGCCCGCAGGCGGTCGAGCGGCGGCAGGCTGCGACACGCGATCCGGCACAGGGCGACGAGGTCGTCGCAGGTCCACAGGCCCTCGACGTAGCCCTCGCCGAGCCCCGTGCTGCCGCGTAGCGCCCAGCGATACGCGCGCGGGTCGCGGATCTCCATCCGGGCACGCAGCTCCGCGGCCGGTGGGCCGAAGGCGAGTTCGCGCTCACCTTCGCTGACCTCGATGCGGCCGCCGCGAGCGCGCGCGAGCAGGGCGAGCCCCGCTCTGCGGCCCGTGTCGAAGCTCATCGCCGTCCCCTCAACCGGGTCCGCTGCCGCTCAGCCCCAGAGCAGCATCGACTGCGGATCGTCGGGGTCGACGTTGACGACGACCTCGCCCCCGATCTTCTGCTTGTAGTCGTCGCCGGAAGGCCCGAGCAGCTGCTGCGCGAAGGTCGCGCTGTACGGCTCCCCGCCGGTGGGCTTGACGTCGACATCGAGCTCGTACTCGACGCCGCCCGAGAGCGGGTCCTTGTTGCCCGTCTCGCGCATGCCGCGCAGGACCGCCGGGTGCTTGATCCCGCTCTGCGCGATCTTGTTCGCCTTCGCGGCGGCGTCGGCGGCCCCGCCCATGCCGCCCATGGAGGCGACTGACCCCCCGGCGGATTTGGCGGCGTGCTGCGCCTGCTGCGCAGCGTCCTTGAACTTGTCCATGAATCCCATCGAGCCTCCCTTTCGCCGCTTTGCGGCGCCCAGGCTATCGCTACTGTGGCGCGCCTATGCGGCCGAAGCTCGCCCTCGCGACCGCGCTCGTCGGGCTGGCGGTGTTGGCGCCCACGGCGCTCGCCCAGGACGACCCCGTCGACGAGTCGCCGTTCGGCGGTCAGCTGCCGCCGCCGCTCGAACGGCCGAGCTCCCAGACGACCCCGCCGCCCGGCTTTGCGATCTCGGCCCGCGACGCGATCCGCGCGGCCGGCGCGGCCGACGTCATCCGCGCCGAGCTCGCCGAGTCGCCCGGGGCGCGCCCGCGCGCGCTGATCCGGGGGGACCGTTGGCAGGTTGAGTACACCGACGGCGGGACCGAGGTGGCGTTCGCGGTCGTCGACGGGACCACGGGCGCGGTCGACGAGGCCTGGCGCGACTTCCAGGTCGCGTCCCCGCTCGCCCGCGGCTACGAGGGCGCGATCGCGCAGAAGGTGAACGCGCCCTACGTCTGGATCCCGCTCAGCCTGCTGTTCCTCGCCCCGTTCTTCGACCCGCGCCGCCCGCTGCGGCTCGTCCACCTGGACCTGCTCGTGCTGCTCGGGCTCGGGATCTCGCTCTTTGCCTTCAACCGCGCGGACATCACGGCCTCGGTGCTGCTCACCTATCCGGTGCTCGGCTACTTCCTCGTCCGCGGGCTTGTCGCGGGGTTCTGGCCGCGCGAGCGCGCCGGCCCGCTCGTGCCGTTCGCGCCGGTGCGCTGGCTGGTGATCGGCGTGGTCGTCCTCGCCGCAGGGCGGATCGCGCTCAACCTCATCGACTCGCACGTGATCGACATCGGGGTCGCCGGCGTGATCGGCGCCGACCGGATCGCCGACGGCCAGCCGCTGTACCAGGGTGGCTTCTCGCTGGGGCTCGACCTCAAGGGCGACGTCTACGGGCCGGCGAACTACCTCGCGTACGTGCCCTTCGAACAGGCCTTTGGCTGGGACGGTGTCTGGGACGCCGACGTCCCGGCGGCGCACGCGGCGGCGATCGTCTTCGACCTGCTCTGCATCGTGGGCCTCGTCGCGCTCGGGCGTCGCCTGCGCGGCGGGGAGCAGGGGCGGGCGCTCGGCTGGGCGCTCGCGTTCGCCTGGGTCGCATGCCCGTGGACGCTCTACGTGATGAACGCGAACGCAAACGACTCGCTGGTCGCCGCGCTCGGGATCGCAGCGCTCATCGCGATCCGCTCGGCGCCGACCCGGGGCGCGCTCGTCGCGCTCGCGGCCGCGGCGAAGTTCGGCTCGGCGGCGCTCGCGCCGCTGTTCGCCACGGGGACCGGCGAGCGACGGTGGCGGAGCGCGTTCTGGTTCTCGCTGGCGTTCGGCGTGGTGGTGGTCGCCTGCGTCGCCCCCTTCGTGCCCGACGGGGGGCTGCGGGAGATGTACGACCGCACGCTCGGCTACCAGGCCACCCGCAGCTCGCCGTTTTCCATCTGGGGCCAGGCGCCCTCGCTCGAGTTCGCCCAGCCGATTGTTCGCGCGTTCGCCGTTGCGCTCGCGGTCGGGGTCGCGTTCTACCCGCGCCAGAAGACCCCGGTCCAGATCGCCGCCCTCGCGGTTGCGGTGACGATCGCGGTGCAGCTCACCGCCGGGCACTGGTTCTACTTCTACGTCGTCTGGTTCCTGCCGTTCGCGCTGGTCGCTTCGTTCGCGACGCAGTCCCGCGTCACCGGCGCGGAACGCGAACGGGCGCCCGCGGGCGCCCATATCGCTTCCGGTACTACCCCCGATCCGGCTACTGGATGAAGTGCGTGCCACGGACCGCGTTCAGGACTCGCTTCGCCTTCCACGGATCGTCGAACGCGCCCTGAGGCGAGATCGCGTGCGCGGAGTTCAGCGCCAGCAGGCCGAACACACCCGCGTGGCGCGCCTCGACCGTGGCGATCGTCAGCGCGACCTTCAGGTACTTGGCGTTCTTGATGTTGAACCCCTGGCCCAGGTACGCGTGGACGCCGGTGTTCTCGAGCGCGAACGCCGTCGCCAGGAACTCGCTCGTGTTGGTGGTGGTCGACCCGAAGTCGAACTTCGGTGACTTCACGGCCTTGCCGCCGAGCGCTCCCTTGAGCGTCTTGACGT
This sequence comes from uncultured Solirubrobacterales bacterium, assembly GCA_963785195.1. Classification (GTDB taxonomy): domain Bacteria; phylum Actinomycetota; class Thermoleophilia; order Solirubrobacterales; family 70-9; genus WHSW01. The sequence goes on along the minus strand of CAWAUE010000011.1, from coordinate 37,450 downwards.
GCGTGTTCTCGTCCGCCTTGACCCGCTTGAGCGCGACCTTCGTCTGGCCGGTCGCGAACCCGTTCGCGGCGGCCTCGTTGTAGAACGCCGACTCGAGGTACTCGAGCGTCAGCGCGTAGTTGAGGATCCCGATGTCGCCCTTGCCGAAGCTCTTCGGCGGGCGGCCGTTGCCGCCCCCCTTTGCCGCCGCAACCTCCGGAATCAGCGCGCCGAGCAGCGCGCCGCCCGACATCACCGCGCCACCGGCCATCCCCGCCTTCTTGAAGAAGTCCATACGCGTGTCGCCGTTTTCGGCAAGCACCGTTGTGGCCTCCTCAGCCGTTTCGCGAATGGCCCCGTCGGCATCGATCTGCTCGAGCCGCAGGCCGTTCGTTCCCTCGGAACTCATTGGACCTCCTGTGTCGATTTCCCCCCAGCACCCCCGGCCTACGCACCTGCCGGCCGCCCGGATCAGTCAAGCTGGGGGCGGCCATGGAGGACCGGCGGCGGGTGGCGAGGCGAATCCTGGGCGGGGCGACCGCCCTTTCTCTGCTGCTCGCGCCCGCGGCATCGGCCGCGCAGAAGCCGCTCGTGCGCGAGGGGATGCGAAACGACCGCTATTGCGAGGTCTTCACGGTCGATCTCCAGCCGTCGCCGCTGGCAACGGTGTGGAACTCGCTCGGGCTCAACAGCTGCCCGCAGGCGTGGTGGGACGGGCTCGACACCGGCGCGCTCGCGGCCGAGCACGGCTCGGACCTAGCGTTGCTGAACGGCCCGCGGAACTTCATCATGGACGGGGCGAAGGCCAAGGCCTACGGGCCCGTCGACACGTTCGCCGGCAAGCGCATGCGCGACGTGGCCACGATCGACCTCAACACCGTCGGCCTGGCGCCGCCGCCCCCGTTCACCAACGTGCGGATCACGCGCCGGAACACCTGGACCTGGGACGCGGGCAAGAAGGTGTTCGAGCTGGGCGCGCCGGACGGGCGCAAGTACGCGATGCAGTCCTACTCGCGCCAGGTCGACCCGTCGCTGCGCTACTCGGACCTGCCGGAGATCGGGCCGCGGCTGGGGCTACCGGACGGGTGGACCTACCGGGTCCGGCGCCCGCCGGAGCGGCTGCGGCTGTTCACCAACGGCAAGGCGACGATCACCCAGGACGCGCTGCACAACACCTATCAGCGGCTGCCGGTCGGGCTCACGCGATAGTCGTCCGCCCCCGATTCCCGGCGTGGGCGCGACGCGAAGCACCCGCGAGGCGCTTGCGCACTGCTCACTTCCGCCCAGCGTCACGTTCGCCGGCCAGAGCACGGTAAACGTGACTTGGCGCCGAACCCGGCCGGCCAGAACGCGCGAAAGGCACCGCGAACGTCACACAAGGCGCAAGCGCACGCCGGCTCACTGCCAAGCCACGGCCCCGGGTCGCCCCGCACCATCCGAGGCGGCGCACCGGCCGATCAGCGACTGCCGGTCGGGCTCACGCGATAGTCGTCCGCAGCTCGCCGAGCTGCGGCGAGCTCACGACCACCTCGTCGCCGGGGCGCAGCCACACGCTCGGGTCGCGAGCCCCGCCGACCCCGGCCGGCGTGCCGGTGGCGACGACGTCGCCGGGCTCGAGCGTCATCAGGCGCGAGAGGTGGGCGACCAGCTCGGCGACCGAGAAGATCAGCCCGCCGGTGGTGTCCTCCTGCATCCGCTCGCCGTTGAGGTCGAGCGCGATCCCGATCGCGTCGGCGGGCCCGGCCTCGTCCGGCGTGACGATCGCCGGGCCGCAGGGCGCTGCGCCGTCGAAGACCTTCCCGGGCATCCACTGAGGGGTCGCGAACTGCAGGTCGCGGGCGGAGAGGTCGTTGAGCAGCGTGTAACCGGCGAGGTGGTCGACCGCGTCGGCCTCGGCGACGTCCTTGGCGCGCCGGCCGACCACGAACGCGACCTCGGCCTCGTAGTCGACCTTCTCGCTCGCGGCGGGCAGCTCCACGGTCGCCCCGTCGGGGCGCAGGGCGTTTGCGAACTTGGCGAAGAACGTCGGGCTCGAGGGCGGCTCGGTGCGTCCCTCCTTGGCGTGCTCGGCGTAGTTGAGGCCGATGCCGATCAGCTTCTGCGGGTCGGGGACCGGCACCAGGAGCGAGACCTCGGCCAGCGGCATCGCCGGCCCCTCGGCCCCGGCGAGCTCCGCGACCCGGCCCGCCTCGAGCAGCTCGCGCATGCTCGCGCCGCCCCCGCCGAGCGCGTCCCAGGCGTCGACGACGCCGTCGTCGCGCAGCACGCCGGCGCGCGGCCCGCGGTCGGAGGCATAGCTCACGAGGCGCATCGACGCAGGCTAACCGCTCGCCGCTCCATGGCAAGATCGCGGGCATCTACCACGACGAGTCGGTGATGTGGTGAGTCCCTAGAATCAGCCGCGCGGGCTCCGGGCTCGCGTTTCGTCTGTGCCCGGGGGCGTAGCTCAGTTGGTTAGAGCGCCGGCCTGTCACGCCGGAGGCCGCGGGTTCGAGTCCCGTCGCTCCCGTCTCACACTAACCGCATAGTCCAGTGCTTTGAGGATCGGGCAAGCCACCTGAGCCCCTGACTGCCTGCCGGCTGGTACCCGGGCCACGTCATCGCTGCCAGTCCTGCGCTGTCAGCCAACGGCTGAGCGGGGGTGAGGCTGGGGCAGAGGGACGTGCGTTTATATAGGTGCGTGCGGGCGATGGGAGGGCTCGGAGTCGCCCCGCGGAAGCGCGCCCGTCCGGGCAGCGTTCTTGGAAAGAGCAATGCGCCACCCGCTGGGATTGGGAGGAGAAACGCTCTCGATGTCAACCACGATCTACTTCGCAGCGCCTCATAAGAAGTCGACGCTCTCGGTCGTCGTTGACACCGCTCCGGAAGACGTTCAGAGAGCCTGGCATGCCGACGACGGGACGCCCTTCAAACTCCCGAGCATTGACGGCGGGGGCGTTTGGATTAACCCCTCGGCCGTCGCCTACTGGCAGCAGACGCCCGAGAGCAACGCGTAAATCGGGTCCCCGCTACTCCACGAAGCCCCGGCTAACGCGGGGGTTTTCGTGGTTTCAGGGCCCCGCCACCCAGGCCGGAGTCCCACGCGCGATCCATGAGCGGAGTCCCGTGCCGGCTGGTGGGTTCGACCACTGCGCTCGTAGACCGGGTGTGCACCGCCGTGTTGGAGCATTCAGGCCGTCAACCGGCACCGCGCCTCCCTCATCGGGAGACCCAGGTGGGCGGCCAGGGCCTGTACAAGGGCGGCGGCAACGAGATGATGGCTCGGGCGCGACCTACTGGGAACTGGCTCGTTAGCCCGAGCCCGCCGCCCCCGATTGATGCGCTTCGCAGCCGCCGATTGTCAGAAGACCGTCGCAGAGTGGGAGTATCCGCAATGAATCGCGAGATACTGCGTGGGCGATGTCGCAGGAGAACGTGGAGACGCTGCGTCAGGGGTTCGAGGGCTTCGCCCGTGGCGACGTTGAGGCGGTGCTTGACCGCCTTAATCCGGATGTGGACTGGTCTCCCGCCATCGGTCCGATACTGGGCGTGGAAACGCTCCGGGGAACTGAAGCCCTTCGGCGCTTCCTCACGCACGACCTGTTCGAAGGCTTCGACGAGTTTCGCGCCGAGCCGCTGTCCTTCGAGGATCTCGGCGACGACCACGTCTTGGTGATGGTTCGCTACGTCGGTCGGGGAGAGAGCAGCGGAATCGAGATGGATCAGAAGACCGCCGCGCTTTACGAATTTCGAGAGGGAAAGGTGGTGACGATGCGGGACTACCCGACGAGAGCAGAGGCGCTCAAAGCCGCCGGGCCGTCGGAGTAGCTCTCAAAGAGGTGCTTGGACGAGAAGCGCAACTAACGCCTCCACCGGCTGACCACGTCCGCGGGCTCTGGGCAGGCGCGGCCGAGTAGACCCGCCGGCCAGCCAACGGGCGGCGGGCGCGCCGCGACATGGACGCGTTCATCGAGCAGCTCAAGCGATGGCAGGCCGCGGAGACCGCGAGCGAGACGATCAGCCGCCGTGATCACCGCGTCGCGTTCTAGCGCAACCTCCTGTCAACTCGGCCTGTGTTGCTAACCGCTAGCCGCCTAGCTTCTGGACCGTCGCCTTGAGCCGCTCGATCTCGGCCATCATCCGGCGGCCGTCGGCGGCGCTGAGCGGCTCCGCCGCGCTCGCCTTCCCCGCTGCTGCGGGCGCGACTCCGAGCTGGCCGTTTGACTTGACGACCACGGGCTGCGCCGCTCCGCCGAGCGTCGTGGTGCTGATCCCGGCGACGTAGGTGGCCGTCTGGGCGCCGTCGGTGCCGACCCGGATCGTCCCCGCCTCGCCGGCCTTGCCGGCGTTGGATACGTCGACGTTGTTGGAGCCGGTGGTCAGGTTCTTGCCGGCGTTGCGGCCGATGGCGACGTTGGCCGATCCGGTGGAGTTGCGTAGCGCGTTGATCCCGGTGGCGACGTTGTTATTGCCGCTGGTGTTGGAGTCCAGGGCGTCGCTGCCGGTGGCGATGTTGTGAGAGCCGTCCGTGTTTGACAAGAGCGCGCTCGTGCCGATGGCGACGTTGCGGTTGCCGACCGTGTTGAAAAACATTGCACTGGCGCCGGTCGCGAAGTTGAAATCGCCGGTCGTGTTCTCGAACAACACATCAGTGCCCATGGCGATGTTGCGCTCGCCGGTGGTGTTGCCGTGCAGCGCGCTGACGCCGGTGGCGACGTTGTCCGAGCCGGTGGTGGTGAATTGCAGCGCGCCCGCGCCGGTGGCGACGTTGTTGGAACCGGTGGTGTCGAAAAACAGCGCGCCGTCCCCGGTGGCGAGGTTGGCAGACCCGGTGGTCAGGCTGGGCATCACCGTGGGACCCAGCCCGGCGTTTTCGAGGCCGGTGAAGGTCCCGTTGAAAAGCCTCCCCCCGGCGGCGGCGTTGAGGTTGTCGTCGAAGTAGACGCTGCCGACGGCGGCCTGGCTCGCCGAGACACTGAGGCTGGCGCTGAGCGCGAGCGCGACTGCGGTTGCGAGCGCGAGCATCCGGCGCCGCCGACGCGCGGTCGGCTGGCAGCGACTCAAACGGTGCTTGGCGGTCATGTGACCTTCCCCTTTGGTCGGTTCGGGCGAAGGCCAAGCGGCGCGTCTGCGTGTTGCCGAGCGGGTTTGCCGTCGAGGCGTCCGTGCCCGTGGACTATCCGACCCTATCCGCGATGGGCAGGCCCTCCAAGCGCATGTCGAGGCGTCGGCTGAACACCACAGCTCGCGCGTGTTTCGCTCGCTGAACGGCCCGAGCTAGCGCCCCCAGTGGCTGAGCACGTCCGCGGCCTCCGAGCAAGCGCGGCGGACAACGACGCCGAGCTGCGGACGGGGGAGCGCAATCTCCCCCGCAACTCGGCCCGTGTCGCTGACCCGCTAGCCGCCTAGCTTCTGGACCCTCGCCTTGAGCCGATCGATCTCGGCCATCATCCGGCGTCCGTCGGCGGCGCTCAGCGGCGCGGCGGCGCTTGCCTTCGCCGCGCTCGCGGTTCCCAGCTGCCCCTGGGCGTTGACGACGACCGTCTGTGCGGTCCCCGAGACCGTCCTGCCGCTGATCCCGGCGATGAAGGCGCGGGTCTGGTCTCCCTTGGTCCCGATCCGGATCGCCTTCGACTCCCCGGCCTTGCCGACGTTGGCGATGTCGACGTTGTCCGAGCCGGTGGTCAGGTCCTGACCGGCGCCCGAGCCGAGGGCGATGTTGCGCGACCCGGTGGCGTTGAGCAGCGCGCCCGAGCCGGTGGCGACGTTGTTGTTGCCGGTGGTGTTCGAGAACAGCGACTGAAAGCCGGTCGCGACGTTGTCGTTGCCGGTCGAGTTGTGGTTCAGGGCCTGGGTCCCGAAGGCGAGGTCCTGGGTGCCGGTCGAGTTGAACTCCAAGGCGAAGCTGCCGCTGGCGATGTTGTTGTCGCCGGTCGAGTTGGTGGCCAGGGCGTGCTGGCCCGTGGCGACGTTGTCGTTGCCGATCGTGTTGTTGAAGAGGGCGTCGACGCCGGTCGCGATGTTGTCTGAGCCGGTCGTGTTGGACTGCAGGGCCTGGTTGCCAGTCGCCAGGTTGAAGTTGCCCGTCGTGTTCGAGAGCAGCGCCTTGAAGCCGGCCCCGGCGTTGTCGTGGCCGGTGGTGTTTGCCTGCAGCGCCTGGACCCCGTAGGCGACGTTGTCGTCGCCCGTGTTGGCCTGGAGCGCACCGGTGCCGGTCGCGAGGTTGTTGGAGCCGGTCTCGTTCCTAAACAGCGCGTGGAAGCCGGTGGCGACGTTGTCGTTCCCGGTGGTGTTGGAGGTCAGCGCCTCGTATCCGGTCGCGAGGTTGTCGTTGCCGGTCGTGTTGGAGAACAGCGCGAACGTGCCGGTCGCGACGTTGTCGTGCCCGGTGGTGTTGGAGAACAGGGCCTCGAAGCCGGTCGCGACGTTGTCGTTGCCGGTCGTATTGGATGACTGGGCCCCGAACCCGGTCGCGATGTTGTCTTCGCCGGTGGTGTTGGAGAACAGGGCGTCGACGCCGGTCGCGACGTTGTAGTTGCCGGTCGTGTTGTGGTTCAGAGCGGCGTATCCGGTCGCGATGTTCGCCTCGCCGGTGGTGTTTGCCTGCAGCGCCGCGCGCCCGAAGGCAGCGTTGTAAAAGCCGCTCGTGTTGGCCTTAAGCGCATCGGTGCCGGTCGCGGTGTTGTCGGCGCCGACGGTGTTGGCCTGGAGCGCATTGGTGCCGGTCGCGGTGTTGTTGCTGGCGGTGTTCGCGGACAGCGCGTTCGTGCCGCTCGCGACGTTGTTGCTGCCCGTCGTGTTCGCCCGCAGCGCCTGATAACCCGCCGCGACGTTGTCTGAGCCGGTCGTGTTGGAGGTCAGCGCCTCGGTTCCGGTCGCGATGTTGTGGTTGCCGGAGGAGTTCTTCCATAGGGCCAGAGAGCCGCTTGCGACGTTGTCGTAGCCGGTCGTGTTGACGAGCAGCGCCTGGTAGCCGGTCGCGATGTTGTTGCTGGCGCTGGTGTTGCTGCGCAGGGCCTCGAACCCGGTGGCGACGTTGTGGAAGCCGGTGGTGTTGGAGCCTAAGGCTTCGGTGCCGTTCGCGACGTTCCAGGAGCCGGTTGTGTTGGCCTGCAGCGCCTTCGTGCCGGTGGCGATGTTGTCGATACCGCCGGTGTTCGCCTTGAGCGCGCTGGTGCCGATCGCGATGTTGCGGCTGGGGATGATGTTCTTAAGCAGGGCGTCGGTGCCGATCCCGACGTTGTCGCTGCCGCTCGGGGCACCGGGCATCACCGAGTAGCCGATGCCGACGTTGTTGTAGCCGGTCGGGGGCGTCCCGAAGAAGGCGTATTTCCCGGCTGCGACGTTGAAGGCCGGGTCGACGTAGACGCCGCCGGCGTCCGCGAAAGCCGTCCCGCCGCCGCCGAGGCCGATCGCCGCGCTGAGCGCGAGGGCGCTCACCGTGATCCGGGCCCGGCGCCCGGGCAGGCCGACCCCCGCCACCGCGATAACGAGCATTCGTGTGCTGGTGAAAATCCTCATTGCGCCTCCCTTCGGTCGACCGTGGTCGGCCGACCTTGCATTGCGTTGGGAGGCTCGCGCGGAGCGCTGAAATCGCGCTGAAATTGACCTCTCGGTCTTCGAATGGGTCGGAGGCCAGGCGGCGCGTCTCGGTGGTGCCGAGCGAGGTTGCCGTCGAGCGTCTCCTGCGCCCGTCGACACGCCACCTCGTCTGACGTGACGACGCCGACCAACTGAGGCGCGACCTAGGTCCGAGCCAGGTGCTCGCACCAGTCCGGCGAGAGCCGGTCAAGCGCGGCCTCGTCGCCGTCCGCCGGCGCCTAGATCTCCTTGCTTTGCCGGCTCTGAAGCGCGAGGATGGCCGGACCATTCACCAAGGGGGGTCCCATGCGCAAGCTTCGTAGCCGGCTGACGTATGCCAACGTCATGTCGACCCTGGCCGTCGGCCTCGTCGTCGCAGGGGGTACCGCCTATGCCGCCAACACGATCGGCAGCTCCGACATCATCGACGAGTCGATCCAGTCCCAGGACGTTAAGAACGGCGAAGTCAAGAGCACCGACGTCGGCAACAACCAGGTCCAGTCCGCCGACATCAAGAATGGCTCGCTGAATGACGAGGACATCGCACAGGAGACGTTCGTCAACTTCAACGGAAACATCGGGACCGTGCCAGCACAAGCCTGCGTAGAGAGGGTCGTCACCGGCGTCAACGCCCAAGGCGATCATCTCATTCTGACGCCGAACTTCGACAGCCAGGCGTCCCAGCTCGTCTACAGCGCCGAGTCCCGTGGAACTTCGGAATCCATGGTCATCCAGGCCTGCAACCCGACAACGAACGCCATCGACGACGTGGCCACGGACTTCAACCTGCTGGTGATCGACGCGCAGTAACCGAAGTCCGGCCGTCGGCGAGTAGGTCGCTGGCGTCTCCCCGTGCGAGCGTTCGTGAGCGACTGCGGCCGCGCTGAGTAGGAATCAGGGTGCCGTCAGCGGGGAATCGGTCTCGCCGCCGCGGGCAACTGCGTGGCACGCGCGCCGGACCGCTTCTCTCCCGCTGAGCTACCCGGCGATCTTGGAGATGCGGGATGGGTGAGAGCGACCGTCCCCCTCGGGGCCGCGAGATACTCCGTGGGCGATGTCGCAGGAGAACGTCGAGCTTGTCCGCAAAGCGTTCGGGGGCGGCCTGGCCGAAACGGCGCAAACCTACTGGCACCCCCAGATTGAGTACGTCGAGGACCCGCGATTGCCCGGCGCAGCCACCTACAAGGGCCGCGACGTGGTGCTCCGGTGCTGGCGGGGCTACCTGGAGGTCCTCGGCGCTGAGGACGACATCGCTGTCACGGTCGAGGACGTGTTCGATGCAGGCGACCGCCAGGTGCCGTTGGTCCGATTCCGAGGGCAAGCCTCGACCAGCCGAGTTCCGTTCGACCATGTGTGGGGCTACGTGGTCGAGGTGAGGGAGGGGACGGATCGCGTACCTTCGCGCTTACTACCAGCCCCAAGACGCCCTCGAAGCCGCCGGGCTGTCGGAGTAGGCGATGTCGCCGGGGAACGTCGAGCTTGTGCGGCGTCTCAACGAGGCCTTCGCTGCCCGAGACATCGACGCGTTCGTCGCCGCGTATCACCCGAACGCCGAGGCGCGCAACCGCCGCTCGCAACTGGTCGGTCCGTACCGAGGACACGCCGGCGTCCGACGGATGGCGGAGGAGACGTATGAGATGGCCCCTGACTTCGAGATCCGCGTCGATGAGCTACGGGACTGCGGCAGCCGTGTGTTGCTGGTCGGACGCCAACGCGGGACCGTGGGGGGTGTCCCGATCGATGAGGTGCTCGTCGAGCTCTACGAGTTCGAAGTCGGGCAGGTGATGAGCGTCCAGGACTTCGAGTCCGTCGAAGAGGCCCTCGAAGCCGCCGGGCTGTCGGAGTAGGCGATGTCGCAGGAGAACTTGGAACGGTGGTTACGGTGCGAGTCGGCCACGTCGTGGCTTCGTATTCTCGGTTTGATCAAACACTCGGCCGCGCAACGTTTGCCGCGGCCCGAGAACTGACGAAGGAGTGAGCATGAGCTCGAAGTCCGTGGGCACCCTGGCGTCGGTGAACGTCGGCATGCCGAAGGACGTGCCCTGGCAGGGCAAGACCGTCTTCACCGGCGTCTTCAAGGATCCGGTCACCGGACCGCGCCGGGTACGAAAGCTCAACGTCGACGGCGACGGCCAGGGCGACCTCGCTGGGCACGGCGGCGAGCAGCGCGCGGTGTTCGTCTACCAGCTCGGCTCCTACCGCTACTGGGAACGCGAGCTCGGTCGAGACGACTTCGTCCCGGGACAGTTCGGGGAGAACTTCACGGTCGACGGCCTGCCCGACGACGAGGTCTGCATCGGCGACCGCTACGGGATCGGCACGGCCGTCTTCGAGGTCACGCAGCCGCGCGTCACGTGCTACCGGGTCGGGATCCGCATGAACGACCCGCGTATCCCCGCTCTGCTCGTCTCACATCGACGCCCCGGCTTTTACTTCCGCGTTCTCGAGGAGGGCGATGTCGAGGCGGGGGACGAGATCTTCAAGCTCGGCCCCGGCCCCGAGCAGATGAACGTCGCCGAGGTCGACGGGCTCCTCTACCTGCCGGGTCATCCCCGCCAGCAGCTGCTCCGCGCGCTGCGCATCCCCGCCCTCAGCCCGGGTTGGCGGACCTCGTTCGAGGCCCTCGTCGAGGGGCCGGGCACCGGCAACGCCGGCCTCGCCACCGCGAGCCCGCCCCCGGCCTGGGCCGGGTTTCGCCGCCTCAGCGTCACGGCGATCGAGCACGAGAGCGACTCGGTGATCTCCATTCGGATGGAGGCGCCCGACGGCGCGCCGCTCCCGGCCGCCCGGCCCGGCCAGTACCTCACGCTCCGCGTCCAGCCCGCCGATGCCCAGCGGTCGTTGCTTCGCAACTACTCCCTCTCGGGGCCGCCCGATGCCGGCTACTACCGGATCGCGGTCAAGCGCGAACCCAAGGGCGCCGCCAGCGGCTATCTGCACACGCGGCTCGCCGTCGGCGACCAGCTCGACGTCGCCGCGCCACGCGGCACCTTCATCCTCGATCGGACCGAGGCGCCCGTGCTGCTGATCAGCGCCGGGATCGGTGCCACCCCGGTTCTGGCCATGCTCGAGGCGCTCGCAGCCGAGCACGCCGAGCGGGAGGTCTGGTGGTTGCACGGCGCGCGCAGCAGCCGCGACCACGTGTTCGCGGCGGAGTCGAGGGCCCTGCTCGACTCCCTGCCGAACGTGCGCGTGCACGTGTGCTTCAGCCGTCCGGGTGCCGACGACCTCGCGGGCCGCGACTTCGACAACCCGGGCCGCCTCACGGGGTCGCTGCTGGCCGAGCTCGAGCCACCGCGCGACGCCGAGGCCTACCTGTGCGGGCCGGTGCCGTTCATGGACGAGATCAGCGCCGGTCTGGCGGCGATCGGGATCGACGCCTCGCGCATCCACACCGAGCCGTTCGGTCCGGCGCCGGGCCTGACGCCGGGCATCGCGGCGGCACCGGCACGCGCGCCTCACCCGCCCTCCGGCGCACCCGGAACGGGCCCGACGATCGAGTTCGCGCGCAGCGACCTCACCATCCCCTGGAGCAGCGACTACGCCAGCCTGCTCGAGCTCGCCGAGGCCTGTGACGTCCCGGTCCGCTGGTCCTGTCGCACCGGTGTCTGCCACAACTGCGAGAGCACGCTGATCGCCGGCGAGCTCGACTACAGCCCCGAGCCGGTCGAGCCCCCCGCCGAGGGGAGCGCGCTGATCTGCTGCTCCCAGCCGCGCAACGACGTCGTGCTCGACCTGTGACGGGGTGGGCCGGCTTGACAGGCCGCCCTCCTTCATGGACAGTCCGCCCCCGTTGATCGGACTCAACAAACCGGGGAGGGCACCATGTCGAAGCGCGTCCGGGAGCACCTGCGTTCGAACGTCGTCGGCTACGTGGCGATCTTTCTCTTCGCGATCGCCGGCACCGCCTACGCCGCGAACACGATCGGCAGCGCGGACATCATCAACGGCCAGGTCAAGAGCGTCGACATCGGCAACAACCAGGTGCAGTCGGCCGACGTCCGCGACGACACGCTGCCGAACGGGGGCCTGACCGGCGCCGACGTCCGCGAGAACACGCTGTCGGTCCCGACCGCCGGGATCGCCAACCACGCGGTCACCGCCGGCAAGCTCGCCACCGCCCCGGCGGCCTCGGTGCTGAAGCTGAGCTCGGAGACGACGCACAGCGCCGCCGGCACGATCCTGCACGCTGATTTCGAGCTCTACGACACCGCGAACCTGCACGACAACTCGACTGACACGGAGAACCTCGTCGCGCCCGTCGACGGGACCTACTTCGTCTCGGCGACCGTCGACTGGGACCCCAGCGGCACCGGCTACCGCCGCACGTCGCTCCTTGCGGGCGACGATACCTTCGCCTCGGTCGCGGGCCCACCGCTCCCCAGCCCGGCCTTCACCTCGCAGAACGTCGCCGGCGTCGCGCGGTTGGCGGCGGGCCAGGCGGTTCAGGTGCAGGCCCTGCAGGGCAGCGCCGCCGACCTGGGGGCCCGCATCGCCCGCTTCGAGATGGCGCTGATGGGCGGCTTCTAGACAGCCCGCCTGCGAGTGAGCGTCCCGCAGTCCACGCCATAGCGGGCATTCCGGGACGTTCGGGGCAAACGGCTCGATAGGTTGGGCGCGTGACCACGCTCGACGACCGGCCCAACACCGCCCTGCTCGTCGTCGACGTGCAGAACTGCGTCGTCGCGGGGGCGCACGAGCGCGACGCCGTGGTGGCTCGGGTCGGCGGGCTCGTCGACCGGGCGCGGCAGGAGGGGGTGCCGGTCGTCTGGGTCCAGCATTCCGACGAGCAGATCGAGTACGGCAGCGACGATTGGCGCATCGTCCCGGAGCTGGCTCCGGCCGAGGACGAGCCACGCGTCGAGAAGACGTACGGGGACGCCTTCGAGGACACCGACCTCGAGTCCGTGCTCGCCGAGCTGGAGGTGGGGCGGCTCGTCGTGGCGGGCGCCGAGACCGACGCGTGCGTGCGCTCGACGCTCCACGGCGCGCTCGTCCGCGGCTACGACACGACCCTGGTCAGCGACGCCCACACCACCGGCGACCAGACGCAGTGGGGCGCACCGCCTCCCGACCAGGTCATCGCCCACACCAACCTCTACTGGACCGACCAGACCGCGCCCGGGCGGTCGGCGGGCACGGCCTCCGCCGCCGACGTGGAGCTCGGCGCCTCCTAGGCGACGCGATTTTCGGCCTCGCCTCGTGAGCCGGCCCTGATCGCACTTAACCCGGCCCGGCGAGCGCTGCCTGCAGCTCGTTGCGGGACCGGATCTCGAGCTTCGTGTACGCGTTGCCGAGATGCTTCTCGACCGTCTTTCTGGTGACGAACAGCCGCTGCGCGATCTCGACGTTGCCGAGCCCCTCGGCCGCCAGCTTCGCGGTCCGGAGCTCGCTCGCCGTCAGCGATTCGACGCCGGTGCGAAACACGCTCCGGGGCCGCGAGCCAGCCGCCGCCAGCTCCTCGCGTGCCCGGGCCGCGAGTCCGTCGGCGCCGCTCATATGGGCGAGCTCGAGCGCCTTCCGAAGCGGCTCGCGCGACTCGCTCCGCTGGCCGCCGCGGCGCAGTGCGGCCCCCAGCTCGAGGCACGAATGGGCGAGCTCGTGCGGCGCGCCGCTGGGCTCGAGCGCGGCGACCGACTCCCGCAGGGTCTGGATCGCGCGCGGCTTGGTCTCGATCGAGGACCTGGCGCGCAGCATCGTGCCGATCACGTGCTCGGCGCCGAACGAGCGTGCGCGGCTCTCACCCTCGTCGACGATCCGCCGGGCCTCGGGGGTGCGGTCGAGGGCGGCGAGCGCCGGCACCACCTCCTGGCGCCAGGGAATCGCGGCGGGGTTGAGCATGTGCATCGCCTCGAAGTCCTCGCCGGTTGCGAGCAGGTCCTCGACTCCGCTCTCGAGCTCTCCGCGCGCCACGCGAAGGGTGCCTCGGATATGCAGGAGGGGCGGGGCGAGCGGTACGACGCTGAACGGCGCCGAGAAATCGCCCCACTGCTCCATCAGCTCCGCGGCTTCGTCGAGATGACCTCTGGCGATCAGCGTGACCACGAGGTTGCACGCCGCGCTCAGCATCGGGATGGACACCGCCTCGAAGTCGCGGAGGATGTCCGTTGCCGTGCGGGCTTCCGCCTCGGCGTCGGCGAGCCGGCCCGCCAGACAATCGATCTCGGCCAGCGCGGCCTCTCGGTAGCTGGCGACGTGCACGAGCCCGCTGGATCGTCCGCCGTCCCATCCGCGGGCCGCCGCCTCGCGGGCCACATCCCACTGCCCGCTCCAGGCCAGGGTCTTACAGGCGATGCTGACCACGGGGCCGATGACGACGGCGAATCGCTGATCCTCGAGCCCGGCGGCCTCCCGGCCTGCCCAGGGCGCAGGGGGGAAGCACGATGCCAGCGCGACGACCTCGTCGACGGGGTCGCAGCGCAGAAAGCGCTCGAAGGAGAGTGCCTGGCGGACCATCAACTCTCCGGCGGTGTTCGCCGCCGTATTCGAGGCGAGCGCGTCGATGTGCGCGGCGGCTTCGGGACGGCGGCCGAGGTGCAACGTGCCCACGCAAAACACGGAGGCCTCCGCCCGTAGTCGCGCGTCGGCGCTGTCGGCGGGCGCCGATGTCGCGACGAGGCCCAGGTAATGGACGGCCCGCTCGAGGTTTCCGGAGTCGAAGTAGGTCCAGGCCGCGTCCTCGAGTGCCTGCAGGCGGAGCTCGGTGTCGCCGGAACGCTCGGCAACGGAAACGAGCAACTCGGGAGCGTCGACGACGCTTCCCTGCCAGCGTGCCCGCCCGAGCTCGTAGCTCAGTTCGACCTCGTCGGCCGCCGGCTCCTCCAGCGCCCGCTCCAGATAGCGCCGCGCCGCTTCGGGCGCCCCCGCGGCCATCGCCTCGCGGGCGGCGTCGCGGAGCTCGGTCGCGACCCACTGGTCCCCGTTCGGGGCGCACGCCATCAGGTGCGGCGCGACATCGCCGGCGTCGCCGCCGGTCGAGCTGATCAGCTCCGCGGCCTTGCGATGCGCGTCGGAGCGCCCCTCCTCGGAGAGCTCGCCGTACACGGCCGTGCGCACGAGCGGATGCACGAAATCGATCGGATGCCCGGGCGCCAGGATCTCGGCGACGCGAAGTCGGTCGCACAGCTCGCGGGCTCGATCCTCGCTGACCTCGGCCAGGCTCGCGGCATGGCGTAGCTGCGGAGCTCCGCCGAGCACGGCGATCGCGCGCGCCAGGGAGGCTGGCCTCCGCTCCGAAGGGCGCAAGCCGCGAGCGCACCGAGCGGGCGACGGGCTCCGTGCCGAGTGAGGCGAGCTCCGCGGCGGCCTCCGCATCGGGGCCGGCCGACCTCGTTCGCAGGTCGCGCACGACCTCCGTGAGCAGGAAGGGGTTGCCACCGGTGGCGCGGCTGCAAGCCGCCGAGAACTCATCCGTCGGCCAGTCGCCGAACTCCGCGGCGATCAGGGCCTCGACCCCCGCGCCGCTCAGGGGCGAGGGCCGCAGGACGCCGGTCGCCTCGAGCCGTATCGGGTCCAGCTCCGCCGGCTGGTTTGCCTCGCCCGTCCGCGCCGCCACGATGATCAGCGCCGGCGTGTCGGTCACCCGACGCGCAAGGAAGTCGATCCAGCGCAGTGACTGGGTGTCCGCCCACTGAGCATCGTCGATTACGACCTGCACGGGCTGCGCGTCGCAGAGGTTCGCGAGCAGCCAGTAGAGACCGTGGATCGGGGCGAAGCGGTCGACCTCGCCGCTTGGCTGGGCCGAGTCCTCGAGCCCGAACGCGATCCGCGCCAGGGCAGCGCTGCCCGACAGCAGGCGCGACCGCTCGGCCTCGTCCGCCCGCTCGACCGGCGGTTCCAAGAGCTGGCGCGCGACCGCGAACGGCATTTCGCGCTCCAGCTGTCCTGCGCGAGCCTCCAGCACCAGAGCGGCCTGGCGCCGTCCGAGCTCCGTCGCCGCGGCGAGAAGCCTCGTCTTCCCGATCCCGGCCGGTCCCTCGATCAGGAGCAGCGACCCCTGGCCGTCGGCGAGGCGGTCCAGAGCGTCTCGTACGGCGTCCAGCTCGCGCTCACGCTCTAGCAGGGGGGCGTCGTCCCTGACAGCCCGGGTCGATTTCATCGATCTCGCTCGACCTTGCATACCACATGCGCCCTGCAAGGCCAAAGACCGTCGGAGCAGCAAAAAAGTGGGGTGGCTCCCCACTGCGAAGGGTCAGCGCCGGTGGGAAGGTCGCTCCCGACCACCAAATCGGCCCACCGAGGCCGAGCAAAGGGGAAGGACGTACTCATGAAGAAGGTCATTTGCGTTGCGGCGGTTCTCGGGCTCGCGGTCGTCTCGGCGGCTCCGGCTCAGGCGGCCACACGCGACATCGACTCGACCATCAAGCTCGCGCACGTCGTCGACACGGGTACTCCGCCAATCTCGGGAACCGGCGAGTACGCGGGCACGTTCAAGGGCGCGCTCGGCTCGGGCGCGATCGTGGGCGGCCTGTCCTACGCAGCCCCCGACTTTCACGGCACCTTCCGCGTCTACCTGAACAAGGGCACGCTCAAGGGCACGATGGAGGGCAGCGGCCTGCCGGCCGCCGACGGGAGCATCGACGTCACCGGCACCGGCGAGGTCACGAAGGGCACCGGGAAGTACAAGGGCGCCCACGGCGGCTTCACCATGTCGGGCAACCGCGCCACCAACGGCGTCTCGACGCTCGCCATCACGGGCACGGTCAAGAGCAAGCGCTAGACCGGAGCGGCGATAGTGCGTGCGCCCAGCGGGGCCCTCATCGCTCATCGATGAGGGCCCCGCTTGCGATTGGGCCTAACGGCCCGTCCGCGTCGCGGCCCTCATCCGGGCCCTCATCATCACCGGCATCCCGGCGCTGAAGACGGCACCGGCCAGGGCCGCGAGGCGCCCGGAGCGTCGCGAGAGGCGCCCGGAACGGCGCAGCGCGACGGCACCGGCGGCCGCGTGGACGGCCATCAGCGCCGCGGCGGTGACGAGGCCGGGGTTGTAGCGGCGCTCGCGCACCGCCATGCCCGTGTGCATCAGCGCGTTGCCCGCCTCGATCCAGAGCACGAAGGCGGCCGGGGCCGCGGCTTCGCGTCCACAGCGCGGCGCCGGTCACGGCGCTGCCCCAACCGATCGTCACGTTGATGTGGAAGCCGTCGCGCTCGGTCAGGGGCCAGTCGGGGCTGGCGCTGCCGAGCAGCCGCTGGTTGCAGAAGGTCAAGAAGCCGCCGGGGCGGACCCATTCCTCCGTCTGGTGGGTGACGAGGATCGGTAACGCGAGCGCCGCGATCCAGGCATCGTCACGGCGCAGGGTGTCGCGTTCGCGCAGCACCGCACCCCAGGCCGGAGCGACCAGCGCGGCGGCTGCCAGCGGCCAGCGGCCATGGGTGTCGACGCTCATCGGCCCCCCGTGGTCAGGCCTACAGGCCGGCCAGCTCGCGCGTGCGCTCGCTGGCGGAGGCGGCGCTCGCCCCGCGCTCGGCGACCATCTGCTCGTAGGCCTCGCATCGCCTCGGGCACGGCCTCCGCCGCCCGGCGCTCGGCCAGCGGCGAGGCGAACAGCTGGCGGACGGCCAGGGCGCGGACGAACCACCGCGGGTAGGCGACCCGCCGCCGGCGCTCGGCGATCGCGGCGACCACCTCGTCGATTGCCGGGGGCAGCGGGTAGGTGCGGCTCAGGAAGCTCGGCAGCTCGGTCTTCGCGCGCTGCAGCAGCGGCATCTCGCGCTCGCCGTCGCGGACCATGTCGGTGTCGAGGAAGAGGAAGTAGGCGACGCCGACACTCACGCCGAGCGGCCGCATCTCGATTCGCATGCAGTCGCTGAGCGCCTCGACGCCCGCCTTGGCGGCGCAGTACGCGCGACATCCCCGGCGCGCGCAGCGCCGCCGCCGTCGAGGCGATGTTGAGCAGATAGCCGCGGCTGCGCTCGAGGTGAGGGAGCGCCGCCCGGTCGGTGTACATGACCCCGAGCAGGTTGACCTCGATCACGCGCTCCCACGAGCGCAGCGCCTGCAGGCGCAACGGGCCGCCGGTGGCGATCCCCGCGTTGGCGACCACGACGTCCAGGCCGCCGAGGGCTTCGGCGGCGCCGTCGACCGCGCTCACCACCTGCTCGTTGTCGGAGACGTCGCACTCGGCGACGTGCGTGCCCTCGCCGCAGCGCTCGGCGACCGCCGCCATCGTCTCGGGCTCGAGCCCCACCAGCGCCAGGCGGGCGCCGTGGGAGGCCAGGCGCTCGGCGAGCGCCGCGCCGATCCCGCGCGCCGCGCCCGTGATCAGCACCCGCCGTCCGCGCAGAACCGAGAGGTCGGCGGCGGCCATCAGGTCGGCTTGCCCCACCGCGAGTCGCCGTAGTCGCGGCCGCGTTCGTCATCGACCCCGCCCGAGTCCGGCCCGAAACCGGCCTGGCTCAGCATCCGGCGCAGGTCCACCAGCGTCTGGCGGTCGATGTCCTTGTCCGAGGGCGGGGTGAGGACCTCCGTCTCGGGGCCGATCTCGACCTTGAGCTTGCCGTTGTGCTCCTCGGTGACCGTGCCGATCGCCTCGAGCAGCGAGTGCACCTTGCGCCACTCGACGTTGCCGCCACCCTGGTGGTCGAAGATCTCGGCGAGCGTGTCGCGGTGGTGGTTGGAGAGCTCGGCCACGGCCAGAACCTACCCCGGATCGCGCCCGCGGCGCTCAGAGCTCGGCGAGGACCTCGGCCGCGGCGCGCTGGCCGGACTCGATCGCGCCGTCCATGTAGCCGGCCCAGTAGGTCGCCGTCTCGGTGCCGGCCCAGTGCAGCGGGCCCACCGGGCGGCGCAGCTCGTCGCCCCAGCCGAGCAGCACGCCCGGGGGCATGTAACCCACGTAGCAGCCGCGGCTCCACGGGTCCGCCGCCCACACCTTGTCGACGTAGTCGATGGCGCCGGTCCGCGCCTCGCTGCCGAAGTAACGCTCGAACGAGCCGAGGACCGCGTCGCGACGCTGCTCCGTCGACGCCTGCGAGTAGTCGCGCCCGTCCTGGCCCTCCATGAAGCCGAGCAGGACGCCGGGCGAGCCGGAGGCCGGGGTGTTGTCGAACGTGAGCTTCACCGGACCCGTGTTGCTCGTCGCCATGCCCGACAGGCCCTGCGCGCGCCAGAACGGCGTCTCGTAGACGGCCATGCACTTGATCACCGAGCCCATCGGCACCCGCTGGTGCAGCTGCGCGCGCATCGGCGGCAGCTTCGGCTTGAACTCGATCCCCTCGATCAGCGCCGGGGCGAGCGCGATGATCGCGCGCTTGGCCATCCAGGTCTCGTTGCGCCCGTGGACCTCGACCCGCTTGCCGTGGCGCTTGATCAGGTGCACCGGCTGCTTGAGGCGCACCCGCTTGCCCAGCTTCTTCGCGAGCTTCAGCGCGATGCGCTGCGACCCGCCGACGATCCGGTCCTCCTGGGCGCCGCCCGCGGTGTTGATCAGGTTGTCGAAGCTGCCCGCGGTGGCGGTGTAGAAGAGCGTGAAGAGCAGTGAGACGTCGCGCGGCTCGGCCGCGAACACCGAGCTGAACGCGAGGTCGAGGAGCTCGCGCGCCTCGTCGGTGTGGGCGTTGGCCAGCTTCCAGGTCTCGAACGTCTGCGAGTCCCACTCGACCGCGTGCGGCGCGGTCTGCGGGGCGTCGCGCGGAACCTCGGCCGCCATCTTGTTGATGTCGCCGAGCAGGGTGGCGAGCTCGACCAGGGCCGCCGGCTGGGCGGGCGGGATCGTGCCGCGTGTAGGTCTGCACGTTTCCGTTGCGGTAGTAGACGTTGCCGCCGGTCGACGTTCGTCGGGTAGGTGCTCAGGCCGAGGTCGGAGATCAGCGCCAGCACCCGGTCCTGGGTCGGCCCGACCCACTGGCCGCCGATCTCGACGTTCTCGCCGCCCGGGAGCTCGTGGTTGAGGACCCGCCCGCCGACCCGGTCGCGTGCCTCGAGCACCGCGACCGAGTGCCCGGCCTTGCGGATCGCGGTCGCCGCCGCGAGCCCGGCGAAGCCGGCCCCGATCACGACCACGTCGGCCTCGCGCTTCGGAGCGCTTCGCGCCGGCCGCGGGCGCCCCGACGAGCCCGCCCGCCGCGATTCCGCCGGCCCCGGCCGCCGCGCCGCCGAGCAGCCGGCGGCGGCTGATGCCGTCGCTCATTAGCCGCCGGCCTGCGGCGGTGCGTCGGCCTCGGCGCCCTCGCCCGGCGCCTCGCGGGCCATGAAGTCCTCGACCAGCAGCATGTTGTCCTTCGAGCGCTCGACCACGTTGAGGATGTCCTGCATCAGCTTGACCTCCTCGACCTGCTCGGCTCACGAACCACTGCATGAACTGCTCGGCGCGGTAGTCCTTGGTCTCGCGCGCGAGCTCGAACAGGCTGTAGATCTCCTCGCCGACCCGCTTCTCCTGCTCGAGCGCGAGCTTCACCGGCGCGACGTCGTCCTTGAACTTCGACTGCTGGCCCTTGATGTCGGGGATCTTGATCGCCTCGTCGACGTCGAGCAGGTACTGGACCATCATCATCGCGTGGCCCCGCTCCTCGATCGCCTGCCGGTAGAAGAACGCCGCCATCCGGGGCAGCGTCTCGGTGTCGTAGTGCACCGCGACGCCGATGTACTGCATGGCGGCCGCGAACTCGTTCGCGATCTGGTCGTTCAGCGCGGCGGCAAAGGTCTTCTTCGGCATGGTGGCTCCCTCGGGTCGTGAGTGAAGCCGACGCTACTGCACCGCGCGGGCGCTATTCGGCCCAGCGGAACCCGGTCTCGCTCGGCGCCGGATCCATCGGGCTCGTCGGCATCCCCGAGGGCACCGCTGGGTCGTTGTAGCCGGACGGCGCCACGTCGTTCGGCGTCGAGGCGTGAAAGAGCGAGGCGAGGTACTGGATCTGCCCGCGGCCGCACTGGAGCTCGCCCTGGCCGCCGCCGTAGACCGCGATCCCGTTCTGCGGCGCAGTAGTCGTAGATCGACAGCAGCTCCTCGAGCGAGCCGAAGCGCGACGGCTTCGAGTTGATCGCCTTGCGGGCCATCTCCTTGACGTCGGCCAGCGAGTGCAGCGGCGCATCCCAGGTGATCCGGTCGTCGAAGGGCGCCAGCACGTCGCGGGTCTCGTCGTTGATGTCGGGGTCCTCCAGGTAGGCATCGCCGAACTTCTCGGCGACCGCGAGGTAGAGCTTCGGGTCCGTGTCGACGTCGACCGGGGTGCCGCTGTACATGCCCTTGAGGTCCAGCACCGCGACCGGGGCGAGCTCGGCGATCTCGTCGATCAGCGCCTTGTCCCAGTCGTTCTCGGGATCGAGCTTGAACTCGAGGTCCGGGTACTTGGCGAGCCGGTTGCGGATCTGCTCGGTCGAGGACTTGAGGCGTCGTCGCCGAAGCTCGAGAGCCTGGTCGAGCAGACGAAGCGCAGCGGCTGCGGGTCGCGCTCGACGACCTCCCACAGCGCAAGCCGGCTCTGGCGCAGGGCCAGGTCGAGCGCCGCCGACTCGTACGCCCAGCGGCGATAGAGGCGCGAGGCGTCGCGCTCGGGCGCCGCGCCCGGGAACAGGTCGAGCTCGCCGAGCAGCGCGCAGGCCTCGCCGAGCGTCGTCGGCGCGGTGAGGTCGAGCACCGGCCCGGCGTCGCGGTGGGCGATGTGGTCGAGGACGTCGTAGACCACGTCCTCGCCGATGCCCTCCTGACCGCCGCCGTGGATGTGGACGACGGTCGACGGCCGGGTGAAGTCGCCGAACTCGCGGTCGTGGCCGGTGAGCTCGTAGCTCTCGATCTCGATCGGCAGCTCGGCAAGGTGTCTCCAGGCATCGCTCATTTCCGGCGAGGGTACCGGGCACAGAGCCAGAGCGCCGCGTCTTCGCGGGCGCCCCCGGGCGGTTGCGACGGGCCCGTCCCGGGGCGATAATCGAGACGTGGGGAGGGCCGCCGAGGAGCTCTCGAGAGGGCGCCGGCTATACGCCGAGCAAAGTTGGGGCGCCGCGCAGGCGGCGCTCTCGGCGGCGGATCGGGAGCTCGAGCTCGCCGGCGCGGATATCGAGCTCCTGTCGACGGTCGCGTACATGCTCGGCGACGCGGACCAGGCGCTGGCCCTCCTCGAGCGCGCGCACGCAACGCACCGTGGCGCCGATGAGCTCGAGGCAGCGCTTCGCTGCGCGATCTGGATCGGCCTTCACAGCGCGCAGCGGGGCGAGATCGCCCGGGCCGGCGGCTGGCTGGCCCGTGCAGAGCGGCTGCTCGAGCAGCTCGGGGGTGAACGCGCCGAACGCGGCTACCTGCTGCTGCCGGGCGTGTTCGAGCTCGAAGCCCGAGGCGAGCTCGAGGCTGCCGCCGCAACCGCGGGCGAAGCGGCTGCGATCGCCCAGCGCTTCGGCGACCGCGACCTGTTCGGCCTCGCCGCGCACACGCAGGGGCACATCCTGATCGAGGCGGGGCGGACGAGCGAGGGCCTCGGGCTGCTCGACGAGACGATGCTCGCGGCTGCGACCGGCGAGCTGTCGCCGATCGTCACCGGGATCGTCTACTGCGGCGTGATCCTTGCCTGTCAGGCGGCGCTCGAGGTCCGCCGGGCCCGGGAATGGACGACGGTTCTGTCGGAGTGGTGCGAGCGGCAGCCGGACCTGGTCGCCTTCAGCGGCCGGTGCCTGATCCACCGCGCCGAGATCATGGAGCTGGAGGGCGACTGGGAGCGCGCGCTCGCCGAGGCGCGAAGAGCCGAGCTGCGAAGCGCCCGCGGCGCCAACACGGAGGCCGTGGCCGAGGCCCGCTACCGGCAGGGAGAGTTGCATCGCCTCCGCGGCGAGCGCGCCGAGGCTGAGCGCGCCTACCGCGCCGCCAGCCAGGCCGGGCGCGAGCCTCAGCCAGGGCTCTCGTTGCTGCGACTGGCGGAGGGGAAGCCCGAGGCGGCGCTGGCGGCGATCACGCGGGCGCTCGAGGAAGCGTCGGACCCGGCCGAGCGGCTGCGCCTGCTGCCCGCGGCGATCGAGATCACCCTTACGGCCGACGGGGTCGCCTCCGCCCGGGCGCTTGTCGACGACCTGCGCCGGCTTGCAGACGTTGAGGCCTGCCCCGCGTTGGCGGCGCCGCTGGCCCGCGCCGAGGCTGCGGTCGCGCTAGCGGATGGCCAGCCACGGGCGGCGCTGCCGGCGCTGCGGCGGGCGACGGAGATCTGGCAGGAGCTCGCGGCGCCGTACGAGGCCGCTCGGACGCGGGAGCTGACGGCCCTGGCCCGCGAGGCGCTCGGCGACGCCGAGGGCGCGACGCTGCAGCGCGAGGCCGCGCACGAGGCGTACGAAGGCCTCGGCGCCGCCCCAGATCTGGCACGGGTCGACCAAGCCCTCGACCGCGGCGCCGGTGCCTCTCTCGGGCTCACCGATCGCGAGCTCGAGGTGCTGAGGCTGGTCGCCACCGGCCGAACCAACCGCGCGGTCGCGGCCGAGCTGGTGCTCAGCGAGCGCACCGTGGACCGCCACGTGAGCAACATCTTCGTCAAGCTCGACGTCTCCTCGCGCGCCGCCGCCACCGCGTACGCCTACGAGCACCACCTCCTCTGAGCCTGGGTGAAACCACCCATTGCCCGCGTCGCGGAGGTTGGGTGGTTCGGCCGATGCGCACACCGCCCTCCGGACGTACGGTCGCCCAGACGCCAGCCACCGAGGAGGATCGATGACATGAACTACAGGCTCGCCTACGCGATCGGCTTCCACCCCTGGGAGGACTTCGCCGACCATCCGCCCTACGCAGACACGCTGACGCGACTCGTCGCGGCGGAGGAGAACGGCGGCGGCCCGCCCTTCGGGCCCGCGCTCGACGTCGGTACCGGCAGCGGCGTCTGGGCCGTGCGCCTCGCCGAGCGCGGCTGGCGCGTGACGGGTGTCGACCTGGTCGAGAGAGCGCTGAAGCGCGCGCACGAACGGGTCGCCGAGGCTGGCGTCGAGGTCGAGTTCGTGCGCGGGGACGTCACCGCTCTCGAGGGCTCGGGCGTCGGCTCGGGCTACCGGCTGGTGCTCGACACCGGGACCTTCCACGGCCTCGACCAGGCCGGGCGGCGGGCGATGGCGCGCGAGGTGAGCGCGATCGCCGCCGATGACGCAACCGTGATCCTCGACTGCTTCGAGCCCCGGCGCCGCGGGCCGCTGCCGCGGGGCGCCGGACCGGAGGAGATCGAGGCCGCGTTCGAGGGTTGGACGGTCACCGACGTCGCGGTCGCCGACTGCGACCCCGACCTGATCTCGCGCCTCGGGAAGTTCAACGAGCGCTTCTACCGGCTGCGACGCGCCGACGCGCCATGACCGCTCACGCGCGGTGCTCCGGGTTCGGGAAGTCGAACCGGCACCCCGCGTCCCATTCCGTGCGCTGGTTGCCGTACGCCGGGATCCCGCCGGCGTCCTTGAGCATCCGCGCCAGGTGCAGCAGGTTCCAGGTCATGAAGGTCGTGTTGCGGTTCGTGAAGTCGTTCATCGGCCCGCCCGACCCGGGGTCGAGATACGAGGGCCCGGGTCCCGCCTCGCCGATCCAGCCCGCGTCGGCCTGCGGCGGGATCACGTACCCGAGGTGCTGGAGCGCGTAGAGCGTCTCGAGCGCGCAGTGCTTGATGCCGTCCTCGTTGCCGGTCACCAGGCAGCCGCCGGTGCGACCGTAGTAGGCGTACTGGCCGGCGTCGTTGAGCAGGTGCGAGTTGCCGTAGAGGCGCTCGATGATGTGGGTGCACACCGACGATTTCTCGCCCAGCCAGATCGGCATCCCGAGGACGAGGATGTCCGCGGCCATCACCCGCTCGAAGATCTGCGGCCACTCGTCGACGTCCCAGCCGTGCTCGGTCATGTCGGGCCACACGCCCACCGCGATCCGATGGTCGATCGCGCGCAGTGAGTCGACCTCGACCCCGTTGCGGCGCATGATCTCCATCGAGAGGTCCATCAGCCCCTGCGTGTGCGATTGCTCGGGGCTGCGCTTGAGCGTGCAGTTGATGTACAGGGCGCGCAGGTCGCTGAAGTCGAATGGGCTCTCTTCGACCATCCGCGTCTGGATCTCGTTCAGGGCGATCTCTTCGGGCACGGCACTCTCCTCCGGTGGCGGGCTTCCACCGGGTCAAGTGTTGCTTCGCCCCGCGGCGTTACACCGCGCCCGGGCTCAGCAGCCGTGGCAGCCGATTTCGAGCACCCAGAGGCCGACGTTGTGCCGGCCGCTGAAGTTGCCGCGCCGGACGCTGATCCCGGCGTCGTCGAACGAGTGCGTCAGCATCGTCTCGCGGTGCGGCGGCGAGTGCAGCCAGGCGCGCATGATCGCGCGGGGGGTGCTCGCGCTCGCCCCTGCCCCAGGCCAGGTTCTCGCCCCACATCCAGCTGCTCGCCGAGGTGTAGCCGTAGCGCTGCGCGTACAGGTCAGCCGGTCGGCCGCAGGCCGTGTGGCTGAATCCGCACTGCATCACGTCGCCCGACTTGCGGGCCGCGGCCCGGTCGAGCGACTTCGACGACCCGACCCCGTGCATGCCGCTGTGCTCGCGCGCGTAGTTGATGAGGCACCGCATCGCCTTCTCCTGCACGCGCTTCGGCGCGTGGACGGTGTTCTGGCCGTCGCAGGTCGACGTCGGCGCCACCAGGCTTGCTCCGGCCGTCGCGGTGATGATCCCCGTCATCGCGCCGGCCCCGATGACCACGAGTGTGAGCGCGCGCGCCCATCCGAGTGCTCGCATCGGTACTTCCTTTCCCCATGTCCCCAGGTCCCTAAGACCCCCGTTCATGGGGCGCCCCTTACCCCCCTTGGGCGGCGCTCACACTTCGCTTACAAAACTTCTTTCATGAGCACCCGTGGCAGCCGATCTCGAGCACCCAGACGGCGGCGTTGTGATGGCCGCTGAAGCCGCCTCGGCGCAGGCCGATCCCGGCGTCGTTGAACGTCCCGTTCAGCATCGTCTCGCGGTGCGGCGGTGAGTGCAGCCAGGCCTTGAGGATCTTGCGGGCGCTGCCGCGCTTGCCTTTGCCCCAGGCCAGGTTCTCGCCCCACTCCCAGCTGCCGCCCGACGTGTAGCCGTAGCGCTGGGCGTACAGGTCGGCGGGCTTGCCGCAGGCCGTGTGGCTGAAGCCGCAGTGCATCACGTCGCCCGACTTCTGGCCGGCGGCCTGCTCGAGTGAATGCGACGAGCCGACCGCGCCCGCTCCGGTGTGGCTGCGCGCGTAGTTGATCAGGCAGTGCAGCGCCTTCTCCTGCTGGTGCTCCGCAGCGTGGACGTTCGCCTGTCCTTTGCACTCAGAACGCGGCGCGACGATGCCGGCGGACGCTTGGGTGGCGGCGATGCCGGCGATCAGCGACATCCCGACGACTAGCGACGCGCGCAACCGCGCCGACGTACGAAGACCTAGCGACATAGACGCCCCTTTCGCTCTTTCTGGCGCCGGCGGAGTTAGCTGTCGGGCTCGCGCGGAAAGAGTCGCGCTACGGCCATGCGCTTGGCCGATTCGCCCCCGGGCTCCGAAAAGTCCCCTTGGGTCCTCCGCTCCCCGGCCTCCGAAGCCGGGAATTAGGCGGCCAGAAACCTACCGGATGTGTGAGACGTATGTTTATGTCCTGCAAGCAACGTGCGAGAACATGCCCAGCCGGCGGTTCGCCGGCGCCGGGCGGGACTAGATGCCGCGCTCGAGGAGGCGCTCGGCGAGCGCACCGAACGCCTCGATCGCGACCGCGAGGTCGGCCTCGGGGGTGTCCTCCTCCCGGGCGTGGCTGATGCCCGCCGGTCGACGGCGCGAAGACCATCGCCGCCGGCAGCACGCGCGCGACCTCGGCGGCGTCGTGAAGCGCGCCGCTGGCGAGGCTCGCGGGCTCGCCGGCCGCCGCGGCGCAGGCCGTGCGCGCCGCGGCGACCAGTCCGGGGTCGAACGCGATCGGCTCGATCCGCATCACGGGGGCCTCGGCGACCTCGCAGCCGCGCCGGGCGCCGGCCTCGCCGCTCGCCGCCCGGGTCGCCTCGAGCATCCGCGCCAGCGGCTCGGTCTCGGGGTGGCGGAGGTCGACCGACAGCACCGCCCGCCCGGCGACCGCCGTCGCGATCCCGGGCTCGAGGCGCAGCTCGCCCGTCGTCGCCACGCCGCCCTCGGCGCCGGCCGATCCGCCTCGATCGCGAGCGCCGCCTCGGCCGCGGCGAGGCCCGCGTCGCCGGCGCGCGTCCATCGGGGTGGTGCCGGCGTGCGCGGCCTGGCCGCGGAACTCGAAGCGCAGCCGCTCGACCCCGGCGCAGCCGGTGACGGCCGCGGCGCGCAGGCCCTCGCGCCTCCAGCACCGGCCCCTGCTCGATGTGGAGCTCGAGGTAGGCGCCGAGGCCCTCGCGGCGCGCGGCGCACACGCGGCGCGCGGGCGAGCTCGACGCCGTTCTCGGCCAGCACGTCGGCGATCGCCGCGGCCGTCGGCGTCGCGCAGGCCGGCGACGTCGGCCGGGTCGAGCGTGCCGGCGAACGCCGAGCTGCCGAAGAGGCTGCGCCCGAAGCGGGCGCCCTCCTCGTCGGCCCAGTCGACGAGCACGAGCGAGACGGGCGGCGGCTCGCCGCCGGCCCAGGCGCGCAGCACGCCGAGCGCCGCCATCACGCCGAGCGCCCCGTCGAGCCAGCCGCCGTCGGGCACCGAGTCGAGGTGCGAGCCGAGCGCGAGCGCGGGCGCCTTCGGGTCGCGCCCCTCGAGACGTGCCCAGAGGTTGCCCGCCTCGTCGGTCTCCGGCTCGAGGCCGAGCTCGGCCAGCAGCTCGCCGAGGTACTCGCGCGCCCGCGCGCCAGCCCGGGCCCCAGCAGAGCCGCTGCGCGCCGCCCTCGTCGGACGGTGCGCCGCGGCGAGCTCGCGCAGGTCGGCGATCACCCGCGCGGGGTCGATCGCCGGTGCCGCGGCCATCGACGCTCAGCCCGGGTCGCGGTCGAGCGCCTGGGCGAGGCAGTGGGCGCCGCCGCCGCCCATCGTGAACATCGAGAGGTCCGGGTCGAAGACCTCGAGCCCGAGCGCGCGCAGCTGCTCGTTCAGGCTGCGCCGAGCCGCGCCGTCGAGAGCACCCGCTCGTCGCCGAGCGAGATCGCGTTGACGCCGAGCTTGAACGCGTCGGCGGTGGAGACCTCGAGGATCTCGAAGCCCTTGTCGCGCAGCCAGGCGACCAGCCCGCCCGAGGCCGACTCGACGCAGACCGCGGCGAGCTTCGGGCGCGAGGATCGAGACGAGCACGTCGATGTGGACGAACTGGCTCGGGATCGGCTCGATCCGCACCTCCCAGCCCTCGGCCTCCATCCAGCCGGCGAGCTGGCGGGCGGCGTCGACCTCGGTCCGCTCCTCGCCGTTGCCGATCAGCATCACGCCGGGCTCGACGATGCACACGTCGCCGCCCTCGAGCGACCCCGCGGTGATCATCTTCGCGATCGGGATCCCGTGCTCCTGGTAGAAGCGGATCACCGGCGCGTACTCGCCGCGGCGCCAGGGCTGGTGCATCTGCGTGACGACCGCGCCGCCCGGCGTCATCACGCTCGAGTCGCGCGCGAACACCTGGTAGGGCAGCGGCCGGGTCGGGCTCGAGGATGTGCACGCTGACCCCGGCCGACTCGTAGACCGAGACCAGCTCGCGGTGCTGGGCGAGGGCGAGCTCGCGGTCGAACTTCGCGCCGCTCGCCAGCGTCGCCTTCGAGATCGCGCTCGTCGGCAGCCAGCGGAAGTTGTCGGGCGGGCCGAGGAGGACGTCGCGCAGGCGCCCGGTCTCGGAGTCGAGCGCCCCAGGCCCGGCTCGCTCGGATCCGGCCACGCACCCGGATCGTCTTCAGCGTCCGGTCGCTCGCGCCGCGCACCAGGCCGCCGTGGGCGACGCTGTCGGCGATGTAGTCGAGCGTCGGCCCGGTCAGCCGCTCGCCCGGCAGCACGTTCGGGACGCCCGGGCGGGTAGGCCGCCAGCGACTCGGCGGCGATCCGGCCCTCGGCGGCGGCGAAGGCGACCACCTCCTGCCCGGCCAGGAACGCCTCGCGCGGCGAGAGCTCGGTCGGGCCCCAGGGCGGCGGCTCGGCGAACGGCGGCAGCGGCTCCTCCTCTTCCTCGTCCGAGCCGCTCGCAGGCGTGCTCGAGCGCCTCGACGAGCCGCGCGCCGGTCACGGCGGCGCGCTCGCCGATCCCGAACACGGCGACGACGACGTTCTCGGCGAAGAGCTCGAGGTTGATGTCGTCCTGCTCGCGCATCATGCGCGCGATCCGGTGGCCGGTGGCGCCGGTGCCGCGGACGTCGACCACGAGCCGCAGCGGGTCGTAGGCGTGGACGCCGGCGCGGCCGACGATCCGCTCGTCGAGGACGTCGAGGCCCGGGATCGCGCGGATCCGCTCGCGCAGCACGCCCAGCGAGCTCGACCGTCTCGGCCAGCAGCTCCTCGCCGCGGATCGCGGCCTGGCGCCGGGCCGCGTCGAGCGAGGCGGTGAGGAGCGCGTTCGGGCTCGTCGATCTCGATCAGGGTCACGGCGCGGTCGACGATTCGCTCGTCGACGCGATCGCCGGCGCCGAGGTGGAGGATCGCCGACTGGGTGATCGAGCCGACGATCTTGTGGACCGAGGAGAGCACGACGTCGGCGCCGCACTCGAGCGCCGCGGTCGGCAGCGCCGACGAGAAGTGCAGGTGGGCGCCCCAGGCCTCGTCGACGACCAGCGGCACGCCCGCGCGCGTGGGCGACCTCGGCGAGCGCGGCGACGTCGGCGACGGCGCCGAAGTAGGTGGGCGAGACGATCATCGCGGCGACCGCGTCGGGCTCGTCGGCCGAGCGCGGCGTCGAGCGCCTCCGGGGTCAGGCAGTGGGCGACGCCGAGCTCGGGGTCGAGCTCCGGCGCCACGAACCGCGGGCGCAGGCCCGACGAGCACGAGCCCGTCGATCATCGACGAGTGGACGTTGCGCTGCACGACCACCCGCTCGCCGAGGTGGGCGAGGGCGAGGCAGATCGCGTGGTTGCCGCCCGAGCCGCCGTTGACCAGGAACCAGCTGCGCCGCGCGCCCCAGGCCTCGGCCGCGAGTCGCTGCGCGAGCTGGAACGGCGTCTCGCGCGGGATCGGGCCCGACGTCGATGCCCTCGATGCCGGCCGGGAGGTCGAGCTGGAGCAGCCGGTCGCCGAACGCCTCGCGCAGGGCCGGGTCGGCGCCCGGGCCGCCCTTGTGGCCGGGGACGTGGAAGCGGCCGGGGTTGCGATCGGCGTACGCGACCAGCGCGTCGAGGTACGGGGTCGCGTCCTGCTCCACGGCAGGCCACGTTAACGCTCAGCGAACGTGCCTGATCAAACGGAGCGTCCTTCGTGTGGCGAGGTCGCCGCGACGGATCATCACCCACCGGATGCGGTGCTGGATCGCCCCGAGCCGGACCGCTCGGCGGCCGGGGCTACGTACCTGGAGCAGCGTTGCGTGAGAACCGAGCCGCCTCGAGTCCGTGACGTCGAGCCTGCGATGCGCCCGGCGCAGCCGGTCGCCGCGGGCCACACGCCGGTAGCAGTCGGCGCGGGTCCGCGAGCGGGCCAACGCCTCGGGGTCGTCGACGATGTCGGCGAGGTGTTCGGCTACGAGGGGCTGTACTGCATGGACTCCTCGATCATGCCGACGAGCTTCGGCGTCAACCCGTCGCTCTCGATCTCGGCCGTCTGCGAGCGAGCGGCGGCGAGGCTCGTCGCGCGCGCGGACGACTTCGGGCTCCCGGCGCCGCCGCCTCACCTGCGCCACCGCCCCCC
Organism: uncultured Solirubrobacterales bacterium; assembly: GCA_963785195.1. Taxonomy (GTDB): domain Bacteria; phylum Actinomycetota; class Thermoleophilia; order Solirubrobacterales; family 70-9; genus WHSW01. The sequence continues at coordinate 7,247 of CAWAUE010000011.1, read as the reverse complement.
CGGCGTGCACGTCGGGCCGCGGCGCAAGCCGGGTCGGGACTAGCGGCCGTCGCTGCTACCGTTGCGCCGTCCTCCATGGACGACCTCCCTCGAAGTACTGACAAACAATCCGCCGGCTGCTCCGCTTCGCGTCCGCGGCCGGCGGGCTTCAGCGGGTCCGGGCAGTGACGGCTGCTCTTCCTCGTCCTGCTGCTCCTGCTCGTGCTCGTCAACGGGGTCTTCGTCGCGGCCGAGTTCGCGCTCGTGCGCACCCGCAAGGGCAGGATCGAGGCGCTGGCGAAGGAGGGCGAGTCGGGCGCCGAGCAGGCGCTCGAGCAGATCGAGACGATCGACGAATCGCTGGCCGCCTGCCAGGTCGGGATCACGCTCGCCTCGATCGGGATCGGCTTCCTCGGCGAGCCGGCGATCGCGTCAGCTGATCGAGCCGGCGCTCGGCGACGGCACCGGCGCGACCGTGATCGCGTTCGCGATCTCGTTCCTGATCGCGACCTCGCTGCACATCACGATCGGCGAGCAGGTGCCGAAGATGCTCGCGATCTCGAACGCCGATCGGGTCGTGCGCGCCCTCGCCCGCCCGCTGCACTGGTTCGAGCTGATCAGCGCCCCGTTCACCATCGCGCTCAACGGGATCTCGAACGGGATCGTGCGCCTGTTCGGCGTCGACCCCAACGACCTCAGCGAGAAGCACACCTCGGCCGACCTCAAGGAGATCATCCAGACGTCGGCGAAGGGCGGCACGCTCGACCCCGGCGAGGCGGTGATGCTCGGCGGCGTCTTTCACCTGCACGAGCAGCAGGCGCGCGAGGTGATGACGCCGATCCCGGCGGTGGTCACCGTGAACGCCGACGAGACGGTCGAGGAGGCGCTGCGCCGCTGCGTCTCCTCGGGCCACACCCGCCTGGTCGTGGTCGAGGACGACAACCCCGACAAGGTCCGCGGCATCGTCCACAACAACAGCCTCGTCCGGCTCTACATGAACGCCGGCCCCGACGCCTCGCTCGAGCCGGCGATCCGCGACGTCCCGGTCTTCCCCGAGACGAAGCCGCTCGACGACCTGCTCGCCGAGCTCCAGCGCCAGCGCTCCTCGATCGGGATCGTCTCCGACGAGTACGGGCGCACGGTCGGGATCGCCACCATCGAGGACATCCTCGAGGAGGTCGTCGGCGAGATCGAGGACGAGACCGACCCGCGCGTCGGTGTCGCTGCGCCGGCTCACCGACGGCGACTGGTACGTGCGCGGCCACGTTCCGCTCGGCGACCTCGAGGACGCGGGGATCCAGCTCCCGGTCGACTCCGACGCCTTCAACTCGATCGGCGGCTACGTCTTCTCCGAGCTCGGGCGCCTGCCGAAGCGCGGCGACAAGGTCCGCGCCAACGGCTACGAGCTCCGGGTCGAGTCGGTACGCGACAACCGGATCGTCGCGGTCCGGATCCACGCGGTCACCGCCGAGCACCGCGCGCTGCCCGACAATCCGTCCGTCTCCTCCGGCGACGCCCGCTAATTGCGGGCGGGTGCCCGCCCGCTTCCGTCCGCGGCGCGCCATAGCGTCTCCCGAAACCGAGACCGCGACAGGGACGGCGCATATGTGGGTCATCAAGCTCACCGACAAGCAGCTCGAGGTCCTGAGGGCGATGTTGCGCACCGAGGATCACCTGGGTCCGGCACTCCGGGGGGCGCTCGAGGCGATGGAGCTGGCGCGATGGGATGAGCTGCCCGACGCGCAGCTTCCCTGGCCCAGCGTCGCCGAGGAAGCCCGCCGCCAGGGCGTCTCCGAGGCCGAGGTGGTCTGGGACCTCTGCGGCCGCCACCCGGAGCCGGCGGCGCCCAAGAGCGGGCGCAAGCGGCCGGCGCGGCGCGCGGCGTAGTACCGGCGCCCGTTCGCGCATATGGGGAGTGGCTCTCTCGGGGATACTCGAGCGGTGTCGCAGGAAAACGTCGAGATCGTCCGCGAGGTCTACGACGACTGGATCCAGGGCGACTTCACGGGCGGCGAGGTCTTTCATCCCGACGTCGAGTTCGCGATGACCGATTGGCCGGAGGGGACCGCGACACGGGGCCGCGAGGAGATGGCGCGTGCCTGGCAGGCGGCCTTGGGGGCGTGGGATGACTTCGTGGCGGTGCCGGGGGACGTCCTGGACGCCGGCGAGCACGTTGTCGTGATCACGCATGTCACGGGCCGGGGCAAGAGCAGCGGTGTAGAGACCCAGGCCACGACCGCGACGATGTGGACCTTCGACGCGGGCGAGGTCGTTCGCCTCGGGCTTTACTGGGACAGCGCCAAGGCCCTCGAAGCTGCCGGGCTGTCGGAATAGGGGCGGACTCAGTGGGGACTCGCAGGGGCGCTGGTCGTCGCGCTTGGCGCGGCACTCCGAGCTACGGGCCCGGCCGGCGCCGGGCTGCGGTGACCGACGCCTCGAGGGCGGGGCAGGCGTGCTCGAGGAAGTCGTCGAGCTTGCGGGCGGTCTGCGCGAACGGGCTGCCGTCGGGCCGCCAGACGGTGATCGTGTCGCCGTTGCTGGAGATGTCGAGGTCGTGCTTCTCTGCCTTGCGCTCGGCGTCGCTGCCGGCGAACGCGAAGCCGTTGTCGATCTCGTCGATGTCGGCTACCACGACGCTCCAGCCCGACCCGGCGCTGTCGTCGGTGGTGAACAAGAGGTAGCCGTCGAGGTCGGTGCCCGGCAGGCGCCCGCGCGCGACCTGGGTGATCGCCCCCGGCACCGCGATGTCGATGTGAGCGGCGCGGAACTCGCCCGGCTCCATCCGCTCGAGCCCGAGGGCCGCGGCGTGCGAGCGGAAGAAGGCCTCGGCGCCCAGCTGGCGCGACGAGTGGCTGATCAAGGGCACCCCGAAGTGGAGGGCGGCCGAGCGGGCGCTGCGCGGTGGCTTGGAGAAGGGGTGCTCGGCGAGCTCCCGCTCCACCGAGTCGGCGCGGCTGCCCGCCGCCGCGGGCTCGGCGGCCGGGGCCGAGGCGATCTCGACGACGCGCGTGTGGACGGTCGCCGTCGCCTCGCACAGCGCGTCGAGCTCGCCCGCTTCGCCGAGCGCCCCGGGCACGAAGCCGCAAAGCGCACCGTCCTGAAGCTCGAACGAGAAGTCGTCAGGGGCGCCGTCGACGAGCCAGCGGATCAGCGACGGGTCGAACAGCTGCCAGGCGCGCACCTGGTCCTGGTCGTGGTCGGTGGAGATCTCATAGCGGCCGACGAGCGCCTCGCTCTCGAACTCGACCTGGCGGTCGTCCATCTCGACGAGCTGGTGCTCGGCATCGGGGTTGGACGCGTCGCGGTCGGGCAGCCCGCGGTCATGGCAGATCACGCGGACCGCGTAGTGAACGCTGGCCTCCGCGGCGACCACGACGACGGTGTAGGTGCGGTCGTCGTCGTGCTCGATCCGGAAGTGCGCCAGCCACGAGCCGGCCAGGCCGCCCGGCAGGTCGCCGATGACCACGTTCGGCACGTCGCCGAAGTCGTCGTGGTGGAGCAGCTGCGTGACCTGGGGGATCGACCAGTTCGAGTAGTAGTAGACGCCCCGATCGCGAGCGTATGCCTGCCACTGGGGCGCCAGGTCCTCCGGATGTCCGTGCTCGCCGCTCAGTACTCGAAGAATCCCTCTCCCGACTTCCGGCCCAGCTTCCCGTCGGCGACCATCCGCTGGATCAGCGCCGGGACCACGTCCGCCCCGCCGCCGGCCCCGTCGCGGTCGAGGCTCTCGCCGATCGCGACGGCGACGTCCAGCCCGACGAAGTCGAGCAGGCGCAGCGGGCCCATCGGGTGCCCGGCCCCGAGCTGCATGCACGAGTCGACGTCGGCGGCCGCCATCCCGCTCGCCTCCATCAGCCGGACGGCCTCGAAGAGGTAGGGGAAGAGCAGCCGGTTGACGACGAACCCGGTCTGGTCCGGCACCTCGATCGCGGTCTTGCCGAGCGCCGCGCACCAGGTCCGCGCGCGGTCGGCAACCCCGTCGGCGAGCGCGGCGGGCAGGCAGAGCTCGATCAGCTCCATCCGCGCCACCGGGCTGAAGACGTGCAGGCCGAAGAACCGGTCGGCGCAGTCACTGCGCTCGCCCAGCTCGCCGATCGACAGCGACGAGGTGGTCGTCGCCAGGTGGGCGTCCGGCGCCATGCCGGCGAGCGCGCTCAGCAGCGTCGACCTTGGCGTCGGCGTCCTCCGCGATCGCCTCGACGACCAGGTCGCAGTCGGCGAGGTCGCGCAGTCTGCGTGGTGACCTTGATCCGCTCCGGGGCGCCGCCGGTCGAGCTTGCGCGCCTCACCCTGCGCCACCTCCTCCGCCCGCCACGCGGAGGCGTCGCTGCGGGCAAGCAGACGCACGGTCCCGGTCTGGGTGGCGCACGCGGCGAGGCCGCACGCGATCATCCCGCTGCCGGCGATCGCCGGGCGCTCGTATGCCTCGGACCCTCCCATCGGGCGGGTTACTATCACGCGCGACTGATCGCCGACGACTAGAATCTCTTACAGTCGCATCATAAAACTGACTACGGAGGACCGAAGACGAATGTCCGGCAACGGGAAGTTCTCAGGGCGCGAGGTAGTGATCGTCGAGGCCGTACGGACGCCGGTCGGGCGCGGTCATCCGGAGAAGGGCTACTACAAGGACGTCCATCCCTCGACGCTGTTGGCCAAGGCCTACACCGAGGTCATCGACCGCGCCGGGATCGACCCCGCCGAGGTGGAGGACGTGGTCGCCGGCTGCGTGCAGCAGTTCGGCGAGCAGGCCATCAACATCGGCCGCAACGCCTGGCTCGAGGCCGGACTGCCGATCGAGACCCCGGCCACGACCGTCGACCGCCAGTGCGGCTCGGCCCAGCAGGCCATCAACTTCGCCGCGGCGCTGATCGCCTCCGGCGTCCACGACGTGGTCATCGGCGGCGGCGTCGAGCACATGGGCCACATCTCGTTCGCCGACTCGCTCGAGGTCCAGAAGGAGCACGGCTTCGCGTTCTCGCCGCAGCTGATGGAGCGCTACAACCTGGTCCCGCAGGGGATCAGCGCCGAGATGATCGCCGACAAGTGGGAGATCCCCCGCTCCGAGCTCGACGAGATCGGCCTGCGCTCGCACCAGCTCGCCGCGAAGGCGACCGAGGAGGGCCGCTTCGACCGCGAGATGATCCCGTTCCAGGTCAACGGCGACACCTACACGACCGACCAGGGCATCCGCCCGGACACCAGCCTCGAGGCCCTCGCCGGCCTGCGGACCGTGTTCAAGGAGGACGGCAAGGTCACGGCCGGCAACTCCTCGCAGGTCTCCGACGGCGCCGCCGCGGTCCTGCTGATGACGCGCGAGAAGGCCGATGCTCTCGGGCTGACCCCGCGGGCGCGGATCGTCGACCAGACCACGGTCGGCGTCGATCCGGTGATCATGCTCACCGGCCCGATCCCCGCGACCAGGAAGATCCTCGAGCGCAACGGCATGGAGATCGGCGACATCGACCTGATCGAGATCAACGAGGCGTTCGCCTCCGTGGTCGCCGCGTGGCGCCGCGAGCTCGATCCCGACATGGACCGCGTCAACGTCAACGGCGGCGCGATCGCGATCGGCCACCCGCTCGGCTCGACCGGCGCCCGCCTGATGACGACGCTCCTGCACGAGTTGGAGCGCACGGATAAGGAGGTCGGGCTGGTCACGATGTGCTGCGGTGGCGGGCTCGGCACGGGCACGTTGATTCAGAGGGTGTAGATCGCCACTCGCCACTCGCCATTCGCCGCTGGTCCGCGATCCACACCGAGTGACGAGTGACGAGTGACGAGTGGCCGGCTGATCTGGTTGTGCGCGCTCGCGCTGGCCGTGCTCGGTGGTTGTGGCGGTGGCGATGAGGAGACGACATTTCCCGCTGGTGTGAGCCAGTCGATCGGCAAGGTGGAGTTCCTCGCCGAGGCCGATCGGATCTGCAACTCGACGAACGTCCGCATCGAGGCGGCGGCCGACGACCTCGGCCGGCGCCACCCTCCGCCCGCGCAGGTGCGGCAGGTGGCGCTGTCGATCGCGGTCCCGGCGCTCGAGACCGAGGTCAGGGCGATCCGGGCGCTGGGCGCGCCGCGCGGCGACGAGCAGAAGGTCCACGCGATTCTCGCCGCGACCAAGCGCGGCATCGCCGAGATCCGCGCGGACCCCGCGGCGGTCGTCAACGGCGTGCCGGCCGGCCTGCGCGAGGCGAGCCGGCTCGCGCGCGCCTACGGCTCCCAGCAGTGCGACGTCCGGTAGCTTGCCGCCTCCGATGACCGCACGGCTCGCGCTCGCGCTCACCGCACTTGCCGCCACCGGGGCGGTCGCGCTCGGCGGCTGCGGCGGCGGAGACGACACGACCTCGACGGCGACCACCGGCGCGCAGACTTCCACCGCGGCGGCCCCGGCGCTGACCAAGGAGCAGTTCATCGCCCAGGCCGACGCGATCTGCGCCGCGAGCGACAAGTCGCTCAACACGGCCATCCAGGGCCTGGGCAACGGCCAGCCGTCGTCGGCCGACCTCCAGCAGTTCTCGCAGATCGCGGTCCCGGCGCTTCAGGAGGAGGTCGACGCGATCAGGGCGCTGCCGGCGCCGTCCGGCGACGAGCAGCAGATCACCGCGATGCTCGACGCGGTCCAGGGGGGCATCGACAAGATCCAGTCCGACCCGGCCGCGATCGAGTCCGACCCCCTCGACGAAGCCAGTCAACTGGCCAAGGACTACGGGCTCCAGCAATGCGGCAGCGGCTGAGCGCGGCAGGCGCCCGGATCGCGTGAGCCGGCCACCCGCCCTCGACCGAATCCAGATCGCCGGCCTCGGTGATTCCGTCGGCGACCTCGCTGAGCAGGCGCGCGCCGCCGAGGCAGCCGGCATCGACTGCGTCTGGGCCGTGGAGCTCTTCCGCAGCTCGCTGACCCAGGCGATGTGGCTGGCGGCGTCGACCGACTCGATCGCCGTCGGCACCGGAATCGCGTGGGCGTTCACCCGTAGCCCGATGATGATCGCGCTCTCGGCACTCGACATCGACGAGGCGTCGGGCGGGCGCTTCCGGCTCGGGCTCGGCGCGGGCGTCAAGCGTCTCAACGAGACCTGGCACGGCGTCGACTACGGGCGCCCGGCGCCGCATCTGCGCGAGACGGTCGAGGCGGTTCGCCTGATCATCGAACGCTGCGACAGCGGCGAGCCGATCCGGTACGAGGGCAAGTACCACGACATCGACATCAAGGGCTGGGTGCGCCCGCATCCGAAGCTCCGCGACACGATCCCGATCTACACGGCCGCCGTGCA
>CAWAUE010000010.1:0-607818 GCA_963785195.1 uncultured Solirubrobacterales bacterium | reverse complement strand
CGCGAGCGGCTGTAGAAGTGGAGCTCCCGGGTGGAGAGGGTGAGGCGCAGCGCCTCCGCGTTCATGTACGCGAGCGTCAGCACCTCGCCGGTGCTCCAGTCCTGGGCGACGCATGGGACCAGGCCCTGCTCGTCGAAGACGACCGTCTCGCTCATAGCGGAAGATCGTAGGGCTAGTCGATCACTCGTCCGTCTCAGTCGATGCCGAGCCGGTCGAGCAGGCCCTCGTCGCCGCGCCATTTCTCGCGGACGCGGACGTCGAGGTCGAGGAAGACGCGCGCGCCGAGCTCGCGCTCCAGCTCCTTGCGGGCCGCGGTGCCGATCTCGCGGACCATGCGCCCGCCCTTGCCGATCAGGATGGACTTCTGCGAATTGGTCTCCGCCCAGATCTGTGCGCGGACCTCGACCAGGCCATCCTCGCGCCAGCCGACCTCCTCGACCGCCACCTCGACCGCATGCGGAAGCTCCTCGCGCGTCCGGCGCAGGACCTGCTCGCGGATCAGCTCGGCGAGGTGGACGTCGCTGGGCTGGTCGTTGCGGTCCTCCGGCGGGTAGAGCAGCGGACCCTCGGGAACGAGCTCCGCGAGCCGCTCGACGAGGGCCGTGACCCCCGTGCCTCGCTTCGCCGACACCGGGAATACCTCGTCGACGACATCGAACTCGCCGACGTCCGCGAGCACCTTGGTCAGCTCCGGCGGCCCGACACGGTCGATCTTGTTGACGGCGCAGATCACCGGCGCCCCGGACCCGGCCGTCAGCAGGTGGCCGGCGATGAAGCGGTCGCCCGGCCCGATGCCCTGCTCGGCGTTGACCACGAACAGCACCGCGTCCGCCTCCTCGAGCTCGTGCTCCACCCGGCGCTGCATGCGCTCCGTGAGCACGTCGCGCGGGCGCTGGACCCCGGGCAGGTCGACCAGCACCAGCTGCCAGGCGCCGGCGGGGTGCGTGGCGACGCCCCGGCTGGCCCGGCGGGTGGTCTGCGGACGGTCGGAGATGATCGCGACCTTCGCGCCGACGATCGAGTTCACGATCGTCGACTTGCCGACGTTCGGACGCCCCGCGAGCCCGACGAAGCCGGTGCGAGTCCCCGGAGGCATGCCGCCCAGACTGGCATACTTTCCCGGCTCTCAGAGGCTCACGGAGGGGACTTGCGTACGGAGGCGCTGACGACCATTGGGGCGGCGGTGATGGGACTGATCGCCGCGGCCCCCGCGGGTGCAACCCCGCCCACGATGGAGTTCGACACGTACCGTATGTCGAGTTCCAGGGCATCCCTCACCGTGCCCGCGCCGGGCGTGGTCTCGAACGATTTCGACGAGGTCGAGAGCGACCTGGTGTTCGCGCGACTGCTGCGCCCGACCCACAAGGGGACGCTCGACCTGCATCCGGACGGATCCTTCAGCTACACCCGCAATCCCGGCGCCGTCGGGCGCGACCGGTTCGTCTACCTGTACCCGAGGCATCAGTGAAGCAGCCGCATGAAACGAATCTGGATCACAGCCGCGGTAGCCGCGGTCATCGCACTGTCGCTGCCGGCCCTGGCCAGTGCCGCCAAACCCGTAACGGAGGCCGACTTCTACCGCGTCCCGAGCACGGTGCACGTGCTCGATGTGCCGGCCCCGGGGGTGCTCGGCAACGACACGGACGCCGATGGCGACCAGCTCACGGCCATGCGGCTTGGGGAGCCCTACTACGGCCGGCTGCACCTGAACGCCGACGGCTCGTTTCGCTACCGGCCCGATCCGCTGAATCCCGGCTACGACAACTTCGACTACTGGGCCTACGACGGCAACAGCCTCGCGACGATCGGTCATGTCTACCTCACGCTCACGAGGCCGCCGGTCGCGCACGACGACGACTACGCGGCGCTCACGGGCGTCCGGCGCCGCGAAGCCGATCCGGGTCTGCTCGTCAACGATTTCGCCCAGGAGGGACACGCGGAGCTGCGCCGGGGGGCGCGTCACGGGACCGCCACGGTCCGACCCGATGGAGCGTTCGACTACACGTCCGATCCCGGGTTCGTGGGCACGGACGACTTCCGCTACGCGGTCGTCGTCGACGGCGAGCGCCAGAGCGTCGCGACCGCGACGATCCGCGTCAAGGCATCGGACCGCAAGCCGCAGGCGGTGGCCGACACGCTGACCACGCCGGAGGATGTCGAGCTGGATCTGGCCGCGCCTGGGGTGCTCGCCAACGACACCGACCCCGACGGCGATCCGCTGACCGCGGTCTGGGTCGATGATCCGTTCGGCGAGTACTTCTCGCTCGAGTCGGACGGGTCGCTGACCTACCAGCCCCCGTCCAACTACGACACCCCGGTCACCTTCACCTACAGGGTCAGCGACGGGTTGAAGCTGAGCGATCCGGTCGAGTCGACGATCGAGATCCCTGCGGTCGACGACGCCCCGACGGCGGTCGATGACGAGTACGAGCTCCACACGAGGAGGCTCGAGGTCCCGGTCCCCGGGGTGGTCGGAAACGACTACGACGAGGTCGAGGGCGACATCGTCTACCCCCACCTCCAGACGCCGCCCCAACACGGCACCGTGCACCTGCACCGCGACGGCTCGTTCGTGTACGTGCAGGACCACCTCGGCCCGCGCCGGGCCGACACCTTCACCTATTCCGTCTCCGACAGCGGCGGCGCCGAGGGCGGGCCTCGCAACGGTCTTCATCGATCCATTCCGCTGAGAATCCTGGACTGAAGCGCCAGCATCTCGCCGTCGTCGACCTCGTGGTCGTAGCCGCAGAGATGCAGCACTCCATGGACCGCCGCCTCGACCACGTCGGCCGTGTGCTCGGGGCAGATCACGACGTCGCCGAGCTCACGCGGCCCGGCCGCCGGCCCGGGGCCGTCGATCGGGAACGAGAGCACGTCCGTCGGCTCGTCGAGGCCGCGGTGGTCGCGGTTGAGCTCGCGGATCCGGCTCTCGCCGACGAGCTCCACCGAGAGATGGCCGTCGCCGACCCCGACGGCGGCGAGGGTCGCCTCAACCGCAGGGCGCAGCTCGACCGGCGACGTCGTCGAGGTCGAGCGTCAACTCGAGCTGGTGCGCTCGGCGTACTCGCCGTAGGCCGCGACGATCCGCTGCACCAGCTGGTGGCGGACGACGTCCTCGCCGCCGAACCGGACGAACTCGATGTCGTCGACGGCGGAGAGGATCTCGCCGACGACCACGAGCCCGGAGCGCTGGTCGCGGGGCAGGTCGATCTGCGTGACGTCGCCGGTGACGACCATCTTCGAGCCGAAGCCGAGCCGGGTCAGGAACATCTTCATCTGCTCCGGGCTCGTGTTCTGCGCCTCGTCGAGAATCACGAAGGAGTCATTAAGCGTGCGGCCACGCATGAATGCCAGCGGCGCCACCTCGATCGTGCCGCGATCGAAGTAGGTGATGACCCGCTCGGGGTCGAGCATGTCGTAGAGCGCGTCGAAGAGCGGGCGCAGGTACGGGTCGACCTTGGCCTGGATGTCGCCCGGCAGGAAACCGAGCCGCTCGCCGGCCTCGACGGCCGGCCGGGTGAGAATGATCCGGCTGACATTGCGCGCCTCGAGCGCGGCGACCGCGCTGGCGACCGCGAGGAAGGTCTTGCCCGTCCCGGCCGGGCCGATGCCGAAGGTGACCGTGCGGTTGCGGATCGAGTCGACGTAGCGCTTCTGGTTGACGGTCTTCGGGGCCACCTTGGTCGCGCGGTGGCGCCAGATCACGTCCTCGAGAATCTCGGCGGGACGCTCGGATGCCGCGATCGCGCCGGTGACTGCGTCGATGGTCCCCGGGGCGAGGTCATGGCCGCGCTCGACCAGGCCGACGAGCTCGTCGACCATGGTCGCCGCGCGGCGGACGTCGGCGTCGTCGCCGTCGAGCGTGAGCACGTTCCCGCGCAGGAACAGATCGCAGCCGAGGCGACCCTCGAGCTCACGGAGGACCGTGTCCTCGGAGCCCGCGAGCTCGGCGGCGACCGTGTTGTCGAGGGTGAGCTGGCGACGCGCCAAGTCGTTACCCGGCGAGCCTTTCGCGGACCGCCGCGCTGACGCGGTTGCCGTCGGCGCGGCCGCCGAGCTTCGGCATCACAGCGCCCATCACCTTGCCCATGTCGCCCGCAGCCGACGCGCCCGTCTCGGCCACCGCGGCGTCGATCGCCGCGTTGAGCTCGTCGTCGGACAGCTCGGCCGGTAGGTAACGCTCGATCTCGCGGGCCTCGCTCTCCTCCGCCGCGGCGCGCTCGTCGCTGCCGCCGTCGCGGTACGCGGCGGCCGCCTCGAGGCGGCGCTTGCGCTCCCGGCGCAGGACCGTGACCTCGTCGTCGCCGCCTGCCTTGAGGTCCTTCTGCAGGGCGTCAGCGAGCATGCGCAGCGCTCCCACGCGTTCGCGTTCGCCCGCCTTCATGGCCGTGCGGGTATCGGCCTGAACCTGTTCGAGGATGGCCACGCTCACAGGGTAACCAGCGCCGCCTACACCTCGACGCGCTCGACCACGCCGAGCGGGAGCTGGAGGAACCGGGTCCCGATCTCGCGGAAGGCCTCTGCGTCGCCGGTGCACACGAACGAGTACTCGCCCTCTTCGCGGCGCGCGGTCTCGAGTTGGCGCGCCTCGAGCATCCGCTGAGCCGTCGCGGCGACCGCGTGGCCGGCGCTCACCAGCCGGACGTCGCGGCCGAGGAAGCGCTGGAGCATCGGGCGGACCAGCGGGTAGTGCGTGCAGCCGAGGATCACCGTGTCGACCCGGGCGCGCCGCAGCGGCGCGCAATAGGAGCGCACCGTCTCGACGACCTCCTCGGAGAACGGGAAGCCCCGCTGGATGATCGCCGCCAGGTCCGGCGCCGCGACCTGGGTGACGGTGAGCTCGCGGTGCTGGCGGCCCAGCGCCCGCAGGTAAGCGCCCCCGGAGACGGTCGCCGCGGTCGCTAGAACGCCGACCCGGCCCGAGTCGCTGATCGCCGCCGCGATCTCGGCCTCGGGCTCGATCACCCCGACCACATCCACCCCGGCCTCAGCGCCGAGCGCCCGCGCCGCCTCCAGGCCGGCCCCGGCGGCAGAGTTGCAGGCGATCACGACCAGTTTGGCGCCCCGGTCGATCAGGTACGCCGTGTTGCGCTCGACGCACTCGCGCAGCTCGCCCTCGCTCTTCGCCCCGTACGGGAAACGCGCATCGTCGCCGAGGTAGACGTAGTCCTCCTCCGGCAGCGACACCAAGAACTCGTGCAACACGGTGAGACCGCCGACGCCGGAGTCGAAGACGGCGATCGGCAGCGATGGGTGGGGTCCGGCGGCGTCCATGCGGCCAATGATGGCCGGTGAGACACTGAAGGCGTGAACGGGATGACGCAGGCGGACGATTCCTGGCTCTCGCTCTGGTCGCAGGACTCGGCGCTGTCGATCTGCTCGAAGGGCTCTTTCATGTCGATCGGCTCGGTCGGCTCGGCGTTCTCGGTCGGCTCGGTCGGCTCGGTCGCCTCGGCGTTCTCGGTCGCATCGGCCGCCTCGTTCGGCTCCGCGATGTCGGCCGCGGCGCGCTCGTCGGTGCTCTCCGCGGGCACGCGCGGCGCCGTGCTGGGCGACGAGGACGAGCGCGCCGGCTGGCTCGCGGCCGCAGCGCTGGCGCTGGCCGCCGTGCTGATCGCGGCCCGGCGCTAGCGAGACGTCACCGACCTACAGGAACGGTTTGGCGGCCATCACGTAGATCGTGAGGATCACGATCAGGCCGGCGACCGGGCCCATGCGGGCGTTGCGGCCGGTCAGCTCCTCGATGCTCGTCGCTGAACTGGACGTCGCCCGTGGGGCCGGACGCGTCGATGTCGCGCTTCGAGATCTGGAGCGCGCGCTGGTCGTTGGGGAGGAAGAAGCCGTGCACCAGGCCCATCAGGACGATGATCGCGAGCAGGCCCCAGATGACGAAGAAGTCGCTGAACGACCACGGCACCCGCGAGGCGAGATAGAGGCCCGAGAGGAAGATCACGATCGCGCCGAGGGTGACCATCGAGCGGTTGATGGTGATGGTGGCCTCGCGGATCGCGGGGAGCGCGCGTGGGTACTTGCGCCCGGCGACCGCGTAGTAGATGCCGAACGCGAAGGTCGGGCCGAACGCGACCACGACGGCGCTGACGTGGAGCCAGACGACGACGTTGTAGAAGGTGACGGCGAGCGTCTCCATCTGCGGGGCAGCCTAACCGCGGCGCGGGTCGGAACCCCGGCACAGCAGCGCCGCCCAGTCGCCGCGGCGCCGTGTCTCCTCGACCTCGAGCCCGGCACCGGCGAGGGCCGCGCCCACCGCGTCGATCTCCGTCGCGAGCAGCCCCGAGCACACGAGTGAGCGCGGCGGCGCCTCGATGCGGCCCGCGACCTCGATCAGCAGCGGCGCGGTGAGGTTGGCGACGACGGTCGGGGCGACGGGAGCGGGCTGGTCGCGAAGGTTCACGCGGAGGAGCTCGAGCTCGACACCGTTGGCCGCCGCGTTCTCGGCCGCGGCCTCGAGCGCGGCCACCTCGCTGTCGCAGCCGGTCACGGGCCCCCAGCCCAGCTTCGCCGCAGCGATCGCGAGTACGCCCGAGCCGGTGCCGAGGTCGGCGAGCGGTCCCCGCTCGGGCGCGCGATCGGCGAGCTCGAGCAACAGCTCGAGGCAGAGCGTCGTCGTGGCGTGGGCGCCGGTCCCGAACGCCTGCCCCGGGTCGATGACCACACATAACGGCCCGGCCACCTCCTCGGCTTCGCCTGCGGGGGTGCCGGGGTCAGCTGAGGGACGCGGTTCCCAAGACGGCTGGACGATCATCCGCCCGCCGGCGATCGGGACCGGGCGGTGGAAGTCGCGCCAGCGGTCGGCCCAGTCGTCGGGGATCTCGGTGGAGCTCACCTCCACCAGACCGTCGCCGGCCGCGGCCTCGAGATCGGGCAGGGCCGGGAGCTCGCCCGGGGCGCCGTAGATCGCGTACTCCACCCACTCGGCGCTGGCCTCCTCCTCCACGCCGCCCGGGACGAGCTCGAGCAGCTCGGCGAGGACGCGCTCGGCGAGCTCGGGCCGGCAGCGCACCGCGAGCCGGATCACGGCGTCATCGGCGCTTGCCGTCGAGCGACTCGTGCAGCTGGCGGGCGAGCTCGCGCTGCTTGCGCGAGAGCTTGCGGGGGACCACGACGTCCACGACCACGTGCTCGTCCCCACGCTTGCCGCGCCCGCGCAGCCCCGGCAGGCCGAGGCCCTTGAGGGTGATCGCGTCGCCCGGCTGCGAGCCGGCGGGGATCTCCACCTCGCGGTCGCCGTCGAGCGTCGGCACCGAGACCTCGCCGCCCACCATCGCCAGCGTCGCGGGCACGCGGCTGACCGTGATCAGGTCCTCGCCACGGCGCTCGAAGCGCTCGTCGACCGCCACCGAGACGAGCACGAAGAGGTCGCCGGGGCGTCCTCCGGCCTCGCCGGCATGCCCCGCCCCGGTGATCCGGATCCGCTGCCCGGACTCGATGCCGGCCGGGACGTCGACGTCCCAGGTGCGGTCGCGCATCTCGCGCCCCGCGCCGTTGCAGCGCTCGCAGGGCTGCTCGGGAACGCGCCCGTCGCCGTGACAGGTCGGGCAGGCGCCGGTCTGGACGAGCTGTCCGAAGGCCGAGCGGCGGACCTGCTGCACGCGGCCGGCGCCGCCGCAGGTCTCGCACGTGTGGATCGGCGTCCCGGGCTCGGCGCCGTTGCCGTTGCAGCGCTCGCACAGCGAGACGGCCTCGAAGGAGAGCTCGCGGCTGACGCCGGTGAGCACCTCCGCCGAGCGTGATCTGCACCTCGATCGCGATGTCGGCGCCGTCGGCCGGGCCCGAGGCTCGCCCGCCGCCGAACAGGTCGCCGAACAGCGAGTCCCCCCGGCCGAAGAGCGCCGAGAGGATGTCCTCGACGCTGCCGGCGTTGTGCGGGCTGAAGCCGCCGCTGCGCAGCCCGTCGTGCCCGAACCGGTCGTACGTCGCCCGGCGCTCCGGATCGGAGAGCACCTCGTAGGCCTCGGCCGCCTGCTTGAACTTCTCCTCCGCGGCCGGGTCGTGGCTGTTGACGTCGGGGTGCAGCTCGCGGGCCAGGCGCCGGAAGGCACTCTTGATCTCCGTGTCGCTTGCCCCCCGCTCGACGCCGAGGACCTCGTAGTAGTCGCGTCGTCATGGCTACGAGTAGACCGACTCGAAGAAGCGCGAGAGCTCGCCGGCCGCCTCGCGGACCGAGGAGATCGCGGTCGCGTAGTCCATCCGCAGCGGCCCGACCACGCCCACCGTGCCCAGGTTGCGGTACCCGAGGCCGTAGTTGGCGCCGACGACGCTCACCGAGCGCAGCTCCGGCGCGGGGTTCTCGCCCCCGATCCACAGGAACACCGAACGCTGGTCGAGGGTCGAGCGCAGCACCTCGAGCAGGCCCGCGCGGCGCTCGAGAGCGCGCATCAGGGAGTCGGCGCGCGGCAGGTCGGGGGCGTGCTCGGCGGAGAGCAGGCGGGCTGCGCCCTCGACGTACAGGTCGCTCTCCACCTCGCTCTCGAGCCCCGTGAACGCGTCGGCGACCTCGGCGACGAAGCCCCGCTCGGCGGCGCCGAGCTCCGGGTCGGCGAGCCGGTCACCGGTCATCCGCGCGCCGAGGGCGAGCCCGCTGATCCGTTCGTTGAGGAAGCTCGACGCCCACTCGACCAGGCCCGAGTCAACCGGCGAGTCGAAGTTGAAGATCCGCTTGGTGACCGCGCCGTTGGAGGCGATCACGACCACCATCACGACCTTGGGCTGGAGCTGCAGCACCTCGACGCGGTGCACGCGGGCGGCCGAGGGCGGCGGCGCGGTCGCGACGGCGAGTAGGTCGGTCATGCGCGAGAGGGTGACCGCCGTCTCGCGCAGCGCCTCCTCGATCTCGCGCCGCATCTGGGACAGGTCGATGCTGCCGGTCGCGGGTCCGGCACCGGTGGCCAGCAGCGTGTCGGCGTAAAAGCGGTAGCCCGACTCGGTCGGCATGCGGCCCGCGGAGGTGTGCGGGTGGGTGAGATATCCGTCCCGCTCGAGCGCGGCGAGCTCGGCGCGGACCGTCGAGGGCCCCCACTCGATGTCCGCCCCCTCAGCGATCGCGGCCGAGCCGATGGGCTTGCCGGAGTCGAGGTAGGCCCCGACGACGAGGGTGAGGATTTGCTGCTGGCGCTCACTGAGCATGGGAGTGATTCTAGGATCGGTGCCGGTGATCGATCCCTACACGCTTCCCGACGACCTCCCGGCACCCACCGACGACGGCGCCGCCGACCACCTGACTGGCATGGCCCTGCCCGCGATCGAGCTCGAGGCCACCGACGGGCGGCGGGTCGCGCTCGCCGAGCTCGGGGGGCGCACGATCGTCTACGCCTACCCCTGGACCGGCCGGCCGGGCGAGCCGTTGCTGGCGGACGACTGGGACCTGATCCCGGGCGCCCGCGGCTGCACCCCGGAGTCATGTGGCTTTCGCGACCACCACGCCGACATGCTCGAGGCGGGGATCGAGGAGGTGTTCGGCCTCTCGACGCAGGACACGGGCTACCAGCGGGAGCTCGCCGAACGCCTCCGGTTGCCCTATCCGATCCTCGCCGACCAGGGGCTCGAGCTCACGCGCGCGCTGCAGCTGCCGACGTTCGAGGTCGCCGGCCGGACGCTCCTGCGCCGCCTGACGCTGCTCATCGGCCAGGGAACGATCGAGCGCGTCTGGTACCCGGTCTTCCCGCCGGACACGCACGCCGCCGAGGTACTGGCGGACCTCCGCTCAGGGCTCTGAGACGACCAGGCGCAGCGCGCCGTCGTAGGAGTCCATCGCTATAGCTCGAGCTCGGCCTCGGCGTTGCGGATGATCGCGTTGCCGCTCTGCTCGGCGATCACCTCGACGGCGACCCGATGGCCGTCGACCTCGCGGATGGACCCCGAGACGACGATCTCCTGCTCGGGCACTCCCATGCCGCGGAACTGGACCTGGAGGCGTTTGAGCGCCCGGGGGTCGCCGCCGGCGAGCGCCGCGCACCCCCGCGCGACGAGCGCCATCGAGTAGAGCCCGTGGAGGATGTTGCGCGGCAGCCCGACCGCCTGCGCGAACTCGTTGTCGATGTGGATCGGGTTGAAGTCCCCGGAGGCGCCCGCGTAGCGGTGCGGCAGGTACTTGTCCGGCGTGACCCGCAGCTCCGGCAGCGGCTGCCCAGCCTCGGGAACGGCTGTCTCGGTCACCTCAGACCCCCCTCACGAGATCGGTCCATGTGCCGCGGACGACCTCGTCGCCGTCCTGGTTGGTCGATACGGACTCGAAGACGTAGAAGCCCTTGCCGTCGCGCTCGTAGATCTCCGTGACCTTCGCCGAGGTCGTGATCTCGTCGCCCGCGCAGACCGGCTCGCCCCAGACGAACTCCTGCCCGGCGTGGACCATCATCGCCAGGTTCATCCCGACCTCGGGGTCGAGCACCCCCGGGGCAATCGCGGGCGCCGAGTAGACGACGCAGAACATCGGCGGGGCGACCAGGTCGCGAAACCCGGCTGCGACCGCCGCCTCGCGGTCATGATGAACCGGGTTGTCGGCCCCGATCGCGTTCGCGTACTCGCGGATCTTCTCCCGCCCGACCGTATAGGTGACGGGCGGATACGTCTTGCCGATCGCGTCGATGTTGACTGGCACGAGGCGGGAATCTAATCAGGGGACTGCCGCGAGCGCCGAATCACGGTCGGGATACATGTGGAACCGCGTGACCAGGCCGCCCTGGAACTCGAACAGCCAGAAGAGACTCATCTCGACCGGCACACCGGACCCTGCCCCCGTGGCCCGCTGGCGAACCTCGGTCAGCATGTGGTGCTCGTCGGGCTCGCTCACGTCCACGAGCTCGACCTCGATCGCTCCCCACGCCTCGTTCCAGGCGCCGACCATCTCGACATAGCCGTCGTGGCCGCGCCGGGTCCCGGGGTTCATCAACCCCGGATCGATATGCGTCTCGACGTCGGGATCGAAGATCGCCAGGACGCCGTCGGTGTCGCCGCGATTGAAGGCCTCCATCCCCTCCGCGAGCCGCAACCGACGTTGTTCGAAATTCTCATTCATCGACCTGAAGGACCGCCAGGAACGCCTCCTGCGGGACCTCGACCGAGCCGACCTGCTTCATCCGCTTCTTGCCCTTCTTCTGCTTCTCGAGCAGCTTCTTCTTCCGGCTCACGTCGCCGCCGTAGAGCTTCGCGGTCACGTCCTTGCGCAGCGCCTTGACGGTCTCGCGGGCGAGCACCCGCGAGCCGACCGCCGCCTGCACGGGAACGTCGAATTGCTGGCGGGGGATCGTCTTTCGCAGCCGCTCGACCAGCAGCTTGCCGGCGTCGTAGGCGGCGTCGCGGTGGACGATCTGCGAGAGCGCGTCGACGCGTTCGCCGGCGAGCAGGACGTCGACGCGGACCAGATCGGACTCTTGGTTGCCGATCGGTTCGTAGTCGAGCGAGGCGTAGCCGGCGGTGCGCGACTTGAGCTGGTCGAAGAAGTCGAGCACGATCTCGGCCAGCGGCAGGTCGTAGTGCAGCTGCACCCGCTCGGGCGAGAGGTAGTGCATGTCGACGTGGGTACCGCGCTTGCGCTGGCAGAGCTCCATCACCGTGCCGACGTCGCTGGAGCGGGTGATCAGCGAGGCGCGGATGTAGGGCTCGGCGATCGACTCGATCACCCCCGGATCGGGGAGCTCGGCGGGCGAGTGGACCTCGACCACCTCGCCGTTGGTCAGCTTGACCACATAGCTGACGTTGGGGGTGGTCGAGATCAGCTCGAGGTCGTACTCGCGCTCGAGCCGCTCGCGGACGATGTCCATGTGCAGAAGGCCGAGGAAGCCGCAGCGAAAGCCGAAGCCCAGCGCCCGCGACGTCTCCGGCTCGTAGGAGAGCGCAGCGTCGTTGAGCGCCAGCCGCTCGAGCGCATCGCGCAGGTCCTCGTAGCGATCGGTCTCGATCGGAAAGAGCCCCGCGAAGACCATCGGCTGCACCTCGCGGTAGCCCGGCAGCGCCTCGGCGGCCCGGCGCTGCTTCGAGGTCAGGGTGTCCCCGACGCGCAGCTTCGAGACGTCCTTGAGCCCGGAGATCACGTAACCGACGTCGCCGGCAGAGATCCCGGGGACCGCGCGCATCGCTGGAGCGAAGAAGCCGATCTCGTCGATCTCGGCCTCGGTTCCGGCCTGCATCGCGACGATCGCCTCGCCCTTGTGGAACTCGCCGTCGAACATCCGCAGATAGGCGATCACGCCGCGGTACTGGTCGAACTCGGAATCGAAGATCAGCGCCCGCGGCGGCGCGTCGGGGTCGCCCTCGGGGGCCGGGATCCGCGCCACCACCGCCTCGAGCACGTCGCGCACGCCCTCGCCGGTCTTCGCCGAGATCCTCAGCACGTCCTCGGGAGCGCAGCCGATCAGGTCGACGATCTCGCCGATCACCCGCTCGGGCTCGGCGCCGGGCAGGTCGACCTTGTTCAGCACCGGGACGAGCTCGAGCCCGGCCTCAACCGCGGCGTAGGTGTTGGCGACCGTCTGCGCCTCGACGCCCTGGGCCGCGTCGACGACCAGCAGCGCGCCCTCGCATGCGGCCAGGCTTCGCGAGACCTCGTAGGAGAAGTCGACGTGGCCCGGGGTGTCGATCAGGTGCAGGTGGTAGGTCTCGCCATCGTCGGCCGCGTAGTCGACCCGCACCGCCTGAGCCTTGATCGTGATCCCGCGCTCGCGCTCGAGGTCCATCGAGTCGAGCAGCTGGGGCATGTGGTCGCGCGAGGCGACCGACCCGGTGAGCTCGAGGATGCGATCGGCCAGGGTCGACTTGCCGTGGTCGATGTGGGCGATGATCGAGAAGTTGCGGATGCGTTCCATCGGTTCCATCGGGCGTGGTGAGGATAGGGTGGCCCCATGCCGATGCGCCAGGCAAGCTTCGCCGCGGCGTCCGCGGTCGCGGTGGCTACGGCGGTGCTCGCGCTCGCTCTGCCCGCGGGCGCCGAGCGGGCCGGCCGTCCGAGCTGCGACGGCAAGCCCGTGACGGTCACCGAGGACACGGGCGGCGGGCCGATCGGAGCCGGGCCGGACCGGATCCACGGCACGGACGGCGTCGACGTCATCGACGGCGGTGGCGGCGGTGACCACATCGACGGGTTCGGCGGCGACGACGTGCTCTGCGGCGGTGGCGGCCGCGACCGGATCGAGGCCGACACCGGCGACGACTCGGTCCTCGGCGGCGCCGGTGACGATTCCGGCGGCGGCGCCGAGGGCGCCAGGCTGGTCGGCGGCGACGGCGACGACACGGTCACCGGCGGCGATGGCGACGACCGCCTCAACGGCAACGGTGGCAACGACGGCCTGTACGGAGAGCGCGGCGAGGACCTGATGGACGGCGGCTCCGGCAAGGACCTGTGCTCGGGGGGCAAGGACGCCGACGACGCAAAGTCGTGCGAGCGGCTGAGCGGGGTCTGAGACCGCCGCCCGCGCTCAACGCGGTTCGTCGACCGATTTCCAGCGCTTGAGCATCGGCAGCGGGTCGTGCGCCTCGCCGCCGATCCCGCGACCGTCGCGCACCTCGAAGTGCAGGTGATCGCCCCAGCACGAACCGGTGCAGCCGACGGAGCCGAGTCGCTCGCCGGCCCTGACCTCGTCGCCCGCCCCGACGATGGCCGGCGCGATCATGTGCATGTAGACGTAGGTGCGGTCGCGTCGGCGGTCGTATAAGTAGACGTAGTTGCCCTGCGAGCCGTCGCTGCCGGCCTCGGCGATCACGCCGTCGGTGGCAGCGACGAGCGGCGTCCCGGCCGGCTCGAGGATGTCCTGGCCCTCGTGGGTGTGGCCGCTGCGGGCGGCGCCGAACCCGTTCTCCGCAGTCCCGAAGTCCGGGTTGCCGATCAGCGGCAGGACCGGCCCGGAGTCGTGCTGCGGCGCCCTGGCCTCGCTCCACGCCGGAAGGCCGGCGAAGCCGACGCGTGCCGGCCGGTCGTCCCGGCTGCGCGTCGGCATCGCCGCAGCCGGAGTGGCGAGCGCCGCCAGGGCGAGCGCGGTGGTCGTGGTCGCTCGAATTCCAAAGCGCATGCGCGCCATGTCTGCATCACCTCGTTGTCGTGTGTGGGGCGCGATTGCGCCGGCACCGCTCGTGCAGCGCCCGTGGTGCTCGCCCGCGCCGGCCGTGGCCGATGGGTCAGCGGGCTGTCAGGAGACGTACACGATGGCCGCGCGAATTGACAAGTCTGTGACCACCGTCACACACGCTCTCCTTGCAAACGCCCTTGCAGGCGCCCCGGCGTTGGGACTAGCCGCCGCGCACGAGGCGGTAGATCTGCGCCGCCTCCGGGATGCGCAGGACGGTGACCGTCGCCGCATAGACCACGGCGCCGACGAGCAGCGCGGTGCCCAGCGAGACGATCTCGCCCGCGACCCCCCGCCCGAGCGCATGGTCGAGCCCGTCCCAGATCCCGAACGCGACCGCGGCGAGGACCGCCGAGGCGAACAGCACCCTGGCCGTCGTCCACAGGAAGCGGCCGAGCTCGAGCCGGCCGAGCGCGCGGCGCAGCACCCACGCCTGGGCGACGACGCTCGCGGCGGTCGCGATCGCGGTCGCGGCGACGATCCCGCCAACCCCGAACGGCGAGTAGAGCACCGCGGAGAACACGGCCGTGACCGCCAGGTTGGCACCGGAGATCGCTGTCGGCACCCAGGGCCGCTGGAGGCTGAAGAACGTGCGGGTGAGCAACAGGAACAAGCCGTTGAACGGCAGCGAGAACGCGAACCAGAAGAGCGCCGTCGCGACCAGGTCGGTCTGCGATGCGGTGAACTCGCCGCGCTGGTAGACGAGCCGGATCATCGGCTCGGAGAGCACGAGGATCGCGGCGGCCGCGGGCGTGAGCAGGAGGACGATCTGGCGCATCCCGTTCGCCATCGTCGCCCGCAGGTCGTCGATCGCCCCGCGGGCGGCGAAACGGGCCAGGGTCGGGAAGAGCACGGTCGAGACCGCGACCGAGAAGATCCCCTGCGGGAGCATGTAGATGCGGAACGCCTTGTCGATCCCCGCCGGCGCCTGGTCGGACACGAGGCTCCCGAAGAAGCTGTTGACCAGCAGGTTGATGTTGATCAGACCGAGGCTGATCGTCACCGGCAGCATCAGGATCAGCACGCGGCGGACGTCGGCGTCGCCGATCGCCTCGCGCAGCTTGGTGCGGAACGGGGACAGCAGCGCCCGGCGGATCCCGAACGGCGTGTTGCGAAGGTCGTAGGTGAGCATCGCGAGCTGGATCACGGTCCCGACCACGACGCCGATCGCGTACGCGTAGATCTGATCGTCCTCCGGGAACGCCGGCGCGAGCCCGATCAGCACGGCGACGATCGCCACGTTCCAGAAGAAGGGGGCGATCGCGAAGACGCTGAAGCGGTCGTAGCTGTTGAGGATGCCCACGACCAGGCCGGAGATCCCGAGCAGGATCAGGATCGGGAAGAGCACCCGCGAGAGCGCGACCGTGAGGTCGAGCGTCGCGCCCCCGAATCCCGGCGCGAGCACCGGCACCACGATCGGCGCGAAAATGATGAACAGCGCCGTGATCAGGCCGAGGACGAGCGTGACCAGGAAGAGGAGCAGCGACGCGAGCCGGAACGCCTCGCGGCGCTCGCCGTGCTCGAGCTTCTCGGTGAACACGGGCACGAACGCGGCCTGGATCGCAGCGTCGGCGAACAGGCTGCGGACGGTGTTCGGGATCAGGAAGGCGATCGTGAACGCCGACATCTGCGGGCTGATCCCGAAGTAGCTCGCGGCGAAGATCTCGCGCACGAGCCCGGCGATGCGCGAGAACCCGGTCGCGATCGAGAAGAAGGCTGTCGAACGCGCCAAGCGCCCGGATCGCGGATGCGGCGCCTGCGGCTCGTCCAGCGGGACGACCTCGGCCGCCGCGACGTCGTCGAGCTCGACCCGGGTCGGCCGTCCCTCCCGATCGTCGCTCAACACTGCCTCGCTATAGTCGTGCGTCGCTCGATGGCCAACATCGCCTCACAGAAGAAGCGCAACGCACGCACGCTGCGCGAGCACGACGAGAACCGGCGCATGACCAGCGCCGTCAAGACGCATTTCCGGCGGCTCGAGGCCGCGGTGGAGTCCGGCGACGCCGCAGCGGCCGACACCGAGCACCGCGAGCTCTGCTCCCGGATCGACTCAGCGGTGAGCAAGGGCGCGCTGCACCGCAACTCTGGCGCCCGCAAGAAGGCCCGCGCGGCGCGGATTCGCGCCGGCGCAGCGGCCTGACTCAACGGCCGGCGGCGCGCCGAACGGCAAGCGTCAGCGCGACGCGCTCCGGGTACTCCGAGCCGCCCCTGGTCCACCACTCGAGGTCGGCGATCGCGCATGTCGAGGCACGGACCTCGCCGAGCGACCGGTCCCGCAGCCGGCGCATGAGTTGCTTCGCCGCGTAGGGGTGCATCGGCAGCGCCGACTCGACGTCCTTCGGCGAGCGGCCCTCGTCGAGCAGCTCGAGCGCGGCGTTCGCCTCCCGCAGGCGCTTCGCGGCCTGGTAGATCAGCGACGTAACCGACGCGCCCTCGTCGGCGAGCCGCTCGGCCGCGGCCAGCGCCGCGCCGGCATCCCGATCGACGATCGCGTCCGAGAGGGCCCACGTGACCTCCTCGGAGGTGTCGGCCACCATCGCCTCGAGGTCGGCCGCCGTGACGTCCGCACCCGGCTCGGCCCAGAGCGCGAGCCGGTCGAGCTCGCTGGCCAGGCGCGCCGTGCCGTCGCCGAGCCGCTCGGCGAGTAGGCGCGCGGCGTCCGGCTCAAGCCCGAAGCCGCGGCGCGCCGCCTCGGCGCCAAGCCAGCGGGGCAGGTCGCGCGCCTTCGGCGCCGCGTAGGTGAGGACCTGCCCCCCGGCCTTCTCCACCGCCTCGGCGAGGCCCTTGGGAGCGCGCAGCCTCGGCGGCTGCTCGCGGGCGACGAGCACGACGGTGACGTCGGGCGGCAGCGTCGCGATCGCCTCGGCGACCGGCGCCGCCTGCTTTGCCGACCAGCGCTCGACCCCGTCGGCGAGCAGGTAGCGGCGGGAGGCCGTGAGCGACAGCGCGGGAATCGCCGCCAGCAGGGCGTCGGCGTCGGGCCCGGCGCTCGAGCCGGGCGGAGGCGAGTAGGACTCCAGCGAGCCCTGGCCGCCCTCGGCCTCCGCGCGGGCGCGCAGCCGCGCCAGGGCGGCGTCGAGCTTCGCCGCGTCGGTGCCCGCGATCAGATAGGCGGGCGCGATCCCGGGGCTCTCGCGGGGGCCGGCCAAGGTCGGCCGAGTGTATTGAGCGCCCCGGCCGCCGACGCCGGGGCGATGTCGTTTCGGCGTAGCTGGATCTAAATGCTGCCGATCAGGATGCTGATCGCGCCGAGCACGATCGCGGCTCCGGTGAGCGTGACCAAGAGGCGCCCCCGGCGACCGGTCACGGCGAAGAAGATCGCGATGAGCGCGGCGATCCCGGCGAGCACGCCGCTCGGCCAGCCGAACACGAGGCTCGCGGTCTTCTGAGCGCTCGAGCCGTCGAAGCACTCGTTGTCTGAAGGCAGCGAGGCCTTGCCGGCGAGCACGTCCCTGCACGTCGGGGTGCTACCGATGTCGCTCATGGCGATCACCATCACCGCGCAGGCGAAGGCGAGCGCGAGAAAGAGGATGACGGCGAGCGCGCGCCAGCCCCCGGAAGCCTTCGGCTCACCCGAGCCGGCCGCTGCCGCGCTGTCGGCCGGCGGTGGCGGTGGCGGTGGCGGCGGCGGCGGGGTGCCGGTTGCTTCCATCTTTGAAATGCCCTCCTCTGGGGACCGAGACGTCAGGGGCACTCTCCCCCCTGCGGACGGCGGCACAGTAACGCACAGAGCGGGCGGATCAGCCATCGGCGACCCACCACCCTCCCCCACCCACATCGATCTCGACATCGCCGTCCAGGTCCGTGCGGAGCGCCGGCACGTGCGCCTCCGCAAGGGCAGCGAGCGTCGCCGGCGACGGGTGGCCGTACGGGTTGTCGGCGCCGACCGAGATCACGGCCAGCTCGGGCTCCGACTCGGCGAGCAGGGCCGCGAGCCCGGCGTCCTCGCTGCCGTGGTGGGCGACCTTGAGCACGTCGACGTCGCCGGGGTGGACCGGCGCAAGCTCCGCCTCGGCGTCGCCCGTGAGGAGCATGCGGAAGCCTCTGTAGCGCACCAGGGCGACGACCGAGCAGCATGTTGGGCTCGTCGAGGGGCCCGGCCTCGGCGGCGAGGCGCGCCGGGGGCCAGAGCACCCGCAGCCGTAGGGCGCCCGAGCGGAGCGCGGCCCCCGCGCCGAGACGCTCGAGCGCGGTGCCGTCGGCCCGCGCCTCGCCGAGCACGGCCGGAGGGGCCCGCACGTAGCCGAGGTGGTCGACCCGCGTCGAGCCGAGCACCGCCGCCGCACCGCCGGAGTGATCGCTGTCGGTGTGGGTGATCACGAGCGCGGCGAGCCGGTCGATGCCGCGATCGCCGAGCTCCCCGGCGACGTCGGCGTCGGGCGGGCCGGCGTCGACGAGGATCGGGTCGCCGCCTGCCGGCCGGAGCAGGATCGCGTCGCCCTGGCCGACGTCGAGCACGGTGGCCGTCAAGCCGACCTCGGCCGGCCGGGCGCCGCCCGCGGGCGCGGCGCCGAGCGGCGCGAACACGGCGAGCGCGCCCAGGCCGAGGAGCGCCGGCCAGGTGAGCGCCGCGGCGCCCGGGCCGCAGGCGAGCGCGCCGGCGCGTCCAGGAGATCATCAGGCCAAGGCACGCGCCGAGCGCCGCGTAGGTGCCGATCAGCGCCGGGACGCCGCCGAGGCCGAGGTCCTGCTGAGCCCAGCCCGGCGCCGCGAACCACTCGGCGACCTGCGCGATGTAGGCGGCGAGCAAACCGGCCAGCCACGTGAGCGGCTCGACCGGCAGCCACGGGAGCTGTCCGGCCGCGGCGGCCAGCATCCCCAGCCACATCACCGGCGCCTCGGCGATCACCGCGAGCAGGTTCGCCGGCAGGGTGACCAACGAGACGGTCCCGAAGGCGAACGACATCAGGGGCGCCGTCGCCACGGTCGCCGAGACCGTCAAGCGCCGCGCCCTCGGCGATCGCGCGCCGCACGCGGCCCGGGCTCGCGCCCGCGAGGACCCGCGCGAGCGGCGCCGCGAACAGCAGGATGCCCACGACGGCGGCGAAGCTCAGCTGCCAGCCGAGGTCGGCGGCCGCGCGCGGGTCGAGGCCGAGCGTGACCGCGGCCGCCAGCAGGACCACGTACCAGCGCGACCGGGGGCGGTCGGCGAGGGCGGCCGCGATCCCCGCGGCGCCCATCACCCCGGCCCGCTGGATCGACGGCCCGGCACCGGTGACCACCACGTAGACGCCGATCAGCACCAGGATCGTCAGCAGCCGGGCGCGAATCGGCACGCCGAGCAGCGACAGCGCGGCGGCGGCGAGGAGCGCGAGCAGGACGACGTTCTGGCCGGAGACCGCGAGCAGGTGAGCGAGGCCCGACCGCTTGAACGCGTCCCTGGTGGGCTCGTCGATGAGGTCGTCCTGGCCCAGGACGAAGCCGCGCAGCAAGGTCGGACGACGCCGGGGGCGTCCCGGCCTGCAGCGCCCGCTCGGCTCGCGTACGGACACCGTCGAGCAGTCCGGCCAGGCCGCCGCGGCGCTGGGCGAGCGGGTCGATCGATTCGCGCGCGCAGGACCTCGGAGATCCCGAGCCGCGCCAGGTAATCGCGCTGCCAGTCGGGCGCCGGCTCGAGCGTGCCCTGGGCGGCGATCCCCCGCCCGACGTCGAGCTCGGCCACCGGCTCGGGGGCGACGACCATGAGCCGTCCCTGCGGCGTCTGGACGCGAACCGAGACCTCGCCTTCCGATCGCCGCGGAACGGCGATCGACGTACCCGCGGATCGATGCCCGCCCGCCGGTCGGTAGGTCGAGCGCGCCCGCGTCGATCGCCGCAACCCGTGCCGCTCCTGCCCCGAGACCGAGCGCCGTCGCCGCGAGCGCGACGCAGGCGAGCCACAGGCGCGCGCCGCCCGAGGATCGCGGCCGGGCGGCCGCCAGGGCGCGCGAGCGCCGCCCGCGCCCAGGCCGATCAGCGGCCAGGGGTCGCCCGCCGGCGCCAGCACGGGCGCCGCGGCGAGGCCCAGCGCCAGCCCGGCGAGGCCGACGTGCCGCCAGGGAGCCCGCGGGTCAGGGCTGGAGGCGATCGCGGAGCGCATCCATCGTCGCCGGCCCGATGCCGCTGATCTGGTCGAGCTCGTCGACCGAGGAGAGCCCGCCGTGCTCGTCGCGGTAGTCGATGATGTCCTGCGGCGGTCACCGGGCCGATGCCCTCGATCGTGTCGAGTTGCTCGACGGTCGCCGTGCCGAGGCTGATCGGGACGTCGGCGGCCGCCGGGTCGCCGGGCACGGCGGCCGCCGTACCGCCGGCGGTCGGGCGCCTTCGCCGGGACGATCACCTGCTGGCCGTCGGCGAGCTTCGCCGCGAGGTTGATCGCGTCCGGCGCGCCGCGTCGGGCTCACGCCGCCCGGCGCGATCGACCGCGTCGGTGACGCGCGAGCCCGCGGGCAGCTCGTAGACGCCGGGCTTGCGCACCTCGCCGGCGACGTGGACGACCATGCTCCCGCCGCCGCGGTCGATGTCGAACGACGACGAGCCCGAGGCGGCCTGGGCGACGCCGCCGAAATCGGAGCGCCTGCTGGTCGTCCGAGCGCAGCCAGCGAGCGCCGAGCAGCAGCAGCGCGACGGCGATCGCGGCGTAGACGGCGAGCTGTGGGCGGCTGAGCTCGGACACGCCGTGATCGTCGGGCTCCGAGGCTCAACCGTGGCGCGCGCGAGGTGACGGAAGCGTCTACGAGACGCGAAAGCCCTGCAGGCCCGCGGGCTCCTCGTCGAGCACCTCCACGCGCTCGACCCGCGCCCGCGACGGTCCGCGGCGGCTGAGCTCCACGAGCGCCTCGACCGCCTCGGGCTCGCCCTCGAACACCGCCTCGACCGTGCCGTCGGCGCGGTTCGTCGCCGAGCCGGCGACGCCGCGTTCGTCCGCCAGCCGCCGCAGCGAGTCGCGGAAGAAGACGCCCTGGACCTGCCCGTGGACGATCACCCGGCGCCGGATCACGGCTCGATCAGCGATCAGACGTCTTCGAAGTCGTCGTCGTAGCCGGTCGCCTGGGTCGCCAGGCGGCGGCTGTAGAGCTCGTCGGCCGAGACGGCGGGCGACTGGACGGAGACCAGCGCGAGCTCGGTGTCGCCGTCGTTGGCGACCGCGTGGTCGGTCGCGGGCGGGATCAGCACCAGGTCGCCCGGCTCGAGCGCGCTGGGTGTCGCCGGTGGCGGTCATCGTCCCGGTCCCGCGGACGACGATGTAGACCTGCTCGGCCTCCTCGTGCGAGCGCAGCTCCTCCGAGACGCCGGCGGGCACCTCGAGCCAGTTGACCGACAGATTGCGCGAGCCGAGCTCCCCTGCATCCATGAGGATATGCGGGCGCAGCCCGTGGACCTCGGTCACGGCCGCGTCGGAGAGGCGCCTGACGAGCACGCGCGCTTTCTACCAGACCCGGGCCGATCTGGTGTGAAGCTCAGCGAATGTTCAGCGCACGACGAGGTTCACGAGCTTGCCCGGGACGACGATCTCCTTGACGACCTGCTTGCCGTCGAGGTGGCGGCCGGACGTTGTCGCTCGCGCGCGCGAGCTCGAGCAACTCGTCCTGCGAGGCCCCGGCCGCCGCCTCGATCTGGTCGCGGCGCCGGCCGTTGACCTGGACCACGAGCGTGAACGTCTCGTGTGCGAGCAGCGAGCGGTCGGGCTCCGGCCAGGGCTGCTCCCAGACCCGGTCGCCGGTGAGCGCGTCGTAGACCTCGGCGCCGAGGTGGGGGGCGAACGGGAAGATCAGCGACGCGGCGGTCGCGGTGGCGAACCGCAGCGCAGCCTCGCCGGCCTCGTCGCCGTAGAGCTCGTCCTTGAGGCGGTAGGCGTCGTTGACGAGCTCCATCACCGCGGCGATCGCGGTGTGCATGGCGAAGCCGTGCTCGATGTCGTGGGTGACCTTGTCGATCGCCCAGTGCCGTTTTGGCGAGCAGCTCGCGCGCTGGGCCCGATTCGGGTTGCTCGTTGCTAGTGGCTAGTGGCTCGGTTCGGGTCGTGACCTCGTTCGAGAGGCGCCAGAGGCGGACCAGGAAGCGGTGCACGCCCTCGACGCCCTCGGGCACCCAGTCGCCGCCGCGGTCGGGCGGGCCGAGGAAGCAGACGTAGGTGCGGGCGGTGTCGGCGCCGTAGCGCTCGACCGTGTCGACGGCGCTCACGGTGTTGCCCTTCGACGAGGACATCTTCGCCCCGTCCATCGTGATCATCCCCTGGGTGAAGAGGCTCGCGAACGGCTCCTGAGCGACGAGCATCCCCATGTCCGCGAGCGCCTTGGTGAAGAAGCGCGCGTACATCAGGTGCAGGATCGCGTGCTCGACGCCGCCGATGTACTGGTCGACGGGCATCCAGTAGTCGGCGCACTCGCGGTCGAACGGCAGCTCGTCGTTGTCGCGGGTCCAGGTAGCGGAGGAAGTACCAGGACGAGTCGACGAAGGTGTCCATCGTGTCGGTCTCGCGGCGCGCCGGGCCGCCGCAGTACGGGACAGGTCGGTGTTCACCCAGTCCTCGGCCGCCGCCAGCGGGCTGCGCCCCTTCGGCGCGTAGTCCTCGACCTCGGGCAGCTCGACCGGGAGCTGGTCGTCGGGCACCGCGACCATCCCGCACCCGTCGCAGTAGACGATCGGGATCGGGCAGCCCCAGTAGCGCTGGCGCGAGAGCAGCCAGTCGCGCAGGCGGTAGTTGACCGCGGGCTCGCCCTTGCCGTCCGACTCGAGCCAGGCGACGATGTCGGCGTAGGCCTCGCGGTTGTTCTCGCCGTCGAAGCGCCCGCTGTTGACCAGCGGGCCGTCGCCGACGTACGGCTCGGCCTGGACGTCCTCGCCGCCCGCGACGACCTCGCGGATCTCGAGGCCGAACGCGGTCGCGAACGCGTGGTCGCGGTCGTCGTGAGCCGGGACCGCCATCAGCGCCCCGGTGCCGTACTCCATCAGCACGTAGTCGGCGACGAACATCGGGATCTCCTCGCCGTTGACCGGGTTGGTGACCGTGCGCCCGAGCGGGACGCCGGTCTTCTCGCGCCCCTCGTCACCGCGCTCGGAGACCGACTCGCGGATCGCGGCGTCGACGTAGGCGCGCACCTCGGCCTCGTGCGGAGTGCCGGCAGCCAGGCGCTCGACGTCGGGGTGCTCGGGGGCGAGCACGAAGAACGTGGCGCCGAACAGCGTGTCGGGCCGGGTGGTGAAGACGGGGAAGTCGATCCCGAGCTCGTCGCAGCGAAACGTGACCTCGGCCCCCTCGGAGCGGCCGATCCAGTTGCGCTGCATCGTGATCACGTGCTCGGGCCACGACTCGAGCACGTCGAAGTCGGCCAGCAGCCGGTCGGCGTAGTCGGTGATCTTGAAGAACCACTGCTCGAGCTGCGCGCGACTCGACCAGCGAGCCGCAACGCTCGCAGTGGCCGTCGATCACCTGCTCGTTGGCGAGCACGGTCTGGTCGACCGGGCACCACTGCACCGGCGCCTCGGTGCGGTAGGC
The DNA here is from genome assembly GCA_963785195.1 of uncultured Solirubrobacterales bacterium. GTDB lineage: Bacteria > Actinomycetota > Thermoleophilia > Solirubrobacterales > 70-9 > WHSW01. Next base: position 584,268 of record CAWAUE010000010.1, on the reverse strand, counting down.
GAGGCCGCGCTCGAAGAGGCGCAGGAAGATCCACTGGGTCCAGCGGTAGTAGGCGGGGTCGTGGCTCGAGATCTCGCGCGACCAGTCGATCGACACGCCCCACGCTCGGAACTGCTCGCTGTAGGCGGCGATCGAGGCCTCGACCGCCTCCCGAGGCGGCGTGCCGGTCTTGATCGCGTTGTTCTCGGCGGGCAGGCCGAAGGCGTCGTAGCCCATCGGGTGAATGACCTGAAACCCGTTGCGGCGGCGGAAGTGGGCGATCGCATCGCCGAGCGAGTAGTTCTTCAGATGGCCGACGTGCGGCTCGCCCGAGGGGTAGGGGAGCATCTCCAGCACGTAGGACTTCGGCTTGTCGGGGTCGAACCCGGGCTCGCCGGGGTTCGGGACCTCCCAGGTGCGCTCGGCGGCCCAGATGCCCTGCCAGCGGCGTTCGATCTCATGCGGGTCGTAGCGGTCCATCGGCTCGATCTTACGAGCGGGACCCCCGAGACGCCGAGCGTAGACTCGCCGTTGCTGGACGCTCGCCCGAAGGAGGATCTGATGGGACGGTTGATCAGGCTCGATCGAAGCGGTCACACGACCCTGGCACGCTGGGAGGCCGGCGACGCCGAGGCCGAGGCGGCGGTGGCGGCGTTTCGCCGCGAGCTCGACCTGGGGATGATCGCCTCCGTGTCGCACCCCGACGGCACGGCCGAGGTGGTCCGCGAGCTGCCCCTGGACGCCGAGCTGGTGGTGATGCGGCGCCCGATCGCGGGCGGCTGAGCGATCGAGGCGTCCCCGACGATCGCGCGCGGCGGCCTCGAGGAGGCCGCCCGGCTGCACTGGCGCGAGGACGCCAGCGAGCGCACGCTGCGCCGCGACGGCCGGCGCTGGACGGCGTGGACGTGCTGGATCTGCGTCGCGTTCGTCGCCCCCGGAGCGCTCCTGATCGCGATCGAGCCACTGACCTTCCCGGCGGCGGTCCTGTGCTTCGCTCACGCCTGGGCGATCCCCTGGTTGCAGGCGCGGCGCGGCGCCCGCCAGGTGGTGGCGATCGGCGACGCGCGGAGCGCCGGCCGGCGCGCCCCGGACCGCGGGCCCGACGCCGTGGCGCTCGGTCTGCTCGGCGACCTCGTCGGCCATCGCGAGCGCGAGCTCCTGCAACGGACGGGGCTCGTCCTCCAGCGCGGTGAGCTCGGCGCCTGGCTCGTGGGCGAGCAGGGCGCGTTCCTGGTTCGCAGCCGCGGGCGACGGGTCGACTGCTGGTGCGTGAGCGTCGGTGAAACGGCCGAGCTACCCGCCGCCGATCGCGCGGCGCATCTGCTGCTTGCCCTGCGCGAGGACGAGCTCGGCTTCGCGAAGGTCGCGAACCTCGGCTTCTCCGGAGCGCGCTGGCGGGTGCGCCAAAACCTCGGCGAGCGGGCGAGGATCGCGCTCGACGAGGCGGCTCAGGCGGCGCGCGCGAGCTCGAGCTGAGCGTCGCGCTCAACCTCGCCCGCGAGCGCCTCGAGGATCTCGTCGATCCGGACGCCGTGGTCGGCGGAGTGCAGCGCGCCGCCGGCGTCGAACGCCTCGTGCGCACGGGCCACGGCGAGGTCCAGGTCGATCACGCGGGCGCCGGTGGAGGCCAGCACCTTGCGGAGCTCGGCCTGCGCCCAGACGGCGCCGAAGCTCCCGGTCGAGGCGCCGACGACCGCCGCCGGCTTGCCCTGGAGCGGGGTCGTCGCCCGCGGGCGCGAGGCCCAGTCGATCGCGTTCTTGAGTGCCCCGGGGATCGACGAGTTGTATTCGGGGGTGGCGAAGAGCAGGCCGTCAGCCGCGGCGATCGCGTCGCGCAGCTCGGCGACCGGGCGCGGTGCGAGGGCCGTGTCGTCGTCCTCGTCGTACGGCGGGATCGACTTCAGGCCGTCCCAGATCTCGATCTCGAGATCCTCGGACGCCCGCTCCGCCAGGTGGCGGAGCAGGCGCGTGTTATGCGAGTCGCGGCGGAGGCTGCCGCTGATCGCGAGGATCCGCATCGCGCGTCAGCTCTTCTGGAGCTCGAGCTCGACGATGAGCCGGACATCGTTGGCGAGCGCCTGGTTGCCGTCGGGCAGCTCCATCTGCCAGGTCATCCCGAAGGCGGTCCGGTCGACCGTGGCCTCGAGCGACAGCGAGACCCGCTCGATGCCCTCGGCCAGCGTCACCGGGCCGCGCAGGCGGCCGGTGGCCTCGACCGGGAGGGCAAAGCCCGCCATCGAGAGCTCGCCGCGGACGCGCAGGTCGTCGGCGGGACCGTCGATAGAGGTCGAGCGGAAGGCGATCTCGGGGTTGCGTCCGACGTCGAAGAAGTCGGGCGAGAGCAGGTGCGGGCGGATGTTCTCGTCGTCGACGGTGATCGTCTCAACCTGGACGATGCCCTCGAGCTCGAGGCCGTCGTCGGTGGACACGAGCTTCGCGTCGATCGGCTTGAAGCCGCCGCGGAAGGTCGAGACGCCGGCGTGTTCGGCCTCGAAAGTCGCGCTCGAATGGGCGACGTCGATGTTCCAGGTTCCGGCCGGCACGAGGCGCTCGGTGGTTGCTGTGGTCATCTGAAAGCTCCTTTGATGTAACGACAACTGTTGCTACTGCAAGAAACTTTAGCAGATATACTTGCGATGTCAACAATTGTGTGAGAAACTGTTTCCGATGGCATCGACAAGCGCCAAAGACCTCCTAAACGAGGAAGAGCTCGCCGCCTGGCGGGCGTTCCTGCGTGCCCACTCGACGATGCTGCGACGGATCAGCCGCGACCTGGACGAGGCCGGCCTGCCGCCCCTCGCCTGGTACGACGTGCTCGGCGCGCTCAGAGACGCGCCCGAGCAGCGGCTGCGCCAGGTGGAGCTCGCCGAGCGGGTGTTGCTCTCCACGAGCGGCCTCAGCCGGCTGCTCGACCGGATCGAAAAGAAGGGCCTGGCCCGTCGCACGAGCTGCGACACGGACAGGCGCAGCTTCTACATCCAGCTCACCGACGAGGGCGCCGACATGCTGGAGGAGATGTGGCCCGTGTACGCACGCGGGATCGCCGACGACTTCCTCCCCGCCCTCGGGTCAAACCCCTGCGAGATCCGCCAGACGCTGGAGTCGATCGGCCGCCAGTGCGACGCGGCGCGGGCGGCGTCGGGCGAGTCCGCCTAGCGCGTCTAACCCGGCAGGCCCGCGCAGAACTCGACCAGTTTGCGCGTATCGCGGTACGGCGGCCCGTGGCCGACGAGCAGGAGCTTCGGCTCGAGCTCGCCCAGGCGCTTGGCCGAGCGGCGGTTGAGGGGCGGGTCCGGGGTGAAGTAGTTCCTGGGCATGCTCAGCCCGGGGATGGCCGTGAACGGGTCCGCGGTGTTGAAGACGTCGCCGGCGATCAGGACGCCGTCGGACTCCCGCCAGAAGGCGACGTGGCCGGCCGAGTGCCCAGGCACGTCGAGGACGCGAAAGCCCGCGACCTCGTCGCCCTCGACCAGCTTGCGGTCGACCGAGTGCCCGGGGCCGGTGCACGTCTTGAAGAAGAGCTGCGGCATCAGGTGCCCGGGTTGGCGCTGACCGATCAGTTCCGGGCGCTCGGCGGCGTCGGCGTCGGCGGCGCCCACCCAGAACGGGATCCCGAGGCGCTCGCAGACGTTGTGGCTGGCGCCCTGATGGTCGGGGTGAGCGTGGGTGAGCGCGTGGGCCGCGATCCGATGGCCCTTGACCTGGCGGAGGATGCGGCGAGTCGCGTAACGCGTCGATGCGTCGATGAGCACGTCCTCGATCACGAAGACGTTGATCGCGTTCGGCGGGAAGCCGGAGACCTGCCAGACGCCGTCGGCGAGCCGTTTCATCCGCGCCAGCCTACCCGCGCTTGAACAGGTCCCCGAGACCGACCGGTCGGTCTTTGGGCACCTGCTCACAAAACGCCTGCTTAGGCGTCCTCCCGGTGGCCCATTTCAGGTAGCCATCCCCAATAGGGGGGAATTATCCATAGTAATTCGCGTAACTTCGCTGCTCCGGCTTGCGTTCCGGTGTTTCCGATGAAACTGTCGCCCGGCAAGCGGTCACCAAGCCGCCCAGGGTGTAGATAGCGGCATCATCCCGGCGGGATCTTGTCCGCACAACTCGGACTTAGGCGACTCTCGGAGGTAGGGGTCGATGACCCTTCACATTCGCAAATCGAACTCGACCACCACGTCGCACTAGGCAGACCAGCCGGGGGGCAAGATGAACCACGCGAACGGCAAGGAAGTAACGCGGACGCGCATCAACGGCTCCGCCTTCAGGCGGGACGCGGACACCAACGGCGACGGCAACGAGCCGCGCAAGCGGCCGGACGCCGCGGAGCGGGCGGCGATCGCCGCTGCGAAACGCGGCGAGTGGGACGGGGTGCACTACCTGTACGCCCGCCACGTCGACGACGTCTTCAACTACGTCCAGAGCATCGTTCGCGACTACCACGAGGCTCAGGACATCACCCAGAACGTCTTCGCGAAGCTGATCACGGCGATCGCCAGGTACGAGGAGCGCTCGGTCCCGTTCGCCGCCTGGATCATGCGGGTCGCTCGCAACGCCACCCTCGACCATCTGCGCGCGCGCCGTCAGATCCCGGTCGAGGAGGTGCGGGTCAGCGATCCGGTCGACGACCAGATCGGCTCGGAGCGCCGGCAGTGCCTGAAGGAGGCGTTGGCGACGCTGCCGATAGAGCAGCGGCGCGTGCTCGTTCTTCGGCACGTGTGCGGCCTCTCGCCGGAGGAGATCGCGGAGCAGCTTGGAAAGTCCGAGAGCTCGATCCACGGCCTCCACCACCGCGGCCGCGCCACGCTCAAGGCGGCGCTGATCGAGCAGGAGGCCGCCCCGGTGACGGCACCGCACTAGGCGTCGTCGTACTCGACCTCTTCCGCGCCCTCCAAGACCCTGTCCGCCACTCGGCCCGCGTCGATGTCGGCCAGGTACAACAGCGCCGCGTGTTCGCAGAGCTGCTCGAGCGGGACATCCTGGCGGGCGGCCTCGGCCTTCATCCGCTCCCCGGCCTCGGACGGGATCCTCAGGGCTAGGTCGCGCGGGGAGCCATGGTCGGGAGGCTTGAAGCGAGGGGCGGACATCGCAACCCGCGACGCTGGCAGCTCCGCCTGGTAGTAGAGGACCGCCCGGCTGACGAAATCGTCGAGGGTCTCGCGGTCGCGGCCGGCCGCCGCCTCCAGCGCGACCCACGCGAAGTCCCCGAAGCGCAGCGTCACACGCAGTCCAGGCGCCCGGCTGGGCGCACGTGCGTCCGTCATGGGTGAGTCGCTTGAGGGGGGTCGCTTGGCAGCCATCTTCTCCTTGTCCGCTGCCGCCGAGCCGCTGTCCGCATTCGTAGCAGATCGCGTCGACGGCACCTCGTCACCCGGGCGCGCCTCCCGCAGAGCGGTGGTGCCCAACCAAAATCCCCTCTCTGTGCACCATGGTGCTCACGTCCGACCTTGCGCCGTCTGGGGCTCCGCGGCGATCCAAGGCTCATACCTAGGCACGTAGTCGATCCGGCTGACGTCCCCGAGTCGCTGCCCGCACCGGTCGCAGAGCCGGTAGTAGGTGAGCACCTGGCGCTCGCGGTCGTACGAGGAGGTGATCGTGTGCAGTCCCTGGTGTATGCAGTTCACGTCGGAAAAGCAACGGGGCGATTTGCCGCCGGCTCGCGAGACCCGGCCGTCACCGATACGAAATTCCCTCACTACTAGTGCGAAACTCGCCCTTTTGTGGCCGAATGACCGATGCGGCGCGGATCGGACCTGGTGCCGCTTTAGTCGGATCGAGTGCAAACGGCGTGGGAGCGGCCGCCCCGGCGAGACGTTCTTGGTGCAGGAGATGTTCCAGCCACACGCCGAACCAGAGCGGAACGGTGGCCGTCGTCGCCGGCTTCCGAGTCGACGCTGGTCGCTCGCCGACGGTGCACGGACCTGGGCCGACGGCCGCGACGACGAGGTGACCGTCGGCCTCGTCGGCCTGGGCTACTGGGGGCCGAACATCCTCCGCGTACTCACCGAGCAGCCAAACGTGAACGTGCGCTGGATCTGCGACCGCGTCCCGGACCGACTCGAGCGCATGTCGAGGCGCTATCCCAGCGTCATCCCGACGGAGCGGTACGACGACCTGCTCGAAGACCCCGAGCTCGACGCGATCCTGATCGTGACCCCGGTGGGGACCCACGCGGGGCTCGCCGAGGCGGCGCTCGAGGCGGGCAAGCACACGTTCGTCGAGAAGCCGCTCGCGGCGTCGGCGATCGAAGCCGAGCGCCTGGCGGGGATCGCCCGCGGCTCCGGTCTCGTGCTGATGTGCGGGCACACCTTCACGTACAGCCCCCCGGTGCGCGCGGTCAAGCGGCTGCTGGACGCCGGCGAACTCGGCGACATCTACTTCATCTCGTCCAGCCGGGTCAACCTCGGCCTGCACCAGCGGGACGTAAGCGTCCTCTGGGACCTCGGGCCGCACGACTTCTCGATTCTGCGCTACTGGCTCGACGAGGGGCCCGATGACGGTCGCGGCCTCGGGCCGCGACGCCGTGGTGCAGGGGATCGCCGACGTCGCCTTCCTTACCCTCGAGTACGGGTCGGGCACGCTGGCGAACATCGAGATGAGCTGGCTGGCGCCGAGCAAGCTGCGCCGGACCGTGATCGTCGGCAGCAAGAAGATGGTCGTCTACGAGGACGGGGCGCCGGAGCCGGTGCGGGTCTTCGATCAGGGGGTCGTCTACCGCGACCCCGAGACCTTCGGCGAGTACCACCTCTCGTACCGCACCGGCGACATCGTCTCGCCCCATCTCGACGGCAGCGAGCCGCTCGCGGTCGAGCTCCAGGACTTCACCGCCTCGATCCGAGCCGGCGTGGCGGGCCACGAGAAGCTCGATTTGGCGCTCGACGTGGTCCGGATGATCGAGGCAGCGGAGACCTCGCTGCTCGACAGCGGGGCGCCCGTGCGCGTCGAGACGCCGGCCCTTCCTCAGCTGCTCTCGTGAGCAACGCCGGCGGCCCCTCGCGCGCCGTGCTGGCCACGCCCAGCGAGGTCGCGCTTCGCCTCCCCACCGCGCCGCACCCGGCCGAGGCCCACGAGCAGGTCGTCGGCACCACGCGCCTGCCGCGCGACTACTTCCTGCGCCGGGCGCTCGCGACGGCCGACATGCTCGCGGTCATCGGCGCCGGCGCCGTCGCCCTGCTCGTCGTCCCCGACGACACCTCGCGTCTGAGCCTCCTCTGGCTGCTACCAACGCTACCCGTCTGGCTGTTCCTGTTCCGGCTCTACGGGCTCTACGAGCGCGACGTGAAACGGGTGAACGCCTCGGCGCTCGACGACTTGCCGGCGCTCTTTCACGCGTTCGTGCTCGGGTCCCTGCTGCTCTGGGTCTACCTGAAGCTGCTCACCGGCCACGGCCTCGACGTCGCCGAGGCGCTCGCCTTCGGCGGCTCGGGGATAGTGCTCGCCTGCGGGCTGCGGGTTGCGGCCCGGCGCGCCGTGCTCACGTTCGGTGGCCCGGCCCGCGTCCTGCTCGTCGGCGAGTCAGAGGTCACCTGCGCTCTCGCGCGGAAGGTCAGCATGCACCCCGAGTACGGGCTCGAGGCCGTGGGAGCGGTCTCCGTCGACGCGGTCGGCGATCTGCCGGACGGGCTGCCCCACCTCGGTCGACTGGCGGACCTCGATCTGCGCGATCTCGTGGTCGCCCAAGGGGTCGAGCGCGTGATCGTGACCGCCGAGGACCTGCCCGACGAGGCGATGATGGATCTGGTCCGCAACTGCGGTGCGGTTTCCGTGAAGGTCAGCCTCGTGCCCAACCACATCAATGCCCTCGGCCCCTCGGTGGCGATCGACGACATCGAGGGCCTCACGATCCTGGGCCTCAACCCCCTCGTGCTCTCGAGTTCCTCGCGGTTTCTCAAGCGGCTGCTCGACATCGCCGGCGCCACGGCTGGGCTGCTGCTGGCCGGGCCAGTGGTCGCGGCGCTCGCGATCGCGATCAAGCTCGATTCGCCCGGCCCAGTGCTGTTCCGCCAGCAGCGGATCGGGCGCGGAGGCAAGGCCTTCACGGTGCTCAAGTTCCGCAGCATGGTGGTCGACGCCGAGGCGCGGACGCAGGAGCTGCGCGCCCAGAGCAGCGATCCGGATTGGCTGAAGCTGGACCACGACCCGCGGATCACGCGGGTCGGCCACCTGCTGCGCAAGACGAGCCTCGACGAGCTGCCGCAGCTCTGGAACGTGCTGGTCGGCGAGATGAGCCTCGTCGGCCCGCGGCCGCTGGTCGGGTCGGAGGACGAGCTGATCGCCGGCTGGTCGCGGACGCGGCTCGACCTCGCGCCCGGCGTGACCGGCCTCTGGCAGGTGCTCGGCCGCACCGAAATCCCGTTCCGGGACATGGTCAGCCTCGACTACCTCTACGTGACCAACTGGTCGCTGTGGCTCGACATCAAGCTGATCGCGCGCACGGTGCCTGTCGTGCTGATCCGGCGCGGCGCGAACTAGCCACCCGGTTCACTGCCCACGCGGCCGACGGTTAGCCAGCTCCCCTTCGCCGCGATCTTTCGAGGATCGCGCCGAGGCGGCAACCGGGAAGACGCTGCCGGCGTGGGCCGTCGTGGCGACGTCCGACAACGCGGTCCCGCCCGAGGCCAGCGCCACATGGCCGGGCGCGGCGCGCCGGCGCCTATCCGAAGCTTGGAACCTGCGTAAGGGCGCGCGGATAGGATCGACGACGACCGATCAGAAGGAGCAGCAATGGCCAAGTCGGAGCCCAAGTACCGGATACACAGGTCCGAGAAGTTCAGCTGGGCCCTGTTCGATGAGGACGGCCACCCGGTCAGGACCGGGATGGATCGAGATGAGGCCCGGCGGCACCTCAAGAGGCTGAGCCAACGTCCAGCACCGGACGTCAAGAAGTAGCCGATCCACGGGAACCCCGCGCAAGCTCGCGTAGAGACCGACGCCCGGCCAGCTGGTCACTGGTCGTCGGACGTCGGTCGTCGGACTCGCTGCGTGGCGAGTTTCCGTTGTCGTCGGAGTCGGCACGCACCGACTTTTCACGCGGGTCCGGCTCGGCCTCGATCACGTACAGGGCCTCGCTGCCGTCCTCGTGGACGCCGATGAACACGAGCCCGGTGAACTCGTCTCCGAAAATCGCGGGCTTACTCGCGGCGGCGATCGGTCGGCATTCACGGTGGCATGGGACCTCCTACGGGGCGTCGGCGGTGGCGGTTATAGAGCGGTGGGAAGTCCGACCTTGAAGGTCGTCCAGGTGCTCGGCGACACACCTCTGGTCGGGGCGGTGCCCCCCAGCGACCATCGGGTCGGAGGACGAGCTGATCGCCGGCTGGTCGCGGACGCGGCTCGACCTCGCGCCCGGCGTGACCGGCCTCTGGCAGGTGCTCGGCCGCACCGAAATCCCGTTCCGGGACATGGTCAGCCTCGACTACCTCTACGTGACCAACTGGTCGCTGTGGCTCGACATCAAGCTGATCGCGCGCACGGTGCCTGTCGTCCTGATCCGGCGCGGCGCGAACTAGCCACCCGGTTCACTGCCCACGCGGCCGGCGGTTAGCCAGCTCCCCTTCGCCGCGATCTTTCGAGGATCGCGCCGAGGCGGCAACCGGGAAGACGCTGCCGGCGTGGGCCGTCGTGGCGACGTCCGACAACGCGGTCCCGCCCGAGGCCAGCGCCACATGGCCGGGCGCGGCGCGCCGGCGCCTATCCGAAGCTTGGAATCAGTGCTCGAGGTGAGCCGGCGGCGGCGCTGGACGCCGCGTCATAAGCGGCATCGCTGACCTTGCTGCCGTGATCAACGCTGCCGCAACGGCTCAGCGCGTCAGGCCGCGGGCGGCGAGCTCACGGGTGGCCGAATCGACCCGGTCGACCGCCTCCTGGCCCTCGAGCCACTCGAGCAGGTTCTCCATCCCCGCGGGCAGCGACATGCTGGCCTCGAAGCCCAGAGCCCGCCGCGCCAGCGATGGGTCCGCGTAGCAGTGCCGGATGTCACCGGAGCGGTACTTCTCTGGCCACTCCGGGTCAATCTCCACGCCAAGCCCGTCGGCCAGCACCTCGGCGATCTGGGTCACGTTCGTGGGCCTGCCCGTGCCGAGATTGATCGCCTTTCCCTCGGCCTCCTGGCTCGAGAGGGCGCGGACGATCCCGGTGACGATGTCGCTGACATGGATGAAGTCGCGCGACTGTTGCCCGTCCTCGAAAATCAGCGGCGGCATCCCGTTCATCAGCCGCGAGGCGAAGATCGCGGCCACCCCGGTGTATGGGTTGGACAGCGCCTGTCCAGGGCCGTAGACGTTGAAGAAGCGCAGCGCCACCGTGGGGATCCCGTAGGACGCGCCGGTTACCAGGCAAAGCTCCTCGTGGTCGCGCTTGGTGATCGCGTAGATCGAGGTCGGGATCACCGGCTTCGCCTCGCCGGTGCCCACCGGGCGGAGCTCCTGACCACATTGCGGACAGGGGACCTCCCACTGGCGAGCGAGGAGCTGCTCCTCGGGCCGCGGGCCGGGGGCCACGCGCCCGTGGGTCTCGCACTCGTACTCGCCCTCACCGTAGATCGACATCGAGGATGCGACCACGAGCCGGCTCGGGGGGATCTTCCGCGCCACGACCTGCTCGAGGAAGGTCGCGGTCGCCATCGTGTTCGAGCGCGTGTAGCGATCGATCTCGTACATCGACTGTCCGACGCCGACCACGGCGGCCAGGTGGACGACCTCGTCGACGCCCTCGAGGGCCTGAGCGGCCGCCTGCGGGTCTCCGACGTCGCCGTGGATGAACCGCACGTCATCCGGAAGGTCCGGCTCGCGCCCGCCGTGGACCTGCTCCTCCAGGGAGTCGAGGACGACGATCTCGCGCCCCGTCTCGAGGAGTCGCGGGACGACGTGCGAGCCGATAAACCCGGCCCCTCCAGTGACGAGTGTCTTCACCTGGGTTCCTCCTGTAGTTGGTTGGCCGGGATCAGCTCAAGGGCCGTAGCCGCGACGAGCGACGCATTCGCGTCCTCCTCGCGCTCCTGGACCGCGACACCGGGCGGGGCGCCGAAGGGCGGTTCCGCCCGCCCAGTCAAGGTCGCCAAGGCCTGGGCCTCGGCGCGCCTACGCGCCGGATCGCGCCTCCCGACGGTTGCCCAGCGCAGCCCGTGTCCGAGGACGAGCGTCAGCCAGTAGCTGGCCCGCTGCGGACGCGAGAAGTGCTTGTGGGCGTACTGCATCCGCGCGTAGGCGTTTTGCGCCTCCATCTTCGGGTTCAGACCCGCCTTGCCCGCGTGGTGGATGATCGTCATCGAGCGGCAGGTGGCGAACCGCCCAGCCGCTCTCCTTGATCCGGAAGCAGAGATCGGTCTCCTCCGAGTAGATGAAGAAGCGCTCGTCGAGAAAGCCGGAGCCCTCGAGGGCCTCGCGGCGGGCGATCATGAAGGCCCCGGTCGTCCAGTCGCATTCGACCTCGCGGTCGTAGATCGACTCGTCGAGCTCACGCTCGCAGCTCCAACCCGGTCGCACCGCCCACCGCTCCGCGGCCAGCGCCTGCCCGAACGAGCGGCGCACGTTGGGAAATCGACGAATCGTCGGGAACAGTGCTCCATCCCCGGTCAGGTGCCGGACACCGGCGAGCCCGACCTCGGGCCTTGCGTCGAGCGCCGCGACCAGCTCCGCGAAGGTGCCGGCGACGATCTCGGTGTCGGGGTTGAGGAAAAGGACGTAGCGCGCATCGCAGGACATCAGGGCGCGGTTGTTCGCATGCGAGAAGCCGAGGTTTCGGCTCCGGACGACCCGCGCGGCCGGAAAGTCGCGTGCGATCAGCTCCGCCGCGCCGTCGGTGGACTCGTTGTCGGCCACGACGACGTCGAGCGAGATGTCCCCGGCCTGGGCGAAGACCGTGGTCAGGCACGCCGGGAGCCATTTCGCCTCGTTGGTCGAGACGATGATCACCGCCAGGTCGTGAGTCGGGGACTGCGGTGAGAGCGCGATCGATTCAGCCATCACCGTAAGAACGAAGTGGCGACCGAGCTTCTTCTAGAGGTCCGGGACCCGGACTCCTCCGAAACCGGGACCCTCGCGATCAGCGGAGCGCTCGGATCGCGTCGACGACGCGGCTCGCCGCCGACTCGTCGAGCGACTGCCCCATCGGCAGGGCAAGGCCCTTCGAGGCGAGCTGTTCGGAGCTCGTCAGTCGTTCCGAGCGGCTCCCGTCGACGACCGCCGGCTGACGGTTGAGCGGCGTCGTGTAGTAGGCCCGGGTCTCGATCCCGGCCTCCCTGAGCCCGGCGGAGAGCTCGTCCCGCGCCTGGGATCGGACTACGTAGAGGTGGTACGCCGAGGCGCTGCCCTCGGTCTCACGCTGGACCTCGACCAACGCTTCGATCCCCGCCCGCTCGTAGGCTCGCGCCACGTCCCGGCGCGCTCTGGTCCAGCCCTCGAGATGCGGGAGCAGGACCCGCAGCGCGGCAGCCTGGAGCTCGTCGAGGCGCGAGTTGTATCCCACCTCCGTATGCACCCAGGCCTCCCGCTGGCCGTGGACGCGGAGTCTGCGCGCCGTCTCGGCGACGTCATCGTCGTCCGTGACGATCGCGCCCGCGTCGCCGACGGCGCCGAGGTTCTTCCCCGGGTAGAAGCTGAACGAGGCGGCGTCGCCGTGGGCGCCAGCCGGGGCTCCCTGGTAGAAGGCCCCCGCAGCCTGCGCCGCGTCCTCGAGCACCGCCAGGCCGCGCGAGCGAGCGAGGGCGATCAGTTCCTCCATCGGCGCCGGGTTGCCGAACAGGTGCACCGGGACCAGGGCTCGCGTGCGCTCGGTGAGCACCGGTTCGACGGTGGCCGCGGTCATGCAGTGGGTCTCCGGGTCGATATCCGCGAACACCGGCCGCGCGCGGGCGTTGACCACCGCCCCAGCCGTGGCGAAGAAGCTGACCCCGGGGACGACGACCTCGTCGCCGGGCCCGACTCCCAGCGCTCGCAGGGCGATCGTCAGCGACTCGGTGCCGTTGGCGACTCCGATGCAGTGCCGGCGACCGATGAAGGCGGCGAACTCGGCCTCGAACGCCTCGACCTCTGGACCGAGGATGTAGCGACCGGACTCCAGCACGGCGCGCTGGCGCTCGGCGATCAACGGCAGCAGCGGCTCCAGCGCCGGACCGGTTGCGAACAGCGGAACGGCGACGTCAACGGAGCGCCCGTCGCGCCGGCTTGGGGCCGCGGCTAGCGCCATTGCTCGATCAGGTCCTCGTCGGAGACGGTGCGGATCTGGCGCGCGGGGACGCCGACCACGACCGCCCGCGGGGAGACGTCGCGGATGACCACCGCGCCGGCGCCCACGAAAGCCTCCTCGCCGACCTCGACTCCGGGGCAGAGCACGACCCCACCGCCGATCCGGCACGCCCGCCGCAGGGTGGGTCCGATCCTCGGCTCCCCCTCCGGATGGCGGGCCATCGAGTCGTCATTGGTCGTGATCACGCCGGGCCCGATGAACGCGTCGTCCTCGATCACCGTATGCGCGGTCAGGTAGCAGTTCGTCTGCACCCGCACCCGTTCGCCGATGAGGACATCGTTGTCGACCGAGCTGCCCCTCCCGATCACCGAGCCGCGTCCCACCCGGCTACGCTCGCGAATGTGCGACTGGTCACCGGCGATCGCGCCGGGCTCCAGCGTCGCTCCGGCGAAGACGACGGCGCCGCAGAGAACCGCCGCGCCCTCGCCGATCACGGTGGGCAGCAGCGGCTCGCGGCTGGCGGTCGATAGCGGGCCAAGATGCGGGGGCTTGCCGACCACGGCGCCGTCCTGAAGGATCGCGCCCGGACCGATCCGGGCGCCGTCGTGAATGACGACGTTGCGGCCGAGCACGACCCCCGGGCCGAGCTCGACCCCGCTGCCGATCAGTCGATCGGATGGTGCGTGACGCTGCGCCTCCATCTCAGACCATTAACGTCGCGGGACGGCGAGCCCTTGCAATTGCGGATCGCGCTTCGGCCTCTCCGCGTCGGGAGTGGGGCTCTCCTGCTCCAGGGTCACCCGGCCGGAGTCGTCGATGCCGGCGATCCCGACCTCGGCCGGATCCGGTTCGCCGCGAGCGGCGTCGCGCTCGCGCCACCACGCCGCAACCTCGCGCGGCAGCGCTTTCCAGAGATCTCGTCGTTCGGCAACCGCGTCCAAGAACTCGACGTACAGGGACTCCTTGTCCCGATCCCCGAGGTAGCCCGGGTCGGGGTGGGAGACGCACTGGGCGAGTCCGGCGCTGTCGACGATCAGCTCGAGCTGCCGCAGCCACAGATCGACCGTCGATTGGCGCAGCAGCGTGAACGTGGTGTGGTCCTGCGGAATCGTGTAGGGGAGCTCGACCACGGGCCCGATGAAGAACGGCCACGGCGAGCAGCAGCCCCCCGGCTGCGGCTCGTACGGATCGGACATCGGCACCGTGCAGTCGTAGGCCGACCGGCAGCTCGCCAAGCCAGGGGTTCACCCGATGGGTGGCCGGCGAGCGGAACCCGTCGGCCCCGACGCGCTCCGCCATGTCGCGCAGAGCGGGTCGCTGGCGGTCGAACTCCTGCCGGGACGAGAACAACGAGCGGTCGTGGAAGACGCCGTGGACGCCGAGCTCGAAGCCACGTTCCCGCAGCTCCTCGACGATCCCCCAGTCGATCGGGTATTCGGAGGCGACGATGTTGAACGACGAGCGCAGGCCCCGCGCCTGCTCCAGATCGGCGATCCGAACGGCGTTGCGGAGTCCCGCGTCCGACTCGACGTCGTGGGTCAGGATCACGGCCGCACGGGCGCCCGCGGGCCAGAACCAGCGGAAGCCGCAGCGCCTGCTTTTGCTCCGCGACCAGGGCGCAGCGCACGTAGAACCGGAGCAGGGCGGCGACGCTGTCGTCGAAGGGCCAGCGGGGGAAGTCGGGCTCACCCTGGCCGCGGATCAAGACCCTCCGCGCAGCGAGCTGGGCGCGGCGGGGGATCGCGCGCTTCAGCCGATAGAAGGCATTGAGCAGCCGCGGGGAGAGGCCGAACGGCGCTGCGCCCTCGCGCCCAGAGCTCGGCGGCGTAGCCGGCGTACGCCTCGGCGAACCCGAACGGGACCACGACGCGCCCGTCGCGCGCGCGATAGCCGCGGGCGGTCCGGCCGCCCTCGGCGACGAACGACGCGATCGCCTCGCCGGCGTCCGGGCCATCCGAAGCGCCATCCAGGCGCGCGTAGAGCCGCCAGTCGCCCGTGCGCACCCAGGTCGGCTTGCCGGACCCGACCCGGCAGTGCACGAGGGCCTCGGCAGGCGCGTCCCGGGCCGACGCCCAGGAAGGATCGCTGACCGCGATCGGCTCGACGGGCGCCAGGAGGCGCTCCAGTGGGTGGCGCGGCCCGGCCCCGTTTTCAGGCAAGCCGGTCATCGCCACCCCTCTGGGTAGAGTGGCGTCGTGGGCTCGAGCAATGCCGACGGGGGCGGCGCGGTCCTCCTGCCGCTGACCGACCCAGCCTGGATGTCCTTCGTCGAAGGGCATCCGGAGGCCACCCCGTTTCATCATCCGGCGTGGGCGAACGTCCTCGCGCGCTCCTACAGGTTCGAATCGTGCGGCTTGGCGCTCGTCGCCGAGGATGGCGAGATCGAGGCAGCGCTGCCACTGATCCGACTCGGCGGCCGCGCGTCGCGCCGGCGCGCGGTCTCGCTGCCCTTCACGGACTGGTGCCCGCCGCTGCTGGCTCCTGGCACCGACGCATCGATCCTTGGCGAACGGCTGGAGCACGTCCGCCGCCAGGCGGGCCTCGCCTCCCTTGAGGTGAGAGATCGACTCGAGGGGGACGCGGGGTTCGCGGTGCCCCAGGGACACCGCCACGTCCTCGCACTGCAGGCGGATCACGAGGCGGTCTTCGCCACCTTCGACTCCTCGCGTGTGCGGCGCAAGCTGCGCCGCGCCGAACGGGAAGGGGTGTCCGTGCGCCGCTCGAATTCCGAACGCGATCTGCTCGACGTCTTCTACCCGCTCCACGTCGCCACGCGGCGCCGCCTCGGTGTTCCGGTGCAGCCGCGGCGCTTCTTCGAGGTGCTCGGACGCGAGTACCTCGGCCGCGGGCCTGGGTTTCGTGGTCATCGGCCAGCCGCGGCGAGACGCCGCTCTCCTCGGCCGTGTTCCTCGCTTGGAACCGGCGGCTGTACTACAAGTTCTCCGCCTCGGACCGGACGCAGGCCGACGTCGGAGCCGGCCAGGCCGTCGTCTGGGATGCCGTGCGCTGGGGGTGTGAGAACGGTCATCGTCGAGTTCGACTTCGGTCGCACCGAGCTCGGGAATGAAGGCCTGCGCGTGTTCAAGCGGGCCTGGGGCGCTGTGAACGAGACTTGACGTACACGGTCCTGGCCGACCTCCCGCCGCGCGAACACGACGGCCGCGCGCTGCAGATCCTCGGGCCGGTGATTCGCAAGTCACCGGAGATCGTCTACCCGAGTCGATCGGCCGGGCCGGATATCGCTACACCGCCTGACGCGCGGGCCCCCGTCGCTCGCCGGCCGCGTGTTCCAGCAGCAGATCGGCCGCGTGCTCGTAGGCCGCCAGCAGCTCGGTCGATGAGCGCTGCCACGACAGCCGTTCCACGCGGCGGCGCCCCTCAGCGCCCATCGCCCGGCGGCGCTCGGGATCCTCCAGCAGCTCGTGCACGCAGCGCCCGAGGCTCTCGGGGTCGGGCGACGCCGCATAGGCGGCCGCGCCGCCGGCCGAGATCCGCGTCTCGGGCAGGTCGTAGCTCGCGATCGCCCGCCCGATCGCCATGTACTCGGGGATCTTGACCATCGTCGAGACGTCGTTCAGCGGGCTCGGCGGGTCGGGCGCGATGCAGACGTCCGCGCTCGAGAGGATGCGGCGGATGTCGTTGTCGCCTCGCCATCCGGCGAAGTCGACCACGTCGGCGAGACCGAGGTCCGCGGCGAGCTGCTTCATCTGCTCGAGCACCTCGCCGTTGCCGATGAACACCGCCTGCCAGTCGTCTGGGCGCATCCCGCGCAGCGCCGCCAGCGCCTCGAGCGCCTGGTCGATGCCGTCCTGCGGCCCCATGACACCGAGGTATGCGATCAGGTGGCGCCGCCCCTGGCGCAGGCTCGGGTCCGGCTCGACCGGGACGAAGCGGTCGATGTCCGGGCCGTTGCGGACCACGAACACGTCGTCGGGCGCGACCCCGCGCTCCACGGCGATCCGGCGATACGACTCGTTGGTCGAGATCACGACGTCGGCCCGGTGCAGGGCCCGGCTCTCGATCCAGCGGAGCACTCGGTAGCCGAGCCCCGCGCGGCCGAAGCGCGAACGGAACAGCTCGGGCATCAGGTCGTGCTGGTCGAAGACCATCAGCGCGCCGGCCGCGCGTGGGCCACGGGTCGCGAGGTACATGAAGTCCGGCGGGTTGGCGAGGTGGACGACGTCGAACGGGCGCTCGCGCTGCAGTCGGTTGACCAGCCGCCAGGTCCGCCAGAGCGCCTGCCCGTACTCGCGGAAGTAGCCGAGCGTCGTCTCCGCCGGCCGGAGCGGATAGCGGTGAATCTCGATCCCGTCGATCGTCTCCTGCGCCGCCTGGTCGGCGTCCCGGGTCTGCGGGCAGATCACGGTCACCTTCCAGCCGGCGGCCGACAGCGTCCGGCTCTCGTCCCAGACCCGGCGGTCCTCCGGCGCCCCGTCATTCTCGATCACCATCAGGACACGGCCGCGGCTGCGCTCGCTGACGGCGTCGCTGGTGGTGGTTCGGTCGTCGGCGCGGGTGTCCGTCGCCCCGGCGCAGAACGCGATCGCGGCTCCGATCAGCAGCAGAGCACCCTTCGTCATGCCTTCTCCGCCGAACCCACGATCGGCGCCACGAGGCCGTCGAGACCGGGCGGGCGGCGCTGGACGGCCCCGGGGTGGAGCATCCGCAGGCGCAGCTCGCGCCGGATGAACAGCCGAAATTCTCGGTCCTCGACCCGCGGCACCCGCTTCACGGCGGCGCGCAAGTAGCCGAAGAGAAACGCGCCTCCGGAGAGCCCGATGGGCGGCACCCGCGCGACCTTCAGCGACCTGAGCATGGCCCAGGGCAGGGTCTGGTGCAGGATCCAGGCGCACTCGCCGTGTCGCGCCCGGCCACGGAGGCGGCCGTCGGCCGAGCCCCAGGGCCGGTGGTGCCGACCGACCAGGTCCACGTAGGAATGGACCTCGAAGCCGCGCATGCGCGCATAGGTCTCGTCGATCGTGTCCCAGCCGAGGCGTTCTTGAACCCCGCCGATCGCCTCAAGGCACCGACGTCGGTAGAGCTTCACCGCCCCGTGCACGTGAATCGCGGGAATCGGGAGCATCGTCCATCCGCCCGGGGTCGGCTCGGCCAACCGCCCCGCCGCCAGCCCGAGGCGCTGATCGGCCTCGAACCGGTCGAGCAGGGTCTCGTACCAGTTGGGTGGGAGCTCGACGTCGCCGTCGAGCTTGCCGATGAACTCGTAATCGCTCCACCCGGCGTGCTCGAGACCGAGGTTGAAGGCGCGTGGCGGCCGGGCGAGGGCGAGATTGTCGGGGCCGGGACCAACGTCCTGAGGTGCCTCGATCACGGTCAGGAAGTCCAGTTCGCGCTCCCAGCGGCGCGCTACGGCAACGGTGTCGTCGGTCGAGCCATCGTCGACGATCACCCATCGATCCGGGCGCCGCGTCTGGGCCGCGACCGCGCGCGCGGTGCGGTCGACATGAGCCGCTTCGTTGTAGACGGGGCTGACGATCAGGAGCCGGTCGGCCGCGGGTGCCATCAGCAGGACAACGGCCCGGCCTGGGCCCGACTTCCGGGACCTGCGCGGGAGCGGCGAGGAAGGTCGGGGCGCATTGGGACGTTGGTCTCGCGAGGGTCGGCCCGGCGCGGGCCGGCGTTCGAGCGCCAAATGCCGATCAAAGGGCTCAAACTTCACGGCCAGAGACTCCGCCTAGCGATCGTTGGGGCGAGCGCGTGCGTCGCGCTGATCGCCGCGATCTCGAGCATCTACGAGATCCAGCTGCTGCCGCCGTCGATCCAGAAGCGGGATCTGCAGCTCGGCGTCGCCGCGACCAACGCGATGGTCGACTACCGCTCCGGGGGCGACGGCGCCTCGATCGCCGACCTGGTCACCTACAACGACCTCGAGGCGATGACCGAGCGCACCGAGCCGTTGGCGAGGGTGATGACCAGCGAGGCGCTCCTCGACCGGATCGGCAAACAGATGGGCGTCGACCCGAGCCAGATCTCGGCGACCACCCAGGTCACCCAGAGCGCTCCGAGGTCGTTGATCGAGCCGGATAACGAGCGGCGGGCCGCCGGAATCCTCGGCGGACAGGCGTCGTACCGGATCGAGGCCCAGGCGGAGCCGAACCTACCGGTGCTCGGCATCTACGCGGAGGCGCCGACGCCCGCCGAGGCCACGAGCCTCGCCGACACGGCGGTGGGAGCCCTCAACGGCTACCTCCGCGCCCGGGGCCGCAAGGACGGCACACCGGCCACGGACGTCGTTCATCTCACTCAGCTCGGCGCCGCGCGCGGCGGCCCGGTCGACGCAACCGCTCCGTGGAAGATCGCCGCGCTCACTTTTGCGGTCGTCTTCGGGGCCTGCTGTGGTCTGGCCGCGCTGATCGCCGCGGTCCGGCGCGGCTGGAGAAGGGGGTCGAGGCCGGCCGCCGCGGCTCGGGCCGCGGGCGAGGCGGTGTCAACCCGTCTACGCAGGGCGCCGCTACTCGCGACGACCGCCGACCGCGACCTACCGCGACGCGACGATTGGCCGCACACAACCCGGCTGCTGCCGTGGATGATCGCCGGCTTCATCGCCATGCTCTGGCTCGTCCCGTTCAACGGGGTGTTGCTCAACGCCTCGCTTCCGATCGACCTCAACCTCGATCGCCTCGTGCTGCCGGTGATCGTGCTCACCTGGGTGGTCGCCCTCGCGGCGGGCGGGCCCGGCGCCCCGAGGTGGCGCTTCACGCCGATCCACGCCGCGCTCGCGGCGTTCGCCGTGGTCGCCGGGCTCAGCGTGGTCCTCAATGCCGGCGCCCTCGATCGAACGCTGGTGCTCGACCTTTCGGTCAAGAAGCTGACCCTGCTGCTCGCCTACCTGTCGTTCTTCGTCGTCGTCGCGAGCGCCGTCCGCCCGGCCGAGGTACCAGCCTTCCTCAAGTACATGCTCGGGCTCGCGGTGATCTGCGCGATTTGCGTGATCTGGGAATACCGCACGGGATACAACATCTTCTACGACCTCACGGCGCGAGCGCTGCCCGGCGTCTTCCAAGCGCCTGTCTATGCCTCGACCTTCGACGAGCTCGGACGGCGCGCGGTCGTGGGTCCGACCGAGCTCGGACTCGAGGTGGTGGCGATCCTCTCGATGGCCTTCCCGATCGCGATCGTCGGGATCATGCACGCGAAGCGCTGGCGCAGCCGGATCCTCTACGGACTCGCGGTCTGCATCCTCGGCCTGGCGATGCTCTCGACTTACCGCAAGAGCGCCCTGCTCGCCCCGGTGACCGTCGGCCTCGCGCTCGCCTACTTCCGCCCGCGCCAGGCGCTCAAGCTCGCGCCCCTGGCGGCGGTGGTAATCGCGGTCATGGCGATCGCCGGTTTCAGCGCGTTCCAGTCGGTCACCGGGCAGTTCGAGACCGATCGTCTCGACGTCGGCACGGTCAACGACCGCGTCGCGGACTACGACGCGGTCAGGCCGGACTTCCTCAGTCATCCGGCGCTCGGCGAGGGCTTCGGCTCCTACGAGAACTCCAACGCCCCCGCCGACAACCGGATCCTCGACTCCGAGCTGCTCCTGCGGGTGGTCGAGACCGGGATCATCGGCCTTGCCGTCTTTCTGCTCGTGATCGGCACCGTGATCGTGGTCGCGGCCGGCATCCTGCGGAGGGGAGATCCCCTGCGAGCGCCAGCGGCGCTCGCGATCGGGCCTGCGGCCGCCGCCTTCCTCTGCCTCACCTCGCTGTTCGACGAGTGGTCGTTCCCGCACGCGGTCTACGTCTTCCTGACCCTCGCGGGCCTGTTGGCGGTACTCGTGCGCTCCGCGGACGAGGAGACGCCGAGCGTCCGCGCGGCGGCCGGGCTGGGAACCCCCGACCGGTTCGAGCACCCCGAGGGCATCGAGGCGGCCGCGCGCCCGCTTCCGAGGACGGTCGCCTAGACGATGTGCGGGATCGTCGGACAGGTCCGACCTCGCGACATCCCCGTGGCGGCGGGGCTGCCGGAGCGGATGTGCGCGCTGCTCGAGCACCGGGGCCCGGACGCGCGCGGGATCCACCGCGACGGCAACGTGGCGCTTGGGATCCAGCGCCTGCGGGTGATCGACCTCGACACCGGTGATCAGCCGATCTACAACGAGGATCGATCGGTCGCGGTCGTCCTCAACGGCGAGATCTACAACTACCGCGAGCTGCGCGCCGAGCTCAGGCAACGCGGTCACACGCTGACCACGAACGGCGACACGGAGGTCATCGCCCACCTGTATGAGGAGCATGGGATCGACTGTGTCCGCAGGCTCCACGGCATGTTCGCGTTCGCGCTCTGGGACACGCGCCGACAGCAACTCCTGCTCGCCCGCGACCGGGTCGGAAAGAAGCCGCTGCTGTATTGCGAGCGCGACGGGGTGCTCAGCTTCGCCTCCGAGATGGCAGCCCTGCTGGGCGACGACGAAATCCCGCGCGAGGTCGACCACGAGGCGCTGGATGCCTACCTCACGCTCGGCTACGTCCCGGCGCCGTTGACCGCCCTGCGCGGGGTGGCCAAGCTGCCGCCGGCGCACACGCTGACTCTGCGCGACGGCCGCAGCGAGCTGCGGCGCTACTGGAAGCTCGACTACTCGGCGAAGCTCGCCGACGTCCCCGTGGACGAGCTCTGCGAGCGGCTGCGCGCCGGATTGGTGACGGCGACCAAACGGCGCATGATCTCCGACGTGCCGCTGGGCGCCTTCCTCTCCGGCGGGATCGACTCCTCAGCGGTCGTCGCCGCGATGGCACAGCAGTCGGCCGAGCCCGTGCGCACGTTCTCGATCGGCTTCGACCACCAGGGCTTCGACGAGCTTCCCCACGCGCGCCAGGTCGCCGAGCGGTTCGGGACCATCCACGAGGAGTTCCAGGTCCGGGCGGACGCGGTGGAGATCGTGCCGAAGATCGTCCGCCATTACGGGGAGCCGTTCGCCGACTCCTCGGCGATCCCGAGCTTCTACCTCGCCGAGCTGACCCGCCAGCAGGTGACCGTGGCCCTCAACGGCGACGGTGGCGACGAGTCCTTCGGCGGTTACACGCGCTACGTCGCCAACCGGCTCGCCAGCCGGCTGGACGCGATCCCAGGTCCCCTGCGGCGCGCGGTGGCCGGGGCGGCGGCCCAGCTGCCGGCGGGCGGCCACGTGGGCAGCCTGCAGAACAAGACGCGGCGCTTCGCCGGAGCGCTGGCGCTGGATGCCCCGGCTCGCTACGCGAGCTACATGTCGTGGTTCGACCGCGCTCAGCGCCGCGAGCTCTACACACCCGCGTTCGCCGCCGGCGCCGAGCTTGTCGGTGAGCGTGCGATCGCCGCATCCTGGGCGAGCAGCTCGGGCGGGAGCGTCGTCGACAAGATGCTCGAGGTCGACGTCAACACCTACCTGGTCGGCGATCTGATCGCGAAGATCGATACCGCGACCATGGCCTACGGCCTCGAGGCGCGCTCGCCCTTCCTCGACCATGAGCTGATGGAGCTCGCCGCGTCGATTCCCGCCTCGCTCAAGGTGCGCGGCTCCGAGAAGAAGTGGATCCTGCGGGAAGCCCTCCGCGGCTGGCTGCCGAACGAGATCCTCGACCGCCCGAAGCAGGGCTTCAGCGTTCCGCTCTCGGGCTGGCTGCGCGGCGATCTGCGCGAATGGTCGCGCGAGGTCCTGCTCGACCGCGAGACGCTCGACCGGGGCTACTTCCGACAGGACGTGATCACCGGCCTTCTCGACCGGCACGCCGCCGGCAGGGACGACGACGACAAGCGGATCTGGGCGCTGCTGATGCTCGAGCTCTGGCACCGCGAGTTCATCGACGCGGGCGTCGGCCAGCGGCCCGCCCTGGCGGTCGCGGCCTGAACCGGCCGCTGCTCCGTGGCCTGGATCTGCATCCTGATCGTGCTCCTCGGGGCCGGCTGCGGCCAGGCGCCGGCGGTCGAGCACGCCCCCGTGAGCGCAAGCGTTTGCGACCGCGACCAGCCCCCGGGCGCCGACGCGCCGAGCGGTTCGCTAGCTTGTCCGCACGCATCGGAACCGACCCCGGCTCCGAAGCAGGGTTTCGTTTCCCGCAATAGGGGAATGATTGCGGCCATCGTTTCTTTCGTGTCTCGGCGCACTACCAGCTCTCGGCTGATCGTCTCCGCGCTCGCGGTGGCGGCGACGCTTGTCTCCGCGCCCGCCGCCGATGCAGTCGAACACACCGCAACCCCGGCGACGCTTCCGAGCGTCTTCGCGTCTGCGCAGGGCGGCGACACGATCCTGCTCGCGAGCGGCGACTACGGCACCTTCCACGGCGGTATGAAGCCGTCCCCGGTGACCCTGACGCCGCAGTCGGGGGCGACCGTGGACATGGACATCGACTTCAACCCGGCCTCCAACATCGTCATCGACGGGGTGAGGATCAGTGACGCTCTCATCACGGGCAACGCAACGAAGTCGATCACGATCCGTAATTCGGACTTTCCCGGGCAGATCTGGCTCGACACCCGCGAGCTGGTCGACTCGAACGTGACGCTCGCAAACGACGTCTTCCACGACTGGGACACGTGCTCGAGCTGCGGCGAGGCGCGCGTCTTTCTCACCGGCGGCTCCCAGCCCTCGGGGGTGGTGATCCGCGACTCGAAGTTCTACGGCGGGCTCTCGGACGGGATCCAGAACGGCTCCTACGGGACGCAGATCATCGGCAACGAGTTCTACGACATCACCCCGGGCAGCCCCTCGGGCGTGCACGCCGACGCGATCCAGCTCTACGGCTCGAGCCACACCGTGATCCGCGGCAACTACATGCACGACATGCCCGAGGTGCCGTTCATCATGGGCGCCGACGGCACCGACCACGAGCTGATCGAGGACAACGTGGTCGAGGGCAGCTCTCACGGCTATCCCTACATCACCCTGTTCTCCGACAACTCCTCGATCGTCCGCCACAACACCTTCGCCGACGGCGACTGCGCCTTCAACATCCGCTGCGGCGTCCTGCGCCTGGGCAACAAGGACAGCGACGACCCCGGCCACGGGACGATCGTCAAGGACAACATCCTCGGCGAGATCTCGACCGAGGGCGCGACCACGGTGGGCGAGCGCTCGAACAACCTGCTCGCCAACGACAGCCCCTCGGGCCCGGGCGAGATCCGGGGCAAGCCCACCTACGCCGGCGGCGCGACGCCGACGAGCTACGCCGATTACAGGCTGAACTCGGGCTCGCTCGGCAAGGACAAGGCGAGCGACGGTCTCGACATCGGGGCGCGGATCGGGATCCAACCTTCCCCACCCGGGTCAGGGCCCGGCGACGCCGCCGGGAACGACAGCGCTGCGACCGGGCCAAGCACAAGGTCAAGAAGGCCAAGAGGAAGCTGCACAGGGCCAAGCGCGCGGTGCACCGCGCAGACGGGCACAAGCAGACCGCCAAGGCAAAGAAGAAGCTGCACAAGGCAAAGAAGAAGCTGCACCGCGCGAAGAAGGCCAAGCACCGCGCCTGTTGACGGCGGCGGGTGCGCGGGACGCGCTAGCGGCCCGGGCGGGCCACGTGGGCGCGGCCGTTGCGAGTACGCGGGGACGGCCGTCCCGCGCGAGCCGGTTGCCTCGTGGGGTGGTGACCGTTCATCGGGGGTGCGGTTGGCGCCCTGCGCCGACGACCGATCCGGTCGAAGAGCACGACCGCCGTGCACCAGAGCACGAAGAGCACGGCCGCGACGGCGATCGCCTTGATCGCTCCGGAGCCGGCGGGGACGCTCGCCGTGGCGACCGGTCCGAGCTGCTCGAGCCTGACCGCGGGTCCATCGCCCGCCGCGGCTTCGCGTGCGAGCGAGCCCAGGGCCGCCGTAGCCGCGGTGGCCAAGGGTTCCGCGGCAGCGGCGTCCTGAGTCTCGGCGGTGATCGAGACGATCGGGACCCGCGCGTCGTCGAGGCTCACGGTGAGCAGGTCAGGCGCAACCGGGCGGGAGACCTCGACCGCGCTCCTCGACAGCGGAGTGGCGATCGGGGCGCCCAGGTAGGTGTTGTCGATCGCCAGCTCGGGCGGCTTCACGCCTGCGGCGCTCGCGATCCGCAGGCGGACGTCGTCTCGAGCCAGCAGGCTGCCGAGCAGCGCCGCACGGGCGGCGATCGTGTCGTCGCCCAGCGTCCGGGCGGCCGCGAGTAGCGGCCGCCGCGTGTCGACGAGGACCTTCACCGTCGCCGCTCCCGACGCGGTCGCGCGACTGGAGAGCTGCGGTGGCGCGATCGAGACCCGATAGCCGGTTAAGAGGCCGAGGGCGATGCTCGCCAGCGCTCCGCAGCAAACGAGGACCCAGCGGCGCCGGAGCACGACGAACGTCGAGAGGAGATCCATGGTTCCCGATCAGGACAGCCCGCGCGCGGGCGGGCCGATGCCGTCGGTCGCCGCCCAGCCGCGCCGGATGCGGGCGACGCAGAGCACCGCGGCCGCGCAGACGGTGAAGATCAACAGGAACACGACCAGCGCCATCGTCAGCCCCGCCCCGGAGTTGATCACTCCGCCCCGAACCGGCCCGAGCTGCTGCAGGACGACCTGCTCCGAGGCGGGCGTCCCCCGCTGCCGGGCGACCAGGTCGAGGTAGTCGCGCAGGCCGCTCACCGCCCCGCTGGCGAGCTTCTTCGCCGCCGCATCGTCGGGCGCCTCGGCGTAGATGTCGAGCACCGGTACCGTGGGGTTCGCCTGGATGCTGAGCCGGTACTCGTTGGGGCGCTTGAGGATGTCGGTCGTGTGCGGCGCGTTCTCGGCGGTCGCGATCACGTCCGGCTGGTCCGGCGTGACCGGTCCGGTGGCCGTGATCTCGTCTCCGGACACGCCCACTCGCCGACCGATGAAGTCGCGAACGGGCGGGCTCGCCATTACGTTGCCGAGGATCACCGCCCGCTGTGAGAGCACCCGGATCTCGTAGAAGTCCTGGCGCAGGTCGGTCAGGGTGGAGCGCGGGGTGTCGATGAGAACGTGGGTCGACGCGGTCGCGACGTCCGTCGAGCGGGACTCGATTCCGGGCGGGAAAATGCTGATCGCGAACAGGACCCGGCTCGCGGCGAGCAGCGCAACGGCGAGCGCGATGCTGAGGCCCACCCTTGAGCGTGAGAGCTCCCGGAGGTACATGCCGAGGCGCATCTCAGGCCTCCCGCGGGCTCACGAGTCGCTCGCGCGACCGTCGCCCGCGAGGCTCGGCTCCTCCGTGCGGTGGCCCGGCGGGTGGGGCACGTCGGCGGCGGACCCGTTCTCGCGCGCGTCGGCGGCGGACCCGTTCTCGCGCGCGGCGGCCGCGGCCGCGAGATCGGCGACCGCGGGTGAGCCCTGGTCCTCGTCGGCGGTCCGTGTCGAAGAGGCCGTCCGGACTCGCGGCCGCCTCGGCCTCACGATCCGCAGCCTCTGCCGCGCTGCGCCACCGCCGGGCGATCATCGGCGCGGTGACGATCGCCCCGCATGCGAGGAGCGCCAGCATGATTGCGACCACGATCCCCAGCGACCTGGACGTGCCATGGGCCACGGGCGCCGGGGTCGGCGCCGCGAGCGGTCGCAGGACGAGCTTCCGCGGTGCGGGGATCTCCGCCGTCGCGCCGACCGTCTTCAGGTGTTGCGCCAACTCCGCGCTCGTTGCCGTCGTCAGCCTGCTGGCCGTCGCCGCGTCGGGAGCCTGGGCGGTGACCCGCAGGATCGGCAGGTTCGCGTCCGTGGAGACGGTGAGCACGGTCGCCTCGGAATCCGGGACGTCGCGACCGGCGGTGGACACCGGCGTCGGCGTCAGCCCGACGCCCCCGGTGGTGGAAGTGGACGTGTTGGCGGGAGGAACGACGACGAGCGTGGACGGGTCCACCCCGGCGCGCTCGCCGATCGCCGTTCGCAGCGGCTTGGTCGCGATCAGGTTGCCGAGCAGGCTGGTGCGGTTGGCGAGGCTGAGGAAGTCCGGGCCCTTGGAGTCGACGACCTGCGAGTCGGCCGTGTCCACGAGGATGTCCGCCGACGCGAGCCAGACGGTGTACTGCCGGCTCTCCGGCGGCAACCCGGGCCGGTACGCCACGAAAGCCCCGAGTACGAGCGAGATCCCGAGCGCGAGCCAGATCAGGTTCTTTCGCCTGACGGCCCCCTGCCACATCTCGCGCAGGGTCACGTACGCGTCCACGTGACTCCTCCGCTAAGGCGGCTCCTGCTCTCGTGCGGTCGCTCCACGGCTGGAAGATGAACGGCCGCCATCGGCACCTTCTTCCGACTCCGGTTGGTCGTCGCGCAAGCCGTGCGGGGGCTTCAGCGTTCTCTCGATGAAGGTTGTGTCGCTTGTGCGGCCCTACGTCAGCGTCCCTAGGAGGTTCACGTGCGCATCCTCGTCAGCGGCCACAACGGCTACATCGGCTCCGTCCTCGTGCCCATGCTCGAGCGGTCGGACCACGAGGTCGTCGGCCTCGACTCCGACCTCTTCGCCCCCTGCACGTTCGGGCCACCGCCACCCGGGGTCGAGTCGGTGCGCGCCGACGTCCGAGACGTCGAGAGCGAGGATCTCGTCGGCTTCGACGCCGTGATCCATCTCGCCGCGGTCTGCAACGACCCGGTCGGAAACCTCAACCCCCAGGCGACCTACGACATCAACCATCAGGCCTCCGTGCGAGTCGCCGAGCAGGCGAAGCGGGCCGGGGTGACGCGCTTCTTGTTCGCGTCCTCGTGCAGCCTCTACGGCAAGGCGGGGGACGAGATGCTCGACGAGGGTGCCGGGTTCGCGCCGGTGACCCCGTACGGGCACTCGAAGGTGCTCGCCGAGCAGGGCATCTCAGCGCTCGCCGACGATGCTTTCAGCCCGACCTATCTGCGCAACGCGACCGCGTACGGCCTCTCGCCGCGACTTCGGGTCGACGTCGTGGTCAACAACCTGGTCGGGTACGCGGTGACCACGGGCGAGGTGCTGATCCAGAGCGACGGGACGCCCTGGCGACCGCTCGTTCATGTCGAGGACATCTCAGCCGCGTTCCTCGCGGTGCTCGACGCCCCCCGGGAGCTCGTCCACGACGAGGCCTTCAACGTCGGCGCGAGCTCCGAGAACTACCGGATCCGGGAGGTGGCCGAGATCGTTGAGGAGGTCGTCCCCGGAGCGCGGGCGTCGTTCGCCGCCGGCGGTGGCCCCGACAAGCGCTCCTATCAGGTCGACTGCTCGAAGATCTCGCGGGTCCTGCCGGACTTCAAGGCGCGTTGGAACGTGCGCCGCGGCGTCGAGGAGCTTCACGACGCCTACGTCCGCCACGGGCTCACGAACGACGAGTTCCTCGGCCCCCGGTACCTGCGGATCAACCGGGTCCGCGAGCTCCAGGAGGCGGGAACCCTGGACGACGATCTCCGCTGGCGAGTGCCGGTCGCCGCAGGTTGACCGGCGCCTCGCAGCCGAGACGAGAGCCCCAGCGATGAT
This sequence comes from uncultured Solirubrobacterales bacterium, assembly GCA_963785195.1. Taxonomy (GTDB): domain Bacteria; phylum Actinomycetota; class Thermoleophilia; order Solirubrobacterales; family 70-9; genus WHSW01. Next base: position 555,747 of record CAWAUE010000010.1, on the reverse strand, counting down.
CTTCGCCGAGACCGAGCTCGCGGGCGCGTACGTGATCGAGCCGGAGCCGCATCGCGACGAGCGCGGATCTCTCGCGCGCACGTTCTGCGAGCAGGAGTTCGCGGATAACGGGGCGCCGATGCGCGTCGTCCAGAGCAGCGCGATCCAGAGCCCGGCTCGTCATACCCTGCGCGGCCTCCACTACCAGGAGGCGCCGTGGGCGGAGATCAAGCTCGTCCGCTGCACGCGCGGCTCGATCTACCTGGTCATGGTCGACCTGCGCCCCGATTCGCCGAGCCGCGGCCGCTGGCTGGGCGTCGAGCTGAGCTCGCGCGACGGGCGGCTCGCGTACGTACCCGAGGGATTCGCCCAGGGCTACCAGACGCTCGAGGACGACACCGAGGTCCACTACTCGATGTCGCATCACTACGTGCCGGAGGCCGCTCGCGGGGTCCGCTGGGACGACCCCGCGCTGGGCATCGATTGGCCCCCGACGGAGCGGCGCATGATCTCGGACCGCGACCGGGCGTGGCCCGCGCTGACGGTGCCGTGACCGGCACGCGTTCGGGCGGCGCCTCGGTGTCGGTCGTCTGCGTCTTCAACGACCCGGACGTGCGACGGGCCTGCCTGGACCGCTCGCTCGAAGCCCATCGGGACGAGGCGGAGGTCGAGTACCTGCCGATCGACAACGTCGACGGCTCGTTCGCGACCGCGGGAGCGGCGCTCAACCACGGTGCTTCCCGGGCGAGCCACGACTACGTCGCCTTCGTCCACCAGGACGTCTACCTGCACTCGCTCTCGGCGCTCCAGCTGGCCGCCGACGAGCTCGCGCGCGACGAGCGAATCGGCGTCCTCGGGGCCCTCGGCGTCCGCGGGGACGGCCGGCTCGCCGGCCGCATCCGCGACCGCGTGATCCTCCTCGGAGAGCCCGCGAAGCGTCCGACAGCCGTTGACAGCCTCGACGAGCTCCTATTCATGGTCCCGCGGCGCCTGCTCGAGCTCGAGCCGCTGTCGGAGGCTCCGGAGCTCGCCTGGCACGCGTACGCGGTCGACTACGGGCTCCGCGTCCGATCGCGAGGCCTGCGGGTCTGCGCGCTCGACATCCCCCTCACGCACAACAGCATCACGGTCAACCTCGAGCGACTCGACGAGGCCTACGCGGCGATCGCGGCCACCCACCCAGGGCAGTTGCCGGTCCAGACGCCTGGGGGCGTGGTGACCTCGGCGGGCCGAGCGCGTGCGGCAGGCGGCTTTCTGCACTCCCACCGCTGGCGCTATCGGTGGGCGCGCGAGTCGGCCGCCGTGCACCGGGAACGGCGCGCGGCAGGCACCGGCGCATGCGTACTCGGCGACATCCGCCGGGACATCGACGACGTGCTCGCCCGTAGCCCGGACTCGCCCCTGCTCGTTGTCAACGTCGAACACGGTGAGCCATTCGCCGACGAGCGGCCGGGCCCACTCGAGCTACCGCGTCGCGATCGGCCGATCATGCTGACCTCTTCCAGCCTTTCCGCCGCAATCGACAAGGTCGCCGGGCGGCCAGCCGGCACCTCGCTGTTGCTGACCAACCTTCGCCGGGCCGACCTGCGGGCACTCGGCCCGCGGCTCGGGTCCGAGCCCCGCCTGCTGGGCTTTCGCAGGGAAATCGGCTTCTGGATGCTCCTCGGAGCGGCGACGACAGCGGTGCCCCCGCAATGGCGGTCGCCCAAGGCGCGACCGACCGGAATGCGGAAGTTCGCCGAGCAGCCCGTCGTTATCTGAGCAGGGTGACCACAGCGCGCAGTATCCAGCCCCTCGCAGGAAGATCGACTCCCGGGAACGCCTCGGGAGATCCTCATGTCCTGGGCCTCCGACCGGCGGAGACGGTCCGGGTTCGCAGCGCCGCGGAAATCTACGCCACCCTCGACGACGAGGGCACGCTCGACGGCCTGCCCTTCATGCCGGAGATGCTCAAGTACTGCGGCCAGGTGCTCCCGGTCGTCCAACGCGCTGACAAGACCTGCGCCGGCAAGGGGGTCGTGCGCCGGATGCACAACACGGTGCATCTCCGCCGCACCCGCTGCGACGGCACCGCGCACGGCGGCTGTCAGGCCGCCTGCCTGATGTTCTGGAAGGAGGCGTGGCTGGAGCGGGTCGAGTCCAATGGCTCAGCGCCGGCGCCTGCTCCACCCGACGCCGCGGAGGAGGCGTTGGCGGCCGAGAGGCTGATGCCCGCGACCACGGTGGCGGCCGATTCGGACGAGCTCCGGTACCGATGCCAGGCGACCGAGATCCCGCGCGCCTCGTCCGAGCTGCGGTTCCGTGAGTTCGACCAGTACGTCGGCGACGCCCGCAACTGGGGCCTCGCGAAGATCGTTCGCGGCCTCGTGATCGAGCTCTTCAACCTCTGCCAGTCGTTCCTCAAGCGGCGGCTGCCAAAGGCGCCGTTGATCGCCGGTGGACGGCCATACCCGTTCGTCAGCGGCAAGCTGGAAAAGGGCAAGGTGCCGACCGCCAAGCTCGACCTGCGCCCCGGCGACCTGGTTCGGGTCAAGAGCCGGGAGGAGATCGAGGCCACCCTCGATCGCTCCAACTACAACCGCGGACTGAGCTTCGACGGCGAGATGGTCCGTTACTGCGGTCGGACGGCGCGCGTCCGCGCCCGCGTCAGCCGCCTTGTCGACGAGCACACCGGGCGGATGATCGAGATCAACTCCGACTGCATCATCCTCGAGGGCGTCGTCTGCGTCGCCGACTACCACCGGTTCTGTCCCCGTGCGATCTATCCGTACTGGCGCGAGATCTGGCTCGAGCGAGTCGAGCCCGCAGATCTCGACGGCGTCGCGGCGACATGCGCGGGCGAGAGCCAAGAGCGTGCGGTCGCGTCGAGCGCACGCGCCGGATGACCCCTACGACCCAGAGCGAGCCGGCGGTCGACGTGGGCATGCCCGCCTATCGCCGCCCTCAGTTCATCGGCCAAGCGATCGCCTCGGTGCGGGCGCAGACGCACGCCAACTGGAGGCTGGTGGTTTCCGAAAACGGCCCCGGCGGCGGCGACGTCGAGGCCGCGGTGCGCGAGTTCACCGACGACCCCCGGGTTCACTTCGTCGCCACCGGCCGCAATCTGGGCCCTGCCGCCAACTGGACGAGGCTGATCCAGCAGGGCTCGGCCCCCTACGTGACCCTGCTCCAGGACGACGACGTCTGGGATCCGGACTTCCTCGCCCGCCGGGTCGCCTTCCTCGAGCGACATCCCGCCTGCGCCTTCGTCTTCTCCGGCGAGCGCAAGATCGACGGTGAGGGCAGGGAAATCGCGGTTGAGCGGACGCCGTCGCTCCCGGCCACCGACATCTCCGAAGGTTCTGCCGCAGGGCACATTTACGCCGCAGGCGCTGGTGACGGCGATGTACCGACACCAGCTCGGCGGGATCCACACGCCCTCGATCGCCAGTGTCGGAGTGATGTCGCGGCGCTCGGCGCTGGAGTCGGTCGGGCCCTATTTCGACGACGCGCACGACTTTCTCTACTGGGACGTCGAGCTCTACATGCGCATGGCCCTGCGCTCGGAGACCGGCTTCCTCGCGGTCAGGGACGTGGCTCAGCGACTGCACTACCCGAGCATCACCAGCGAGATGCCGTTCGACGGCGAGCGCTGGATTCGATACCACGACTATCACGGTGAGTGGTTCCGGCGGGCCCTGCCGGGGTTCGAGCTGCCGCGGCAGTTCGACCAGCTGCGCTCCGATGCCTACATCCTCGCCGCGCTCGACGCGCTCGAGCAGGGCGAGCGCCGTCGCGGCCGCAGCCGTCTCGCCGCCGCGGTGCGCGCATACCCCCGATCGCTGTTCAACCCGCGAGTCGCGGCCGCCACGCTTGCGCTGCTCCTTGGCCGGCGCGGGACCGACGCGCTCGCCCAGAAACGGAGCGCGAGGCGCGAGCGGAGCGAGACTCTGGTCTACGAGCCGGCCGGAACCGGGAGCGCCTAGCCGTGGCGCCGGCGAGCGGCGGCTCCGACGTCGGCCAAACCGCCGGGGCAGACCAGTCGCTTCCATCCGCCGAGGTCTCGCGCAGCGAGCTCCGAGAGGCGACGTTCTCCAGCCTCCGCTGGGTCACGGTCGCCCGGATCGCGGCCGAGATGCTGTCGCTGGCGGCCGGGATCTTCCTCGCCCATCTCGTACCCCCGGCCGACTTCGGCCGCGTCGCGGTGGCCGTGGTCGTCAGCGAGCTCGCCCTGGCGCTCGCCAACCAGGGCACGGGTAGCGCTCTGGTGCAGCGGAAAACGCTCGATCGAGCCCATGTCCAGAGCGCGGCGATGCTGGCCCTGATCGTCGGCACGACGTTGATGCTCGCGACCTTCTTCCTCGCCCCGCTCGTGACCACGCCCCTGTTCGGCGAGCCGACGACCGAGCTCTTCCGCCTGCTCGCCCCCGCGTTCGTGATCGCCGCCGTGGGGATCGTGCCGCTCGCGATGCTCGAGCGCCAGCTCGATTTCCGCCGCATCAGCATGATCGAGATCGTCGGGGTTCTCGCCGGAGCCCTGACCTCGGTCGGACTCGCGTTGGCAGGCCTGAACGCCCAGGCCTACGTGCTCGGCGCGCTGGCCGGGATGGTCGCCTGGGCAGGGCTGCTCGTCGTCCTCGGTCCGAGCGTCCTGCCGCGCTGGCGACCGCGTCAGCTGCGCGAGATCGCGGGATTCGGGCTCCCGGCCGGGGCCGCGAGCATGGCGATGGTCGGCTACGGGAACATCGACTACCTGATTCTCGGCGCGAAGCTGAGTCCGGCGCAGGTCGGCTTCTACTACCGCGCCTATTCGCTCGGGGTCCAGTACGAGACCAAGATCAGCAACATCGTCTCCCGGATCGCGTTCCCGATCTACTCGCGGACGGAGGACCTCGACCACATGCGGGCCCTGCGCTCGCGGGTGATCCGGATCAACGCGGTGGTGATCTACCCGCTGCTGGCGCTGTTCATCGCGACCGCCCCGCAGCTGGTGCCCTGGCTCTTCGGCCCACAGTGGGCCCCGGCCGTGGTGCCAGCCCAGATCCTCACGGTCGCCGGGATGGCGCGGATGATCAACAACGGGACGCCCTCGCTGGTGCTCGCGGCCGGCAAGCCTCGAACCCTGCTCGCCTTCAACCTCTACCGGCTCGCGACCCTGGCCGTCGTCGTCTTCCTCGCCGCTCCCTACGGGCTGAACGTGGTCTGCGTCGCGGTCGCCGCGTTCCAGGTGATCACGTTGATCGGGTCGCACAGGTTCATGCTCGCGCGGCTCGCCGGGCTCACCGTGCGCGATCTCGTGCGCGACATCGGGCCGGCGACCCTGGCGAGCGCGATCATGCTCGCCGCCGCCTATCCACTCGCCCGCGGACTCGCGGCCCAGGGCCTGCCGACGCCCGTGACGATCGTGATCGTCGCCACCGTCGCCGCCCCGCTGTACGTGCTGGCGCTCCGTCTGCTCTCGCCCGCGGCCTGGGACGACCTGCTGCTGCTCGCGCGGCGGGTGCTGCCGAGCTTCGGGCGCCGGAAGGCGCCGGCGCTGTCCCTCGACGGCTCTCCGGCACCGAGCGCCTAGGAGCTACGGCTGGGGCTTCAGCCGCGGGCGGACGATCACGTCCGTGAGCTCGGCGCTTCTCGGCAGGGTGAGAGCGTTGAGGACGACCGAGGCGACGTCGTCCGGTTGCACGAGTCGCTCGGGGAGGTAGGCCTTCCCCTCCTCCGCGTGGACCCTGGCCTGGAGCGGCGTCGCCGTGCGGCCGGGGTAGACGCTCAGCACCCGGACACCCTCGGAGTTGACCTCTTCCCGGAGGCTGTCGGCGATCGCCTTCAGCGCGTGCTTGGTCGCGGCGTACTGGGCGATCCCCGCCCTCGCCGTCAGCCCTGCCGAGGAATTGATGAAGACGACCTCGCCCTGCGCCGCGCGTAGCGAGGGCAGTAGGGCTCGAGTCAGCACGTACGGCGCCCGGACGTTCGTCGCGTACTGCCGGTCCAGGTCCTCGACCGAGGCCGATTCGAGGTCGCCGAGCGCGATCGTGCCGGCGCCATGAACGAGCACGTCGACCCCGCCCTCGCGCGCCACCAGCGCCTCCGCCAGCCGCGTCACCTGCTCGTCGACGACCAGGTCGGCCTCGTAGATCTCGAACCGTTCGGCGCCGGCGCCCCGGGCGGCCGTCGCCTCGAGCGCCGCGCCGCGCCGACCGACTGCGCACACGGTCGCCCCGCACGACTGCAGCCCGAGGGCGATCGCACCGCCGATGCCGCCGCTGGCCCCGGTGACTACGCAGGTCCGGCCCTCGAGCGTCCGAGCGGCCGATGGGTTGACCGCCGGTCGCAGGTCGAGCTCGGCCGGGGTCACGGCCGCGGCCCGGGAGCGCGGGCGAGGTCCTCGGTCAGCAGGCCGGCGTGCTCGAGGCGCTCGGCGGCACGCTGGACGATCGCGTAGGACAAGCCGGAGTCGCGCGCGACGTCGAGCAGGCTGGCGCCGCCGTCGCTGCAGTTGAGCACCCACAGCAGCGCGCGCTCGTCGTCGGGCGTCGCGACCGCGCCCCCGGCTGAACGGTAGAGGCCGCGGCGGCCGAGCTGCGGCTCTCCGTACGGGCTCAGGTTGAGGCAGCGGCGATCGGTCTCGAGCACTTCGACGAGTGCGAGGCAGGTGTCGACCGCTTCCGCGAGCGACTCGGGCCGGATCCGCTCGAGCGAGTCCGCCGAGGTGTGGTAGCCGTCGAACTCGCCGTGCGGCGTCCGCATCAGGGTGCCCATCGGGAGGTTGAAGCCGGGGGAGCAGAACTGGCGCTCGTCGCCGCCCCAGGGCTCCCAGGGGAGGATGCGGTGCGGGCGGCCCGTGTCGCGCAGGACGGTCTCCATGGCGCGGTCGACGTCGGCGTCCGACCGGCGGCTGCGCTTGTAGGTGAGGTCGCCGGCGTCGCCGATGCACGAGACCGCGAGCCCGTGCTCGATGCGGTCGAGGCGGTCGCGGTTGCGGTCCAGCCAGGCCAGCGGGCCGATCGTGCCCGGGGCGAAGAGAAAGCGGTAGGTGTGGCGCAGGGGGCGGTCGAGCAGTTCGCGGGCGAGCAGCGTTGCGACCGCGATCCCGGACAGGTTGTCGTTGGCGAGCGAGGGGTGGCAGACGTAGGTCGAGACCAGGACCTCGCCCGGGCCCTCGCCCTCGATCTCGAGCTCCGCGTAGGTGAGGTGGCCGGGCTCGAGGGTGGAGTCGATGACCACCTCGTAGTCGCCCGGCTCGAGCTCAGCCAGCTTGTTGTGCGGCAGGCAGAAGCCCCAGGTGCGGTCGTAGTAGGAGGTGCGATACGGGATCAGGTCCGGGTGCTCGGGAAGCGTGTGCAGGCGCTCGCGCAGAGCGTCGAGCGGCAGCGTCGTGCGGACGGGCTCGCTGTAGGAGACGACGTGCAGGCTCGAATCGGCGACGTCGACGACGCGGGTGCCGTCGGGGGCCGTGATGTAGGCATCGCGCAGGTTCCACTCGTCGGGGACGATCCAGTCGAGGACCCGACTCCCGCTGGGGACCTCGGTCGTTGTGATCGGGATCTCCTCGGCGATCAGGTCGAAGGTGGAGCGCACGCCGGCGCCGGTGAGGCTGCGGCAGAGCGGATACAGGCGCTCCATGAGCGCAAAGGCTTCGGCGCCGACGTCGGTGCTGCTCTGGGCCGGTCGGAGGGCGGTGCTCACGCGAGTACGGCTTTGCGGCAGAAGAACGCCTCGGCGAAGCTCGAGGGGGAGTTGCACTCCATGCCGCGGAGCCGGAGCAGGCTCGAGAACAGGTCCTCGCCGAACCAGCGCTTGGAGCGCTGGGTGCCGAAGTGCTCCATCAGGTGGTCGATCTTGCGCTGCGAGAGCTGCTCGGAGATCGGGACGAAGGTGTTGGGCGCGCTCATGTCGCCGTCGTACTTCGGGACCTCGTACTCGAGGATGAGGTGGTCCCGGAAGGTGTTCCAGGTGAGCTCGCAGGTGAGCCGGTGGTCCTGGTGTAGGTCGGCGCGCTGGTGGGTGAGCACCAGGTCCGGCGTCTCGTCGGCCTTCAGCTGCTCGAAGAAGTCCTTGATTCGCTGCCCCTCGTACGGGAAGAACCCGTCGGGGAAGTCGCAGACGATGACCTCGGCCCGCGGGACGCCCTGCAGCATGGCCTCGGCGCTGCGGCGAGCCTCCTCGGCGCGCTCGCCGTCGCCGCTGAGCACGACCCAGCGGACGTCCGCTACCGCCTGCTGCTCGATCAGCTTCAGGATCGTGCCGCCACAGCCGATCTCGATGTCGTCGGGGTGGGCCCCGATCGCGAGCACGCGCGCCGCCGATTCCGGCGGCGCCCCGAGCGTCAGCGGGAGCATCATCCGGAGGCCGCGAAGGCCAGTTCGGGGGCGGTGGCGCGGTCGGGCTCCCAGAGCTGCCAGGGCGCTTGGCCGGCCTCGTGCAGGTTCTCGAGCCACTGCTGGTCCTTGAGCGTGTCCATGGGCGCCCAGAAGCCCTCGTGGCGCTGCGCCAGCACCTGGCCGCGGGCGAGCAGGCGCTGGAACGGCGCCCCGACCATGTCCTCGCCCGGCCGCAGCTCGTCGAGGAGCTCGCGGCGGAGGACGAAGTAGCCGCCGTTGATCCAGATGTCGGAGCCCATGACGTCTCGCATTGCATTCACGCGCCCGTCGTCGGCCATGGAAACCACGTGGAAGCTGTAGTTGGGGCGGACGGCGAGGAAGCTGGCGGTGACGTCGCGCTCGGCGGCCTGCTCGATCATCGCCGGCAGGTTCGCGTCGGTGAGCGTGTCGCCGTAGTTGGCGAGGAAGACCTCCTCGTCGTCGAGGTGCTCGCGGACGGCGCGCAGCCGCTCGCCGATCGACGCGCGCGGGCCCGTGTCGCAGAACGTGATGTTCCAATCGTGGATGTCCGTCTTCAGCAGGTGGACGTCGGAGCCTCCGTTGGAGAGCACGAAGTCGTTCGCCATCGCCTCGTTGTAGGTGAGGAAGAACTGCTTGATGACCTCGGCCTTGTAGCCGAGGCAGAGGATGAAGTCCGTGTAGCCGAAGTGGGCGTAGTACTTCATCACGTGCCAGAGGACCGGCCGCGGGCCGATCGGGATCATGGGCTTGGGGGCCACCTCCGATGCCTCGCGCATGCGCAGACCCTGGCCACCGCAGAAGATCACGACCTTCACAGCACCTCCACCTCCGGGATCGGGACCACGAACTGCGCGCCCCACTCGCGCGCGTAGGCGAGCTGTTCGGCGATCTCATCCCGCAGGTTCCAGGGGAGGATGAGGATGTAGTCAGGGCGGGCCTGCTCGAGCGCCTCGGGGTGGCGGATCGGGATGTGCGTGCCCGGCAGGAACTGGCCCTGCTTGTAGGGGTTGCGATCGACCGTGAACTCGAGCAGATCGGTGCGGATGCCGCAGTAGTTGAGGAGGGTGTTCCCCTTCCCGGGCGCGCCGTAGCCGGCGACGCGCTTGCCGTCGCGCCGGCAGGCGATCAGGAAGTCGAGCAGAGCCCACTTCGTCTCCATCACCTGCGGCGCGAAGCCGCTATGGCCCTCGAGCGTGTCGAGGCCCAGGTCGCGCTCGCGCGCGGCGAGCTCGGCGATCGCGGGCGTCGTCGTGTGGAGGCCCCCGGGCTTCTGCGCGTAGACGCGCAGGGAACCGCCGTGTGTGCCGAGCTCGAGCACGTCGAAGACCTCGAGCCCATGCGCGCGCAGGACCATGCTCGCCGAGAGGAAGGAGAAGTAGGAGAAGTGCTCGTGGTAGATGGTGTCGAACTGGTTGCCCTCGATCAGCCGGACCAGGTGCGGGAACTCGATCGCGACGACGCCCTCCGGGGCGAGGATGCGCTCCATGCCGGCGGTGAAGTCGTTGAGGTCGGGGACGTGGGCGAAGACGTTGTTGGCGACGAGGAGGTCGGCGCGGCGGCCCTCGGCGGCGAGCCGGTCGGCGACCGAGCAGCCGAAGAACTCCACGACGGTCTCGATGCCCTTGGCGCGGGCGGACTCGGCGACGTTGGCCGCGGGCTCGATGCCCAGCGCCGGGATGCCCAACTCGACCACGTGCTGGAGCAGATAGCCGTCGTTGCTGGCGAGCTCGACGACGAGGCTGTCTGAGTCGAGGCCGAAGCGGTCGACGGCCGTGGTGACCGAGTCGCGCGCGTGGGCGACCCAGGAGTCGGAGTAGGAAGAGAAGTAGGCGTACTCGGTGAAGATCTCGTCGGGGGTGACGAATTCCTCCAGCTGGACGAGGAGACAGCGCTCGCACGTGCGGGCGTGGAGCGGGTAGAACGGCTCCATCGCGCCGAGGCGGTCGGCGGGGACGTAGGACTCACATAGGGGCGACATGCCCAGGTCGACGAAGGTGTGGCGCAGGTCGGCGCTGCAGAAGCGGCACAGGGGGCCTGCCGTCTCGACCGGGGTGCGGTCCGGGCGATTTCGAACCTCGACGGTCATGCGCGGTCAGGCCGGCAGGGCGATCGGCTCGGCGCGGACGAGCGGAATGCCCAGCCCGCCGCCGCGCTCGGGGTCGAGGATCAGGCTGGCGGCCTCGTGGCGGGAGGAGACGCCGAGCTTGCTGAACGCGGAGGAGAGATGGCTCTTGACCGTCGATTCGGCGAGATACAGCTTGGCCGCGATCTCGGCGTTGGTGAGGCCGACGATGACGAGGGCGAGGATCTGCTTCTCACGCCGGGTGAGCGGCGCGGCGCGGACCCCGGCGCGCTGAGCGCTGGGCAGGGAGACCTGCCCCGCACACACGACCGAGACGACGGCCGCGAGGGCGTCGTCGAGCTCCTCGATCAGCAGGACGCCGTCGACGCCCAGCTCGAGCGCTCGCCGGACCTCGAGTCCGCGGGCGCGGCGGCAGACGAGCACGCCGGCGACGTCGTCGAGCTGCGTGCGAAGCAGTTGGACTTCGCTGATCGCGGCGCGGTCGGGTCGCTCGGAAGCGACCACGATGCACGCCGGCGCGCTGCCGTCTACCGCTGCAAGGAGGCCGTCGACGGTCGCTGCCTCAGCGACGACCGTATGCCCCCCGGCCTCCAGGACCTCGCAGACTCGTTCCCGCGGCCCGTCCGCCTCGACGCAAACGCCGATTTGGAGCGCTTGGCCGATCGTTCTCGGTGCAGACCGCAGCGTGGACATTCGATCCAATAACGGACCATCGACGCCCGTGCTTTCGCGGCCGGACTTGCGTAAATGCGGTATCCAGCGCCGGCTGGGTCAGCCAAACAGGGCGCGAGCGCGGTCCAGGACGAGCTCAGGCCGCTCGTCTGCGATGAAGTGGCCGCAGTCGGCGACGATCTCCGCGGTCATGCTGTCCGCGTGCTGCTCGTACCCGGCGAGCCGCCGCTCCGTGAGCACGGGATCGCCCCTGCCGAGCACGAGGTGCGTGGGCACGCGCAGGCGGGTGCCGAGGTAGCGGCCGCGGATGAGCGGGAGGAGCTCGTGGGTGAGGAAGGTGCGGTACATGCGCACGCACGCGCGGGCGTGGGCCGGCTGCGCCAGGTTGTCGGCGAAGGCCGCTGCGGTGCCGTCGTCGAACGTGGCCGGGTCGGCAGTGCCGCGCCGCAGGGCGAGACGAACGAAGGCGCCCTGCCGGTGCAGCGCGTATCCGAGCCCGGGTGCGGCGATGACCGGCTGGTAGGCGTAGCGCGGCAGGTCGCGCAGGTCGCGCCATCCGCCGGGCTTCTGCCAGGGAGGGACGACGCCGAGAGCGAGGAAGCGGTCGAACCGCTCGGGGGCGCGGATGCAGAGCAGGAAGCCGATCCAGCCGCCCCAGTCGTGACCGATCAGCCTCACGCGGTCGAGCCCGAGCGCGTCGAGGAGGGCAAGCACGTCGGTGGCGAGCTGCTCCTTCGCGTACCCGTCCGCCGGAGCATCGCTCCAGCCGAAGCCGCGCAGGTCGAGGGCGATGACGCGGTGGCGCTCGGCGAGCGGGCCGATCACCTCGCGCCACTCGTACCAGTGCTGCGGCCAGCCGTGGAGCAGGAGGACTACGTCGTCGCCGGCTCCCGCCTCGGCGATGTGGAAGGTGATCCCGTTCGCGCCGATGAACCGATGGGTCACGCCGTCGACGTGTGGGAGGTCGGCCGTTCGGGACACGCGAGCGGGACCGTATCGGCGGCGGGTGGTGAGAGGCGTGCGTAGGGCTTGCCGCGGCGGGTGATCAGAAAGCTCTCGCCGGCGGCGGCACGCTCCATCAGCCGAGCTTCTCGCGGTACTCGTGGGCGCCGAGAGCGGGTTCCGGAGGAGTGGAGCTAGTGGGGCTCGAACCCACGACCTCCTGCATGCCATGCAGGCGCTCTCCCAGCTGAGCTATAGCCCCGGGGAGCTCGTAATCAGCCGCCCAGTTTAGACATGCTCGCTGGCCGTTTTTCGGCGGGTCCAGTCGCAGCGTGATCTGGTTGGTTGTGCCGATCGCGTCGATGGGAAGGAGATAGCACCGGTCGAGGTCAGGGCAGTACGCGGCGATGCCATCGATCTCATTGGCCGTGTACGGCGCCCGGATGAAGCCCGACGGTCCGCGCCGACTCGAGTTCGTTCGAACGCAGATGACGCCGCGGTAGATCGGCGCGTACTTGCACTGGATCCGCAGAAAGCGGTGCTTGAGCTCGATCACGAGGTCGTATCGCTCGTGCTCGGTCACCGGACAGAGAACGGGCAGTCCGATGCTCGCCAAGGCGGCCTGGATCTTCAGTTCGGCGACGTTGCCCTTCAGGTTCGGGTCGTGGTCGGACACGAACACATGTTCGCATACGTGCCGGACGGATCAGCCGAGCTGCTGCGCGCAGTACTGGTCGCGCTCGGCCCGGACGCCCGGGAACGGCGCCGCCGCGATCCCCCGCGCCCAGTCGGCCGCGTAGGACTGGATCTCTCCCGCGACCTTCGCGCGCTCCGCGTCCGTCTTCGCGTTGACCAGCCGCTCGGCGTTGCGCCACACGTTCTCCCGCCATTGGCGCACGATCTCGAGCCCGGCGACGTCGTCGGCCGGCACGCCGGGCGGGTTCGTGAGCCCCATGCTCGCGTCGTAGCGCCCGCGCACCGCGTCGACGACCCGCTCGTAGCCCGAGGCCAGCACGTCGTTGACCCGGTCGTGGTCGGGCTTGCGAGCGGTCCCGCTGCGCGTGCGCAGGCCAAGCTGGGCGAGCACGAACGGCATGTCGTTCTGCACGTGCGCGTTGATCCCGAGCAGCATGTCCTGCGCCCCCGTCACCTCGCCGCTGCGCGCGGTCTCGAACGCGATCCGCCACGCCTCCGGCACGGACCTGCCCTGCTCCCACCGCTTCAGGCTGCGGAAGTACGTATCGGCGAACAGCGCGTCCTCGCGGAAGAAGAACTTCTTCCAGTGCAGCAGGCGCGGGTCGGCGCGCAGCCGGTCGCGCAGCTCCTTGGTCAGCTCCAGGTAGGTGGTGGCGAACACGGCTCGGTGGTCACATCCCAACCGGTCGCGCTTCGCGCGCATCCGGTGGATCTCCACCCGCACGCACTTCATCGCCGGACGCCGGCAGTGGGCGATCCGGTTCGGGTGATCCTGCGGCGGGCTCGGCAGCGCCGGCAGGAACTGCGTCCACGGGACACCCGGCACCGCCGCCGCGGCGACGCCCGCGCCCACGGCAAGCACGAACACAGCGGCCACCACTGCCCCACGAACCCTCACCGCGAGCCGAGTCTAAGGAACGGCCGCGCGGCTCGCGCCGGTTGCGCCGACCGCCGTCAGCCGCCGTCGGACACGGTGAATTTCGCGCTGCCGGCCGAGTTGTATTGGTCGGCCAGCAGGTAGTGCACGACGTAGTCGCCCGGCGGGAGCGGCCATGGACGCCCTTGCGCGTCCGGCCCCAGCGTGACCGACCCGTCCGTGCTCGGCGGGACCGTGCCCGAGGCATGTTGGCCCGTGTATGCCCAGATCGTGTAGCTGTCCTTGTGCGGATCGGACGCCCCCGCCTTGAACACCCCGAGCCAATCCCACCGGTTCGCCGGCCCGTTCTTCCAGCTGATCTCGATCGGCTCACCCGGCGCATACGTCCGCCGATCCGTCGAGAGCTCCAACACAGCGTCCGGGTCCCTGAGAAAGAAGGAAACCCTCGCCACCTCGCTCTCGGCACCGTCAACCAGCACGGCCTCATAAGCACCCGGGTCCATCCGCGACGTGTCCAGCTGCGCCGTCCCGTTCCCGTCGGGCGCATCGAGCGTCCTGGTCGCGGAGCCCGGATCGCCCCCCTCGGGGACGATTTCCACCGCCCCACCGTCGGACCCGGGATCGTTGTAGGCGATCTTGATCGAGTCGCCGACCGTCCCCAGCCGATGATCGACCGCCACCATTGTCGGCATTGGCACCGGTGCCACGTCGAACGTCGACAGAACTGCGAAGTGGTCCGACGTCCACGGGGAAAAGCCCACGTCGACGTCCGGCGCCTTCGGATCGCCGATCAGCTTGCTGTCGACCGTCTTCGACCCACCGGCCGCGTACACGAAGTCGATCCGCTCTCCCGATCGGTGCGTGTTTCCGGGCTCCTTCACCGGATCAGGGTGCACATCGCGATAGCTGTCACGGAATCCGAGGTCCAGCAACTTCTCGCTCACCGGCCACGGCACCGACTCGTCGATCCCCTTGTGCGTGCCGACGGTGTCCTGCCCGTAATCGAGGCTTGACGGCTCGTTGAAGTCGCCGGTGAGGAACACCGGGTACCCCTGGTCGATCAGCCCGCCCATCGCCTCGACGGGCTGGTCGAGCGCCGAAGTCCGCACGTCGTTCTCGACCCGGACGACCGACGCCACGGAATTTCCGTTGCGGAGCGCCCGCGGCCCCCAGTCGACGTAGTCGAGGTGCTCGTTGAAGAACGGGATCACGTACCCGGGTCGCACCTCGATCAAGCGCGTAGAGCCCGTCGCCGCCGGAGGGTTCATAGATCGGATACTTCGAGAGCAACTGCAGCGACACGTTGTAGTACGGATAGCCCGCGTTGCGGGCAATCTCCGGCAGCCGGTTATAGGACTCGAGCACTCCCACGACGTCGGCGTCCACCTTGCGCATCACGCGGTCGGTGTCCGGCCCGCCCCCGTACTCGACGTTGTAGACGAGCAGGTCGAGCCGAATCGGCTCGGCGGCCGGCGCGGCGCTCGACCCGGTCGCCGCCGATTCCGACTCCGGCTCCGAATCTCCCCCGCCGAGGTCGCAGGCCGCCAGGGTCAGAGACGCCGCAACCAGCAGCGCCGCCACCACGCTCCCCCGCGATCGGCTCATTGACCTTGTAGTAAATCAGACAATCCTGCGGCGCCTGACCCCTCCAATCGCGCTCCAGCCGACAGGAGCGCGGCTTCGCAAGCCGGCGGCCTACTCCCCGTCGACGTCGAGTACGAGCCGGTCGAAGCGGTGGTCGCGCACCTTGAACTCGAACGGCGCCCGCTCCTCGAGCTCGCGCAGCAGCTCGACGGGCTCGTCGAGCTTCATCTCCAGCGTCGCCCGCCCGCGGGTAAAGCGCTTCACCGAGATCTCCGAGGTCGCCGAGATCTGCCCGGCCGCGTCCTCGAACCCGACCAGCTGCGCGAAGTCGGCCAGCGGCCCGACCTCGACCTCGACCATGCCATCGAAGACCCCTTCGCCGGCGGGCGCCGCCGCCGCGCCGGGTGCCTCGGCCTCCTGCTCGACGGCGCTGATCCGCGCGATGGCCTCGTGCAGCGAATCCAGGAGCCGGTCGCGCGCAACGCCGGGCCGCTCCGCGGCCTCGGCCGCCCGCTCGGAGAGCTCGGCCGCGTCGCGCAGCGCCCGCAACCGGATCCGGGTCGCCTGGCCGCGCGCCTGGCCGCGGACGGCGTCGATCTGTTCGCTCATCGCCGCGAGCCGATCGAGCTCGCGCTGCGTCTCGCCGCGCACCCGCTCGAGCTCCGCCCGTGTCGCGGCCAGCTCGTGCCCACGCGCCACGATCCGGTCGCACAACCGGTCGCACACCAGCTCGAGCTGCGCGATCCGCTGCCGGCGCCCCTCGAGCTTCGCCGCGTGCCGCTCCAGCTCGGCACGGCTCTCCGCCAGCGCCTCGTCGCGCGCCGCCAGGTCGGCGTCCACCTCGCTCGGCCGGTAACCGAACAGCGTCCTTTTGAACCGGTGGCCCGCGATGGACGGGACGCTAGGCCCGGCGTCGGACGGAGGGGCGCCGCTCAGCCGGCGGCGCCGGGCAGATCGAGCTCGAGGGGCTCCGCCTCGCCCCAGAGCCGCTCCAGCCGATACCGCTCGCGAATGTCCGGCACCTGCACGTGCAGCACGCAGTCGAGGTAGTCGAGCAACACCCAACGCGCCTCCCCCTCGCCCTCCGCACGCGCCGGCAGCAGCTCCGCGTCGCGCTTGAGGCGCAGGCGGACCTCGTCGACGATCGCCTTCGCCTGGCGCTCGTTGCGCGCCGTCGCGATCACGAGGTAGTCCGTGTAGGAGACGAGCTCGGCCACATCGAGCGCGACGATCTCCTCACCCTTCTTGTCGTCGACGATCGTCGCGATCAGCCGCGCCAGATCGGCCGAGCTGCGCTCGCCCACGGCCGCTCGCCCGGCGGCCGGCTCGCGCTCGGCACCGGTGCGGGGGCTCACGCAACCACCGCCTGACGGTAGAGGCCGCGCTCGGCGATCAGATCCGACACCGCGTCGGGCACCAGATAGCGCACCGGCCCGCCCTGGGCGATCCGGCGCCTGATCGCGGTCGAGGACACGGCGATCTCCCCCATCCCGATCAGCTCGGCGCGCTCGGCGCCGCCGAGGCGCTCCAGCGCGGCCTCCGCCTCGTCGAGCGCAGTTCCCGGCCTGCCCGCGATCCCCACCCGCGCCAGCTCCAGCACCCGCTCCGGCCGCTTCCACGACTCGAGGTGCGCAGCGACGTCGGCTCCCATGAGAAAGAAGATCTCCTCGCCTGGCCGCTGCTCGCTCAACTCCTCCAGCGTACGAAAGGTGTAGGACGGGCCATCCCGACGAACCTCGACGTCGCTCACCTCCAGAAGCTCGTTGCCGGCCGCCGCGAGCCTCGTCATCTCGAGCCGCAGCTCCGGCCCCGGCTCGGGCTCGATCCGCTTGTGCGGCGCCACGCCGGCCGGGACGAGCAGGACCTGGTCGAGGTCGAGCTGGAACGCCGCCTCCTGGGCGAGCAGCAGGTGCCCGATGTGGGGCGGGTTGAAAGCGCCCCCGAGAACCCCGTACGAGCGAACCGCGACGGCGCTACCCCCGAACCTGTCCGTCTCCGTGGACGACGTACTTCGTGGTGGTCAGCTCGCGCAGCCCGATCGGCCCGCGCGCGTGCAGCTTCTGCGTCGAGTTGCCGATCTCGGCACCCATCCCGAACTCGAAGCCGTCGGTGAACCTCGTCGACGCGTTCACGTACACGACCGCGGCGTCCACCCGCTCGGTGAACTCGGACGCCGCCGCATCCGACCCGGTGACGATCGCCTCCGAGTGCCCGGTGCCGTGCGCGTTGACGTGGTCGATCGCGGCCTCCAGCGAATCCACGACCCCGACCGCAAGCTTCATGCCGAGGAACTCCGTGTCCCAGTCGGCATCGGTCGCCTCGGCGACGGCGGTCGTTCCCGCGGCCGCCTGGGCGCGCCCGTCGCCGACCAGCTCCACCCCGGCGCCCTCGAGTTGCGTGAGGATCGCGGGCAGGAAGTCGGCCGCCACGTCCGCGTTCACGAGCAGGGTCTCGGCCGAGTTGCACACCCCGGGCCGGTCGACCTTCGCGTCGAACGCGATCCGGCGCGCCATCTCGAGGTCGGCGTCGGCGTGCACGTACACGTGGCAGTTGCCGGCCGCCGCGTACATCACCGGGCACCGTCGCCACGGCCTTCAACGCCTCCTTCAGCCCCTCGCCGCCGCGCGGGATCACCAGGTCGACGAGTCCCTCCGCGGTTGCCAGCCCCTCGAGCTCGCTGCGATCCCCCGAGAGCAGCTCCACCGACCCCTCCGGTAGCCCCGCGTCGACAACCGCCTCCCGCACGAGCGCCGCGAGCGCGCCGTTGGAGCGCTCCGCGTAGCTCGAGCCGCGGAGGACGATCGCGTTGCCGCTCTTGATGCAGAGCGCGGCGCAGTCCACGGTCACGTTGGGTCGCGCCTCGTAGATCACGGCCACGACGCCGAGCGGCACCCGCACCTTCGCGAGGTCGAGGCCGCTGTCGAGCGTGCGGCGCTCGACCTG
The DNA here is from genome assembly GCA_963785195.1 of uncultured Solirubrobacterales bacterium. Taxonomy (GTDB): domain Bacteria; phylum Actinomycetota; class Thermoleophilia; order Solirubrobacterales; family 70-9; genus WHSW01. Next base: position 537,653 of record CAWAUE010000010.1, on the reverse strand, counting down.
CTCGCCGACCGGGTCCGGGAGCGCCGCGACGGCGCGCACGCCCGCGGCCATGCCCTCGACCCGCTCCGGGGTGAGCGTCAGCCGATCGCGCAGCGCCTCGCTGAGGCCGGAGGCACGCTCGTCGGCGAGGTCGGCGGCGTTCGCCTCGAGCACGTCGTCGGCCCGTTCGCCGAGGAGCTCGCGCGAGCCGCTCGAGCGCCGCCGCCTTCGTGCCCTGGTCGGCGGTCGCGAGCGACCGCGAGGCGCGCTTGGCGCTCTCACAGGCCTCGTTCACGGTTTGCGTCGCGATCGCCATCTCCCCCAGAGAGTACCGGCGCATCGGGCCGGCGATCCGGTGCCCAGCTGAGCGTCAGTCGACCGGCTGCAGGCGAGGGTTCGGGCGCTCGGAGCGGCCGACCTTCGCGCACGGGCGGCCGTCCACCCGCACGACGTCGGCGGTGAAGTCATTCTCGCCGCGCAGCAGCGCGGAGCCGACCCCGTAGGCGTCGACCGGGGCGCCGGCGCTCTCGAAGCGCGCGATCCGCTCGGCGTCGAAGCCGCCCGAGGCGACGATCCGCACGCGCTCGTGCCCGGCGCCGTCGAGGGCGGCCCGCACGTGCTCGGCGAGCTGCACCGAGACGCCCGGCGCCGCCTCCGGGTCGCGCGCGGCGAGGCCCGCGTCGACCAGATTCCCCGACGTGTCGAGGCGCACGCCCCACAGGTCGGGCCCGAGCGCCTCGGCGACCTCCAGCGCGGTGCGGGCCGAGTCGTTCTCGAAGTCGACGAGGACGGTGATGTTCATCTGCGCCGCGAACCGGTCGGCGAACGCGCGCGCCGCGGCCACGGTGTCCCCGCCGTAGGCGGCGATCAGCGCGTGGGGAACCGTCCCGAGCCCCCGCCCTCCCCACCACGATGCCTGCGCGTCCGTCGAGACGCCGATCACGCCCGCCACGTGTGCCGCCCAGCCGTCGCCGGTCTGCACCAGCCAGTGGTCGTGGCGGGCCGGAAAGAACAGGATCGGCTTGCCCGCGGCCGCGTCGACGACCTCGTCGACGTTGCGCATCACCAGCGACCGGCGCGCCAGGCAGCCGAGGTACACGGTCTCGAGATGGGCGAACAGCGAGTAGTCGCCCTCGATCGTCATCACGGTCTCCCAGGGCTCGACCCGGTCGCCCTCCTCGAGCGCGTTGACCTCGAGCCTGTCCCAGGCGCTCTCCCAGGTGCCGTCCTCACCCAGCCGGCCGCTGCCGAGCTTGACCACCGCGATCGCCTCGTCGATCCCGCCGAGCACCGACTCGTGGCGCTGGAAGACCTGCATGAGGACCCGCGGATCGCGTCCCTGCTCCTCGAGCAGGGTCTTCGCGTGGTTGAAGTAGGCGTCGGTGTAGTAGCCGCTGCGCAGGCGGCCGATCGGGAGGTTGAAGGTCGCCGGGTCGAGCCGGCTCATGCGAGCACGAAGCGGTCGCGGTGCACCGCCTCCTCGGAGGCGTTCGGCAGCAGCTCGAGCACCTCGGCGGACTTCATCCCCTTGATCCTGCGCGAGCTCGGCGGCCGAGTAGTTGGCGATCCCCTTGCCGACCAGGCCGTCGTCGAAGACGACGTCGACCGCATCGCCGGCCGCGAACTCGCCCTCGACGCCGACGATCCCCACCGGGAGCAGGCTCGAGCCGCTCTCACGCAGCACGCGCGCGGCGCCGGCGTCGACCGCGATCCGCCCGCGAGCCGGCTTCGCGTAGCGCAGCCACAGCTTGAACGAGGGCGTGCGCTCGGCGTGGGCGGCGAAGGCGGTGCCGACGTCGTCGCCTCGGGCGGCGGCGAGCAGCGAGCCCTCCTCGGTGCCGTCGCAGATCACGGCCGGGATCCCGGCCGCGCTCGCCATCCCGGCCGCCGAGACCTTGCTGCGCATCCCGCCGGACCCGTAGAGCGAGCGCCGGTCGCCGATCGCGTACCCGTCGAGCTCGGCGAAGTCGTCGACCCGCGCCACGCGCTCCGCCGATGCGTCGCGCCGCGGATCGGCCGTGTGGAGCCCCGGCGTGTCGGTCAGCAGGACGAGCAGCCGGGCGCCGAGCAGCAGCGCCAGCTGCGCGGAGAGGAAGTCGTTGTCGCCGAAGGTGATCTCGTCGGTCGCCGTGGTGTCGTTCTCGTTGACGACCGGCACGGTGCGCCACTCGAGCATGCGGCGCAGCGCCTGCCGGGCGTTGAGGTAGTGCATGCGCACGGAGAGGTCGTAGGAGGTCAGCAGCACCTGGGCGGCGTGCACGTCGCGCTCGGCGAGCCGCGACTCGTAGGCGCGAAAGAGCGTCCCCTGGCCGACCGCCGAGGCGGCCTGCAGCTCGTCGACGGCGCGCGGCCGCTCGCGCAGCTCCATCAGCCGCCAGCCCAGCGCGATCGCCCCCGAGGTCACCATCGCCACGTCCTCGCCCTCGTGGTGCAGCTCGGCGACCTGCGCGCAGACGGCGTCGAGCACGCTCCCGCGCACCTCGCCGCGCTCGTCGGCGACGATCGACGATCCGAGCTTCACCACCACCGTCATCGGGCCGCAGTCTAGGAGCGCCTAGACGATCACTCATCTAGCCCGGGTGGAGCTCGAACTCCTCGTCGCCGATCCGGACCTCGTCGCCCGGCTCGAACCCGGCGCGCTCGAGCGCCGCGATCACGCCGATCTCGCGCAGGCGCTGCTCGAGGTAGGCGAGCGCCTCGAGGTTCGAGAGGTCGTGGCGCTCGACCAGCATCTCGATGCCGCGCCCGGCGACCCGGAACGCGTCGTCCTCGCGCACGACCTCGAAGCCGCCGTCCCCGGCGGGCGCGTAGACCATGTGCTCGGCCTCGAACGCCTCGCCCTCGGCGCCGGCCGCCTCGCGCGGCTCCGGGGCGGCCGGCGGCAGGAGCTCGAACACGCGGCGCGTGAGCGCCTCCAGGCCCTCCCCGGTGGCCGACGAGACGGCGACCACCCCGACGGCCGCGTCGCCGACGCGCGCTCGCCACTCGGCCACCAGCTCCTCGACGCGCTCGGGCGCCACGAGGTCGCGCTTGGAGAGCACGATCAGCTCGGGCAGGCCGCCGAGCCCGCTGCCGTGCGCCTCGAGCTCGCGCGCGCACCGTCGCGTAGGCCTCCTGCGGCTCGGGCTCGCCGGCTTCGAGCTCGCCGCCGAGCGAGACCAGGTGCAGCAGCACCCGGCAGCGCTCGATGTGGGCGAGGAACTCGTGCCCCAGCCCGGCCCCCGCGGCGGCGCCCTCGATCAGCCCCGGGATGTCGGCCAGCACGAGCTGGCGCTCGCCGTCGTCGATCGTCCCGAGGACGGGCTCGAGGGTCGTGAACGGGTAGTCGGCGACCTTCGGCGCCGCCCGCGTCAGCCGCCCGAGCAGCGACGACTTGCCCGCGTTCGGGAGCCCGACCAGCCCGGCGTCGGCGATCAGCTTCAGCCGCAGCTCGATCCACCCGGCCTCGCCGGGGAGCCCGCGCTCGGCGAAGCGCGGCGTCTGCCGGGTCGAGGAGGCGAAGCGCTTGTTGCCGTGCCCGCCGACGCCGCCCGCGGCGACGACCGCGCGCTGACCGGGCTCGACCAGGTCGTAGCGCCGCCCCTCGAGCCCCTCGACCTGGGTCCCGGGCGGCACCGGCACGACCACGTCGTCGCCGCGCGCGCCGTGGCGCTGCTGGCCCTGTCCGTGGCCGCCGCGCCCCGCCCGCTGATGCGGCGAGAAGCGCAGCGCGGCGAGATCGCGCCTCGACTCGTCGCAGACGAGCACCACGTCGCCGCCGCGCCCGCCGTCGCCGCCGTCGGGCCCGCCGCGCGGCACGTGCGCCTCGCGGCGAAACGAGACCACGCCGTTGCCGCCGGCGCCGGCCTCGACGTGGACCTTGGCCCGGTCGTGGAGCATCGGCTACACCGTAGCCGCGGGAATGCTCAGCGTTCGTGGGAGTGGAAGTCGGTGAACGCGCTCAGCAGCTCGGCCCGTGCCTCGTCGGAGATCGTCTCCTCGGGGATCCGACCCAGCGCCGTCAGCGTCGCGCGCATCTGACCGAGGTACTGGTGGCAGGGCGGGCAGACCTCCATGTGGGCGTCGAAGCGCTCCGCCTCGGCGGGGGCCAGCCGCCCCTCGAGGTAGTCGGTCACCAGCTCTACGAATTGACTGCAGCTCATCGTCATTCCGAGCTCTTCCCTGCTCATGCGCCCGCCCCAACCGCCTGGCCGGCCTCGAAGTGCTCCTCGAGTGCCGCGCGGACCTTCGATCGCGCTCTGTGCAGAAGCACTCGCTGGTTGGTCTCGCTGACGTCCAGAACGTTGCGCGCCTCCTCGGCCGAGTAGCCCTGGATGTCGCGGAGCACGATCACGTCGCGCTGGCGCGGCGGCAGATGCGGCGATCGCGTGCAGCAGCACGTCGCGGGTCTCGTTGCTCTCCAGCTGCTGCGTCGGCCCCCTCCCACTCCACCGGCGGCCTCGACCACCATCCCGGTCGCACGCCGTCGCGGCCCTGGAAGCGGTCGGCGTCGACCGCCGGCTCGTCGCCGCCGTCCTCGGCGGTCTGCCGCCGCAGCGACGAGAACGGCAGCGCCCGCTTCTCGCGCTGCCCGCGCGTGCGCGCGATGTTGAGCAGGATCTGGAAGATCCACGTGCGCAGCGCGGACCGCCCCTCGAACCGGTCGATCCCCTTGATCACGCCGAGCCAGGTGTCGGCGACGACGTCCTCGGCGACCGCCCGGCTGGGCACGTACATCAGCGCCATGCGCATCAGCGCCGGCGTCAGCTCGTCGACCAGCGCGGCGAAGGCCTGCTCGTCCCCGGCCCGCAGCCGCTCGACCAGCTCCGCGTCATTGGCTCGCCCGCCCTCCACGAGCCAACCCTAACCCGGCGGGGGCGCATTTCTGTAGCGCGCAACGCGAGTGAGCGATTTTGGCCCGTATGGGGCCAATTTCGCTCAGTCGACGCGGTGGAGCTTCGGGAAGCGCCGCCTGGGCACGACCTTCCGGCCGTCGAGGAGCTTGCGATCTCCGAGCGGCTCGCCTATTCGCCCTCGATGACCGAGACCACGCGGCCCTTGCGGCCGGCCGTGAACTCGACCGTGCCCGCGCGGGTGGCGAAGATCGTGTGGTCGCGGCCCAGGCCGACGCCGTCGCCGGGACGGAAGCGGGTGCCGCGCTGGCGCACGATGATCTCGCCGCCGTCGACGCTCTGGCCGGCGAAGACCTTCACGCCGAGCATCTTCGGGTTCGAGTCGCGACCGTTGCGGCTGGAGCCGAGTCCCTTCTTATGCGCCATCCCTAGGCCTCCTTCTCGCCGCGGGCTTCTCGCCGCGGGCTTCTTCGCCGCCGGCTTCTTCGCGGCGGCTTCGCGCGGCTTCTTGGCTGCCGGCTTCTCGGCGCGGCTTCGCCTCGGCTCGGCTCGACCTTCTTCGGCTCAGCTTCGCGGCCGGCTTGCGGCTCAGCATCTTCACCTCGGTCACCTCGAGCCTGGTGAGCTCGGAGCGGTGGCCGGCGCGCTTGCGGTAGCCCTTCTTCGCCCGGTACTTGAAGACGCGGATCTTCTCGCCGCGCTCGTGACCGGTGACCTTCGCCTCGACCTTGACCTTCTCGAGGTCGGTGCCGCCGATGACGACCTGGTCGTCCTTCTCGCCGCGGAACATCACCGCGCGCAGGTTGACCTTGTCGCCCTCGTCGGCGGGCAGGCGGTCGACGACGAGCGTCTCGCCCTTCTCGGCGCGGTACTGCTTGCCGCCGCTCTCGATGATCGCGTAGGTGTCTGCCATTCGGTCGCTCAGCTTTCGTCGGCCGAGCCGCTCTGGGAGCGGGCACGACTGCGGCGCCGGCCACCACGGCGGCCCCGACGCCTGCCGGAAGGCGAGGATTCTAGCTTCTCACCCTCGGTTTTCACCGTCTCGCCGTTGGCGTCGAGCAACGCCGCTGTCGCCGCCGAGCGGGCGACGCTCTCGATCCGGACCAGGCGGCGCTCGCCGACGTGGCGGCCGCCGCCCCCGACGCTGACGATGTAGGAATCGACGCGGGCGATCGCGTCGTCGGCGTTGTACATGTGCGGCTCCTCGATCGTCACCAGCACCTCCTCGCCGACCTGGAACGGCAGCGCCCGCTGCTCGATCTCGCTGCGGCTGCCGCGGTCGACGACGTCGTAGGTGTCGATCGCCAGCGCCTCGCCGCCCTCGAAGTGGAAGTGCTTGCCGGTCCGCTCCTCGAGCTCGACCAGACCGCTCTCCTCGCCCACGAGCTCGGCGGCGACGTTCGGGTTCACCCGGATCAGGAACGCCTCCGGGTCCGGCTCGTCGGCCGCGAGCTGGCGGAGCTTGCGGATCACCTCGATCGCCATCGTCTCGGCCGACGGCACGACGCCCTCGCCACCGCAGGTCGGGCAGGTGTGCGTGAGGATCTCGCGGACGCCGTCGGTGACGTTCTGGCGGGTCATCTCGACCAGCCCCAGCGGCGAGACCTCCATCACGTAGGACTTGGTCTTGTCGGCGTCGAGCGCCTTCTTCAGCGTCTTCAGCACCTGGTCGCGGTTCTTCGCCCGCGCCATGTCGATGAAGTCGATGACGATGATCCCGCCGATGTCGCGCAGCCGCATCTGCCGCACGACCTCCTCGGCCGCCTCGACGTTCACCTTGGTGATCGTGTCCTCGAGCCGGCCCTTGCCGCGGCCGGTGAAGCTGCCCGTGTTGACGTCGATCACCGTCAGCGCCTCGGCGTAGTCGATCATCAGGTAGCCGCCGGAGGCCAGGTCGGCCCGGCGGGTGAGCACCTGGTCGAACGCGTCGGCAGCGCCTTCGCGCTCGAGCAGCGGCACGGCTCCGTCGTAGAGCTCGACGTACTCGACCAGCTCCGGCGCGGTGCGCTGGAAGAAGCTGGTCACCCGCTGGTGCTGCTTCGGGTCGTCGATCACCGCACCGTCGAACTCCTTCGCCAGCACGTCGCGGAGCACGCGGATCGAGAGGTCCGCCTCCTGGAACACCAGCGCCGGCGCCTTGACCTCCTTCGACCGCCGCTCCATCACCTCGTGCAGCTTGCCGAGGTAGTCGAGGTCGCGCTCGAAGTCCCCCTTGCGGGCCCCCTGGGCCGCGGTGCGCACGATCACGCCGCCGTCGCCGGTGTGCAGCTTCTGCAGCAGCTTGCGCTGACGGTCGCGCTCGGCGTCGGGAAGCCGTCGCGAGGCGCCGACCCCGGCGCCGTTGGGCATGTAGACGAGGTAGCGCCCGGCGATCGAGAGCTGCATCGACAGCCGCGCGCCCTTGGTCTTCAGCGGGTCCTTGACGACCTGGACGAGGACCTCCTGCTTCGGCTTGATCAGCTCGTCGATGCGCCGCCCACGGCCGTGGCCCCGCCGCGGCACCTTCTGGCCGTCGGGGAGCACGATCTCGTCGACGTGCAGGAAGCCGTTTCGCTCCAGGCCGATGTCGACGAACGCCGCCTCCATGCCCGGAAGCACGTTGTCGACCACGCCCTTGTAGATGTTGCCGACGATCGAGCGCGAGCCCTTGCGCTCGACGTAGAGCTCGGCAACTTTCATTCCGGATCCGTCGCGCTTTGCTTGGCGCGCGGACCCCTTGCCTTCGAGTACCGCCACGCGGGTTTCACCCGCGTCAACGGAGACGAGAATTCGCTTCTTCAGTTCAAATCACCTCAAAACGGAGTAGAGCCCCGCTTCGAGGTGAGCTGCGCCTGTACGTAGATGCTCTGCAGCAGTCCGAGCGCCAAGAAGGTGACGATCACGGACGAGCCGCCTGAGCTCATCAAGGGCAATGGAATGCCGGTGATCGGCATGATTCCGAGGTTCATGCCGACGTTGACGAAGACCTGGAACATCAGCATCGCGGCGATTGCGCCGGCGATCATGCTGCCGTAGAGGTTCTTCGAAAGGGTCATGATGCGCAGCGCCCTCCAGATGAGCAGGGCGTATAGGGAAAGTAAGAACGCGGCGCCGACGAAGCCGAAGCGTTCGCCAACGACGGCGAAGATGAAGTCCGTGTGGCGCTCCGGCAAGAAGCCTTCCTGTGTCTGTGTTGCGTCGTCACCGCGTCCTGTCTTGCCCCCCGAGCCTACGGCGATCAGAGCTTGATTGATCTGATAGCTGGAGTCCGCGGGGTCGTTACTCGGATGCAGGAACGCAGTTAGGCGCTCCTGCTGGTAGTCAGCGAGGATAGGGGCTCCGACGGCCGGAGCGATCACCAGGACCACCGTGACCACCGCCGCCGCGATCCCCGCCATGGCCGCGAAGTGGGTCCAGCGGACCCCCGCGACGAACAGCACGGCGAGCGTGATCACGCAGTAGACGAGCGCCGTGCCGAGGTCCGGCTGGAGGAAGACGAGCGCCGCCGGGAAGAAGCCCAGGGCGAGGATGCGGATCGTCCGGCGACGGTCCGAGACCTGCCGCGAGCGGTCGATCACGAACGCCGCCAGGGTGAGCACGAGGAGCACCTTGCCGAGCTCGGACGGCTGGAAGGTGAAGAACGGCAGGTCGATCCAGCGGCGCGACCCGCGGGTCGCCTCGCCGAGCAGCAGCACCAGGATGATCAGGCCGATCATCGCCGTGTAGATGCCGACCCGAAGCTCGCGGAAGCGCGAGTAGTCGATCCGCGCGACGCCGAGCATCAGCGCGATGCCGACGACCGCGTAGATCGACTGGCGGACGACGTAGTAGTACGGGTTGCCGGGCACGTCGTGCTGGGTGGCGACGCCCAGCGTGTAGATGCTGAACGCGATCAGCGCCATCCCCGCGACGAGCAGGAGCGGGTCGAGCCGGCCGAAGCCGGTGCGCTCGACCAGCGTCGCGCGCTGCTGGTCGAAGGCGCGCGGGCGTGGGCGGGGATAGGCCTCCATCACTCATACCGCTCCCGCGGTCGAGCTCGGCGCGTGGACCTTGGACGCGTTGACGTGCAGCAGCGCGTTGAGGATCTCCTGCGCCGCCGGCGCCGCCGAGTCGACGCCGAAGCCGCCCTGCTCGATCGTCACGGCGACCACGTACTTGGGGTCGTCGTACGGCGCCAGCGCGATGTACCAGGACTGGTCGGCCTGGCCCGGCCGCTGGGCCGTGCCGGTCTTGCCGGCGATCTGCGACCGGGTAGCCGCCGAACACCGGGTAGGAGGTGCCGCCCGGCTCGGTCGCCGCCTCGTGCAGGCCGTCGAGGATCGTGCGTGCGCCAGGACGGGTCGATGTCGACGTGGCTGCGCGGCCGCGGGGTCGATCTCCTGGATCGTGCGCCCCTGCGGGTCCGTCGACGCGCAGGCCGACGTGCGGGCGGACCACGTCGCCGCCGTTGGCGATCGCCGCGTACGCGACCGCCATCTGCAGCGGGTCGGCCTGCAGGTCGCCCTGGCCGACCGCGAGGTTGACGTTGTCGCCCACCGTCCACGGCCGGTCGGTGATCTCGCCCTTGCTGATGCAGACCGTCCTCGCCGCAGGGCGAGTTCTTGGAGGTGTTGGTCTTGTAGGCCGCGTTGCGCTCCTCCGGCGTCGGCAGCTTGCCCGCGCCCTCGCCGCCGATGTCGATCCCCGTCGGCTGAGCCGATCCCGAGCTTGCGCGCCCAGTCCTGCATGCGGCCCGTCGCTCTTGTCGTCGGACGGGTTCATGCGGTAGCCGAGCGTGTAGAAGAAGACGTCGGAGGAGACCTTCAGCGCCTCGCTGGAGGTTGATCGACCCGTAGGCGGCGTCGCCGGCGTTGTGGAGCACGTTGCCGTCGCCGAGCTCGAACGACGCCGCCGTCGTTGATGATCTCGCTCTGGGTGATGGCGCCCGAGTCGAGCGCCGCCAGCGCGGTGATCGGCTTGAAGGTCGAGCCCGTCGGATAGAGGCCCTTGGATCGCGCGGTCGAAGATCGGCGCGGGCGTGCCGAGCGGGTCGGTGGAGTCGGTGCCGAAGATCCGCGCCGCGACCGCCGGAGGGAGGCGCGGCTTGGCGAACACGGAGGGGTCGTAGGTGGGGCTGAGCCGAGGCCGTAGAGCTGGCCGTTGTCGATGTTCATCGCGACGAAGCCGCCCGGCAGGCCGCGTCGGCCGAGCGCCTGCTCGCCGGCGCGCTGGACCGCGTCGTCGAGCGACAGCACGAGGTCGTTGCCGGTCTGCGGCTCGCGCTCGGAGAGCCGGCCGCCGGTGGGCTGGCCGGAGGCGTCGACCTGGACCCGGCTCGAGCCGTTGATGCCGCGCAGGAGGCTGTCGTAGGTGTACTCGACGCCCTGCTGGCCGATCTGGTCGCCGGGCTCCAGCGCCTCGTAGCGCGGGTCCTCGAGGTCCTTGGTCGTCGACCTGGCCGGTGTAGCCGAGCACGTGGGCGGCGAGCGTCCCCTGCGGGTAGTGGCGCACGTAGACGCGCTCGACCGAGACCCCGGGGAAGCGCTCCTGGTTCTCGCGCAGGTAGTAGACGGTGTCGTAGGAGACGTCGCGGCGCAGCGTCGCCGGGCAGGCCGAGCACTGCTTCGCCTCCTCGCGGATCTTGTTGCGGATCTGCTTCGGGCGCAGGTGGGCGACCTCGCCGACGCGCTCGAACAGGCTGCGCGCGGCGGACCTTGCTCAGCCGGCAGCTCGGTCGGCTTGACCTGCAGCTCGAGCGCGGTGCGGTTGTCGACCAGCACCTGCCCGTGGCGGTCGAGGATCTCGCCGCGCGGCGCCTGCACGGTGAACTCGCGCACCTGGTTGTTCTGCGCCTGCGCCGACGTACTTGTCGCCGGAGAGCACCTCGCAGGTACCAGAGGCGCAGGAAGATGATCGCGAACGCGACCAGGCCGATGCCGCCGAGGATCGCGACCCGGACGGCGAACTGGGCCGGGATCGGCGCGCCGCGCCAGTCGGGGCTCATCGAGCGACGCCCCTCCGTGGACGACGCGCTCGCGCGCCGGCCGCCGGCGCGCCGAGCTGACCCCGCCGCCGCGGCGGGCCGCGCGCGCCGGCGGCGCCCGCCCACGAGCAGGCGGCGCGCGGGCGCCGGCTTGTAGTCGACGAGCGCCGGGCGCAGGATCCGGCGCACGAGCGGGTAGACGCCGAAGGCGAGGAGCACGGCGAGCAGGCCCTGGACGAGGATCTCGCGCACGACCAGCAGGCTCACCGGCGCGTCGACGCCGAGCATCAGCTCGATCGCCGCGAAGCCGGCGGCGGCCGAGCAGCGTGAAGCGCGCCGGCGAGCAGCGCCGGGACGATGCCGCTGCGTGATCTCGATGCCCTCGCGGTAGCGGCCCGGCCAGGTAGCCGATCGAGCAGCAGCACGAGCGAGGAGACGCCGAGCGTCTGCAGCAGCACCGAGTCCATCAGCAGGCCGGCGGCGAAGCCGCAGACGGCGCCGACGACGCCGCCGCCGAGCAGGCCGAGCGAGACGACGACGACCGGCACCACGTACGGGGTCGCGCCGAGGATCGAGAGGTACGAGAAGAAGGAGACCTGGAGGATCACCGCGACGATCAGGATCAGCGCCGATCCGCACCGCGATCCGCGGGGTGACGATCATCCGGGCACCCCCGGGCGGCTCGGGCCGCCGGTGAGCACCTGGACGAACTCGAGCTCGCGCAGGTCGGCGAACGGCTCGACGTGGACGCGCTGGAACTGCTGCTGCTCGCCGGCGTCGGCCGTGGTCACGCGGCCGATCGGGATCCCCGGCGGATAGGCCGAGGAGATCTGCCCGTTCGACCAGCCCGCGGTGGCGAGCGTCTGGTTCTCCTGGATCGTCTCGTTGGAGTCGATGAAGTCGAGCAGCAGGTCCTCCGGGTCGCCGACCTCGGGCTCGACGATCCCGGTCGGGCCGGACGGCAGCACCTGCGCCGAGACGGCGTTGTCGTGGTCGGTGATCAGCTGGACCTGCGCGGTGCCGGCGGTCAGGTCGGTGACCCGGCCGACGAGCCCGTCGCCGTTGATCACCGCGTCGTTGCGCTCGACGCCCGAGCTCGAGCCCTTGTCGATCGTCACGTCGGAGAACCAGACGGTCGGCGAGCGCTCGATCACCCGCGCCGGTGACCAGGTCGTACTCGCCCAGGCCCGGGTTCTCGTGCTGGATGTCGAGCAGCTTGCGGAACTGCTCGTTGTCGCCCTCGCGCCTGCTCGGCGGCGACGAGCTGCGGCGCGCAGCTTCGCCACCTCGGCCTTGAGCTCCGTCGTTCTCGCCGCGGGCGTCGAAGGTCTCGTCGAACCAGTTGAACGAGGTCGCGCACCGGCTTAGCGCCCGCGCGGCGACCTCGCCGACCGGCGCGAACACGGCGGCGACGCCGCGCTGGATCGTGTGCAGCGGCCCGCTGTCGGCCTCGGAGAAGTGGCTCGAGAGCAGGACCAGCGAGATCACGATCAGGCCCACCAGGACCAGCCCGGCGCCTTCTGACCTGCTTGCGGTACATCGCCTAGGCGGCCGCGCCGACCCGGCGTCGGCCGGTAGTGCGGCTCATCCGGTGGATGACCTCGAACTCCTCGAGCGAGCGCCCCGAGCCGACGGCGACGCAGGTCAGCGGCGACTCGGTGAGCTGGCAGGGCATCTGGCACTCCTCGCGCATCCGCTGGTCCATCCCGCGCAGCAGCGCGCCGCCGCCGGCGAGCGTGATCCCGCGGTCCATGATGTCGCCGGCGAGCTCGGGCGGCGTGCGGTCGAGGGTGTCCTTGACCGCGGCGACGATCTGGCTCACCGGCTCCTCGAGCGCGGCGCGGATCTCGGCCGAGGTCAGCTCGATCGTCTTCGGCAGGCCGGTGACCAGGTCGCGGCCGCGGATCTCGGTGACGACCTCGCTCGGGCATCGGCGCGGCGGAGCCGATCTCGAGCTTCACCTCCTCGGCGGTCTGCGGGCCGATCAGAAGCTTGTGGTGGTGCTTGCAGTGGGCGACGATCGCCTCGTCCATCTCGTCGCCGCCGACGCGGATCGACTCCGAGACGACGATCCCGCCGAGCGAGATCACGGCGACCTCGCTGGTGCCGCCGCCGATGTCCAGGATCATGCTCCCGGTCGGCTCGGCGACCGGCAGCCCGGCGCCGATCGCCGCCGCCATCGGCTCCTCGATCAGGTAGGCCTGGCGCGCGCCGGCCGAGAGGCAGGCCTCCTCGACCGCGCGCTTCTCGACCCCGGTGACCCCGGACGGGACGCAGACGACGACCCGCGGGTGGGCGAAGCGGTTCTGGTGGACCCGCTGGATGAAGTGGCGCAGCATCTCCTCGGTGACGTCGAAGTCGGCGATCACGCCGTCCTTGAGCGGGCGGATCGCCTGGATCGTCCCGGGGGTCCGGCCGAGCATCCGCTTGGCGTCGACGCCGACCGCGTGCACCTCGCCGGTCGCGGAGTCGACCGCGACCACCGACGGCTCGGAGAGCACGATGCCGCGGCCGCGCACGTAGACGAGCGTGTTGGCGGTGCCGAGGTCAACCGCCATGTCGCGGCCGCCGAAGCCGGTGAGATTGCTGAAAATTCCCATCGCAAAAGTAGGCCCGGCGGGCGGGAACGGAGCCGTGGCCTCGGGGCCGAGTGTAGCGCTTGTCAGGCAGCCCTCAAGCGGGGATCGAGCCCTTTGAAAAACCCTAAGGGTAATTCTTCGCCTTAGGGTTTTCGGCGAACCCGCGGTCGGTTGCAGCGATTCCTATGGCGGATGGGCCGGAGGACGCTGCAAGAGACCCGGGATCAATTCCACCAAGGTGGGGACCGGCAGCCCGACGACGTTGGAGAAGTCGCCCTCGATCGCGTCGATCAGGATCGACCCGAGACCCTGGATCGCGTACGCGCCGGCGCGGTCCTCCCACTCGCCGGAGGCGACGTAGAGGTCGATGGTCGCCGGGTCGAGCTCGCGCGAACGTCACGGCCGTCCGGGCGACCGCCGAGCGCTCGACCGGCGACCTCGCTGCCGATCGCCGTGCCGAGCGCGACGACCCCGCTGAGGACCTCGTGGGTGCGCCCGGAGAGCGCTCCAGCCGCTGCCGCGCGCCCGCCGCGTCGGCGGGCTTGCCGAGCAGGCGCGCCGTCGATCGACGACGTCCGTGTCGACCCCGAGGACGATCGCCTCCGTCGCCGCGCCGGCGCGCTCCAGCCCGGCCCGCGCCTTGCGGCGGGCGTTCTCGAGCACGACCGCCTCCGGGTCGCCCTCGCGCAGCTCGTCGACGTCGGGGACGACCGCCTCGAACGCGACGCCGAGGCGCTCCAGGATCTCGCCGCCGGCGCGGCGAGGCCGAGGCGAGGATCAGGCGGGCGCTACTCGCCGAACCAGATCGCGATCTCGCGCTCGGCGGACTCGTCGGAGTCCGAGCCGTGGACGAGGTTGAACGTGACCTCGAGGCCATAGTCGCCGCGGATCGAGCCCGGGGCGGCCTCCAGCGGGTTCGTCGCGCCGATCAGCTGGCGCGCGGCGGCGACCGCCTCGTGCGCCCTCGAGCACCGCGGCGACGAGCGGGCCGCCGGTGATGAACGAGACCAGCTCGCCGAAGAACGGCTTCTCGGCGTGCTCCTCGTAGTGGCGATTGGCGATCTCCTCGTCGGCGTGGAGCAGCCGCAGCTCGGTGATCCGCAGGCCCTTGCGCTCGAAGCGCGCGAGGATCTCGCCGGTGAGCCCGCGCTCGAAGGCGTCCGGCTTGATCAGGATCAGGGTGCGCGAGTTCTCTGCCATCGGCGCGGCAGCCTACAAGACGGTCGCGGCTTGCGGGCTACTCGCCGCGCTTGGAGCGAGCTGGAGCTGGGACGCCCGCTCGAGCCGCTGCGGACGCTGCGCGGCGAGCGCGTCGGCGTTGCGCGCGTCGGCGCCGGCTGGCGCTTCGTGTCGCCGTCCGGCGGCGGGGCGCTCCGCTCTGTCAGCGGCCGAGTTCGAGCGGCTCGCCGACCGGGTCGCGCGACCGCGCCGGCGCCTTCGACGATCGGCTGGACTTCGGCGGCGCCTCGGTGCCGGCCGAGGACTTCGAGCGGCGCTTGCCGCTCGACGGGCGGCGCTCCGGCGGCGCCGCGCTGCGCTGCGGCGTCTCGCAGTACGGGCAGATCGACCAGCGGGGGTCGATCGGCTTGCCGCACGACTCGCACGGGTCCTTGATCCGGGCCCGGCAGTTCGGGCAGCGCAGGAAGGTGCGCTCGACGGGGTGCTCGCAGTTCGGGCACGAGGCCTCCTCGAGCTGGCGCACCCGCAGCTCCGAGGCGCGGATCTCGAGCTCGCGCTCGCGCTTGTCGGCCAGGAACTCCGGCGGGCGCAGGATCGAGTAGACGATCGTGCCCAGGAACGGGAACAGCGAGGCCGCGGTCGCCGCAGGCGACCAGGATCGGGTCGGCGATCCGGCGCCGGGCGTCGAAGAAGGTCCAGGCGACCAGGGCGACCCAGAGGACGACCAGGAACAGGATCAGCAGGTTGACGACCAGGTTGAGCGACGTCGTTGGTGATGCCGAAAAGCGCAGCGGGCATGAAACCGGTCAGTCTAGATAGGTGTCAGTGGGTCGTCTGCGGTCAGAGGAAGAGGCGTCCGAACAGGTACCCGAGCCCGAAGAAGACGAGGATGACGATCGCGACCACCGCCGCCACCAGCCCCATCATGTGGAGAAGCTCTGAACGTGCGCCCCTGTCCAATGGAGATAGAAGGTAATCGGAAACGCAGACGGTGCGACAGCATGCCCGCGCTCTGGGCGCTCGCATCCGCCTGCGCAATCGGCCTCTGCGCGGCTCCAGCGGCCGGCGCCTGGCCCGTCGTTCGCGCCGCTGGCGAAGGCCGGCAAGCCGCCGATCCACGCGGATCACATCTCCTACGGGCACAAGCGCGAGCGCCAGATGGCGGGCTACTCGAACCGCCACTACGGCAAGCGCGAGTGGCGAAGCTCCGCCATCCCGAAGGTCATCGTCCTGCACTTCACCGCCACCGACAGCTACGACGCGGTCTGGAGCACGTTCGACTCCAACGCCCCGAACGTGGGCGAGTTGCCCGGGGTCTGCTAGCCACTACGTGATCGAGCAGGACGGGACGATCGACGAGCTCGTCCCGCCCCGGCTCCGGTGCCGGCACACGATCGGCCTCAACCACGTCGCGCTCGGGATCGAGATGGTCCAGTCGACCGGCCGCGGCGCCCACTGGGCCGACCAGCAGATCCTCGACCGCAAGCACCAGATCCGCTCGGCGCTGCGCCTGGTCCGCTGGCTCCAGGGCCGCTACTCGATCCCGAAGGGCGAGGTGATCGGCCACGCGATGGCCAACGACGACCCCCACTTCAAGGACCTCGAGGGCTGGCGCAACGACCACACGGACTGGCTCAAGCGCGACGTGCGCGAGTTCCGCAAGCGGCTGTAGCCGTTGGGGGCGCGGCCGCTCCTCGCCGAGTGTCGCATCGCCGTCCGCGTCACGGCACTCGGCGTTGAGAGCAGGGCGGATGGCCGCGCGGTCCCAGCTCGCGCGACAGATCAGGCAGCGAGGGCTGGGCCGCGCGGCTGTTGTGAGGCGTTCGTCGTGCCTTGCGCGAGCGCTGGTCGCGCGGCTTCCGCGCGCACGTGCCGTCCGTCGCCCGTCTGCGCGTTCTGGCCGCCGTCCGCCGTGTGCACTCGCGCGTAGCGGTCACGTGGCCGGCGTTGGCGGGCCGTTGCCGTCCACGTGCCCACTCGCGCGATCTGCACCAGCCGCTCACTCAGCCGACGTCACGTGCGCATCGCCACACGCCGTCGACCCCTCACTGCAGGACCCGGCGCCGCGCCCCTCGGCCACATCGCGACGGCGCGGCGACCGAGCGGATCGGCTGTGTCGGGGCTCGTTCCGCATACACGCACCAAAGCCCACTCACGCGGGGCACGCCCCCGCTGCCCTCGCGCTCGGGCTGCCCTACGCCGCGTAGCGCAGCAGGTAGTGCGAGCCGGTCACGAGCAGCACGCCGCCCTGGGCGTCGCGCCACCGAGCGGGCGCGGGCGACCGCCGCGGCTGGGTCGGGGACCTCCTCGACCCAGCCGATACCCGCACCGCGGGCGGCCTCGGCCAGGGCGCCTGCGCCGAGCGCCCGGGCGCCGGGGCGGCCGGCGCTCGCCAGGCGGTCGGCCGGGATCTCGGTCGCCACCAGGCCGCCGAGCGCCGGCGCCAGCGCGGCGAGGATCCCGCCGGCGTCCTTGTCGGCGAGCACGGCCAGGCAGGCGATCACCGGGCGACCGCCGGCGACCGCGGGCAGGGCCTCGGCGAGCGCCGCCGCCCCGGCCGGGTTGTGGGCGGCGTCGAGCACCAGCGGCGGGTCGCCGTCGATCACCTCCATGCGGCCGTGGAGCTCGAGCCCCGCCGCGACGGCGGCCACCCGCTCCGGGTCCAGCGAGCCGAGCAGCGCCTCGGCCGCCGCCAGCGCGACCGCGAAGTTGCGGCGCAGGTAGGGCGCCGCGGTCGGCAGGACGACGCCCGGCGCGAGGTCGCGGACGTTGACGAAGCGGGCGCTGTGGGCGGCGGCCGTGCTGCGGGCCAGCTCCGTGACCTCCGCGGAGACCGGGCCGACGACGAGCGCGGTGTGGTCGCGGAGCACGGCGAGCTTCTCGGTCGCGATCTCGAGCTCGGTGTCGCCGAGGTACTCGGTGTGCTCGAGCCCGACCGACGTCAGCACGGTGACCCGCGACGGCAGCACGTTCGTGGCGTCGAGGCGCCCGCCGAGCCCTGCCTCGATCACCCCGGCCTCGACGCCGGCCGCCGCGAGGGCGACGAACGCGGCCGCGGTGTCGGCCTCGAACTGCGTCACCGACTCCCCCTCGTCGAGGGTGCGGTCGACCGTCGTCACGGCCAGAGCGACGCGCTCGACCGCGGCCGCGAAGGCCTCGGGCTCGATCTCGGTGCCGCGGATCCGCACCCGCTCGCGCCAGCGCTCGTCATGCGGCGAGAGGTAGGCCCCTGCGCTCATGCCGTGCGCCTCGAGGAGCGCGGCCGTGATCTCGGTGACCGACGACTTGCCGTTGGTCCCGACGACGTGGATCGACGCGAACCGGTGCTGGGGCATGCCCAGCACGCTCACCAGCCGCGTGATCCGCTCGAGCCCGAATCGGACCCCGAGCGGCTGGAGCGAGCCGAGGTAGTCCTCAGCCTGTTCGGCCGTCCAGGCGGAGCTCGTCAAGCACCCAGCTCCTCCAGCTCCGCGCCGGTAGGCGTCCAGCTTCTCGCGCTCGGCCGCGACGACGTCCTCGGGCGCCTTGGCGACGAAGCCGTCGTTGCCGAGCTTGCGCTCGGCTCGCTCGACCTCGGACTCGAGCGCGCGCCGGCGCTCGGCGATGCGCTCGCGCGCGAGCTCGGCGTCGATCTCGCCCGACGCCAGGATCTCGACCTCGCGGACGGTGGTCAGCGGCTCGCCGTCGCCGTCGCCGAACCGCAGCCGCGCCAGGCGGCCGACGAGCTCGGGCTGTTCCGCGGCGCCGAGCTGCCGCGCATCGAGCACGCTTCCGGCGGCGACGCCCACGAGGTCGCGCCACCGGCGGACGTCGCGGACCGTGTCGATCGCGGCGCCCATCTCCGCCTCGGCGGCCGCATCGACGAGCGCCTCGTCGGCGGCCGGGAACGGCGAGAGGATCAGCGGCGCCTCGCGGTCCGGCAGGTAGCTCCAGATCTCCTCGGTGACGAACGGCATCACCGGGATGCGCGACGGCGAGCGCCCGCTCGAGCACGTAGAGCAGGTTCGCCGCGGCGTCCTCGTCGCCGTCGTAGAGGCGCGGCTTGACGACCTCGAGGTACCAGTCGCAGAGCTCGGACCAGAAGAACCCGTAGAAGTCGAGCACCGCGTGGGCGAAGTCGTAGGAGTCGATGGCGCCCGCGAAGGCGCCGACCGCGCGCTGCAGCCGCGACAGGATCCACCGGTCCTCGAGCGTCACCGGCCGGGCCTCGAGCCCTCCGCCCACCCGCGCAGGAGCTTGCTCCTGCGCGGCCTGTGTGTTGAGCAGGATGAGCCGCGACGCGTTCCACATCTTGTTCGCGAGGTCGCGGCCCTGCTGGATGCGGTCGGGCGAGTAGCGAACGTCCTGGGTGGATGACATCGCGAGCAGCCCGAAGCGCAGCGCGTCGGCGCCGTGGACATCGATCTCGTCGAGCGGGTCGATCCCGGTGCCGAGCGACTTCGACATCCGGCGGCCGTCCGGCGCCTGGACGACCGGGTGGACGTAGACGTCGCGGAACGGGATGTCGCCGGCGAACTCGATCCCCATCATCACCATCCGCGCGACCCAGAGGAAGATGATCTCCCGCGCGGTCGTCAGGAAGCTGGTGGGATAAAAGGCCTGCAAATAGGGGGTCTCGTCGGGCCAGCCGAGGGTCGCGAACGGCCACAGCGCCGAGCTGAACCAGGTGTCGAGCACGTCCGTCTCCCGCTCCAGCGCAGCCGGGTCGATGCCGCGCTCGCGCGCCGCCGCGGCCGCCAGCTCCTCCGACTCGGCGACGATCTCCTCGCCGTCCGGGCCGTACCAGACCGGGATCTGGTGGCCCCACCAGAGCTGGCGCGACACGCACCACGGCCTGATCTCGCCGCATCCAGTCGAGGTAGACGCGCTTGTAGTTCTCGGGGACGATCCGGACCTCGTCGCGCTCGACGACCTCGATCGCGGGCGCCGCCAGCTCCTCCATCCGGCAGAACCACTGCAGGGAGATCAGCGGCTCGATCCGCTCGCCGGAGCGCTCGGAGAACGGCACGGAGTGCTCGTAGGGGCGCTCGCCCCGGATCAGCCCCTGCTCGCGCAGCGCGGCCACGACCGCGGCCGAGGCGTCGCCGGCGCTCAGGCCCTCGTACGCCTCCCCGGCCGCCGCGCTCATGCGCCCGTCCTCGCCGATCACGGAGATCTCCTCGAGCTCGTTGCGGCGGCCGATCTCGAAGTCGTTGGGGTCGTGGCCGGGAGTGATCTTGAGCGCGCCGGTGCCGAACTCGGGGTCGACGTGCTCGTCGGCGATGATCGGCAGGCGCCGGCCGACGAGCGGCAGCGTGCAGAACCGGCCCACCAGCTCGCGGTAGCGATCGTCGTCCGGATGGACCGCGACGGCGGTGTCGGCGAGCATCGTCTCCGGGCGCACCGTCGCGACCGTGAGGGCCCCGTCGCCGTCCTCGAGCGGATAGTCGATCTCATAGAGCGTGTCGGTGACCTGCTGGTTGACGACCTCGAGGTCGGAGATCGCCGAGCGCGACCCGGGGTCCCAGTTGACGAGGTAGTTGTCGCGGTAGATCAGGCCCTTCTCGTAGAGCGCGACGAAGACGCGGTAGACGGCGCGCACGTAGCCCTCGTCGAGCGTGAAGCGCTCGTGCTCGTAGTCGCAGGAGGCACCGAGCCGCTTGTACTGCTCGACGATCTGCCCGCCGTAGCGCTCGCGCCACTCCCAGACCCGCTCGAGGAAGGCCTCACGGCCGAGCTCGTGGCGGGATGTGCCCTGCGCGCGGAGCTCCTTCTCGACCACCATCTGGGTGCCGATCCCGGCGTGGTCCGTGCCGAGGATCCAGAGCGCGTTGCGGCCCCGCATGCGGTTGAGCCGCGTCAGCGCGTCCTGAACCGTGCCGTTGAGCGCGTGCCCCATGTGCAGCGCCCCGGTGACGTTGGGGGGCGGGATCGCGATCGAGTAGTTGCGATCCGGCGTGCCCTCCGCCGGCGGGGTGAAGACGCCGCTGTCGAACCAATCCGCAAAGATCCGTGCCTCGGCCTCGGCGGGATCCCACCGCGTGGTCGCCTCGAGCTTTGCGCGTCGCGCGGAGTCCATCGAAGCGGCGATCTTAGAGGGCGGTTGACGGCCCGCCGTGCCGGGTAGCGGACACCACGGAAAGCCACTCGCAGGGAGACGAGAAGATGAGGAACGCAGGAAGCCTGGCCGCGCTCGCGCTCGTTGCGCTCGCGTCGCTCGCGCTGGCGTCAGGTGCCTCGGCCGAGAAGCTGAGGCTCAAGGGGCAGATCGTCGGGCAGCCGCAGAGCAAAGCCCAGATCACGGTCCTCCGCAACAAGCACAAGAACCTCAAGTCCGTGCTCAACGGTCAAGTTCAGCAAGGTCACGGCCACGTGCGAGGACGGCTCCGGCGGGACGATCAGCGGCTCCGACCCGCGCCAGTTCCCGATCAGCGGCAAGAACTTCACGCGCAAGACCCGCGTGCTCGGCACGGGGATCGACCACGGCTACTTCAAGGCCGCGGGCAAGTTCCGGCGCGCCGGCAAAGCCGTGAAGGGCAGCGTGCGCTTCGCGTTCAAGACCACGTCCGGCGTCGGCTGCGGGACCGGCAAGGTCAAGTGGCGCGCCGAGGCGTGAGCGAGGCGCTCAGGCGGATTCGCTGACGTCGCCGAGCTCCTCCTCGGGCTCGGCCGGCACCGCCTGCGTGACGAGCGTGGGCCGCAGCCCCTGCTCGATCGTGTCCCTGGTGACCACGCACTTGGACACGTCGCGGCGTGAGGGCAGCTCGAACTGGACGTCGAGCAGCGTCTCCTCCAGGATCGACCGCAGGCCGCGGGCCCCGGTCTCGCGCTCGAGCGCCTTGTCGGCGATCGCACCGAGCGAGTCCTCCTGGAACTGCAGCTCGATGTCGTCGAACTCGAAGAAGCGCTGGAACTGCCGCGTGAGCGCGTTCCGCGGCTCGGTCAGGATCGTGATCAGGTCCTCGCGGCTGAGCTGGTGGATCGCCGCGACGACCGGCAGGCGGCCGATGAACTCGGGGATCAGCCCGTACTCGATCAGGTCCTCGGGCAGCACCTGCTCGAACAGCTCGCCGGTGTCCTTGTCGGCCTTCGAGGTGACCTCGGCGCCGAAGCCGACGCCCTGGCGGCCGATTCGCCGCTCGATCACCTGCTCGAGGTTCGCAAACGAGCCGCCGCAGATGAACAGGATGTTGGTCGTGTCGATCGTGAGGAACTCCTGGTGCGGGTGCTTGCGCCCGCCCTGCGGAGGGACCGATGCGGTGGTGCCCTCCAGGATCTTCAAGAGCGCCTGCTGGACGCCCTCGCCGGAGACGTCGCGCGTGATCGACGGGTTGTCGGCCTTGCGGGCGATCTTGTCGATCTCGTCGATGTAGATGATCCCCGTCTCGGCCTTCTTGACGTCGAAGTCGGCGGCCTGGATCAGCTTCAGGAGGATGTTCTCGACGTCCTCGCCGACGTAGCCGGCCTCGGTGAGCGCGGTCGCATCGGCGATCGCGAACGGGACGTTGAGGATCCGCGCCAGCGTCTGGGCGAGCAGCGTCTTGCCGCAGCCCGTCGGGCCGAGCAGCATGATGTTGGACTTCTGGAGCTCGATCTCCGCCTCGCCCGTGTCCTGCATCATCTGGACGCGCTTGTAGTGGTTGTAGACGGCGACGGAGAGCGCCCGCTTGGCGTTCTCCTGGCCGACCACGTACTCCTGGAGCACGTCGTAGATCTCGAGCGGCTTCGGCAGGCTCTCGAGCTCGAAGGTCGGGGGAGCGGTGAGCTCCTCGTCGATGATCTCGTTGCAGAGATCGATGCACTCGTCGCAGATGTAGACGCCGGGGCCGGCGATCAGCTTCTTGACCTGGCGCTGCGACTTGCCGCAGAAGCTGCAGAGAAGCTGCTCGTTTGAGTCGGTCGGGCGTGCCATTGGCGAACTCTCCCTTCGGGCGGTCTACGTCCGGGTCGCCATGGTCAGGTTACGACAAGGGCACGCCCGGCTGGACGCCTGGTCATTACGCGCCCGCGCCCGCCGTCCCTGCAAGCGGCCGCCGGTTGCAGCCGGGCGCTCCTCGGCGTGCCGAACGTCCGACCACGAAGTTACGGCTCGGCGGCGCGGCCTCGACGTTCCCGGCGGCGTCGATCGCGCGGACCGCAAACGCGTGCGGGCCATCGACCAGCCCGGTGAGATCGGTGGGCGAGCCGCAGGCGCGTAGCCGGCGCCATCGAGGTCACACTCGAACCCGCTCAGGTCCGCGGCGTCCGAGGAGAACGAGAAGCTCACGTCAGGCCCCGGCACGGTCTCGCCGTCGGCCGGGCCGGAGTCGATCGTCGTCGCCGGCGCTGCGTCCACGGCAAAACGCGCGGGTCGCCGCGCCGACCTGCGAGGTTCCTGGCTGTGTCCACCGCCCGGACGCGGACGTGTGCGGCCCGTCCGCGAGCCCGGTCAGCTCGGCGGGCGACGAGCAGGAGCTGAACGCCCCCGCGTCGACCCTGCAGTCGAACCGCCGCAGGTCGGCGTCGGGCGAGGAGAAGCCGAAGCTCGTATCGCGGGTGCCGATCGTCGTGCCCGGCTGCCGGTCCGGAGTCGATCGTGCTCGTCGGCGGCGTCACGTCGACCGTGAACACGCGGCTCGCCGGCCGGGCGCTGGACGTTGCCGGCCTGATCGATGGCGCGGACGTTGAAGACGTACCGGCCGTCGGCGAGCGCGCGCGTAGCTGCTGCGGCGAGCCGACAGGGGCGAACGGCGTGCCGCGCAGCCGGCACTGGAGCGTGCGCACGTCCGCATCGGCGGAGGAGAACTCGAAGGTCACCGCGGCGGTCGTGACGCTGCCGGACGGGCCGGAGTCGATCGTCGCGGTCGGCGCCGTCGTGTCGGCGCGGGCCGCCGTAGACGTGAAGGTCCGCGAGGACGGCGCCGTCTCGGCATTGCCCGCCTCGTCGACGGCGCGGACCCTCAGCGTGTGGGCGCCGTCGGCGAGCCCCGTGAGCTGCGTCGGCGAGCTGCAGTCGTCGTAGCTGCCCGCATCGAGCTTGCACCGGAACACGCTGACATCCGCATCGGGCGAGGAGAAGCCGAGCGTCGCTCCGGCCCGGGGATCGTCGAGCCCGGCGCCGGCCGGATCGATGGTGCTCGTCGGCGGGATCGAGTCCGAGATATAGGCGATCGGCGCGGAGCACACCGATTCGTCGCCGGCCGGACTCACCGCCACGGCGCGGACCTCGCTCTCCTGGTTGGCCGGCCCATCGACCCTCGATCCCCGTGCTCGCGAGCGCGTCCGCATCGCCCACGGACGCCGGCGCCGCCGCTGCAGTCGTCGGTCAGGAACAGCCGCACCTCCGTGCCCGGCCTCGGCGCTGCCCCTTGATGATCGGGCTCGCGCTCGGCGACGGCGACCCGGGCACCGTCTGGCTGAGCTGCGGCGGCGACGGGCGCGTCGACTCCATGGAGA
This sequence comes from uncultured Solirubrobacterales bacterium, assembly GCA_963785195.1. Lineage (GTDB taxonomy): Bacteria > Actinomycetota > Thermoleophilia > Solirubrobacterales > 70-9 > WHSW01. The sequence goes on along the minus strand of CAWAUE010000010.1, from coordinate 513,729 downwards.
TCGAGAGCAGCCCGGCGGGGGTCGCAACCAGGATCCGGCCCGGTGTGCTCGTCGAGGCGGCCGCGCCTGCGTCGGCGAGCAGCGGGCTGCTGGACCGTGGCGAGGTAGTCGCCCTCGGCGGTGAACTGGTCGATCGCGTCGGCCCCGGCGTCGACGACGAAGACGTCGCCGTTGGGCGCCACCGCGAGCCCGCGCGGGTTGGTGAACTGGCCCGGCTCGGTGCCGTTGGCCCCCCACGAGGCGGCGATCGCGCCGTCGCGGATGACGGTGACCGCCGAATGGTTGAGCGCGTAGACGTCGCCGGTCGGGCCGACCGCCACGTCGAGCGGCCCGGGCGCGAGCTTGAGCGAGCCGAGGTAGGCGCCCGAGGCGTCGAACCACTGCACGCGGCCGTTGCCGGTGTCGGCGACGTACACGTCTCCGTCCGGCGTGACCGCGATGCCGTGGGGGTTGTCGAACTGCGACGGCCCCGAGCCCGGCGGCCCCAGCGCCGCAGCGGGTGGCGCCGTCGGCGTGGAACTTCTGCACGCTCGAGCGATCGACCACGTACACGTCGCCCGCGGTCGAGTGGCGATCCCCTCCGGGTCGCTGAACAGGCCGCGGGCCGAGCCGCTCGAACCCCACCTGCTGATGAAGCTCCCGTCGGCGCCCAGTCGCTGCACGCGATCGTTGAAGCTGTCGGCGACGTAGACGTCGCCCTGCGACCCGACGGCAACGCCCGCGGGCGCGCGGAAGGTCCCGTCGGTGCGCCCCGGACCCCACGCGGCGACGAAGCTGCCGTCAGGCCAAAGCGCTGCACGCGGTGATTGATCGCGTCGGCGACGAGCAGGTCGCCGCCCGGGGTGACCGTGACCCCTCGCGAGATTGGAAGCGGTCGAAGTCCGTGCCGTGGCCGCCGAACTCGCGCACGAAGGCGCCGTCCGCGGAGAACTGCTGGACGCGGTCGTTGGCCGTGTCGGCGACGTACACGTCACCGTCCGCGGCGACGCTGATGCCGCGCGGGTACTCGAACTCGCCCGGCCCGCCGCCGGTCGTCCCCCACTCGCCGACCGGGGTGCCGTCGGCCGCGAAGTGAGCGATCCGGTCGTTGCCGCTGTCGGCGACGTAGACGTCGCCGCCGCTCGCCGCGACCCGCGATCCAGCGCCCGGGTGAGCTGAGCCCGGCTCCAGCTGCGCACGAAGTCGCCGGCGCCGAGAACTGCTCGACCCGGTCGTTGGCGGTGTCGGCGACGTAGACGTCTCCGGCGGCCGGACCGCGATCCCCGCCGGCGCCGAGAGCTCTCCGTCCCCGGACCCGCGGGCGCCCCAGGTGCGCACGAAGTCGCCGGCTGCCGAGAACTGCTCGACCCGGTCGTTGGCGGTGTCGGCGACGTAGACGTCGCCGCTGCGGCCCGACGGCGACGCCCTCGGGGTCGATCAGCTGGCCCTGGCCGCTGCCGCGCGCCCCCCAGCTGCCGATCTCGGTCCCGTCGGCGGCCAGGTGATAGATGCGGTTCGCTGCCGCGTCGCCACGTAGATCGTCGTCGTCGGCCGGCGAGACCGCGACCGATGACGGGAGCTCGAACGGCGGCCCGCCCGCGAGCGGACACACTCCCGGCGACGTCCCGGAGCATTGGTGTGCGCCGGGCACCCAGCCGGCGTCGGGCGACGGGACCTGGATCCGGGATCGTGCCCGGCTCGCCGGTCGGCTCCGGCGGCTGGCCGATCGAGCGCGAGCAGGCAGCGCCGTGGCAGTGCGAAGCTCCTCCAGCCGCGTCGCCAGCCACTGGCGGACGGCCGCGTAGGACCGCTCGTCCTGGACTCCCTGGTCCTCGGTCGGGATCGGTCGACAGGTCGTAGAGCTCGCGCTCGCCGTTCGTGTACTCGGCGTAGAAGTAGCGCTGCGTCCGGATGCCGTCGAACGCTTGGTGGTTGTTCTGATCCTCGATCGGCATCTCGATCAGGGCGGTCGCGATCTGGGTCCGGGTTGGAGATCGTGTGGAGGAGCGAGACGCCGTCCTCGCGCAGGCCGGGCTGGGCACCGGCCACGTCCGCGATCGTCGGGCGAGGTCCGCGTTCGTGGTGAGCGCGTCGTCCGTGGATCCCGCCGGGAGCCGGCCGCGCACGACGAGCGGCACGTGAATCGACTCGTCGTAGCCCCACAGCTTCCCGGAGCGGATGCGGTGCTCGCCGTTGAATTGCCCGTTGTCGGAGTGAAGACGATGTCGGTGTTGTCGAGCTCGCCGAGTCCCTGGAGCTCGTCGACGAGCTCGGCGACGCCCCTGTCGACGTGCAGCAGGGACTCGAGCTGGCACTGGTAGCGCTCCTGCGATGTCGGGCGTGCCGGCCGCCCGATCGGCCCGAGCGCCCGGATCGTCTCGGGCTTGTCGCTGACGTCGGCCTCGTCGTAGTTCGGCGTTCCAGGCAGGGGCTCCCCCTGGAACGCGCCCATATCCTGCGGCGCGGGCATCGCGCTGGTGGAGCACCGCCCGGTGCCCCCCTGCGCAACCAGGTGCGGCGCGGTGTAGGCGACGTGGAGGTAGAACGGCTGGTCCGACGGGGCGTTGCGCGCGTGAGTCCAGTGCCTTGCCGGTCAGCACGTCACCCTTGTAGTCCGCAGGCGAGTTGCCGTACGGCACGACCGTCTCCGTTCTCGTTGAGCTCGTAGTCGTAGACCTCTCTGTTCGTTCGGGAGCGCCGCGTACCACTCGTCCCAGCCTGGCGGGATCAGCGTCGGTCGCGAAACCCGTAGCCGTTGAGGTACTTGCCGACCTGCCCGGCGGTAGCCGGCCGCCTGCAGCCAGACCGGGAGCGTGTTGGACGAGTCGAGGAGTCGAACCCCGAGCCCGTGGTCACCCCATGGTTGTGGGCGTACTGACCGTGAGATAGGTCGAGCGCGAGGGACAGCAGAGCGAGAAGTTGACGAAGAAGTCGCTGAAGGTCGTGCCCTGGTCGGCGAGCAGCGACCGGACCTCGGGCATGACGCGCATCGACTCGACGGTCTGGTCGTCGGTCATGATCACCACCACGTTCGGGGCCGGCGGGCCAGTCTGCGCGCCGGCGAGTCCAAGACCCCCCGTGAAGGCACCCGCGAGCACGAGCAGGGCGACGAGAACCGCCGGAAAACGGCATTCGCGCACCTCGATCCCTCTAGGCCTCGCCCGTCCGGCGCAGCGCCCACCGTCTCTCGCCCTCCGTCGACTTCGACCCAGTCTACGTCGCCGACCCGGCGGGCTCGGGCCCCGGAAGTTCAGCCCCAGCCGCCGTCTTCAACGAACTTTCTACCTCAGAACGGCTAAAGCAAATTGAGTAGCGCGCCGACTGGCTAGGAAACGCGCCGCTCGAAAACACACGGAGGAGCAGGTCAAACTGGGCCTGCGGGGGCCGCGCGACAATCAGAAGGGGAAGTCACACGTGCAACCCAAGTCACGTCGCGTTCGCCTTGTCGGCGGCGCAATCACGATCCTGGTCCTCGGGGTCGTCGGCCTCGTTTACGCAGCCTGGACCACGAACGGTTCCGGGAGCGGCTACGCGAAGGCAGGCACCTCACAGGCCCTGACCACGGTCGACGCCTCGGCGTCGACCACGGCGGATCTGTACCCGAGCACCAACGGGACGTTGAAGCTCAACGTCCACAACCCGAACCCGTACCAGGTCACCGTCACCGACGTGACCGCAGGCAGCGGCTCCGTCACCGCAACCGGTGGCTCGGGCACCTGCACTACCACGGGGGTCAGCCTCAACGACCAGCACGGCCTGTCAGTCGTCGTGCCGGCGAACGGCAACTCTGGCGTCGTCACGCTGAACAACGCCGCTCACATGTCCAACGCATCCGATGACGGGTGCCAGGGCGCGGTGTTCACGATCCCCGTATCCCTGGCCGGAGCCAGCAGCTAAAAAAACAGCAGCACTCATCCCAATGGCTCTGACCAAGGCCGCGAAGCGGCCCGGCGCCCAGTGCGCCGGGCCGCGGGCCGGCCCCACTGCGGCCCAGCGATGAGGCGCGCGATCGCCGCAATCGCCGTGCTGGGCCTGCTCGCCGGCGCGGTCGCCGCTTACGCCGAGCTTGGCGTTGGCGACTCGCCGGCCAAGCGGGCCGGCCACCGACCGGCCGTGCGAATCAGCGGCCACGTCGACGGCCTCTACCCCGGCGTCAAGACGGTGCTGCACGCCAAGGCCCGCAATCGCAGCCATCGCCCGCTCCGCCTGCGTCCGCGTCAAGACTCGAGTCGGCTCGCCCAACGCCGCCTGTGACCGCGTCGCGCTGCGCGCCAAGCGAATCCGTCCGCGGATCGTGATCGGCGCCCACCATCGGCGCCGGCTGCGAATCCCGGTCCGCCTGCAAGCTTCCGCTCCGGACGCATGCCAGGGGGCCGCGTTCCCACTTCGCTACCGAGCCCGCGTGAAGGTCGCGAGGAGCGGCCGGCGTGAGCATGCCCTCCGCGCGCAACCACCGCCAGGATCGCGGCGTCCCGATCGCCGCGGCCCTGCTGCTGCTCATCCTCGTTCCGGCCGCGGCGCTCGCGAGCTGGCAGCGGGGCGGCAGCGGCTCGGGCGCAGCAAAGGCGCGCAGCCTCGTCGCGGTCGCGCAACCCACGACGAGCGTCTCGAACCGCAGCGTGACGGTGAACTGGACCGCTCCGGCGTCCGGGCGCGCCGCCGACCGGCTACCTCGTCAAGCGTTACGACAACTCGGGCACCCTGCAGACGATCGGCGCGGCCTGCTCCGGCACGATCGCGACCACGAGCTGCACCGAGGCGGCCGTCCCGGCCGGCACCTGGAGATACCGCGTCACGCCGGCCAACGCGAACTGGCGCGGCGCCGAGAGCGCCGCGAGCGCCGCGGTGACGGTGAGCGCCCCCGCGCTCAGCCTCTCCCCCGCGTCCGTCACCACGCTGCCCGCCGCCCTGAGCGGGCAGATCACCAACTTCATCAACGGGCAGACGGTGACCTTCCGGCTCGACAACCCGACCAGCGGCACCCTCCTGACGGGGAGCATCGCGCCATCGCCCGTCCCGGCGAGCGGCACCTCGACCGTCAACGTCACGCTGCCTAGCGGCACCGCGGCCGGAGCCCACACCGTCTACGCGATCGGCAGCCTCGGCGACAGCGCGAGCGCCCCCGTGACCGTGCTCGTCCCGCAGACCCTCGTCACGAGCGCCTGGGACCTCGACGACGCCTCGGCCGGCGGCGCCGAGGTGAACGCCTCGGACCCGGTCGCGTTCGCGTCCGACGGCAGGACGGTCACCACCACGGCGCCGAACACCGCCTTCGCCACCACCCGCTACCTGTTGTTCGACCAGGCGACGGCGCTGCCGAGCAACGCGACGCCGTCGAGCGCCAGCTTCGATTTCCGCTTCGCGGCCGCCGCGCTCAACACGACGTGCTTCTACTTCGAGGTCCGCCGGGCCTCGACCGACGCGGTGATCGGCACGCACGGCAGCACGACGACCCCCGTGGGCTGCGTCACCGGCGCGACGCAAACGAGCTTCTCGACGCCGCTCGAGCGAGGTGAACTCGACCGCGATCGCCAACGACCTCCGCGTCCGCGTGTACATGCGCTCCACGCTCAGTGCCGCGCCGATGGTGGACCTCGCGACGGTCGCGGTCAACACCTCTCAGGGCGCCTTCACGCTCTACGACGACGTGTTCACCGACAAGCTCAACACCGGCACCACCGACCGCTCCTGGCCCTTCGTCGCCAGCGCCGGCACGACCTACCAGAGCTCCTCGACCTGGACGACGGCGTTCACCGCCGGGCGCTACCTGAAGCTCACCGGCCCGTCCTACGTCCCGAGCGGGGCGACGGTCACCGGCGCCTCGTTCGTGCACCGCTATCGCCGGGTGACCAGCGGGCATCGTCTGCTGGTACATGGAGGTCCTGCAGGGCGCGACGGTGATCGGCACCCACGGGTCGGCGACCACGCCGATCTCCTGCACGAACAACAACAACAACTACATCACGGACACCGTCTCGCTTCCGGAGATCAACACCCCGGCGCGCGCCAACGGGGTGGTCCTGAAGCTCTACATGCGCAGCTCGACCTCGCAGCGCAGCGAGCACGACCAGGGCCAGCTCACGATCAACTACGCGAACTGAGGAAGACGAGGGGGCGCCGGGCGCGCTAGTGGTGCTCGATCACGCGATCGACGATGTGGTACTCCACGGCCTCCTCGGCCGACATGAAGTAGTCGCGATCGGTGTCGTTGGTGACCTTCTCGAACGGCTGGCGCGTGTGCTTGGCGATGATCTCGTCGAGGCGGCGGCGGACGTCGATGATCTCCTTCGCGTGGATCTCGATGTCGGTCGCCTGGCCCTGGAAGCCGGCGGAAACCTGATGGATGAGGATCTTCGAGTTCGGGGTGGCCATCCGCTTGCCCTCCGCTCCGCCGGCGAGCAGCAGCGCTCCCATGCTCATCGCGACGCCGACGCAGATGGTCTGCACGTCGGGCTTGATGTACTGCATCGTGTCGTAGATCGCGAGGCCCGCGTAGACGGAGCCGCCGGGCGAGTTGACGTAGATCGAGACGTCCTTGTCGGGATCCTCGGACTCGAGGTGGATCAGCTGGGCGACGATCAGGTTCGCGATGTCCTCGGTCACCGGGGTGCCGAGGAAGATGATCCGCTCGTTGAGCAGGCGCGAGTAGATGTCGAAGGCGCGCTCGCCGCGCGACGTCTGCTCTACGACCATTGGGACCAGGGGGCTCATCGGCGGCTGAGTGTATAAGGCGCGGGCGCTACGACCCCGGGGTCCAGAGCTCGCCGGCCTTCGGCTCCCCCTCGGCCGTGGGCTCGGCCGACTCGGCCTCGCCCTTCTCCGGGGTCCAGATCTGTTCACGGGCGGCCGCCCGGTCCATCGCGATCGGCTTCGCCGACTCCGCCACGGCCTCGGAGGCCTTGCGCATCCGGACCTCGTCGCGCAGCAGGGCGTCGCGCCCTGACTCGCGCAGCTGGGCCAGCAGCTTCTCGGGCGAGTTCTTGCCCTCCCCCGGTCCGATCGCCTCGATCAGGTCCTCGTCGGTGACCTCGATCCCCTCGTCGTCGGCGACGGCGGCGAGCACGGCCTCACGCCGCAGCGAGCGCTCGGCGTCCTCCTCGGCGTCGTCGATGAGGTCGTGGCGGTCCTTGCCCTGCATCCGCGCGTACGTCTGCGGGTCGATCCCGCGCGACGCCAGCTGGCGCTCGATCCGCTCCCACATCTCGTGGGCCCGCGCGTGGACCAGGTCGTGCGGGATCTCGAGCTTCGCGTTCGCGGCAACCGCGTCCACGGCGGCCTCGCGGAACTCGGCCTCGGCGCGTTGCTCGAGGCCCTCGGCGAGGCGCCGGCGGATCTCCTCGCCGAGCTCGGCGACGGTCTCGAACTCGGAGGCCTCGGCGGCGAAGTCGTCGTCGAGCTCGGGAAGGTTCTTCTCCCGCACCTCCTTGACCTGGACGACGAAGCTCACGGTCTTCCCGGCGAGCTCCTCGGGCTGGTGGTCGTCGGCGAACGTGACCTCGACGTCGCGCTCGTCCTGCGCGGTGGCGCCGGTGAGCGCGGCGTCGAACTCGGGCGGCAGCGCCCCGTCGCCGAGCTCGTGCAGGTAATCGCGGGTGTCGGACCCTTCGAACGGCTCCCCGTCGATCGTGCCCGAGATGTCTAGGACCAGGCTGTCGCCGGGCGCGGCGGGGCGGTCGACCGGGGCGAGGCTCGCGAAGCCCTCCCGCAGGCGATCCAGCTCGGCGTCGACCGCATCGTCGGGGACCTCGACGTCGGCCCGCCCGACCTCGAGCCCGCGCCACTCGCCGAGCTCGGCCGTCGGGCGCACGCCGACCTCGATCGTGAACTCGAGCTCCTGGCCCTCGTCGGGCAGGTCGCCGACGTCGAGCTTAGGGTCGCCGACGGTGACGACGCCGGAGTCGAGGAGCGCCTGCTCGTACCACTCGGGCAGCGAGTCGCGCAGCGCCTGCTCGACGACCGCCTCGCGGCCGACGCGCTGGATCACGAGCTGAGCGGGGACCTTGCCCTTGCGAAAGCCGGGCAGCTTCATCTCGCCTGCGAGCTGCTTGGCGGCGCGGTCGATGCGCTTGGCCAGCGCGTCGGGCTCGACGGCGACGTCGATCTTCACGCGCGACTCGGGTAGGTCTGTGACCGAGGTCCTCACGAGCGCCTGAGCTTAGTGGCCGCTGTCGTGCCGGCCGGGAGCGGGCTGCGGCCGGCCCATCGCTCGAGCTGACGAACGTCCCGGACTCGTCGCTATGCGGGGGTGTCCGGGACTCTCCCCCTGACTACGCTTGAGGCGTGGATCCGGGCAGAGTTGCGATCGGCACGTGGAGCGGCGGGCGCTTCATGCACTTCGGCGAGCCGGTCGGCGAGGAGCGGCTCGCGGCGCTGCTGCGCCCGGGCGACGGGATCGAGACCGTGCTCACCGCCGACGTCTATGGCGCGGGTGCGGCCGACGTGCTGCTCGGCCGGGCCCTCGAGGGCGTCGAGCGGGACTCCTGCTGCGTGATCGGAGCCGTCGGCCACGACTTCGTCGCGGGCCAGCGCGACGGCCCTCGCGGCTTCCCCCGCTTCACCGACCCCGCGCTGCGGGGGCCCGCGGAGTACGCCGACTACCTGCGGGCCGCAACCGAGGCGAGCCTCGAACGGGTCGGCATCTCTGCCTTCGACGTACTGCTGCTCCACAACCCCGACCGGACCGGCTTTACCTCGGAGGCCGTCTGGGACGGGATGGCGGCGCTTGTGGACGCTGGGCTGACCGGGGCGATCGGGGTCGCGCCCGGGCCTGCGAACGGCTTCACCCTCGACCTGATCGACTGCTTCGAGCGCTTCGGCGACCGGATCGACTGGGCGATGGTGATCCTGAACCCGCTCGAGCCCTGGCCGGGCGAGCTCTGCCTCGCGGCGGCCGCCGCCCACGACGTGAACGTGATCACCCGCGTGGTCGACTACGGCGGCCTGTTCTGGGACGACGTGCCGGCGGCGACCGAGCTCGCGGAGCATGACCACCGGCGCTTCCGCCCCGACGGCTGGGTCGAGGCGGGCCGCGAACGGATCGAGCGGATGCGCCCCATCGCCGCCGCCGCCGGGCTCACCCCGATGCAGCTCGCCTGCCAGTGGAACCTCGCCCACGAGCCGGTCGCCTGCGCCGCTCCGACCCTGATCCAGGAGGCGGGCCCGCGGGCCCGCCCGGTGGAGGACAAGCGCGCCGAGCTCGCCGCGCTGCCGGAGCAGCGCCTCGGCGCTGATCAGGTCGCCGCGATCAGGGCGATCGGCGACAACCGCGGCTCCATGGTGCTGAAGGGCGCGAACCCCGACGAGGCCACCGAGCGACCGGACCGCTGGCCGCTGAGCGAGGAGCTGATCGAGGTCGGCCGGCGCTGGGAGGTCGACCCCGACCGCGACCTCCGGCGCGCAGTTACGGCTTGAACCCGGCCGAGCGCTTCGCGGCCTGGGTGCTGACGGGGCCGATCGGCCGCGTGGCCGCGTTCTTCGGTGACCTCGCCGTGTATTGGTGGCGTTGGGTGCGGGGCCGCGAGACCGGCCCCGGCGAGCGCTGACCAACCGGCGCACGGCCCGGATCGCGTACTTACACTCGGCGCCGTGCCGGTGTGTGGGGTGATCGGGGTGCCACGCGCGAGCCGCGTCGGGCTCGCGACGCTCGCGTGCGTGGCCACCGCTGCGGTCGTCGGCCTCTCCCCCGCCGCCGCGCCCGCCGCGACCCACTGCCCCGAGCCGGGGACGGACTGGACGGACACGACCCCGGCCCGAGCCGGGATGGACGCCGCGAAGCTCACGTCCGCGATCGACTACGCGACCGCCAACCAGGCCGAGGCCGTGCGGGTCTACCGCTACGGATGCCGGGTCGCCTCCGACCGCCTCGGCCCGGTCAACGCGCACACCACCTTCCAGAGCTGGTCGATGGCGAAGTCGATCACCGCGCTCATCTTCGGGCGCGCGATGACCCAGGGCTTGATCGGGCCCGACGACCCGCTGGGCTCGCTGATCCCGGTCGCCGACGCCGCCCACGGGGCGATCACGATGCGCGACCTGCTGACCCAGACCAGCGGCCTGCAGTGGAACGGCCTGCGCGACTACGACATCTTCATGCCGAACCGGATCCAGGAGGCGCTCACAGTTCCGGTCGAGAAGAAGCCGGGCACGTACTGGGAGTACTCGCAGAGCGGCCCGGCGCTGGTCGCCGAGGCGACCCAGAACGCCGTCGGCGAGGACTTCCAGGCCTACGCCCAGCGCGAGCTGCTCGGCCCGCTCGGGATCGAGCCCGGCACGTGGCGCTGGCAGCGCGACTCCGCGGGCCACACCCAGGGCTTCTTCGGCGTCCACATGGTCCCGGACGACTTCGCCCGGCTCGGCGAGCTCATGCGCCGCGGCGGCATCTGGCACGGCCGGCGCCTGCTCTCGAAGCGCTTCGTGCGCGAGGCGATCACGCCGATCGCACAGAACGGCTGTTACGGGTACTTCATCTGGGTGAACGCCTCCAAGCCGTGCGTCGGCCCGCGCGTGATCGACCGGCCCGTGCGCGACGAGCGCGACTTCCCGACCCTGCCGGCCGACATGTACCAATTCGCCGGGCTCTTCGGCCAGCTCGTGACCGTGTTCCCGAGCCAGGGCCTGATCGTCGCTCGCTTCGGTCAGGACAGCGGCTCGCTCGCGGGCGGGGCGCCGTGGGAGGAGGAGTTCTACCGTCAGGTGCTCGGCTCGATCACCGACGAGCCGATCGGGATGCCCAAGCCCAAGCCCGACGCCGGCGACGTCAGCCGCGAGGACGTCGACCGCGGCTTCTTCGAGGCCGCCCAGCACCCCGACCAGTACGGCGCGGGCGTACTCCCGCCGCCGCTGCCTCCGGCCGGCCCCGCGCGCGCCCGAGCGACGCTGATCGAGCTGCGCAACCGGCGCCCCGGGCCGCACGGCACCGTGAAGGTCCGGCTGCACTGCCCCCGCGCGTGGCCCTCGGGCCTGCGCCCGCGCTGCGCCGGCAAGGCGCGTCTGACCGGCGCGAGCGCGCGCCGCTACCGCGTCAAGGCGGGCAAGGCGAAGACCGTGCGGTTCCACCTGCACCGCGGCTTCCTGCGACGGCTCGACCGCCACCGCCGGCTCGACCTGACCGTGAAGACGGTCGACCGCGACCGTGCCCGCGGCGCCGTGGCGAAACGCACCGTGACGCTGCACCGTCGCTGACCGGCTAGGGTCGGTCGGCCACTCAATCCAGTATCGGGAGGAATATGTACAGGCCTTCTCGGCCCGCGCTCAGGGCCCTGGCGCTCGCCGCCACCGGGGCCATCGTTGCGGCGCTGTCCGCCCAGACGGCAGCGGCCACCCCGCAGGTCAGCGCCTTCGCGCCGGCCGCCCAAGTGAAGGCGAACTCGTCGTACCTTGCCGGCTACCAGGTCGCCCAGCCCGTGATCTCGCGCGCCAGCGTCGCGTTCGACGTGCCTCAGATGACCTGCACAGACGCAACCGAGGGGACCGCCGAGGGGATCGGCAACGAGCCGACCGAAGGAGCCCCGACGCTGCTCGCGATCGTTTGGGACGCATGCATCAGCGGTGAGCCCAACCACACGATCCAGGGTACGGCCGGCGGCCACACCCACCTCGGCGACGCCGCTGAGGGCGATCGGATCAGGATCCTGGTCGTCCAGACGTCCACCAAGGTCACGGTCAGGATCACCGACGTCACCGCCGCAATCACTGTGCGGGCGGCGGGGACGCCGACTCCGGACAACTCGATGACGATCGGCTCGTTCCCGCTCTTCGCGGGTTCGAAGCTCCCGGTGGCCGACTTCGGCCGGGTGCGGATGCTCAACTCGACGCTCAACAACTCCGGCCTCGCGGCCTCACTGCCGACGAAGCTGAACCGCCACGGCGGGGGCAACGTGCAGATCGCGACCGGGGGGTTCAGCCCGATCGGCGCCTTCCCGCTGACCTTCCGCAACCACTGACAGTTCGTTCCGCGAGGGCGCCGGCGCCATGGCGCCGGGGCCCTAGCGGTCCTCCGCGTAGCCGAGGATCGAGCGGTCGACCAGCCACTCGACCGGCGCGCGGTCGTCGGTGTAGACCTCCCCGCCCGGCAGCCGCGGCGCGATGCGGGCCGCGTCGATCAGCGCGAGCTTGCGCAGGTTGCCGTGCAGCTCGCCGTCGCTCGCCGCGGCGCGCAGGCCATCCGCCGAGACCGGGCGCCCGCCGCCGATCAGCAGGCTGTTGGTCTGCTCGGCCGGGTCGCGCAGCACGGTCGGAAAGACCGACGCCATCGTCCGCCCGAGCACCCGCTCGAAGTCGTCGTCGCCCTCGGGATGGCCGACGTTGACGACCACCACACCGCCCGGCGCGAGGTGCTCGCGGGCGAGCTCGAAGAACTCCTTGGTCGCCAGGTAGAACGGGATGTACGGCTGGCGGTAGGCGTCGACGACGATCATCCCGTAGCGCCGATCGGACGCTCGCAGCCACGGGCGCGCGTCGTCGTCGTAGACGGTCAGCCGCGGGTTCGAGCCCATGTCGAAGTACCGGTAGCCGACGTCGGTGAGCTCCGGATCGATCTCGACGCCGTCGACGCTAGGTGTCGCGGCCAGAAGTGGCCGTACTGGCGCGCGATCGTGCCCCCGGCGTTCCCGAGGATCGGCGATCCGCTGCGGCGGCCGGTCGCTCGCCTGTGAACGGCAGGACGAGGAAGCTGTCCCAGTAATCGGCGGTCAGGTAGCCGCGCTGCCGGGAGGATCGAGTGCACGGCATGGCCCTCGTTGAGCTCGAGCACCCGGTCGCCGTCCGGCTGCTCGCTCACCCGGATGTACTGCTGCTCGGACTCGTCCTCGTAGAGGATCCGGCCCTCCTCCACCGCCTTCACGGTCCCGACCGGCAGCGCGATCGCGCCCGCCGAGCACCACCGGCAGCACGACGAAGCGCCACCCGAGCCCGACCGACAGCGACCAGCGCCAGGGCCAGGGCGAAGACGAGGAACGTGCGCTGGGTTCCGACGAGCGGGATCAGCACGAGCGCCGCGAGCATCGTCCCGGTAAGCGAGCCGAAGGTCGAGATCGCGTACAGGCGCCCGGAGACCTGCCCGGCGTGCTCGACGTCGTCGACCGCGAGCCGCAGCGCCCAGGGCGCGCAGCTGCCGAGCAGGACGACCGGGATCGCGACAGGGCCAGAACCCCGAGCAGCGAGCCGATGAACGCGCCCGCCTCGATCTTGTCGAGCGCGCCGACGGACGCGTCGAAGAACGGCCGCGCGACGAACGGCACGACGGCCAGCAGCAGCCGCCGCGACGAGGATCACGAGGCAGAGGCTGCGGATCTCCGGCCGGCGGTCGGCCATCCGGCCCCCGAACCAGTAGCCGACCGAGAGCGCGACCAGCACGACGCCGATCGTGTTCGCCCAGATGATCGTCGAGGCGCCGAAGAACGGCGCCATCAGCCGCGCGACCGCGATCTCGGTCCCGAGGCTGGCGGTCCCGACGACGAAGACGAGCGCGTAGAGGAACCGCTTGCTCGTCACGGTTTGCCCGTGAGGATGCGCTCGCGCAGGCGGTCGCCCTGGCCCGCGGCCACCGCGCGCGCCGCCGCGCGTCGGGTCGAGCTCGAACCCCCGCTGCGTCGGCGAGCTCGATCAGCTCCTGCTTCTCGGCGCTGCGGTTGGCGGCGCGGAAGAAGAGCCAGACGAAGAGCGCCAGGGTGACGCTCCCGGTCCAGATCATCATCACGTTGCCCGCCGCGCCCTGGTCGGCGAGGGCCGAGATGTCCCACTTCGCCTCGCCCGGCGCGTAGCTCGGGTAGAGCACGGAGCCGGACCAGATCATGACGTTGGCGAGCACCGCCTCGAGCAGGCGGACGACGATGATGTAGACGAGCTTCGCGCCGTCGCCGAACCACGCCGGCTTCGGCAGCGGGCCGACGAGCGGCAACCACATCGCGATCCCGAAGGTGAAGAAGCCGGCGTGCTGGGCGAGGTGCAGCAGCGAGCTGTCGAGGACCCCGTCGTAGAGGGTCGACAGGTGCCAGATGTAGAGGTTGAGCGCCCAGAGGGGCAGCGCGACCAGCGGGTTGCCGAGCACGCGCAGCCAGCTGAACGGGCGCCGCGCGAGCATCGGCTGCAGCACCGGGCCCGGTGAGCCCGAGGACGATGAAGAGCGCCGCGAGGTCGCCGATCAGCAGGTGCTGGACCATGTGCGCGACGACGATCTCCTCGGCGACGTTCGAGAGCGGCGGCAGGTCCGAGACCAGCAGCAGCAGGATCCCCGCCGCGAAGAAGCCCTGGCGCCAGAGCGGCGACCGGCCGCTCGCGATCGGCCAGGGTCCGCACCCGCAGCGCGTACGCCCCCGCCACCACGATCAAGAGCAGCGGAGCGCCCGCATCGATCACGGCGTTCATGCGCCTGAAACGCTAGCTGGTGGATACTGCGGGGCGTCCCTGTCGGCGAGTCAACTCGGAGGATGCCGATGAGCGCACCTAGGCGACCCGGCAGCACCGTGACGATCGTCGCGGCCTGCCTGGCCACCGCCATGCTGATGCTGGACATCAGCGTCATCAACACGGCGCTGTCGGAGATCGCCGACGGTCTCGACACGGGCCTCAGCGGGCTCCAGTGGGTGGTGGACGCCTACACGATCCCGCTCGCGGCGACGGTGCTCACCGCCGGGGCGATCGCGGACAGGTTCGGCCGCCGCCGGCTCTTCCTCCTCGGCCTCGCGCTGTTCACGGTGAGCTCCGCGCTCTGCGGCGCCGCCGGCGGGATCGAGATGCTGGTCGCCTCGCGGGCGATCCAGGGGCTCGGGGCCTCGATGATGTTCGCCACCGCCCTGGCGCTGATCTCGCAGGTGACGCCGGACCGCGAGAGCCGGAACAAGGCCCTGGCCGCCTACGGCGCCGCGATCGGCGCCTCGTTCGCGCTCGGGCCATTCATCGGCGGCGGCCTGACCGAGCTGTTCGGCTGGCGGGCGATCTTTCTGGTCAACGTCCCGATCGGCGCGCTCGTCATCTGGGTCACGTACCGCTCGGTGGCCGAGGGTCGCGATCCGACCCCGCGCCGGATCGACCTGCCCGGCCAGCTCACCCTGATCGGCGGGCTGTTCCTCCTCGTCCTCGCGCTGCTGCGCGGCAACGACAACGGCTGGGGCAGCGCCGGCATCGTCGCGGCCCTGGTCGGAGCCGTCGTCCTGCTGACCGCCTTCGTGGTGATCGAGGGTCGCTCGCGCGAGCCGATGTTGCCGCTTCGCCTCATGCGCAGACGCTCCTTCGCGGGCGCCCAGGTGGCCGTGTTCGCGATCGCGGCGTCGTTCTTCGCCGTCTTTCTCTATCTGACCCTCTACCTGCAGACGGTCCTGGGCATGTCGCCCATCGAGACCGGGCTCGTCTACCTGCCCGGCACCTTCCTGGTCTTCGTGGTCTCCGGGATGACGGCGCAGCTCGGCGCGAACTCCTCGCCGGCCAGGATCGCGAGCATCGGGCTCGTGCTCGTGGCCGCCGGCCTCGGCCTGATGCTGATCGCGGGCGTGGAATCGTCGTGGACCGCGCTGCTGCCCGGCCTGCTGGTGACCAGCGCCGGGACGGGGCTGTTCAACCCGACCGGGAGCGCCCTGGCCCTCAACGCGCTGCCCGCCGACCAGAGCGGGCTCGCCGCCGGCGCCAACGACACCTTCCGCCAGACCGGGGTCGCCGTCGGGATCGCGGCGCTCGGAACCCTCGTGCCGGCGAGCGCGGCGCTGGGCGGGGACCCCCAGTCCTACGTCGACGGGCTCCACCATGCCCTGATCGCGAGCGCTGTGATTGCCGGAGCCGGGGCAATCGCGACGGCCTGGCTGCTGCTCCCCGGGGGCTCGCTCGCCTCGTCAGAGCCAGCTGATGCGCTTGAAGAAGCGGTGTAGGACCAGCACGGCGATGACCATCAGCCCAAGCGCGACCCAGTAGCCCCACGGCTCGTCGAGCTCGGGCATGTGGGTGAAGTTCATGCCCCAGATCGAGGCGAGGAAGGTCGGCACGGCGATGATCGCCGCCCAGGCGGAGATCGAGCGCACGACCTCGTTCTGCTTGACGCCCAGCAGGGCCAGGTTCGCCTCGAGGATCGACGTCAGCAGCTCGCGCTGCCCACTGACCTGCTCGTCGATGCGCCGGGCGTGGTCGGCGACGTCGCGGAAGTAGCGGCGCAGCTGGTCGTCCATGTTCGGGAAGGCGCCGCGCTCGAGCGACTCGAGCGGCGACAGCAGCGGCGCGGTCGCGTGATGGAACTCGATCACCTCGCGCTTCAGGAAGTAGATGCGCTGCGTCGAGTCGGAGCGTTGGGCGAAGATCTCGGTCTCGACCTCGGTGATGTCCTTGTCGATCCCGTCGACCACCGGCTGGTAGTCGTCGACGACCTTGTCGACGATCGCCCACACGGCCGCCGCCGGGCCCGCCTCGAGCAGCTCCGGGTGTGACTCGAGCCCCTTGCGCACGCCGGTGAGCTCGCTCGCGGCGCCGTGGCGGACGGCGATCACGTACTTCGACGAGACGAACAGCATGATCTCGCCGAACTCGACCTCCTCCTTGTCGTCGTCGTAGCGCGCGGGTCGCAGGACGACGAAGTAGGAGTCGTCGTAGTCCTCGAGCTTCGGCCGCTGGTGGGCGTGGTAGGCGTCCTCGAGCGCGAGCTCGTGCAGGTCGAAGCGCTCGCCGACGTCCTGCAGCTCCTCCTCGCTGGGCTCGAAGAGGCCGATCCAGACGAAGTCGCCGTCGCCGACGACGCAGTTCTGCGCCACGTCGAGCGGCAGCTTGCCCTCGTGCTGGCGCTCACCGTCGCGGTAATGCGCGCAATCGACGATCACGACCGGGGGTTCAGCCCCTGGGCCCGCCCTCCTTCACGGCGACGGATTCGTTGCGCCAGAGGGCGCTGCGGGTCGCCTACTGAGCGGGTGGCGGCGACTCCGCCGGCGGCGGGGCTCGCCGGGGGCGGCGCGGACGGCGGCGCGGTCGCGGCGGCGAGCGGCGGCGGCCGGGGCCGTGTCGCCGAACGAGAAGCTCGGCACCTCGCGGTCGCCCGGGTCCTCGATCTCGAAGAACTCGCGCGCGGTGAAGCCGCCGCTGTTCGCGATGACCGAGTTCGGGAAGATCTGGATCTTCGTGTTGTAGGCCTGGACGTTCGAGTTGTAGATCCGGCGCGACGCCTGGATCTCGTCCTCGAGCTCGCTCAGGTTGCGCGAGAGCTGCTGGAAGTTCTCGGTCGCGCGCAGCTCGGGGTACTGCTCGGCGACGACGCGCAGTCCGCCCAGCGCCTGGCTCAGCATGCCCTCAGCCTGGCTCGCCTGGGCCGGGCCGGAGGCCTGCATCGCCGCGGCGCGCGCCTGGGTCACCTTCTCGAAGGTCTCGCGCTCGTGCGTCGCGTAGCCCTTGACCGTCTCGACCAGGTTCGGCACCAGGTCGTGTCGGCGCTTGAGCTGGACGTCGATGCCCGACCAGGCCTCGTCGACCCGGTTGCGCGAGCCGATGATCGAGTTGCGGATCAGGACATAGATCAGCCCGATCAGCAGCAGGACGCCGATGACGATTAGCGCTACGACCATTGGGGTGGAGTCTCCTTCCGAGTGATAGCGGCTCTGATTATGTCCTAATTACCGGCACTCTCACCGGGCGGCAGGACGGAGAGCCGACGCAGCGCCGAGGCGACCAGGTCGCCCGGCAGCCCAGCCTCGCCCGTCGCGTCGAGACGGCCGAGCTCGTACGCGAGCCCGACGGCGTCGCCGGAGGCGATCGCACCTTCGATCACCTCGGCGTAGTCGGCCTCGGTGCCGCTGCCGCCGCCGGCGAGCTCGCGCAGCCTCACGAGCGCGCTCTCGCGCGGCGGCACCGAGGTCGCCAGGGCGACGCGTGCCGACGTCGACACGCCGCGGGCGGCTGGCCGCTCGGCGTGTAGCTCTCGGCGAGCGCCCCCTGCCTCCGCAGGCGCTCGATGTGCTGGTAGACCGCGTTGCGGCTGATCCCGATGTCCTTGGCGATCTGCTTCGCCCCCATGCCCTGTCCGAGGCGGTCGAGGACCTCCTGCTGGCGCTTGGTCAGCGCAGCGTCGGGGGCTGTTGGGATCCACGTCGCATGTTGGCAGCATAGGTTGGCTGCCAATTGGTGTCAAGGTTGGCTCGCCACTGGCCACTGGCCACTCGCACTGGACGGCGGACGAGTGGCGAGTGGCGAGTGGCGTTATCCGATCGCCCCCTCCAGGCGGAGCAGGAACTCCTTCATCTCCGGCCCGCCTCCGTACTGGCCGAGGACGCCGCCGGAGCGCAGGACGCGGTGGCAGGGGACGACGATCGGGATCGGGTTGTGGCCGAGCGCGGTGCCGGCGGCGCGGTACGCGCGCGGGCTGCCGGCCCGCGCGGCCACCTCGCCGTAGGTCGACGTCGCGCCGAACGGGACCTTGCGCGGTCTCGTGCAGGACCCGGCTCGAGAACCGCGACCGCACCAGGCGCCAGTCGAGCTCGAGGTCGAAGTCGCGCCGGCGGCCCTCGAAGTACTCGTCGAGCTCGCGGCGAGCGCCGTCGAGCCGGCGCGGGCAGCTCGAGCACGCGCGGGGAGACGCCGCGGCGAGCTGGGCGAGGAAGGCGTCGGCCTCGATGTTCGGCAGCCCGACCGACGACCAGCCCCCGCGACGTGGCGGCGATGTGGCCGGTGCCGAGCGGCGAGTCGAAGCTCGCGTAGGCGACGTCGACCAGCCCCTCGGCCTCCGCGCGCGCGATCAGGCGCGCGGCAGCGTCCGCGGCGAGCTCGTCGCGTCCCCTCGCCGAGGATCGCCCCGATCCGTCGTGCGTCGATGCTCATCGCGTCGTCTCCTCTCGATCGATCTCCTGGCGCAGGGCCCGCAGGCCGTCGGCCACCCGGCGGCGCGCCGCCTCCTCGCTGCACTCGAGCGCGGCGGCGATCTCGCGGTAGGCGAGGTCGCCCGCGTAGCGCAGCGCGACCGCGGTCCGTTGGGCCTCGGACAGCGCCGGCGACGGCCGCCCACACCTCGCCGTCGAGGTCCCCGAGCCCGCCGGCCTCGTCGGCGGCGACCGCGGTCTCGGGCAGGTGCTCGCGCGGCTCCGGGCGCCGCGCTCGGGCGCGGTGGTGGTCGATCGCCTTGCGGCGGGCGATCGTCATCACCCACGCCCGCGGATGGCGCCCATCCATGCGGTCGTAGGCGCGCAGCGCGGCGATGAAGGTCTCCTGAAAGCAGTCCTCGGCGTCGTTGGGACCGACCATCGCGCGCAGGAAGGCGAGCACCGGCCGCGCGGTGCTGCGTCCAGGAACCGCTGAAACGGGATCCCCGCTGTGGCTGGGCTGATGGCGGCGGCGCTCACTGCTCGACAATGGAACGACCCTTCGAGGGTATTTCGTGAGGTCCGCTCCCAACCCCGGCCGCGTGTGTTGCGTTCATAGACTGGCCCGGAAATCGGGACCGCGACCCAGACCAAGGAGAGTGCGATGAGCAGGAAGTGGATCGGGGGGCTCGTGGCCGTGGCGGCGATCGGGGCAGGGGCGTTTGCGGCGAGCTCGGTGCTCGGCGCCGACAGCTCGGGCCCGGTGCGTCCGGCCTACGCGACCGTCAGCGTCGACCTGAGCCAGGGCCACGCCCAGGCGCCGGCAACCGCGCGGCGGGCGGCATCCGCGAAGAAGCCGCAGCACAAGCCCAAGAAGAAGAAGCCGAAGGTCGTCTACCTGCAGAGCCCGTCGCCGGTCGACGATCAACCCCGCCGACCCGACCCAGGGCGGCGTCGGGCCGAACATCGACATCAAGCTCACCGGGTGCTCGAAGGTGATGGAGGGCGGGGTCGTCCCCAGCCGCCCCGACGTCTTCGTGCAGGGCAGCTTCATCAAGAGCTCGAGCGAGTACCACGTGCTGATCGGGCTCGAGAACCAGCCGAACAACGGCCGAACTCGCACCCCGTTCACGATCACCTCGCACCTCACCTGCCTCAAGGGCGTCAAGTAGACCCCGGCTCCCGCGGACCGGGGCGCGTATATGCTGCGCCGGTCCAAGGGGGCCGTGGGCAGACGGAGGTGTCTTTCGATGAAGCGGAACCTGACCATCGCAATCGCGTCGATCGCGCTCGCCGTACCCGCGATCGCGCTCGGCCATGGCGGCGCGCACGCCGTCTACGAGGGACACCTCGTCGACGCCCGCGACTCGGCGGTGAAGCTGAAGGAGTCGTTCGGCGACCTCGAGCGCGCGGTGAAGGTGTTTACGGTCCGGAACTACGACGTCGAGTGCAAGGGCGGCGTGCCCGGCACGCTCAAGCGGACGAAGTTGACGGGCACGAGCCCGGTCGACAAGGCCGGGGACTTCAAGGCCCGCGGTAACAACGGGCGCACGACGGTCAAGCTCGCCGGCCACATCGGCCGTAACAAGGCCACGGGCACGTTCCGCATCACGGGCCGCCTGAAGGCCGACAACGGTCAGACGCTCGATTGCGACAGCGGCAAGCTGGAGTGGAAGGTGCGGCCCTAGGCAGGGAGCTCAGCGGCCCCGCAGCGCGGCGTCGACCCCGGTGAGGCGCTCGCGCTCGCCCGTGGGCAGGGTGATGTAGACGGCGCCGTCGCGGGCGAAGCGCGCCCCGGGCTCCATCACGATCACGCCCGTCGGGCGCCCGTCCGCGTCGTAGGTCCACACGTCGCCTTCCTCGGTCTCCACGCGGGATGCGTCCCGGCTGTCCTGGCTGATCCGCGCGTACAGCACGTCGCTGGGCGGGTCGTAGGTGGTGTAGGGAAAGGAGTAGCGGCCGCTGCGCACGGGTCAGCCCCCGGGGTCGAAGGGCGGGGCCTCGCCCCATCCCCAGTGCGGCATGGGGGCGTGGCCGGCGACGTCGGCTCCGGGCTGGGAGTTGTGCAGCGCCAGGCGGCTGCCCCACTCCACGTAGGCGATCAGCGCCGAGCGGAACTCGGGATCGTCGGGCAGCCCGGCGTCGTCCGCGGCGAGGCTGAAGAGGGAGGCGAAGCGGTGCCGGGCCTCGGGCGTGATCCCGAGGTCGCGGTGGTGGCCGACCATCGACTCGTAGCCGCCGAGCTCCTCGCTGTAGCGCTTCGGCCCGCCGAAGACCTCGGCCCACCACGCGGTGACGTGGTCGCGGTGCTCCTCGTGCACGCCCCCGGGGAAGAACGGCGAGATCAGCTCGTCCTGCTCGACCCGGTCGTAGAAGGCGTCGATCAGGCGCCGCAGCGCCTCCCCTCCCCCGGCCCACTCGTACAGCGTCGGCGGCTCGTCGCTCACCGTTCGAGGCTAGCGATGCGGATGGCCGCGCTTGCCCGACAGCAGCGCGACCGCGTGCGGGATCGCGCGCTCAAGCGCCGCCCCGGCCTGGTCGATCGCGGGCGGGTTGCCGGGGAAGTTGACGATCAGAGTGCTGCCCCGGGTGCCGGCGACGCCGCGCGACGTCATCCACATCGCGGTGTGCTCGCGCGAGGCGGCGCGCATCGCCTCGGGGAGCCCGGGCGCCTCGCGCTCGATCACGTCGCGGGTGGCCTCCGGGGTCAGGTCGTCCGGCGAGAAGCCGGTGCCGCCGGTGGTCAGGACGAAGCTCGCAGCCGCCCTCGTCGCACCAGTGGCGCAGCCGCTCGGCGATCAGTTCGCGGTCGTCTGCGATCACCTCGGCCCCGACGACGGTCGCGCCAAGCCGCTCGGCGTAGGCGGCGAGCGCCGGCCCGCCGGTGTCCTCGCCCTCGCCGCGAGCCCTCGAGGTCGAGACCGTGATCACCGCGGCCCGAAACGCCTCGCCGGCCTCCTCGCTCATGAATGAGGCGGCTCAACAACGCCGCGGGTCGGCTTCGCTTCGCTCCGCCTCCAATCGCCGCTGCGCCCGCCGCTCTTGGCGACGAGCTGCACCGACTCGATCGAGACGCCGCGCTCCAGGCCCTTGACCATGTCGTAGACGGTCAGGGCGGCGACGGCGCACGCCGTCATCGCCTCCATCTCGACGCCGGTGCGCGCCGTCGTGCCCGCCTCGGCCGACAGCCGGACGACGCCCGCGTCGACGTCGACCGACCCCTCGACGTCGACGAAGTCGAGCGGCAGCGGGTGGGCGAGCGGGATCAGCTCGTCCGTGCGCTTGGCCGCGCCGATGCCCGCAAGCCGGGCGGTGCCGAGGACGTCGCCCTTCGGCGCGTCGCCGCGCGCCAGCGCGGCCGCGGTCTCCGGCGACATGCGGATCCGCGCCTCGGCCCGGGCGCGGCGCTCGGTCTCGGGCTTGGCGGAGACGTCCACCATGCGGGCGCTGCCGGCTGTCGTCGAGGTGGGTCAGGCGCTTGCGCGTCGGCCGGCGGGCTGGGTGCCCTCGACCCAGCGCTCCTCGGCGCCCTCCACCTCGCGCTTCCAGATCGGCGCCTCGGCCTTGATCCGGTCGATCGCCTCGCGGGCGCCCGCGAAGGCCTCGCCCCGGTGGGCGGCCGAGACCGCGACCACGACGCTCGGCTCGCCGAGCGGCACGGTGCCGACCCGGTGCTCGGCGGCGACGGCCTCGAGGCCGTGGGCGGCCGCGCACTCGGCCAGGATCGTCGCGATCCGCTCCTCCGCCATCTCGGCGTAGGCCTCGTACTCGAGCTTCTCGACGTCGCGGGTGGTGCCGCAGAACACCACGGTCGCGCCCGCGCCGGGCCGCCCGACGGCTGCCGCGAGGTCGCCCATCGAGAGCGGCTCGTCGGTGACCCGCGCGGCGGCGGGCACCGTCGCCCCGCCGCTCACCGGCGGGATCAGCGCCAGCTCGTCGCCGGCCTCCACGGCGGCGTCCTCGCCGACGTACTCGCGGTTGAGCGCCACCCGGACGGGCATCGCGGCCGAGGATCTCGCCCAGCCCCGGCTCGCGCCCGGCGGCGGCGAGCGCGTCGGCGACGGTCGCCGGCTCGGGCAGCTCCAGGGCCAGCCGCTCGCGCCCCGCGCGCTCGCGCAGGACCGCGAACAGGCGAAGCTCGACCTCCATCGCGATCCATCGTAGGGATCGCCCCCGCGACTACGAGAGCAGCTCGATCTCCACCCGCTCGCCGACCTCGAGGTCGCCGGCGGCCGACGGCACGATCGCCAGCGCGTCGGCGCCGAGCATCGAGGTGAGCACGTGCGAGCCCTGCTCCTTGGTCGGCGTCGCATGCCAGCCGTCGTCGCGGAGCTCGAGCCGGCAGCGGACCATGTGCGCGCGCCCGGGCACCTTCTCGTAGCGCTCGTCGAGGATCGCGGTGGCCCGGCGCGGATCGGGGTCGCGCGCGCCGAGCATGCGCCGGATCGCCGGCCGCACGAACAGCATGAAGGTCACCATCGCCGAGACCGGGTTGCCCGGCAGGCCGAAGACGAGCCCGGCCCGGCGACCGAGTGCGTCGGCTTGCCGAAGTAGGTCGGCTTTCCCGGGCGCAGAGCGACGCCCCAGAACACCTGCTCGACGCCGAGCGCGGCCAGCGCCGGGCGGACGTGGTCGTGCTCGCCGACCGAGACGCCGCCGGAGACCACCGTGAGCTCGCCGTCAAGCGCCCGGGCGAGCGCAGCGCTGGTCGCCTCGCGGTCGTCGGGGACGATCTCGGTCGCGCGCAGCACGGCGCCCGCGCGCTGGACGAGCGCCCCGAGCGAATGCGCGTTGGAGTTGCGGATCCCGCCCGGGAGCAGCGGCGGTCCGGGCTCCTGGAGCTCGTCGCCGGTCGTCAGCACGGTCACCGACGGCCGGACCGCGCAGGCGACCTCGCCGCGCCCGACCGACGCCAGCACCCCGAGCTCCGCGGGGCCGAGCTCGGCGCCGGCGGCGAGCACGCGCTCGCCGGCCGTGATGTCCTCGCCTGCTCGGCGGATGTCGTTACCGGGGTCGACCGGCACCCGGACCTCGACCGTGTCGTCGCCGCCGTCGGTGTCCTCGACGCGGATCACCGCATCGGCACCGGCCGGCACCATCGCCCCCGTGGAGATCTTGATCGCCTCGCCCGCCCCGAGCTCGCGCTCGGAGGGATGGCCCGCGCGGGACTCGCCAACCACGGCGAGCCGGGCCGGGCTCTCAGCCTCCACGCCGGCGGCGTCGGCGGCCCGCAGCGCGTAGCCGTCCATCGCCGAGCTGTCGAACCCGGGCACGGCGTCGGCCGCGGTGACGTCCTCGGCGAGCACCCGGCCGAGCGCCTCGGGCACGGCGACCGGCTCGTCGCCGAGCCGCGCGCGCGCGCTCGAGCACCAGGGCCCGCGCGTCATCGATCTCGATCAGCTTTGGGGCCAACGGCAGGCAGTGTGGCTAATCCGCTGCGAGACTGGGTATGTGAAGCGGCCTGTGACCGTGGGAGCGGTGCTTGCCGGAGGGGCCAGCCGTCGAATGGGGGCGCCGAAGGCGCTTGTCCAACTTGCCAGCCGTCCGCTGGTCGTCGCGGGTCGTGAGCACGGTCGGGTCCGCCGGGCTCGACCCCGTCGTGGTCGCGAAGCCCGACTCCCCCCTGCCCCGCCTCGACTGCCGGGTGCTGAGCGAGCCCAGCGAGCCGCGCCACCCGCTCACGGGCGTGCTCGCGGCGCTCGGCGCCAGCGCCGGGCGAGGTGTCGTCTCGATCGCCTGCGACATGCCGTTCGTGCCCGCCAAGCTGCTCGCCTGGCTGGCCCAGCTCGAGGAGCCCGTCGCCGTATGCGAGGTCGGCGGCAGGCTCGAGCCGATGCTCGGCCGCTACTCCCCGTCGGTCGCCGAGGCGCTCGGCGCCGCGCTCGCGGCCGGCGCCCCGATGCGCGACGCGGTCGCCGAACTCGACCCGCTCGTGATCTCCGAACACAGCGTCGCTCGCTTCGGCGACCCCGAGCGGATCTTCTTCAACGTCAACTCGCCGGAAGACCTCGAGCGGGCGGAGGAGCTGCTCGCCGGCGGCGGGCGCTTCTCGCTCCGTCGCCCGGCGACGGCCTCCTAAGGGACTAGCCGACCACCCGTTCGGCGCCCGTGTAGACGTTCGCGCTCCCGCCGCGGGCGAAGCCGATCAGCGTGACGTTGCGGTCGGTCGCCAGCTCGACGGCGAGGGAGGAGGGCGCGCCGACGGCGACCATGATCGGAGCGCCGGCGACCGCCGCCTTCTGCACGAGCTCGAACGAGAGGCGGCCGCTGACGCAGAGGATGCTGTCGCTGAGCGGGAGGAGCCCGTCGAACGTGGCCCGGCCGATGACCTTGTCCATCGCGTTATGGCGCCCGACGTCCTCGCGCACGATGAGGAGCTCGCCCTCGGAGTCGAACAGGCCGGTCGCGTGCAGGCCCCCGGTTCGGGCGAAGGTGGGCTGTCGCAACCGGTCCGGCAGGTCCGCGAGCAGGGAACGGGCCACCGTCGGCCCATCCTTGACCGGAGGCGCGTGCACCGCGACCTCCTCGAGCGCGCCCTTGCCGCACACGCCGCATGACGAGGAGGTGTAGAAGCGCCGCTCCCCGGGATCGCGGAGCAGCGGCCCCTCGACCTCGATCACGTTCGCCGCGAGGTCGTCGGTCAGGCCGGCTCGGTGCGGCGACCGGATCAGTCCCTCCCCGATCAAGAAGCCGATCGCGAGCTCCTCGTCGTTGCCCGGGGTTCGCATCGTGACCGACAGCGCCTTCCCGTCGACGCGGATCTCGAGCGGCTCCTCGACGGCCAGCTCGTCGCGTTCGCCGTCGCGGACCACGCTCGCGACCATGCGGCCGGTCGCCGGGTCCTGCTCGTGGCTCACCTCAAGCGCTGCCGGCCCCGCTGAGCGCCGGCGACATCGAGGGCTCCTCCGCGACCGGGCGGACGTCGACGGCGATCACCTTGTACTCCGGGCACGAGGTGTTGACGTCGCTCGACGAGCCGACGAGCAGGTTCGTCTTCGTCTCCGGGAAGTGGAACGTGGCGAAGACGTTGCCGGGCCTGATCCGCTCGGTCACCTGCGCGGTGATCTCGACGCGGCCCACGCGGCTGCGCAGGGAGACCCGGTCGCCGTCGCCGATCCAGAGGCGCTCTGCGTCGTCGGGGTGAATCTCCAGGTGGTCGCGGTCGACGAGGTCGACGTTGCCCGTCCTTCGGGTCATCGTCCCGGCGTTGTAATGCTCGAGCCTGCGGCCCGTGACCAACATCAGCGGGAAGTCCTCGTCCACCTGATCGCCGGGGACGCGGAACGGGAGCGAGGCGAACTGAGCCTTTCCGCGAGGTAGTTCGAACTCCCGCTCATAGAGGATCGCCGCATCGGTGCCGTCGGCCTCAACCGGCCACTGCAGGCCACTACGGCCGAGGCGCTCGTAGGTGACCCCGGCGAAATGCGGCGTGAGGGCCGCGATCTCCCGCATCGCGTCCTCCGGGCCGTCCCAGCCGGTCTCGTGGCCAAGCGCCTTGGACACCTCGGCGATGATCTCGAAGTCCGTCTTCGCCTCGCCCGGGGGGTCGATCGCGGGCTCGACGAGCTGGATCCGGCGCTCGGCGTTGGTGAAGGTCCCGTGCTTCTCCAGGAAGGACGAGGCGGGCAGGATCACGTCGGCGAAGTTCGTCGTCTCGGTCTCGAAGATGTCCTGGCAGACGAGGAAGTCCAGCGACTCGAGCGCCTTCACCACGTGCGCGGTGTCGGGATCGGTCTGGGCGACGTCCTCGCCGAAGATGTACATCGCCTTCAGGTCGCCCGCGACCGCGGCGTCGAACATCTCCGGGACCTTGTAGCCCTTCTCCCGCGAGACCGAGACCCCGTAGACCTCCTCGAAGCTCCGCGCGACGTCCTCGTCGCCAACCGGGCGGTACGCCGTGTACGTGTCCGGCAGGGCGCCCATGTCGGACGAGCCCTGAACGTTGTTCTGGCCGCGCAGGGGCAGCAGCGCCGAGCCGCGGCGACCGATCTTGCCGGTCATCAGCGCCACGTTGCAGATCAGCTGCACGACCTCCGACCCGTACTTGTGCTCGGTGACCCCGAGGCCCCAGGCAAAGCACGCGTTCGTCGCCTCGGCGTAGATGTGCGCCGCGGCCTCGATGTCGGCCGCGGGGACGCCGCTGATCTCCTCGACGACCGGCGGCGAGTAGGAGCCGAGCAGCTCCGCGAACTCGTCGAAGCCCTCGGTGCGGGCGTCGATGAACCCGCGATCGGTCAGGCCGTCGCGCTCGACCACGTGGGCGAGGCCGAGCATCACGGCGGCGTTGGTGCCCGGGCGCGGCGCGAGGTGCAGCGTCCCGTACTCGGAGAGCTCGATCCGCCGCGGATCGATCGTCACCAGCCGCATGCCCCGCAGCACCGCCTGCTTGATCCGCGCGCCGACGACGGGATGGCCCTCGGTGGGGTTCGCGCCGATGATCACGGTCGCGTCCGCGTGGTCGAAGTCGGTGAACGAGCCTGTCGCGCCCGACAGCCCCAACGACTTGCGCATCGCGAAGGAGGTCGGCGAGTGACAGACGCGCGAGCAGTTGTCGATGTTGTTCGTCCCGACCGCGGCGCGCATCAGCCGCGACATCGCGTAGCAGTCCTCGTTGGTCGCCCGCGAGGAGGCCAGGCCGGCGATGGCGTTCGCGCCGTGGTCGGCCTTGATCCGGCCGAACTCGGACGCGATCCGCCCGATCGCCTCGTCCCACGTCGCCGGGCGCAGGCCTTCCGGCTCGCGGATCAGGGGCGTCCTGAGGCGATCGCGCCGCTTCGAGAACTGGTGGGCGAAGCGCCCCTTGAGGCAGGTGTGGCCCTCGTTCGCGGGTCCGTCAAGCGCCGGGCTGATCGAGACGACCTTGCCGTCGGCGACGTGCGTCTCGAGGCGGCAGCCGACCCCGCAGTAGCCGCATGTCGTCGTCACCTCTGAGTCGTAGAGCTCGTTCATCTCATCTCATCCTCCCTGGCTGAGCGCGATCAACCCCGGCTCGGTGATCGCTTCTGTAGGACAGGTGTCCGCGCAGGCTCCACACGAAACACAGGCCGAATCGCGGAAGCCCTGGTCGAGGCCCGCCGCGATGTTCGCCCCGAAGCCCCGACCGGTTGCGGTCAGGGCAAAGGTCCCCTGGACCTCGTCGCACGCTCGCACACAGCGACCGCACGAGATGCACAGGTCGCCCTGGAAGGTCAGGTAGGGGTGGCGCTCGTCGGCGGGCACCGGCGGGTGGACTTCCCCACCCCATCGCGGCTCGCCGATCTCGAGTCGCGCCGCAACCTCGGCGAGCTCGCTCTCGGCCGGCGGCGGCGCGTGCAGCTCGGAGAGGACCAGCTCGACGACCGCGGTCGCTACCCGCCGAGCCACGGGATCGGCGGTGTCGATCACCATGTCGTCGGCGCAGGGCGTGGTGCACGCCGGAATCACGGCCGAGCTCTCCTCGTCACCCGCCTTCGCCGCGCCGACGAGGCAGACCCTGCAGGCGCCGAAGGGGTCCTGCCGCTCGTCGAAGCAGAGCGTCGGCACCCACCTCCCGGCGGCCCGAGCCGCCTCGAGGACGGTCGCGCCCTCCGGGACCTCAACCTCGACCCCGTCGACTTTTACGCTCATGCGAGGCCTAGCTCCTCGGGAAAGTGCTTTAGCAGGCTGCGAATCGGAGCTGGCATGCCTCCTCCGTGTGCACAGAGGCTACCGACCTCGAGGGCCTCCAAGAGGTCCTCGAGCGCGGCGCGATCGACCGGGTCGTCCGCGGCGAACATCTCGTGCGCGCGGGCGAGACCGATCCGGCACGGAAAGCACTTTCCGCAGCTCTCGTCGGCCCCGAAATGCAGCAGATGCCGGGCGACGTCGCGCATGTCCGTCCGATCGTCGAAGGCGAGGATCCCCCCGTGCCCGAGCATGCAGCCCTCGTTCGCCAGCGGCTCGAAGTCGAACGGGACCTCCATGCGGCCGGCCGGCAGGATCCCCCCGAGCGGGCCGCCGATCTGAAGCGCCTTGATCGACCGCCCGTCCCGGAGCCCGCCGGCAAGGTCCTCGCACAGCTCCGCGACCGGCATCCCGAACGGCACCTCGTAGACGCCGGGGCGCTCGAAGCGCTCGTTGAAGCAGACGAGCTTCGTCCCCGAGGTCTTCACGGGGCTGAGGCCGTGGTAGGCGGCGGCGCCGGACACCGCAATAAAGGGGATGTTGCAGAGCGTCTCGACGTTGTTGACGACCGTCGGCCTCCCGTGAAGGCCCCGCTGGGCCGGGAACGGGGGGCGGGCGGAGACCGTGCCGCGGAGTCCCTGCAGGCAGGCGAGCAGGGCCGTCTCCTCCCCGACGACGTAGGAGCCCGCGCCCTCGATCACCGTCACGTCGAAGTCGAAGCCGCTGCCGGCGATGTCAGCGCCGAGCAGGCCTCGCCGACGGGCCTCGGCCGCCGCCGCCTCGAGCGTGGGCTTGGAGAGCGGGTACTCCGAGCGGGTGAGCACGAAGCCGTGCTCGGCCCCGACGGCGTAGCCGGCGAGAGCCATTCCCTCGAGCAGCAGGGCCGGGCTGCGCTCCATCAGGTACTTGTCGATGTACGAGCCGGGGTCGCCCTCGTCGCCGTTGGCGACGATGAACTTCTCATCCCCCTCGGCCGCGCGGGTGAACGCCCACTTCCGGCCGGCGGGAAAGCCCGCGCCGCCCCGTCCGCGGACCTCCGCCTCCTCGACCTCGTGGAGGAGCTCCTCGGGAGTGAGCTCCGAGAGCGCCCGCTCGAGGCCGGACCAGTCGCCGGGACGCGTCAGCACCGGCTCGTCGAGGACCGAACGCCAGTCGGGCTCCGCGGCCTGCGCGCACGTCACCCGCCAGGACACGGTCGACGACCCCGGGCCCCGCGTCGATCACCTCGCCGTCGCGAACCGCCGGGGAGGAATGGCAGAAGCCCAGGCAGACGGTCTCGGCGAGCGAGACCGATCCGTCGTCGCTGCGTTGGCCGAGCTCGAGCCCGAGCCCGTCGCGGATCCGGTCGACGTGCTCGTCGCCGGTGGCGGCGAAGCAGGCCGTCCCGGTGCAGACGCGGATGTGGCGCGCGCCCCGCGGCTGCAGGAGGTCGTCGTAGAAGGTGGAGACGCCGTAGACCGTCGCCTCGGGGAGACCGGAGCGCTCCGCCGCCTCACGGCGATCGGCGTCCGTGATCTCGCCGTTGCGCTCGAGCGCTTCCTTCAGCACCTCGAGCGCGGTCGGGGCGGACTCGCCGTGATGACGTCGTACGAGCTCGACCAGGTTCTTGGACAAGGCTTCTAGCTTAGGCCTGGTCTCGCCCGGGCACCCAGCTCGTCCCCGCCAGCGGGACCTTCGACATCGCCGCGGCCTCGACGGTGAGCGCCACCAGGTCCTCGGGCTCGAGGTTGTGGACGTGGGACTTGCCGCAGGCGCGGGCCAGTGTCTGGGTCTCGAGCACCATCGCACGGAGGTAGTTGGCCAGCCGCCGGCCGCCGAGCTCGGGATCGAAGCGGCTCGCCAGCTCCTCGTCCTGGGTCGAGATCCCGACCGGATCGCGTCCCTCGTGCCAGTCGTCGTAGAAGCCCGCCGAGCTCCCGATCGCCTCGTAGCCCTGCTCGAACTCGGGCGCGTTGTCGCCGAGCGCGACCACGGCCGCGACGCCGATTGAGACCGCATCGGCGCCGAGCGCCAGCGCCTTGGCGGCGTCGGCCCCCGAGCGGATGCCGCCGGAGACGATCAGCTGCACCTCGCGGTGCATGCCGAGCTCCTGCAACGAGCGGACCGCCTCCGGAATCGCGGCGAGGATCGGGATCCCGACGTGCTCGATGAACACCTCCTGGCTCGCCGCCGTCCCGCCCTCCATCCCGTCGAGCACGATCACGTCCGCCCCGGCCTTGACCGCCAGGGCGACGTCGAAGAAGGTGCGGGTCGCGCCGATCTTGACGTAGATGGGCTTGCGCCAGTCGGTGAGCTCGCGCAGCTCGCCGATCTTGATCTCGAGGTCGTCGGGGCCCGGTCCAGTCGGGATGGCGGCAGGCGCTGCGCTGGTCGACGCCCTTCGGCAGGTCGCGCATCTCGGCGACGCGATCGGAGATCTTCTGCCCCAGGAGCATCCCTCCGCCGCCGGGCTTCGCCCCCTGGCCGACGACCACCTCGATCGCGTCGGCGCGCCGCAGGTCGTCGGGATCGACGCCGTAGCGCGAGGGGAGGATCTGGTAGACGAGGCGCTCGGAGTGCTCGCGCTCCTCCGGCAACATCCCCCCGTCGCCGGTCGTGGTCGACGTCCCAGCGGCGCGTCGCGCCGCGCCCGAGCGCCTCCTTGGCCGGCGCCGAGAGCGCGCCGAAGCTCATCCCGGCGATCGTGATCGGGATCTCGATCCGGATCGGCTCGCTCGCGAAGCGGGTGCCGAGGACGACGTCGGTGGCGCAACGCTCTCGATAGCCCTCCAGCGGGTAGCGCGAGACGCTGGCGCCGAGGAAGAGCAGGTCGTCGAAATGGGGAACGCGGCGCTTGGCGCCGAAGCCCCGGATGTCGTAGATCCCCTCCCGGGCCATCCGGTGGATCTCGTGGATCGCGTTGCGGTCGAAGAGCGCCGACTCGCGCAGACCCGGCCGCCAGCGACCCGCGAGCGCCGGGTCGAACCCCTCCTGCTTGCTGAGCGAGTCGAACTCGGTCATCGGCCTAATACGCGCCCGCGTTATCGACGTGGAATGTGTAGAGCTGCCGGGCGGAGCCGTAGCGCCGGAAGTCGCCGGGGTCGGCGTCGACCTCCGCCCGTTCGAGCAGCTCACCGAGCTCGGAGCGGTGCTCGTCGCGCATCTCCTTGGAGATGCAGTCCGCACCGAGGCCGGCGACCTCGCCGCGCACGTAGATGCGGGTCTCGTAGATCGAGTCGCCGAGGCCCTCGCCGGCGTCGCCGCAGACGACCAGCGTCCCGCGCTGCGCCAGGAACCCGCCGACGTGGCCGATCGACCCGCGGACCACGATCTCGACCCCCTTCATCGAGATCCCGCAGCGAGCCGATGCGCTGCCCTCGATCACGACCAGCCCGCCGCGGCCCGAGGCGGCGGCCGACTGGCTCGCGTCGCCCCGGACGACCACGGTCCCCGACATGATGTTCTCCGCCACCCCGACCCCGCAGTTGCCCCCGATGCGGACGGTCGCGAGCTTGTTCATCCCGGCGCAGTAGTAGCCGACGTGCCCGTCGATCTCGACCTCGACCTCGGCGTCGAGGCCGACGGCGAGCGCATGGGCTCCGTTGGGATTGACGACCCGCCACTGCGAGCCGCCCTCCTCGAGGTCGTGCAGGCGCTGGTTGAGCTCTCTCGTCGAGGTGATCGCGAGGTCGACCGACTCGACTCCGGGGCCAGCGCCCCTCACGCCACCAGCGCGCGCTGCCATGAGTACACCCGGCCCGGCTCGGGCTCCCACAGCTCCGCGTCCTCGGCGCCGGGCAGCACAGCGATCGCCCGGTACTCGGAGGCCATCGCCACCCACTCGTCGGTCTCCGCGAGGACGGCCGGCTTGCAGGCGATCGGGTCGCGAAGCACGGCGAAGCCGTCGATCGTGCCGACCGCGAACGTGTAGAAGCCGTCGAGGTCGTCGAGGCAGCGGTTCAGCGCCTGCTCGACATCGTCGCCCTCGGAGAGCCGCCAGGTCAGATAGCCGGCCGCGACCTCGGTGTCGTTGTCGGTCTGGAACTCGATCCCCTGGCGGCGGAGGAACGCGCGCAGCCGGTTGTGGTTCGAGAGCGACCCGTTGTGGACGAGGCACAGGTCGAGCCCGGTCGAGAAGGGATGGGAGTGCTCGGTCGTCACCCGGCTCTCGGTCGCCATCCGCGTATGGCCGAGGGCATGGCTCGCGGCGACGTCGGCAAGCTCGAAGCGCTCGACGAAGTCGCGCGGGTCGACCGCCTCCTTGTAGATCTCGATCCGCTCGCCGACGCTCATCACCCGGAGCTCGGGGTGGCGATCGGCCAGCCACCGCTGAACCTCCGCGGGCCCCGACGGGACTACGAACAGCGCATGCGAGGCGCGGACCTCGGGCCCGGCCTCGCCGCCGAACGCCTCGGCCAGCTCACCGGCGATCTCGTGCCATGCCGGCGCCGACTCGGGCGAGAACAGCGACACCTTGCAGGCCCCGGCTGGCGCCGGGTCGCGATACAGGGCCACGCCGGCGCTGTCTGGCCCGCGGTCGGCGAGCTGGGAGAGCATCGCGCTCAGGTGGGCGCCGAGCTCTGACTCGATCGAGCTCGATTTGCTGAATAGACCGGCGATCCCGCACATCGGCGCAGCTCCTTAGTAATGCTGGAGGTAGCGGTCGAGCTCCCACTGCGTGATCTGCTCGTGCGCGGCCTGCCATTCGCGCCGCTTGCAGCGGATGAAGTAGTCGACGTAGTCCTCGTCGCCGACTGAGCCGAGAGCCTTGCGAAGGACCTCGTCGCCTTCGAGCTCGCGGGTTGCATCGAGCAGGTTGGCCGGGAGGACCTCGATCCCCCGCTCGTGCCGCTCCTCCTCGCTCATCTCGTACATGTTGGCCGAGGTCGGATCGCCCGGGTCGATCTCGTTCTCGATCCCGTCCATGCCCGCGGCGAGGATCGCAGTGGCGGCGAGGTAGGGGTTGCAGGAGCCGTCGACGGTCCGGTCCTCGATCCGGCCGGGCTCGGGGATGCGGAGCATCATCGTCCGGTTGTTCCACCCGTAGGTGACGTACGCCGGCGCCCAGGTTGCGCCGCTGGTCGGCGCCCCGGTCACCAGGCGCTTGTAGGACGAGACGGTTGGCGCGCTGAGCGCTATGTAGGCCTTGGCGTGCTTCTTCAGCCCGCCGACGAAGTGGTAGGCGAGATCGGTGAGCCCGAGGTTGCGCGGGTCGTCGCCGCGCTCGCGGTCGAAGAGGTTCGTGTCCCCGTCCCAGAGGCTCATGTGGAAGTGGCACCCGTTGCCGGTCAGGTGCGCGAACGGCTTCGGCATGAAGGTCGCGATCAGCCCGCGCTCCTGGGCCAGCGCCTCGACCATGTAGCGGTAGAAGACGGCGCGGTCGCAGGTGGTCAGCGCGTCCGCGAAGTCGAAGTTCTGCTCGAACTGTCCGTTCGCGTCCTCGTGATCGGTGGCGTACATCTGCCAGCCGAGCGAATTCACGTGGCGCATCACCTGGGAGACGAAGTCGAACGAGCGGGTGAGCGCGCGGATGTCGTAGCAGGGCTGCTCGAGCGTGTCGAGCGGATCGGCGAGCTCGATCCCGCCGTCCTCGGTCTGGCGGATGAGGAAGTACTCGAGCTCGCACCCGATCTTGAGCTCGAAGCCCGCGTCGCGGGCGCGCTCGATCTGATGCCTGAGGATCGTCCGCGGGCAATACGGCCACTCCTCCCCCTCCACCGTGGCGTCGCAGGCGAACCAGCCGACCTCGGGCTTCCAGGGCAGCCGGGTGAAGGTGCCGACGTCCGGCATCGCGATCAGATCGGGGTTGTCGGGCGTCTGGCCGATGTCGCCGGCCGCAAAGCCGGCGAACCCGGCCCCGTCGGCGAGCAGGCCCTCGAGTTGCTGCGCCGGCACCAGCTTCGCGCTCGGCTTCGCATGCATGTCGACGAACTGCGCGAACAGGAACTCAATCCCGTCGTCGGCGACCGCTCGCCGGACGTCATCAGGGGTCGGTCGCGCCGCCATCCCTGGTTGTATCTCACATACCCGCGGCGTTGGCAATAGCGCCGATGCCAGCATTCTGCCGCCCGGTATGTGGGCTCATACATAGGAGCGCGCTCGCCGCCATCCGGACGAGAGCCGGCGGCCGGACCCGCACTTGCGTTTTTGTACCTATTTGTCTAGTGTGGGCGCGAGGCGAGGATCGCCCCACCGGAATGTCGTTTCTGCTCACCTGTCCCAACTGCGGCGAGCGCGAGGTCACGGACTTCGCGTACGGCGGCGAGGTCGTTCCCCGGCCGAAGGCCGCGCCCTCGCAGCGCGAGCTGAACACCTACAACTACTTCCGCCGCAACGTCGCCGGAGTTCAGCGCGAGTGGTGGTATCACCGCTCGGGCTGCCGGGCTTGGTTCTTGGCGGAGCGCGACACGACGACCAACGAGGTCCAGTGGGTCGGCCTCCCGCAGCGATGAGCCGCCTCCCCCCGAGCCCCGGCGAGCGCATCAATCGCGCGCGGACCGTCTCGTTTGAATTCGATGGCAAGCGCGTCGAGGCGTTCG
The DNA here is from genome assembly GCA_963785195.1 of uncultured Solirubrobacterales bacterium. Lineage (GTDB taxonomy): Bacteria > Actinomycetota > Thermoleophilia > Solirubrobacterales > 70-9 > WHSW01. The sequence continues at coordinate 478,835 of CAWAUE010000010.1, read as the reverse complement.
AGGGCGACACGGTCGGCTCCGCCCTTCAGGCGTCCGGGCGCCAAGTGCTCTCGCGCAGCTTCAAGTACCACCGCCCCCGCGGGCTCTTCTGCTGTGCCGGACAGTGCCCCAACTGCCTCGTCGACGTCGACGGCTGGCCCGGCGTGCGCGCCTGCACCGAGCCCGTGCGCGAGGGCATGCGGGTGAGCCACATGAACGCGAGCCCGTCGTTGGAGTTCGACGTCATGAACGCCACCGACCGGTTCGGCAAGCCTTTTACCCCACCGGGCTTCTATTACAAGACGTTCATCCGGCCGCGCCGCCTCTGGCCGCTGTACGAGAAGGTCCTGCGCAGGGCCGCCGGGCTCGGCCGGCTGGCCCGCCGCCAGGCGGACCGCGAGTGGCGGACGGAGTACCGCCGCCGCCACGCCGACGTGCTGGTGATCGGCGGGGGCGTCGCCGGGCTCTCCGCCGCGCTTCGAGCTGCGGAGATCGGCGCCGACGTGGTCCTGGTCGACGACGGCCCGGAGCTCGGCGGCACCGTGCTCGCCGGCGAGGGCGCCGAACGCGCGGGTGAGCTCGGTGCCCTGGTCCGGGCCGCGGGCGTCGAGGTGCTCGCCCCGGCGGCGGCGCTCGGGTTCTTCGATGGGATCGTCCCGGTGTGGTCGCAGAGCACGCTGCATCAGATCCGCGCCGATCGCCACGTGGCGGCCACCGGGTCGATCGAGCAGCCGCTGATGTTCGAGGGCAACGACCTTCCCGGGGTGATGCTCTGCTCCGGCGCCCGACGGCTCGCCTCCCTCTACCGGGTGAGCCCGGGGCGCAAGGCGGTCGTCGCCACGGTCGGCGACTCCGGCGTCGAGGCGGCGCTCGCCCTGGGCGAGGCGGGCGTGTCCGTCCTCGCCGTCGCGGACGCCCGCCGCGAGGGGCCTGCAGAGGAGCTCGTCGCGCGCCTGGAGCACGCGCGTATCCCGCTGCTGCGCGGCCGTGGCGTGGTCCGCGCCCTCGGCCGCCGGCGGGTGGAGGGCGCGGTGCTCGGCGACCTCGACGAGGCGGGGGGTTGGACCGGCGCCAACGAGAGCCGGATCGAGTGCGATCTGATCGCCGTCTCCGGCGGCACCATGCCCGCGACCTCACTGCTGCTGCAGGCCGGGGCGAAGGCCCGCTGGGACGAGGCCCGCGGCGCGTACCTGCCCGACGCCGCTCCCCCCGGAATCCACACCGCGGGCGCGGTCGCCGGCCACAGCTCGGACGACCAGGCCGAGACTTCGGGCGCCGTCGCCGGCGCCGAGGCAGCGCTCTCGCTCGAGCTCGGCGACGACGCCGACCACGACCGTCTGCGCGCCGACCGCGAGGCGCTGAGCGCCGGCGAGGCTCCGGCCGAGCTGGTCCCCAAGGCGGCCTCCGGCGCCGCCGGCGGGCACGGCAAGTGCTTTGCCTGCCTGTGCGAGGACGTGACCACCGACGACCTCGATTACGCGATCGACGAGGGCTTCGACTCGCTCGAGCTCGCGAAGCGCTACACGACCGTGACCATGGGGCCGTGCCAGGGGCGGATGTGCCAGCTGGCCTCGATCCGGCAGGTGTCAGAGCGCACGGCGACGCCGGTCGCGGAGGTCGGGCTGACCACCGCGAGACCGCCGTGGTCGACGGTGCCGATGGGTGCGCTGGCCGGGCGGCCGTTCGAGCCGGCGAAGCGCTCGGCGGTCCACGGCCGCCATCGCGAGCTCGGCGGCAACGTCCTCTGGGCCGGCGATTGGCGGCGCCCGTATGACTACGGCGACGCGCGCGCCGAGACCATGGCCGTGCACGAGAGCGCCGGCCTGATCGACGTCTCGACCCTGGGCAAGCTGATCGTGCGCGGCCCCGACGCGGGCGCCTTCCTCAACCTGCTCTACCCGAACCGCTTCGACAACCTGAAGCCGGGCCGCATTCGCTACGGCGTCCTCGGCGACGACGCCGGCCGGATCACCGACGACGGCACCGTCTGCCGGCTCGACGATCAGTCGTTCTACGTGACCACGACGTCGAGCGGCGCCGACGCGGTCGAGAGCTGGTTCGGCTGGTGGCTCGCGGAATGGGACCTCGAGGTCCACCTGACCGACGTCAGCCAGGGGCTCTCGGCCTTCAACCTGGCCGGACCGGATTCGCGCGAGATCCTCTCCGGGCTCACGGAGCTCGACTGCTCGAACGACTCGTTCTCCTACCTGGACGGCAAGCGCGCGCTGATCGCCGGCGTTCCGTGCCTGCTGCTGCGGATCGGCTTCGTCGGCGAGCTCGGGTACGAGCTTCACTGCCCGGCCGCGCTCGCGGAGCAGCTCTGGGACGCGCTGCTGGAGGCCGGCGCCGCGCACGGGATCCGCCCCTTCGGCCTCGAGCCCCAGCGGGTGCTGCGGCTGCAGAAGCTGCACATCCTCGTCGGCCAGGACACCGACGCGGAGTCGAACCCGCTCGAGGCGGCGATGCCCTGGATCGTCAAGCTCGACAAGGAGGAGGACTTCATCGGCCGCTGGGCGCTGGAGGCGGTCAAGGAGCGCGGCGACGAGAGCAGGCTCGTCGGCTTCACGATCGACAACGGCGCGGTCCCGAGCGAGGGCGCGGCGGTCGTCGCGGGCGAACGCCCGGTTGGGCGGGTGACCTCGTCGCGCTTCTCGCCGCGGCTCGAGCGCACGATCGGGATGGCGTGGGTCCCGGTCGACCTGGCCGAGGACGGCGCCGCGATCACGCTCGCGGACGACGGACGCCGGCTGATCGCCGTGGTCCAGACGGCGCCCTTCTACGACCCCGACCAGGAGCGGCTGCGAGGATGAGCTCCGGCGCCGAGCTCGAGTTCCTCGCCCCGGACGCGGCGACGGCCTTCGGCGGCGCCGAGCCCGCGCCCCGGAGCGCGATCGAATGGACCCATCGCGACGCCGGTGCGGAGCTCGGCGAGCGCGCCGGGTGGCGCGTGGTGACCACCTACGGCGAGCCCGAGGCTGAGGCGGCCGCCTGCCGGGACGCCGTCGGGGATCGCCGATCTCAGCTTCCTCGGCAAGATCGAGCTCCAGGGATCCGCCGGCGCTCGTCGCCGAGGTCGTCGCCGGGCTCGCCGGCGGCGCTGCGCTCGGACCCGGCCGGGCGGCGCTGCACGACGAGGTCTGGTGGTGTCCGATCACGCCCGAGAAGGTGCTGGCCGTGACCCCGCCGGAGCGCACCGCCGGCCTCCGCGAGGAGATCGATCGAGCCGTCGTCCGCCGACGACCGCTTCGCCTCGGTGATCGAGCTGACCACAACGTTGGGCTCCAACGCCGTCGCCGGGCCGCTCGCGCGCGAGGCATTCGCCCGAGCCACGGCGCTCGACCTCCGCCCGCAGAGCTTCGAGCCGGGGGCCTTCGCGCCCGTCTCGGTCGCGCGCACGGCCGGGATGGTCCTGCGCGAGCGCGACGACGACTTCCTGCACCTGTTCGGCGCGGGCTTCGCCGCCTATGTGTGGACGGTGTTCGTCGACGCCGCCGAGCACCTCGGCGGACGCGCGGTCGGCACCGAGGCCCTGGCGGCGTCGCGGTCCGGCGGGGGTTCGGCCGATGCGTGATCTCTTTCGCAAGCGGCGGATGTGGCGGCGCACCCCGGAGCTCCGCGACCGCTACGACGTGGTCATCGTCGGCGGCGGCTCGCACGGGCTCTCGACCGCCTACTACCTCGCCCGCGACCACGGCATCACCGACGTTTGCGTGCTCGAGCAGTCGTACATCGGCTCCGGAGCCGCGGGGCGCAACACGACGATCCTGCGCTCCAACTACAAGACGCCCGAGGGCGCGCGCTTCTACGACGCCTCGGTCAAGCTGTACGAGGGCCTCGGGGCGGAGCTCGACTTCAACCTGCTGTTCTCACAGCAGGGGCATCTGACGCTCGCCCACACCGACCGGGCGATGTTCGTGATGACCGAGCGCGCCGAGGTCAACCGCCTCTGCGGGATCGACTCGCGCGTGATCGGCCCCGGCGAGATCGCGGAGCTGGCGCCGGCGATGGCGGTCTCGCCGGACGCGATCTATCCGGTGATGGGCGCCCTGTATCACCCGCCGGGCGGGATCATCCGCCACGACGCGGTCGTCTGGGGGCTGGCGCGCGGGGCCGATCGCGGCGGGGCCGAGATCCACCCCTACAGCGAGGTGACCGGGGTCGAGCGCTCAAACGGCCGGGCGACGGGGGTCACGCTCCGCGACGGGCGCCGGATCGACGCCGGGCACGTGATCAGCGCGACCGCGGGCTGGAGCTCGACGGTGGCCGGCCTCGCCGGGATCGAGCTCCCGATCACGACGCACATCCTGCAGGCCTTCGTCACCGAGCCGCTGAAGCCGCTGCTCGACGTGGTCATCGTCTCCTCGCAGATGCACGTCTACATCTCGCAGACCGATCGCGGGGAGTTCCTGATCGGGGCCGAGATCGAGCCCTGGACCACCTACCGCCAGCAGGGGACGCTCAACTTCCTCCAGGAGTCCTCGCGCCACACGCTCGAGCTCTTCCCGCAGCTCGAGCGGGCCCGGATCCTGCGCAGCTGGGCCGGGCTCTGCGACATCAGCCCGGACTTCAGCCCGATCCTCGGCGTCACCGAGGTCGAGGGCTTCCTGCTCAGCGCGGGTTGGGGCACGTACGGGTTCAAGGCGGCGCCGATCGTCGGCAAGACGCTTGCGGAGCTGGTCGCCACCGGGCGCACGCCCGAGCTGATCGAGCCGTTCGCGCTCGACCGCTTCTACCGTGACCGCCTCGTCTCCGAGCTCGGAGCGGCGGCGGTCTCACACTGACCACGAGGAAAGGGACGCAGGACGGATGAAGAGCAGCCTGGAGATCGCACAGGAGGCCGAGCTCGTACCGATCACGGAGATCGGCGAGCGAATCGGCCTGCAACCGGATGAGATCGAGCCCTACGGGCGTTACAAGAGCAAGATCTCGCTGACCGCGATCGATCGGCTCGCCGGACAGCCCGACGCCAAGCTCGTCTGCGTAGCCGGGATGACCCCGACGAAGGCCGGCGAGGGCAAGACGACGACATCGGTCGCGCTCACCGAGGGCCTCGGCTACATCGGCCGCAGTCCCGGTCCTCTGCCTGCGCGAGCCCTCGCTCGGGCCGGTGTTCGGGCTCAAGGGCGGCGCCGCCGGGGGCGGGCTCGCCCAGGTCGTGCCCGATGGAGGACCTGAACCTCCACTTCACCGGCGACATCCACGCGATCGGCGCCGCGAACAACCTGCTCGCCGCGATTCTCGACGCCTCGATCCTGCACGGCAACCCGCATCACATCGACGCCCTCCAGGTGACCTGGAAGCGGGCCTTGGACATGAACGACCGGGCGCTGCGGCAAGTGGCGCTCGGGCTCGGGGGGCGCGCGAACGGGTACCCGCGCGAGAGCGGTTTCGACATCACCGCCGCGTCGGAGGTGATGGCGATCCTCGCCGTCGCCCGCGACCTCCAGGACCTGCGCGCGCGGATGGGCCGGATCACCGCCGCCTACACCCGGGGCGGCGACCCCGTGACCGCCGAGGACCTGGGCGCAGCCGGGGCGATGACCGTGCTTGCTCAAGGACGCGATCAAGCCGAACCTGATCCAGACCCTCGAGGGCCAGCCCTGCCTCATGCACGCCGGGCCATTCGCGAACATTGCCCACGGCAACTCGTCGCTGATCGCCGACCTGCTCGGGCTGAAGCTGGGCGAGTACGTGGTCACCGAGTCGGGATTCGGCTCGGATATGGGAATGGAGAAGTTCATCGACATCGTCTGCCGCAACGGCGGCATGGCCCCGAGCGCGATCGTCCTCGTGGCCACCGCGCGCGCGCTCAAGCACCACGGGGGCCTCGCGGAGGACGACCCGCGCACGGGCCCGAAGGAGCGCTTGGCGGCGATCGAGGCCGGGATCGAGAATCTGAGCCGGCACCTCGGCATCGTGCGCGAGTTCGGGCTTCCTGCGGTGGTCGCCGTCAACCGCCGCCCGGAGGACACCGACGAGGAGGTCGAGCTGGTGACGAGGCTCGCCACGGAGGCCGGCGCGTTCGCGGCCGCCGTCAGCGACGGGTTCGCTCAGGGCGGCAAGGGCGTCGCCAGCCTCGCCGAGGCGGTCGTCGAGGCCTGCGAGCAGCCGAACGAGTTCCGCTACCTCTACGAGGATCGGGTCTCGATCAAGGACAAGATCGAGACGATCGCCTCACGCGCCTACGGCGCCTCGGAGGTCGTCTACTACCTCCAGGCCGAGCACAAGATCGACCAGTTCACCGACCAGGGCCTTGCCGAGCTCCCGGTGTGCATGGCGAAGACGCCGCTCTCGCTCTCCGCGGACCCCGAGCTGCTCGGGGCGCCGAGCGGCTTTCAGCTCCCGGTCCGCGACGTGCGCGCCTACACGGGCGCGGGTTGGCTGGTGCCGCTCTGCGGCGACATCCAGCAGATGCCGGGGCTCGGCAAGACCGCGGCAGCCTTCGACGTCGACATCGACGCGGAGGGACGAACCGTGGGGTTGTTCTGAACCGCCGCTCGCCGGCGCCGGACCGATGAGAAAGCTCGCCGACCGGCGGGTGCGCGAGGCGCTTGCCGCGCTTGCTTCGCGGGCCCAGCCCGCGGCCGCCGGGGTCGCCTCGGCCCTGTCCTGCGCCGCCGCCGCGGCTCTGGTGGAGCTCACCGCGGGGCTCGCCGCCGATCGGCTCGCCTCGGAGGGCTCGGGCGCCCGAGCCGGGACCGACGCCCGCCTGCGCGAGCTCGCCGCCCGCGCCGCCGAGTTGGTCGCCCATGTCCTGGATGTTGCCGACGAGGACGCCGCCGCCTACGCCCAGGCCCTCGGCGCGCGGACGGCCGCCGACCGGGCGCGAGCGCTCTCGGGGGCGAGCGAGCCGCCGCTGGCGATCGCCGAGTGCGCCGCGGAGGTCGCGGAGGCGGCGGCCGAGACCGCGCGGGCCGGCGGCTGGGCGTTCCAGGCCGACGCGATCGTGGCGGCCGAGCTGGCGATGGCCGCCGCCCGCGGTGCGGCCTCGCTGGTCGCGGTCAATCTCGCCGGATCGAGCGAAGACCCCAGGGTCGCCCGGGCGCGCGCCGCCGCCGATCGCGCCGAACGCGCGAGCCGCGCAGCCGCCACCGCGGGCTCCGACTGAAGAGCGCGCATCTCCCGCGCTACGTCCACGGGTACGGCCCTCGCGACGGCGTGTGAGTTTCTCCGCGCGCGAAACGGTCGAGACGAAAGGGCTCGAGCCGGGGTTCGCCTGCGAGCACGTCGTCGGCCGCCAGCCGGCCCAGGGCCAGCAGCTTGAACCCGTGTCCCGAGTCGATGATCGCGTAGGCGTTGGGGAGCACCCAGTCGCAGACCGGATAGTTGTCGGGCGTGTGCGAGACGATCCCGCCGGCGAGGGTCGTGCGCCAGTCGGCGGAGCGGCCACGGAAGCGCTCGATCGCCGTCGCGAGGCCGGAGGTGAAGAACTCGGCGAAGGCAGCGTCGGCCGCGTGGACGGGGTTGTCGGGGCCGTAGGGATCGAGGTCGGGATCCTCGAGCAGCACGGGCAGGCCGCCGCCGGTGACCGAGGTCCCCTCGCGATCGATGCGGAAGTAGATCCCCCAGGGCCCGGGCGCGATGACCTCGCCGTCGCGGTCAGACCGCAGGGGCGCCGACTGGTCGAGGTGCACGACGGGCGGGTCGTGACCCGAACGGCCGACGGCACCTGGCCCGGCGAGCTGGAACTCGCCCTCCTGCGCCTTCCAGTAGGCGATCAGCGGCCTGCGGTCGCGGGCCTCCGCGGACGCCACCTCGATCTCGGCGTCCTGACCGAGCATCGCCCAGATCTGACCGGCCCACGGCCCCGGGGCGAGGACGGCGATCTCGCAGCCGACCGGGCCGCGCGAGGTGAGCACCGCGTCCACCCGTCCCGAGCCGAGCTCGAACCCGGTCACCTCCACCCCCTCCTCGATCCTGGCCCCGGCCGCCCGCGCGCGGTCGGCGAGGTGGCGCACGGTGCGCATCGCGTCGGCCCAGCCGCCGCGGCGCTCGTGCAATAGCGCTTCAACATCCGCGGTCCAGTCCGGCCAGGTCCAGGCGAGGTACTCCCGACACGCCTCAGCCCCGACGACGAGCTCGGACTCGTACGAGACCCGCTCGTGATGCTCGCGAATCGCGACGAGGTCGTCGACCTGCCCGCTCGGGACCGCCGCCAGGTAGCCGACCTGGCGGAAGCCGAAGGCCTCGGGCTCGGCCTCGAAGATCTCGATCGAGTCGCGGACCAGGCCGGAGATCGACGGCGAGCGGTAGAAGTTGCGGACGATGCCGCCGGCCGCCCCCGAGGCGCCGGCGCCGACCCTGTCCTTCTCGAGCACGAGCACGTCGGCGCCCCGCTCGGCCAGGTGCCAGGCCGTTGAGAGGCCGAGCACCCCGCCCCCGACGACGACGTGGCTCGCGCTCAGCTCCACGGGTAGGGGCTGTGCGAGACCGGGTGCAGGTCGCCGGTGGCAAAGCGCTCGAATCGGAACGGGTGCAGGAGGGACGAGTGCTCGCCGCCGAGCTCGCGGGCGATCTCCCGCCCGACGGCGATCATCTTGAAGCCGTGGTTGGAGTCCGCGGCCACGTAGACGTTGGGCCGCATCCGATCGAAGACCGGGAAGTTGTCGGCCGTGAAGGCTCCGGCGCCGCCCGAGCGCACCTGGACGTACCTCGCGCGGCAGCCCTCAAAGCGCGTCATGCAGTGCGAGAGCGCCGCGCACCAGCGGTCCGGGAAGGACCGGGCGACCGTGCCGCTGGGATACGGATCGAGCTCGACCGCGTCGCCGACGGTCAGCGGCTCGGCCCCGCCCTGAACCGTCTTCCGATCGGGCTTGACGTAGATGCCCCAAGGCCCCTCGCTGACCACGGTCCCGCCGTCGTCGCGCAGCGGCTGGTCGGAATCGACATGAAGGACGGGCGCCTCGCGGCCGTCGTCGGTGTTCAGGATCGTCGGCGGGAGCTCGACCTCGCCCTCCTGCAGGAACCAGTACGTCCACATCGGCACCGCGGGATCGACGCCGCCGTCCGGCCGCCGGACGTCGAGCCGGTCCGCGAGCCCGAGCATCCCCCACATCCGGGGAATCCAGGGACCCACGGCGACCACCACCTGTTCGACCTCGATCGGCCCCGAGCTCGTCTGGACCCTCGTCACCGCGTCCGCACCGTCGAGCTCGAAGCCCACGACCTCGACCCCCTCGGCGATCTCGGCTCCCGCCCGGCGCGCCTTCGCCGCCAGCCCCAGCATCGACTCGCGGTTGAAGGCGAAGCCGCCGCGGCGCTCGTGCAGGCAGGCGCTCAGGCCCTCGGCCCGCCAGTCGCCGAACAGGCTTCGCATGTGGGCGCTCACGGCCCGCTCGCCGACGTGCAGCTCCGACTCGTAGCCGATGGCCTGCTGGCGCTCGAAGACCTCGGCCAGGTCCGGCTCCTGGGAGGGCGGCCCGAGGGCGATGTAGCCGCTGCCGTGGTAATGGAGGGGCTCGGGATCGGACTCCCAGATCTCGACGCAGGCGGCCATCAGCTCCTGCATCGCGGGCTGGAAGTAGTTGTTGCGAATCACGCCGCAGGCGATCCCCGAAGCGCCGGCGGCGACCGCGGACTTGTCGACCACCAGCACCTCCTCCCCGGCCATTGCCAGATGCCAGGCGGTCGAGAGCCCGTGGACGCCCGCGCCGATCACGAGATGGCGGGCCGAGGCGGGGACGGTGGTCATCTCAGTGCTGCGGCGGTCAGTGCTGCGGCGGCTCCCAGCCCTCGAGCACCGACGGCTTCCAGTCTCCGCCGACGGTCGGCGAGCCCTCGACCCACGGGCCGAGCTCGGGCTGGGCGAACTTCGCGTGCTCGCGCTTGAGGCGGGTCCCGTACGAGTTGCCGGCGGTCAGGTGGGCGATCAGGACCTTGCGGGCGATCTCGTTCTCGCGCCCCTCGGGGATCGGGAAGTAGATCCGCAGGAACGAGTTCGAGTAACGGTCGAAGACGGCCGGCGTCCCCTCCTCGGTGAGCAGCTCGACGTCCTCGAGCCAGTTCAGATCGGCCCCCGGGGTGGCCGCCTCGAGGTCGATGTCCTCGACCAGCGAGATGTCCTCCTGATAGGGGAAGCGCTCGCCGGACAGGTACTCGGCGTCGATCGAGACGACCTTCTCCGGCTCGGGCGTGCTCACTCCGAATCCTCCGCCGCGGTCGCCGCCGGCGTCGGCAGGTAGTCGACCGGGTTCTCGAGGTACTGGTCGAGCAGGCCGCGGATCTCGCCCAGCGCGCGCTCCTCGGTCACCCCGGGGATGTAGTCGGTGCCGGCCAGCGGCACCTTGGCCATCGCCGAGGCCTCGAGCGTGAGCGCCGCGAGGTCCTCGGGCTCGAGGCTGTGGACGCTGGTCTTGCCGCAGGCCCGGGCCAGCATCTGGACCTCGAGGGTCAGCGTGTGCAGGAAGTTGAACACCCGCTGGGCGGCGTCCTCGACGTGCAGGCGCTTGCGCAGCTCCGGGTCCTGGGTCGTGATCCCGACCGGACAGCGGCCCGTGTGGCAGTGGTAGCACTGGCCGGCCGGGACGCCGACCGTCCCCTCGTAGTCGGTGACCCCCGGGATCTCCTTGTTGCAGTTGAGCGCCATGAGCGCCGAGTGGCCGATCGCGATCGCGTCGGCCCCGAGCGCCAGGCACTTGGCGACGTCGCCGCCGTTTCGGATCCCGCCGGCGACGACGAGGTCGACCTCGTCGGCCAGCCCGACGTCCTCGAGCGCCCGGCGCGCCTCGGGGATCGCGGCCAGCAGCGGGATCCCGGTTTCCTCGGCGGCGATGTGCGGGCCGGCGCCGGTACCGCCCTCGGCACCGTCGAGGTAGATGACGTCCGGCCCGCACTTGGCCGCCATGCGGACGTCGTCGTAGACGCGGGCGGCCCCGAGCTTGAGCTGGATCGGGACCTCGTAGTTGGTCGCCTCACGCGTTTCCTGGACCTTCAGCGAGAGGTCGTCGGGGCCGAGCCAGTCGGGGTGCCGCGCCGGGGAGCGCTGGTCGATCCCGGCCGGCAGCGAGCGCATCTCCGCAACCTGCTCGGTCACCTTCTGGCCCATCAGATGGCCGCCGAGGCCGACCTTGCACCCCTGGCCGATGAAGAACTCGATCCCGTCGGCGAGCATCAGGTGATGGGGGTTGAAGCCGTAGCGGCTCTGGATCACCTGGTAGTACCACTTGGTCGAGAGATCGCGCTCGGGCGGGATCATGCCCCCCTCCCCCGAGCAGGTCGCGGTGCCGGCCATCGAGGCGCCCTTGGCGAGCGCCATCTTCGCCTCCAGCGAGAGCGCGCCGAAGCTCATCCCGGTGATGTAGATCGGGATGTCGAGCTCGAGCGGCTTCTTCGCGAAACGGGAGCCGAGCACGGTCTTGGTGTCGCAGCGCTCGCGATAGCCCTCGATCACGAACCGGGTCAGCGTTCCCGGAAGGAAGATCAGGTCGTCCCAGCCCGGGAGCTTCTTGAACATCGAGAAGCCGCGCATCCGGTAGCGGCCGAGCTCGGCCTTCATGTGGATGTCGTTGATGACCTCCCGGGTGAAGATCGGGCTCGTGCCGAGTACCTCGCGCTGGTCGGGTGCTTCGTCGGGCATCGTTCCTCCCCGGCTAGATCTAGAGCACCAGCTTGCGCTCGCTGGGCTCGAGGACGTCGTAGTTGTAGAGCTTCTTCCCGCAGACGAACTTGCGCAGCTCGGGTGGCTCGCCGAGCTCGTAGATCGCGAACTTGCGCTCGACCAGCTCCGTGTCGGCATCGGTCCACTCGCCCTCGACGCAGTCGACGCCGAGCGAGGCGACCTTGCCGCCGACGTAGATCGTCCCGTCGTACATCGAGTCGCCGAGGCCCGGCCCGACATCGCCGCAGATGATCTGGCGGCCGCGCTGCATCATGAACCCGGTCATCGAGGCGGCGTTGCCGAGCGCGATGATCGTGCCCCCCTTCTGGTCGATCCCCGTGCGCGAGCCCACGTCCGACTTGACCACCAGGTCGCCGCCGCGGATCGCCGCGCCGGCGAGCGAGCCCGCGTTGCCCTCGATCACGACCACGCCCGACATCATGTTCTCGGCCACCGACCAACCGACCCGGCCGGTGATCACGACCTCGGGGCCGTCGATCAGGCCGCAGCCGAAGTAGCCGAGGCTGCCCTCGAAGCGGATCCGGCAGCGGGCGAGGATCGCGACCCCGAGCGAATGGCGGGCGCTCGGGTTGAGCACGGTGATCTCCCTCACTCCCTGCTCGTAGATCAACCAGCGGAGCTCGGCGTTGATCTTGCGCGGGGTCAGGTCCTTGGCGTCGAGCGTGGCGCGCCCGTCCTCGATCCTCGAGCTCTTGGGCACGGAGTCGTCGAGTTCGACCAGCCCGCGCTCGTCCATCCGGACGGTGGGCTGTTCGCCTAGCGTTGTCCATCAGCCGGCCTGGTGCCCGACGACGAAGTCGATCTCCGGGTCGAGGATCTGATCGATCAGGGTCTGGTCGGGGGTGATTCCCATCTCGCGGCAGCGGTTGCGGTAGTGGCGGACCTTCTGGTCCTGGTACTTCTGAACCTCGAGGCCCGGGACCGCCCTCTGGTACTCGACCAGGCCGACGACGTTGCCGCGATACGCGTCGAAGACGGCATGGACCTCGGCCTCCAGGTCGGGGTTCTTCTCGATCAGCGTCTTGCAGGCGCCCGTGCCGAAGGTGATGTGGCGGCCCTCGTCGAGCAGGATCAGCCGGAAGCCCTCGCGCAGCGCCGGGAAGGCGTCCCAGAGCCTCGCCGTGTCGATCACGATCTCGTAGGAGGGCATCGTCAAGACCCCCTCGACGAACGCGTTGTAGGCGGCGGAGAAGCGGACGAAGGCGCGCTCGGTGCGGTCGGTGTCGCCGTCGATGGCGGCCTCGAGCAGCTCTCGCCCGTACTTCGGGAGGGCCTCGTGGAGCACGTCGCGCACCTCGAAACGGCCGCTCGGGTCGACGGTCGCGTCGCGGACGAGGAAGTGGGCGGCGACCTCCTCGGGCTCGAGGACCCCGACGACCTCGTCGTGCCAGCGCATGAAGAACTCAGCGTGCTTGGCCTCCTCCATCAGGAAGGTGGAGAGGTAGGTGACCCAGTCGAAACGACCGAGCGCGTGCGACGCGGCGATCATCGGCACCAGTTCGTCGGTGACGGCCTGCTCGCCCGCGAGGAAGCGAACGGTGACGCCGAGCAGCCCCTCGCGCTGAGCGTCGTCGATGCGCTTCCAGTCCTGAGCGTCCTGTGTGAAGTCGAGGTCGTCGACGTTCCAGAGCCTGTTGATCGCGAACTTGTACTTGCGGTAGACGGGGCCTTTGACCATGTCACGCGTGAAGTGGAAGCGGCGGACGATGTCCGGGTCCGGGGCGCCGTTGCCGCCGTTCACGGTCTGGGTCGCGCTCATCTGCCCTCCACCGTGATCTCCGTGGAGCCGTCGACGATCACGTCCTCCAGCTCGAAGCCGTCGTGGACCTCGGACATGTGGGCCTGAACGGCCTCGATCAGGGCGGCCTCGTCGTCGGCGACGATGACCTCGCCGCATCCGGCGTCCAGGCACTCGTACCCTCGCGCGACGACGGCCGGCTTCGGACTCACCTCGTCCACACCCTGACCGTGCCCTCGTAGGGGTCGTGCGTCTCGATCTCGCGATCGAGGACCTGGCGGATCGCGATCTCCTCGGACGCAAGTGCGACCAGGTCGTCGTCCTCGTACAGCACCAGGGGCTTGGCCCCGAGCTCGTCCTTGGCAACCCCGAGCGCGTCCTCGGTCACGCAGATGTACGTGAACACCCCATCGAGGTCGGTGAGGCTGAGGCGCATCGCCTCCTCGAGCGACAGCCCTTCGGTCATTCGCTGGGCGAGGTAGACGGCGATGATCTCCGAGTCGCACTCCGACTGGAAGCGATGGCCGGAGCGCTGCAGGCGCCGGCGCCAGTCGTGGAAGTTGGTCAGCTGGCCGTTGTGGACGACGGCGACGTCGGGGAACGGATACGCCCAGTAGGGGTGGGCGTTGGCGATGTCGACGTCGGACTCGGTCGCCATCCGCGCGTGTCCGATGGCGTGCGTGCCGACGTAGGCGGGAAGGCCGTACTCCTCCGACACGGTCTCGGCGTCGCCGAGGTCCTTGACGATCTCGAGCGAGCGCCCGAGCGACAGCACCTCGGTGTGGCGGACGCGCTCGACCGCGTCGGCGAGCAGCTTCAGGTCGCCGTCGAAGCCGAAGATGACGGTCATCGTCCGCATCGTGCCCTTGATCTCCTCGATCTCGGCGCCGAGCGCGCGCATCCTCGCCTCGACCTCGGCACGCTGGCGCTGCACACGGGCCACGAGCTCGGGGCCCTCGTCGCCCTCGTTCAACTTCACGTGCATGACGTAGGTCTCCGCGTGACCGCGGTACAGCGCGTAGCCGGTGGAGTCCGGGCCGCGGTGCTTCATCGCCTGGAGCATCCGGGTCATGTCACGCCCGACCTCGTGCTCGTCACCGCCGTTGCGATAGATGATCCCTGCGATCCCGCACATGGCGCGCACCCCTGGTTAGGGCAAGACCTCCAGGTACTCCTCGCGCTCCCAGTCCGTGACCGCCGCGAGATAGCGCTCCCACTCGTCGCGCTTGTAGTGCATGAAGACGTCGTAGAGGCGCCCGGGCATCGAGCCGCGGACGACCTCGTCCGCCGCGAGCGCGTCGAGCGCGGCCCCGAGGTGGTCCGGGACCCGCTCGAACTCCTCGCCTTCAGCGAGCAGGTCGTAGGTGTTGCGCTGCTGCGGCGGCCCCGGGTCGAGCTCGCGGCGGATGCCGTCGAGACCCGCGGTCAAGAGCGCCGCCTGGGTCAGATACGGGTTGCACGACGAGTCCACGCCGCGGAACTCGAACCGCCCCCCGCTCGCCACGCGCACCGTGCAGGTGCGGTTCTGCCAGCCGTAGTTCTTGTAGACCGGCGCCCAGAAGCCGAAGTCCCACATCCGCTTGTACGAGTTGACCGTCGGCGAGCCGATGCAGACCAGGGCGCCGAAGTGGTCGAGGATGCCGCCCATGAACCGCAGTCCGATCTCGGACAGCTGGGCGGGCCCCTCGGGGTCGTGGAAGACGTTGTTGCCGTCCTCGTCGACGAGCGTGAAGTGGTGGTGGTGGCCGTTCGCCGAGACACCCGTGAAGGGCTTCGGCATGAACGAGGCGTGCAGCCCGTGCTCGCGCCCGACGGCGGTGCAGATCTGCCGGTAGGTCGTGATGTTGTCGGCCGTGCGGACGGCGCGGTCGAAGCGGAAGTTGAGCTCGAGCTGGCCCGGCGCGTCCTCGTGATCGCCGTAGCTCATGTCGAGCCCCAGGGCCTTGCCGTAGGAGACGACGTCGAGGATCACCGGGCGCAGCTGCTCGAACTGGTTGATGTGGTAGCACCACGGCTTGGTCACGCCCTCGGGCGGCGAGACGCCGTCGTCGGCGAGCTTCAGCCACATCATCTCCGGCTCGATCCCGCACAGGAACGCATAGCCGAGCTCGTCCTCGACCTCGCGCGCGACCCGCTTCAGGTTCTGGCGCGGGTCGGCGTCGAAGAGCTCTCCGGTCTCGGTGTCGTAACAGTCGCAGTAGACGCGGGCCACCCGAGGGTCCCACGGCAGGCGCTCGAAGGTGTCGAGGTCGGCCATCGCCGCCAGCTCGGACTCCTCCGGGCCGAAGCCGATGTAGTTGTCCTGGCGATCGGTGAACAGGTCGGCGGTGGCGCCGTAGACGAGTTGGTAGCCGCGCGCGGCCACCTCCGGGAACCAACTGGCGACGACACCCTTGCCGTTGATGTGCCCGCTGATCGAGACCTGCTGGAAGAAGACGTACTCGATCCCCTCGCTCTCGATGCGGGCGGCGATCTCGGCGATCTTCTCGCTCCGCCCCGGGGCGTTACGCGCCTCCTCGAGCGTCTTCGGCGGCGGGTCGATCCGCGGCGACTCGAGCACCTTCTGCACCGCGCTGGGCGCGGCCCTTTCTGCTGCCACCGACCGTCTCCTTTCGGCGCGTTAACCGGGCCGCCCCAACTATAAGCGGCGACTGAACAAAAAGGTACATTCCGCGTTCCGGACCCTCAACCAGCCTCCTCGGCGAGCTCGAGCCAGTTGGCGAACAGCCGCCGGGCGGGCGGGTGAAGCTCGGCTGACCTGCGCTCGACGTCGGCGATGAACTCGGCTCCCGCAGCATCGCCCAGAGTCGCGGCAAGCGACTCGCGGTAGGCGGGGATCGACCCCCACTCGACCGCCATCTCACCGGTGACCTCGAGGTGGAACTGGACCCCGTAGGCGCGTTCGCCGGCCCGGAACGCCTGGTTGGCGATCAAGGGCGAGCTCGCCAGGCGCACCGCGTCGGCCGGGAGGTCGAAGGTGTCTCCGTGCCATTGCAGGGAGACGAACCGGTCGCCGAGGCCGGCGAAGAGCGGGTCGGCCCGGCCCTCGGCGGTGAGCTCGACGTCGAGCAGGCCGACCTCCGGCCGCTCGGCCGCGTAGACGCGGGCGCCGAGCGCTGCCGCCAGCAGCTGGACCCCGAGGCAGACGCCGAGGAACGGCCGCCCGGCCTCGACCGCCTCGCGCACCAGCTCGCGCTCGGACGCGAGCCACGGGTGGTCGGCGTCATCGCCGGCGCCCATCGGCCCGCCCATCGCCAGCACCGCGTCGAACTCCCGCCAGTCGGGCAGCGGCTCGCCCTCGTCGACCTCGACCGCGATTGGCTCGGCGCCGCGCTCGCGCATCACCTCGCTGAACACCCCGGGGTGCTCGCAGGCGATGTGCTGGAGGACGAGGACGCGCATTACCGCCGACCCACTCCGGTCAGTTGTTCTTTTGTTGCTTGCCGGTCCCGGCGTCGGACCCGGGCTCCGATGGGCCCTGGTTCTCGACGCTGGCGACCTCCCCGGTCGTCGCGTCGATGCGAACCACCGCGAGTTGCTTGAAGCCCCTCGGGTCGTCGGGGGTGTTGAACGGGATCGACAGGGAGACGACCCAGAACGGATGCCGGCTGAGGCCCTGGCGCAGAAGGCGGATCTGGGTGGACTCGGACTTGAAGTCGACCTGCTTCTGGGCGAGCTCAACCGCCTGGGCCTGCGTGAGCTTGATCTGGTTGTTCTGACAGCCCCTGACGACGAAGAAGGCGAACGCCAGCAGGCCGACGACGACGGCGACCCCGAGCTTGGTCGGGTAGGCACCCTTGCGCCCCGCGTAGTCGCCGAGGCTTCGACGCGGGCTCGGCGACGGTGCCCGCGGCGGGGCCGCGGTTGCAGTCGTGTCCCTCGGGTCGAGCTCAGACAGTGGGTCGGAACTCGTCGCCGATGTTCGTGCCGAACACAATCACCAGGACGACGATAACGAGCACGACGCAGATCACCAACATGGCGTACTCGAACGCCTTGACGTGCGTCTGCTTCGGCGGGAACTCGATCTGCTTGCCGCTCATAGCAACTCCGTCTCCTCCGCCTCGGCGGCTGCGGATTCACGCGTGGCGCCTGCACGCACGCGGGCCGAGGCGTATCTGACCAGGCGGCGGTTCTCGTAGACGACCCAGCCGATCAGGACGACGACCATGACCACGATCCCGACCCAGGTCAGCACCATGTAGGAGGTCTCCGCGCCGACGCCGTCGGGTCCGTAGGTCGAGCCCGGGCCGAAGGTCATGATCCCGGCGCAGTCCTGCCACGGGTCGGCGAGGATGAAGTCGGCTGAGTCCTTGACCCGCGCATCGGTCGTCCCTGGGTCACTCGAGATGCACGAAGGGGCGCTGTCGATGATCGCGGGCATCTAGGTCCTCGCTCCCGTGCTCTGCGTCGGGCGGCCGCCATTCTGGGACCGGGCGAGCTCCGCGTACGCCTCGTCCTGGACCGCCTGCGCGGGAACCCGGGTGACGCCGTCCGGCTCGACCAGCAGATCCTCGGCCCATCCGAACTCGGGTACATGGATGTCGGGCGCGTACTCGGCCGTGTCAAGCCCATCGAGCTCGACCTCGGGCGGCACCCGCAGCAGGTTGAACTTCTTCAGCAGCAACGATGCGAACCAGCCCGAGAGGAAGCCGAGCGGCAGGAAGACCGCGATCCCGAAGAGCTGGCCCCAGATCGAGCTCTCGACGTTGTTCAGCCCCGTTGGATAGCCGGCGGCGAAGATCCCGACCCAGATCAGGGCGAGGAAACCGGTGAAGCCGTGCACCGCGACGGCTCCGACCGTGTCGTCGACGCGCATCTTCTCCTCGATCCAGGTCCCGACCCAGACGACGATGATGGCGCTGACCAGAGCGAGCACGTAGCCGAGCGTGGGCGCATAGACGTCGGCGCCGGCGGAGACGCTGATCACCCCCGCGAGGCCGCCCGACACGGTCCAGAACGGGTCGCCCTTGGCGGCGAAGTAGGCGCCGGTGAAGCCACCCGCGAAGCCCATCGTGATGATCATCGCGATCGAGCCCAGGGTGGTGGGATTGAGATAGATCGTGGCCCAGCCCGGGAACGCGGTGGAGGCAATGACAAGGCAGGCAGCGTAGAAGCCGTAGAACCCCGTGAAGATCAGCATCAGCCCCATCAGGGTCATATGCACGTTGTGAGGTCTGAAGATGCGACTCAGACCGTCCTTCGTGTATTTGCCTATCCGTGGGCCGAGGTTGAAGAGCACGCCAAGCGTGAAGGCGCCGCTCACTCCGTGCACGACCGCGGACGCGATCGAGTCGTGGAACCCGAAGCGCAGCGTCATCCAGCCGCCGGCGCTCCAGCCCCAGGCGGCGTCCAGGATCCAGACGACCGAGCCGAGCAGCACGGCGAGCACGAGGTACGCCGACAGCCGCACCCGCTCTAGCAGAGCGCCCGACATGATCGACGCCGTCGTCCACGAGAAGAGCAGGAAGGCGAGGAAGAAGACGAGGTTGATGTTGTTGGTCAGGTTCGGCCCGAACGCGTCCGACCAGGGGATGCCGCCCTGACAGGCGACGCTGGTGAAGTCCGCGCTGTTGGGGCCGATCGGCAGGCCCGGCCTGGTTGCAGTTGTAGATCCACCAGCCGAAGTAGTAGAAGGTCGGCGTGACGACGGCGATCGTGAGGATGTTCTTCATCGCCGTGGCGAGCGCGTTCTTGCGCCGCGCGATGCCGGTCTCGTACGTCATGAAGCCGACGTGGATCAGCCACATGAGGACGACCGTGAAGAAGTAGAACTGCTCGCCGAGGATCGCGCTGTCGAGGCCCTGCGCCTGGGCCGAGGCGGCGTCCTTGAGGTCCGTTACCTGGGCGAGCAGGAAGTCCAACCCGGGCTCCTCCGACGGATGTGATCGCAGTTACGAACCACCGACGGCTGCAAGCCTTCCCGACTGGGAGCACGCTTGCAATGGGCAACGGCCACATACTTGAGCGTTCCTAAATGTAGGATCGGTCCATAGGGCTGGGCACGGCGCGCGAGTACGATCCGCGCGCAGCGGCCCCGGGAGAGGAGGCTCGTTTGGATCTGCAGTTGGTCGAGGAGGGCGACGCGCTTCGGCGGACGAAGCGCGAGAACGAGACCCTCTACGCGGTCATCAAGACGGTCTCGTCCTCGCTCGACCTGGACCGGGTCCTGCGCGGGATCGTCGACATCGCGACCGACGCGACCGGCTGCCACGCCTGCTTCATCTACTTCCTCGAGGGTGAGCGCCTGGTGCTGCGCGCCGCGTCCCCGCGGTACTCGGGGTTCGTCGGCACCCTTGGCCTCGGGGTCGACGAGGGCCTCGCCGGCTGGGTCGCGCGGACCAAGACGCCCGAGTTCATCCGCGAGAACGCGATGGAGGACCCGCGGATGAAGTTCGTCCCCGAGCTCGAGGAGGAGAGCTTCCAGTCGATGGTCGCGGTGCCGATCCTGGCGAAGGGCGGCGACGTGATCGGGGTCGTGGTCCTGCACACCGAGGCGCCCCGGGAGTTCGACGACGACGTGCTCAACTTCCTCGTCCACACGGCGTCACTGGTCGCCGGCGCGATCGAGAACGCCCAGCTGTACGAGGAGACGAGGCGGCGCGTGGCGGCGCTGACGACCCTGACCCAGCTGAGCCAGGCGCTCGCCGCAGTCACCCTGCGCGAGGACCTCTACGACGTCGTCGCCCGTGGGGCGCGCGAGCTGCTGCGCGCGGACGCGTGTCAGATCTACCGGCTCGATACCGACGCCGACGAGCTCGTCCTCGCGGCCTCGGACCCCGACGGGGCGCCGGCGCCGAGCACGAGACCCGGCGGGACGGGCCTGGTGCTCGACCTGATGCGGCGCGCCAACGGCTCGGGCGGCAACGGGCGCCACCGCGTGGCCAAGGCGCTGCGGCCGGACGTCGACGAGAACGCTCTGCTCACCGCCGCGCTCGTCGCCCGCGACGAGCAGCTCGGGGTGATCTGCTGCCTGGCTCGCGACCGCGAGTTCACGCTCCGAGGACGCCGAGCTGCTCGAGGCCGTGGCCCATCAGACCGCGGTGGGGCTCAAGAAGGCGGAGCTGATCGAGCGGCTCACCGCCGAGAACATCGTCAAGGACATGTTCGATGCGCTCGCCGCGGGCTCGGTCCAGGCCGCCGAGGCGAAGGCGGGCGAGGCTGGCTGCGACCTCGGCCGGCCTCACATGTTCCTTCACGTCGAGCGCGCCCCCAAGTCCGGTGAGCAGGCGCCGATCGGCGCGGAGCTCGCGAGCCGGTTCGAGGCGCGGCTGCGCCGCCAGTCTCCCCGGGCGTTCTTCGACGCCCGCCACGATCGACTGCGGGCGCTGGCGCCTCTCGGCGGCGTGCCCAGGGCGGCGGTGGCCGCGGTCGGGGACGTCCTCGGCGACCTCGCCGCCGAGGAGGGGCTGGTGATCGGGCTCAGCGGGGTCGATCGCGGGTGCGACGAACGCGCGCCGGCGCATGCGCGAGGCCGCCGACGCCGCGCGCATCGGCCGCTCGCTTGTCGCCGAAGGTGGCACGATCGCCTACGAGCAGCTCGGCGCCTATCGCTACCTGGTCCACCTCGAGCTCGACGAGGCGCCGCGCGACCGTTACCGGGCCGCGATCGAGGAGCTGACCGAGTACGACCGGCGCCGAGGGTCGCAGCTGGTCGAGACCCTCGAGCAGTTTCTCGGCGATCGCGGCAGCGTCACCGCCAGCGCCCGGGCGCTGTTCGTCCATCCGAACACCGTGCGCCAGCGGCTCGAGCGGATCGAGCGGGTCGCCGATCTCGATCTCTCGGGCGAGGACCTGCTCTCTCTGGAGCTGGCGCTCAAGCTCGCCAGGCTGCACCGTGCTCGGATCGAGCAGCAGTAGGCGGCCGCCGCCGTCAGGCGGCGCGACCCGCCCGTCGGACGCGCCGTCGCGCAAGCCAGATCCAGAAGATCGCGAAGCCGACCACGTTCAGCAGGACTACGAACAGCACCCACCAGGCCTTGAACAGGAACTGCAGGTCCTGCTCCTTCCAGAGCTCGTAGCCGGTCAGGTAGGCCATGATGGCGAGCGTCAGCACCAGGATCGGCGGCGCCTGGCTCGTGATCACGAACAGGATCATGGTCGCGGCGATCCTATCGTCGGGGTCCGGCCGTGACGATCAGGGCCAAGCTCTACGCCGCGATCGTGCTCACGATCCTCGGCCCGCTGGCGACGACCGCCGTCGCGCTGCACGGGATGTCCGAGATGGGCGACCGCTTCGACGAGGTGCGCCAGAGCGGCGAGCGCGAGGCGCTCGCGCGCGAGATCAAGTTCTCGGTCACCGACATGAACGGCTGGCAGACGGCCTATGGCTACGCCGGCGGCGAGTTCCGCGACCGCTTCCTCGCCTCGGCGGCGAAGCTCCGCGACGACCTCGACGCCGGCGCCGCAGCGTTCACCGACGCGCCCGAGAAGGGGCTCTTCGAGCAGGTCCAGCAGAACTTCCGCCGCTTCATGGAGCTCGACGCGGTCGCCTGGCACAGCCTTCAGAACTCGGATCCGGGCCGCACCAAACGGATCCTGCTCGGGCCCGAGCTGCGGCAGTTCGAGACCATGGCCGACACCGCCGACCAGCTCGCCGACCTCGAGGTGGAGCAGGCAACGGCGACCGAGAACTCCTTCGACCAGGCCCGCGACGACGCCCGCAAGCGGCTGATCGCGGTCGCGCTGGGTGCCGGCGTCGTGGTCATCCTGCTGCTCGTCACCGCGAACGACATCGCCAGGTTGGCGCTCGAGGGCGAGCGCCACGTCCGGGGGCGGAAGGAGCCCGAACCGCAGAGCGACGAGCCCTCGTGACTCAGGACATCCTCCTCACCCTGAGCATCCTGCTCGGAGGCGCGCTTGCGGCCCGCTTCCTGGCGAGCCTCATACGGGCGCCGGAGATCCTCCTGCTGGTGCTGTTCGGCGCGCTGCTCGGGCCGTCGGCGCTCGATGTGGTCGACGTGCCCGTTCGACTCGATCGGGGCGCAGCTGCTGTTCACGCTCGGCGTCTCGCTGATCCTCTTCTACGGCGGGCTCAACCTCTCGCTCGACGTCCTCCAGCGGGTCTGGATCGGGCTCGGGATGCTCGTCATCCCCGGGGTCGTGCATCACGGCGCTGATCACCGGCTTCGTCGCGCACTTCGCCTTCGACCTCTCCTGGACCGGGGCGATGCTGATGGGCGCGATCCTCTCCCCCACCGACCCCGCGATCCTGATCCCGCTGTTCATCCGCTCGCGCCTGCGGCCCAAGGTCGCCCAGACGGTGGTCGCCGAGTCGGCGTTCAACGACCCGACCGGAGCGGTGCTCGCGCTCGCGCTCGCCGGGGTCCTGGTCAGCGGCGAGGGGTCGATCGCGACCCCGGCGCGCGATTTCGTCACCAACCTCGGGATCAGCACCGTGATCGGGATCGTCGCCGGCGTTCTGCTGGCGGCCACGATCTCGAGCCGCCGCGCGGGGATCTGGCGGGAGTCGTCGGCCGCGGCGGTGCTCGCCGTGGTCACGATCGGCTACTTCTCCCTCGACTCGGCCGGCGGCAGCGGCTACCTCGGCGCCTTTCTCGCCGGGCTGATCGTCGGCAACATGGAGCGGCTCGGGCTCGCGATGCACTCCAAGCACGAGCGCGAGCTGCGCCAGTTCGCCTTCAGCGTCGCCGACCTCGTGACCCTGTTCGTGTTCGTCGTCCTCGGCGCCAACATCCCCTTCGACGCGCTCGGCCACTACCTGCTGCCGGCGCTTTGGCGTCCTCGCGGCCCTGCTGCTGATCGCGCGCCCGATCACCGTGCTCGCCTGCACGCTGCCGGACCGGCGCTCGAAATGGAAGCGACCCGAGATCGCCTTCATGTGCTGGACGCGGGAGACCGGGGTCGTGCCCGCGGCGCTGGTCGGGGTGCTCGCCGGGCTCGGCGTCCCGCAGATCGACGCCTACGCCAGCGTCGTCGCGCTCGCGATCGTGATGACGCTCGTGCTCCAGGCGCTCCCGGCCGCCTGGCTCGCCGGTCGCCTCGGGCTGCTCGACGGCAAGCAGCCCGGCCGGCCGCCCCGGAGCCGGCCGGGGCCTGAACCGTCGCCCGGGCTCATCTAGGCTCGCAGCGTGGCCCGACCCTCGCTCGTCGACGCGACCGAAACCGCGCTGCGCGAGCGGCTCGCGCCCGGCCGCGCCCGCCCCGGCGACCGGCTCCCGCCGGAGAAGGAGCTCGCCGAGTCACTTGCCGTCTCGCGCGGGACGCTGCGGCTGGCGCTCGAGCGGCTGGAGAGCAACGGCGAGATCGTCCGCCGGCAGGGCAGCGGGACCTACGTCGGCCGCGTGGCGCTCAGCGCCGCCTTCAGCGAGGGACTCGAGCTGCTCGAGTCCTACGCCTCACTTGCCCGCCGCCAGGGCAGGCAGCTGAGCACCCGCAACCTGGTCGTCGAGCAGGCGCGTGCCCCCGGATACGTCGCGGAGGCGCTGGGAATCCGCAGGGGCACCCGCGCACCGCTGATCCAGCGCACGCTGCTCGCCGACGGGACGGTCGCGGCGCAGATGCGCGACATGGTTCATCCCGATGTCGACCCTGCCGCCCGCCGAGGAGCTGCGGGACGGCGATCGCCGCCGGGGAGATGGTCCTCGACGTGCTCGTCGAGAGCGGGGTCCCGATCGCCTTCGCCCGCACGCAGGTGCGGCCCCGGCTCGTGGAGCCGGGCACGCGGCTGGGCGCGGCGATCGGCGCGACGCGGGTGACCGCGGCGCTGGAGATGGTCGAGGTCATGCATCTCGCCGGCGGCGACGCGGTCCAGTACTCGATCGACGTCTTCGCCCCCGGCTCGGTCGACCTGCACGTGATCCGCGGCTTGGCCGAGCCGCAGCGGCGGGGATGAGCGCCCGAGCCTGGGCGGCGTTCGCCGCGGTGTCGGTGCTCTGGGGGATCCCGTACCTGTTCATCAAGGTCGCGGTCGACGACGGCGTCTCGCCGGTCTTCCTGGCCTGGGTGCGAGTCGTGCTCGGCGCGGCGGTGCTGGTGGCGCTGAGCTGGCGGCTGGGCCTGCTCGGCTCGCTCCGCGGCCGGTGGTGGTGGCTGGCGGTCTTCGCCGTGGTCGAGATCGTGATCCCGTTCCCGCTGATCGCGTTCGGCGAGCAGCACCTCGCCTCCTCGCTGGCGGCGATCATCATCGCCGCCGCGCCGCTGTTCGTCGCCCTGCTCGCGCTGCGCTTCGACCATTCCGAGCGGGTCACCGGCTCGCGGCTCGCCGGGCTGCTGATCGGCCTTGCCGGAGTCGCCGCGCTGGTCGGGATCGACGTCGCCGGCCAGAGCGACGAGCTTCTCGGCGCCGCCGCGGTCCTGCTCGCGGCGCTCGGCTACGCGGTCGGGCCGATGGTGCTCAAGCGCCACTTCGCCGACCTCGACCCCAGGGTGTCGATGGGCGCCTCGCTCGCCATCGCGGCCCTGATCCTCACGCCCGCCGCCGCGCTCGACCCGCCCACCGAGGGACTCCCGGCCGAGGCGCTGGTCTCGCTCGCCGTACTCGGCGTGCTGTGCACCGCCGCCGCGTTCGCGATCTACGCCTCGCTGGTGGCCGAGGTCGGCGCGGGCAGGGCGCTCGTGATCACCTACATCGCCCCGGTCGTCGCCCTCTTCTGCGGGATCGCGGTGCTCGACGAGCGCCCGGGGGCGGGGGCCCTCGTCGGGCTGGCGCTGATCCTGCTCGGCTCGTGGCTGGCGACCCGTGCGCGCCCGCCCGTGATGGCGCCCTAGGAACGCGGCGCTACCGTGACACCCATGGCGCCCGACGAATCGAAGGGCAAGGGACCGACGCAGGGCCGCGCCGCGCGGACGGCGATGCTCGGGCGGGTGGCCGCCGGCGGCGCCGCGCGCTGGGCGGGCGACCGGCTCGACTCGCGCGGCACCGAGGAGGAGCGCCAGCGCCGGCGCGGCGACCGGGTGGTGGCGACGATCGACTCACTGGTCGACCAGCTCTCGGTCATGCGAGGTGCGGCGATGAAGGCCGGACAGGTCCTGTCGACGGTCGAGTTCCCCGGCCTCGACCCCGACCAGGCCGAGTACCTGCAGCAGCGGCTCGCGTCGCTTCGCGACAACGTCCCGGCCGTCTCGTGGGAGCAGATGCACGAGGTGCTCGAGCGCGAGTGGGGCGAGCCGCCCGAGAGCGTGCTCGCCGAGATCGATCCCGAGCCGGCCGCCGCCGCGAGCATCGGCCAGGTCCACCGCGCGCGCTCGCACGAGGGCGAGGAGCTCGCCGTCAAGGTCCAATACCCCGGGATCGCCGAGGCCGTCGAGTCCGACATGCGCAACCTGCGCCTGCTCACCCCGGTCTTCCGGCGGCTGATGCCGGGGCTCGACATCAAGGACCTGCTCGCCGAGCTCGCCCAGCGCGTGACCGAGGAGTGCGACTACGAGCTCGAGGCGGCCAACCACCGCCGCATCGCCCGCTTCTGGCGCGGGCACCCGTTCATCTCGGTCCCGCGGGTGAAGACCGCGCTCAGCCGCCGACGGGTGCTGGTCACCGAGTGGGTCGACGGGATCGGGTTCGAGCGAGTCGCAGCGGAGCCCGACCCGGTCCGCGACCGCTTCGCCGAGATCATCTACCGCTTCTTCTACGGCAACGCGGCCGAGCTCGACCTCGCGCTGGGCGACCCGCACCCGGGCAACTACCTGCTGCGCGACGACGGCCTGGTCGCGTTCTTCGACTTCGGGATGGTCCGCGACCTGCCGCGCGAGTACCTGCGCCGCGAGGGCCGCGTGTTCGCCGCGATCAGGTCCTCCGACGCCCAGGGTCTGCTCGAGGCGCTACGGGAGCTCGGCTACCTCCCCGGGCTCTCCGTCGAGTGGAACTCAGAGGTGATCCTCGAGGGCATGCGCGACGCGGGCTGGTGGTTCCTCGGCGACCAGCCGCGCCGGCTCGCGCCCGAGGACCTCTGGCGCGGTAGCGAGTCGCTTCGCGACGGCAGCGGAAGCGAGGCCTACGAGCAGATGCGCCACATGACCCTGCCGCCGGAGGCGTTGCTGTTGCGGCGGATGGAGGGCCTGCTGTTCCAGATCGCCTCCAGCGTCCGGGCCGAGAACGACTGGAGCGCGCTGCTGCAGGAGCTGATCGAGGGCGGGGAGCCGGTCGGCGAGCTCGGCGTCGCCCACGCCGACTGGCTCGCGGCGCGGCGCTAGTTACGGGCGACGGCGCAGGCGCTGGTCCGGGCTCGCCCTGACCAGGCGGGCGAGCGTGCCGCGATGGTCGGCGACCCAGCGGTAGGCCCGATCCGTGATCCCGGGCAGGGCCTCGAACACGGCCGCGAGCGGACGGCCGCCGGGCAGCAGCCGCGCAAGCGGCGCGGCGGCGGCCCCGCCGGACCGGATCTCCCCCGTCGGCAGGGCGAGGTGCCAGGAGGCGAGGCGCTCGTCCTCGGGCATCGCCGCGAGCAGCGCCTGGCCCTCGGCGCTCTGGATGGCGACGGGCGCAGGCGCCGCCGCCGGTCCCAGGCGAGCAGCTTGTCGAGGCTCCACTTGCAAAAGCCGCAGTCGGCGTCGTAGAGGACGGGCCAGGGCGCGGCGCCCGGTCCGGTCGGCGCCGTCGGCCGCGATCAGGCGACCGGCGCCGGCTCGGCGGCGGCGCGCTCGCGCGCCGGGGCGCGTGGCGACGGCCTCGACGCGGATCGGGATCCCGTTGAGGTGCGCCATCCCGGCGAGCCGCTCGAGGTCGGCCGGGTCCGAGGAGGCGAGCAGGTTCACGTTCGCGCCGCCCGCCGCGGCCGCGACCCGCCAGCCGCCCTCGTGGCCCCAGCCGTGGGGCACCGCGACGGTGCCGCGCCTTGACCTCGTCGGTGACCAGCGCCTCGATCTCGATCTCGCCGTGGGCCGAGCTGATCCGGCACCGCGTCGCCGTCGCTCGAGCCCGATCGCCTCGGCGTCGTCGGGGTGGATGCGGGCGGCGTGCTTGCGCCCGCCGCGCATCAGCAGCGGCGCGTTGTGCATCCAGGAGTTGTGCGAGCGCAGCTCGCGCAGCCCGATCAGGCGCAGCGGGAAGTCGGGGTCGTGGCCGTTGCGCTGCGCCAGGCGCTCGGCGTCCTCGAGGATCTGCGGGCGGGTCGAGGCGCACGCGCCCGGTGCGGTGGCGGATCTGCTTGCGCAGCACGTCCGGGCGCGAGGTGCTCGGCGAGCACGATCCCGTGCGGGTTGCGCGCCAGCTTCGCGACGCTGAGCCCACCGCGGCGCAGCCCGAACAGGTCGCCCTTCGGGCCGGCGCGCAGCAGCAGGTCGACGAGCCGCGTCGGGCGTGAACCGGATCCCGACCTTGCCGAGCAGCCGCGTCGCCCACACGCTCGACGGGACGACGCCGATCCGGCGCGAGATCGTCCTCGATCACCTCCCACTCCTGGCGCGCCTCGCCGCGCGGCTCGACGACCGCCTCGGTCATCTGGACGAACGGGGTGCTGAACAGGGCCAGGAACGGCAGCGGGAAGTCCTCGCGCTCGTACATCGTCGTCGCCGGCAGCACGAAGTCGCAGTGCCGCGCCGTGTCGGTGACGTAGAGGTCGATCGCGACCGAGAGCTCGACGCCCTCGATCGCGGCCTCGAGCTCGGGGCCGTTGGGCACCGAGAGCACCGGGTTGCCGGCGGAGAAGAACATCGCCCGGATCTGCCCCTCGCCCGGCGTGGTCATCTCCTTCGCCATCACCGACGCGGGCAGCGAGCCGAGCACCTCGGGCAGGTCGCCGACGCGCGAGCGGACCTTGGCGTAGCGTCGCCAGCCCGGCGAGGTCGGCGATCGCGGCTGAAGTCGATCGGCGGGTCGCCGAACATCGCGCCGCCCTCGCGGTCGAGGTTGCCGGTGACGACGTTGAGCGCGTCGAGCAGGAACGCGACCAGCGTCCCGTTGCGCCCCAGGCAGGAGCCGGTGCGCCCGTAGACGGCGGCGCGCTCGGCGCCGGCGAGGTCGCGCGCCAGCTCGCGCACGTCGCGGGCCGGCACGCCGCTGCGCGCCTCGGTCGCCTCGGGCGGATACTCGGCGACGAGCCGCGCGCAGCGCGCGGATGCCGCGTCGCCTGGCGCTCGATCGCGTCGCGGTCCTCGAGCCCCTCGGCGAAGATCACCTCGAGCATCGAGAGCAGCATCCAGGCGTCGCCGTCGGGGTCGATCGCGACGTGCTCGAAGGCGCGCGCGGTCTCCGAGCGCCGCGGGTCGACGACGACGACCCGGCCGCCGCGGTCGGTGATCGCGTGCAGCTGGTCCTTGATCGCGCGGGGCGCTCAGCACGCTGCCGTGCGAGACCAGCGGGTTGGCGCCGACCACGAGCAGGAAGTCGGTGCGCTGGCGAGGTCCGGGATCGGGACGATGAACGGCGAGCCGTAGAGGAACTGGCTGGCGGCGAACCGGTTGGAGACGTCCTGGGACGACGCCGTGTAGGAGTGCGGCGAGCCGAGCGCGTCGAGAAAGCCCTTGACCCAGAGCGGGTGCGAGTACGAGAACGCGCCGGGGTTGCCCATGTACCAGCCGACCGCGCTCGCCGCCGTGCCGCTCGCGGATCGCGCCCAGCCGCTCGCCGATCTCGTCCAGCGCCGCGTCCCAGGTGACGCGCTCGAACGAGCCGTCCGGGCGGCGCCGCAGCGGATGCAGGACGCGGTCGGGGTCGTTCTGGACCTCGGCCATCGCGATCCCCTTCGGGCACGCGAAGCCCGCTGACAGCGGGTGGTCGGGGTCGGGGCGGACCTTCGTGAGCTCGCCGTCGGTGACCGTGGCGACCATCCCGCAGAGCGGCTCGCAGACACGGCAGTAGGTGACCTTCTCGGTAGTGCCCATCTTTAGGTCTGAAACCGATTCTTGAGCGCTCACGCGGCGCTGCGCTCGGGCTCGGCGAGCCCGAGCTCGGCGATCGCGCGCTCGCGCAGCTTGAACTTCTGCACCTTGCCGGTGACCGTCATCGGGAACTCGTCGGTGAAGCGCACGTAGCGCGGCACCTTGTAGTGGGCGATCCGCCCGCGGCAGTGCTCGCGCAGGTCCTCGGGCTCGCACCCGGCGCCCTCGCGACAGCGAACCCAGGCGCAGAGCTCCTCGCCGAAGCGCTCGTCCGGGACGCCGACGACCTGGACGTCGAGCACCTCCGGGTGGCCGAGCAGGAACTCCTCGACCTCGCGCGGGTAGACGTTCTCGCCGCCGCGGATCACCATGTCCTTGATCCGGCCGACGATCTTCAGATAGTCGGCGTCGTCCATCGTCGCCTGGTCGCCGGTGTGCATCCAGCCCTCGGCGTCGATCGCCTCGGCGGTCCGCTCGGGGTCCTCCCAGTAGCCGAGCATGACGCTGTAGCCACGGGTCTGGAACTCGCCGGTCTCGCCGCGCGGCAGGACCTCCCCGGTCTCCGGGTCGGCGACGCGGACCTCGACGTGCGGGTGGACCGTGCCGACGGTCGAGACGCGGAGCTCGAGCTCGTCGTCGTACCCGGTCTGGGCCGAGACCGGCGAGGTCTCGGTCATCCCGTAACAGATCGTCACCTCGGCCATGTTCATGCGGTCGATCACGGCGCGCATGGTCTCGACCGGGCACGGCGAGCCGGCCATGATCCCGGTCCGCAGCGAGCTCAGGTCCCAGCGATCGGGATCGCGGTCGAGCTCGTCGAGCTCGGCGATGAACATCGTCGGCACCCCGTACAGCGTCGTGCAGCGCTCCTCGCTGACCGCGTCGAGGACCGCCACGGGCTCGAACGCCTCGGCCGGCAACACGACGCTGGCGCCGTGCGAGATCGCGGCCAGGTTGCCCATCACCATCCCGAAGCAGTGGTAGTACGGCACCGGGACGCAGATCGAGTCCTCCGCCGTCATCCGGCAACCCTCGCCGGTGAAGAACCCGTTGTTGAGGATGTTGACGTGGCTGAGCGTCGCGCCCTTCGGGAAGCCGGTCGTCCCGCTCGTGTACTGGATGTTGATCGGGTCGCCGGGCTCCAGGACGGCGGAGCGCTCGGCGACCTCACCCGGGTCGACCCCGTCCGCGCCCGCGACGAGCTCGTCCCAGCTCGGGTCGTCGAGGTGGACGACGCGCTCGAGGTCGTCGAGGTCCTCGCGCACCTCCCCCACCATCGCGACGTAGTCGCTCGTCTTGAACTCCTTCGCCGCGACGACCATCCGGCAGCCGGACTGGCGCAGCGCGTAGGCGAGCTCGTGCGCGCGGTAGGCCGGGTTGACGTTGACGAGGATCACCCCGAGGCGCGCGGTCGCGTACTGGACGAGCGCCCACTCGGCCCGGTTGGGGCTCCAGAGCCCGAGCCGGTCGCCGCGCTCGAGCCCGGCGGCGATCAGCGCCCGCGCGACCCGATCGACCTCCGCGTCGAGCTCGGCGTACGTCAGCCGCACTCCCTGATGGCGGCTGACGAGCGCCTGCCGATCGCCGTGCTCGGCGACGGTGCGGGCGAGGTTGGCGCCGATCGTCTCGACCAGCAGCGGCTTGGG
Source organism: uncultured Solirubrobacterales bacterium (assembly GCA_963785195.1). Taxonomy (GTDB): domain Bacteria; phylum Actinomycetota; class Thermoleophilia; order Solirubrobacterales; family 70-9; genus WHSW01. Next base: position 448,078 of record CAWAUE010000010.1, on the reverse strand, counting down.
CTGCGGTCCCTTCGCGTAGGACGGCGCCGGGTTCTCCATCCGGCGTCGATTGTCACACAAGCTCGAGGCCGTAACGGATGGCGAGCAGGACCGACAGCGCCCCGAGCCCGCGCCGGATCAGGGCCTCCGGCAGCCGGCCCTGGAGCCGCGCACCGCAGAATCCGCCCCCCAGGCCGCCCAGCCCGAGCGCGATGCCGAGCGACCAGTCCGGGGCGATCGAGCCGCTCTGCGTGAGCGACAGCAACGCGAACGCGACGACGCCGACGACCGAGGTGATGAAGGTGACGGCGATCGCCGCGGGGGCGACGGCGAGCACCGAGAGCCCCATCCCGACGAGCAGCGGCGCGAGCAGCGAGCCGCCGCCGATCCCGTAGACGCCCCCGATCAGCCCGACCGCCAGAGCGAGCGCGACGATCCGGCCCTCGCGGGCCGGGCGACGCCGCGGCGCGCGGTCGAGGAGCAACCAGACCCCGATCGGCAGCAGCACGAGCGGCGATGACGCCGAAGAACGCGCTGCGGACCGTCGAGCACCGTCACGCGGAGGATCGCTCCGGCGATCACGCCGGGCACCGTCCCCGCCGCCAACAGCCTCACCAGCGCGCGATCGAACCTCCGGTATCCGAGCAGCGCCCCGGGCGTCGCGATCACGTTGTAGAGGAGGTTCGTCGGGGTCAGCGCCGGGTTCGGGACGCCGAGGATGCTCACCTGGACGGGGATGAGGAACACCGCCCCGGAGACGCCCGCGGGCGTGGTGATCGTCGCCACCGCGAACGCGATCAGCGCCCCCAGCCCCTCGTGGTCCCACGCCATCGCGGGACAGTAATCGGCGCGCCGCGCTCTAGATCAGCTCGATCGCGTCGCCGACCGCGATCACACCCGGCTCGACGACGCTGCAGTAGGCGCCCATGTTGCCCTCGAGCTCGGCGTTGGTCCGCTTCAGCACGTCGAGATCGACCTCGATCGTGTCGGGGTCGATCGTCGTGATCACGCAGCGCTCGCAGGGCTCGTCGACCGAGAGGACGAGGTCGCCGATCCGCACCCGGCGGCCGAACCAGCCGAGCTCGACCGGACCGTCGGCGCCCTCGAAGTAGATGTTCGGGCCGGAAGCGACGGCGGTCGTAGCCGAGCTGGTTCACCGACCCGTCGCTCAGCAGCAGGATGTGGGCGGCATCGTGCTCGTGGCCGCCGAACGGACGGCTCAGCCTGGCCCCGGCGCCGGCGACGTCGCGGATCGCGGCGGCGGCCTCTGGCGAGCGCCAGGGATGCCCGGCGACGAGCGGATCGCCGCCGCCGTTGAGCGTCGCGGGCAGGCCGATCATCCGCTGCTTGCGCCGCCCGGTGACGATCCCGCGCTCGTCGAGCACCCGCAGGCAGCGGTCGCCGGGGATCCCGCCCGCGGCGACCTCGACCCGGTCCAGGCTCTCGCCCCGCAGGCCCTTGACCGGGTAGCGCCAGAGCTCGGCGACGTTCACGGCTTCTTCGGGGCTGCCGCCGACGCGGTCCGCGGCCGCCTGCAGCTCGTCGAGCGACGCGCCGGCCCGGCCGCCGACCCAGCACGCGACGGGCGCGGCGATCCGCTCGGAGGAGTGTGCGGCGACGGCGGCGATGTCGAGCACCTGCTTGATCTCATCGTTGGTCGGCGGATCCGTGCCCAGCTCGGCGGCGAGGGCGTCGATCCACTGGCGTGCGTTCATGTCAGCTCTCCTACTGCGCTTATACCTATGTAATGCTTAGGTAGATGACCGACCTCAGCCTCGGCGACGCGGCCCGGTCCATAGGTGTCAGCGTCGACACGCTGCGCCGGTGGGACCGCGACGGCAAGATCGAGACGACTCGCGACGAGGGTAACCGCCGGCGGGTGCCCGCGAGCGAGGTCGATCGGCTGCGCTCGCACCCCGACCGCCACCACACCGGCGACGCCCTCTCCACCCGCAACCGCTTTCCCGGCGTCGTCACCTCGGTCGAGGTCGACGGGGTGATGGCCCTGGTCGAGATCGAGGCCGGCCCGCATCGCGTCACGGCCGCGATCACGCGCGACGCCGTCGAGGAGCTCGGCCTCGCCGAGGGCGTCGAGGCGACCGCGATGGTCAAGGCGACGTCGGTGATGGTCGAGCGGGGCGCGGGGTCGGCTCGATGAGACGGGCGCTCTTCGCTTCGCTGGCCGTCGTCGCGGCGATCGCCGCCGGGTGCGGGAGCGACGACTCGACCTCGACCACGTCGAGCTCGGCGGCGTCGGGCGATCAGCTCGTCGTCTCGGCCGCGGCCTCGCTCGAGCCGGCGTTCACCGACTACGCCGAGGCGGCCGGGTTCGATGCCAAGCAATCCTTTGCCGGCTCCGACGACCTCGCCGCCCAAATCCGCCAGGGCGTCACGCCCGACGTCTACGCGGCCGCCAACACCAGCCTCCCGGACGACCTCTACAAGGACGGCCTGGTCTCCAAGCCGGTCGTCTTCGCATCGAACACGCTGGTGATCGCGGTACCGGCGGACTCGGACATCGACTCGATCGACGACCTCACCGGCGACGTGACGCTGGCGATCGGCGACGAGGGCGTGCCGGTCGGCGACTACACCCGCGAGGTGCTCGGCCGGCTGCCGAAGGACCAGTCGGACGCGATCCTCGACAACGTCCGCTCGCTCGAGCCCGACGTCGCGGGGATCGTCGGCAAGCTCACCCAGGGCGCGGTCGACGCCGGGTTCACCTACGTCACCGACGTGGTCGCCGCCGGCGATCAGCTCAAGGCGATCCAGCTGCCGAAGGACCTGCAGCCCGACGTCGCCTACGGCGCCGCGGTCGTCAAGGGCGCCTCGAACCCGGAGGGCGCCAAGCAGTTCATCGACGGCCTGACCCAGGGCGAGGGCGCCCCAGGCGCTCAAGGACGCGGGCTTCGGGCCGCCGCCGTCGGGCTAGGCAGGCGATGAGAAACCGCGGACCGTTCGTGGTCCTCCTGGTGGCGGCGCTCGCCGTCGCTCTCCTCTTCCTGACCCTGCCGGTGATCGCGATCTTCGCCAACACGGCGCCCGGCGACCTGATCGACAGCCTCGGGAGCCAGGCCTCCCAGGACGCGCTCTGGCTGAGCCTGAAGACGACGCTGGCGGCGCTGGTGATCATCGTCGTCATCGGCACCCCCGCCGCCTACCTGCTCGCGACCCGCGAGTTTCGCGGCAAGGCGATCGTGACCACGGCGATCGAGCTGCCGCTCGTGATGCCGCCGGCCGTCGCCGGGATCGGCCTGCTGGCGGCGTTCGGGCCCAAGGGGATCTTCGGCTCGCTGCTCGACGACGCGGGGATCGAGCTGGTGCTCCAGACCGCCGGGGTGATCGTCGCGCTCACCTTCGTCGCCGCCCCCTTCTACCTGCGCCAGGCCCAGGCAGCGTTCGCCGCCGTCGACCCCGACCTGACCGCGGCGGCGCGAACGCTGGGCGCCGGCGAGGCACGGGCGTTCTGGCGCGTTGCGATCCCCTGCGCCGGAGCGGGGATCACCACGGGGATGGCGCTCGCCTGGGGCCGGGCACTGGGCGAGTTCGGCGCCACCCTGATGTTCGCCGGCTCCTTCCAGGGGATCACCCAGACCGCGCCGCTGGCGATCTTCGCCACCTTCTCCACCGACTTCGCGGCGGCGCTCGCCCTCTCCGCGGTCCTGGTCGCGGTCTCCGGCGCGCTGCTGCTGGGGGTGAAGCTGCTCGGCCGGGCGCCGTGGCTCGGTGGGCTCCAGGCCTAGATGAGTGATCCCACGACGTCCCAATCCGGGCTTGGCGTCCGGCTCTCGAGCCTCCTGCGCGAGTTCGAGCTCGAGGTCGAGCTCGAAGTTGACGCGGGCGCCAGCGTGGCTTTGGTCGGTCCGTCAGGCGCCGGCAAGAGCACGGTGCTGCGCTCGATTGCCGGCCTGCACCGCCCCGACCGCGGCCGGGTGACGCTCGGCGAGCGGACCTGGCTCGATTCCGAGGCCGGCATCGACCTGCCCCCGGAGCGCCGCGACTGCGGCTACCTGTTCCAGCACTACGCGCTGTTCCCGCACCTGAACGCGTGGCGCAACGTCGCCTTCGGCCTCGACGACATCCCGCGCTCGAAGCGCCGCCCGAGGGCGATCGAGCTCCTGCGGCAGTTCGGCGCCGAGGCGCTCGCCGACGCCTCGACGCGCGATCTTTCGGGCGGCGAGCGCCAGCGGGTCGCGCTGGCGCGGGCGCTTGCTCGCGACCCCGCGGTCGTGCTGCTCGACGAGCCACTCTCTGCGCTTGACTCGCGCACCGCCGCCGCGGCGGCACGCGAGCTCGGCGCGACCCTCGCGCGGGCGTCGGCGCCCACCGTGCTCGTCACCCACGACTTCACCGAGGCGGCGCTGCTCGCCGGCGAGATCGCGGTCATCGACCGGGGGCGAATCGTCCAGCGCGGGACCGCGGCCGAGCTCAGCGCCAAGCCGACGTCCGCGTTCGTCGCCGACTTCACGGGCGCCACGGTGTTGCTCGGGACCGCCCGCCACCGGACGACCGGGACAACGTCGGTAGCCCTCGACGGTGGCGGCGAGGTCGTGAGCTCCGAATCGGGCGAGGGCGAGGTCGGGGTCGCCGTCTATCCGTGGGAGATCACGCTCGAGCCGGCCGGCACCGAGGTACACGGCTCGGCCCTCAACCGTCTCGAGGCGCGCGTGGTCTCCGTCACCGAGGTCGGCAACCGCGCCCGGGTTGGGCTGCTCGCCTCCCAGCCGCTGGTCGCCGAGGTGACCGGCGAGTCGGCCCACAGGCTCAGGCTTGCGCCGGGGGTCGGCGTGGTCGCCACCTGGAAGGCGACGGCGACGAGGCTCGTGCAGCGCTGACTCGCGGACCACCGCCCAAATGCCGATGAAGAGGGTGCGCCGCCTGCGGCGTCGGAGCGGCGATCTCCCCGTCTCGGCTCAGGATCGGCGTCGTCGGGAACCTGAAGGTGAAGAAGCACTGAGGCGGCGGCGGCTCGCCGTCGTTCGCCTCAGCCGCCGATCGCGCTCATCGTCCGCTTCGGCGCGACGAAGCCGGGCTCGTTGACCCGGTGCTTGAGCTCCTTGCGCCAGACCGCGTCGCGGATCACCTGCTCGAGCTCGGAGTCGGAGGCGCCGGCGCGCAGCGGCTCGCGCAGGTCCGTCTCCCGCATCGAGAAGAGGCAGGTGCGCAGCTCGCCCTCGGCGGTCAGCCGGATCCGGTTGCAGTCGGCGCAGAACGGCTCGGAGACCGGGTTGATGAAGCCGATCTCGCCGCGGCCGTCGCGGAAGCGGTAGACGCGCGCGGTGGCGTGGGGCTCGCGGGGCAGCGGCTCGAGCGGGTGGATCGCGTCGATCAGCGCCCGCAGCTCTTCGCCGGTGAGCACCTGGTCGGGCGTCCACGCGCGATCGCCGTCGAGCGGCATGAACTCGATGAAGCGCACCTGGTAGTCGGTCGACCGGGCGAGCTCGGCGAAAGCGACCGCCTCGCCCTCGGTGAAGTCGCGCATCGCTACGGCGTTGATCTTGATCGGGCGCACGCGCTCGTACGCGGCGATCGCCTCGAGCCCGCGCAGCACCTGCGGCAGCGCGTCGCGGCGGGTGATCTCGTGGAAGCGGTCACGGGCGAGCGAGTCGATCGAGACGTTGATGCGGTCGATCCCCGCATCGACGAGCGCGGCGGCGTCGCGCTCGAGCAGGTAGCCGTTGGTGGTCACCGACAGGTCGCGGATGCCCTCGATCGGGCGCAGCATCGAGACCAGGCGCGGGAACTCGCGGCGCGCCAGGGGCTCGCCGCCGGTGAGGCGCACGTCGGTGACGCCGAGGCCCGCGAGGACGCCGACGAGCCGCGTGATCTCCTCGAAGCTCAGCAGCTGGTCGCGGTCGAGCCAGCGCATCCCCTCGGCGGGCATGCAGTAGCGACAGCGGAAGTTGCAGCGGTCGGTCACCGAGACGCGGAGGTCGGTGATGTCCCTGCCGTGGGCGTCGCGGAGCGCTTCCACCACCCCGAGGATAGGGGCCGGGGCGCGAACCGCATAGGAGCCGCTCACACGAGCGCCGGGTCTCGCGACAGCCGCCGGAGCCGGGTGGCCGCCGAGGCGTACCCGGGATGCGCACGGTCGAGCCGGCGCACGAGCTCGCGGGCGAGCTCGAGATCGTCGCGCCCGGACGTGCTCTGCAGCCAGCGCTCGAGCGAGGGCGGATCGGGCCGCGCCAGCAGCGCGTCGCGGATCCGCAGCTCGAGGCGCTCACGAGCCTCGACCAGCAGCGGCACCGTCGACCCCGGCAGCAGCGGCCCCGGGTAGCCGTCGAGCGCTCGGTCGAGCCGGCCCCGGTCGAGCGCCGACTCGAGCTCACGGAAATCGGACGCGACGCCGCCGGCGAGCGTGCGCTCCCCCGCCGGCAGCCGCTCGCCGAGGATCCGGCGCAGGCGCGAGAGCTCGCTGCGCAGGGTCGGCGCGAGGCCACTCCCCCCGTAGAGCTCACGTGCGAGGCGGTCGTCGTCAAGGCCGGGGTGCAGCGTCAGCAGAACGACGATCTCGCTGTGGCGGCGACTGAGCTCGGTTCGGCGGCCCCCGAGCTCGGCGAGCGCTCGGCTGCGGCCGAGCGCCTCGAGGCGCAGTGCCCGCGCCCCTTCGGCGGAGCCACCGTTCTCGGTGCCCTCTGCGGGCCGGACCGCCAGCTCGGCCTCGACCACGCGCGCCGCAGCCGTGACCAGCGCCAGGGAGTGGGGATGGGCGGTCGCGACCTCGCCCGAGAGGTCGATCACCCCGAGCAGCTCGCCGGTCCGCGGGTCGTGCACTGGGGCAGCGCTGCAGGTCCAACCGTGCACGGGCTCGGCCAAGTGCTCGGCGGAGAAGATCTGGATCGGGTGCTCGACCGCGAGCGCCGTCCCCATCGCGTTCGTCCCGGCGGCTCGCTCGCTCCACATCGCGCCGGGCTCGAGGTGGATCTCGTGCGCGGCGTCGAGCACGGCGGGCTCGCCGTCGAGCCACAGCAGCGCCCCGTCGGCGTCGCAGGCGAGCACCACCTGGTCGTCGTCGGAGTGAACGTCGGCGAGCAGCTCATGCAGCACCGGTTCGGCGAGCGACAGCGGGTGGCTGCGCCAGCGCTCGGCGGCCTCCTCGGCGGTGATCGCGACCGGGGCGGTGGGTCGCTCCAGGTCGAACCCGGCCTGGGCACACCGGCGCCAGGAGCGGCGCACGGGCTCGCGCAGCGAAGCCGGTGGCGGCTCGTCGCCGCAGGCGGCCGTGTGATGGATTCGCGACAGCTTCAGAGCCTGATCGCGAAGGTCGGTCGACGCTTCGACGGCGACCCATGAACCCGGGTTCACGTTGCTCTCCTTCCTCTCGGGGAGCGTAGTACCCGCAGTTGCCCGGCCTGCAACCGATTTGCAACCCCCGCGGGCATAGCCTCACCGAAAGCGCGCGGTGCGCGCCCACAGAGCCTGCGAACAGGCATACGAGGAGGAGAACTAATGGCGACAGAGATGCAGGTCGATCCGGCGGCGCAGGAGTTCGTCGCTCGCGAGCGGCAGATGTTGATCGGAGGCGATTGGGTGAGCGCCGCTTCCGGGAAGACGTTCGAGGTCTTCAACCCGGCCACAGGCGAGGTGCTCGCCAACGTCGCCGAGGGCGACTCCGAGGACATCGACCGTGCGGTGAAGACGGCGCGGGCTGCCTTCGAGGACGGGCCGTGGAGCAGGATGACCCCGTCGGAGCGCGGGCGAGCGATCCACCGGATCGGCGACCTGATCCTCGAGCACGGCGACGAGCTCGCGGCGCTGGAGACCCTCGACAACGGCAAGCCGATCGGGATCGCGAAGGCGGCCGACATCCCGCTCGCGGCCGACAACTTCCACTACTACGCCGGCTGGACGACGAAGCTCGGCGGGGAGACGATCCACCCGTCGGTGCCGTACATGCCGGGCGCCGAGTGGCATGCCTACTCGCTGCGCGAGCCGGTCGGCGTCGTCGGCCAGATCATTCCCTGGAACTTCCCGTTGCTCATGGCGGCGTGGAAGCTGGGTCCGGCCCTCGCGTGCGGCTGCACGGTGATTCTGAAGCCGGCCGAGCAGACGCCGCTCTCGGCGCTGCGACTAGGCGAGCTGATCCTCGAGGCCGGCGTGCCCGAGGGCGTGCTCAACATCATCACCGGCTACGGCGAGACCGCTGGTGCCGCGCTCGCGGCGCACAACGACGTCGACAAGGTGGCGTTCACCGGCTCGACCGAGGTCGGCAAGGAGATCGTCCAAGCGGCGTCCGGCAACCTGAAGAAGGTGACGCTGGAGCTCGGCGGCAAGTCCCCGAACGTCGTCTACGGCGATGCCGACATGGAGACCGCGATCCCCGGTGCGGCGAACGCGATCTTCTTCAACCACGGCCAGTGCTGCGCGGCCGGATCGCGGCTGTTCGTGGAGAAGGGCTCCTACGACCAGGTCGTCGAGGGCGTCGCTGAGCACGCCGGCAAGATCAAGGTCGGCTCCGGCCTCGACCCCGAGACCGAGATGGGCCCGATGGTCTCCCAGGAGCAGCAGGATCGGATCAGCGCGTACCTGAGCTCCGGCGAGCAGCAGGGCGCCAAGGCAGTCGCCGGCGGCAAGGCGATCGAGGGCGGCGGCTATTTCGTCGAGCCGACCGTGCTCACCGAGACCGACCCGACGATGCGGGTCCAGTGCGAGGAGATCTTCGGACCGGTGGTCACGGTGACCCCGTTCGAGGATGTCTCCGAGGTGCCGAGCGTCGGCAACGAGACCAATTTCGGGCTCGCGGCCGGCATCTGGACCAGCGACCTCTCGAAGGCGCATCGGACCGCGAAGCAGCTCCGCGCGGGGACCGTGTGGATCAACTGTTACAACGTCTTCGACGCCGCCCTGCCGTTCGGCGGCTACAAGGAGTCGGGCTGGGGTCGCGAGATGGGCGCCGAGGCGCTCGAGAACTACACCGAGACCAAGGCGGTGTGCATCCAGCTCTGAGTTGACGGGTCTCAGCGGGGCGGCCGCGCCCGGCCGCCCCGCTTCGTTCGGGGCCACCGGCCCCGGGGGCTACGATTTGCGGCGGAGAGAATCGTGAGCACCCTGCCCAGTTCCGAGAGCATCGCGGCCGAGTGGCTGCGTGACGGGCGGCGGGTGGTCGCCGCGACGCTGGTCGAGCGGATCGGCTCCGCCCCGCTCGATCCGGGCGCGCAGATGCTGATCGATGAGCGCGCCAACATCGAGGGCTCGGTCACCGGCGGCTGCGTCGAGGGCGCCCTGGTCGAGGAGGCCCAGCGGATCCTCAGCGGCGGCGAGCCGCGAACCGTGACCTACGGGGTCTCCGACGAGCAGGCCGCCGACGTCGGTCTGATGTGCGGCGGCACGGTGAGCGTGTTCGTCTGCGAGCACGACCCGGGAACGGTCGAGGTGCTCGAGGCGGTGGCGGAGGCCCGTGCGGCCGACGTCCCGGTGGCGATCGCCACCCTGCTGGAGGGAGATCGTCCGGGGACGAAGATGGCGATCCTGCGCGACCGGGTCGTGGGCACCCTCGGCATGGCCGACCTGCTCGACCGGTCGGTCGAGCGCGATGCGATCGGCCAGCTCGACGAAGGGGTCTCGAGGATCCGCCGGTACGGGGCCGGCGGCGAGGTGATGGGCTCCGAGCTCGCCGTGTACATACAGGCCTTCTCGACGCAGCCGCGGATGGTGATCTTCGGCGCGATCGACTTCTCGGCCGAGATGGCGAAGGTGGCGAGCGAGATCGGCTACAGGGTCACGATCTGCGACGCCCGGGCCCCGTTCATCAACAGCCCGCGGTTCTCACAAGCCGCCGAGACGGTCGTCGACTGGCCGGATCGCTACCTCGACGGCCGGCTCCTCGACCGGCGCGACGTCGTCCTCGTCTTCACCCACGACTCGAAGTTCGACGAGCCGGCGCTGATCGCGGCGCTGCGGACGGGCGCCGGATACATCGGCGCGCTCGGCAGCCGCCGGACCCAGGAGCGGCGGGTCGAGCGCCTGCGTGCCGCGGGCCTGGACGACTCGGCGATCGCTCGCATCCACGCGCCCTGCGGCCTCGACGTCGGTGCCCGAACTCCCGCGGAGACGGTCATCTCGATCCTCGCCGAGGTGATCGCGGTGCGCACCGGCCGGGCCGGGACCCCGCTTCGGGAGACAAACGGGCCGATCCACCCCGAGGGCGAGGCCGTGGCGGCCGGAGCGCAGCTGTGATCCGCGGCGAGCTCGCCGAGCTGGCCGGCCGACTGACCGACGAGCGCAAGCCGTTCGTCGAGGCCACCGTGGTCCGCGCCGGCCAGCCGACCAGCGTCCGGCCCGGCGACACCGCGATCGTCCGGGCCGACGGCACGATCGAGGGCTTCGTGGGCGGCGCGTGCGCCGAGTCGTCGGTGCGGATTCACGCCCTGCGGGCGATGGAGACGGGTGAGACCTGCCTGCTGCGGATCATCCCCGGCGACTCGCCCGAGGCCGGCGACGCGCGCCAGGGCGAGGTGACGGTGAACAACCCGTGCCTGAGCGGCGGAACACTGGAGATCTTCCTCGAGCCGCGGCTGCCCGCGCCGGTGCTGCGGGTGGTCGGGCGGAGCCCGATCGGGCGGGCGCTCGCCGACCTCGGCGAGCGCGCCGGGTACGCGGTCGAGCTCGAGGTCGCCGAGGACTCCGAGCCGCGGGCGGAGGACGCCGCGGTGGTGGTCGCCTCCCACGGCCACGACGAGGAGCGGGTTCTGGCCGCGGCACTGCACGAGGCCGTGCCCTACGTCGGGCTGATCGCGAGCACCGTGCGCGGCGAGGCCGTGCGCGCGTCGCTGGACCTGCCGGCCGAGCTGCGCGCGCAGCTGCGAACCCCGGCCGGACTCGAGATCGGCGCCGAGACGCCCGAGGAGATCGCGCTCTCGATCCTCGCCGAGATCGTCGCCATGCGCCGCTCCGCGGCGGTGGACGAGCCCATCCCCGAGGCGGACCAGGCGCCCGCCTCGGCGGTTGCCATCGACCCGGTCTGCGGGATGGAGGTCGCCGTCAGCCCGGCGAGCATCCAGCTCGAGGTCGAGGGCGAGCGGCACTACTTCTGTCGCGAGGAATGCCGCGACCGCTTCGCCGCCGAGCGCGCCCCGGATGCCAGCATCCACTGAGCCGTTCGTCACCGGGCTCGTCCTGGCGGCCGGGGGCTCGCGGCGGCTCGGCGAGCCCAAGCAGCTGCTGCGCTACGGGCCGGGGACCCTGCTCGACCACGTGCTCAACACCGCCCGCGCGAGCGGCTTCGACCAGCTCGTCGTCGCGCTCGGAGGCAGCGCCGAGCAGGTGCGGCGAGAGGTCGACCTCTCGGGCGCGGACGTCGTCTTAAACCGCGAGTACGGCGAGGGCTGCTCGTCCTCGATCGCCGCGGCGCTCGGCGCCGTCGACCCGCGCGCCGAGGCGCTGGTGCTGATGCTCGGCGACCAGCCCGGCGTCGCGCCCGAGACCGTGCGGGCGCTGATCGCCGGGCGCGGCCCCGGGACGCGGATGGCCGTCTGCGGCTACGAGGACGGGCGCGGGCACCCGCTTGCGTTCGGTCGCGAGATGTTCGGCGAGCTCGGCGCGCTCCATGGCGACAAGGCGGTGTGGAAGCTGATGGACCGGCTCGGCGACGAGGTCGTCGAGGTTCCGGTGCCCGGGCCGATCCCGCCCGACGTCGACACGCGCGAGGACTACGAGGCCGTCCTCGCCGCGGCCGGGCTCGCGTCGTGAGCGCGGCGGCGCATCCGGGCGCCGAGGCCGCGGTGAGCGCCGCGGTGCCCGACATCGACACGCTCGAGCGCCGGCTCGACGAGGTCGACTACCTCGCGGACCCCGGCCTCGCCACGGCGCTCTTCCTGTCGCTGCGCCTGCCGCAGCCGCTCCTGCTCGAGGGCGAGGCCGGCGTGGGCAAGACCGAGGCGGCGAAGGCGCTGGCCGAGGCGCTCGGCACCGAGCTGATCCGCCTGCAGTGCTACGAGGGCATCGACGCCGCAGAAGCGCTCTACGAGTGGAACTACCCGCGCCAGCTGCTGCGGATCCGGGCCAGCGAGTCGACGAGCGCCGAGCTCGCCGAGGCCGACCTGTTCAGCGAGGAGTTCCTCGTGCCGCGACCGCTCCTGCGGGCGATCCGTCACCCGGGCCCGCTGCCCGCGGTCCTGCTGATCGACGAGCTCGATCGGGCCGACGACGACTTCGAGGCCTTCCTGTTCGAGCTCCTCGCCGAGGCGAGCGTGACGATTCCCGAGCTCGGCACGGTCCGCGCCAGCCACCCGCCCGCCGTCGTGCTGACCTCGAACCGGACCCGCGACCTGCACGACGCGCTCAAGCGCCGCTGCCTCTACCACTGGATCGACTACCCGAGCCCCGAGCGCGAGGTGGAGATCGTGCGGCGGCGAGTGCCGGGGACCGCGCAGGAGCTCGCCGCCAGCGCCGCCGCCGCCGTCCGGCGCCTGCGCCAGAGCGATGTCCAGAAGCCGCCCGGGATCGCCGAGACCATCGACTGGGTCGCCGCCCTCGAGCTGCTGGGCGTCGAGCGCCTCGACGCCGCCGCCGCGGAGCGCACGCTCGGCTCGGTGCTCAAGTACCGCGAGGACCAGGAGCAGATCGCCGAGCAGGGCCTGGACTGGCTCGTCGGCGCCGATACCTGAGGCTCACCCCGCCCGCGCGTAGATGCTCTTCGCCTTGAAGTTGGTGTTCGCCTCGCAGGTGACGCCCACGTCGTCGAGGTGGACGGAGAAGCTGATGTCTCCCTTCACCTTGGCGCCGTTCTTCGAGACGGTCGCATTCATGATGGTGCCGCCGTCCTCGCTGGAGACGTGGTACTTCCCGCCGTGCTTGCGGATCTTGGAGAGCGGCATGTCCTGTTCGAGCTTGAGGATGTGCTGGGGGTCGGAGCAGACGATCTTGACCCGGACCTCGATGAAGTTCATCTTCGCCGGGCGGCCCTTTTTCATATCGACGTCGGCCTGGAAGGCGCCGGGGCTCTGCAGGCCCTCGCCCGTCACCTTCCCCTTGACCAGAACGATCCCCGCCGAGGCGCTCCCGGCGCACGACATCGTCAACGCCGCGGCGACGATGAGCGCCGTACATCCCCTCCGGACCAGCATCCATGCCTTTCTAGCGTCGCGGTGCTCGAAATTGAGCTACTTGAGGTGGATTATGGCCTTGGAAACCGCGCTTCGCGTGTCTGCGAAGGTCGCGGTTGCGCGGATCCGGACGGTCCAGCGGCGGCGACTCGACCGCTTCCTCTGCGCGAGCTCGCGCAGACGGTGCGGGTTGGCCGACCGCAGGCGGACGGAGTGCCGCTCTCCGGCGCCGAGCGAGGCCACGGTCTTGTGCAGCGAAAAGCCGCGGCTCTTGGCCCGGCGGCCCCTCGGCGACACCCTCCCCGTGACCTTGACCGTGCAGGGCTGGTCCGGGCATCGGACCGTGACCTCGAGCTTGCGCGGCCGCTGGCGCGACCGGGCCGTCAGTCGCAGCGTCGTACTCGGACGGCTGCACGCGGCGCCGCCGTCGCCGTAGGTCTCGAGCCGAGGCGGGGTCGGCGGCTCCTTGATGTTGCCGACGTCCCCGGGATGGGCGACGAAGAGCTTGTCGGCGGCGGTCGCGAGCCCCGCGTTCCCGAGGAACGGACACCCGAAGGTCTCACTCAGCGTGCCGTCGGGCGCAAACCGCGCCAGGGCATCCCGGTCGGAGTACACGCCCAGCGCCCGCACGAACACCGAGCCGTCCGCGCCCGCGGCGATCACCGCCGGCATCGGCAGCTGACCCGCGCCGGACTCGGGCGGGTAGGTGCCGAAGGCGCGGACGAAGCTGCCGTCGGCGTTGAACTGCTGGATGCGGCCGTTGTAGCGGTCCGTGACGTAGACCTGAGCGCCGGGGCCGACGTCGATGCCGGTCGGGTGGGCGAACTGCCCCGGCCCGGACCCGAAGCTCCCCCACTCGCCCAGCGGAACCCCCATCGGCGAGAGCTTCTGGATTCGATCGTTCAGGGAGTCGGCCACGTAGACGTTGCCGTCCGCGTCGGCGGCGATCCCCACCGGGCGTCGGAACTCTCCGAGGCCGGACCCGGTTGCGCCGACCTGTCTGACCAGCGTCCCATCGAGCCTGAACTCCAGGATCTGATCGCCGAGCGTGTCGGCGATCCAGATGTTGTCGGCGGGGTCAACGGCCAGATCGTCGGCGCTGGTCCACTCGTCCGGTGGGTCAGCGCCGTTGTCGCCAAAGCCGCCGATGGCGTGTCCCGCAGAGTCGTAGATGACCACGCCTTGTGGGGAGCCGATGCCGCCGGGGTCGAGGGCGACGAGGTCGTTGGCGGAGTCGAAGTCGACGGCCGTTCCGCCGATTCCGGACTGCGACGAGACGAGGCCGAAGGCGGCGCGCGCCGGGTTTGGCGCGAGGAGGGCCATCACCGCGGCGCCCAGCAGCGCCAGCGCCGATATCCAGCGCGCGGCCCCTGACGTGTCGGCCATCTCCGCAGTGGCGCGCGGCAGCCAGGCTCAGGCCGCCGCCCGCGGTGCCTCCAGTCGATAGGTCGTCTGCGCGTCGAGCGAGCCCTCGACGCCCTCCGGGAGCGCGTCGGCGCCGAAGGCGCGGAGGGAGACCTCCTGCATCCGCACCGCCCTGTCGCCGGCGGACCAGTGCCCGCCCTCCCATTGCAGCGAGTCCGGCGAAGCGTCGAGCATCAGCGCGGCGATCAGCTCCGCCTTCTCGCGCAGCTTGCGCGCCGTGATCGCGACGTTCTCGCCCACGGCGTCGCTGGGGGCGGCGTTGAAGCTGTTGCCGGTGCCGAAGCGGTCCGTGTCCTCGTGGACGACCTTGACGTCCTCGGCCGGGATCCCGAGCTCGTCCGCGGCCGCCGCGGCCAGGTCCGCCTCGTTTCCCTGCGACGCCTCGCTGAGGCTCAGCACCGCCTTGCCGGTCGGATGCATCCGGATGAAGACCGCTCGGTAGACGGGACCGTCAGCCACGCCCGAACCATATCGCCGCCCGCCGCGCCCCCGAAACGCCGAGTCGTCGCTGAGGCCCGTATACGGTGGTCAAACGACGACTCGGCGCTGGGACTCGACGCGGCGTATGCCTTGCGTGAGGTTCGCGTGGTCTCTCGCGCGCGTTACGCGGGCGGTTCGAGCGACTCCGTCCCGCGCCGGGCTCGCCGTGCGCCGGCCGCCGAGTGGGCCGAATCGACCCCCGATACGGGGGTCGATTCGGCCCACGGAGGCTGGCGGCGCTCGCTTCGGGCGTCCGGAGCCGACCCGCTCGCCCCCGGGGTGCGCGGGCCTGCCGCCGGCCGGTCGGGCGTTTACGCGGTCGACGCGCGCACTTACGCGGTCGTGTGGCCGCGCTTCGGGCCGTAGCCGCTCGGCATCGGCACGGGGCGCTGGGCGTCCGTGGGCTCGGCGCTCGCCCAGGCCGGCCCGTCGGGCTCGGGCTCGCCCGGTTGGCTGAGCTCGCCCGGGCGCGCGCCCGCCAGGGCGGCCGCGAGCTCGCCCATCGCGGCGAGGCTGTGGCCGCTAACGAGAGCGTCGCAGTGCGGCAGGGCCGCCGCCATGCCCCCGGTCCGGGGCTCGAAGCCCGGGGCGCTCGCGCGCGGGTTGACCCAGACGATCCGGTGGGCCAGGCGCGACAGTCGTTCCATCTCCCGGCCGACGAGCGCCGGGTCGGCGCGCTCCCAGCCGTCCGAGAGGATCACCACCACGGCCCCGCGCGCCATGCCGCGGCGCCCGTAGCGGTCGTTGAACTGCTTCAGCGCCTGGCCGATGCGCGTGCCGCTCGACCAGTCGGGCGCCGCGGCGGCGGCGCGCCGGATCGACGCCTCGGGGTTGCGCCCGCCCAGCGCGCGGGTGAGCCGGGTGAGCCGCGTGGCGAACACGAACGCCTCGGCGGGCGTCCCGCTGGCGACCGCCGAGCGCAGCAGGTGCAGGTAGGCGCGCCCATAGGGCTCCATGGAACCGGAGATGTCGCAGAGCATCACGAGGCGGCGCGGCGCCGTGCGGCGGCGTCGGCGCACCAGGCGGATCGGGTCGCCACCGGCGCGCATGCTCGCGCGCATGGTGCGGCGCAGGTCGAGGCGCTCGCCGCGGCGGGCCCGGCGCACGCGCCGCTTGCGGCGCTGCGGGGTCGCCAGCTCGAGGTCGGACATCATCCGCCGCAACCGCGCCATCTCCTCGGGCGTCAGCGCGGCGAAGCTCTTCTCCGCCAGCCGCTCCTCCTCGCTGGCGAGCGCCAGCGGCACCTCGATCTCGCGCGCGTCGGGGTCGGCGTCGCCCGGCGCCGCGCTCGGCCGCAGGCCCGCGCCCTCGTCCGCCTCGCCCTCGCGGGGGACGGACCGCGCCCCCTTCGCCGGCGGCCGCTCGCTGGCGACACCCTGCAGCGGCGGCGCGTAGGGATCGCCGCGATCCAGGTCGATCTGCAGCGCCGGGTGGAACACGGCCGCGAACACGCGGTCGAAGGTCGGCAGCTGGGCCTCCGAGGAGACGAACACGGCCCGCGCCGTCCAGTAGAGCTCGCTCCGCCCATCGGGCTCCACCAGCGCCACGGCGCGCGCGAACCGCGCCGACCGTTCATGGGTGACCGGGAGCCCGGCCTCGCGCAGCAGGCGGCCGAACGCCGCGGCGAGCCCCGCCAGGTCGACGTCGACGTTCCCGTCGCTACTGGGGCGGCTCGGCACGGCCCTGCATCGCCGCCCACACCCGCGCCGGGTTGAGGGGCATGTCGATGTGGGCGACGCCGTGGGACTGATAGAGCGCGTCGCAGACCGCGTTCACGATCGCGGGCGGCGAGCCGTTGGTGGCCGACTCACCCACGCCCTTGGCGCCGATCGGGTGGTGCGGGCACGGGGTCACGGTCTCGCCGAGCTCCCAGTCGGGGCACTCGAGCGCCGTCGGGATCAGGTAGTCCATCATCGAGCCGTTCAGGCAGTTGCCCTGCTCGTCGAACGTGATCACCTCCATGAGCGCGATCCCGACGCCCTCGGCGAGCCCGCCCATGATCTGCCCGTCGACGATCATCGGGTTGATCCGCACGCCGCAGTCGTCCACTGCGATGAACCGGCGGACCTTGACCTCGGCGGTTCCAGGGTCGACGTCGACGACGCAGATGTAGGCGCCGCAGGGATAGGTGAGGTTCGGCGGGTCGTACACGGACTGGCCCTCGAGCCCGCCCTCGACGCCGTCGGGCAGCGGGGCCTCGCCGTAGGCCGCCTCGGCGATCTGGTCGATCGTCGCGCCCTGCGACGGGTCGCCCTTGACGTACCAGCGCCCCTTCTCCCAGGCGAGGTCCTCGGGCGAGGTCTCGAGCATCCCGGCGGCGATCAGCCGGGCCTTGTCGCGCGCCCGGCGCGCCGCCACGGCTGCCGCGGCGCCCGACACCGGGGTCGAGCGGCTGCCGTAGGTGCCGAGCCCGAACGGGGTCCGGTCGGTGTCGCCATGGCGAACCTCGATCTTCGCGGGCGAGATCCCGAGCTCCTCGGCGACGATCTGGGCGAACGTCGTCTCGTGGGCCTGGCCCTGGGTCTGGGCGCTGATCGAGATCACCGCCCGGCCGTCGGCGTGCACGCGCAGGTCGGCGCCGTCGGCCATCCCGAGCCCGAGGATGTCCATGTGCCGCCGCGGGCCGGCGCCCACCACCTCGGTGAAGAACGCGACGCCGATCCCCATCAGCTCGCCCCGCTCGCGCTTTGCCGCCTGCTCGCGGCGCAGGTCGTCGTAGCCGGCGATCCGCATCGCCTCGCGCATCGTCTCCGGGTAGTTGCCCGAGTCGTAGGTCCAGCCGGTCTTGTTCTCGTACGGGAACTGCTCGGGCTGGATGAAGCTGCCCATCCGCAGCTCGACCGGGTCGACCTCCATCTTCAGCGCGAGCTCGCCCACCAGCCGCTCGACCAGGAAGATCGCCTCGGTGACCCGGAACGAGCACCGGTAGGCGACCCCGCCGGGGGCCTTGTTGGTGTAGACGGCCTTGACGCTGCAATGGGCGGCCTCGAGGTCGTAGGAGCCGGCGAAGACGTGGAAGAAGCCGGCTGGGAACTTCGACGGCTGCGCGGTCGAGTCGAAGGCGCCGTGGTCGGCGATCACGTCGACCTGGACGCCGGTGATCTTGCCGTCCTTCGCGCAGATCTTGCCGCTCATGATGTAGTCGCGGGCGAAGCCCGTTGACATCAGGTTCTCCGAGCGGTCCTCGACCCACTTGACCGGCTTGCCGGTGAGGATCGTGCCGACGATCGCGCACACGTAGCCGGGGTAGATCGGGACCTTGTTGCCGAACCCGCCGCCGATGTCGTTGGTCATGATCCGGATCATGTGCTCGGGCAGGCCCGCGACCTGCGAGTACACGGTCCGGTGGGCGTTCGGCGCCTGGTTGCCGTTGTAGAGGTCGAGCTGACCCGTGTCCGGGTCCATGTCGGCGATCATGCCGCAGGTCTCCAGCGGCGCCGGATGGCAGCGCGGGTAGATCATGTCCCGCTCCACGACGACGTCGGCCTCGGCGAAGACCCGGTCGGCCTCCTCGGCGTCGCCGGCCTCCCACGTCGGGCTGGCGAGGTTGTTGGTCTGCCCCTCCTTGTCGTCGCGGATCAGCGGCGCGTCGGCGTCGAGCGCCTTGCGGGCGTTGACGACCGCGGGCAGCGGCTCGTACTCGACGTCGATCAGGGGCAGCGCGTCGCGGGCCGAGTAGCGGTCCTCCGCGATCACGAACGCGACCTCCTGGCCCTGGAACCGGACCTTGTCGCCGGCGAGCACGGCCTGCGAGTCGTAGGAGATCGTCGGCATCCAGGCGAGCCCGAGGGTCTCGAGGTCCTTGGCGGTGACGACGCGCACCACCTTCGGGTGCGCGAGCGCCTTCGAGACGTCGATCGAGACGATCTTCGCGTGCGCGTACGGGCTGCGCAGGACGGCGCCGTGGAGCATCCCCGGCAGGACGATGTCGTCGAGGTACTTGCCCTGGCCGCGGATGAAGCGCGCGTCCTCCTTGCGCTTCATCCGCCCGTAGCCGATGGGCGGGCTCTGCGGGGTCTCGGTGGTTGCCATGCTCAGCTTCCTGGCGTCGTCGCGGCTTCGTGCTCGGCAGCCCAGCGGACTGCTCTGACGATATTGGCGTATCCCGTGCACCGGCAGATCGCGCCGGAGATCGCCTCGCGGATCTCCTCCTCGCTCGGGTTCGGGTTCGCGTCGAGCAGGGCCCGCGTGGTCATGATCATCCCGGGGGTGCAGAACCCGCACTGCAGGCCGTGCTCCTCGTGGAATCCCTGCTGGACCGGGTCGAGCACACCGTCGATCTCGAGCGCCTCGATCGTCCGGATCTCGTGGCCCTCGGCCATCGCGGCGAGGACGGTGCACGACTTCACCGGCCGGCCGTCCATCTGCACGACGCACGCGCCGCAGTTCGACGTGTCGCACCCCCAGTGAGTGCCCGTCAGCCCGGGGGTGTCGCGGATGAAGTGGACCAGCAGCAGCGCCGGCTCGATCTCCCTGGTGACCGGCTCGCCGTTGATCGAGATCGTGACCTGCATCAACCCTCCTTCACTCGAGCCCTCTGCACGGCCCGCCTGAGCGCGCGCTTCGAGAGCTCACCTGCCAGATGCCGCTTGTAGTCGACCGGCCCGCGCCCGTCGGCGGTCGGCGAGCAGTCCTCCGAGGCGATCGCGGCCACCTCGTCCCAGAGCTCGTCCGACGGCGCCTTGCCGCGCATGAGCTCCTCGGCGCGCGAGGCGTGGACCGTGGTCAGCCCGACGGCGCTGAGCGCCAGCCCGGCGTCGGCGATCGTCTCGCCTTCGAGCCAGACCGCGCCGGCGACGGCGACGATCGCCCAGTCCCCGGCCCGCCGCTCGACCTTCTCGTGGGCGCTGCCGCACCCCGCGCGCACCGGGATCCGGATCTCGGTGAGCACCTCGGCGTCGCCGACCGCGGTCATGTACGGGCCGACGTGGAAGTCGTCCATCCCCACCACCCGCTCGCCGCCCGAGCCCTTGATCACGACCTCCGCCTTCAGCGCCGTGCAGACGGCGGACAGGTCCTCGGCGGCGTCGGCCTGCGCGAGCGAGCCGCCGATCGTGCCGCGGTTGCGCACGACTGGGTCGGCGATCACGTGCTCGGCGTCGGCGAAGACCGGGAAGTGCCGGGCCAGCAGCTCGGACTCGAGCAGCTGGTAATGCCGGGTGAGCGCGCCGATCCGCACCTGGCCGTCCTGCTCGCGGATGTAGGAGAGCTGGCTCTCGAGGTCGTTGAGGTCGATCAGCAGCTCCGGGTTGGCCAGGCGCAGCTTCATCATCGGCAGCAGGCTGTGCCCGCCGGCGATCACGCGCGCGTCGGGGCCGCGCTCCTCCATCAGGGCGATCGCGTTTTCGACGCTCGTCGCCCGCTGGTACTCGATCGGTCCGGGTGTCTGCATTGATCTAGGCCGCCGAGTCCTCGTCGGTCGGGCGCGGGTCGCCGTCCGCGGGGCGGCCGTAGACCTCCGGTGCGTCGGTGCCGATCGTCGGCGAGCGCGGCCGCGAGTCCATGCCCGGCTTGGGATAGGCCGGGTTCGAGTACAGCGAGCGGGCGGCGGCACTGGAGTAGGCCGGGTCGCGCAGCGCCGGGCCGGCCTCGCCACCGGCGCCGAGCGGGCTCTCGCGGCCGAGACGCACGAGCTGGACAGCGCCGGGCGTATAGACGACGTCGATGTTCTTGACCTCGCCCGTGCGCCCCTCGCGCGCGAGCATCGCCGCCCCGGCGCCCGGGTAGACGGATTCGACGAGGCCGGCGGCGTCGTCGGGCCCGGCCTTCTTCACCAGCAGGCCCTCGAGCAGCTCGGTGCCGGCGGCGAGGTCGGCGTTGATCGCGTCGACGACCGGGTTGACGGGCTCGGTCTTCTGCAGGATCTCGCCGACCGAGCCGATCACGGTGTCGAGCCCGGCGGTGATCTTGCGCAGCTCGAGGATCACCGACACGAGGTAGTATGACCAGCGCCAGGACGATCAGGACGATGGCGACGATCGTGACTGCGGCTGCGGCGTCCATGCTCAGGCGTCGTCGAGGATCGTGTCGAGCGAGCCGCCGTAGTTGGCGACCACGCCGACCGTCTGGTTGACCTGGGTCTTGGTCGTGGCCAGCAGCTCGACCGCGTCGAGGTCCGGACGAGGCCGCCTTTGCCGCGCGCTCCACCTCGCTCGACCGCCGACGGTGACGTCGCGGGCCGCATCGAGCACACCCTTGAGCAGGACCACGACCACGGGCACGATCACCAGCAGCAGCACGAGGGCTCCGATCCAGCCGAGGATCATTGCTTGCGAGCGTGGGCGGCCACGATCGCCGCCTTGTCGGCGACGCCCGGCATCAGGCCGATGATGCGGGCGAACGCGTTGTTGATGTTCTCCACCGCTGGGCGCAGCGGCCGCAGGTGCTGGGACTCGACCGTGTCCAGGGCCGTGGCGAGCGTGCCGAGCCCGTCGGCGATCCGGGCGAGCCGCCGGCGGATGTCGATGAGCGCCAGCGCCAGGACGACGATCACCAGCACCGCCTCGGCGACGCTGAGCACGATCAGCAGCGACGTGCTCACGTCGCCGCCTCCTCGGCTCTGGGCCTCGCCGGCGTAGCCCTGCGACAGGGCGTTCATGTAGCCGTCCTGGACGACGCCCTCGGCCGCGATCTGGTCGAGCACCGGCGTCGTCGCCTCGAGCTGCGGGATGTTGGCGGTGTTCTCGGCCACCTTGCCCGCGCCCTCGAGCAGGCCGTCGACGCTCCTCTCGATGTCCCGCAGGTAGCGGATCAGCATCGCGAGCATGCCGGCGACGACCAGCGCCACGACCAGCCCGATGCCCAGCGAGACGTACCAGAGGTTGCGCTCGGAGTCGGCGAGCGCGACGAGGATCGGGCTCATCTGCCGACCGCCGCCTTTCGCACCGCGCGGGCGGCGTGCAGGATCCGCACCCCGGAGTCGTTGATCCGGCTGACGCCGTTGAGCTCGGCGGTCTGCTCGCGCAGCGTCCGGACGGCGCCGACGGCGGTCCGGGCCTGGCCGTCGATGCGCGACGCGAGGACGAGGATCGTGATCACGATCAGCGCCGCGACGACGACGACCACGAGCCCAAGCGCGATCCCGATGTACCAGGCGGTCGTGTCGGCGAAGATCACAAGCTCATCCCTGCTGCCGATCGTAAGGCCAGGTCATCCTATAGCGGCGGTTGCGCGGTCACGGTCAGAGCTTGCCCAGGTTTTCGGCGAACTCCTTGATCATCCCCTCGGTCACCGCGACGATGATCCCCTCGCCCATCTGGGCGGCCTTACCGGTGACGATGACGTCCGAGTGGAGCTTCGCCTCGGTGCCGTCCCCGGCCTCGGCGAGCGTGATCTCGACCTTGGCCTCGGCGTTGCCCTGCCCCCCGGCCTCCTTCGCCCGCGCGCTCGAGCACGGCGCGGTGTTGGGCATCGTCCCGCTCGAGGATCTCGGCCGGGCCGGAGTAGTTCATCGACATCGAGCCCAGGCGGATCTTCACCTCCGCCGTGACGCGTGGTGTCGGACGTCCTCTCCAGGACCCGGGCATCCGGCACGCACGGAATCACCCGCTCGAGGTCGAGCATCGTCGCCCACACCTCGTCGATCGGCTTCGCGACCGCGAACGAATTGTCGAACTGCATCCGTCCTCCTTCCGGCGCGACAGTCTTTCAGAGCGCTGCCGGGCGATATCGTCGGGTCCATCGAGGCGGGGACCTACAAGCTGGGACCGGACGACGCCACCCTCCGCGTGCGGACGGCGCGCAAGGGCGCGGCCGCGAAGGCCGGCCACGATCTCGTGATCGAGGTGACCTCGTGGTCGGCGACCCTCACGCTTGCCGCCGAGGAGGCGCAGAGCGCGCTGGAGCTCGACGCCGACCCCGCCTCACTGAAGGTGCGCGAGGGCACCGGCGGGGTCATGGAGCTCGGCGACGACGATCGGCGCGAGATCGAGCAGAACATCGTCGACGAGGTCCTCGGCCGGCACCCGATCGAGTTCCGTTCGGCTTCGGTCGAGCGCGCCGGCGAGCGCCTGGCCGTGCGCGGCGACCTGACGCTCGCCGGGCGGAGCCAGCCGGTGACGTTCGAGCTCGGGCTCGCGCCGGACGGGCGCATCAGCGGCTCGGCCACCGTCAAGCAGACCGACTGGGGCATCAAGCCCTACACGGCGCTCTTCGGGACGCTCAAGGTCGCGGACGAGGTGCGGGTGGAGGTCGAGGGCCGCGCCGGCGGCTGACGCGCGATGGCGATGGGGGAACGCAGAGCACGGAGGCTCGCCGGGATCGTGGCGTTGGCGTGTCTCGTCGTGGGGCTCGCGGCATCGCCGGCGGCGGCGAAGCGCGACATGCGCTGCAACGGCGCCGCGCTGCTGTGCTCGCGACACTTCGACCGGGTCGTCCTCCCCGGCGCCCACAACGCGATGTCGGCGGCCTCGCTGGGCTGGAAGATCCCCAACCAGTCCGTCGCGATCCCGGACCAGCTCGAGACCGGGATCCGTGCGCTGCTGATCGACACCCACTACGGGCGGCTGCAGCCCGATGGGACGGTGAAGACCGACGACAACGGCAGGGTCACCGAGGGCGAGCTCGGCACGTACCTGTGCCACGAGGTGTGTGAGATCGGCGCAACGCCGCTGGTTCCGGCGCTCCGGCAGATCCGCAAGTTCGTCCGCAAGCGACCGAACAACGTGCTCGCGATCGTCGTCGAGCCCAAGGTCTCGGCCGACGACTTCGCGTCCGCCGTGACCCAGAGCGGGCTCATCGACTACGTCTACGACGGCCCCTTCGGACCGTGGCCGACGCTCAAGCGGATGATTCGCACCCAGCGGCAGGTGGTGATCCTCGCCGAGCGCGATGCCGGCACCGCCTACCCCTGGTACCAAAACGCCTACGACGGGATCCTGCAGGAGACGCCCTACACGTTCGACCACGCGTCGGATCTCACCGACCCAGCCAACTGGCCCGCGAGCTGTGCCCCCAACCGCGGCGACAGCGTCGGCTCACTGTTTCTGATGAACCACTGGTCGCCGCCGACCCCGCCGGCGCAGACCGACTTCGCCAACGAGGAGGCGGTGAACGCGAAGGACGTGATCCTCGGCCGCGCCCGCGAGTGCGCCGCCCTGCGCGGGCGGATGCCGACGATCATCGCCCTCGACCAGTTCGCGATCGGTGGCCTGTTCGCCGCCGTCAAGGAGCTCAACGGCGTTCGACGCTGAGCGGCGCTACCGCGCGACCAGCCGGTACACCGGACCGGCGAGCGAGGCGACGTAGAGGCCCTGGCCGGGGCCAAGCCCGAACGAAGTCGGCTCGTCGACCGTGATCCCGAGCGGGGCGTCGTCCGTGGCGCCGGCGACCGCCGGGACCAGGCTCCGGAGCTCGCCGGCGCAGAAGTCGGCGTAGACGTAGCGACCGGCGAGCTGCGGCAGGTCCGGATCGTGCACGACGAAGCCACCGGTGACCGCGCAGTTGGAGGTCTCGTCGCCGCTCGAGTACTCGAAGATCGGCAGTTGTTGGCGGGTGAGCGGCGGTCCCTCGTAGAGGTGCGTGCCCTCGTAGTTGTCCCAGCCGAAGTTCGCTCCCCGCGCCCCGGGCAGGGTCGCGTAGTCGATCTCCTCCCACTGCTCCTGGCCGACGTCCCCGATCGCGATGTGATTGCCGTCGATCGAGAAGCGCCACGGGTTGCGCAGGCCGTAGGCGTAGATCGCGTCGCGGCCCGGTAGACCGACGAACGGGTTGTCGGGCGGGACCGAGTACGGCGCCGAGCCGTTCTGGCGCGGATCGATGCGCAGCAGCTTGCCGAGCGGGCTGTCGAGGTCCTGCGCGTTTTCCTCGGGATCGCCGCCCCCGCCGCCGTCCCCCGTCGAGATCCACAGCAGCCCGTCGCGGTCGAATTGGAGCTGGCCGCCGTTGTGGTTGTCGTAGAGGGGGTGCGGGAAGACGACCACGCGCCGTCGCGAAGACTCGACGGCGTCGGTGGCGTCGCCCGCCGAGACGGTGAACTCGTCGACCTCGTTGTTGCCCTTGAGGTTCGTGAAGTAGACGTAGAAGCGGCCGGACGTCCCGTAGTCGGGTGGGAATGCGACCGAGAGCAGGCCCCGCTCGCCTCCGTCGTCGACGAGCCGGGTGATGTCGAGGAAGGGGTGGCCGACCACGTCCCCCCCGCGCACGGTGCGGATCGTCCCGGCGTCCTCGACGACGAACACCAGCCCGGCGTTCGCCTGCCCCGGAGCGCGGGCGACGTACTGGGGCATCGCGAAGTTGCCGATCAGCCGCAGGCCGATGGCCGGATCCTCGCGCGGGCGGGCCGCGGAGCTGCCGGCCGCGGCCAGCCCGACGGCGGCGACCGCGACCGCGATCGCGGTCGCCAAGACCATCCCCCTCCGCCGCATCCGGTGACCGTAGTCGAAGTTCTCGCGTGATGGTTCCCGGCGGCGTGTGTTTCAGGACCCGAGAGAGGAATGCGGGCACTGGTCACAGGTTGCGCGGGCTTCATCGGCTCGCACCTCAGCGAGGCGCTGCTCGGCGACGGGCACGCGGCTCGGGATCGACTGCTCCACACCGCTCGCGGAGGCGGCGTGGGCTGGCTCGCGCCGGTGCGCCGCGCGCTCGACGCCGCCCCGCGCCCGGTTGAGATCTTCCTGCGCGACGACGCCGCCGGATGGGACGACACGCGCCTGTTCGAGCTCCTCGACCTGGTCGCAGCGCGCGGGCTGCCCGTCGACCTTGCCGTGATCCCGGACGCGCTCCGCCCCGAGCTCGCGCTCGAGTTGCGCGAGCGCGCGCGGCGCTCGCCGGCACGGCTCGGCCTTCACCAGCACGGGCTCGCCCACCGAAACCACGAGCCCGAGGGGCGCAGATGCGAGTTCGGCCGCTCGCGCCCGGCGGCGGCTCAGTTCGCCGACATCGGCGAGGGCGTGCGCCTGCTGGCTGCCAGGCTGGGTCCCGCGCTCGACCCGATCTTCACCCCGCCGTGGAACCGCTGCACCGAGGACACCGGCCACTGCCTGGCGGCGTTCGGCTTCGCGGCGCTCTCACGCGAGTCGAGCGCGCCAGCGCTCGAGGTCGAGGGACTCGCCGAGCTCTCGGTGACGGTCGACTGGTTCGCCCATCGCAAGGGCGTGCGGCTGACGCGCGCCGAGGTCGGCGAGCTGCTCGCCACCGGCTGCCACACGGGCGAGCCGCTGGGGCTCATGCTCCACCACGCGGCGATGGACCCGACCGAGCTCGCGGCGCTCGCCGAACTGCTCGAGCTGCTGGCCTGTCACGAGGCCGCCCGCGTGCGGCCGATGATGGCTCTTATCGACGCGCCCGGCCGGGCGCGCGATCAGCCCGCTTGCTCCTTCGCGAGCGCCTCGAAGTTCTCGTAGAGCTGCGGGACGCCGAACTGCTCGCGCGCGCGCAGGGCCGCCGGGGCGATGCGCTCCCAGAGGGCTGCCACGGCGAACCAATCCAGGGTCAGCTCGCGGTTGAGCAGATCGTTCTTCACCAGCGTGCCGACGGTCTCGGTGAAGTAGAGGACGTCGCGGACACCCTCGTCGTTCGTGGTCGCGGTCTCGGGGTCGAACTGCTCGTCGAAGACGATCGCGAGCGCGCTGCCGAGGTCCATCATCGCCCCCCACTGGGCGAGCTGGACGATCAGCTGGGCGTCCTCCTTGGTACCTGCCATCGATGAACCTCCTGTCGGACGGTTCGACTCTAGTTCACGCTCAGGCCGCCAGGAGCTCGATCGTCCCGCGCAGCACCAAAAGCGCGCCGACGACGCCGGCGATCCAGATCCCGGCGTGGCGCCCGTGAGCGACCAGCGCCGCCTTGAAGCGGTCCACCCGGGCGGGCGTCGTATCCGGCGCCAGGACGTAGCCGAGGGCCGGGATCTCCAGCAGCGCGAGCATGATCAGGTTGAAGAGGATCACGACGAGCACCGTCGCGGCGTCGCCGAGGTCCTGGCCCGCGAGGCTCCCCATGCCGGCGATATACGAGCCGCCGGGCAGAGTGAGCAACGCGCCGACCACGAACGCATCGCGCGCCGAGCCGCGTCCGAGGAACGCCTGCCAGCGCGGCGGCCCCTTCTTGCCGTCGGGATCCTTGGCCGCCTTGCGCCGCTGGCGCCGCTCCGCGACCGCCTCGTCACGGTGCGTCGCCAGGACGTAGGCCACCGCCAGCGCGATGCCGCCGAACGCGTAGTCCAACGCAGGGCTGAACGAGTTCTGGGCCCCCTCCACGAAGCTCGTCCCCTGGAGCTCGAACACGATCACCAGACCGAGCGTGATGCTGATCATCAGGGCCCCGAGCAGGTAGCCGAACAGCAGCCGCTTCGGGTTCGGGAGGAGCAGCATCACCGTCGTCGCGGCCAGCAGCGTCGGGTTGAACGCCGCCGTGAACGCGAAGAAGAGGACCTTGCCCACGCGGGCAGGCTAATCGGGCGCACCGACGGGCCGGAGCGGCCGTTGGACTAGGGTGCGGAACATGCCGGTCGCCCGACGGTTCGTCGCGGTCATGGCTGCCGGCGCTGTGGCGGTGGTCTTCGGGCAGGCGCCATCGCAGGCCGCGGACGCCCCGGTGCATCAGGTCAAGGTGTTGACGCGATACGGCCTCGTCGCCAAGTTCAAGAGCGCGAAGTGCCGCAAGCGCAGCGGTGGCTTCGACCTGCTCACGCAGAAGGTCCACGAGGGCTACTCGCTGTTCGTGTCGATCGACAACTTCGATCCCAAGCAGGACGTCTATCCCGTCACCCAGGGGAAGAGCGATCCCTTCGTTTCAGTCGTCCAGCACGGGTCGGACCTGCGCTACAACAACGTCAACAAGCCGCCGTTTCCGGCGCCCGGATTCGGCGAGATCCGGTTCGACGAAAAGGATCCGAAGCTGATCGGGATCGGCTACAGCCACGCTTACACCCATGACGCGACGGACGCGGCGACCATCACCGGCGTTCTGAAGTGCAAGTACCCGAAGCACCGGTCGCGCTGACTCGGGCCTCACCGCACCGCCGGGCCTCGTTACATCTCGACCCGTCTGTCCTCGCCGGACTCGTGCCGGAGGGCGATGACGAGTGGGATCACCACCAGCGGGATCACGACCGGCAGGAAGAGCAGCTGTAGCCAGTCGAACAGCGTGTTGCCCTGGAAGCCGGTCCAGTCCCAGCCCTGCGTGTAGCCGCCGACTGCGAGCACGGCGATCACCGCGGCGAACGCGCTGATCAAGAAGAGGTGATGCCCCTTCACGGTGCGGACGTCGAACTCGAACCCGGCGAGGATCGACAGGGTCAGGGGCAGCAGGACAAGCCCGAGCCAGTCCCAGACCGTGTTGCCGACGAACCCGGTCCAGTCCCAGGGGATCAGATAACCGGCGAAGACCAGGGCGACGAACAGTCCGAAACACGACAGGCCGATCGCCCACCGCCACCCGCCCAGCTCCTCGGCGCGGACGAGGGTCACCACGAGCGCGAAAGCGATCGGAAGCAGCAGCACATGCAGCCAGTCCCACAGCTGCTTGTTGTGATATCCGGTCCAGCTCCAGTCGGGGCTGCCGTATCCGCCGTAGAGCGTGACCCCGAGCGCGATCAGCGCGACGACGCCAATGACCCCCACCACGGGATACCGACGGCCACCCGTGCGCGGCCCGACATGCGTCATCGCCCGGACACTAGCGCTGCGGCGGTGGGAAACAGGTCGCGCTAGCCCAATGTTCGATCCGCTACGCGGATGCCGCTCACTGCCGTTACCGCGGTGGCGTCATCAAAGCCACCGGGAGCCCGAGCCCGGCGGAGCGCCTCAGGGTGGCGATACGCCGGCCGGGCTGAACTGCGGTGCGGATTTCACTGACGTGCTCGCCGAGCCTCGCGACCGTGGCCTCGAGGTCAGGGGCGATCAGCGCGAGTCCCCAGAAGAACGCAGGCCGGTCGGTTCCGCCGGCCTTGGAGACTGCCTCTTCCGGCTCCTGGACGACCTCGAGGATTACCTCCCCGAGGCGGAAGAAAGCCTGCCGCGGGGCGCCGGCCGGGGTCGGCTCCTCGCGCACACGCCGCAGATCGAGCCCGGCACGCTGCAGTGAGGCCGTGGTGCGCTCAAGCACGGGAGTGATCGCGACGACATGATCGATCGCATTGATGCCGTTCCGGTGCGTGACTCGGTCCGCCGGAGGGGAGCGATCCGAGACGGTCGTCCTCAGGCCGTCGAGGTCGGTGTCGGCGACATCCCTCAGCGACCAGGCCACCAGGCCTTTACCGGCGGCGCGGCCCGCGAGGTGCAGCCGCACGTTCCCGAGCTGGCAGATTCCGTCATCGAGCTCGAAGCCCGCCGCGGACCAGGCGCCGGGCTCGTCGGCGATCGTCAGCTCGTCGATCGTCGGTAGCTCGACGATTGCTTCCCTTACCTACGCGGGCATCACATAGGCGCCGGACAGCGCCCGGACCTCGGCATAGATGCGGTCGTCGCGGAGCTCGTCGACGATCGGCTTCCGGACGCTGTCGAGCGCCCAGCGCCTGCTGTGCCTCCGTCGAGGAGGCCTTGCCGTGCAGCTCGATCGCCGTGGCGGTGAAGTCGCGCACGAG
Source organism: uncultured Solirubrobacterales bacterium (assembly GCA_963785195.1). Taxonomy (GTDB): domain Bacteria; phylum Actinomycetota; class Thermoleophilia; order Solirubrobacterales; family 70-9; genus WHSW01. The sequence continues at coordinate 418,630 of CAWAUE010000010.1, read as the reverse complement.
GGTCTCGAAGACGAGGTCCACGATGTCCGGCTCGACCTCCGTCAAGCTCCGCCTGCTCGAGGATCAGCTGCCCGTACGGGAGCAGGGTGAAGAGCTGGGCGAGCGACTGCTGAAAGTCGAGGTCCGCGGTCATCTGCTCGGTGGTCAGGTTGACCTCCTCGATCAGCGCTGACCAGCGCGTTCGGCCTGCTCGCGAAAGCGCGCGACGTTGGGAAGCTCGCGGCGAAGCGCGTCGAAGACCGGGCGCCAGTCCGGGAAGGCGATCTTGCTGAGGCCGCGGGTCGGGCCCTGGGCGAAGAGGAACGCGTCGTCGTCGGCGTCGCGGCGCTGCCGGCGGCGCCTCGAGCGCCTCGCTCCCGAACAGGTAGTTGGGCAGGAACTTCAGCGTCAGCGCGCGGTTGACGTGGACGGTGCCCTCGAGCTTCGGCAGCCCGTCGATGATGTTCTTGGCGCTCTCGAAGTAGCTGTCGCGCTCGAAGCCCTTGGCCGAGATCACCTCGGCCAGCAGGCGCACGATCCGCTCGCCCTCGGTGGTGACCTGCATCTTGTTGATCGGCGTGTAGAGCAGATAGCGGCGGTCCTCGCGGCTCGCGCTGCGCACGTAGTCGACGGCGCGGGCGCCGTAGAGCTTCGCCGCGACGCAGCCGCGCGTAGGCCTCGGTGAGGATCCGCCGCACCTGGCCGAACTCGGTCACCCGCTTGCCGAACAGGACCCGGTTCTCGGCCTGGGTCACCGTCTCGTAGAAGCAGTGCTCGGCCATCCCGATCGCGCAGAAGCCGAGGTTGAACTTGCCGACGTTGATCGTGTTGAGCGCCGCCTCGAACGCCTCGACGCCGGTGTGCAGGACGTCCTCGGCCCGGACCGGGTAGTCCTCGAGGTCGAACGCGCTGACGTACATCTGCCCGTGCACGACGTTCGAGATCAGCTTGTAGGCCGGGTGGGAGCTGTCGGCGGCGAAGAACACGTAGCCCTCGGGACCCTCGACGTCGGCGCGGCGCCCGAACACCGACACCATGCCCGGCCAGGTTGCCGTTGCCGATGTAGTACTTGCCGCCGCTCGCGCGGAAGCCATCCGTCGCCGTCGGGCGTGAGGACCATGTCGGTCGAGTAGATGTCGGCGCCGTGGTCGCGCTCGGAGAGGCCGAACGCGAAGACCGCGCCGTCCTCGAGCAGCTCGCGCGGCGCGGCGACGGGCGGCGTCGTTGTCGCTCTGCCAGATCGGGCCGAGGCCGAGGATCGTGACCTGCCACGCGTACCAGTACTGCAGCCCGTAGAAGCCGAGGATCTCGTTGAAGACCGCGTTGCGGGCGGTGTCCCAGCGCTTGTCGGGGTCGCCGCCGCCGTCGCGCGCCGGCGTGAGGAGCGTCGCGAACGCCCGCTCGCGCGCGAGGAACTCGATGAAGTCCGCGTACCAGACGTCGGTGTGGACCTCCGCGGTGAGGCGCTCCTTGCCCTTGGCCTCGAACCAGTCGATGGTCGCGCGCATCAGCCTGGCGCTCGCGGGATCGAGCTCCGACGCGTCGTAGCTGGCGGGGTTGAAGAGGCGGCTGGTGGTTGTGATTGTCATGGTCTGTGACGCTACCGCTCTCGGGCCTGCTCCACCGATGAGTTCGGCGCGGCAAGCCGGTCTTACTTAACGACATGACTGCGACATACACATTGAGCCCCGCGCTGCTCTACTCGGTGGGCGTCTCCGCGGACGGCTTCATCGCCGATCGCGAGGGCGCGTTCGACTGGGGGGCTCCCAGCGATGAGCTGTTTGCGTTCCACCTCGCACGAGTTCGCGAGCTCGGCGGGACGCTGCTCGGCCGCAAGCTCTACGAGACGATGCTCGTATGGGAGACGGACCCGTCGATTCGCCAAGACGAGCTCCGGACCGAGTTCGCCGACGTCTGGTCCGCCCTCCCGAAGGTGGTCTTCAGCCGCACGCTCGACAGCGTCCAAGGCAACGCCCGACTCGCCGAGGGGTCAGTCGCCGAGGAGGTAGCCGCGATGCTCGACGCGACTGACAAGGACGTCGAAATCGGCGGTGCCGGCCTGGCGGCGGAGGCGGTCGAGCTCGGCCTCGTCGATGAGCTGCGCATCTTTCGCTATCCGGTCATCGTCGGCGGTGGCACCCCGCACCTGCCGCCGGTCACCGAAGACGTCCCGCTGGAGCTAATCGAGACCCGGACGTTCGACTCGCAAGTGATCTACGAGCGGTACGGGCGCGCCAGGTCTTAGTCTGGTCGCGCCGATTTCCGTCGAACCAAAGGAATGGTCAATGACCGACACACCGGGCAAGGACAAGCCGACAATCGTCCTAGTCCACGGCGCTTTCGCGGACGCCTCGAGTTGGAATGGCGTCGTCGAACTGCTCCAGCAGCAGGGCCACTCCGTCGTCGCGCCTGCCAATCCGCTGCGAGGCATAGCGGCGGATTCCGCCTACATCGCCAACGTGATCAGCCAGATCGATGCCCCGGTGCTCCTGGTCGGCCACTCGTACGGATGCGCTGTGAACACGAACGCCGCCACCGACCTTGAGAACGTCATCGGCCTCGTCTACGTCGCCGGCTTCGCCCCAGACGAAGGCGAGCGCCTGATCGAGGTCGAGGGCGACTCGAAGGACAGCGTCCTCAACACGGCGCTGGTCCCGCTCCAGTACCCATCCGGGGACGGCGGGGGGACGGCCGTGGAATTCGCCATCAACGCGGAGCTGTTCCATGAGTCCTTTGCCGCCGACCTGCCCGCCGAGCAGGCCGCGCTGATGGCCGCCACCCAGCGGCCGGTCGCCGAGCTGGCCTTCAGCGAGGCATCGGGACCGCCAGCCTGGAAGACGCTTCCATCCTGGGCCGTGGTCGCCACCGGCGACAAGGCCGCCGGCGCTGATGTCACCCGTTCGATGGCAGAGCGGGCGGGCGCCGACATCGTCGAGCTCGAGGGCTCGCACGTGATCATGATCTCCCAGCCCGGGGCGGTCACCGACCACATCCTGAAGGCGTTGGAGGCAGTCAGCCGATGATGGACCCCGAGCAGCCGGTCGACGAGCTCGCCCACAGACTCAAGCGGACCGAGCTCCAGCACGCCGCGTCCTCTATTCCCGGACGCGAGATCGTCCAGGTGCTCACCGAGATCCCCGCCGGTGTTGAGTCGGGCTGGCACCAGCATCCCGGCGAGGAGGTGGGCTACATCCTGGCCGGCACGGTCGAGATGATGATTGAGGGAAAGCCCACGCTCACCCTGCACGCCGGCGACCCGTTCCTGATGCCGCCCCGTACGCCCCACAACGCTCTCGATGTCGGCCCCGAGACGGGCATGATGCTCTCCACCTACATCGTCGAGGTGGGAGAGCCGTTGGCGAAGTTCACCCGTTGACCGAGAAGCCACCCGCCGTCCTCTCAGTCAACGTCGGCCGGCCCCGACCTGTGGACTACGGCGGCGAGCGTGTACTGACGTCGATCTGGAAGTACCCGGTGGAGGGGCGCGTCGCGGTGCGGGGCATCAACCTCGCCGGCGATGAGCAGTCCGACCGCTCGGTCCACGGCGGGGTCGACAAGGCGGTCTACGCGTACTCGCGTGAGGACTATGAGTGGTGGGAGTCCGAGATCTCCAGGCCGCTGGACGCAGGAACGTTCGGCGAGAACCTCACCGTCACGGGCGTCGATCCGAGTACGGCCGTGATCGGTGAGCGCTGGCGCATCGGATCGACCGTGCTCGAGGTCTCTGAGCCCCGTTTTCCGTGCTTCAAGCTCGGCATCCGGATGGGCGACCCTCGCTTCTTAAGGCGTTTCGCCCAGGCGATGCGGCCCGGGACCTACCTCCGGATCATCTCCGAAGGCAAGCTCGGCGCAGGCGATGCGATCGAGGTCGCCGAGCGGCCGCTGCATGGGGTAACGATCGCGCAATTTGCCGAGGCCTTCTTGAGCGACCGGACGAAGCTCGCCGGACTCCTGGCCGCCGATCAGCTCTCCGAGGACTGGCGCTCGTGGATCTGCGACGCGGTCGGGGCTCCAGGCTGTAGCTGAGCGCACGCTCCTCCCCGCGGACGCGCTAGCCCCGGCGACGCGGCTTCAACGTCATCGGTTTGCTGGTCTCGCCGACGTGCCGGTTGACGTGGACAGTTCCCTCGAGCTTCGGCAACCCGTCGATGATGTTCTTGGCGCTCGCGAAATAGCTGTCGCGCTCGAAGCCCTTCGCCGACATCACCTCGGCCAGCAGGCGCACGATCCGTTCGCCCTCGGTGGTGACCTGCATCTTGTTGATCGGCGTGTAGAGCAGATAGCGACGGTCGTCGCGGCTCGCGCTGCGCACGTAGTCGACGGCTCGGGCGCCGTAGAGCTTCGCCGCGACGAGCCGGCTGTAGGCCTCGGTGAGGATCCGCCGCACCTGGCCGAACTCGGTCACCCGCTTGCCGAACAGGACCCGGTTCTCGGCCTGGGTCACGGTCTCGAAGAAGCAGTGCTCGGACATCCCGATCGCGCAGAAGCCGAGGTTGAACTTGCCGACGTTGATCGTGTTCAGCGCCGCCTCGAACGCCTCGACGCCGGTGTGGAGCACGTCCTCGGCCCGCACCGGGTACTCGATGAAGGCCCGTACCGGCTCGTCGCGAATAGACCATCCGCGGCCAGGTGCTCCTTGCCCTTCGCCTCGAACCAGGCGATGATCGCGTACATCTGCCCGTGCACCGCGGGTCGAGGTCCGCCCCGTCGTAGCCGGCGGGGTTGAAGAGGCGCGTGGTGCTGGTGGCGGTTGTCATCGTCGCGGTGGGGCTTTCCTTGACGCGGTTGTGTGGCGCCGGCCGGACCCCGACGAACCTACTCGGACGGGCTCCCGCGTGTGTCGCGCGCCTCCACGCGAGAACTAGGATCTGCCGATGCTCTACTCGCCGAAGGCAACGCTCGGGCGGTCAGCCCGGGCTCGAGGGTCTGGTATTGATGCTGGCGCTCGCGCGACGGTCGGTCTCGCGGCCTGCGGTGGCCTTGACGAGGGCGCGACCGGCGCGGCGCCGAGGTCCGCGGCCGGCGGCGACTTCTCTTCCGGCACCGAAGCGGGCGAGAAGATCGCGATCAAGACCCATGCGGAGATCGACATCCCCAACGGCGGGCCCGTCCCTGGGGCCTCGATCGGCGGAGGCAAGGTCCTCGACGGATCCTCGATCCGCGAGGCGCCCTTCTGTCCCCACGGCACGTTTAGCGACGTGCACGGGGACGACCCCGACATCGGGCTGGTGGACCGGACCTTTCGCTGCCCCGACGGGAGCCTGAGGATCGGCTTCACGCCAGGCGTGCCGCAGGGTCGGACGCAGGCCGGGCCATGGAAGATCGTCAGCGGCACGGGCGCCTTCGAGGGCCTGCACGGAAACGGTCAGATGAAGATCGAGTATGAGCCCGGCACAGACGCCACAGAAGGTGGCGAGACGTTCACCGGGACGGTCACACCGTAGCCGGCTCAGGCAACTGACTTCGAGGGGTGGACGATGGGATTCGAACCCACGACCGCCTGGACCACAACCAGGAGCTCTACCAGCTGAGCTACGTCCACCGCGCGGCGTCCAATGTAGCGCCTGGGGAGCGGGCCTCCTACCCCCGCGCGCAAGCGTGAAACGACTCTCGGAGCGCCCGTTATGGCCCCGTGGGCTCGGGTACCGACACAGTGAGAGCGCCCCTCGAGCAGGCACTCAACGCGAGACCTGAGTCAGCCGGTTATCGATCTGGATGGCTCGAAGGGCCCGGCTCCGGCTGGGCCCTTCTCGTGGACGGGGCGCGCTGTCGGGGGTCGCGATCTTCCTGTCCTGGGCAGCCGGTGCGGTGTTAGGCTCGCTGCCGTACCACTACACGGCGGCAGGGACGCGTCGAATCTTCGTCGCCCACGGAAGAAGGCGACATGATGATTGGACGATGGGCGATCGTGATCGCCCTCTCCAGCGCGGTGCTCGCGCCCGCGGCGATGGCGAACAAGCCCGACCACGAGGTGCTGCCGGGCATCGACACGGTGGTCCCCCCGGGGCTCGCGTGCCCGGAAGCGATCGCGCCCGAGGGCGTCCACCTGAAGTCCGTAGGCCCCACCTCCGTAGTGCGAACCTGGGACGACGGCAGGCAGCTGTTCTCGGGCCGGCACCCCGACGAGTTCACGAACGTCGCCACGGGTAAGTCGATCATCGTCCAAAACAAGGGCAGCGCCTCATTCGTGCCGCAAGCGGACGGGAGCTTCACGGGGCGGCTGAGCGGCACGACCACGTTCAATTTCTTTCCCGGCGACGTTGGCCCGGGGGACGACGCGACTGGCCGCACCTACGCCTTCACCGGCAACGTGCGGCTGGTGCTCGACGACTTTGGGTCGGTCGTCGGCTTCAGCTCCAGCGGCAAGGTGGACGACGTCTGCGCCATGATCGGCTGATCGTCCGCAAGCGCGAGACGGGCTTGTACTGGTACGGGGTCATGGGCGAGGGCGGCTGCGAGCCGGTGGACTGGTACGAGCTCCCGCCACCGCCGCACGAGGCCGCCAGCAACTAGCTGCGCGCGTGCAGGATCCTTACCTGCCCATAACCTGATGAAGCGCTCTCGGCCATCGCCAGCGGTGATCGTCGCCGCCCTGGCCCTGGTGGTCGCGTTAGCGGGTACGGCGGTCGCCGCACCCGAGATCGTGACCAAGACCGTCACCAAGCAGCAGGTGAAGAAGATCGCCAAGAAGCAGGCGCAGAAGCAAGTCTCCAAGCTCGCGCTCGGTAATGGGGTGATCACGCGCGTCGAGTCGACGCAGGTCCCGGACGGCACGGCGGGCGGAGCGACCGCGACTTGCGACCCCGGCGAGACGATGATCGGTGGCGGCGCGACGCCCGTGGGCACCACGGTGGGCGAACTGGTGACCCTGGTCTCCTCGGGCCCCGTGGACCCGGCGGAACCGCTCACGGTCCTTCCGCCAGATGGGAGCCCGCTCACGACATGGGGTGGGTTCATGCGTAACGAGGCGGGCGCTGTCGGACGCCCCGGAGCAACCGCGTCCCTCAACGTGTTCGCGGTCTGCAGCCAGTAGGTACGCCGAGAGGCATCGCGGCCCGGCGCGGACTGGCCGGGCCGCGAAGCCCGAAGGGCACCGGCCGGTTGCGCTGAGTCCCGAGTCAGAGCACTCCGAGCGCTTGCAGCGCCAGGATCGCCAGCACGGCGATGCGGGCGTCAGCGCCCGAGCTTCCCCGTCAACGCCCGAAAGATCCAGTAGCCGATGGGCAGGACGACAAGGATCACGACGACGGCCACCGCCAACTCGGTGCTCACTACGACCGCGGTCATTCGCCACATCCTATGGCCACCCGCACTGTCCCACCACACGGCGCAGTCGATTCTGAACGTGCGCGCGTCAACGTCGGCCCGACGTCGCCGGAGACGTCCGCCGAGCCCGGCGGTATCGTCGGAGACGCTCGTTGGTCGCCTAGTGACCTGATCGAGGACGGCCCGTGCACGTCCGTGGCGATGATTGAGCGCCACTACGGCGCCCTGCTGGACGGCTCCGGCGCCGACATTGCGCGGCGCTTGGGCGACTTTGAGCGCACGCAGGAGGGCTCCGCCCATGCGTTTGGGTCACTACTGGGCCACGGGGACTGAGCGCGGTTTGCCCGGATCCGCTTTGCAATGGGACGCCCCCGCCAGGACTCGAACCTGGGACCTGCTGCTTAGAAGGCAGCCGCTCTATCCAGCTGAGCTACAGGGGCTCGAGCTTGATTATGGCCCCGCCGCGCGATGGCTACGGCGGAACGCGGCGGGTACTCCCCGAGTCAACGGACTAACTCCAAGGAGGAGGCCACGATGGCTGCGACACAGGTGAAGCGGGACAAGAAGCTCTACAAGCGGCTCCGCACGCGGGGCGTGCGCAAGGGCGTCGCCAAGCGGTTGGCGGACGCGCTCCCACGCCAGGGCAAGGCCAAGACCAAGCCGGCTCAGCGCGCGGCGGCGGAGCTGTCGGCCGCCGTCGATGAGATCAAGGATCGCGTTGACCACGGGCCCCGGAAGCGCTCGCAGGCGGCGAAGAGGGCGGCTGCGACGCGCAAGCGCAACGCCAACGCCCGTAGCCGGGCGGCGAAGAAGGGGGCGCGGAAGCGCCGTTAGGCTGGCGGCGCACCATCCAAGGAGGGAACCCCATGCGCAGACTGCGCCCGCACATCACGTACGCCAACGTGATCTCCACGTTGTGCCTGATCCTCGTCCTCGGCGGCGGGGCCGCCTACGCGGCCAACACGATCGGCAGCGACGATGTGATCGACAACTCGCTCCTCAGCGCCGACCTCGCCAACAACAAGGCCGTACGAAGCGGCGATGTGAAGGCGGAATCGCTGACCGGCGCGGATATCGAGGATCAAAGCGGCGTCGACACCTGCACGCACGGCGCCACCCGCTACGGCGACCTCTGCGCGTTGGACAGCAACGCCCAGGCCAACTGGCAGGGCGCGATCGACGCGTGCTCCGCGCTCTCGCTCCGGGTGCCGTCGCTCAGCGAGGCCGAACTGCTCGCCGACCACAACACGGTGCCCAATCTGGCGTCCGGCGACACCTTCTGGACCGATGAGTTCTACACCGACAACACCGGCGCCGGCGAACCGTTCAAGGCTTGGACCGTGACCGGCAGCGGCAGCCGCGGGAATCAGGACTTCATGAACTCCGCCGAGGTCGTGTGCGTCACGACGCCGACGAACTGAGCTGAGTCAGACGCCCGGCTCGCCGCCCCCGCCGCGCTCGCGGTTGGGGTGGCGGCCGTGGCCGCCGCCGTGGCCCTTGTGCCCGGCGTGCTTGCCGCGCTCCTCGCCCTCGACCTTCTCGTCGGCGCGCTCGACCTCGGCCGCGCTGGCCTGGGCGGCGGGCGCCGCGGCTGGCGCCGCATCGCCGTCGGCGCCCGGATCCTTGATCGCCTCGACCGCCGCCTTCGCCTTGTCGGTGAAGCTGCCCTGGGCCCTTGGCGATGCCCTGGAGCTCCTCCGCGTCCTCCTTGACGCTCTCGCTGCCACCGCGCTTGTCGATCAGGCTCTTCGCCTGCTGTCCGAGTCTCTTCAGGTCCATCGTTCTCCTTCTGGCTCACCCGTGGCGACTGACGATACCCGCGGGTAGACTCGGCCCGGTCCCGGGGTGTAGCTCAGCCTGGTAGAGCGCCCGTTTTGGGGACGGGAGGATTCGCGGGTTCAAATCCCGCCACCCCGATTAGCAAGCTCAATCAGCCTCCCTTCACCTGCTTGCGCAGACGCTCGACCTGGCGTTGCAGTCGCTCGACGGTCGCCGCGAGCGATGCGGTGGACGCCGAACGTGCCGGCGCGGTCCCGAGCTTTCCGTTCGGGCTGACGAGCACCTGCTGGGCGTTGGCGGCCACCGGCTTGCCGCTGATCCCGGCGATGAAGGTCGCATTCTGGCTTCCGGTGGTGCCGATCCGGATCTGCCCCGAGTCCCCGTCAATGCCGCGGTTGGCGATGTAGACGTTGTCGGAACCCGTGGTCAGGTCCTTACCGGCGCCAAACCCGAGCGCGATATTGCCGCTGCCGGTGCCCTTCTGCAGAGCGTAGTTGCCGATGCCAACGTTTCTGTCACCGACTCTGTTGGACAGCAGTGCCTTGATGCCGCTGGCGACGTTGTCGTTCCCCCGGGTGTTCTTGCCCAGCGCCGAGGTGCCAGTCGCGATGTTCGCCAGGCCGCTCGTGTTCGTTCCGAGGGACAACGTCCCGGTGGCGAGGTTGTCGCCCCCGGTGGTGTTGGACCCGAGGGCATTGTTGCCGGTGGCGATGTTGCCGCTGCCCGTGGTGTTCACTCCGAGCGCGCTCTGGCCGGACGCGACGTTGGCGTCGCCGGTCGTGTTGTTGCTCAGCGCGGCATATCCGGTCGCCACGTTCGCGTCACCGCCGTCGTTGGCCCGCAGCGCGAGGGAACCCAGGGCGACGTTGTTCGACCCTCGCTGGCCGATTTTCAGGGCCTCCAGACCGACCGCGACGTTTCCCTGCCCCAACGCGTTGCCCTGCAGTGCGTCCGTTCCGACCGCGACCTGTCCCGACTGTGACGTGCTGCTGAGCAGCGCCGCGTGGCCGACGGCCACATTGGAGCCGCCGGTGGTGTTCGCGGCCAGGGCAGCGTCGCCCAGTGCGGTGTTGGAGTATCCGGTCGTACTGTTGGTCGCCGCACTGGCACCGAGCGCGACGTTGTAGAAACCGGTCGAGAGCGTGTCGAGCGAAAAGGTGCCGATGCCGATGTTGTACCTGCCGCTCGTCACCGCCGGCAGCGGCCGGGTTCCGATCCCGATGTTGTACGCGCCGTTGGTCAACGACTTCATTGGCTCGATTCCGACTCCGACGTTCTCGAACCCGGTGAACGTCCCGTTGAACGGGTTGGGCCCGGCGCCCACGTTCGCCGAGGCGTCGAAGTAGACGCCAGTCGAGTCGGCGCGGCTCACCGTCGCACCCCACCCCGAGGCGAGCAGCATCACGGCCGCCACGACGGTGGCAGCCCGTCCTCCTCGGATCCTCATGCACTGACCGGTGACGCTCATCTCGTTCCTCCCATTGGTTAGGCAAGTCACCCCGGACCATCACAGGTCGTAGGAGATCCCGTCGATCCCGTTGGCTCGCATCCGCGCCTGCAGGGAGGCGAGCTTCGGGCTGGCCGGCGCCAGCGCCTCGGCCACCTTCATGGCCGAGTAGATCGCGGTCTCCTGAAGGTCGGTGCCGGTCGTGTGGGTGCCGCTGAAGTAGAGCCCGTGGCGGCCCTGCAGCGGACGCAGCGCTCGGGCGGCCGCGATGGCGCGCGGGGTGATCAGCGGGTGCTTGAAGCGCCGCTCCAGAATGATGCGCTTGGGATCGGCGCGCCGTCGCTGGGCCCAGGACTTGAACACGTCGACCGTCGCGCCCGACGGCAGCGGATCGCGCAGGGCGCCGACCCACACGCTGCCCTCGCACTTGCGTCCGTCGACCCCCGCGTTGTAGGCGGTCCAGTACGTCCGATCGCGGAACGCGTAGACCGGGTCCCTGTGGATCAGCAGGCGCGAGTCGAAGTACCTGTACTGGTCGAGCAGCGCGGTGACGTCGCGGAGCCGCGGACAGCGGCCGCAGCAGCTTGCGACTGATGCGCGGCGGCGCGTTGATCACCACGTACCGGTACGGCCCCCGCCGGCCGCCGGGCGTGCGCAGCGTCCAGCCGTCGCTGCTCCGCGACAAGGCATGCACCGGTGAGTTTTGGTGGACCCGCGCCGCGGGCACGCGATTCAGCAGCCGCCGGAGATTGCCCTGGAGGCCGATCCTCGAGTTGTAGGTCGTGGCGCCGGAGGTGGGGTCGGGCGGGAACGCGAGCGCGAAGGTCTGCAGGATCGAGCGCGCCGACACGCGCTCGGCGTCGGCCCGCGAGCACCCGATGGTCGCGGTGATCCACGGATACAGCACGTCTGCCTTGAACGCCGGGTCCAGAGGCAGCGACACGATCCACTCATCGACGGTGGTCTCCCAGGCCAGCCCGTCGAGGACCGCCTGCCGCGCGAGCTGCGTGAAGGAGGCGAACTCGAGCGCGGTGGGCAGCGTGTCGAGCGGATGGGTCGACGTGAACCGCGGCGGGCCGCCGCCGGTCATCGGGAACACGCACAGGCTGCCCGGCGACACGTGCGTCTGGCGCGAGTCGGGGTTTGCGGGGTCGTAGAGGCCGAGCTCCTCGAGCAGCGTGACGTAGAGCGGGTGGGTGTCGGGATGGAAGAACTGCGCGCCGAGATCGACGGTGACGGGATGCCCCTTGTAGTCGATGGTCCGCGAGTCGCAGTGCCCGCCGATCCGCGAGCGGGCTTCGAAGACGTCCACGTCGTATGTGCCGGCGAGGAAGTACGCGGCGGCGACGCCACCGGCGCCCGCGCCGATGACGGCGACGCGGTCTCGCTTGGCCGCTTGGGCGGGTGCGGCCAGGGTCGCGCCGGCACCGAGCGCGCCAAGCCGACCGCGGCGCCCTTGAGGATCTCCCGGCGGGTCAGCGGCGTGGGCACGGCGCCGAGTCTTACGAGATGATCTCGCAGCTGCTCATCCGCACCTCGCCGCTGGTGCAGGTGTCCGCGCCGCCGTCGCCACGGATGCTGTCGTTCTGCGCGCCGCCGTCCAGGGTGTCGTCCCCGTCGGAGCCGAAGATCGAGTCGTTGCCGGCGCCGCCGTCGACGCGGTCGGCGCCCTTGCCCGCGGTGATCGTGTCGCCACCGTCGCCGCCACAGATCACGTCGTCACCGTCGTTGCCGTTGATCGTGTCGTGGCCGCCGAGCCCGATAATGACGTCGCGGCCCGGGGTCCCGTTGATCACGTCGTCACCCGACGTCCCGACCTTGGTGGGGGTCAGTCCGAGGCAGGTCGGCACGACGACGTTGTTAGGGCTCTCGGACCGGACCATCCTAGCCGGCCAAGCCGAGCCCCTCCGGCCGCCGGTAGTCCCGGTCCGGGCTCGCGCCGATCGCGACCATTCGCACGCCATCCGGCCCCGGGAGCAACTTGCGCCTGCTCGCGGGCGCGATGCGCAGCATCCGGCCGCGGTCGAGCGCCACGCGCTCGCCGTCGATCTCGAAGTCCGCCGAGCCTTCGAGCACGAGGTAGATCTCCTCCATGCCTTCGGCGGCGTGATCGTGCTCGGGATAGTCCGGGAAATCGGGAGGGAAGTCGAAGACCTGGATGCCGAACGACTCGACGCCCAGCTCCGCTCCCGCCTTCTTCACGATCCCGTCGTTCGCCGTCTCCATCTCGTCGATCGCCTTGAGAGCGAACCCGCCCATCGAATCGCCTCCTCTCCTTGGTCGGCCTCGGTAAAGCGTTTGGGCGCCGCGGACGATACGAGGGTCGTGGAAAGCAAGACCATGCCCACCACCCAGGGAGGCGTGGCCGCGCCCGAGGGCCGGATCCGGCGCAGCTGGCGCCTGACCGGCGTCGCGTGGTCCTACCTGCGCCGCGACCGCACGATGATCTCGATCGCGACCCTCGGCACCGTGACCACCGCGGCGGCGTGGGCGGCGGCGCTCTATCTCGGCGGCTACTTCGAGGATCCAACGCAATCGGGCGGCCATCTGGCGCTGGTCGGGCGATCGCGGCGTTCCCAATCACCTTCATCGCGGTCTTTCTGAACGTCGCGCTCGTCTGCGCCGCCTCCGAGCGCATGCGCGGCGGGCGGCTGAGCATCGGCGAGGCCCTGGGCGCCGCCGCGACCCGGCTCGGGCCGATCGCCGTCTGGACGCTGCTGTCCGTCGGCGTCGGGCTTGTGCTCCAGCAGATCGCGAGCCGGATCCCGGGAGGCGGTCGGATCCTCACGTGGCTCGCCGGCGCGGCGTGGACGCTGGCCACGATTTTCGTCGTGCCGGTGCTCGTGGTCGAGAGCGAGGACGCGATCCCAGCCGTGCGCCGCTCAGCGTCGCTGATCAAGCGGCGCTGGGGAGAGGGCATCGCCGGATCGCTGACGATCGGCGCCTGGCTCATCGTCGCGACGATCCCCGCCTGCATCGTGCTCGTGGCCGGGGTCGGCCTCGCCCACTCCGAGCCCGCCGTCGCCTCCGTCCTGATCGCGGTGGGCGCGGTCGCGATCGTGGCGATCGCCGCCGCGGCCTCCGCAATGCGGGAGATCTTCGCCCTGGCGCTCTACTGCTACGCCGTCGACGGCGAGGTGCGCGTCTTCGCGCCCGGTGACCTCGACCAGCCGTTCAGCGGCCGCGGCAAGCGGGCCACCAACCGCGATTAGACTCGCGCCGGATGCGAACCGTGCTCGCTCTCGGAGCGGTCCTGATGGTGCTCGGCGCCGCCGGCTGTGGCGGCGGTGACGACACGACATCAACGCCCGCCGCCGGCGTCTCGGGAACCTCGGGGCCCCAGGGCTCGGGCTCGGGCGGCGGGATGACGGCGAAGGAGTTCCTCGACGCGTCGATCCCGGATGAGGTGGCGGCGGTCCAGGACGCGGCCGACGCCAACCCGGACTGCTCGGGGACGAACACCGACGCCGGCAGCGACTTCCAGGTGCAGGTGGCGATCGACTCCGCGAGCGCGGACCCCAACACGCCGATCGCCGAGATCGTCGCGAACAACTGCTGAGGAGGACGCAATGGGAGAGCTCGGGGACAAGCTGCGGGCGGCCGTTGAGCCGGCGCTGGAGGCCGGCGAAGAGCTGCGCGGCGTGTGCATCGCCACCCAGCAGAGCATGTTCAAGGGCCGCCAGGTGGCGATCGCGACCACCGACCGGCGGCTCGTCGTGCAGGGGATGAACCGCAAGTTCGAGCCCGACGGCGAGCCGATCTCCCTGCCGCCGGAGCGGATCGCAGACGCGTCCACCGAGGGTGCAGGCGGGGGCTGGCCCCAGATCGGGGCCGCGATCATGGATGGTGCGGCGATGACGCTGAAGCTCAAGACCGCCGACGGCGAGAAGCTCAAGCTGATGATGATGCGCGGCACCGGACCGCTCGGCGGGCTCGGCGGCGGCGAGGAGCAGCGCGAGGGCCTCCAGGCGCTGGGCGAGTGGTTTCGTCAGCAGGGCTAGTCCTCGGCGGCCCCGGGTAGGGTTCCGCGCCCGATGGCCGAGGTTCGCCCGCTCCAAGCCCTCCACTACAACCTTGCCGCGATCGGCTCGCTGGACGACGTCGTCGCGCCGCCGTACGACGTCATCGACGCCGCGCGGCGTGCCGAGCTGCTCGCCCGCTCGCCCTTCAACGTGGTCGAGATCGATCTTCCCGAGGCGCCGGACGGCGGCGACCGCTACGAGCACGCCGCCGAGACGCTCGAGGAATGGACGCTCCAGGGCATCCTGAGCGCCGACCGCGAGCCCGCGCTGTGGGCGCTCACCCAGGACTACGAGGCTCCGGACGGCAGCCGCGCCACCAGGCGGGGGCTGCTGTGCAGGGTCCGCGTCACCCCCTACGGGCCGGGGCTGGTGCGGCCGCACGAGCGCACCCAGCCCGGCCCGAAGCAGGACCGCCTGGCGCTCACCGAGGCCACCCGGCACAACCTCTCGCCGATCTTCTCCCTGCACGAGGGCGACGCGTGGCGTCACCTCGAGGGGTACACACGGCAGCAGCCCTGGGCCCAGGTCAGCGACGACGAGGGGACGGTCCACCGGATCTGGCGGATCGACGACCCGGAGGTTCACCGCGCCGTCACCGCCGAGCTCGCCGACTCCGAGCTGCTGATCGCCGACGGCCACCATCGCTACGAGACGGCCCGCACCTACGCGGACGCAATCGGCGGCGAGGGCCCGCACCGGTACACGCTGATGGCGCTCGTGTCGCTGGCGGACCCGGGGCTGACCGTCTTCGGCTATCACCGCCTGCTCACGAATCTCGACGCGTCCGAACGCCAGGAGGCACTCGCGGCGGCGCTGCGCGAGAGCTTCGACATCGAGGAGGTCCCGGTCGAGCAACTCGACCCGGCGGGCGAGGAGGGCGTCGGCGTCTTCGGCTACATCGACTCGCACTTCCGCCGCGGCTTTCGCCTGCGCCTGCGGCCGGAGGCGCGGCCGGCCCTCGACGCCGCGCTGGAGGGCCGCTCCGACGCCTATCGCGACCTCGACGCCGCGATCCTCGAAACGCTCGTGCTGCGCGGGGCTCTCGGCATGACCGAGGAGGACGTCGAGGCCAAGCGCGGGATCGCCTACACGGCGTCCGCCGAGCGCGCGCTCGCATCGCTGGACGAGGGCACCCATGCGGCCTTCCTCATGCGCCCGACGCCGGTCGAGCAGGTCCGTGCCGTCGCGGCCGCCGGCGAGACGATGCCGCCGAAGTCGACGTACTTCTTCCCCAAGCTGCTGACGGGGATCGTGTTCAACCCGCTGAGCTGATCGCTAGTGTCGGGTCGATGACCCGGATCTACACGCGCAAGGGCGACGACGGCACGACCTCGCTCTGGTACGGCGGCCGGGTGGCGAAGTCCGACCCGCGCACCGAGGCGTACGGCGCGCTCGACGAGGCCGCCTCGGCGCTCGGCGTCGCGCGTTCGCTCTGCGGGCCCGAAGACGCCGAGCTCGCCGCCGACATCCTCCGCCTGCAGGACGACCTCTTCATCGCGGGCGCCGAGCTGGCGACGGCCCCGGAGGCCGCCGCGCGCCTGGTCGACGGCGTCAGCAGGGTGACCCCCGAGATCGCCGCCGAGCTCGAGCGGCTGATCGACTCCTACATGGACCGGGTCGACCTGCCGCCCAAGTTCGTCATCCCCGGCGGCACGCAGCTCTCGGCCCAGCTCGACCTCGGCCGCGCGATCCTGCGCCGGGCCGAGCGGCGGGCCGTCCTTCTCGACGGCGGCGAGGGGGTGCTCACCGCGGAGCTCCTGCGCTTCCTCAACCGCGCGTCGGACGCCGCCTATGCGATGGCGCGCTTCGCGGACGCCCCGGAGCCGGAGCTGTTCGCCGGCCGCGAGCGCGAGCAGCCGAAGGCCTAGCCGGTGCGGGCGACCGCGAAGCGCACCGCCGGCTACGCGCACACGGTCGAGATCGACGGCCGGCACACGCTGGTCTTCGACGAGCCCGAGTCGGCCGGTGGCACGGACACCGGGCCGGGCCCGACACGGGTCGTCGCTGGCGCGCTCGCGGCGTGCACCGCGATCACGTGCGAGATGTACGCCGAGCGCAAGGGCTGGGACCTTGGCGCGGTCGAGGTCGACGTGGACCTCGAGTACGGCCGCAGCTCCACAATCCAGCGAGCGACCGTGACGCTGCGAGTGCCGACGGCCCTCGACGCGTACCAGCGCGAGCGGCTGCTGGTGATTGCCGCCAAGTGCCCGGTGCATCGGGCGCTGTCCGGCGAGACGGACGTGGTCATCGCCGACACGATCGAGTCGGCCTGAGGCCGGTGGACCTCGGGCTCGCCGACCGGGTCTGCGCCGTCACCGGCGCCAGCCGCGGCATCGGCCGGGCCACGGCGCGGATGCTGGCGGCCGAGGGCGCCTCGGTGCTGCTGGTCGCCCGGGGAGCCGAGGGCCTCGCCGAAGCCGAGGAGGAGTGCCGCGGCGCCGCGCGCGACGGCACCCGGGTGGAGGCCCTGGCGCTCGACGTCACCGATCCCGATGCCGGCGCCGGGATCGTGGCCGAGTGCGAGCGGCACTTCGGCCGCCTGGACGTGCTCGTCAACAACGCCGGCACCGCGCGAGTGCGCCAGCTCGAGGACATCCCGGAGGAGGACTGGTACGCGGCCTGGGAGCTCAACGTGATGGCCCCGATGCGGATCATGCGCGCGGCGCTCCCGGCGATGGTCGAGCGAGGCTGGGGCCGGGTCGTCAACGTGGCCTCGTCCGCCGGCAAGCGCCCGTCGGCGGGAATGCCGGAGTACTCGGTGGCCAAGGCCGCCGAGCTCTCGCTTTCGCGCCTGTTCGCCGACCGCCACGCGAGCGACGGCGTGCTCGTCAACGCGATCTGCCCGGGCCCCACGAAGTCGGAGCTGTGGATGGCCGAGGGCGGCCTCCTCGACCAGTCGCAGGAGCACGCCGGCCACGACTCACGCGAGCAGGCGCTCGCCGCGACCGCCGGCGGGCGGCCGATCGGGCGGCTGGCCGAGAGCGACGAGATCGCCGCGGCGATCGTCTTCCTCTGCTCCGAGCGCGCCTCCTACGTCGCCGGCTCGGCCTGGTCGGTGGACGGTGGCACGGTGCAGGTCATTCTCTGAGCGTGGACGGGAGCGAGGAACTGCGCGATGCGCTGCTGCGCCCCGAGGAGGCGGCGCAACTGCAGGCGCATGGAGCGACCGAGGCCGCCGTCCTGGTCCCGCTCTACGGCTACCCGGACGACCCCGGCCTCGTGTTCACCGAGCGCCGCCACGACCTGCGCCGCCACGCCGGGGAGATCTCCTTCCCTGGCGGCCGCCGCGACAACGACGGCGAGGAGCTGCGCGCGACCGCGCTGCGTGAGGCCGAGGAGGAGATCGGCCTGGCGCCGTCGCAGGTGGAGGTCGTCGGCGCCCTGCCGCCGATCGGCACCTTCGTCACCAACTACAAGGTTTTCCCGTTCGTCGGCCTGATCGGCGACGACCTGCGCTTCGAGCCAAACCCGACCGAGGTCGAGACCGTGCTCGCCTTCAAGCTCGCACAGCTGCGCGAGGGCTTCGCGATGCGCCGACTGGTGCGGCGCGGTGTGCCCATCCGGACGCCCACCTACGTCGTCGGCGAGCACCTGATCTGGGGCGCGACCGCGCGGATCCTCGGCGAGCTGCTTCAGCGAGTGAGCCGGTCGTAGCCCGCCAGCAGGCGCCGGGCAACGCCTTCGATCGAGCGCTCGCCGTAACGCTTGGACGGCTGCTCGCGAGTGAGGATCGCAACGGAGAAGCGCCGCGACGCATGGCGCAGCTGCATCACCTGGTTGATCCGCCACCTCGGCGCGCCTGACCACCCGCCCTTGAAATAGAGGTGCCACCCGGCCGGCGCCACGGGCGGGATCCCCCAGCGCTGGCGGGGGATGACGCGGCTCAGCAGGTGCATCGCGTAGGCGCGGTGGCGCCGCGGGATGTAGCGCTCGACGTGGTCGATGAAGCGCGCCTGCGACCCGGCCGTGATCGTGGTCAGGCCCCACACGGGCTGGGTCGTGAAGTGGTCGAGGCCGGCGTCGCGCGCGAGGCGATACAGAGCGCGCTGGCCGACCCGCTCGAAGACCTGATTGGCGGCGCGATCGTCGGAGCGCTTGATCATCGGCCCGAGCAGGTGCCGCTCGGCACGGCTCAGCGCGTCGTGGCGCTCCTGGCGCAGCAGCGCGACCATGAACATCACCTTCACCACGCTCGCCGAGTTATGGACGCGGTCGGGGTGCGAGCCGTGCAGACGGCCGCCCTCGTCGACGACCGCGAACGAGATCCGGCCGTGGCGCCCGTCGGCGAACCGCTTGGCGGCCGCCACCCGCTGCTTCCACGGGTAATGAGCCTCGGCCGCCCCCGGGGCGGCCGCAACGGCAAGGCACGCGAGTGCCGCGACGACCACCGCTCTCCAGCGCGCCATCCGGGTGTTGTACGCAACCGGCGCGTGACCGCGCGTCGCGGCGTATCGTCAAAACCGATGGAGGAGTCCGAGCGCAAGCCCGACGACAAGGGCGACGGCACCGACACCGAGGACCTCAGCGAGACGACCGCGCCGTCGATCGGTCCGAACACGACCTTCGAGAAGGACGATCCCGAGGAGCGGCTCGCCCGTCACGAGCAATCCGATGTCGACGCGATGGGCCTCGACAAGCGCCGCGAGGTCATCGGGGGCAACTACAGCGCCAGCTTCGGGCGCCAGGTGATGATCTACGCGATCGTGGCGGTCGGCGTGATCGGAGCCGGCATCGGCCTCAAGGCGCTCGCCGACCACCTGGACCAGCCGCCCGCCCACGTCGCCGACCAGGCGCCCTGGACCGGCACGAACAAGAAGCCGACCCCGCTCCAGTAGCGCCGCTGGGTCAGCCGACCAGCTCGGCCGCGGCGGCCGTCATCCCCTCGAGCCAGTTCTCGGTGCCGCGCTCGGCGGCGACCACCTCGAAGGGGATCCGCCAGCGCTCGTTGGCCGAGCGCAGGGCCTCGAAGGCGGCGGCCGCGTCGGCCGGCTCGAGCTCCTCGTTGAGCTCGTAGACGAGCGCCCGCACCGGCGTGTCCACGATCTCCTCGAGCAGGCGCTCGAGCCGTGGACCGTGTAGCTCCGGGGCCGCAACCCGGCCGAACAGCCAGTAGATCAGCGCGACGCCCTCGATCGCGTCGAGGACGGTCATGATCCGGTCCGGGTCGGCGATCGCCGGCTCGATCCCGGCCGCCTCGATCGCCGCGGCCCCCTCCTGCCCGCGGCTGGTGCCACGCACCACCCAGCCGCGCCCGGCGAGCGCGGCCCCGAGCGCCCGGCCGTGACACCCGCAGCCGACGATCAGCGCCCGCGCCACGGGAGGGCACTCATCAAACGCCGAACTCGTCCTCGAGCTGGTCCAGATTGCGCTCGACGCTTTGGCGGGCGCGCTCGCGGATCGCCTCGTCCTCGCGCGCCATCCGGTTCGCGTCGTCCTCGGTGAGCTCGCGGGCGCCGCGGCGGCGGCGGTACTCGTTCTGGGCCTCGAGCATCTGCTGGACGTCGTCGACCTCGAGCTGGGCCTCGACCTCGTGCGAGCGCGTGGGCTTCCAGTCGACGAGATCCGCCCCGCTGCCCGGGTAGGCGCGGGCGATCAGGACGAGAATCAGCACGATCAGGCCGATCATCACGACCGTGATCAGGGCGAAGTCCACCCGCTCACCTTAGATCAGGGCCCGCGATCCGTGCGAGGGCCCTGGTTGGATAGCCTCGAGCCGATGCCCGTAACCGAGCTCGCATCCGTCGACGGCCGAATCACGCCGACCGCCGAGGCAAAGATCCCGCTCAAGGACGACGGCCTCTACCGCGGCGATGGGGTGTTCGAGGTGATCCGTCTGTACGAGGGCCGGCCGTTTGCCCTCGCCGAGCACCTGGAGCGGATCGAGCGCTCGGCCGCCGCGATCGAGCTGCCCGCGCAGCGGGTCGAGCTCGAGCCCGAGATCGAGGCGCTGCTCGAGGCGCATGGGCAGGGCGACGCCCAGCTGCGGCTCGTCGTCACCCGCGGCGGCCGGCGGATCGCGCTGATCGAGCCACTGGTCGAGCACCTGCCCGCGGTCCGGCTCGCGAGCGTCACCTACAGCCCCACGCTGATCCTGAACGGCGTCAAGTCGCTCTCGTACGGGGCGAACATGCACGCCACGAGGATCGCCAAGGGCGGCGGCGTCGACGAGGCCCTGCTCGTCCGCCCCGACGACGTGGTGCTCGAGGCGCCGACCTCGACGATCTTCTGGGTCACCGACGGCGAGCTCCGCACGCCCGCGCTGAGCGCCGGGATCCTCGACTCGATCACCCGCCGCGTGGTGGTCGCGGCCCTGCCGGTGGCGGAGGGCGAGTACTCGGTTTCGGACCTGCTGGGAGCGAGCGAGGTCTTCCTCGCCTCGACCGTGCGCGAGATCCAGACGGTCGCCGCGGTCGACGGCGTCGCCTTCGATGCGGGGCCCGTGACCGCCGCGGCGCAGGAGGCATTCGCGAAGGCGATCGCCGAGGCCCTGGGGTCGGCCGCCAGCGCATGATCGAACTCACCGACGAGCAGCGGCTGATCGCCGAGACCGCGCGCGACTTCGTCGACAACGAGGTGGTGCCCAGGGCGCGCGACTCCGACCGGGCGGAGAAGTTCGACCTCGAGCTCGCCCAGCGCCTTGGCGAGATGGGCTATCTGGGCGCGCCGGTCGCCGAGGAGTACGGCGGGCGGGGCCTGGACTTCCTCGGCTACGGGCTGATCGTCGAGGAGGTCGGGCGCGGCGACTCGGCGATGCGGACCGTGGTCTCCGTGCAGACCTCGCTCGTCTGCGGCTCGATCGAGCGCTGGGGGAGCGAGGAGCAGAAGCAGCGGTGGCTGCCGAACCTCACGGCGGGCGAGTCGTTCGGGTGCTTCGGGCTCACCGAGCCCGACACCGGCTCGGACGCCGCCAATCTGCGCACCCGGGCGGAGAAGATCGACGGCGGCTGGCGGATCACCGGCCAGAAGATGTGGATCTCGCTCGGCAACGTCGCCGACGTCGCCCTGATCTTCGCCCAGACCGACCCGGACAAAAAGCACAAGGGCCTGGCCTGCTTCCTGGTCCCGACCGAGAGCGACGGCTTCTCGACCCAGGAGGTCCACGGCAAGCTCGGCCTGCGCGCCTCCGACACGGCCTCGATCGCGCTCGACGAGGTGGAGGTGGGCGACGACGCCCTGATGGGCGAGGTCGGCGACGGGTTCAAGGTCGCGATGTCCGCGCTCGACTCCGGCCGCTACTCGGTGGCTGCGGGCTGCGTCGGGATCATCGAGGGCTGCGTGCAGGCGTCCGTCGCCTACGCCAAGGAACGCAGGCAGTTCGACGTTCCGATCGCGAGCTTCCAGCTCGTCCAGGAGATGATCGCCGACATGATCGTGCGCCGCGACGCGGCCCGGATGCTCGTCCGCCGCGCGGCGCTGCTGAAGGACGCGGGCAAGCCGTCGACGGTCGAGACCTCGGTCGCGAAGCTATACGCGACCGAGTCCGCGGTCGAGGCCGCCAACCTCGCGATCCAGGTCCACGGCGGGTCCGGATACGTCGACGACTACCCGGTCGAGCGCTACCTGCGCGACGCGCGGGTGACGACGCTCTACGAGGGCACCTCGCAGATCCAGAAGCTGATCATCGGGCGCGACGCGACCGGGATCAACGCGATGGTCCCGCCCGGCTCGTAGCGTTGGCCGCGCTGGTCGAGACGTCCGTCGACGGCCGGGTCGCGCTCTGCACGCTGAACCGCCCGGAGGCGCGCAACGCCCTCTCCCCCGCGCTGATGGAGGACCTGGCCGACGCGGTCGCCGGCTTCGACTCCGATCCCGAGGTCCGCTGCATCGTGATCGCGGGCTCCGACGAGGCCTTTGCCGCCGGCGCCGACATCGGCGCCCTCGCCGAGCGCGAGTTCCACGAGGCCGTGTTCCACCCCGCGGCCGGGTTCTGGCGGCGGCTGGCGGAGTGCCGCACCCCGCTCATCGCGGCGGTGTCGGGATGGGCGCTCGGCGGCGGCTGCGAGCTCGCCCTGATCTGCGACATGATCGTCGCCTCCGAGACGGCCGAGTTCGGCCAGCCGGAGATCACGCTCGGAATCATCCCCGGGGGCGGCGGGACCCAGCGCCTGGCGCGCGCCGTCGGCAAGCAGCGGGCGATGGAGCTCGTGCTCACCGGGCGGCGCTTCGACGCCGCGGAGGCGCAGCGGATGGGCATCGTGAACTCGGTCGCCGGCAAGGGCGACTGGCTCGACTCCGCCCTGGAGCTCGCGCAGCGGGTTGCCAAGCGCCCGCCGATCGCCGCCCGCCTCGCCAAGCAGGCGGTGCTGGTGGCCGACGAGACCTCGCTCAGCGCCGGGCTCGAGCAGGAGCGCCGCCTCTACGAGCTGGCGATGGCCACCGAGGACCGCGTCGAGGGCATGCAGGCCTTCCTCGAGAAGCGGCGCCCCGAGTTCAAGGGCCGATGAGCGCGAACATCTTCGCCCGCGAGCTCGAGGAGTCGTTCGACCGCGAGGGGTTTCGCCACCGCGGCACGGAGATCGGCCGGCGCGCCGGGAGCGCTCGACTCGGGGCGAGCCTCTACGAGCTCGAGCCCAACCAGGCGAACTGCCCCTACCACTGGCACGCCGGCAACGAGGAGCTGCTCCTGGTGGTCTCGGGCACGGTCGCGGTCCGGACGCCCGACGGCACGCACGAGGCCGGCCCCGGCGAGGTGGTGGCCTTTCCGCGCGGCGAGCGCGGCGCCCACCAGCTGATCGCCCGCGGCGACGGGCCGGCGCGTTTCCTGATGCTCAGCGAGCTGCGCCGCCCGGACATCGCCGTCTATCCGGACTCCGGCAAGGTCGGCGTGCGCAACCCGGGCCTCCGCCTCAACTTCCGGACCGAGGACGCCGTCGACTACTGGGACGGCGAGGACCAACCGCGGTGACGAGCTTCCTCGAGCCGGAGTTCGAGCCGCCCGTCGAAGTCGACGGGTTCCGGGTGCGGCGCGCGCGGCTCGGGCGCCAGGCCGGCGCGGAGCACCTGGGCGCGAGCCTGTTCGAGATCGAGCCCGGCAACGCCCCCTTCCCGCTGCATTTCCACTTCGGCAACGAGGAGCTGCTGATCGTGCTCTCGGGCTCCCCGGTGCTGCGCGCGCTCGACGGCGAGCGGGAGCTCGCCGAGGGCGAGGTGGTGTCCCTCCCGGCGGGCGAGGACGGCCTCCACCAGGTGATCAACCGCGGCGACGGGCCGGCGCGGATCCTGATCGTCAGCGAGATGAACGCGCCCGACGTCGTCGTCCGGCCCGAGTCGGCGAAGCTCAGCGCGTTCGGCTCCCCGCCGGGGAGCGCGGAGGGCTTCCACGACGCCTACTACCGCCGCGACGCGGTGGAGTTCTGGGAGGGCGAGCCCCCACCACCGCCGCCGCCGTAGCCCGCGCCCGGGCCGCGGAGCGCGCGAGGACGCCAAAGCTACACCAGCGCGCGCCGGCTGATTTCGCCTATACCTCAGCGCCATCGTTTCCGGCCACTCGCGGGCCGCCGGCGCCGAGGAAGCGCGCGAGGGACGCCACAAACGCTACGAAAGCGTCACACCCGGCGCGCGCCCCAAACGCCGAGTCGTCACTTCGCCCCGGTATACGGCCTCTCAGCGCCGAGTCGGCGTTTTTGGGGCGGCCGGAGCGCGCGTCGGACGCCATGAAGGTCACGCAAGGCGCACCGGCCCGGGCTGCCCCGCCCAGGCACCCGCACCGCCCGCCTCCTCGCGGCCCTGGACCGCCCGCGGAGCGCGCTCGCGGTACAACTCGCCCCGTGATCGAGCGGGTCGGAGTGGCGGGGGCGGGGACGATGGGCGCCGGGATCGCGCAGCTGGCCTGTCTGGGTGGCTATGAGACCCTGCTTTTCGATCCCGACGGCGCGGCGCTAGAGGGCGGGGTCGAGCGCCTGCGGGCCGACCTCGCGCGTGGCGCGGAGCGGGGCCGCTGGACGGCGGCCGAGGCCGAGGCGGCAACCGCTCGGCTGGCGCCGGCGCCCGAGCTCGCCGACCTCGGGGGCTGCGAGCTCGTGATCGAGGCGGCGCCTGAGCGGCTGGAGGTCAAGCGCGAGCTGTTCGCCGGGCTCGAGGCGGCGTGCGACGCCGACGCGGTGCTGGCCACCAACACGTCGTCGCTCTCGGTGACGGCGATCGCGGCCCAGGCCGAGCGCCCCGGGCGAATCTGCGGGATGCACTTCTTCAACCCCCCGCCGCTGATGCGCCTGGTCGAGATCGTGGCCGGCGACGCGAGCGCGCCCGAGGCGCTTGCGACGGCGACCGAGGTCGCCGAGCGCATGGGGCGCACGCCGGTGCGGGCGCGCGACGGCATCGGCTTTCTCGCCAACCGCGGCGCTCGCCCGTTCAGCCTCGAGGCGCTGCGCCTCTACGGCGAGCGGATCGCCGAGCCCGACCAGATCGACCGGATCGTGCGGATCGGGGGCGGCTACCGGATGGGGCCGTTCGAGCTCCAGGACCTGATCGGGATCGACGTCAACCTCGCCGTCGCGAAGTCGTTCTACGAGCAGAGCTTCGGCGAGCCGCGCTGGCGCCCCCACCCGCGCCAGCAGCGGATGGTGGACTCGGGCCGGCTCGGCCGCAAGACCGGGACCGGCTGGTACCGCTACGACGACGGACCCCACCGGCCCGACGACCCGCCCCCGCTCGAACCGCCGGAGCGCTTCGAGCGCCGGCCGGAGATCGAGGCCACCGTGCGCTGGGTCGCCCTCCCCGACCTCGAGCGGTCGCGAGTGGTCGAGATCGCGCGCCTGCCGTCGACGACGCCCGACGAGCTGGCGGCCGCCGGGCGCTACTTCACGGCGCTCGGCAAGCACGTCGAATGCACGCCGGGCGACGCGCCTGGGCTCGTGCTGGGCCGGATCGTGTGCCAGCTCGTCAACGAGGCCTGTTTCGCCGTGGGCGAGGGCGTGGGAAGCGACGAGGACCTCGACACGGCGCTGCGGCTGGGCTTCAACCACCCGCGTGGGCCGTTCGAGTGGCTGCGGGAGATCGGCCCCGGCAGCGTCCTCGCCACGCTCGACGCCTTGGCGGGCGAGCTCGGCGAGGATCGCTACCGGGCGGCGCCGCACCTGCGGCGCCTGGCCGGGAACTAGCGGGTCAGCTGACCGCGAACCGCCCCGTTGGGGAAGTTGCGGGTGTCGATGTCGACGTAGTGCTGGCTCGGCTTGCGCTTGAGGCGCCGGACGATCCGCTTGCGCACATCGTGGACGCACCCGTGCACCGGGCTCGCGATGTCGCCCTTGAAGAGGGCGAGGACCGGCCGGGCGATCTGCCCGGCGCCGCCCTTGTGGAGGAAGGCGCCCGTCACCTGCGCCTCGAGCTTGCGGTACTTGATCTTGTAACAAACGCGCTGCTTGACGCGGTTGACGCGCAGGGTGACCTTCGCGGACCCGTCGGGGTCCCCGCCGTGTGAGTTGACGACGTTGGCACCGGTGAGCTGCGCCGAGATCCCCGTCGAACCGATGGCGACGATCGGGACCGCGAGGCACGCTCCGACTGCGAGCACGGCTATGCCGAGCTTCAATGACTTGCTCAATTTCCCCTCCTGAGGTCGAGGCTAGGGGACGGCCTTCGCCGGTTCGGCGCCCGGTCCTTCCCGTGGGCGCCGCGCGCCGCCCGCGCTCCCGGCGGCCAGATACGAGCCGGCGACGATGAGCACGAGGCCGATCACCGTCGCGACCGTGATGGGCTCCGAGAGCAGGATCGCGCCGTAGACGACCGCGAACCCGGGCGCGATGTAGGTAACCGTGTACGCGCGGCCCGGGCCGATGGTGGCGACCAGCTCGTAGAAGATCGCGAAGGCGATCCCGGTGCCCACAACGCCGAGCACGGCCACGGCCACCGACGGGCCGAGGCCGGGGGCTGCGGTCGGCCACCCGGCGATCGCGACGGGCAACAGGAGCAGCCCGGCGGCCGAGGTCACCCAGGCGGCGACGCCGATCGACGGCCGGCCTGAGAGTCGATGCTTGGCAAGGAGCCCGCCGATCGCATACCCGAGCCCCGCGAGCAGCACCGCGAGGCCGCCGAGCAGCTGGTCGCCGGAGCCGCCGAGGTCGACGCCCAGCAGCAGCGCGACGCCGGCGACGCCGATCGCGATCCCCCAGAGCCGCGAGCCGCCGAGGCGCTCCTCCTGATCGAACCGGATCGCCAGGAGCGCCGTGAAGATCGGCGCGGAGGTGACCAGGATCCCGGCGAGGGAGGAGGAGATCTCCGTCTCACCGGCCGAGAGGAGCAGGAAGGGCCCGGCGATCTGACAGAGCCCGGTCAGCACCACGCTCCCGGCGACGGCGCCGAACCCGGCGAGCGCACCGCGGCGCCACGCGAAGGCGAGCAGGACCAGCGATCCGAGCGCGACCCGGCCCCAGGCCACCATCCCGGGCGAGAGGTCGCGGACGCCGATCTTGATCAGCATGTAGCTGGCGCCCCAGATCGCCCCCAGGACGAGCACAAGGGTCCACGCGCGGCGGTCCATCCGGCCTTTGAAACGGCTACGCCGGCGGAGACGTGAGCTCGCCGGTGTTGATGCCGCCGTACGAGAACGTCGGCACCACGGGCCACTGGCGCTTCCAGCTCGCCATCTCCGAGGACGGGAAGATGTTGCGGTAACGCGGATCGCGCGGGTGCGGATCGGCGAGCGCCTTCTCCTTGACCATCGAGTCGTACTGATCGATCGAGTCCTCGAGCGTGTTCGAGTTCAGGATCACCTCGCGGCCGAAGTACTCAGCGGTCCGCCGGACGCCCGGGATCCTCGACAGGTGCGGGTGCCAGTTGTCGGCGGCGACGCCGTTCTCCGAGGAGACCCAGACGCCCTCCGCGGTATTGACGCAGAGCGAGTGGTTGCCGTCGGTGTGCCCGGGGGTCCAGACCAGCGCCACCCCCCTGCCCAGCTCCACGTCGCCGTCGACGAGCACGACGGACTCGAGCGGCACGTCCTTGACCCCGTCGCCGACGTACCAGGCCCACTGCATCGGGTGCAGGGCCTCGAACGTGTCCCACTCGCGCCGCTGGGCGATCAGCTTCGCGTTCGGGAAGAGCGCCGGGCGGGGTGCCGCCTCGCCGTCGATCGGCTCGGTGGTGCCGAGCACGTAGCGCACGTCCTGGACGTGCAGGTGGTCGAAGCTGATGAAGTCGACGTCCTCCGGTCGCAGGCCCGCCACCGCGAGCCCCTCGTCGGGCTCGTGCCAGATCTTCGCGATGACCTTGTAGGCGAGGAAGTCCGCGATCGAGTCCGGCAGCGGGAAGCGCATCATCTGCTCGTAGAACGGCGCCTCCTGCGGGCCGTCGGTGACCGTCGGCTCGTAGGCGAGGGTCCGCAGCCGGCCCTCGAAGTCCTCGAACTGGACCACCTGGAGGCGGTTGATGATGTTGATGTAGGGGTTCGCGCCCTTGGCGGCGCCGCCAAAGGCGAACTTGAGCGGGTACGGCGCCGAGGCGATGTCGACCGTCCGCACGCCCCGAACGCGGTTCTCGGGCGTCGCGAAGCGCTCGCGGAAGGCCGCCGCGGCCTCCCGGATCGCCGCCGGGCGCCGGCCGCGCGGCCAGGTGTCCTGGACGCCCTCGAACTCGGGAATCGCGCGGAGCCCGATCGCCTCGGGCGCCCCGCCGGGTGCTTCGACGACCGCCATCGACCGAGCCTAGTCCCTAGTCGCGCGCGAGGGTCGGCGCGACCTCGGTCGGCTCGCCGCCCTTGAGCCAGTGCGCCTCCGGCGACGGGGGCGTGTCGCGCAGGTACCACTCGGCGTCGAGCGCGCCCATGCAGCCCGTGCCGGCGGCGGTCACCGCCTGGCGGTAGGTCCGGTCGACGAGGTCGCCGACGGCGAACACGCCGGAGAGGTTCGTGCGGGTCGACTTGCCGTCGGTCTGCACGTAGCCCTCCTCGTCGACGTCGACCTGCTCGGCGACCAGCTCGGAGCGCGGGATGTGGCCGATGGCGACGAAGGCGCCGCCGACCTCGAGCTCCTCGGTGTCGCCGGACTCGGCGTTGCGCAGGCGGATCGCGCGGAGCTTGCCGTCGTCGCCGGCGATGAACTCCTCGGGGACGAACGGCGTCTTGAAGGCGATGTTCGGCCGCTCCTTCGCGCGCTCGAGCATGATCTGCGAGGCCCGGTAGTCGTCGCGACGGTGAATGCTGGTGAGCTTGTCGGCGTACTTGGAGATGAAGATCGAGTCCTCCATCGCCGAGTCGCCGCCGCCGATCACGGCCACGTCCTCCGCCTTGAAGAAGGCGCCGTCGCAGACGCCGCAGGTGGACACGCCGCGGCCGCCGAGCTCGGTCTCGCCCGGGATCCCGAGCCGCCGCGGCTCGGCGCCCATCGAGAGGATGATCGCCTTGGCGACGTACTCGTCGTCGCCGACGAAGACGCGCTGCTGGCCGCCGTCGGCGAGCTCCACGCGGTCGGCGTCGTCGGTGATGAACCGGGTGCCGAAGCGCTCAGCCTGGCCCCGGAACTCGTTCATCATCTCCGGCCCCATGATGCCCTCGGGATAGCCGGGATAGTTCTCGACGTCGGTCGTGTTCTGAAGCTGGCCGCCCCATCGGAAGCCCTCGATGACGAGCGGCTCGAGGTTGGCGCGAGCCGCGTACAGGGCAGCCGTGTAACCGGCCGGGCCGCCGCCGAGGATGATCAGGTTCTCAAGTCGCTGTTCGCTCATATCTCTCAGTCTCGTTCGCTCTCAATATGTTACTTCACTTTATGAAGTAATGGCCCCCGGAAGGGTTTCCGCCATATCGTTGCCTACCGGCGGGCTGGCCGGCCTCTCCTCCCACCTGCGCACCGTTCGCTGGAGTTGGAAGAAGGCCACGATACCCGGCACCAGCGGCAGCCAGAAGGCGAAGAAGCGGTAGACGAGCACGGCCGCGAACACGCTGGACCCGGGGAGGCCGAGCAGCACGTAGGCGCCGATCATCCCCGCGTCCACCCCGCCGACCCCGCCGGGCAGCGGCAGCAGGTTCGCGAACATGCCGACGAAGAAGCCCTGGACGATCACGGCCAGCGACGCGTCGACGTCGAAGGCCTTGAACGCCGCCGCGACGATCGCGATCTGGGCCGCCCAGAAGCCGATCGCACCGCCCACCGCGAGCCCACCTCGCGACGGCTGGCGGATGAAGCTGAGCGCCTCGCGCGTTCCCACCGCCAGCGTCGAGGGCACGGTGGCAAGGCGCCGCATCATCCGGCCCCAGAAGGTCTCCTGCGATCCCTTCGAAAAGCGCTTCTCCAGGTCCCCGGGGACGAACGTGATCAGCAGGAAGATGGCGATCACGGCGCCGGCGATCACGGCCGGGACGACGGTCATCCCGGCGGGGGCGTCCCCGGAGAACACCCCGGCGCGCAGCAGGATGCCGTTGATCAGCAGGGTCAGCATGTAGACCGCGTAGAGCAGGACGTTGAATGCCACCATCCGCGCAGCGGTGTTCTTCGGCGACATGCCGGCCTTGCGCAGCGCCCAGTACGTGAGCACGATCCCGCCCGCGCCCCCGGCGGAGAACAGGCGGGTGGCCGCCAGGCTCGCCATCGTGATCGCGTAGGACTCGCGCCAGCGCAGCCTCACCTCGGCGCCGATCACGCCGCGGAACAGCGCGACGTACGAGGCGAACATCAGCAGGCTGAACGCGAACGCGAGCGCGATCCACCACGGGTCGCCCTGGCCGATCCGCTTGATCCCGTCCTCGACGCCCACGATCTGCGGGAACGCGAAGTAGATCGCCGCCACCGCGACGATCGCGATGATGAGCGTCTGGGCGATCCGCTTCGGGTTCTCGAAAAAGCGCGGCTCGTCGCCCTCCTCGGCCTCGTGCACCGCGGCCCCGAAGCCGGCCTCCTCGGGCGTCATCGGAAGCGTCGCGTCGCCCGCCTCCCTCGAACCCCCACCGTTCGCATTCCCACGGGGCATCCACCCCAATCCTCGCAGGCGCGAAGGTCGAGTTACGCCGCGATCGTCTCCAGGCGGCGCAGGACGCGGTTGACGGCCTCGACGGCGGGTTCAGCGAGCGGCTCGCCGCGGCGAATCAGCGCCACGAGAGCCGCGCCCGCGGCGAGGTCGGTGACGTAGTGCTCGCCGAGGTAGACGAGCGCGAAGCCCAGCGTGCCCGCGTAGGCCCAGCCGGCGGCGCCCGCCAGCTTGCCCGACCTTGGAGAGGTGCAGCGCCGCCATCAGCGACGTGGCGAAGTGAAGCGACGGCATCGCGGCCCACGGGTTGCTGTTGAACGAGTCGTAGAGCGGCTGCCAGGCGTCCCGCCAGACCTGCTCGCCGGCGTCGACCATGATCCGGCGCACGTGCGGGACCTCGGCGCCGGCCACGTCGGTCGCGACGCGCTCGACGGGCGGTTCGATGTAGCCCTCCTCGGCCGCCCACCAGGGCGGCGCCGTCGGGACGGCGAAGTAGATCGCGCAGCCGACGTCGTAGGTGACGGCCATCTGGCGGGCGGCGCGCGCGAAGCGCACCGGGTCGCGCGCCTGGACGATGAGCAGGGCGATATGCGGCTCCATGAACCACGCCCAGTGGACCACGGACAGCACGCGATCGAGGGCGGTCACCCGGCCGGGGCGCGAGAAGGCTCGCTGGGCGCGCACGTTCGGGAGCTCGCCGAGCCCGATGAGGCGGTCCGCGACGATCGGGTACCGGACCAGCAGGCGCCGGCGCAGCGCCTCCGGGTCGTCGTAGGGCAGCTCATGGGCCATCGTGAAGCCCCACATCTGCAGCGTGAACAGGGCGATGTCGCGCCCGCGGGTGCGGGGGCTCAGAACCGCCACCGCCATCGGCCCGGCGGCGAGCGCCGCGAGCGTCACCGTGGCCGGGATCCGGCGCCGGCGGCGGGCCAGCGGGACCACGATCGAGGCCGCGACCGCGGCACCGGCGGCGAGTCGGACCGCCGCGCGCTGCGCAGGACGGGATCGGCGCGAGGATCCGAGGGGTCGCAAGGCGCGCGAGTATAAGTCCGGGCCCGGCCCCGGACCGGCGCCAGCGGGCGGTGGTGCACCGCTTGACGATTAGAATGCGCCCGCCTTGGCCCGCCGGACGATCCTGCTCGCCGCACTCGCCGCCCTGCTGACGTTGGTCTGGGCGGCTGCGCCCGCCTACGCGATCCCGCTGGCGCCGCCGGACCCGCACTCGCCGAACGCCGAGGCGATCCACTCCACCTACTGGGTGATGATCGTGCTCACCGTGTTGGTCGCGGCCGGGATCAACGCGGCCCTGATCATCGCCGTCGTCCGCTTCCGCGAGCGGCGCGGCCAGGAGCCCGCCCGCTTTGTGGCCGGCCGTGGCGCCCTCCGGCCGGTGGTCGGCGTGCTGGCGGCGCTCGCGCTGGCCGTCTTCATCTTCGGCGTCGTCAAGACCAACGACGCGCGCTCGGTCGAGGCCGCCGGGCCGAACGGGCTCGGCTCCGCGGCGACCGCGCAGGTGGGCTTCGAGAGCATGCCGCCGCTCGGTGTCGCCGAGGCCGAGCAGTCGGCGAGCGGCCAGGAGCCCATCAACGGCCAGGAGCCGACCCAGACGAGCCCGCTCGAGATCGACGCGATCGCCCAGCAGTGGCTGTGGCGCTTCGAGTACCCCGGCGGGACCCCCGGGCACCGGACCTTCACCTACGGGGAGCTCACGGTCCCGGTCGACACGCCGGTGATCCTCGACATCACCTCCACCGACGTCCTGCACAGCTGGTGGGTGCCGGCGCTCGGCGGCCAGGTGCAGGCGACGCCCGGCGACGTCGTGCAGACCTGGTTCAAGGCCGATGAGGTCGGCACCTACTCCGGCCATTCCACGATCTTCTCCGGCACCAGCTTCCCGGCGATGCGGACCACCGTCCGGGTCGTCACGGTGCCCGAGTACACGGCCTACATCGAGCAGCTCCAAAAGGACCTGACCGCGGCCCAGGGGATCATCGCCGAGGCTCAGAAGGAGGCGGCCGGCCCGGTCGCGCAGGCGGAGGGGGCCCCGTGACGCCTCCGCCCACCACCGCGACCCGGCCCGAGATCGTCACCCGCGACGTGCGCCGGCCGCGCCAGTCGTGGATCGAGCGCGCGACCAGCGCCGACCACAAGACCGTCGGCCTGCTCTTCATCGCCACGTCGCTGGCCCTGCTCGCGTTCGCGGCGACCGAGTTCGCGCTGATGCGCCTGCAGCTGATCGTGCCCGAGAACTCGCTGATCCAGCCCGAGATCTTCAGCCGCCTGATGAGCACGTCGGTCGTCACGTTCGTCGTCCTCGCCTGCCTGCCCGCTGACGCTGGGGCTGATCAGCTACATCGTCCCGCTCCAGATCGGCGCCCGAGGCGTGGCCCTGCCGCGGCTGCACCAGTTCTCCTACTGGCTCTACGCCGCCGGTGCGCTGACCGTCTACGGCAGCTTCCTCTACAGCGCTCCGGAGACCGGCTCGATGGGGCTGCCGCCGCTCTCCGACCTCGTCTTCACCCCCAGCAACGGCACCGACGCGTGGATCGCCGGCACCGGCCTGGCCTGCCTGGGCTTCGTCTGCTGGGCGATCAACATGACCGTCACCCTGCGCCGGATGCGCGCACCGGGCCTGGCGTGGCGCCGGGCGCCGCTGTTCGCGTGGGCCGCGGCCGTGATCAGCAACGTCCTGCTCGTGATCGGCCCGATCATGCTCGCGGCGCTCACGATGCTGTTCATCGACCGCCGCTACGACGGGATCTTCTTCGACTCGGGCTCGGGCGGGGCGCCGCTGCTCTACGAGCACCTCGCCTACATCTTCTTCACCGGCGCCTACGTGATCGTGGTCGTCGCGGCCGCCGGCGCGATCTCGGAGATCCTTCCCACGTTCGCCCGCAAGCCGATCTTCAGCCGCCGCGCCGCCGCGGTGTCGATGGTCGCGATCGCGGTCCTCGGCCTGCTCGCCTGGATGCAGAACATGTACATCGCCCCGCTCAACGAGGGCTGGACGATCATGGCGATGGCCTTCGCCCTCGCCCTCGCGGTCCCGGTCGGCACCCTGTTCTACGTCTGGGTGGCGACGATCTGGGGCGGGGCGCTCGAGCTGCGCGCCGCCACGTGGTACGCGCTGCTCGCGATCTCGACGATGGCGTTCGGCCTCGTCGGCCGAGTTCGCCTACTCGGTGATCCCGGTCGGCTGGGCGCTCGACTACACGACCGCCAGCCAGGGCGACACGCTCTACGTGCTCGTCGGCGGCGGGGTCTTCGGCGGCTTCGCGGCGCTGCACTACTGGTTCCCGAAGCTCAGCGGGCGCCTGCTCGGCGAGGGCGCCGGCAAGCTCGCCCTGGTGCTGATGGTGATCGGGATCCATCTCTACGTGATCCCGATGTTCTTCGCCGGCCTGCTCGGCCAGTCGGTCGACGTCTTCAAGTTCTACGAGGACACCGGCCTCGACGGCTACAACCTGGTCGCCTCGATCGGCGCCTTCATCCTCGTCATCGGGCTCCTGGTCGAGCTCGGCAACGCGGCGTACAGCTGGCACAACGGGCTGCCCGCCCGCGGCCACGACCCGTGGGGCGGGACGACCCTCGAGTGGTACGCGCTGTCGCCGCCCCCGCCGCACAACTTCGACGCGGTTCCCGACGTGCGCGGGCCGAGCCCCTGCACGACATCCGGGAGTCGATCCTCCGCCGGCAGGAGTCCTTCGAGGCGCCCGCCGCCGCTCGAGCGGGTCGGCAGCCCGGCCTCCGAGCCGGCGCCGGAGCCCGAGGCGCAGGCGGCGCCGGAGGCCGGATCGGACTCCGACGACGGGGATACCGCCCCGGTAGCCTGAAGTCGATGAGCGCAGTCGCCGCTTCGGGCGATGCGGTGCGAGCTCGCCCGCTTTCGCCGCCTCGTCACCGTCACCATCGTCGCCACCTTCGCCCTGATCCTGATCGGCGGGATCGTCCGCGTCAGCGACTCCGGGCTCGGCTGCGGCGCCGCCGGCAGCGGCACCCACGGCTGGCCCCTGTGCGAGGGCGGCGTGCTCCCGGCCGACTCGGCGGAATCGGTGGTCGAGTTCACCCACCGCCTCGCCGCCACCGTCGTCACGGTGCTGATCGCCCTCGTCGCCTGGCGCGCCTTCCGGCGCCTGCGCCCGCATCGGCTGCTGGTCCGGGGCTCGCTGGTCGCGATCGGCCTCGTGCTCGCCCAGGCTGCGCTCGGCGGGCTCACGGTGGAGCACGGGCTCGAGGACGAGCTCGTCGCCGCCCACCTCGGCGCCGCGATGCTGCTCCTCGGCCTGCTCTTCGTCCTCCGTCGCGGCGCCGAGACAGACGGCGCCGCCCGCCGCGCGCGACTGTGCGCGGGCTGCGGCCGCATGGCGTACGTGACCTCGGGCCTGGTGCTCGCCACGATCGTCGCCGGCGGCTACGTCGCCGGCACCGAGTACCACGGCGTCGGTCGACCAGCCGCTCGTCGGCGCCCACGAGGCCTGCGGGACCGGGCTGGAACACGAACCAGTTCCCGGGCTGCAACGGCCAGGGCCCGCTCTCGTTCGGCCAGTCGCGGCTCGCCGACATCCAGCTCGCCCACCGCGCCTTCATGTACCTGACGGCGATCGCCGTGATCGCGATGGCGGCGCTCGCGCTGCGCCGCCGGGCGCCCAGCCGCGCCTTCTGGATCGCGCCCCTGGTGCTCGTCGCCCAGATCGCGCTCGGGGCGATCAACGTGTGGGCCGGCAAGCACGCCGGGCTGATCATCGGCCACCTCGCGCTCGGCACCACCCTCTGGGCGACCGTCGTCTACGCGACGGCCACCCTGCTGCCCGTCTCGGCGGCGGCCACCGAGCGCCGTCGCCGAGCCCCACGCGACCGGAGCGGCCACCGCCTGATGGAGAGCGCGACCACAACCACGCACGATCGCCGCTCGCGCCGCGAGCGCTCGTTCGGCGCGATCGTCCGCGACTACATCGCGCTCACCAAGCCGCGGATCATCTCGCTGCTGCTGCTGACCACGGTCGCGACGATGATCGTCGCCGACCGGCGGCTTCCCGCCGATCTCCACGGTGCTCTGGACGATGCTCGGCGGCTACCTGGCCGCGGGCGGCGCCGGGGCGATCAACCACTACCTCGACCGCGACCGCGACGCCCGCATGGCCCGCACGCGCGGCCGGCCGCTGGTCTCCGGGCGGATCGAGCCCCTCCACGGGCTGGTCTTCGGGATCGCGCTCGGCGCCCTGGCGACGGTCCAGCTGGCGGTCACCGTGAACGTGCTCGCGGCCATCCTCGCGCTCACCGGGCTGCTCGGCTACGTCCTCGTCTACACGGTCTGGCTCAAGCCGCTGACGCCGCAGAACATCGTCATCGGCGGCGCCGCCGGCGCGGTCCCGCCGCTGGTCGGCTGGGCGGCGGCGACCGGCGGCCTGGCGCCGGAGGCCCTGTGGCCGTTCGGGATCGTCTTCCTGTGGACGCCGCCCCACTTCTGGGCGCTCTCGCTGCTGATCAAGGACGACTACGCCCGCACCGGGAGTGCCGATGCTGCCGGTGGTCAAGGGCGAGGACGCAACCCGGCGCCAGATCGTCGTCTACACGCTGATCCTGGTCGCCTTCACGCTCGCCCCCGTCGCCACGGGCTTCCTGGGCGCCATCTACGCCGTCGCGGCGGTCGTCCTGGGCGGCGGCTTCATCGTCCTCGCCGTGCGCCTCCTGCGCCATCCGGCCGCGTTCTGCGGCGCTCCGCCTCTACCTCTCCTCCCTCGTCTACCTCGCGCTGCTCTTCTGCGCGATGGCCGTCGACGCCGTGCTCTGATAAGAAACGCTGCAAGTGGACCGCGATCGCGCCACATCAAACCTCGGAGCCGGCCTGCTGGCCGCCGCGATCGCGCTCGCGGTGTTCGCGCTCACGTTCTTCGTCGCGATCATCTACATCGGCTAACGAGATGGCAGACGACCGCCGCAACGGAGAGCCCCTGGAGCTGGTCTACGTACCGGCCCCGTCCTGGCAGCCGGCGCTGATCGCGCTCGGGCTGGCCGCGGTGCTCGCCTCGCTCTTCACCTGGTGGCCGTACGGGGTCGCCGGCGGCGATCGTCGCCCTGTTCGCGCTGCGCGCCTGGATCCGCGACGCGCGCGCGGACTACACCCGCCTGCCGCGCCACCAGCGGGTCGCGACGGCGGTCCTCCCCGCGGTGCCGCTGCGGCGCACCGGCAAGGGCTGAGCCCGGCGCTAAGCGCGCTCTGCTCGGCCTCGGGCGAGATCGTGCTCGAGGTGGCGCCGTCCGAGGTCCAGACGCGCACGATGTCGCGCATGGAGAGCATCCCGACCAGCTCGCCGTCCGTCGACCACCACCAGGTGGCGGATGTGGCGCCGCGCCATCTCGACCGCCGCGCGCTCGAGGCTCCAGTCGGGCGCGGCGGAGATCACCGTGTCGGTCATGTGGTCGCCGACGCGCTCGGCGTCCGGGTCCTCCCCACGCCCGAGCGAGTTGAGGATGTCGCGCTCGGAGACGACACCCGGGCCGCCCGTCTCGTCGTCGATCACCACCGCGGCGCCGACGCCCTTCTCCGTCATCAGGCGCGCCGCATCGCGCAGCGTGTGCGCCGGACCCACCGTCAAGACCACCTTCGACATCCCGGTGCGA
Organism: uncultured Solirubrobacterales bacterium; assembly: GCA_963785195.1. GTDB lineage: Bacteria > Actinomycetota > Thermoleophilia > Solirubrobacterales > 70-9 > WHSW01. Next base: position 381,622 of record CAWAUE010000010.1, on the reverse strand, counting down.
ACTTCCATCCGACCCGACTTCCCTCTCGGTTTGAGCTAGTGCTGATCGGCTCTAACCCTAACGAACGCGAGCGCGATTCGCGACGCTTGTCCGGCGCCGTCACGGCCCGGTTGAGCGCCGGGCCGCGCTGGCCGGACAGATAGGATTCCCGCCGTGCGCCGAGCCCTCTCCCGCAGTCGCCAGCGGATCGCGCCCGCCCGCCTGGGCGTCGTCGCGATCGCCGTCGCCGGCGCCCTCGCCTGGGCCGGCTGCGACACGAGCGAGAACGCCGACATCGAGCGCGGCCGGGCCCTGTTCCAGTCCAACTGCGGCACCTGCCACACGCTCGCCCAGGCCGGCACCAGCGCCATCGATCGGGCCCAACCTCGACGCCGCCTTCGCCCAGGCGCGCTCCGACGGGATGGACAACGACACGATCGAGGGCGTCGTCCAGACCCAGATCGAGTCCCCGCGCTACGTCGAGAAGGGCGCCAGCAACTACGCCCGCGTTATATGCCCGCCGGGATCGTCGAGGGCCAGGACGCCGAGGACGTCGCCACCTACGTCGGCAGCGTCGCCGGCGTGCCCGGCGCCAAGCCGCCGCAGCTCGCGCCTGCCGACCTGTTCACGCAGAAGTGCGGCATCTGCCACGCGCTCGCGGCCGCCGGCACCTCGGCCACGGTCGGCCCCGACCTCGACGACGGCCCTCTCCGGCAAGGACGCCGCGTTCATCGAGAAGTCGATCGTCGACCCGAACGCCGAGATCGCCCAGGGCTACCCGCCGAACGTCATGCCCCAGGACTTCCAGACCACGCTCTCGCCGCAGGACCTGAAGGGCCTGGTCAACTACCTCCTCGACCACGCGGGCAAGTCCGGCTCGAGCTCCGGCGGCGGCTGAGGCGGTCCGGGCGCCGGGCCGCTCGCCCGGGCGTGGGTGGCGGCTCGGGCCGGTGTGCCTGATCCCTCACGGAACTGCGACGCGGGCGTTACGGGCGCCAGGGCCGGCGCGCCGCCTCACCGCGAGTGGCTCATTTCGCCACATAACGCATCGTTTTGCGACCACTCGGCGCCGCGCGGGCCGACAGAGCGCACGAGGGACGCCACAAACGCTACGAAAGCGCCACCCCGGCGCCCGCCCGAACGCCGAGTCGTCTCTTTGCCCCGGTATGCGTCCCTCAGCGCCGACTCGGCGTTTTGGAGCGGCTACGCGGAGCGTGCCGCCGGCTCGCCGTCGGCGGCCAGGTCGACCACCACGTGGCTGACGGGCAGCGGGATCTCGCGCTTGGCGCGGTCGACGACGCCGCGCTCGAGCCACTTCGAGCGGTCTGGGGGGTGGGTGGAGACGATCACCTCGTCCGCTGGGAAGGTCCGGAGCGCGTCCTCGATCGCGACGTTGGGGTCGTGGTGGTCGCCCACCTCGCCCCGGGCGCTGAGGCCCGCCTCGCGCATCGCGTCGAGCGAGCCGCCCAGCCGGACCCCCGCCTCGGCGACGGCGCCGTCGACGTCGTGGGCGAGATGCTCGAGCCGGGACGACGTGAGCGCCGGGACCACCACGAGGATCTCGCCGCGGTCGTGAGCGGCGCAGCGGCGCTCGATCTCGTTCAGGAGCGTCCGGCCGGCGACCGTCTCGTTGGCGACCACCAGGAGCCGATAGACGCCGTCGTCGTCGTGCGCCACATCGGCGGTATGGGGCTCCGAGCCCCTGCTGCTGCGCCAGATCCAGTAGGCGGCCGCCGCGATCTCGATCACGAGCAGCCCGGCCGCCCAACCCGGCCCGGCGGCCAGTCCGAGCACGAACACGGGCAGCAGCGCGATGCCCACGATCACCACCACACGGAACATCTCAGCCTCTGAACGGAGCGGGTTGTGCATCGCCGCCTCCTCGCGTTTGCCTCTACTTGAGACTACGCCTCGGGCCGGCCAAGGTTCGAAGAAATTGGACGCGCTCAGGGCGCGCCAGACCGCGTCTAGAGGATGTAGACGGCCGTGAAGACGATCAGCCACATGATGTCGACGAAGTGCCAGTAGATGCCCGGCACCTCGACGCCCAGGTGGTCCTTCGCGTCCGGTCCGAAATGGCCGCGCGCGGCGCGGATGTTGGCGAAGCGTGAGCAGCACCAACCCGACGAAGACGTGCGCCCCGTGTAGGCCCGTGAGGCCGTAGAAGATCGAGCCGAAGGCGCCGTCGCGGGCGCTGAAGCCGATGTGGATGTACTCGTTGATCTGGATGAAGAGGAAGGTCGCGCCCAGCAGCCAGGTCATCGCCAGGCCCATCTGCAGCCCGCGGCGGTTGCCCTTTCGGATCGACTCGAGCGCCCAGTGGACCGTGAAGCTCGACGAGACCAGGATCGCCGTGTTGACCGCCGGCGACCGAGACGGGCAGGTCGAAGCCCTCGGGCGGCCAAGGGCCCTCGTTGGCGACCACCCGGAGGAAGAAGTACGAGGCGAAGAACGCCCCGAACAGCATGATCTCCGAGATGATGAAGAGCAGGATCCCGAGCGTCTGGCGGTCGATGCGCGAGCTCTGATGGGCCTCCGGCGGCCCGTGGTGCTCGTGCTCGTGGGCGCCGGTGCCGCCCGGAACCGGAATCGAAGCGCTTTCCATCAGCTCACCGCCCCGGCGGGCTCGGTGCTCCGGGTCGCCGCCTCGCCCGTCCCCTGCGCCTCGTAGTGCTCGACCGGCAGGTCGGTGACCGCCTTGACCCGATCGATCAGCCCCTCCTCGACCCACTTCGACTGCTTGCCGGCGAGGGTCGAGATCAGGATCTCGTCGATCCGGTAGTGGTCGATCGCGTTGGTGATCGCCGCGAACGGCTCCGGGCTCATCGGCTGGCCGGTGGCGTCGATGTCGGCGCGGTAGAGCTCGGCCAGGGTGCGGGCGAGGCGCTCGCAGACCTGCGCGCGGCTGAGGTCGCCCGAGCGCGGGCAGATGATCGTGTAACGGTGCGGCTTCTCCTCCGCGCGCGCCTTCAGCCGCCGGATCAGGTCGGGGCTGGCGACGGTCTGGGTGCCGACGAGCAGCGTGTGGACCACGTCCCAGCGGACCGCGTCATCGTCGACGCGGACCGGGATGTGGGTGACCGGGACCTCGATCTTCGCCTTCGCCCACTCGACCAGGTCCTTGCGGGTCAGCCCGAAGCGGGTCTCATAGAGCGCCGAGAGCAGCACCTCGTGGGGCCGGAAGGCGCGCACGGCATCGTCGAGCGCCAGCGACGGGTCGGGGTCCATGACCGCGCCCGCCGACTCGATCCCGAACGCCTCGAGCACCTGCTCGGTGACCTCGACCCGGCTCTGGGCCGCCTCGCGGACCTCGTCGCGGTCGACGATCTGGCCGACGATCGGCTGGTTCTGCGGCGCCACGACGGCCACCGCGTCGGCCCCGGCCTCGACACGATCGCGGATCGCCCCGAGCAGCCGGCGGCCGCCGGCGACCTCGTTGACGAAGGCGAGCACGGTGCCGCCCTCGCTCCAGTCGACCGAGCTGCGCGAATCGTCCACCGGGTAGGCGGCGTGTTCGGCGTCGGTCATGGGTCGGATAAGGACGTGTCGTCGCCGCCGGCGGCTGCGCCGACCGTTGCCGGCACGTGCTCGCGTACCTCCGTCTCCTCCGGTCCCATGATCGCGTGCCGAGCGCCGGGGACGCCGTACTCGTACGGGCCGCCGACGACGCGCGGGATCTGGTCGAAGTTGAAGATCGGCGGCGGCGAGGAGACCTGCCACTCGATCGTCTTGGCCCGCCACGGGTTGCCGGTCGCCTTCGGGCCCCACTTCCAGCTGACGATCATGTTGTAGATGAAGACCAGCTGCGCGAGGCCGAGGAAGAAGGACGAGATCGAGATCACGAGGTTCCAGTTGCCGAACTGCGCGGCGTAGTCGGCAACGCGGCGCGGCATCCCCTCCATCCCGATCCAGTGCATCGGGATGAACGTGCCGAGCATGCCGGCGAGCGTGAGGTAGAAGTGCACGCGCCCGAGCCGCTCGTCGTACATGCGCCCGGTCATCTTCGGGAACCAGTGGTAGATCCCGGCGAAGATCGTGAACACCGAGCCGCCGAAGAGCACGAAGTGGATGTGGGCGACGATGAAGTAGGTGTCGGAGACGTGGATGTCGATCGGCACCATCCCGAGCATCACCCCTGAGATGCCGCCGATCACGAAGGTGACGATGAAGCCGAGGCTGAAGAGCATCGCCGTCGATCTGAGGTGCAGCTTCGAGTCGAACAGCGTCGCCAGCCAGCTGAAGATCTTGATCCCGGTCGGGACGGCGATCAGCAGCGTGGTGATCATCATCGGCACCCGCAGCCAGCTGAACATGCCGCTGACGAACATGTGGTGCGCCCAGACCGTGTAGGACAGGACCACGATCCCCAGCAGCGCCAGGGCCATCAATCGGTATCCGAAGATGGGTTTGCGGGCGTGGGTCGAGATCACCTCCGAGACGATCCCGAAGCCCGGCAGCATCATGATGTAGACGGCCGGGTGCGAGTAGAACCAGAAGATGTGCTGGTAGCTCAGCACGTCGCCGCCGAACGTCTCCTGGAAGAAGTTCGTGTGCAGGGCGCGGTCGAAGAGGACCATGAACTGGACCCCGGCGATGAACGGCGTCGCCGCGACGACGAGCAGCGAGGTCGAGAGGTTCGCCCAGACGAGCAGCGGCATGCGCCAGAACGTCATGCCGGGCGCGCGCATCGTGATGATCGTGACCAGGAAGTTGAGCGCGGTCGCGATCGACGACGCGCCGGCGAACTGCACGCCGAGGTTGAAGAACGACTGCCCCAGCGGCGCCCCGGTGGACAGCGGCGCGTAGCCGGTCCAGCCTGCGTCGAAGGCGCCGCCGGGGACGATGAAGCTGGCCAGGAAGAGCAGGCCGGCCATCGGCAGCATCCAGAACGAGAGCGCGTTCAGCCGCGGGAACGCCATGTCCGGCGCCCCGATCATGAGCGGCAGGACGTAGTTCGCGATCCCGGCGAAGACCGGGATGACGAAGACGAAGATCATCAGCGCCGCGTGGGTCGAGAAGAGGCCGTTGTAGAGGCCCGGATCGACGATCTGCGTGCCGGGCTGGGCGAGCTCGGCGCGGATCAGCATCGCGATCAGCCCACCGCAGAGGAAGAAGAAGAACGTCGTGACGATGTACTGGATCCCGATCACCTTGTGATCGGTGTTGAACTTGAAGTAGTCCCGCCACGACGTGGCCCCGTGCTGGGAGTGGTCCTCGGGCCGCGTGGGCGCGCCGCGGGCCCAGCGCAGCCAGTAATCGAAGGCACCGAGACCGCCCAGGAAGCCGAGCGGGCCGGTGATCGCCGGGACGATCAGCTGCGGGTAGCCGGTCGGCTCGGTCTGGAAGATCGGCGAGGCCGGAAAGCTCGCGCAGCACGACGACCAGCACGAAGCCGAACGCTGCTCCGAGGAGGAAACCGAGGCCCGCCCGCCCCAGTCCTGGTCTCTTCAATGCCGCTGCCAAGGTCCCTTCCTCCGTAAGCCTATCCAGCGCTCGTCCCGGACCCGCCGGCCGCGCTCGAGCCCCCGGCCGGGGCCTGGGACTGTGAGGCGGCCTGCTCGTTCAGCCACTGATCGAAGTCCTCCTGCGACTCGACCACCACGGTCGCGCGCATCGTCGAGTGGCCGGTGCCGCAGAGCTCGGTGCAGATCAGGCTGTACGTCCCGATCCTGTCGGGGGTGACCACGAACGTGTTGTCGACGCCCTCGGCCTCCGGGTCGCGCGCCGGGACCGCGTCGCGCTTGATCCCCCACTCGGGGACCCAGAACGAGTGCAGCACGTCGAGCGCCGTCAGGTGCACGTCGAGCTGGCGGTCCACCGGGACGTGAAGCTCGTGCGTGGTGACCTCGGTCGCGCTGGCGCCCGTGCCGATCATCTTCTCCGGGTAGCCGAAGCTCCACTCGAACTGCTGGGCGGTGACGTCGAGGCGCATCGAATCCGAGGACTTCGCCTCGATGTCGTCGAGCACGACCCAGCTGTAGCCGGCGCCGAACAGGACGATGATCGTCGGGATCACCGTCCAGGCGATCTCGAGCTTCGTGTTGCCGTGGATCGGCTTCCCGTCGCCCTCGTCGCCGGGCTTCACCCGGAACTTCCAGATCGCGTAGACGAACATCACGATCACGATCGAGAAGACCACGCACGAGAGCACGATCATCACGTCGAAGAGCGTGTCGATCGGCCCCCGCTGAGTGGACGCGGCTTCGCCGAACCACTGGAACTGGAGCAGGAAGACGGAGCTCACGATCGCCGACCACGATCATCGCCCCGATCAGCCTGAGATACGTCTGGCGGGTCACCGAGGCGCGATTCTATTGATCGCGGACGACGGGGTCGGACGATCGCCGCCGAGCTAGTTTCAACCGGCTCAATCGCTCTTTGGCACCGGGAGCTCGTCGAGTCGCCCCGCCGACGCGTCGAGCACTCCGCGGGCGACCGATTCCCAGCTCCACAGCCGCTCGACCGTGTCGCGCAGCGAGGCGCTGGCCGCCCGGCGATCCGCCGCCTCGAGCTCGAGCCAGCCGCGCAGCCGCGCCGCGATCGCCTCGACGGCGTCGTCGCGAAGCTCGAACGAGACGAGGTGCTTGGCCACGTCCGGCAGCTCGGCGGCCAGCGCCTGGCTGACCTCCGCGGCCCCGGAGTGCGCGGCCGACACGGGCAGGGCGCCGGCGGACGCCGCCTCCGCGGCCACCATCCCGAACGCCTCCGGGAACGTGCTCGGGAACACGAGCGCGGTCGAGGAGGAGACGGGGACCGCGACCTCGTCGTGCTCGAGCCGGCCGGCGAAGCGGACGCTGCCCGCCGCCGCCGCGGGCGGCATCGCCGTAGTCGGCCGGCAGCCGGTCGAGGAACGCGGAGAGCATCTCGAGCCGCTCGTCCTCGCCCTCCTCGAGGCCCCGGCCGTGCTCGGCGAGCGCCCGCGCCGGGCCCGACGTCGCCGCGCGGCGAGGCCGTCCCAGACGTCGCGGAGCACGGGGTCGAGGGCGCCGAAGCCGACGATCAGCAGGCGGGCGCCGGGGTTGGCGCGGTGCACGAGCGGCCAGGCGGCGAGCAGCAGGTCGACCCCCTTCGAGACGATCAGCTTGCCGACGAAGATCACCCGCGGGCCCTCCGCCTCGGCGTACCAGTCGACGGCCGTCGCGGCCGCGGCCGGATCGCGGTCCCAGCTGCTCCCGCTGGTCGTCTGCTCGAGCTCGCGCAGCCGGGCGGCGAGCGCCTCCATGGCCGCGCGCCGCTCCGAGCGCGGGATCGGCGCGAACAGGCGCGTGTCGACCCCGGGCGGGCCGAGGCGGACCTTGGCGTTGGTCGCGGGGTCGTCGACGGCCTGGCGCAGGCGGGCGGCGATGTGGCCGGAGCCGACCAGGATCCCCGCCGCGCCGTCGCAGGCCTCCTGCGCGTAGGGGCCCCAGCGCTCGAGGTCGGGAATCACCGTGTAGGAGAGGTCGGACCCGTGGATCGCCAGCGCGTAATCGAGGCCGGCGCGGCCCAGGATCACCGGCCCCATGATCAGGTGGTTGGCGAGCGCGGCGTCGACGCCGCCGAGGGAGTCCACCAGCTCGCGGACCGCGGTGACGTTGGAGTCGATGTAGCGGTCGAGCTCGCCGTCGGTGAGCTCGGCGAAGGTCTTGACCTCGAAGCCCTCGTACGCATCCTGGACGAAGACCGGCAGCAGGCCGCCGATGTCCGGGTTGTGGACGGTGACCGAGCCGGAGGCGCCGGCCCCGAGCTCGGGCGGGTCGCGGTCCTGGCAGACGACGTGGACCTCGTGTCCCAGTCGGGCCAGGGCCGTGGCGAGGCTGGCGTTGTAGACGTTCGACCCGGTCCCGCTGAGCAGGTAGCCGTGGAAGATCAGAACCTTCACATCCCGCAGGCTATGTCCCCGGGCGGCGACCGAGCGGATACGCTTCCGGCCGATGCAGAACCCGCGCCAGATCTACCGCCTGCGCGCACGGGCCTCGGGCCGCGAGGTCTACGCCCCGGTCGAGCCCGACGGCGTCTACCTCGACCGCGAGACCGGCGAGGAGATGGAGCCGGTCACCAGGACCCTCCCGCTCGCCCCATCCGACTCCGCCCTGCTGCGGACGCCGGAGAACCTGCGGATCTGCCGCCGCTGCGACCAGCTCATCGGCATCGACGTGAGCGACTGCCCGTACTGCGGCCTGCGCCAGCCGCCCCTCGCCTAGAACCCGCGCCAGCCGACGGGGGCCCGGGCGAGCGCCGCGACCTCCGTGGGCCGAATCGACCCCCAATGCGGTGGAGTATTCGGCCCACTCGTCGGGCGGCTGGGCCGTCGCCGCTCAGGCCCTGAGCCGGCTATCGCCGCCTCAGAGCTCAGCGCGGGACGTAGTAGCCCCAGTACAGGAGCCGTGCGGTCTTGTAGTCGCAGCCGTACGTGCGGGTCGAATGGACCTTCTGCTGCGGCTTGCCGGCCTTGATGTTGGCCGTGCCCGAGCACTTGCCCTCCGCCCGGCTCGAGCGCCAGACGTTGTTGCCGGAGCTCAGGTTGACCGCGAACGCGGGCGCCCAGGTCGGGATCGTGAGCGCCAGGAACTCGCCCTTGCGGATCTTCAGCGGCGAGCTGAGGGTGAACGTCTGGCGGCTGCCGAGCGAGGTGCTCAGCGGGACGACCGGGCTCTGCGACTTGAGCTTGTAGTTGCGCTTGTCGCGCCGCTTGATCACGGCGATCCGCGCGGTCGGCACGGTGCCGAAGACGTTCGACCGATAGAAGTCGGCGAAGAAGTTGTGCTGCGACTTCTTCGGCTGCGAGACGTCGATCGCCCAGCCGACGATCCAGGACGTTCTGGCGGGCCTTGAACGGCGCCCTTGTGCCGTCTGCGACGAGCTGGAAGCCGGTCACGCTGCCGACCGCCTCGCAGGGCGTCTTCGGGCACGACGGCTCGGGCGTGCGCTCGGTCTTGCCGAGCACCCTGGCGGTCGATGCGCCGCGCCTGGCCGAGCGCCCGCGCACAGCGCGATCAGCGCGGCCAGGACAACGGCCGCGAGGGCTGGACGAGCACGTGTGGTGATCGCAGACATAGGGCTAGCTGGAACACGAGGCCGGGTCGTCTGGTTTCGGTCCCTCCAGCTTCCGCCAGCATAGGCACCATTCGCCCCGACGGTAGATTCCCCCGCCGTGCCTGCAATCGAGGTAACAGGGCTGGAGCGGGAGTTTTCCGGTGGGATCAAGGCGGTCGCGGGCGTCGACCTCGAGGTGGCCGAGGGCGAGATCTACGCATTCCTGGGCCCGAACGGGGCCGGGAAGACCACCACGGTGCGGATGCTGACCACCCTCCTGCGCCCGACCGGTGGCAGCGCCAGGGTCGCCGGCTACGACGTCGTCGAGCAGTCGGCCGACGTGCGGCGCTCGATCGGGGTCGCCCTCCAGGAGGCGGCGCTCGACCCGCTGATGACCGGCCGCGAGCTGATCCGCCTCCAGGCGACGCTCCACGGCCTGATCGGCGGCGGAGGCCGCGCGCCGCGGCGACGCGCTGATCGACCGCGTCGGCCTCAGCAAGGCCGCCGACCGTCGCGTCGGCACCTATTCCGGCGGCATGCGCCGCCGCCTCGACCTGGCCTCGGCGCTCGTGCACGAGCCGCGGGTCCTGTTCCTCGACGAGCCGACCACCGGCCTCGACCCGGTGAGCCGCAAGGCGATCTGGGAGGAGGTCGCGGCGCTCAACGCCGAGGGCACCACCGTCTTCCTCACCACGCAGTACCTGGAGGAGGCCGACCAGCTCGCCAACCGGGTCGGGATCATCAGCGGCGGCAAGCTGGTCGCCGAGGGGACGCCGGCGTCGCTGAAGGCCGAGGTCGGCAAGCCGCACCTCGAGCTCGGGCATCCTGGACGGCGAGGTCGACCGGGCCAAGGAGGTCAGCTGCAGCCTTCGGCCGGCTGCTGCCCGACCTCGACGGCAAGCTCCTCGTCGAGCTCGAGGGCGGGGCCAACGACGTCGCCAAGGTCGTCCGCGCGCTCGACGAGGCGGGGATCATGTTCGGGTCGCTGGAGCTGGTCGAGCCGACCCTCGACGACGTCTTCGTCGACAAGACCGGCGAGCACCTCGAGGGCGACGAGATGCCGGCCCCAGAACCGGTCGAGCCTTGAGCGCTGCCACGCTGGCGGCCAACGCGCGGGTGGTCGGCGCGCTCGGGGCACGCTCGGTCAAGCAGACCTTCCGCCGCCCCCAGCTCGCCTCGCCGATCCTGATCTTCCCCACGCTCCTGCTCGCGGTGCAGACCGGCGGCGCGGGCCAGGCCGTCGACCTGCCCGGGTTCCCGCACGTCGACAACTTCCTGAGCTTCATGCTCGCCGGCGCGATGCTGCAGTCCTGCCTGCTGGCGGGCAACACGGGCGGGATCGCGCTCGCGGTCGATCTCGAGATGGGCTTCGCCGACCGCCTGTTCGCCGCGCCGATCTCGCGCTTCGCGATCGTCGCCGGCCGGCTCGCGGGCACCGCTGTGCTCGGCTGCGTGACCGCGATCTGGTTCATCGCGATCGGCCTGATCTTCGGCGCCTCGTTCGAGCTCGGGGTCCCCGGGATGCTGCTGATGATGCTGTTCACGGCGCTCGCCGCGGTCGCGTTCGGCGGGCATCAGCGCCGCGATCGCGCTCTACACGGGCCACGCCTCGGTGGTGCAGGGGCTGTTCCCGCTGATCTTCGTGATCCTCTTCCTCTCGAACGCGTTCTTTCCGATCAACCTGCTGCTCGAGCCGGCGGCGTCGGTCGCCCAGTACAACCCGCTCTCGTTCATCGTCGATGGGATCCGCGACCCGGTGATCGGCTCGCTGAGCGTCGAGACGGTGCTGAAGGCGTTCGGGGCGATCGCGCTGGTCGGGGCGATCTCGACCGGGCTCAGCGCGCTGGCGCTGCGACGCCGGCTGCGGGTGGGCTGAGCGGTGACTGGCTGATGGGGCTCGCGGCCGACCTGGCGACCGTGCGGATCCTGATCCGCCGCGCCATGAACGAGATCCTCCGCGTGCCCGGGGCCGCGATCCCGGGCGTCCTGGCGCCCACGATCTTCTTCTGCGGGCTGACCGCCGTGTTCGGGAACCTCACCCACCTCCCGGGGTTCGACTCCGACAGCTACCAGAGCTTCATCATCCCGATCAGCATGCTCCAGGGCGCCGGCTTCACCGGCGCCGCGACGGGGGTCAACCTGGCGCGCGACATCGAGGACGGCTGGTTCGACCGCCTGCTCGCCTCCCCCGCCCCCCGCCCCGCGCTGCTCGCCGGCATCGTGCTCTCCGCCAGCCTGCGCTCGCTGATCCCCTCGGTGGTCCTGCTGACGGTCGGCTTTTCGATCGGCGTCGACTGGCCCGGAATCGGCGGGCTCGCGATCGCGCTGTTCTGCGTGATGGGAACGGGCACGATCGCCGCCTGCTGGGGCGTGGTCCTCGCCCTCCGCTACAGGACCCAGAGCGCCGCCCCGCTGATGCAGGCGGGGATGTTCATCCTCGTGCTCACCACGACCGCGTACGCCCCGCTCGCCCTGCTCCAGGGCTGGCTCGCAGACGGTCGCGCGGATCAACCCGCTCACCCAGGTCGTCGACGCGGCGCGCCAGGGGTTCGTGGGCGGCTCGGTCAGCTGGGCCGACACCTGGCCGGGGCTGGTGGCGCTGGCGGGGATGCTCGCTGTGCTCGTCTACTTCGCCCTGCGCGGGATGCGCCGGACCAGTTACTAGGACGAGGGATTGAGCGAGCTCGCCGACCTGCTGCAAAGGGGTGCTGGAGGCCTCGCACGCCGAGGGCGAGCGCCGCGGCGTCCGCTACTCGTACACCCGCCCGAGCCCGAGCCGCTACCCGTGGCAGTGGTACTGGGACTCGTGCTTCGCCGCGATCGTCTGGCGGCGCTTCGACCCCGGGCGGTCGCGGCTCGAGCTCGAGAGCCTGCTCAACGCGATGCGGCCGGACGGCTTCATCGGGCACGTCGTCTTCTGGGATCAGCCGCTGACCTGGCGGCGGCTCGTCTACTACAACGTCACCTCGCGCCACGCGGAGATGACGGGCACGATCCAGCCGCCGCTGCTGGCCTGGGCCTGGCGCCTCGCGGTCGGTGACCCCGCCGACGAGCCGCGCATCGCCATGCACCACGAGTGGCTGCGGGCGAACCGCGACCTCGACGGCGACGGGTTGCTGTGGCTGGTGCAGCCGGACGAGTCCGGGCTCGACTCGTCGCCGAAGTTCGACCCGATCTGGGGCCGGCTGCAGCACGGCGGCTACGGCTTTCCGCTGCTCGTGGCCCGCAACCGGATGCTGGGCTGGGACGCCCGCCGGATCCGCGACCGCGGCTGGCCGGTGGTCTGCGAGGTCATGACCAACGTGCTGTGGTGCCTGGCGCGGGTCGCCGCCGGCGAGCCCTCGATCACCCCTCGGATCGTCGAGCGGCTCTGGGACGAGCGGCGCGGCCTCTTCCTCGACGAGGTCCAGCCGGGCGGCGCCCGCCCCGCCGTCTCGACCTGGGCGGCGCTGTCGCCCCTCGCGCTCCCCGACCTGCCCGAGGAGATCGGGCGGCGGCTCGTCGAGGAGCACCTGCTCGTCCCGCGGCGCTACTGGCTCGCCAACCCGCCGCCCGTCGGTCTCCGCGGAGGAGCCCTCGTTCGAGCCCAACCGGGGCCCGGGCTGGAAGCTGCGCTACTGGCGCGGCCCGACCTGGGTGAACGCCGCCTGGATGCTCTGGCTCGGGATGCGCCGGCTCGGATACGAGGCCGAGGCTGCCCACATGGCCGAGCGCCTCGTCGCGGTCGTCAAGCGGCAGGGGCTGCGCGAGTACTACGACCCGCTCACCGGGGAAGGACTCGGGGCACATGACTTCGCGTGGACCAGCCTGATCCTGGAGATGGCGGCGACGAGCAATGAGCGCTGACGTCCGCATCTACGAGTTCACCGACCCCGGCTGCCCCTGGGCGTGGAGCGCCGAGCCGTTCCGGCGGCGGATCGACTGGCTCTACGGCGGCCGGATCGAGTGGCATCTGCGCATGGTCGGCCTCTCCGAGTCGCCCGACGAGTACGCGGAGAAGGGCTTCACGCCGGCGCGCCAGTCGAGGTCGTTTCGCCGGATCGCCCGCGAGCACGGGATGCCGATCGACACCCGCGAGCGCCCGCGCATGGTCGCGACGGTGCCCGCCTGCCGCGCGATCGTCGCGGTGCGGGTCCACGCCCCCGATCGCATCCGCCACCTGATCCGCAGGCTGCGGGTCCTGCACTTCTCCGGCTGGCTGCTCGACGAGCCGGCGACCATCGCCCGCGCGGCCGTTGAGGCGGGCGTCGACCCGGACGAGCTCGAGCGCTGGAGCGCCGAGCCCGAGGTCGAGGCCGAGCTCCGGGACGACATGGCCGCGGCGCGCCAGCCCATGCGGGCGGCGCGGGTTCTGGACGAGCGGCTCGCGAACTGGTCCGGCGGCCGCCGCTACACCTGCCCGAGCTACGAGATCGAGCGCCTCGCCGACGGGGTGCGGATCTCGGTGCCGGGCTTCCAGCCGTTCGCCGCCTACGACGTCGTGCTCGCGAACCTGGTGCCCGGCACGGACCGGCACGAGCCGCCAACGGAGGCCGCCGAGGTGCTCGAGTGGGCCGCGGTGCCGCTCGCCTCGAAGGAGGTCGCCACGGTGCTCGACGTCGAGCTCGACGAGGCCCGCGAGCGGCTCAGCCGGGTAGCCGACGAGGAGCACGTCGGGGCGGACGGCTTCTGGACGCTGCGCTGACCCCGGTGCGGGCAGCGCTCAGTCGATGAAGAACTGAATCGCCCCGGGATCGAGCGCGTCGGTGTTGAACGCGTCGGCCCCGGCAAGGGTGTGAACGTCGAGCCTGTCGGTCGGCTCCTGTCCGCGGATGTGCGTGGCGGCCGCGGGCCCGGTCACGTCCACCCCGGTCGCGGCGGTGCCGGCGACGTTGAAGACGTCGTGGCCGCTGGTCCCGTTGACGATCACGTCGTCCGCGGCGCCGTCGCCGCCGCCGCCGAGGGCCGAGAGGTCGTCGGTGACGCTCCTCACGTCGGTTCCCGTGAGGTCGTTCACGGTGGTCGTGTCCGCGCCGCCGAATGACTGCACGTTGACCGCCTCGACGCCGCTGATGTCCATGACGATCGTCGCGATGTCGCGGGTCAGGCGCAGGCGCGGGCCGTTGGCGGAGAGCTCGATCTTCTCGTTGATGTTGGAGGCGTTGAAGCGCAGCGTGTCGAAGTTCTCCTGCCCCTCGAGTATGTCCGAGCCGTCCCCGGGGTCCCACTGGAAGGTGTCGGGGCCGGTGCCGCCGAAGGCCGTGTCGTTGCCCTGGTTGCCGTCGATGAAGTCGTTGCCGGGGCCGCCGAGCAGGGTGTCGGCGCCGTTGGAGCCCGTGATCGTGTCGGAACCTGCACCGCCGTCGACGGTGATCGCGGTGATCGCGGCCAGGTTGCCGACCGCGCTCACGGTGTCCTTGCCCCCGCTCATCGTGAGGCTGAGCTTCTCGGTGACCAGGTCGAGCCCGCCGACGCCGCCGGTGCCGGCGACGAAGGCCGACGTGCCGTTCGCGGCGACGCTGAAGACGTCGGTGCCGGCCGTGCCGCGGGCGAAGGCCGTGTCGGTGTCGGCGCCGCCGTCGAAGTGCACGCCGATCGGCGCGGCGACGTCCGGGTTCGCGGCGAGCTGATCGTCGCCGGCGAGCCCGTTGATCACCAGCCCATCGGTCGTGGGCTCGCTCGTGAGCCCGGTGACACGCGCACCGAGGCCGTTCACCCGGGCGCCGCCGGGGACCGGCGCGACGCTGAGGTCGTCGGCCAGTGGCGTCCCGTTGACGACGAGCTGGTCGGCAACGGTGTCGGCCGTCGTGAAGTCGTCGGTGACGCTCCTCACGTCGGTACCGGTGAGGTCGTCGACCGTGGTGGTGTCGGTACCGCCGAACGACGACACCTTCACCGCCTCGATGCCGTCGCCGTCGAGCGTGATCGTCGCCACGTCGCGGGTGAGGCGCAGACGCGGGCCGTTGGCCGAGAGCCCGATCTTCTCGTTGATGTTGGAGCCGTTGAAGCGCAGCGTGTCCAGGTTCTCCTGCCCCTCGAGTATGTCCGAGCCGTCCCCGGGGTCCCACTGGAACGTGTCCGTGCCGAGACCGCCGAAGGCCGTGTCGTTGCCCTGGTTGCCGTCGATGAAGTCGGCGCCCGCGCCGCCAAGGAGGGTGTCGGCGCCGTTGCCGCCGGCGAGCGTGTCGTCGCCCCCGCCGCCGAGGACGGTGAGGGCCGTGAGCGGCGCCAAGTTGCCCGTCGCGCTGACCGAGTCGTCCTTACCGCGGAGGTCGACATGGGTGTCAACGAAGCCGACGAGCGGGCAGGTTGCCGTCGAGCCGGATGCCGAGCAGCCGGCCGCCCCGTCAACGTCGACGATCGCGCCGGCACCGGGATCGGAGAAGAACAGGTCGGTGCCCGAGGCGGCGATCGCGAGCTGATTGGCCTCGCCCCCGGCCGCCCTGTACTGCACCGTCGTCCCGTCGGTGCCGATCGTGGCCGCGCCGGCCATGCTCGGCAAGACGACGAGCCCGAGGACGCCGGCGACGATGCCCAGCCCCCATGTGCGAAGTCCGTTTCCGCCCAGTCGCTTCATGCTCGACCGAGCCTACCCCGAGTGGGCGCGTGCGACGTGACACCCGTCACGCGAGGGAGGCGGCTACTTGTAGCGGTACGTGATCCGGCCGCGATCGAGGTCGTACGGGGACAGCTCGATCTTCACCCGGTCGCCCGGGAGGATCCGGATGTAGTGGCGGCGCATCTTGCCGCTGATGTGCCCGAGGACCTCGTGGTCGTTGTCGAGCTTCACCTTGAACATCGTGTTGGGCAGGGCCTCGGTGACCTCGCCCTCCATCTCGATCTTCTCTTCTTTGCCCATGCAGCGGGTGAGGGTAGCGCCTACCTACCCTCGAAAGTGGCTTTCCCAGGCCCATCTGCAAGGAACGAGCGGACCGCGTTCTGCAGGTCCTCCGTCGCGAAGAGCTCGGCGAACTGGGCCGGCGTGACCTCGTCCGCCCGCTCGATGCCCCCGTCGGAGACGGCCTTGACGATGCGCTTGGTCGCCGCGTGGGCCCTCGTCGGGCCGCTCGCGAGCTGCTGGGCGAAGCGCATGCCCTTCTCGTGCACCGTGCCGTCCGGGACGACCCGGTTGATGACCCCCCACCGCTCCAGGACCTCGGCGTCGTAGAGGCCGCGGGTCATCACGAACTCGCGCGCCCGCGCGGGCCCGGCGCGATCCGCCATCCGCTGCGTGCCGCCGGCGCCGGGCGTGAGGCCGACCACCGCCTCGACGAGCCCGAACTTCGACGACTCCTCGGCCCACATCAGATCGCAGCCCAGCGCAACCTCGAGCCCGGCCGTGAGGCAGAGGCCGTGGATCAGGGCCAGGGTCGGGATCTCCAGCGCCTCGAGCCGCTGCACCCCCTCGATCAGCGGGCCGGCCATGCCGCTCGCAGCCTCCGGGGAATCCGCGTCGACGATGCGCTGGAAGGCGTTGACGTCGACGCCGCCGGTGAAGATCTCGCCGTCCGCACGCCAGACGAGCGCCCGGGCGTCCGAGCCCTCGACCTGGTCCAGGCAGTCCATGAGCTCGTTGAAGGCGTTGTCGGTGAACAGGTTGAGCGGCGGGTTGGAGAGGACCACCTGCGCCACGGCGCCGTCGCGCTCGAGCCTGATCGTGGGCTCGGCCATCAGCTCTCCCCCCTGATCGCCGCGGCGGTGCGCGCGATCTCCTCCGGATCGCCCTCCGCCGGGACCCACGGGAGCTTCAGCGGGTCGTCGTCGTAACGGGGGACGACGTGGACGTGGAAGTGAAAGACGGTCTGCCAGGCGGCCGCGCCGCACGAATTGAGGATGTTGAACCCGTCGGGCTCGAGCGTCTCCTGCATCCTGGCCGCCAGGCGGCGGGCTGCGAGCATCGTCCGCTCGAGCTCGTCGTCGGGGATCTCGAGCAGGTTCGCGTGGTGCTCGCGCGGGATCACCAGCGCGTGGCCCGCCGTCGCCGGGGCGATGTCCATGAACGCCACCGTGTGCTCGTCCGAGTCGACGGTCTCGGCCGGCAGCTCGC
The DNA here is from genome assembly GCA_963785195.1 of uncultured Solirubrobacterales bacterium. Classification (GTDB taxonomy): domain Bacteria; phylum Actinomycetota; class Thermoleophilia; order Solirubrobacterales; family 70-9; genus WHSW01. The sequence goes on along the minus strand of CAWAUE010000010.1, from coordinate 364,602 downwards.
CGGCGACGATCTTGCAAAAGATGCAGTCGGGGTCCCGTAGCGATGCGCGGGCAGCCTAGTTCGGCACGCACGCGGCGAGCCAGCCGCCACCGCGTCGGCCGGCGTCTTCACCTCACCGGTGAACACGCCCGCCTCGATCTCGGCCAGCAATTTGCCGAGGGCAGGGCCTGGTTCGATGCCGAGCCGCTCGGCCAGTTCGTCGCCCGCGATCGGTGAGCGCGGCGGGCCGTCACGATGCCAGGCGATCGCCGCCGGCAGCACCTCGCGCGCGAGCTCGAGGTGCGCCTCGATCATCTCGGGACTCGCGGTCGGGCCGCCCCCGCGCGCGGCAAGGCGGTCGGCGATCGTGAGCACGGTGACGTCGGCGGCCACGGGGGCGGTGAGCCGCAGGTACTCGTACAGCCGGCGCCGGGAAAGCGGCCGCTCGTGGCTCATGAACCCGAGGTGCAGGTGGTGGAGCGTGAGCGCCTCCAGGTAACGCGAGAGCGCCCGGCTGGTCTTCAGCCGCGCGCAGATCGCGCGCACGATGGCGGCCCCCTCGCGGTCGTGGCCGACGAACGAGACGAAGCCGCTCTCGTGCTCCTGGCGGGTCGTCGGCTTGCCGACGTCGTGGAGGATCGCCGCGAAGCGCAGCGCGTCGCCCCGGTCGAACTCGTCGGCCAGCGGCTCGCCGAGCAGGTCGCGCAGGTCGCCGGCGGCGTCACCCGCGTAGCGATCGAGGTCCCGCTCGATCTCCAGGAGCCGGGCCAGGACCTCGAGCGTGTGCCCGTGCACGTCGAGGTGGTGGTTCGGGTTCTGAACCACACCGCGCAGGCCGTCGAGCTCCGGGAGCACCGCCGCGGTCGCGCCGAGCTCGTCGAGCAGCGCGAGCCCGCGCAACGGATCGGGGCCTCCGACGAGCAGGCGGAGCTCGGCGAGCTGGCGCTCGCCCGCCGGCTCGCCGGCGCGGTCGGCGGACCTCCGGGCGAGCTCCGCCGTGCCCCCGTCGAGGGCGAAGCCGAGCTCGGCTCCAAGGCGCGCCGCCCGCAGGATGCGCAGCGGGTCGGCGGCAAAGCTGCGATCCGAGACGGCGCGCAGGACGCCCTCGCCGAGGTCCCGCGCCCCGTCGTGCGGGTCGATCGGCTCGGCCTCCGGGTCGGCGAGCGGCACGGCGATCGCGTTGACCGTGAAGTCGCGCTGGTCGAGATCCGCGGTGATCGAGTCGCCGCGCAGCCCGCTGACGTCCACATGCCAGCTGCGGTCCGGCCCCAGCGCTCGCCAGGTCCCGAACTCCGCCGAGAGCTCGAACGCCGGCCCGCCCGCGCGCTCGGCGATGCGGCGCGCCGCGGCGGCGTGGTCGCCCGCGACCGCCAGGTCGAGGTCGACGACGCCGCGCCCGCGCAGGGCGTCGCGAACCGCCCCGCCGACGATCCAGGCATCGCCCGCGCCCGCGAGCGCGGGCGCCGCGACCTCCACCGCGGGCGCGGTCCGCAGCGCCTGGGCCACCGCGCTCATCGCGCCTCGACGACCTCGCGCGGCACGCGGGCCGAGATCCCGCACGTGATCTCGTAGTTGATCGTGCCGAGCCGCTCGGCGAGCTCCTCGGCCAGGATCCGCTGGTCGCCCTGGGCTCCGATCAGGACCGCGGGCGCTCCGGGCCTTACGTCCGTCCCGGCCCCGAGGTCGATGGTGACGTTGTCCATCGAGACCGTGCCCACGAGCGGCCGCCGGTGCCCGCCGACCAGGATCTCCGCGTTGTTGGACAGGGCCCGGCGGACCCCGTCGCCGTAGCCGATCGGCAAGACCCCGACCGCGGTCTCGGCCGGCGCTCGCCAGCTGCGCCCGTAGCCGGCGCTGTCGCCGGCGTCGAAGCGCTTCACGTCGGCGACGTAGGAGTGGAGCTCGAGCGCGGGCGCGAGGCCCTGCTCGTATGGGTCGGCACCGAACGGGTCGAGCCCGTAGATCGCGATCCCGCACCGGACCATGTCGAGGTGCGAGGCCGGTTCGCGCAGCGTCGCGGCACTGTTCGCCGCGTGCAGGAGGAGGTTCGGATAACGCTCGCGCACCGGCAGCGCGAGATCGAGAAAGCGCTGGAGCTGCTCGTCGAAGAACGCCGAGTCGAGCTCGTCCGCCGTCGCGAAATGGGTCCACAGGCCCGTGAGCTCGACCTCGGGGGCGGCCGCCGTCGCGGCGAGCAGCGCGAGCACGGCGTCCGGGTCGCGCTCGCCCAGCCGGCCCATGCCGGTGTCGTACTTGACGTGGGCGCGCGCCCGGGTGCCGCGAGCGCCGGCGCGGCGGCGAACCAGCTCCAGGAAGCCCGGCCGCCAGAGCGCGATGTCGGCGTCGGCCTCGAGGGCGAGCTCCAGCTCGTCGGAGTCGAGGGCGCCCAGCACCAGCAGCCGGGCGTCCGGGAACGCAGCGCGCAGCTCGACCGCTTCGGCGGCGGTGGCGACCGCGAGGCGGTCGGCGCCGCCGGCGAGGGCGGCGCGAGCGCAGGTAATCGCCCCGTGGCCGTAGCCGTCGGCCTTGACGACGGCGCACAGCGCGGCGCCGCCGCTGAGCCCGTCGCCCAGGCGCCGGCAGTTGCCCTCGACCGCCCCGGGGTCGATCAGGGCGACCGCTCTCAATTAGGCGCCGCCCTCGGGCCGGATGCCGGCCGGGATCGCGGCGATCACGTCCGTGGCGATCACGGACTCCGCGGCGCCGACGCGCTCGGCCGCGACCCTCCCCGCCCGCGTGTGGGCGTGGACGGCGGCCGCGGCCGCGACGCGGGCATCGAGGCCGCGGGCGAGCATCGCGCCGGTCATCCCGCTCAGCACGTCACCGGTGCCGGCGGTGGCGAGCGCCGGGCTCGCGAGCCCGTTGACGAGCGGCGGGCGATCCGGCGTGGCGATGATCGTGTCGTCGCCCTTCAAGCACCACGACGGCGCCCGAGCGCGCCGCGGCCTCGGTCGCGTTCGCGAGGCGATGCGCGTTGACCTCGTCGCTCGAGATCTCGAGCAGGCGGGCGAGCTCGCCGGCATGTGGGGTGATCACCGTGGGCGCGCTGCGCTCGGCCAGGATCTCGAGCGAGCCGGCGAGTGCGTTGAGGCCGTCGGCGTCGACCAGCAGCGGCGCCTCGATCCGGCGCGCCAACTCCCCGACCAGCTCGGCGGCGCCGTCGCCGCGGCCGAAGCCCGGGCCGAGGACCACCGCCGCGGCGCGCTCAGCGGCCGCGAGGATCGCGTCGCCCGCGGCAGGGGCCAGGCGCCCATCCGCCTCCGCGCAGCCGATCGACATCACCTCGGTCAGCTTGACCTCGAAGATGGGCTCGAGGCTCGCCGGTACGGCCACGGTCGCGTAGCCGGCGCCGGCGCGCGCCGCAGCCTCCGCGGCCATGCAGACCGCGCCGGTGAGCCCGCGCGAGCCGCCGGCGATCAGCACCTGTCCCGAGGTGAATTTCGTGGAGTCCGGCCCACGCCGGGTGGCGAGGGCGAGCACCGCGGAATCGATCAGCCCGCCGGCGGCGACGGGACGGTCGCCCGGCGGGATCCCGATCTCCGCCACCCGCAGCTCGCCGCGATGGCGCTTGCCGGGGGCGATCCACTGGCCGAGCTTGGCGGCGTGAAACGTCACCGTGATGTCGGCGTCGACCGCGGTCCCCGCGACCTCGCCGGTGGAGGCGTCGACGCCCGAGGCGATGTCGGCGGCGACCACGGGCGCCCCACAGGCGGCGATCGCCGCGATCGCGGCGTCGGCCGGCTCGCGGGGAGCGCCGGAGAAGCCGGTGCCGAAGATCGCATCCACCACGACGCCCGAGCCTCGGAGCGCGCCATCGAGGTCCGCGGCCTCGACGTGGCGCGCGCCGCCCTCGAGCCGGTCGAGGCTCGCGCGCGCGTCGCCGGAGAGCTCGTCGGCCGGCCAGAGCAGGAGCGCCTCGGCCTCGATCCCGGCGGCCGCCAGGAGGCGTGCGGCGACCAGCCCGTCGCCACCGTTGTTGCCCTTGCCGCAGACGATCCGGGCCGGGCCGGACGTCGCCACCTCGAGCGCCGCGTCGGCCACCGCCCGGCCCGCCGCCTCCATGAGCTCGAGGGAGGGAACTCCCTGCGCCTCGATCGCCCACGCGTCGACGGCCCGCATCGTGTCGGCGTCGTAGAGCGGCTCGGCCCAGGCGTCCATCGCCCCTACGCCGCCGGGCGGGTGACGACGGCTGCCGCGGCGAGCTCGCGCGAGTGGGTGAGCGAGACCGACAGCGAGACGCCGGCCGCGCGGGCGGCCTCGGCGGCGCTCCCGCTCAGGACCAGGGTCGGCGGCTCGTCGCCGCCGCCCTCGACCTCGATCTCGTGCATCCGCATGCCACCGAGCCCGAGCGCCTTCTGCGCGGCCTCCTTGGCCGCGAAGCGCGCGGCCAGATGGCGGCCAGGGCGGTGGCGCCCCGCGGCGAACTCGAGCTCGGCCTCGCTGAAGACGCGCTGCGCGAGGCGCGGGCGGCGAGCCATCACGCGCTCGAGGCGCTCGATCTCGATCAGGTCGAAGCCGATCCCGGGGAGCTCGGTCACCCGGGCAACGCTACTGCGCGGAGACGCGGACGGGCCTAAATGATCAGAGCCGCACCGAGCTCTTGAACGCCTCGAGCTGCTCGGGCGAGAAGCCCGAGAGCCCGTTGAGCTCATCGAGCGACGCGTACGCGCCGGCCGCCTCGCGAGCGGAGATCACGCGCGTCGCCTGCGTCTTGGAGATGCCGAGCGCCCGCAGCTCCTCGAAGCTCGCCCGGTTGAGGTCGAGCTGCTCACCGTTGGCCGGCCCCGGGGCCGCCGGAGCACGGAACCGCTCGCTCAGCACCGCGATCAGCTCTTGATCGGCCTCGCGGGCGCGGCGCAGCTGCGCGATCTCCTCGCCCAGGGCCTGGAGCTGCTCGCGGTCGGCGGCCTGCGCCTGGCGCAGCTCGTCGATGCCCTCCGGCTGCCCGCCGCCGGCAGCCTCGAGGCGCTCGAGGCGCTGCTCGAGGTCGGCGAGCTTGCCGCCGGTACGCGTCGGCTCGGGCCGCCGGTGCGCTCGCTCGCGGCCCTGCTTGCGTTCGGCCTTGTCGGACTGCTCGGCGGCCTTCGGATCCGACCATTCGTCCGGCTCGTCCGCGGCCGCTGGTCCGTCCGTGGGCGCCCACTCTGAGGCGTCCTCCTGCGCTCCAGGCATGCTCACTCCACTGTGACAGTTTTGGCCAGGTTCCGGGGCTGGTCAACGTTCAGTCCGTTGAGGCGAGCGATGTGGTACGCGAGCAGCTGCAGGGGCAGCACCGCGAGGATCGGCTGCAGGATCCAGTCGGTGTCCGGGACGAAGAGGGTCTGGTCGGAGGCCTCGGCCACCGCGTCGGCGCCGGCGGTGGCGACGGCGATCACGTCGGCGCCGCGCGCCCTCACCTCGGCGATGTTCGAGAGCACCTTCTCGAGCACCGGGCTGTCGGTCGCGACCGCCACCACGGGGGTCTGCTCGTCGAGCAGGGCGATGGGCCCGTGCTTCATCTCGCCGGCGGCGTAGGCGTCGGTCGGGATATAGGAGATCTCCTTGAGCTTCAGCGCCCCCTCGAGGCAGACCGGGAGGCCGATGTTGCGCCCGAGGTACAGGAAGAAGCGCTGGTCGTGGTGGCTGCGGGCGATCGCGCGCACCGGCTTGTCGTTCGCGACCAGGGTCTCCTGGATCTTGCTCGGCAGGTGCTTGAGCTCGGCGATCAGCTCGGCCCTGCGCTCCTTGGTCAGGGCGCCGCGGATCTGAGCGATCCAGAGCCCCAGCAGGTACATCGCCGCGACCTGGGCGGTGAAGGTCTTGGTGGCGGCGACCCCGATCTCGAGCCCGGCGCGGGTCAGGAGCACGGCGTCGGCATCGCGCGTCGCCTGGCTGCCCATGATGTTGGTCACCGCGAGCACCGTCGCGCCACGCTCGCGCGCCAGGCGCATCGCCGCCAGGGTGTCGGCGGTCTCGCCCGATTGGGTGATGCCGATCACCAGGTCGTCCTCGTTGATGACCGGGTCGCGGTAGCGGTACTCGGATGCGATATCCATCTCGACCGGCACCCGCGCCCACTGCTCGATCGCGTAGCGGCCGACGAGCCCGGCGTGATAGCTGGTCCCGCAGGCGACGATCACGACCCTCCGCACACGGGCGATCAACTCATCGGAGAGCTCGAGCTCCGAGAGGTCGACCGCGTCGAGCCCGGGGAGGCGGTCGGTGATCGTCTCGGCCACGGCATCCGCCTGCTCGTGGATCTCCTTCAGCATGAAGGTCTCGTAGCCGCCCTTCTCGGCCGTGTCCTCGTCCCACGTGACCTCGAGCACGTCGCGCTCGATGGGCCGGCCATCGACGTCGATGATGTGCGCGCCCTCGGGGTCGACCGTGACGAGCTCGCCGTTCTTGAGCCCGAGCGCGGTCCGGGTCTCGGCGAGGAAGGCCGGGATCGCGGAGGCGACGAAGGTCTCCCCCTCTCCGAGACCGACGATCAGCGGGCACTCCTGGCGGGCCGCGACCAGGGTCTCGGGGTGCTCGGCGTGCATGGCGACGAAGGCGTAGTGACCGCGCATCTCGGCGAACGAGGCGCGGACCGCCTCGGTCAGGTCGCCGTCGTAGTTGCGCTCGATCAGGTGGGCGACGATCTCGGCGTCGGTCTCCGAGCTGAACCGGTGGCCCTCGGCGACGAGGTCGCGGCGCAGCTCGGCGTGGTTCTCGACGATCCCGTTGAGGACGATGTGGACGCTGTCCGCGCAGTCGCCGTGCGGGTGGGCGTTCTCCTCGGTGACCCGCCCGTGGGTGGCCCACCGGGTGTGTCCCAGCCCGATCGTGGCCGCCGGCGGCGCCGCGACCGCGACCGCACCCTGGTCGGACGACGAGACCGGCGTGTCCGCGGCGAGCCCGACGGCCGCGCGCAGGTTGGCGAGGTTGCCGACGGCCCGCACCGAGTCGATGTGGCCGTGCGAGAGCAGGGAGATGCCGGCCGAGTCGTAGCCGCGGTACTCGAGCTTCTCGAGCCCCGCGACGATCAGGTCACGGCAGGGACGCTTACCGACGTAGCCGACGATTCCGCACATTGGCCAGCGAAGGGTAGAGGCAGCCTGCGCCGGTTCGCTAACCGAGCTCGCTACGGACGATCTCCACGAGCCGCCCGCATGCGGCCTTCGCCTCGGTCTCCGTGGGCGCCTCGACCATCACCCGGACCAGCGGTTCGGTGCCGGATGGGCGCACGAGGATCCGCCCGCGGCCCTCGAGCTCGGCGCCCTCGCGCTCGATCGCCTCCCAGACGGCCGTCGCGCCCTCGACCGCGTCGCGGTCAGCGACCTCGATGTTGACGAGCACCTGGGGCAGGCGCTCCATGGGCTTGGTCGCCGCCAGGTCGCGGTCGCCGAGGGCGGCGAGCAGGAGCAGCGCGGCGGCGATCCCGTCGCCCGAGGGGGCGAACTCCGTCCAGATCAGGTGGCCGGACTGCTCGCCGCCGAGCGACCAGTCGCGCCGCTCGAGCTCGGCGCTGACGTGCCGGTCGCCAACGGCGGTGGTGGCGATCTCGATCCCGGCCTCGTCCATCGCCTGGTGGAACCCGTAGTTGCTCATCACGGTCACCGCGACACCGCCGGAAAGCCGGCCGGCGCCGTCGAGATGGGTGGCGATCAACGCGATCGCCTCGTCGCCGTCGCGGACCCGACCCGCGGAGTCGACGGCGATGAGCCGGTCCCCGTCGCCGTCGAACGCGAAGCCGATCGACGCGCTCTCGGCGACCACGCGCTCGGCGAGGTCCTCGGGATGCGTCGAGCCGCAGCCCTCGTTGATGTTGCGGCCGTCGGGCTCGTCCCCGATCGTCACCACGTCGGCACCGAGCCGGGTGAAGATCGCGGGCGCCGCGCGGTGGGTCGCGCCGTTCGCGCAGTCGAGCACCACCCGCCGGCCGGAGAGGTCGAGCGGGAACTTGCGCTCGAGCTCGCGCAGATAGTCGTCCAGGCCGCCCTCGAGCGCGCGCACCCGGCCGATCTCGCCGCCGCCCGGGGCGGTCTCGCTCGCCGCGGCCTCGATGCGCGCCTCGGCGTCCGGCTCGAGCTTGCGCCCGTCGGCGCCGAAGAACTTGATCCCGTTGTCGCGCCAGGGGTTGTGCGAAGCCGAGATCACCGCTGCCAGGTCGAGGCCGAGACGCCGAACGAGCACGGAGGCGGCGGGCGTGGGCAGCACGCCGCCGATCAGCGCGTCGCCGCCCGCGGATGCGATCCCCGCCGCGAGCGCTGACTCCAGCATCGGCCCCGACTCGCGGGTGTCGCGGATCAGCAGGACCTGCGGCCGCTGGGCCTCGCACTCCGCGGTCGCCGCGCGCCCGAGGGCGACGGACAGCTCCGCGGTCAGCAGGTCGCCGGCGACCCCGCGGACGCCGTCGGTTCCGAAGAGCTGCGGGGCCAAGCCAGGCGGTCTAGCGCTTGCTGAACTGCGGCCGCTTACGGGCCTTCTTGAGGCCGGCCTTGCGACGTTCCTTCTTGCGCGCGTCGCGCGTCAGGAGGCCGCGCCGCTTGAGCTCCGAGCGCAGCTCCGGGTCGATGTCGGTGAGCGCCCTGGCGACCCCGTGGCGGACCGCGCCGGCCTGGCCGGTGATGCCACCGCCGTGGACGCGAACGAGGACGTTCACCGTCGACTCGTAGCCGGCGGTGAGCAACGGCTGACGGGCCATCGAGCGCAGGTACTGACGGGGGAAGTACTCGTCGAGCGTGCGGCCGTTGACCTCGAACGTGCCGCTGCCGGGGACCACGATCACGCGTGCGATCGCGCTCTTGCGCTTGCCGGTGGCCTGGATCCGCGCGTCGGCGGGGAGCTGCACCTGCGGGCCGCTGCGGGCGAGCGGCTCGTCGCCGGCCTCGGCCTCGGCCTCCAGCCGGGCGCGCTCCTCCTCCTCGGCCTCCAGCCGGGCGCGCTCCTCGGCGGAGAGCTCGCGCTCGGGCTCGAGCGTCGATCGGCTCGAGGTCGGCCCCGGGGGCCTGATCCTTGGCCTTCGGGGCTGCCTCGCCGGACGGGGCCGGCGCGGCCGGCGGCGCGGGTGCCTGCTCTGCGGCGGGCGCCGGCTCTTCGGCTGCGGGCGGCGGCTCCTCGGCCGCGGGCGCGTCCTCGGCTGCGGGCTCCTCGGGCTCGGGCTGGTCCGCCTGCGGAGCGGGCGCCTCGGGCTCGGGGTCCGCGGGGGCCTCGGCCTCGGCCTCGGCGGGCTGCTCGGGCTCGGCGGGCGTTTCGGCCTCGGGCTCGGCGGGCTGCTCGGGCTCGGGCTGCTCCGGCGCGGCGTCGGCCGGCGGCTGCTCGGGCTCGGCGGCCTCGGGCGTCTCGGCGTCGGGAGTCTGCTCGGGCTCGTCGTTCATCAGGTCTCGATCTCCAGTGGCTTGGGCTGCTGGGCTGCGTGGGGGTGCTCGGGACCCGCGTAGACCTTGAGCTTTCGAATCTGCTGGCGGGCGAGCCGGTTGCGGGGCAGCATCCCGGCGACCGCCTTGCGGATCACTTCCTCGGGCCGGCGGTCGAGCATCTCGTTCAGGGTCCGCGAGCGGATCCCGCCCGGGTAGCCGCTGTGGCGCCAGTAGAGCTTGTCGGTGCGCTTCTTCCCGGTCACCACGATCTTCTCCGCGTTGACGACGACCACGAAGTCGCCGGTGTCGCAGTGCGGGGTGTACTCGGGCTTGCGCTTGCCGCGCAGCGCGTCGGCGATCTGCGTCGCGAGCCGCCCGAGGGTCTTGCCCTCGGCGTCGACGACGTACCAGTCGCGCTGGCGGTTGGCTGGTGTGGCTACGTAGGTCTTCATGGTCAGGCGGACTCCGCGCGTACGAAAAGCCGCGGCCCAGCGACGCTCGCACAGGCGCGGCCGGGTGATGTTAGCCGCTCCGCGCGCCCGTCGCGGCCCGTCGGCGGCACGCCATGCCCGGGTCTATACTGCCCGCCGCAAACCTGCCGAATCCCGCCCAAAACGACGGCGGGAGCGGGGGAACCGTTGGGACGGCGTCGAACACACCGTTCCAGGGGCGAATCGGGCCAGACGCCACGGCCCGTAGCGCCGCTCTTTCGGCGCGAGCCCGTCAGCTAACCCCGCAGGCCCGAGAAGGAGAGGCTCGCACCGATGCAGCCGAGAGCGCCCGTCAGCCGGCGCCACAGGGGGACGCGGATCGCGATCGCGACCGTCCTCGCGACGACCTGGGCGGGCGCCGGCATCGCCTCCGCCCACGGCGGCGGCGGCGTGGGCACCCCGGACTCGCCGACGCTGTCCGGAGTCAGCTGCCTCGCCCGCTGCGGCGACCTTCGCGAGGCGGCCGCCGGCTCGACCGTCGAGTTGAGCGGCAGCGGGCTCGACGCCGTCGACCAGGTCAAGTTCGCGGCCGCGGGCGGCGGCCGCGTGGGGGTGGCGCCGAGCACGGTCGGCTCGAGCTCGGTGCGAGGCCAAGGTCCCGGCCGGCGCGGCGACCGGCACCGTGCGGGTGCTCGCCTACGGGATGAAGGCCGAGACGCCGCCCGACCAGCCGCTGGAGATCGTCGACGCCGAGCCAGCTCCCCGCCCCGGGCGAGTTCAAGCTCACGGCCGCCGAGGCGACCCCGCACCACACCTACTTCGACGGCCGGCGCAAGCCCAAGGTCTCCTACGTGTTCGAGGGCGCCGCGGCCACCGACGTTCGCGTCGAGGTCGTCGACCGGGCCACGAAGACCGTCGCGACCAGCTTCGTCGAGCCCGCCGCCCAGCCGAACACCCAGAACGTCGCCACCTGGAACGGGCGGCTGGCCGACGGCAGCCCCGCCGCCGACGGCGACTACCGCTTCCGGCTCGGCAGCGTCAGCGGCGGGCGCACCGAGACGACGAGCGAGTCGCAGTTCGCCTACCACTCCTACCGCTTTCCCGCTCGACGCCCGCCACTCCTACGGCGACGGCTTCGGCGCCGGGCGGGGGCACGAGGGACAGGACGTCTTCGCCAAGTGCGGGACCCCGATCCACGCCGTCCGCGGCGGGCGCGTGCAGGCCAACGACTATCAGTCGGCGGCTGGCAACTACGTCGTCATCGACGGCAAGGGCACCAAGCTCGACACGTTCTACGCCCACATGATCGAGCCGTCGCCGCTGCGCCCGGGGACCCGCGTCCGCACGGGCAAGGTGATCGGCAACGTGGGCCAAACCGGCAACGCGACCGGCTGTCACCTGCACTTCGAGATCTGGTCCGCCCCCGGCTGGTACGAGGGCGGCAGCGCGATGTCGACGGTCGGCGACCTGCTGCACACCTGGGACGACTGGACCTAGCGTGAGACGACCCGCCGGCGCGATCGTCGCCGTGGCCCTGGCCTGCGCGTGCGCCTGGCCGGCCGCGACCCCCGCGAAGCCCTTCGGGGCCGGCTTCGAGCTGCGCGCCGGGCGCGTGAAGCCGGCGACCGCCTACTTCGACGGCAAGCGCCCGATCAAGGCGAGCTTCACCTTCCGCGCCGACCGCCGCCTCGACCTGGTGGTGAGGGTCGCCCACGCAGGCAGCGGCCGCGTGGTGCGGCGCTGGGTCCGCCACGGGCTCGCGCCGGGCAAGCGCCACCGCGTGCGCTGGGACGGGCGCCGCGCCGACCGCAGCGTCCCGGGCGACGGCACGTACGAGGTCCGGGTCGGGCCGGCGGGCCATCGCGGCGCCACGATCGGGCGCTTCGAGTTTCACGACCACGTCTTCCCCGTCGCCGGTCCGCACACCTACGGCGACCAGTTCGGGGACCCGCGCAGCGGCGGGCGCGTGCACGAGGGCCAGGACCTGCCGGCGTCGTGCGGGACGCCGCTGATCGCCGCGCGCGGCGGCCGCGTGCAGGCCACCGGTTACAGCGACGCGCTCTACGGCTACTACGTGCTCATCGACGGTCTCGCAACCCACCGCGACTACTTCTACGCCCACATGCAGGCGCCCACGTCCGCTGTCGGAGGGCGAGCGCGTGCGCACCGGCGCAGCGCATCGGCTACGTCGGCAAGACCGGCAACGCCCGCAACGAGTTCTGCCAGCTCCACTTCGAGCTGTGGCCGCACGGCTACCACGACGGCGCCCCCGTCGATCCGGCGCCGGCCCTGCGCGAATGGGATGCCTTCTCCTAAACGGGCGGGTAGCTTTGGCCATGATGAGCAGGGACGTCGCAAGCGAGGAGACCAGGCGCTACGGGCGCTCGGCCGGCCTGCTCACGCTCGCCCTGGGCTCGGCCGGGCTGCTCGCCTACGCGTTCTTCGCGGTCTCCTCGCACACGCTCGACCGCGACGACTACGGCACGATCGTCGTCCTCTGGTCCGTGAACTTCGTCGTCGCGGCGACCCTGTTCCGCCCGATCGAGCAGCTGCTCTCGCGGACGCTCGCCGAGCACGACGAGGCCGGCGAGCCCAGCGGCCACGTGCTGCGGATCGCGGCCCTGATCCAGGGGAGCGTGACGCTGCTCGCCGTCGTCGTGCTCCTGCTCCTGCGCGACACGATCACCGAGCACCTCCTCGACGGCAGCAACGTCCTCTACTGGGTGCTCGTCGTCGGGCTCGCCGGGTTCGGCGGCGCCTACTACGCGCGCGGCTTCCTCGCCGGGCGCCGGCAGTTCGGCCTCTACGCGACGCTGCTCATCCTCGAGGGCGGCTCGCGCCTGATCTTCCCGGTGGCGGTCGCGGTGGGGATCGCCGAGGGCGTCGACGCTGTGGCGCTGGGCATCGCCGTCGCGCCGCTCGCGAGCATGACCGTGCTCCCGTTCGCGATCGCCCGCCACCGGTCGCCCGCCGCCGGCGCCAACCTCGGCGGCCCGGACGAGGCGGGGCTGGAGTTCACGCTCGCCCGCGGGGGCGCGTTCGCCGCCGCCGTGCTGCTGATGATGCTCTCCGAGCAGGTCCTGGTGAGCTCCGGCGCGCTCTTCGTGCGCGCCTCGGTCGGCGCCGCGGCGGCCGGCTACATCTTCAACGTGCTGATGGTCGCCCGGGCTCCGCTGCTGCTCTTCCAGGCGGTCGCCGCGAGCCTCCTCCCCCACCTCACCCGCCTGCGCACCCGCGGCGACGCGACCGGTGCCGACGCCTTCCGGATGTCGATCAACACGACCCTGATGATCGTCGCCGTGTTCGCGGCGGCGGTGACGATCGGCGTGCTCGCGATCGGCCCTCAGGTCATGCAGCTCGCCTTCGGCGACAAGTTCACCTACGACCGCGTCGGGCTCGCGATCGTCGCCGTCGGCATGGGCTTCTACCTCTCGGGCGCCGCGCTCAACCAGGCGGCGCTCGCGCAGGGCCAGGCCCGCCGCGCGGCCGTCTGCTGGGTCGTCTGCGCGACCGGGTTCGTGATCTTCAACCTGATCGCCCCCCTCGACCCGTACCGCACGGTCGAGGTCGGCTTCGCGGGCTCAGCCGCGCTGCTCTCGGGCCTGCTCTACCTGCTCTACCGCAGCCCGCACCCGGTCGCCTCGGACCAGCTCACTCCCGGCTCTCCACGCGAGCTCGAAGCCCAGCTCGCCGCGGTCGACGAGATCGGCTGAGCACAACTCCCGCCACGTCCTCCGCTCTCGCCTCGAATCAATGGCCCGCGGCTACGCCGCAGGCTTTTTGTTGAGCTTCCGCGTCCGGGCGTGCGGGGTGATCCTTGGGCCGCCCGGCGCCGTGAACCCTCGGCGCGCTCCGCCTATTCCCACTCGATGGTCGCCGGGGGCTTCGACGAGATGTCGAGCGCGACCCGGTTGACCTGCGCGACCTCGTTGATGATCCGGTTGGAGACCCGCTCGAGCAGGTCGTAGGGCAGGCGGGCCCAGTCGGCGGTCATCGCGTCCTGGGACGTGACCGCGCGGATCACGATCGGGTAGGCGTAGGTGCGCCCGTCGCCCTGGACGCCGACGGAGCGCACGACGGGGAGCACGCAGAAGGACTGCCAGAGCTCGCGGTAGAGGCTCGCCGCCTTGATCTCCTCCTGGAGGATCGCGTCGGCGCCGCGGAGGGTGTCGAGGCGCTCGCGGGTGACCTCGCCGCCGACGATCCGGATCGCCAGCCCGGGCCCCGGGAACGGCTGGCGCCAGACGACGCGCTCGGAGAGCCCGAGCTCGGCCGCGACCGCGCGGACCTCGTCCTTGAACAGCATCCGCAGCGGTTCGACGAGCTCGAAGCCCAGGTCCTCGGGCAGGCCGCCCACGTTGTGGTGGGACTTGATCGTGTCCGCCGCGCGGCCGTCGCCGCCGGACTCGATCACGTCCGAGTAGAGCGTGCCCTGCACCAGGAAGCCGGCGCCCTCGAGCTTCGCGGCCTCGTCCTCGAAGACGCGGATGAACTCCTCGCCGATGATCTTGCGCTTGCGCTCCGGGTCGTCGACGCCGGCGAGCCTGTCGAGGAAGCGCCGCTCGGCGTCCACGCGGATGAGGTTGACGCCCAGCTCCTCCATCGCCGCGACCACCTGGTCGGCCTCGTTGAGGCGCATCAGGCCGTGGTCGACGAGCACGCAGGTGAGCTGGTCGCCGACGGCCCTGTGGACGAGCGCCGCGGCGGTCGCCGAGTCGACGCCGCCCGAGAGGCCGCAGATCACGCCCGCGTCGCCGACCTGGGCGCGGATCCGCTCGACCTGCTCGTCGATCACCGAGGCGGGCGACCAGTCGGCGTCGCAACCGGCGATCTCGGTGAGGAACCGCTCCAGGATCTCCTGCCCGTAGGGCGTGTGCACGACCTCGGGGTGGAACTGGATCCCGAACAGCCCGCGCTCGGTGTCCTCGAGCGCGGCGACCGGCGAGCCGGGGCTCGCGCCGAGCGCGTCGAAGCCTGCCGGCGCCTCGAGCACGACGTCGCGGTGGCTCATCCAGCACTGCTGCTCGGGCGGCAGCCCGGCGAGCAGCCGGCCGCCGTCGCCGGTGAGCGCGAGCGCGGTGCGCCCGAACTCCCCCGCCTCGGCGCCCTCGACCTTGCCGCCGAGCTCGAGCACCATCGCCTGCATCCCGTAACAGATGCCCAGCACCGGGATCCCGAGCTCGAGCAGCTCCGTGCGGAGCCGCGGCGCCCCCTGCGAGTAGACGGAGGCGGGCCCGCCGGAGAGCACCAGCGCGGCGGGCGAGCGCTCGCGGATGCGTCTCGAGCGGCAGGTCGTGGGGAAGCAGCTCGGCGTAGACGCCGCACTCGCGGATCCGCCGGGCGATCAGCTGCGAGTACTGGCCGCCGAAGTCGAGCACGAGGACCTCCTCGTGCGCCGTCGCGGGCGGGGCGACCTCGACCGGATCCTCGACCCCCGGCTGGGCCGGCAGCGCGGGGTCGCCCATCTCGAGCGGCCCGCGCGATCCCTCCGGCACCCGCACGTCCTCCTCAGCCTCGTAGCCGGGGAGGACGGTCGGGGCCGGCCGCTCAGGCATCGACCGTCGCGACTCCGTTCGAGACCCGGGCCTTGCCGTTCGAGGCCATGCCCACCGACTGCTGCTGCTGGAGCTGCTTGCCCTCGGTCTGCAGCGCCGGCGCGATCATCACCTCGGCCCGCTGGAAGTCGCGGATGTCCTCGTAGCCGCAGGTGGCCATCGAGGTCCGCAGCGCGCCCATCAGGTTGAAGGTGCCGTCGTTCTCGTGCGCCGGGCCGAGCAGGATCTCCTCCAGGGTGCCGTCCTGCTGGGTGGTGACCCGGGTGCCGCGCGGCAGCGAGGGATGGAACGTCGCCATGCCCCAGTGGTAGCCGCGGCCGGGTGCCTCCTTGGCGCGCGCCAGCGGCGAGCCGATCATCACGGCGTCGGCGCCGCAGGCGATCGCCTTGGACACGTCGCCGCCGGTTCGCATGCCGCCGTCGGCGATCACGTTGCAGTACTCGCCGGTCTCGAGCATGTGCTGGGCGCGGGCCGCGGCGACGTCCGCGATCGCGGTCGCCTGCGGGACGCCGAGCCCGAGCACGCCGCGGGTGGTGCAGGCGGCGCCCGGCCCGACGCCGACCAGGACGCCGACGGCGCCGGTGCGCATCAGGTGCTGGCCGGTGGAGTACGAGGCGCAGCCGCCGACGATCGTCGGCACGGGGACCTCGGCGATGAACTCCTTGAGGTTGAGCGGCTCGGACTTCGAGGAGACGTGCTCGGCGGAGATCACGGTGCCCTGGATGACGAGGATGTCGAGCCCGGCCTCGAGCGCGGTCTCGTAGTACGCCGTCACCCGCTGCGGGGTCAGCGAGCCGGCGGCCACGGCCCCCGCGGCCTTGATCTCCTCGACCCGCTGGGCGATCAGCTCCGCCTTGATCGGCTCGGCGTAGATCTCCTGCATCAGCGCGGTCGCCTTCTCCTTCGGCGTCTTCGCGATCTCGGCGAGCTTCTCCTCGGCGTCCTCGTAGCGGCTCCAGATCCCCTCGAGGTTGAGCACCCCGAGCCCGCCGAGGCTGCCGAGCGCGGCGGCGGTCGCCGGGCTGACGACGCCGTCCATCGCGGACGCCAGCAGCGGGAGGTCGAACCGGTACGGGCCGAGCGCCCAGGAGATGTCGACGTCGTCGGGGTCGCGTGTGCGCCGCGAGGGCACGATCGCGATCTCGTCGAACCCGTAGGCCCGCCTGCCCTTCTTACCGCGTCCGATCTCTACTTCCATCTGAGCTCCAAACCTACGGTTGGTCGCGGACGAAAAAAGCCCCTCGAAAGGGGCCGGAAAGCCGCATTTTGCGGCGCCGCGGCCCCGAACTCCGAGGCCTTGGCGATGATAACAGTGGTCAACCCCGCCACCCGGGCGGCGCTCGGAGCTCAGCGGCGGGCAGCGTAGGCGGCCTGCCAGTGGCGCAGCCCCTCCCTGACCGGCGGGCGCACGACCGCCAGCCGGCGCTCCTCGCGCAGGCCTGCAGCGCGCAGCCAGGCGCCCAGCGCGGCGAGGTTCGGCAGCCACCAGTCGAACCCCTCGATCGCCGCGCGAAAGCCCGCCGCTGGGCGGCGCGGGCCGAGCAGCGTCAGCCGCAGCGAGAACGGCTCCAGCAGCCGCAGTTCACCGCCGTCGGCGAGCGCGCCGCGGATGCGCTCGAGCGCCCGCACCGGATCGCGCAGGTGGAGCAGGATCGCGCCGCTGAAGGCGAAGTCGACCGGGCCGCCGATTCGGTCGGCGGTCAGGTCGTAGACGCTGACCGTCCGGCGCTCGGCCCGCGAGCCGAGCGCGGCGGCGGCGAGCTCGAAGCCGCGCCCCAGCTCCACCCCGCGCTCCCCGGCCTCGCGCTCGAGCCGGGCGCGGGCGATCGGCGGCCACTCCGCGGCCTCCAGCCGGTCGACGTCGATCGCCACCACGTCGGCCCCCCGCCGCTCCATCTCGAACGCCCAGAAGCCGTCGAAGGTGCCGACGTCGAGCGCACGGAGCCCCGACAGGTCGTCGGGAAGCACGCGCGCCGCGGCCTCGCGCAGGTCGATCTGCCCGGGCGTGACCACTCCGGGTGCGAGCTCGATCGCGTGGTACCAGACCGGGTTGTCGTCGATCGCCCGGCGCGCAGCGGTCCCGGGCAAGGCCGGCTCAAATGCCTCAGGCGACCTCGGCCGGCGCGCTGAGCTCTGCGATCTGCACGCTCGGCAGCAGACGCTCGACCGCGCGGCGGTCGAGGGTGCCGGCGCCGAAGTGCTGGGTCGACTCCGCCCCGCATGCGACGCCGAACGCGAGGCAGTCGCGCGGGCTGGCGCCGTCGTAGCGCGCGGCGACGTAGCCGGCCAAAAAGCAGTCGCCCGAGCCCACGGTGGTGACCGGCTCGAGCTGCTCGATCCGGGCCTCGTAGCGGCGTCGCTCGCTGCCCGCCCCGACGCTCCCCACGCACCCGGTCTCGGAGGTGATGATCGCCTCCCCCGCCCCCATCTCCGCCAGGCTCGTGAGGCCGAGGCCGAAGTCGTCGACGTCGTTGAACTCGTGCCCGACAGCCTCCTCGGCCTCGATCACGTTCGGGGCCACGACCGCGGGCTCCGCCCGCAGGCCGGCGCGCATCTGCTCGCCGTCGGTGTCGAGCACGGTGAGCACGCCGAGGTCGCGCAGCTTCGCGATCAGCACGGCGTAGGCGTCCTCCGGGGCGCCCGGCGGGACGCTGCCGGCGAGCACGCAGATTCGCGCGCCGCGGGCGAGGTAGACGAGCCGCTCCGTGAACCGCTCGAACTCGGCCGCCGAGACCTCGGGCCCGCGCTCGTTGATCTCCGTCTGCTCGCCGTTGGTCGGGTCGATCACGGCCAGGTTGGTGCGCGACTCACCGTCGATGCGCTCGAACGCGGTGAGCACGGACTCCTCGCGCAGCTCGTCGAGCAACCGGGTGCCGGTGGCGCCTCCGGCGAGGCCGGTGGCGATCACCGGCCGGCCGAGGAGCCGCAGGGCCCGGGCGATGTTGACGCCCTTGCCGCCCGCCATCGTCCGCGCCTCGACCGCGCGGTGGCGATGGCCGAGATGGAAGTTCGGGACCGCGACGGTGCGGTCGATCGCGGCGTTCAGGGTGACCGTGAGAATCACGCGCTATCGCTGCGACAGGCTAGCGGCGGCGATCCCAGATCGCGAGGGCGCCCACGAAGACCAGCGTGAGCGCGACGATTGCCAGGCCCCAGGCCACCGCACGGGGGCCGGGGATCGCAGCGTCGTAGCGGTCGAGCAGGCTCGCGGCCGCAGCGGCCCGCGTGGCCGCAAGCGGCGCGCGGGCCACCACGTCGCCGTCGACGGACACCGAGACCTGTCCCAGGCGCTCGCCGCGGGCCACCGGGCCGTCCACCTCGCCCGGCGCGCGGACCGCGGTCTCGACCTTCTGCCCGTGGCGGACGGTGAGCCGCAGGTCGCGCGTCGCCGCCACCGGCACCCGAACGTCCCGGTCGTGGATCGCGACGGCGCGCAGCGGCTCGCCCTCGCGGACGGGGGTGCGCCGGTGATAGAGCGAGAACCCGTAATCGAGCAGCGACATCGTCGCCGCGTCGCGATCGGACTCGGTCGGGGCGCCGAGGACAGCGGAGACGAGCTCGACGCCGTCGCGCTTCCCGGAGCCGACCAGCACGTTCCCGGCGTCGAGCGTGTAGCCGGTCTTGACGCCGTTGACGTAGGGCACCGTGCGCACGAGCACGTTGCGGTTGACGAGGTCGCGCGGATGGGCGCCGCTCTGGATCTCGGTCTCGGCCGTGTTGAAGATCTGGCGGAACAGCTTGTCGCGGCGCAGCCGGATCGCCAGCGTGGCGAGGTCCTCGGCGCTCGAGTAGTTGCCCTGCTCGTCGAGCCCGATCGGGTTCGCGTACGAGGTGTCGTCGAGCCCGAGCTTGCGCGCCGCCTCGTTCATCTGGGCGACGAACCTCGCCTCGGTCCCGCCGGCGGCCTGGGCGAGCGTCTCGGCGGCGTCGTTGCCCGAGACCATCAGCAGGCCGTAGAGCAGGTCGCGCACCTCGATCCGCTCCCCGGTCTCCAGGCCGAGCAGCGACTCGGCCGGCAGCGCGTCGTACGGCGGCGCGACGACCTCCTGGTGCAACCCGAGCTCGCGCCGGGCCACGTAGGCGGTCATCAGCTTCGTCGTCGACGCGATCGAGTAGGAGCTCTTCGCCCGGTGCGCGGCCAGCACCTCGCCGTCGTCGGCGTCGACGAGCACCCAGGCGCGCGCGGGCAGCCCGCTGGGGGCGCCGGGCGCCGCCGCAACGCCGCTCGGGTCCGCGAGGAGCGCGAGCAGGACGAGGGCGATCGCGAGGGGCGCCGGCAGCGGCGCTAGCCGCCCGCGAGCGCCTTGCATCCCTTGTCGACCAGGTCCACGCAGTTCTGAGGCTGCAGGCCGAACGGGTCCAGGTCGGGATTCAGCCGCTGGAGCTGATCCTCCGAGAGGCAGGTCCGATCCGCGATCGTCGTGAAGTTGTCGCCCGACTGGACGACGTAGTAGCCGGCCTTGACGGCGTCCTTGATGTCGTCGGGCGGCTGGCAGCCGCCGTTGGTCGAGGCGTGGTGCTCGGGGGACTTCGAGCTGCTGTCGTCGGACTTCATCGTCCCGCTGACGATCAGCACGATGGCAGCCGCAACCACGACCAGCAGCACCGGAGCGAGGATGCGCGCGGTCCAGCTCGTTGGCTTGCGATCGCCGCTCGAGTCCGCCATGGGGGTGGGAATCGTAGGTGGTCATCTGCGCTCCGGGGCCTGGCTCGCGCTCAGCGGGCGGCGGTTTGCGAAACCGCCCAGACCCGATCGCGGAGCTCGGCGGCCGCAGCCGCCGGATCCGAGGCGCCCGCGATCGACCGCGACGCGGCCACGAGCACCGACGCCGGGGCGCCCGAGAAGGCCGGCCCGAGCTCGTCCGGGCTGCCGCCCTGGGCCCCCACGCCGGGCACCAGGAAGATCGAGGTCGGCATCAGCTCGCGCAGGCGCGCCATGAACGCCGGCTCGGTCGCCCCCACCACCGCGCCCATGCCGCTGAGCCCCGATTCGCCCGCCAGGCGGGGGGCGCGCTCCGCCACCATCCGCGCCAGATGCTCGTGCAGAGGACCGTCGGGCGTGGCGAGGTCGAGGACGTCCGCGGCGCCGGGGTTGGAGGTGCGAACGAGCGCGAAGACGCCGGCCCGGCTCGCCTCGGCGGCGACGACGAGCGGCTCGAGCGCATCGCCGCCGATCAGTGGGTTGACGGTCGCGGCGTCCGCCCGCAGCCCACCGACCTCGCCCCACGGCGTCTCCGTGCCGCCGAACAGCGCCTGACCGTACGCGGCGGCGCTCACCGGGACGTCGCCGCGCTTGCCGTCCGCGACCACGAGCAGCCCGGCATCGCGGGCCCCGGCGATGACCGCCTCGAGCGCCCGCCAGCCAGGCGAGCCGAGGCGCTCGAAGCAGGCGAGCTGCGGCTTGGCGGCCACGCAGGCCGCACCCGCCGCGGCGATCAGCGCCAGACAGTGCTCGGCGACCGCGTCCGCCGCGGCGTCGGCGGGCGCGCTCGCCGATCCCGACCGCGGCCGCAACGCGGCCGGATCGGGATCGAGTCCGAGGCAAACCTGGCTGCGGCGCTCGTCTACGAGCGCCGCGAGCCGGTCGGCGAACGCCTGACCCAGAGCGGCCCTAGCCGCCCTTGACGCTGGACTTCAGCCCGGCGCCTGCGGAGAACTTCGGCACGCGGCCACCGGCGATCGTGATCCGCTCGCCCGTGCGCGGGTTGACGCCCTGGCGCGGGCCGCGGGTGGCGACGCTGAACTTGCCGAAGCCGGTGAAGCTGATCTCCCCGCCCCCCTTGAGCGTGGTGGTGATCCCGTCGAGGACCGAATCGACGGCGTCAGCGGCTGCCTTCTTGCTGTCGAAGTTGCCAGCGATGCTTTCGACGAACTCAGCCTTGGTCACTAGATTCCTCCTGGTCTTGACCTGGGGTCGGTAATCGCCGCGCAGGGTAACAGCGCCACTAGACGGCTTTTGGAAGCGGTTTTCGCCCCCGACGTGGACCCCCTCCAGGCTGGGTAGCCTACGGCCGCCATGGGGCCTGACCGCCAGAGCGGCGACCGCTCGCTGGGAACGCTGAGCGTCGTCGCTCCGGTCCACAACGAGCGCGAGGTGCTGCCGGAGTTCCACCGCCGGATCGGCGAGGCGCTATCGGGCATCGACTACGAGCTCCTGATCGTCGACGACGGGTCCGACGACGGCACCGCCGACGCGCTCGAGGTGATGGCGGCGGCCGACCCTCGCGTCCGTGTCGTCACGCTCTCGCGCAACTTCGGCCACCAGGCCGCGATCACGGCCGGCCTGGACCATGCCCGGGGCGCCGTGATCGTGATGATCGACGCCGACCTGCAGGACCCGCCGGAGCTGATCCTGACCATGATCGAGCACTGGCAAAACGGCTCGGACGTCGTCTACGCGGTCCGTACCGAGCGCGCCGGGGAGACGCGGATGAAGCTCACGACAGCCCGCTGGTTCTACCGCCTCTTCTCGCGCCTCGCCCAGATCGACCTGACCCAGAACGCCGGCGACTTCCGGCTGCTCGACCGGCGCGCGCTGGAGGCGCTCAACTCGATGCGCGAGCGGACGCGGTTCCTCCGCGGGATGACGGTCTGGGTCGGCTTCACGCAGACGGCGGTGCCCTACGAGCGCGCCCCGCGCCCGGCCGGGCAGACCAAGTACACGCCGCGGCGCATGTTCCGCTTCTCCCTCGACGCGATCTCGTCGTTCTCGCACGTGCCGCTGCAGGTGGCGACCGCGCTCGGCTTCGCCGTCTCGGCGATCGCCTTCCTCGGCATCCCGGTCGCGATCGGGCTCAAGATCGCCGGCGAGTACGTCTCCGGGATCACCACCGTCCTGCTCGCCGTGCTCCTGCTCGGCGGGATCCAGCTGATCACGGTCGGGATCATCGGCGAGTACCTCGGCCGCGTCTACGACGAGGTCAAGCGCCGGCCGCTGTACATCGTGAAGGGCCGGATCAACGTCTCCCCGCCGCCCGCCGACCTGCTGGCGCCCGACGCCCCCGAGGCCCAGCCAACCGAGCCGCCGCCGCGATGAAGGCGACAGCGCGGCGGGCGCGGGAGTTCGTGATCGGGCTCCCGCGCGGCGAGCGCTGGGCGATCGCGGGCCTGCTGGTGCTCAGCGCGGCCGTGGTGCTGGCGTACGTCGCGATCCGCTCGCCGATCCACCTCGCGGGCGACATGCCCGAGTACGACCGCGAGGGCGTCTTCTTCACCGAGGGGAAGCTGTGGTGGACGACGCTGCCGTTCGGGGTCGCTCACGCCGGGGCGTGGAAGGCGCCGGCCTACCCCGCGTGGGTCGGGGTCTGGTATGAGCTCCTCGGCGCCTCGCCGGCCCGGGTCGCCATCGTCCAGGCCCTGCTTCTCGCCCCGCTCGGCGTCCTGCTGACCTGGCTGCTGGGGCGGCGGCTGCTGGGCCCCGCCGTCGGGCTCGGCGCGGCGGCGATCGTCGCCGTGCTCCCGCTGGTCTGGGAGTACTACGGCCTGCTCTATCCGGAGGCGCTCGCCGTGCCCGCCGCCCTGCTCCTCTATCTCCTCTTCGTCGAGCGCCCGCCGACCGTGAAGCTCGCGATCGCTGTGGGCGTGGTCGCCGGAGTCGGGCTGCTGATCCGGCCGAGCTCCCTGTTCGTCTTCGCCGGCATCCTCGCCGCCTGCGTGCTGGCGGCGGGGTGGCGGCGCGGGGGCGTGCTCACCGCGCTCGCGGGAGCCGTCTGCGTCCTCACGGTGCTCCCGTGGACGATCCGCAACTACGTGGTCACCGACGGCGCCCTGATCCCGATCTCGGTCCAGGACGGCGCCGCCTACGGGACGTTCAACGACGAGTCGGCCAACGACCCGGTCTACCCGTACGCCTGGCGCTTCGCTCTGCGCAACCCGCCGGCCGTGCTCCAGGGGCCGCCGGTCGACGACGGCGAGCTGCGCTCCAAGCTCCAGCAGGCCGCGTTCGACTACATCTCCGACCACCCGCTGTCCGTGCTGGAGGCCTTCTACTGGAACGGCCTGTCGCGCTTCTGGGACGTGCGCCGGCCGGCGCACGCGATCGACGAGGCCGAGCCCGAGGGGCGCTCGAAGGCGCTCGCGATCGTCGGGATGGCGCTCTACTACCTGCTCCTGCCGGCCGCGCTGCTCGGGCTCTGGCGCCTGCGTCGGCGGCGCACCCTGGTGATCCCGCTCCTCGCGATGGCGCTCGCCGCGTCGGTCGTGTTCACCGTCGCGAGCGCGACCCGCTACCGGGCGCCGTTCGAGCCCCTGCTCGCGATCCTGGCGGTTGCGGCCTTCGTGCCCGGCGTCGCGCGCGCCGGCGCCCCCCGAGCGCCGGCGGTGGTGGCGGCATGAGCGCCCCGGAGATCAGCGTCGTGGTCGCCACCCGCGACCGCCCGGAGCGACTCGCCGGTCTGCTCGATGCCCTGCGGGGACAGACGCTCACCGAGCCGTTCGAGGTCGTCGTGGTCGACGACGGCACCTCGGCGCGGACCGCGGCGGTGCTCGAGGGGGAGCGCGGCGAGCTCGACCTCGTCGCGCTCGAGGGCGACGGGCGCGGGCCCGCACGCGCGCGTAACCGCGGCTGGCGAGCCGCCCGCGGCCGGTGGATCGCGTTCACCGACGACGACTGCGAGCCGGCCGCCTCATGGCTCGAGCGCGCGCTCGCGGCCGCGCGCGCCCATCCGGGCGCGATCGTCCAGGGCCCGACCACACCGATCCCGCGCGAGCGCGAGCGCCTCGGCCCGTTCGCCCGGACCCGCTCGATCACCGAGCGCGGGCCGTGGTTCGAGACCTGCAACATCGTCTACGAGGCCGATCTGCTCGCCCGCCTCGACGGCTTCGACGAGGCCTTCGCCGAGGCGCTCGGCGAGGACACCGACCTCGGGTGGCGGGCGGTCGGGCTCGGGGCCGCTCACGTGTGGGCCGAGGACGCGGTCGTTCACCACGCCGTCGACGAGCTCGGCCCGGCCGCCACCGTCCGCGCGGCGCTGCGCGGCAGCGACTCGGTGCTCGCGTTCCGCCGCCACGCCGAGCTGCGCCGGCGCACGCTGAGCTGGGGCGTGGTCCGCAACCCGGCGCTGCCGAAGCTCGGGCTGGCCGTCGCCGGCCTCGCCCTGAGCCGGCGACGGCGCGCCTACGGTCTGCTCGCCCTCCCCTACGCCCGCGACCTGGCGACGCGCTGTCGCCACTTCGGCGCCGGGCCGCTCGACGCGCCGTGGTACGTCGCCGCCGACCTCGCCGCCGCCTTCAGCTCCCTGCGCGGCTCGGTCCGCCACCGGCGGCTGGTGCTCTGATGGCGTCCGTGGCGGTGATCGGCGCCGGCGCGGCGGGGCTCGCCTGCGCGCGGCGCCTGGTCGAGGGTGGGGTCGACTGCGACGTGTACGAGCGCTGGCCCGGTCTCGGCGGCCAGGCGGCGACGATGGACGTCGGCGACGGGCTGCTGATCGAGCGCTACTACCACTACCTCTTCACCAGCGACTCGATCGCGATCGATGCGTTCGAGCAGCTCGGGCTCGGCGAGTTGCTGGTCAGCTACCCCTCGAGCGCGGCGTTTGCGATCGACGGGCGAATCTGGCCCTTCAACGGGGTCGGCGACCTGCTGCGCTTCCGCCCGCTGCCGGTGGCCGCGCGCCTGCGCATGGGGTTGGCGCTTCTGCGGCTCCAGCTCGGCCGTGGCGGGCTGGCCTCCTACGAGCGCCAGACGGCCGAGCTCGTGGATCCGCCGCAACATGGGCGAGGCGGCCTGGCAGCAGGTGTGGGGACCGCTGATGCGCGGCAAGTTCGGCGAGCGGGCCGAGGAGATCTCGATGGCATGGATCTGGGACAAGGTCGGCAAGCGCCGCAACCTGCGCGACGGCGAGGCGCGCCAGGAGCGGTTCATCTGGCCGACCGGCGGCTTCGAGGCCCTGTTCGCCGAGCTCGCGCGGCGGATCGAGGCGGGCGGCGGGCGGGTGCTGATCGACCACCCCGCCGCGCGGCTCGAGCGCGGCGAGCGCGGCCTGGCCGTCGTGCCCGGCGCCCCGGACTCGTTTCGGCGCGGCCTCGACCCCCGCGCCTTCGAGGCCGGCGGGCCCCCGGTCACCTACGACGCGGTCGTGTGCTGCGTCCCCAACCACGTTTTCGCCGAGCTCCTCGACGACGACCTGGCCGGGGCGGTCGGCGCCGAGTACCTCGGTCCGCCTCGACCGGATCGAGTACTTCACCGCGCTCAACCTCGTGCTCGAGCTCGAGCGCCCGCTCACCGAGCACTTCTGGGTCAACATCGCCGACCGCCGCTATCCGTTCGTCGGCCTGATCGAGCACTCGAACTTCGTCGGCACCGAGAACACCGGCGGGCGGGTGTTCTCGCACGTGACCAACTACCTGGCCGCCGACCACGAGCTCCTCGCCCTCGACGCCGACGAGCTGCTCGACCGCTACGAGGACGGCCTGCGCATGCTCAACCCGGCCTTCGACCGCTCGTGGGTGCGCAATCGGTGGGTCTTCCGCGAGCCCGCCGGCCAGCCGATCGTCCGCGTCGGCTACCCGGACCTGATCCCGGCGCGGCGCACGCCCGTCGAGGCGCTGCTGCTGGTGAACACGACGCAGATCTACCCACAGGACCGGGGGATCAACTACGCGATCCGCGACGGCGAACGGGCGGCGTCCGAGGTGCTGGAGCTGGTCGGGTCCGGCTAGGCGTCGGCGTCCGCCAGCGCTTCGGCGGGGTCGAGGTAGGTCTGGACGCGCAGGAGCTTGCCGTCGCGGAGGTGGGCGACGAACGCCCACGGCGTATCGGTGACGGCGCCGCTCGCCTTGCCGCGGCTCTCCATGTGGCCGATCCCGAGGATCCGGTCGCCGAGGTCGCGGACCTCCGAGAGCTCGATCCGGACCTCGGCGAAGCCGTCGCGGATCTCGCCGAACATCCGGCGCACGGCGTCCTGGCCACGGTAGCCCGTTGCCTCGCCGCCGAGCAGCATCGGGATCACCGGCCGCCACTCGATCTCATCGTCGAGCTCGGCGAGCACCGGCTCGATGGCCCAGCGGTTGTACGCGGCCAGCACCAGCGCGGCGAGCCGTTCGTTCTCGGCGGCCATCGGCGCCACCGTATATGTCTCGCTCGTGGTCATTGCCTCGTTGTACGTCCGGCAGGCCCGCCAGGGATTGCGGATCAGCCGAGCTCGGCCAGCAGCGAGAGGCCGAACGGGAACGAGACGCCGGCCGCGATCGACCGCCGTTCGAGGTCGAGCGGCAGCTCGAGCGCGCGGTTGACCGCCGCCGGCGGGATCTCCAATCCGTCGCCCCGGTCGAAGGGGCGCAGGGCGGCCGCGACCGGCAGCAGCAGCGAGTTGAAGTGGGTCAGGCGCCGAACGCGCCAGCCGCCGGCCTCCGCGGCGGCCCGCAGCGTCGGGCGCGTGTAGCGGCGCCGGTGGTGGTTTGCCTCGTCGTGGCGGCTCCAGAGCCGCGGGTGCGCCGGCACGGTGACCACGAGGGCGCCTCCGGCGCCGACCACGCGGCGCAGCTCGGCGAGGGCGCCGCGGTCGTCGTCGAGGTGCTCGAGCACGTCCAGGCAGAGGGCGAGGTCGAACTCGCCGTCGGCAAACGGGAGCGCCTCGAGGCCGCCGTCGACCACCTCCCCGGTGCCGCGGGCGAGCGCCCGCGCGCGGCTCGCGGCCGACGGCTCGAGCCCGACCGCGGTTCCGAGGTGCGCCAGCTCGGCGAGCACGGCGCCCCCACCGCAGCCGGCATCGAGGATCCGCGGGCGCCCGGCAGCGGGGCCGAGCGAGCGGCGGGCCGCGTCGATGACGATCCGGCGCCGGCCCCGGTACCACCAGTGGCCGTCCTCCGCGGCGAGCGTGCGGCGCTCGAGCTCGGCGTCCATCCTCAGGCGCCGGCGCGCGGCCGGCTCAGGGGACGAGGCCCTCGACGTAGGGGACCTCGAGCACCTTCTCGTGCATCACCGGCCCGTGGCCGAAGTACCTGTCCTCGCCGAAGAGCTCGCCGTGGTCCGAGGTGACGATCACCCAGGTGTTCGAGGGCAGCAGGTCGAAGAGCCGCGCGATCACGCCGTCGACGTGGCCCGACGGCGCGGATCTGGCGGTCGTGGAGCTCGCGCATGCGCGTCGCGTCGAAGAACTCGGTCGGCGCGATCGGCTCGTCGCCCTCCTCGCCGAGCCGCTTGAACACGCCGTGGACCCCCGAGATCTGCGGCCACCGGGCCGGGTCCTCGTCGGGAAGCGCGTACGGGTAGTGCGTCTCCCCCACGTTCAGCAGCCAGAAGCCGGGCCGGTCGCCGTCGAGCTCGAGCCGCGGCAGCATCGCGGCCATGTCGTTGTGGGTCGGCATCAGCTCGTAGACGTCGAAGTCGCGGTTGATCGCCGTGTAGGGGTTGAGCACCGGCATCGAGACCAGCGCCCCGGTGCGATAGCCGAGCGTGTGGCGCAGGTAGGTCGGCATGAAGATCGAGGGCAGGACGCGCTTGAACTCCATCCCCTCGACCCCGAGCCGCTCGCCGTAGCGGCGGAAGTCCTCCTTGTAGTACTCGGACGCGTACACCTCCGGGGGGCTCGTGTGCGGCAGCAGCCCCATGAGCAGGTTGTAGTGCGAGGGCGCGGTCCAGGTCGCGTAGCTCCAGCGCCGCTCGACCGGGCCGAGCTGCGCCAGCGTCGGCGGCGCGGCCTCGATCCACGAGTCGTAGCGCAGGCTGTCGAGGACGACGATCACCAGGTTGCGCGCTCCGGCGGGCGGCGCGGGACGGTCGGCCTGGGTTGCGGCGGAGCCCATCGCGCGCCACCATACGACCTGTGCCGACGGTCGCGGTAAACGGGCTCGAGCTGGCGTATGAGCGCGCGGGCGAGGGCCCGCCGCTGGTGCTCGCGCACGGGGTGCTCGGCGACAGCCGGACGTGGCGACCGCAGCTCGACGGGCCTGGCAGGCGCGCTCACCGTGGTCGCCTGGGACGAGCCGGGAGCCGGGCGCTCGGACGAGCCGCCGGAGCGCTTCGGGCTCACCGACTTCGCCGACTACCTCGCCGGGATGATCGACGTGCTCGGCCTCGGTCCCGCGGCGGTCGCCGGGATGTCGTGGGGCGGGATCCTCGCTCAAGAGCTCTACCGGCGCCGCCCGGAGCTGGTCGCGGGCCTGATCCTCGCCGACACCTATGCCGGCTGGGCGGGCTCGCTCACGGCTGACGCCTGCTCCACGCGGCTCGAGTCCTGCCTGAGCCAGTCGACCATGCCGGCCGCGGAGGTGATCGAAGGGTGGATGCCGACGCTGCTTTCCGCTGACGCGCCGGCCGCGGTCGCCGACGAGCTCGCCTCGATCCTCGTCGACTTCCGTCCCGCCGGCTTTCGGCGCGTCGCTCGCGCCGCCGCCACGGCCGACACGCGAGACCTGCTCGGGCGGATCGAGGCCCCGACCCTGCTGCTCTGGGGCGAGCACGACGCCCGCTCACCGCTCGCCGTCGGCGAGCGGATGCGTGACGCGATCCCCGGCGCCCGGCTGAGCGTGATCGCCGGCGCCGGCCACATGAGCAACCTCGAGCGGCCTGAACGCTTCAACGAAGAGGTGCTCGAGTTCTGCCGCGGCCTCGACGGCTCATAAGCTGCGCCCCGTGCTCCCGAACGTCCTCCTCATCGTCCTCGACACGGCGCGCGCCGACGCCCTCGAGCCGTACGGCGCCCCGCCCGGCTCGAGCCCGGCGATCGCCGACCTGGCGCGCCGTGGGCGGGCGCTGCAGGGGGTGCACGCCCCGGCCTGCTGGACACTCCCGTCGCACGCCTCGATGTTCACCGGCCTGCTGCCGCGCGCGACCGGGATCCTCGACCTACCCGAGGGCTCGCCGCTGGCGGGCCGCGAGATCCTCGCCGCCCGGCGCGACCGCTTCCTCCCGCACGTCCTGCGCGCGCACGGATACGAGACCCGCGCGCTCAGCACGAACCTCTGGGTGACGATCGAGTCCGGCTTCGGCCTCGGGTTCGACGAGTTTCGCTACATCGGGTCCGGGCGCCAGGCGCACCTCGACCGCAGAGCCGTCCGCGACCGCGCGCGGTGGGCGCGCGAGGCGCTCCGCGCGAAGGCCGACGACGGCGCCGGCGAGGCCGCCGACACGATCCGCATCTGGCTGGACCGCAAGGGCAGCAAGCCCTTCTTCTGGTTCGTGAACCTGGTCGAGTGCCACTCGCCCTACCTGCCGCCGTGGCCATACAACGACCTCGGCCCGATCGACCGCCTGCGGGCCGCCGAGGAGGCGCGGCGCCACCTGACGCTCAGTGGGATCTGGAAGGCGTGCGCCGGCAACTTCGACGTCTCGCCGGGCGCCCTCGAGCGCATGCGGCATCTCTACGCCCGCTCGGTGCGACTGATGGACGATTGGGTTCGCGACCTGCTGGCCGAGCTCGACCGTCGCGGCCTGCTCGAGGGCACGCTGGTGGTCGTCACCTCCGACCACGGCGAGAACTTCGGCGACGGCGGGCTGATGGGCCACGCGTTCTCGCTCGACCAGCGCCTGATCAGGGTCCCGCTGGTGATCGCCGGCCCGGGCGCGCTCCCGGACGAGGCTCCGATCGTGTCGCTCGCATCGCTGCCGCGGATGATCGCCCAGGCGATCGGCTTCGAGGCCCATCCCTGGGCCGACGGGCTGCCGCCCGACGGCGTCGCGGTGGCCCAGTTCGAGCCCCCCGCGCCGGCCGAGGACCCACGCTGGGCGCCGGCGTTCGAGGAGTGGGAGGTCGACCCCGCGACCGCCGGCGAGCGCGTTGGCCGGCAGCTGATGGCCGCCACCGACGGGCACCGCAAGCTGCAGCTGCGCGGCGGTCGCGAGGAGCTCTTCGACCTCGAGGGCGACCCGCTCGAGCTCGAGCCGCGGCGCCCGGTCGAAGCCGACCGCGACGCGCTGGTGTCCCTCCGCGCAGCGCTCGACCACCCCGCCTCCACCGCCGCTGCGCCGGGCCAGGCCAGGCCGCCGCCGGAGATCCCCGAGCACGAGCGCGCCGACCTCGAGAACCGGATGCGGCTCCTGGGCTACATGTAGGGCTAGCCGGGCGCGGGCGCGGCGCGCATTCCGCGCCGCAGATACCCGACCAGCTCGGCCAGCAGCGGGCGCTCGAAGGCGACGGTCGAGGCGACGGTGAGCGCGACGTACAGGACCAGCTCGGCGATCGCGACCCCGGACGTGCGGTCGACGTCGGTCACCGCCCGCAGGGCGAGGATCGCGACAGCGGGCGGCACGCTCGGGACCACGGAGCGCACCAGATGGCGGCCGATCGCGAACCCCTCGAACAGCCGCCCGAGGTAGTAGCCGCGCACGCCGAGGTCGACCAGCACCGCGACCGCCATCCCGGCCGCGTAGCCGTCGAGGCCGAAGGCGATCATGAGCGGCGCGGTCACCGCGGCGAAGACCCCGAGCTGGACGAAGCTCGAGACCGCAAGCGGGCGATTGTCGCCGATCGCCGAGAAGAAGATCACCCAGTTGAAGGCGACCTGGCGGACCGCGATCGTGAGCCCGAAGACCTGCAGCAGCACCTCGGCCTCGCGCCAGCGCTCGCCGAGCACGAACGTGATCAGGTCCGGGGCGAAGAGCGCGAGACCCACCCCGAACGGGAACGCCCACATGAGCGCGAGCCGGTTCGACTTCTCGAACGCCTCGAACAGCAGCGCGGTGCGGTCCTTCACGGCGCACACGGCCGGGTAGATCGTCCGGCGGATCAGCGAGTCGAGGCGGTCGGCGAACATCGAGAAGGTCGTCGCGAGCCCCAGCGCGCCGAGGCCCGCCAGGCCGACGGTGAAGTTGCCGATCAGGACCGAGGCCTGGACGATCACGAGCCCGCTCGCGCTCGCGGCGAGCAGCGGCCAGGAGAAGCTGAAGTACTCGCGCAGCGTGCCGCTCTCGTAGCGCAGCCGCAGCGGATACGGCGAGCTGCTCACGGCCGCGACCCCGCCGCAGATGCTCCCGACGACCGGCCCGAGGACGAGGCTCCAGTACCCCAGGCCCGCGATCGCGAGCACGATCGTCACGACGGACGAGACGAGCGGGTCGATCGACTCGAGCACCCGCTGGCGCACGAAACGCATCTGCCGGTAGGCGACCCAGATCGGCGCCTCCGCCGCGCTGATCAGCAGCGACGAGGCGAGCACGATCCCCGGCAGGACGATCTCGGTGTGGCCGTAGATCGCGCCGAGGATCGGGAAGACGATGCATGCGATCGCGAAGAAGAGCGCGCTGTAGGCGAGCTCGAGCGTGAACGCCTTCTGGAAGGCGGCCTCCTGGTCGGCCTCGTCCTGCTGGACGAACTTGTCGGCGATCCCGATCTGCTTCAGCCACGCGAGCGTGATCAGCGCGGTGACGATCAGGCCCCAGAGGCCGTACTCGGTGATCGTCAGGAGCGCCGCGACCGCGACCCGCTGGAAGAGGCCGAGGACGCCGATGCCGACCTGGAACAGGGAGTTGATGATCGCGCCCCGAGCGGTGTGCTCGCGCAGGCTGCGCCCCTCGAGCTCGAAGCGGTCGGCCAGGGGCTCCATCGCCGTGTCGACGGCCTCGTCCTCGACGATGCCCGAGGGGGCTGGAGGGAGCTCCGTCATGGGGCTAGATGATCGTCCCACCGGCGCCCGCGCGCGCTAGGGGCCGCGCCTGCGGGCCCGCGCGACCAGGATCGCGAGCCGGCCGCGCAGCCGAGCGAGCGCCGGCGCCGAGCCGGGCTCGTAGGCGATCAGGTGGGAGCGGCCGTGGTGGATCGAGTAGGAGCGCAGGCCCCCGTGGATCGCGCGTCCGGAGATCGCCTCGATGGGCAGCTCGCGGTGACTGGCCGGCTCGCGCTCGGCCGGGCCAGGCTCGAGGAGGTTGACGACGACCACGTCGGCCCGGCGCTCCATCTCGCCCAGGAACGCGAACGGATCGTCGACGTGCTCGATCACGTCGAAGGCGTAGGCGGCGTCGAAGTCGCCCGGCACCTCGATGTCGAGGTCCCAGATCGGCGCCGCGAGGCCGCGCTGGGCAAGGCGCCAGCGCAGGTACGCGGTGCTCGGGTTCGCGAAGTCGGCGAACTCGACCTCGTAGCCGGCCTCGAGCAGCGCGAGGCCGTCGGAGCCGATCCCGCACCCGTAGTCGAGCACCCGCGACCCGGGCTCGACGAGCGCGGATCAGCTTGTGCAGATAGGGCAGCTTCGTCCGCGTCATCGCGAACGCGGTCAGGTTGTAGAGGTAGGCCTCGGAGCTGCGGTAGAAGGCGTCCTCGTCGCCGCAGGCCGCGAACTCGCGCTCGAGCTCGCGCTCGTACTGCTGCAGCCGCCGGAGCTCGAAGCGCTCGCCGAGGTACTCCTCGAGCTCAGCCTGCTCACGCGCGGGCGAGAGCTCGAGCGCCGCCATCGCGGCCACCATAGCGGCGGCCCGCCACCGAACCGGTTGCTACGTTGGCCGCGTGAGCGGCGCGGTGACGGCGGCAGAGCTGCGCGAGCAGGTCGCGGGCCGCCAGTGGTACCACACGCTCGAGCTCGCGCCCGGCGTGCGCACGCCCGGCTGGTTCGACCTCCGCGAGACCGCCGCCGCGCTCCTCCCCGCGTCGCTCGCCGGCCGCCGCTGCCTCGACGTCGGCACGTTCGACGGCTTCTGGGCGTTCGAGATGGAGCGCCGCGGCGCCGCGGAGGTGATCGCCATCGACATCCTCGACCCGCGGCGCTGGGACTGGCCGGCGAACTCGGCGGACGAGGTGGTCGCGGCGCTCGGCGAGCGCAAGCGAGGCGGCGCCGGCTTCGAGCTCGCCCGCGAGGCGCTCGGATCGGCCGTCGAGCGACGCGAGCTGAGCGTCTACGACCTCGACCCGGACGAGATCGGAAGCTTCGACTTCGTCTACGTCGGCAGCCTGCTGCTCCACCTGCGCGACCCGGTCCGGGCGCTCGCCGCGGTCGCGCTCGGTCTGCCGCGGCGAGGCCGTGATCGTGGACGCGATCGACCTGCCCAAGACGCTGCCTCTACAGGCGCCAGCCGGTGGCCACCCTCGACGGTCGCGGCCGGCCCTGGTGGTGGAAGCCCAACCTCGCCGGCCTCGCGCGCCTCGCCGAGGCGGCCGGGTTCGAGCTCACCGAGCCGCCGCGGCGGCTGTTCATGCCGCTCGGGGAGGGCCACCCGCGCCGGCTGCGGTCCCCGCGCCTGCTGCTCTCGGCGGCCGGCCGCGAGGAGCTCGCTCAACAGCTGGCGCGGCGACCCGCACGGCGTGCTCGCCGCCCGGCCCGGCGCCGGATGACGCCCCGCCTCTCGCGTCGTCCTCTCGACGCTCGGCAACCACGCGGGGCTGCGGCGCGTCCTCGACGGCTACGACGCCCAGGACCGCGCCGCCGGAGAGCTTCGAGGTGCTGGTGGTCGCCGACCGCGCCGAGCCGGACCCGGCCGCGGTCGACGCCGCCGTCGGCGAGCGCGGCTACGAGGTGCGGCGGCTCGAGGGCGAGATCCCCGGGCTGTCGGCGAACCGCAACGCCGGCTGGCGCGCCGCGGCGGCGCCGCTCGTGCTGTTCACCGACAACGACACGATCCCGGACCCGCGGCTGGTCGCCGAGCACCTCGCCTGGCACGACCGCGAGCCCGCGGCCGAGGTCGCCGTGCTCGGGCACGTGCGCTGGGCGCGGGAGGTGCGGGTGACGCCGTTCATGCACTGGCTCGACCACGGGGTCCAGTTCGACTACCCGGCGATCGAGGGGATCGAGGCGGGCTGGGGTCGCTTCTACGGCGCCAACGTGTCGGCCAAGCGCGAGTTCCTCGAGCGGGTCGGCGGCTTCGACGAGGTCCGGCTGCCGTACGGCTACGAGGACCTCGACTTCGGCTACCGCGCCGACGCCCAGGGGCTGCGGCTGCTCTACAACCGCGCCGCCGTCGTCGAGCACCTGCGCACGTACGACCTCGCCTTCTACAGGCGCCGAGTCCGCCGGCTGGCCCGGGCCGAGCGCGAGTTCGTCGGCAAGCACCCCGAGCTGGAGCCGTGGTTCTCACCGCAAGTTCAGCTACGCCGCCCGCCAGCCGCGCGCGTCCGGGCGCGGCCGGCACCTGATCCGCCACGTGAAGCCCTCGACGCCGCTGGTCGGCGCGCGCGCCTGGCGCAGCGCCGACCTCTACTACGGTCAGGAGCTGGCGCCGGACTTCCTCTCCGCCTGGGACGAGGCGTCCGGGCCGAAGTAGTCGATCTCCCGGGCGGGCGCCCCGACCGCGACCACGTTCGCGGGGAGCTCGCGGGTGACGACCGAGTTCGCGCCGACCACGGTGCCGCGCGCCGATGCCGGCGATCACGGTGGTCTTGGCGCCGGTCCAGACGCCGTCGCCGATCTCGATCGGCCGCAGGTCGTAGCCCTGCTGGACGATCGGGCGCTCGAGGTCGCCGAAGCGGTGGTCGCCGTCGACGATCGTCGTCGCCTGGCCGAAGATGCAGCGCTCGCCGATCGTCGATTCGCCGGCCGCACTGGATCACGACGTCGTAGGTGAACGCCGACCCGGTGCCGATCGAGACCTCCGAGTAGCCCTCGGCGAGCTCGATCCGGAAGCCGCGCCGGAACTCCACCGCCTGCCCGATGCGCAGCGTGCCGCCGTACGGCGCGTGGATCCCGAACCCGGGGCCGAAGTAGCACCGGCTCGGAGATCTCGAACCGCACCTGGGGGTTGCGGGCCATGACCCACCACTTGCGCAGCCGGGACATCAGCCGCGGGCCGCCCCGGTAGTTGGCCCAGATCGCGGCCGCCCGCACCGGGCCGCGCAGGCGCCGCAGCCCGCGGCTCATGCGCCGCCCTCCCCCGGCCCCCGGGCATGGACGACGATGTGCGCGACCGAGTCGCGCGAGTCGCGCAGGCGCATGCGAAAGCGCCCGTGCTCGCTCACGTCCTCGAAGCCGGCGCAGCGCACCATCGCCAGCCAGGTCCGCGGCGCGGGGCGCCACCAGGTCGACCACGGGGTCTCGCCGCGGAACTCCGCGGCCGCCGAACGGCAGCCACGCGAGTCGGCGCGAGTACTCCTCCGCGAGGATCAGCCGGCCGCGGCAGAGGGCGGCGAGCCGCTCGAGGGCGAGCATCGGGTCGCGGAGGTGG
Organism: uncultured Solirubrobacterales bacterium; assembly: GCA_963785195.1. Classification (GTDB taxonomy): domain Bacteria; phylum Actinomycetota; class Thermoleophilia; order Solirubrobacterales; family 70-9; genus WHSW01. Next base: position 329,291 of record CAWAUE010000010.1, on the reverse strand, counting down.
ATCAGCACGGAGCCGCAGAAGACCAGGTCGAACTCGCCTCCGAGCGCCTCCGGCGTCGCCTCGTAGACGGACATCCCCACCCGCCGCACGTCGCTGGCGAGCGCCTCGCGCGCGACCTCGAAGCCCTCGCCGCGGCGGCCGTCGCCGGCGGGGCGCAGACGCGGCGGCCAGTCGAGGTCCTGGATCGAGTCCACGTCGATGGCGACGACCTCGGCTCCGCGGCGCTCGAGCTCGAACGCCCAGAAGCCCTCGAACGTGCCGACGTCCAGGGCGCGCAGGCCGGTGAGGTCGGCCGGGATCCCGTACCGCTCGACGTACGGGCGCAGGTCGAACATCCCCTGCGTGACGACCCCCGGCCCGAGCTCCTGGGTGTGGTACCAGCTGATCTCGCCGAGGCGCTCGCTCACCGCGGGCAAAGCTACCCCTACGGCTTCAGGGCGGCGCCGTGCAGGCGCAGGTAGCGCCGCTCGAGCTCGCGCCGGGCGGCGAAGCGCCGGGGGCTGACCCCGGCCAGCGGCACCAGGGCGAGCAGCCGCAGCGCCGACCCGAACGCGTTGATCGCCGCGTACGCCGCCGCGGCGACCCGCCCGCGGCGCCGGCGCATCCAGTCCTGGGCCGCCGCCATGTGGGCCGCGGCCCGCTCGTCGTCGCCGAACCGCTGGCCGGTCGCCGCCGCGACCTCGTGGCCCACCTGCGCCGCGGGCACGAACCGCCGCGCCCACCCCGCCTCGGCCAGGCGCCACGCGAGGTCGAGGTCCTCCGCGTACATCCACTGCCCGGCGTCGAAGCCGCCGACGGCCTCGAAGGCAACGCGGCGCACGAGTAGGAAAGCGCCGTGTGCCCAGTCGATCTCGCCGCGCCCGCGCCGGGTCCCAGCGGCCATCGAGGCAGAGCCGGTCGCCGAGCCGGGGCATCGCGGCCCCGAGCCCGAGGTTGAAGGCGAGCGCGAGCTCGAGCGACGGGAACGCGTGCACGGAGTGCTGGACCGAGCCGCCGGGCACGAGCAGCGTGGGCGCCAGCAGGCCCGCCTCGGGGTGGTCGCGACCGGCGGCGAGCAGCGCCTCCAGTGCCCCCGGGCGCAGCTCGACGTCGGCGTTCGCCGGCGCCAGCCACGGGGTCGTGGCGCCCTGCGACGGCGGCGTTGACCGCCGCCCCGAAGCCCAGGTTGCGCTCGGCCTCGATCAGCTCGGCCCACCCGAAGCGCTCGCGCACGAGGTCGGCTGAGCCGTCGGCGGAGACGTTGTCGACCACCACCACGCGCGCGAGCCCGGCCTCGACCGGCGCGCGGATCGACTCGAGGCAGCGCACGAGCAGCTCCCGGGTGTTCCACGAGACCACCGCGATCGTCACCTGCGGCTCGCTCATCGGGCGACCCGCTCGAGCTCGGCCTCGATCGCCGCCGTGAAGCGGCTCAGGTCGTGGGCGGCCGCCGTCTCGAGCCCGCCGGCTCGCAGCCGCTGGCGCAGCTCGTGATCGCCCGCCAGCCGCCGGACCGCCGCGGCCACGGCGTCGGCGTCGCCCGGCTCGACGAGCAGGCAGTTCTCGCCGTCGCGCAGGTACTCGGCCGAGCCCCCGGTGCCGGTCGCGACCACCGGCGTGCCCACCGCCATCGCCTCCAGCGGCACGAGCCCGAACGGCTCCGGCCACTCGACGCAGAACAGCAGCGCGTCGGAATCGGCGTACACGCCCGCGAGCGCGTCGCGCGGCGGCCGCTCGAAGCGCACCCGCGACCCGAGCCCGCGCTCGGCCGCGAGGGCGGCCAGCCGCTCGCCGTGCCCACCGTCACCGGCGCCGACGCAGCGCAGCGTGCAGCCGGGCAACGAGCCGAGGGCCTGGATCGCGGTCGCGACGCCCTTGCGCGGGTCCAGGCGCCCCAGGCACAGCAGGCTGCCGTCCCAGCGCCGCTCGTCCGCCTCGGCGAAGCTCGCCGGGTCGATCCCGGGGTGCACGACCAGCGCCTCGCCGAGCGCCAACCCGGCCGCGACCGCGCGCTCGCGCAGGTAGGCGCTCGCGAAGAGCCAGCGCGCGTCGCGCTCCAGCCGCACCCGGGTCGGGATCCGCGTCACGGCCCCGGCTGCGGCGCCGACGACCGGGCGCCCGAAGGCGCGCTGCCAGCCGTCCACCAGCGGGGCGTAGACGGGCCACTCGTCGATCACCACTGCGACCGCTCCGAGCCCCCGGCTTCGGGCGCGCTCGAGCAGCGAGAGCGACATCCCGCCCATCGCCCACCAGGCGACCGCATCGGGCGCGAACTCCGCCCGGTGGCGATCTAGGACGCTCAGGTTGTGGCGCTCGAGCGCGCGCCGGTCGCCCACCGACAGCTGCGGGAACTCGTGGTCGCTCCAGTACCACCGCAGCTCACGGTGGACGTCGGCGCCCTCGTCCAGCCCCGGATCGGGATCGTCCTCGCGGTGGTCGGTGGTGAGCACCCGGACGTCGTGCCCGGCCGCGCGCAGCTGCTCGACGCTCGCCCGCCAGAGCAGCTCGTAGCCGCCCTGGTGATGCGGCGGATACATGTTGCCGACCGTGAGCACGCGCATCGCGCGGCCAGGATAGGCGCGAGAACTGCCCGGCATCGGCAGTAGGCTTGCCTGGTCCCCATGGACGGGTGCCCGGTCGGCCGCAACGCACTTCGCGGCGACCCAGGATCGGCTTGGCTCCGCCCAAACCGAAGGCCGGAGGTAATCATGGCCCCACAGCGCCCGTTCCTTCCCTGCGCACCCCTGTCCGCCCGCGCGCGTCGCGCATGGGGCCTTGCGATTACCGCGTTCGCGATGCTCGGGCTCGGCGCGTCGACGAGTCTCGCCGCCACCGGCAGCGTCTACTACGACGCCAGTGAGAACGTCGGCGCCGGCCTGGATTTCTTCAACGCGGCCTTGACCGGCGACCACAACGTCGGGCTGGGCTCCTCCGTGATGACAAATCTGACCACCGGCAGCTACAACGTCGCGACGGGCGACTTCGCGCTCGGTCTCGAGAGCACCGGCAACGGGAACGTCGCGACTGGCGGCTTCGCGCTGCTGTCGAATACCGGCGGCACGAACAACGTTGCGACCGGAACCAACGCGATGCTCAACAGCCAGGGCGGCAGCTTCAACGTCGCGACCGGAGCCAACGCACTTTCGAACGGGAGCGGCGGCAACGACAATGTCGCGACCGGAAACCACGCGCTCCAGTCCGACGACGGCAGCGGCAACGTCGCCACCGGCTCCGACGCGCTGCGCTCGAACACCGCCGGCGACCACAACGTCGCCACCGGCTTCGACGCGCTGCGCTCGAACACGACCGGCCAGGACAACATGGCGTCCGGCCCGAACGCGCTCTACTCGAACACCACCGGCACCTACAACACGGCATCCGGCCCGAACGCGCTCTACTCGAACACCACCGGCAACGACAACGTCGCGACCGGCAGCGACGCGCTTCCTGCGAACACCACCGGCAACGACAGCGTCGCGACGGGCGCGCGGGCGCTTTTCTCGAATACGACCGGCACCGGCAACGTCGCGACCGGCGCCGAGGCGCTGTTTTCAAACGTCGGCGGGCATGACAACGTCGCCGTCGGCGACCGGGCACTGCGCTCGAACACGGACGGTAACTACAACGTCGCCAGCGGCGCCGGCGCGCTCATCGCCAACACAACCGGCATGGGCAACGACGCGAGCGGCTTTCAGGCGCTGTTCTCGAACACGACCGGCAACCACAACCTCGCCGCCGGCACCAGCGCGCTGTGGAGCAACGGGACCGGCAGCGACAACCTCGCCAGCGGCTTTCAGGCGCTGTTCTCGAACACGACCGGCAACCAGAATCTCGCCGCGGGCACCAACGCCCTGGAGGCCAACACCACCGGCCACGACAACCTCGCGACCGGCTTTCAGGCGCTGCTGAAGAACACCACCGGCGTCGACAACCTGGCCGCCGGCACCAACGCGCTCGCCCGCAACACGACCGGGCGCTCGAACCTCGCCTCCGGGTTCAAGGCGCTGTTCGCCAACACGACCGGCCACGACAACACCGGGCTCGGCGACCTGGCGCTCGCCGCCAATTCGACCGGCAACTCGAACCTGGCTCTCGGGTCCGGTGCCGGGGCGAACCTGACCACCGGCTCGAACAACCTCGACCTCGCCAACGCGGGCGTCGCCGGCGAGTCCGGGGCGATCCGGATCGGCACCGATGGCGCCCAGAAGCGCGCCTTCGTGGCCGGGGTCAGCGGCACCTCGCTCTCCGGCTCGGCTCAGCCGGTGCTCGTCAAGCCCAACGGCCAGCTCGGGACCGCGACCTCGGCCGCCGGCGTTAGTCGCGTTCCGAAGCGCTTCCGGGTCGAGCTCGAGCACCAGCAGCGCCAGATCCAGCGCCAGGGCAAGGAGATCCGGGAGCTTCTGGCGCAACGCTGAGGCCGCCGAGTGTCACGTTGACCGTCCAGGAGACGGCTGAGGTGACACTCGGCGTTGGGAGGGGCGCTACGCACGTACCTCGCTGGCGAGCCAATCCTCGAACGTTGGGCCGGTGAGCTTGGCGCCCGGATTGGGCAGCGCGGCACCCTCCGCGTAGGCCGCGGCGTCGGCTGGGTCGCCGAACTCGCTGCCGTCGCGGATCTCGACCGAGTCACCGCGGTTGGCGAAGAGCACGGCGGCCACGTCGGCGAGACGCTCTGCCCGCGGACCCGCGATCTCGGTGATCCTGCCGTTCTGTGTCTCCGACTCCTCGGCCGCGTCGGCGAGGGCCTCGGCGACTACCCGCGCGGCCACGAGCTGCGTCTGCATCTCGGGCAGGTAGGCGACGCCGTCCTGGGTCATCCAACCGACCAGCTCGCCCACGAACTCGTGGAACTGGGCGGCCCGAACGATGCGGACGGGGAGCGGGCCTTCGAGCAGCGTTCGCTCCTGCGCCGTCTTCGCCGCGTTGTAGCCGCCCTCGAACTTGTCGATGCCGATGATCGATACGAGGACGATGCGCTTCGCCCCGGCCGCGGCGCCGGCCCGCTGGAGGTTCCGCGCCGACGTGGTGAAGAATGCCGTCGCCTCGTCCTGGTCGGGCGAGGGCCCGGTGGCCGTGTCGATGATGGTCTCGACCCCGGCGAGCGCCTCCTCGAGGCCCTCCCCGCTGATCACATCGACGCCCTCGGAGCGCGCGATCGAGACCACGTCGTGTCCGCGCTCCTCGAGGATCTCGACGAGTGGCGATCCCACCCGCCCGGTGGCGCCAGTGACCGCGATCTTCTGGCTCGTGCTTTCGGTCTGCATCGTTCTTCCTTTCCGCGCCGCTACCGGGCGTCGGCCAATTCGATCTGTCACTAGGTAGACGGGCGCGGGCGCGGCTCTGTGACCGATAGCGTCCACGGCATGCCGCAGATCGTGGTGGTCGGTGCCGGGATCGGCGGCCTGTGCGCCGCGCGGGCGGTGGCCCTCGCCGGCCACACGCCGGTGGTGCTCGAGCGCTCCGCGGAGGGCACGGCGATCGGCGCCGGCCTCGTCCTCTGGCCGAACGCGGTCCGCGCGCTGGATTCGCTGGGCAGCGGGGCGGGCGTCCGCGCGATCGCCGCGACGGCCAAGCGCGCCGTGTTCCGCGATGCAGACGGACGAACCCTGACGGAGAACGACCTGGAGGCACTCGCGCGCAGCGCGGGGGCCCCGATGCTGGTGGTCGAGCGCCCGGCGCTCCAAACCGTGCTCGGCGAGGGCGTGACCGTGCGCCACGGCGCCGTCGTCGAGGCGGTCGACGCGCAGGGGGTGACGCTCGCCGGCGGGGAGCGGGTCGAGGGCGCCGCGATCATCGGCGCCGACGGCATCGGATCAGTGGTGCGCGAACACGTCTGCCCCGGGGTCCGGCCGCGCGACACGGGCTACACCGTGCTTCGCGGCATCGCGACCCATGACATCGGGTCCGGGGTCGCCTTCGAGGCCTGGGGTCGTGGCGAGCTCGTCGGCGGCGCGGCGCTGCTCGCCGGACGGTCGTACTGGTTCTACGAGGCGCCGAGCGCGCGCGTCGATCCGTCCGATCCAGCTCGGGGCAGTCGGCGCCGAACGCTGGCCGGAGCCGACACGCGCCCAGCTCGCCGCCACCCCGGCCGAGGCGGTGCTCGTCAACCGGATCCTGCGCCTCGACCCGCTGCCCACCTGGACGCGCGGGACGGTGGCGCTGCTCGGCGACGCCGCGCACGCGATGGAGCCCAACCTCGGCCAGGGAGCGGCTCAGGCCATCGAGGACGCCGAGTCCCTGCTCGTCGCGCTGCGCGGCGGCGGTGAGCTGGCCGACGCCCTGGCCGCCTACGCCGCCGCCCGCCAGCGGCGCGCGCACATGTTCCAGCACGAGTCCTCGCGCTTCGCACGGGTCGCCCTCTCCGAGCACGCAGGCCCGCGCAACCTGGTGCTGCGGCTGAGCCCCGAGGCCGTGCGGCGGCGCGTAATGGAGCGCCTGCTGCGCCGCCACGCCGCTCCTCGCCCTGCCTAGAGCAGCGGCGTGCGCGCGCGCACGCTGCCGATCGCCAGCGCCCCGGCGCCGACCGCGTCGGCGGCCGCCTCAGCCGCGGCGACCACTGGCGCTCGCCGGCCCCACCGCCGCGCCGCGCCGAGGATCAGGCACGCCCAGGGCAGCGGCGGCGATCAGGGGCAGTGGCGAGCGCCGCCGAGCGGCGAGCGCGGTGGCCAGCACCGCCACGTCGAAGGCGGCCGAGCGCTTGGACAGAAACCACCGGCCGAAGAACGCCGTCTCGCGGAGCTCGGGCATCTTGCGGGCGAGCTCCGGGAAGTAGGCGAGCCGGGCGCGCTCGGCGACGAACCCGCCCGCGCCTCGGGCGAAGACGGCGTGGTGCACGAGCGCGGCGTCCGCGAACGCGGTCCGGGCGCCCGCGCGGCGCGCGCGCCAGCCGAACCAGGCGTCCTCGGCGAGCGGCTTGCCCAGCCGGGCGCCGAGCCAGTCCTCGAACCCGCCGACTCGGTCGAAGAGCTCGCGGCGACAGAACAGGCTCGCGCACTCGTACAGCCCCGTCTCGGCGACGACCCAGAGCGTGCGGTCGAACGGCCCGGCGGCCGCGGCAGGGTCGGCGTGCACCGCGCCCTGGACGAGGTCCGCGCCCGCGAGCGCCTCCAGCCCGGCCTCGAGCCAGCCGGGCGCGGGGACGCAGTCGGCGTCGGTGAACGCGAGCGCCTCGCCGGTGGCGACCGCGACGCCGGCGTTGCGCGCCGGTCCGGGACCCACCCCGCCCGAGCGCACGAGCCGGACGGCCAGCGGCGAGGACTCGGCGATCGCGGCGGTGTCGTCGGTGGAGCCGTCGTCGACCACGATCACCTCGAACTCGGCGGTGGTGCGCTGGGCGGCGAGCGCAGCGAGCGTCGCGCCGAGGGTCGAGGCGGCGTTGCGGGCCGGGACGATGACGCTCGCGGCGACCACGGCGCAGACAAACTAACTGGAGCCGATACTGCGCCGGATGAACCGCATGCGCGACTTCTGGGACGCCCGGGCCGCCGAGGACCCCTACTACTTCGTCGACAACCGGCTCGACTACGGCGACCCGGACACCGAGGGGTTCTGGAGCGGCGGCGAGCCGCTGCTTGACCGGATCCTGGGCGAGCTCAAGCTCGAGATCGAGCCGCGCGACGAGCTGGTCGAGATCGGCTGCGGGCTCGGACGCCTCACCCGGCCGCTGGCCGCGCGCGCCCGCTCGGTCGCCGCGCTCGACGTCTCGCCGCGGATGCTCGAGCTCGCCCGCTCCCAGAACCCGGAGCTCGCGAACGTCGACTGGGTCCTCGGCGACGGCCGAACGCTCGCCCCGCTCGGCGACGACAGCGCCGACGGCGTGTTCTCCCACGTCGTCTTCCAGCACCTGCCGGACCCGGCGATCACGCTCGGCTACGTGCGCGAGATGGGCCGCGTGCTGCGTCCGGGCGGCTGGGCGGGCTTCCAGGTCTCCAACGCCCCCGCGATCCACCGGCGCCCGAGGCTCGGCCTCCGAATGTGGGCGTGGATCCACGCGGCGCAGGGCCGCGGCCCGCACGGTCAGGCCAACCCGGCGTGGCGCGGCTCGGCCGTCGACCTGGGTGATCTGCGCGCGGTCGCCGAGGAGGCGGGCCTGGCGGTCGAGCTGACGTTCGGCGAGGGGACCCAGTTCTGCTTCGTGCGACTGCGAGCTCAGGCGCCGAGCGCATAGAGCGCCTCGTAGCGCTCGACGACCCGCGACCAGTCCCACCGCCCGGCGTGCTCCCGGCAGGCGGCCACGGTCTCCGGGTCCGCGGCGAGGTCGAGCGCCTCGCCGATCGCCCGCGCCAGGTCTGCGGCGTCCCCGGGCTCGAACAGCCGCCCGACCCGCGGGTCGTCGACGATCTCCGGGCAGGCGCCGGAGCGGGCCGCGACCACCGGCGTCCCGGCCGCCAGCGACTCCACCAGCACCAGCCCGAAGGCCTCGTCGTCGGCCGGCAGCACCGTCGCCGAGGCGCCGCGGTAGGCGGCGGCAAGCGCGGCGGTGCTCGGCCGGCTCCGCGCGCTCCACGCCGGGGCCGGCGAGCCCGCCCGGATCGCCGGCGAGCACCAGCCGGGCATCGGGCCGTGCGGCGCGGACGAGCTCGAAGGCCTCGAGCAGCAGCGGCGCCGCGCTTGCGCGGATCGTCGAGCGAGGCCGGGCAGAGCAGGGTCGGCGCCCGGGGGCGCTCGACCGGGCCGGCGTAGTCGGCGGCCACGACGCCGCCGGGCAGCACGATCGGATCGGCGAGCGCGTAGCGCCGCAACGGCTCCGCGCCGGCCTCCGAAAGCGCGGTCACGGCCGTCGCACCCGCGACCGCGGCCCGCAGCATCTCGAGCCGGTGGCGGCGGCGGACGAGGTACTCGCGGTTGAGCACGCCGTGGATCGAGAGCGCGTAGCGCGGGCCGCCGAGGCGCTGCGCGACCCGGGCGCTCCAGCCGTCGACCGGATAGAGCGCGTGCACGACGTCGTAGCCGCCGCGGACGATCCCCGCCACGGTCGCCGGGATCGCGCCCGCGTGCTCGTCGTACCAGTGCATCCCCGGCAGCGACCGAACCCGCGGCCCCCGCACCACCTCGAACCCGTCCTCGCGCGCGACGCTGCGGCGCCCGGGATGCGTGGTGAGCAGGGTCACGTCGTGGCCGCGCTCCGCGAGGGCGCCGGCCAGGTCGTGGGCGAGTCGCTCGGAGCCGCGGCGGACCTCGGGCCAATAGGTGGGGTGCAGGAGCGCGACGCGCATGACTCAGAGCACGGCGACGCGATGGCGGATCGCCGCCGGCAGCCGGGACGCGACCTCCACGGCGTCGACGGCGGCGAACACCGGCAGCGTCGCGAGCCCGCGCGCCAGCCGTCGCGGATGGGGCTCGCGCCAGTTCAGGCGCGCGCCGAGGTACGGGATGGCCGCCAAAGCGGCGAGCGCCGGGGCTCGCCGCGCCAGCGGCAGCCCGGCGAGCGCGATCGCCAGCGCCATGTGCTCGCGGTTCCAGAAGTGGCGGCGGTGCAGGGAGTCGTGGAGGCCCGGGTGGCGCGCGACCACGGCGGGCAGCTCGCGCCAGCGCGTCGCCTCGGCGAGCGCGCGCGGGAACGTGCGCGAGCTCACCGCGTGCCACACCAGCGCCCCCGCGACGAACCGCGCCTCGGCGCCTGACTCGATCGCCCGCCAGGCGAGGTCGGTGTCCTCGCCGCCGAAGTCGTAGGCCTCGTCGAAGCCGCCGAGGCGCTCGAGCAGGCCCCGCGGGTAGGCCATGTTGCAGGTCTCGAACCAGCCGCTGGGCGCCGGGACGTCGACGCTGCGCGCCAGCCCGTGCAGGAGCTGGCGCTCGTCGGGATCGGGGGCCGTGCGGCCCTGCAGGAACGAGCCCGGCCCGTCGGCGGCGGCCAGCAGCGCGTCGAGCCAGCCGGGAGCGGCCCGGCAGTCGTCGTCGGTGAACGCGACCAGCGGGGCGTCGGCCGCCCGCCAGCCGAGGTTGCGCTTCGCGGTCGGGCCGGCGACGCCGGGCAGCCGGAGGAACCGCACGGCCAGCCCCTCGGGCGGGCGCGGCGAAGGGCCCGCGGGCGTCGGCGTCGCGGACCACGATCACCTCGAAGCGCCCGGGATCGAGCTGGCCGGCGAGCGACTCGAGCGCGAAGGCGAGCCTCGTCTCCCTGGCGCGGGTGGGGATCACCACCGCTATCTCGGGCGGCGTCGTGCCCACAGCGCAGGCAATTTACTGCTAGGCATTCCGCCCGTGAGCACGACGATCGCGGTCGTCGTCGCCACGCACGATCGCCCCGCGCGGCTCGCGCAGCTGCTGCGGGCGCTGGCCGAGCAGGAGCGGCCCGCCGACGAGGTCGTCGTGGTCGCCGACGGCTCCCCGGCCTCGACCGAGGCCGTGCTCGCCGCCGAGCGCGCGCGGGGGACGCTGCCGCTGCGCACGATCTCGCGCCCGGTCTCCGCCGGCCCCGCGACCGCTCGTGACGAGGGCTGGCGCGCCAGCGACGCGGCGCTGATCGCGTTCACCGACGACGACTGCGCGCCGACGCCGGGCTGGCTCGGGGCCATGGAGTTCGCCGCGCTCGCCAATCCGGGCTGCTTCGTCCAGGGCCGGACCGCTGCCGAACCCGGTGGAGCTCGGTGACCTCGGGCCGTTCTCGCGCACGATCTCGGTGGACGCGCTCGACCCGGCGTTTCCGACCTGCAACATGGCCTATCCGCGGGAGCTGCTCGAGCGCGTCGACGGCTTCGACACGCAGACCTTCGGCCGCGAGCCGGGCGGCGAGGATTGCGACCTCGCCTGGCGGGCGATCGAGGCCGGGGCCCGCCCTGCCTTCTGCGCCGAGGCGCTCGTCCACCACGCCGTCGACGACCTCGGGCCGCTCGGCAAGCTGCGCGTCGCGGCGCGCTGGACGACGCCGATGACCGCCTACGCGCGCCACCCGGAGCTCCGCCGCCGCAGCTTCCGCTTCGGGATCTTCTGGAAGCAGATCCACTGGGAGCTGTTCCGCGCGCTGATCGCCCTCGCGCTGCCGACCCGCTGGCACGCCCTGCGCGCCTGGCTCGCCTACCCGTACCTGCGCGACGTCTGGGCGCGCGGCGTGGTCGAGGGCGGCGGCCCGCTGCTCGCCCCGTACTTCGTCCTGCACGACCTGGTCGAGATCACCGCGGTCGCCCGCGCCGCCGTCCGCACCCGCACCCCCATGCTCTAGGCCGCTAGCCCGGACGGTTGTCGCCGAACGCATAGCCCCACCAGCCGGCGGCGGCGACGAGCCCGTCGACGAGCTTGAACGCGGCGCGCTCGAAGCGCAGCGCGAGCGTCCACACCAGCGCCCCGGCCACCGCGCGGCCCAGCGGGCGCGCCAGCGGCATGCCGGGCACCTCGTCGCCGAACGAGCTGCGCAGCCAGCGCCGGCCGGCGCCGTAGCCGGCGGCCTGACGGACAACGTCGCCGAGGCGCTCGGGGTCGCGGTGCGCCACGACGGCCGCGGGCCGGTGCTCGAGGCGCTGGGCGCGCTCGGCGAGCCGCCAGCAGAGCTCCGTGTCCGCGTCCGAACGCACCTCGCAGAACCCGCCGACGGCCTCGAACGCGGCGCGCCGCACGAGCAGGTTCGCCGTCGTCCCGGCCGGCCGCGGACCCGAGCTCGCGGTGGTGCGAGGCGATCGCCCCGCGTCGCGAGCGCGCCCAGCGGGCGAGCAGCGCCGTCTGCGACGCGTCCCCGCGGGCCTCGCCGGCGACCACGCCGCACTCCGGCGCGGGCTCGGGATCCCAGAGCCGCTCGAGGAGGTCGGCGGGCGGTTCGCAGTCGGCGTCCGTGAACAGCAGCCACTCGCCGGTAGCGACGGCCGCGCCGGCGTTGCGCGCGTGAAAGGCGGAGCGCCGCCGCGGCGCGCGCACAACCCGGACCGGGCCGCCCTCCGCGACGACGCCATCGGGCGTGTTGTCGGCCACGATCAGCTCGTCGCATCAGGCCGACCCGCAACCGCGCCAGCGCCGCCAGCATCCGCTGCGCCTCGTCGCGACCGCCGAGAAACGGCACGACCACGCTCACCGCCGGCCGCTCCACGCGGCCTGCCTACATGCGCTCCGGAGCGCTCACCCCGAGCAGCCCGAGCGTGGTCGCGATCGTGCGCATCGTCGCCACGCACAGGCCGAGGCGCGCGGCCTCGGCGCCGGGCTCGGGCGCGCCGACCACGCGGCAGTCGCGGTAGAAGGCGTGAAAATCGGCGGCCGTGGCCATCGCGTAGGCGCAGATCCTGTGCGGGGCTCGGCGCCCCGCGGCCGTGCGCACCTCGCCCGGCAGCTCGAGCAGCCGCCGCACCAGGGCCCGTTCGGCCGGCTCCGCGGCCGCGGCCAGCGCCTCCGGGTCGCTCGCCCGGCTCGCGATCTCGTCCGCCGAGGCAGCCACCCCCTCGTCGGCGGCCTTGCGCAGGATGCTCGCGACCCGCGCGTGCGCGTACTGGACGTAGTAGACGGGGTTGTCCTGAGACGCCGACCGGGCGAGCTCGAGGTCGAGGTCGAGCGCCGTGTCGTGGCTGCGCTGGAGGATGAAGAAGCGCGTCGCGTCGACGCCGATGTCGTCCATCAGCTCCTCGAGCGTCACGAAGTCGCCGCGGCGCTTGGACATCCGCGACCGCTCGCCGCCCTCGACGATGTTGACCATCTGCATGATCAGCGCCTCGAAGCGCTCGGGGTCGAAGTCGAGCGCGGCGAGCGCGGCCCGCATTCTGGGCACGTAGCCGTGGTGGTCGGCGCCGAGCACGTTGATCAGGCGCTCGTGCCCGCGGGCCAGCTTGTCGAGGTGGTACGCGATATCCGGGGCGAAGTAGGTGGGCTCGCCGTCGCTGCGGACGAGCACGCGGTCCTTGTCGTCGCCGAACTCGGTCGTGCGCAGCCACAGGGCGCCCTCGCTCTCGTAGGTGTGCCCGCTCTCGCGCAGGCGGTCGAGCGTGCGCTCCAGGGCGCCGGACTCGCGCTGCTCCCGCTCTGACGACCAGGTGTCGAAGTCGACTCCGAAGCGCTCCAGGGTCGCCTGGATGCGCACGCGCATCGCCTCGGTCCCCAGCCGCTCGAGCCGGTCGAGGTCGTCAGCGTCGGCGCCGCCGGCCGCGAGCTCGGCGCCGAGCTCGGCGACGTACTCGCCCGCGTAGCCGTCGTCCGGCGGCTCGGCGCCGCGCATGCGCGCCGCGATCGACTCGGCGAACAGGCGCACCTGCGACCCGGCGTCGTTGAGGTAGTACTCGCGCTCGACCGTGTGGCCGCTGTGCGCGAGCAGCGCCGCGACGGCGTCGCCGAACGCGGCGCCGCGCCCGCTGGCCGCGGTCACCGGACCCGTCGGGTTGGCGCTCACGAACTCGACCAGGACGGGCTCGGGCGTCTCGGCGGCGCTCGCCCCGAGCGCGTCGCCGGCGGCGAGCAGGTCGGCGACCGCGTCGCGGTGCCAGCGGTCGGACAGAAAGACGTTGAGGAATCCGGGGCCGGCGACCTCGATCCGCTCCGCGCTCGCGCCGAGGATCCGGTCGAGCTCGGTCCGCAGGCGCTCGGCGACCTCGCGCGGCGGGGCCCCGGCCGCGGGGGCGAGCAGCATCGCCGCGTTCGTCGAGTAGTCGCCCAGCTCGGGCTTCGGCGGGCGCTCGAGGCTGAGCTTCGCGCCCGCCTTCGCGTCGACCGTCGCCGTCGCGCCGAGCACGGCCTCCCGGAGGGCCGCGATCGGGTCGGATGCAGGGGTCGCTGTCATCTCACTCCGATACTAGGGTGACCGCGCCCAGGGGTGACTAAGCTCGACGCCGATGAGAGCGCTGGTCACAGGCGGCGCCGGGTTCATCGGCTCGCACGTGGTGGACGCGCTCGCCGCCCGGGGGGACGAGATCCTCGTGATCGACGACCTCTCCAGCGGACGCCCGGAGAACCTCGCCGGGGCCTTCGACGCGGGCGCGCGCCTGATGGAGGCGAGCGTCACCGACGCCGAGGCCATCGCCGCCGCGTTCGCCGACTTCCGGCCGCAGCTCGTCTGCCACCTCGCGGCCCAGATCGACGTCCGCCTTTCGGTCACCGACCCGGCCTACGACCTCGGCGTCAACGCGGGCGGGACGATCAACCTGCTCGAGTGCTCGCGAACGACGGGCGTCGAGCGCTTCGTGTTCGCGTCCACCGGCGGGGCGATCTACGGCGAGGGCGCCGGCCGCGACCTGCCGCTCGACGAGCGGACCGACTGCCTCCCCGACGCCCCCTACGGGCAATCGAAGTTCGCCGCCGAGGGATACCTGTCGCTGTACCGGCGGCTGCACGGGATCGAGGCGATCGCGCTGCGCCTGGGCAACGTCTACGGCCCGCGCCAGGACCCGCACGGCGAGGCCGGCGTGGTCGCGATCTTCTCCTCCGCCCTCCTCGCCGGGCAGCAGCCGCGCGTATTCGGCGACGGCGAGCAGACGCGCGACTACGTCTACGTCGGCGACGTCGCGGCGGCGTTCCTGGCGGCCGCCGGCGCGGAGGGCGGCGGCCCGTACAACATCGGCACGGGCGAGGAGACGAGCGTCAACGAGCTCGGCCGGCGGATCGCGGCCCAGGTGGGGGCCGACTTCGACCCCGAGCCCGCCGCGCCGCGCCTCGGCGAGGTCCACCGGATCGCGATCGACGCGGCGCTGGCCCGGCGCGAGCTCGGCTGGCGGCCGGGCCACGAGCTCGATCGGGGTCTCGAGCTCACCGTCGCATCGTTTCGAGGCTGAGCCCCGCAGCCGTGGGTGAGCCGCCCTTCCTGGACGTGGTCATCGTCTCCTATCGCTGCCGCGAGCTGCTGCGGCGGTGTCTCGACGCCGTGATCGCGAACGCCCCCGGGCGCCCGATGACGGTGTGGGTCGTCGACAACGACTCCCGCGACGGGACCGTGGAGATGGTCGGGGCCGAGTACCCGGCCGTGCGGCTCGTCGCGAACGACCGCAATCTGGGCTTCAGCGCCGCCAACAACATCGCGATCCGCGCCTCCGACGGTGACTACGTGCTGGCGCTCAACCCGGACACGGAGGTCACTCCCGGCGCGCTCGAGCAGCTCTGCGGGCTGCTCGACGCCCGGCCCGACGTAGGCATCTGCGGGCCTGCGCTCGAGCAGGCCGACGGCACGCCGGACCATGCCGCACGCCGGTCGTTCCCGACGCCGCTGAGCGCCCTCGGGCACTTCACGGGCATCGGGCGCCGCCGTTCGAGCGGGGCGCTCGCCGCCTACCGGGCGCCCGACGTCGCGCGCGGGCCGGTCGACGCGGTGAACGGGGCGTTCATGCTCATGCGCCGGGCCGCGCTCCAGCGGGTCGGGCTCTTCGACGAGGGCTACTGGATGTACATGGAGGACCTGGACCTCTGCTACCGCTTCGCCCAGGCCGGGTGGGTCACTTGGTACGAGCCGTCGGTGACGGTGCATCACCTGAAGGCCGGCACGAGCGGCAAGCACCGCTCGGCGCGGCTCAACTACGCATTCCACTACGGGATGCTGCGGTTCTACCGCGCCCACTACGCGGCGGAGCGCAACCCCCTGGTGAACGCGACCGTGTACGCCGGGATCGCCGTGAAGCTCGCGGCCGCGGTGGCCGCGAGCTTCGTCGGCCGGCGCGTCAGGAAACCGTGAGGCTCGCCGAGGCCTTCTTGCAGGTGATCTTGCTGTGGCCCTTCTTGATCTTCTTCTGCTTGGCCTTCGCCGTGTAGGTGCCGGGCGCGGCGGCGTGGTCGAGGAAGATCTGGTACTTGCCGGACTTGTCGGTCTTGACCTTGCCGACGTCAGGCGTGACCTTCACCTTGCGGTGCTTCTTGCACGCCTTGCGGGCCTTGTTCGGGCCGCTATTGCCCTTGACCTTGCCGGAGAAGCTCGAGCCCTCGTCGTACGGAGGCGTGCCGCTCGTCTGGTAGTTGATCTTCACCTTCGACGCGACGTTGGTCGTCCCGCCGCCCTTCGCGGCGACGGCCGCGCTGCCGATCCCCACGCTGAGCGCGAGGGTCAGTGCGACGACGATCAGCCTCTTCATTCCCATAACTCCCTTCGAAGGTTTTTCTCTCCTCTAGGTACGCAGCGGCGGGGAGAAGCTGACAGGACCTACTCAGTGCGAGCGCCACGGCAGGCTGTGCTCGTCCCCGACGGTGGCCCGCAACCGCTGCTTGCCGTGGAGCTTCAGCTTCGCCTGAAAAACCTTGCCTCGGCCGACCTTCACCTTCTTGACGGCGCGCCAGTTGCCACCAGCCTTGCGTTCGATCGCCAGCCGTCCAGCGGCGGGGGACTTCCCCCACACGTGCACCTTGTCGCGCGATGCGCGGTCGGCCACGAACGGGAACCTGAACGCCTGAAGCGCCGGCTTGGGCTTGCCGTCGTGGAAGTAGACGCCCGCGTAGACCTGCGAGGCGCCCTGCGCCGGGTCCCGAACCTGAAGATTGATCACGACCTTCGCGCCCTGGCGCCAGAGCAGATAGAGCGCCTGCTCGATGTAGCGCGCCTGCTTCGCCGCCTTGATGCCGCGCGGGTCGGGCGGCTTGCTGCTCCACCAGATCTCGGTGGCCCACAGCCGCTTGTGCCCCTTCGACCCCAGCGTGTGATGGCGCTTCGCCGCGCGCAGGATCTTGCGCAGCTGCCCGAAGTCTGCGGTGCTCGCGTCGTCAGGACTGCGCGCGCTCTGGGTCGGAGGACCGGAGGTGTTAATCGGGTGGTGGGCGAGCACGTCGAACTTCGCCTTCGTCGGGCACTTGGAGCCGTGCAGCCGCTTGTGGCCCTTCAGGCAGAGCACGCTGCGCCAGAAGGTCAGCGGGCGAGTGCGGTCGCCGCCGGGCGGGTCACCGTAGGGCGCGGTGCCGCCCGTGACCACGACGTTCGCGTGGCTCACCGCCTTCACCCCGGCGTAGAACTTGTTCAGCATCTTCCGGTAGAGCTTGGGGGCGACCGAGCGCTTGCTCTTGTACTGCGGGGTCAGGTAGGTACTCAGGTTCGGCTCGTTCCAGGCCTGGAAGTAGCGGACCTGCGGGAGCCCGCTGAAATGCCCCGAGTACCGGGCGGCGACCGCGCGGGCGAAGTCGCCGTAGGCCTTGGCGTTGGGCTTCCAGCTGCCGGCCGGGGCCGACGCGGGCCGTCCCGAGCCCTCGGCGAACTTCGGCGCCCCGGTGACGGTGAGCAGCGGCTCGAGCCCCTTCGACCTTGCGGCGGTGATCGCCGCGTCGTAGGCGCGGAAGTCGTAAGCCGGATCGGCCGGGTCAGTGGGCTGCGCTGGTTGGCGGGCGGCGATCACGGCCCATGGGACGTTGATGCGCGCGTACCGGGCCTGGGCATTGACAGCCTCGTCGAAGAGCTGATCTCGATCGGGCGACACGAACGCGGGGTCGGCGAACCCCGTCGCAAACCCCGCCCCACGCGCGGGCGAACCGGCCGCCAACAGGGCGACGGCGACTCCTATGAGAGGCACCGCGGACGCGGTGACCCTGCGCGTAATTGATCCCGCAAGCAACTGCCTTCGCGTACATGATTACCCCTACTGGGGCGAATGACGCCTGCCCGACGGATGCCTTCGCGGGGCGTTCGGGACCTCAGTCCAGGAGTTGGACGGATGTTGGCTTGAGTTGCGGGCGAGAACGGCGTCGCGTAGGCTTGCCGCTCTGACGCGTTCGCGCTCGCGAGCGGACACGGGGCAAGAAAGGAGTGGGGGGAGTGAGAGGCCGTTTGACCTTGGGCGAACGCCGCTACCTTGGACAGCTGGTCTGTGACGTCTGAGTCGGCCGAGTCAAGCGCGCTCCGGCCCATGGGCACCATCGGAGGCGGGCTTGAGGCGCCGGCTGGGGCCGTACGGCGGCGGGCCGATGCGATCGCGGGCCGCCAGGAGGTCATCAGGCGCCGCGACGCGATCTTTCGCCGCACGCTTGCGACTGCGGACATCGCCTCCGTGACCCTTGCGATGATCGTGTGCGCTGTGGTGTTCGGCGACGAGCACTTGCGGCCCACCGTGATCGCGGTCCCGCTTGCGTTCGTGGTCGCGGCCAAGTCGATCGGGCTCTACGACCGCGACGCGCACCTTCTGCACAAGAGCACCCTCGACGAGGTCCCCGCCCTCTTCAGCCTCGCGACGCTCGGCGCGCTCGTTCTGTGGCTGCTCGACGGAGCGGTGATCGCCGGCACGCTGGGGCGTCAGCAGGTCCTGGGCATCTGGCTGCTCCTCTTCGTGCTGCTTGCCTGCCTACGCGCGCTGGCGCGAGTGATCGCCGGATGGTTGGCGCCCACAGAGCGCTGCCTGCTCGTCGGGGATCGCGCCTCGGGCGCGTTCGTGCGGGAGAAGCTCGTCCTGAGCCCGTCGGTGAAGGCGGAGCTCGTTGGTGTCGTACCCCCCGTCACCGTTCCCGGCGACCCGGATCGTGGCCGGCGCGCTGAGCTCCCGCCCGATCTGGCGACGATCCTCGACGTCCACCGCATCGACCGGGTGATCCTCTCCAATCGCGGTGAGGGCCGGGCCGACCTCCTGTTCGTGATCCGCGAGCTCAAGGAGCTCGGAGTGAAGGTGAGCGTGTTCCCGGAGGCCAGTCAGGTGGCCGGCTCTTCGGTGGAGCTCGACCACCTGCACGGCATCACGCTCATGGGCATGAAGCGCTTCGAGATCACGCGCTCGTCGCAGATCGTCAAGCGCGCCTTCGACCTCGCCGGCGCCGGCCTGGCGCTGATCGTGCTTGCGCCGCTGTTCGCGGTGGTCGCGGCGGCGATCAAGCTCGATACCCCCGGGCCCGTGATGTTCCGTCAGCGCCGGATCGGCCGCAACGGTCACGAGTTCGAGATGCTCAAGTTCCGCAGCATGGTGCAGGGTGCGGACGAGCGCAAGGTCGAGCTCGAGCACCTCAATGACGGCGCCGCCGGGCTGTTCAAGATCATCGACGACCCCCGGGTGACACGGATCGGGCGGTTCATTCGGGCCTGGCAGATCGACGAGCTCCCGCAGCTCATCAACGTCCTGCGCGGCGACATGTCATTGGTCGGGCCGCGCCCGCTGATTCCCAACGAGGATCGGCGAATCGAGGGCTGGTACCGGCGCCGGCTCGACGTCCCGCCCGGGATCACGGGCCATTGGCAGGTTCTCGGCTCCTCGCGGCGGGTGCCGCTGGCGGAGATGGTCAAGCTCGACTATCTCTACGTCGCCAACTGGTCGCTCTGGGGCGACGTGCGGTTGCTGCTGCGCACGGCCGGCTTCCTGGCCCGCCAGCGCGGCATCTAGATCTAGTTCGCCTCCGCCTGCTCCTGCTCGAAGTCCAGCGCGGCGCCGATGCGCTCGACCGTGGTCGGGTGGGTGCCGAAGAGGAAGCTGTAGACGTCCGGCGGGTCGGGGTCGGAGAGGTTCGTCTTCGCCAGCTGAACCTGCACGTCGATCAGGGCTCCGGGGTCATGGGTGAGCTCGAGGGCGAATTGGTCGGCGCTCGCCTCGATCTTCCGCGAGAGCTGGTTCCCGGGCACGTTCAGCACGAGCGAGGCGAGGGTCAGGGCGAGGAAGTAGGCGGGGATCGCCGCCGGGGTCGCCGGGTCCGTCCCGGTGCGGCGGGTGATCGCGAGCGTCAGCTCGCGTGCGAAGACCAGCCCGAGCGGGGCGACGATCGCGACGTAGAGGATTCCGCGCGGGACGTCGTCGTGGGCGACGTGGCCAAGCTCGTGGGCCACGATCGACCGGAGCTCGGGCCGCCTGGCGCGGTCGAGCAGGTTGTCGTAGAGCACGACGCGCTTGGTGGAGCCGATGCCGTCCACGTAGGCGTTGAGCGCGGTGGAGCGGCGGCTCGCGTCCACTCGGTAGACCTGCCCGATGTCGACCCCGGCCTCGCGGCCCAGCTCGAGCACGTCGGCACGGGCCTTGCTCGAGTCCGGCAGCGGCTCGAACTTGTTGAAGATCGGCGCCAGGACGACCGGCCCGACCCAGACGAATACCACGGTGAGCCCGGTCACCAGCACGGCCCCGCCGACCCACCAGCGCCGGGGGAAGCGGCGCACCAGCGCCATCAGCAGCGCGGCCCCGCCGGCCGTGATCACGGCGGTGATCCCGGCCGAGCGGGCGACGTCCCAGAACCACGAGCCGAGCGACTGCGTCGAGAGCCCGACGTCCACCGACCGCTCGTGAGAGATCACGCTCACGGGCAGCGTGACGATCGTGGTCAGCAGCGCGATGCCCGCGCCGGCGGCCGCGGCGCCCAGCACCGGCCGGCCCGCGAGCCGCTCGAGGCCACGGCGCACCGGCGCCGGGCGCCCGAGGGCGATGGCGACCAGGACGATGCCCTCGACCGCCAGTCCGGCGAGCATCAGCCAGCGCTGGACGTCGCGGTAGTCGGTCGCGCGGTCGATCTCCGCCGAGCTGAAGTACTCGTTTTCGGCGACCGGGACCGGCTCCAACGGCTCCTCGCGCGGGCTCAGGATCCAGACCCCCACCTCGGCCACCACGATCATCGCCACGGCCGCACCGCCAACGCGCGCCGCGGTCGAGCGCGGCCAGCGAGGCCTGGCCGAGCCGAGGCGCCGTTGAGCCGCCTGTCGGAACCCCGCCAACGTCATCCCCGCTTACGATAGTCCGCCGTTGAGGTGGCCGATCGGCCTCCGACTTGGCCATTTCGAGGGCTTCCATGCGTCTCGCCCTGCTCAGCGACATCCACGCCAACCTGCCAGCGCTCGAGGCGGTCCTCGCCGACATCGCGAGCTCCGACGTCGAGGAGACCTGGTGCCTCGGCGACGTGGTCGGTTACGGCGCCCAGCCCGACGAGTGCGCCACGCTGGTCCGCGAGCGCTGCTCCGTGTGCCTGGTCGGAAACCACGACCTGGCGGCGCTCAACGCGCTCGACATCTCCACCTTCTCGCCCGCCGCCGCGGCGGCGGTCGGCTGGACCCGTGAGCGGATGACCGAGGCCACGCGCGACTTCCTCGCCGGCCTCGATCCCGCCGACGAGAGCCGCGAGGTCGCCCTGTACCACGCCTCCCCCCGCGACCCGATCTGGGAGTACGTGCTCTGGCCCGACCAGGCGGCCGAGTGCATCCGCGCCCAGGCACGGCGGGTGAGCTTCGTCGGCCACTCCCATGTGGCGCTGTTCTTCGCGCTCGCCGAACCGACCGGCGGCGGCGAGGCGGTCGACGACGCCCGGGGCGCCCAGGCGGCCGCCGGCACCGGGCTCGAGATCCGCCGCGGCCGGTGGCTCATCAACCCGGGCAGCGTCGGCCAGCCGCGCGACGGCGACCCCCGGGCCGCCTGGCTCGAGCTCGACACCGAGACGTGGCACGCGACCTTCCACCGGGTCCCGTACGACATCGACCGGGCCGCCGACGCGATCATCGCCACCGACCTGCCCGAGCACCTCGCTCGCCGCCTCTACGTGGGTCAATGACCGCCTCTCCGGAGCCACCGAGGCCACTGTCTAGACTCGCCGCGATGGCCGGGCGGACCCGAATATCGCTGCTCGTGTGCCTTTTCGCATTTGGGCTCGCCGGCTGTGGCTCGAACGACGGGACGATCCCCAGCGAGCAGGCGGGCGACATGCTGGCGCTGCTCGACGCGCTCCAAAGCGACGTCCAGGACGGCCAGTGCGACCATGTCACGGGGACCGCCGAGGAGTTCTCGAGCCGGGTCCAGAACCTGCCCTCCGACGTCGACTCGGACGTCCGCAACGCGCTCACCAAGGCGGCCGCGCACCTCGACGAGCTCGCCTCCGCGCCGAGCGCCTGCACCCCGGTCGAGACCGGGGCGACGGGGCCAAGCGACGTCCAGACGACGCCGGACACGACGACGACCGAGGAGACCACCCCGACCACCACCGAGGAGACCGACGACGACGACGACCACCGACGAGGAGGCGCCGACGAAGCCCGACAACACCGGCACGGGCAACGGCCCGGCGCCCGACCAGGCCCCGGCGCCGCCGACCGACCAGGGCCAGGGCCAGGGCGAGGGAGGCGACACCGGCAACGGCGGCGGCGTCTCGCCCCCGAGCGGCGGCGTCACCCCCGGGGGGAGCTCGGGTGAACGCCACGACGATCTCAGAGCGCTACGAGCTCGGCGACCGGCTCGGCTCGGGCGGCATGTCGACCGTCTACCAGGCCGTCGACCGGGTGCTCGAGCGCACCGTCGCGGTGAAGATCCTCGCCGAGCACCTCTCCGACGACGAGAAGTTCGTGGCCCGCTTCAGGCGCGAGGCGCTGGCGGTCGCGAAGCTCATCCACCCGAACATCGTCCAGGTCTACGACACCGGGGTCGACAACTACCGCCACTACATCGTCATGGAGTTCGTCGAGGGCAAGTCGGTCGCCCAGCTCCTCCAGACCCGTGGCCGGCTCGGCCCCGACTCGGCGGTGGAGATCGGGATCCAGTCGTGCGCCGGGCTCGAGTACGCCCACCGCCAGGGGATCATCCACCGCGACGTCAAGCCCGGAAACCTGATGGTGATCGGCGGGCCGGCCGGGCGGCGGCAGCGCGGGAGCTCCGCCCATGAGCCGCCGACCGGCGAGATGACGGTGAAGCTCACGGACTTCGGGATCGCCCGCGCGAGCGCCCAGACGCGGCTCACCCAGGTCGGCTCGGTCGTCGGCACCGCCGCCTATCTGGCTCCGGAGCAGGCGCGCGGCGAGGAGGCCACGCCGGCCGGCGACGTCTACGCGCTGGGCGTCTGCCTGTACCAGCTGCTCACCGGCAGGCTGCCGTGGGAGGGCTCGACCCTCGCCGAGCTCGCGAGCCGCCGCGAGAACGAGAGCCCACTGCCGCCCACCTCCTACGACCCCGACGTGCCCGAGACGCTCTCGGTCGCCGTCCTGCGCTCGCTCGAGGGCGCTGCCGACGCCCGCTACTCGTCCGCCCGCGAGCTCTCGCGGGCCCTCGAGGCCGGGCTCCGGGGCGAGGAGCCGCCACCGCCCGCGGACGAGCTGCCAACCGACATGCTCGCGGGCGCGGCCGGCACCGCCGCCACCCGGCGGATGCAGGTTGACCCGCGGACGCCGGTCTCCCCGCAGCCGGCCGTGCCGGCACCCCGCCCGGTCCCGCCCGCGCCCGCCCCCCGCCCATCCGCCCGCCCCGCCCCGCGCCGCCGCTCGGCCGGCGCTCGCGTGTTCCGCGCAATCGGCATCGTCATCCTGATCGCCGTCCTCGCCGCGATCGTCGCCACCGCGGTGCTCGTGCTCACCGACGCCGGGCAGCACACCAGCCTCGGCGAGTCGATCAAGAGCAACATTGATGATCAGATCCAGGCGATCAAGGATCTGATTCAGAACAACACGAAATAACTCGCGCCACGTCCTCCGCTCTCGCTTGAATTATGGTCCGCGGCTACGCCGCGGACTTTTTGTGCTTCCGCGTCCGGGCGTGCGCGGTGGTTACTCGGCCGCCCAGGGTGGGTTCCCGGCGAGCACGGCCGATCGGTACTCGCCGAAGCGCTTAGCCTCGATTGCCTCCCGGGCGCCCGCGGCCAGGCGTTCCAGGAAGGTGAGGTTGTGGAGGGTGAGGAGGCGGGCGGCCGTCGGGGCCTCGGCGCGCGACAGGTAGTGCAGGTAGGCGCGGCTGTGGCGGGCGCAGGTCGGGCATGGGCAGCCCTCGACCAGGGGGCCGGTCTCGGTGGCGTGCGCCGCGCGGGCCACGTCGAAGCGAAAGCGCGCGTCCGGGAGCGGCGCGAGGGCCGTGCCATGGCGGGCGAGGCGCGTCGGCACCGCGCAGTCGAACACGTCGATGCCGAGCGCGATCCCGTGCAGGAGGTCGTCCGGCTCGCCGATGCCGAGCAGGTGCTTGGGGGCGTCCACCGGCAGCATGGGCACGGTCATCGTCAGCACGCCGTGCATCTCCGGCTTGTCGCGGCCGAGCGTGCCGCCGATCGCGAGCCCGTCCACGGCCGCGCCCGAGACCGCGTCGGCGGACTCGCGGCGCAGGTCCTCGTGCACGCCACCCTGGACGATCCCGAACACGGCCTGGCGCGCCGGCCCGTGCTCGCCGTGCCAGTCCAGGCAGCGACCGAGCCAGCGATGTGTGCGCTCCGTCGAGCGCGCCGTGTAGTCGCGATCGGCGTGGTACGGGGTGCACTCGTCGAAGGCGAGCGCGATGTCGGAGCCGAGCGACGCCTGCACCGCCATCGACTCCTCCGGGCCCATGAACCGCTCGGAGCCGTCGAGGTACGAGCGGAAGGCGACCCCGCGCTCGGAGATCTCGATCACGCCTCCGCTCGCCCCGGAGCCGCCGCGGCGGCCCTTGATCTCGTCGGCGACGTTGCCGTGTGCGAGCGAGAAGACCTGAAAGCCGCCCGAGTCCGTGATGATCGCCCGCTCCCAGCCGATGAACTCGTGCAGGCCGCCGAGCTGGGCGATCCGCTCGGCGCCGGGGGCTAGGAAGAGATGGAACGTGTTGCCGAGCACGAGCTCGAAGCCGAGCCCGGCGACGTCGCCGAAGTCGAGCGACCGCACGGCGCCCCTCGTCGCGAGCGGGATGAAGGCCGGCGTAGCGACCGGACCATGGGCGGTGAGCAGGCGCCCGGCCCGGGCGGTTCCATCGCGCGCTTGGATCTCGAATTCGAGCCTCTCCGGGTCGTGGCGCACGACCCGGAAGCCTGACCGAATGAGTGCGGTCTCGGTTCCTGGTTAGCTACCGGCGGTGGCGACGGGACGCAGCCGACCGGGTGAGGGGGCCGCCGCGATCCTCGCCTCGGATTGGTACGCGCAGATGATCGGGGCGCCGCTGGAGCCGGCGCAGGAGGGGCTCGCCGACGCCTATCCGGCGCCGCTCGTGCGGCTCGCGGGCCGGGTCTCGCCGCTGCGAGGGCTGCTGCTCTTCCACCTTGCCCGCCGGGCGCGCGGGCTCGCGCTCACCGCGGGCGAGCCGGGGTTCACGACCCTGCTGCTGGGCGAGGCCTGGCTGCGCCGGCGCCGCGCCCTCGTCCTGCTCGAGGTGATCGAGCGGCGCCCGCAGCGACCGCTGCGCAGGCGCGCCTACGAGGCCTGGCGGCGGCTCGTGCTCCGACCTGCCCTCCGCCGCGCCGTCGCCGGCGCCCAGGCGATGTCGGCCATCGACGAGCGGCGGCTCGCCGAGGAGCTGGGCGGGTCCCCCGCCGCCGTGCGGCGCATCGACTGGGCGCGCTCGACCGGTGCCCCGCATCCTCCCGCCCCCGGCCCGCGGCGGGGGTGCTCTCGTCCGGACGCGCCTGGTGTGACTGGGAGACCCTCTTCGAGGCGGCGGCCGGGCGCGAGTGGCCGTTGACGATCGTTTGCGCCGGCTCGGACCACGAGCGGGTCGCCGCCCTCAACCGCGACGGGCGCGCCCGGGTGCTGACCGAGGTCCCGCGCGACGAGCACGACCGCCTGCTCGGCGAGGCCGCCGTGTACGCGATCGCGCTGCGCGACGACGCCCCGAGCGCCGGCCACGTCCGGCTGATGGCGGCGACCGACGCCGGCACGCCCGTGGTGGCGGGCCGGATTCCCGCGCTCGCCGGCTATCTGGAGGACGGGGTGACGGCCCGGCTCGTGCCGCCGCACGACCCGGCCGCGATGCGCGCGGGGATCGAGGAGCTGCTCGCGGCGCCGGCCGAGGGCGAGCGACTCGCGGCCGCGGCCCGGGAGCGAGCGCGCGATTGGACCTACGTCGAGTACTTCGCCGCGGTCCGTCGTCTAATCGAGGACTCGGTGTAGTCCGGGATACTCGGCTCATGTCGGAGGAGAACCTGGCCACGTTCCAGCGGATCATCGACGCGTTCGCCAGGGGCGACCTCGACCAGGCACTGCGAGACGTCGACCCGGAGGTTGTGTTCGAGCCGCAGCGCGCGGCGACCGAGGGAGCCTTCGTCGGGCACGCCGGGGTGCGGCGGTTCTGGGAGGACACTCAGGAGATGTTCGAGGTCTTCGACGCCGACTACGGCGAGGTGCGCGACCTCGGGAACCGGGTGCTCGCCGTCGGGACGCTGACCGTCAAGGGCCGGGGCAGCGGCGTGGAGATCGCGATTCCCATGGCCTTCGTCGCACGGTTCCGCGACGGCGCGCTCGTCCACTACAAGGATTACGGCGACGTGGGCCTCGCGCTCGAGGCGGCCCGCCTGCCTGAGTAGGCGCCTGGCGTGGCGGCCGAAGTCGAGCTCAGGCGCGCCGGGGTCGACGACCTCGACGCGATCCTGCACAACGTCCGGGTCGGCTTCGACACCTACGTCGACTTCGCGCCGGAGGGCTGGACGCCGCCGGTCTTCGAGGACGAGCGCGAGCGGGCGGCCGAACGGCTGACGGCGCCCGACACCTGGGTGACGATCGCGCTCGTCGAGGGCGACCCGGTCGGCCACGTGGGCTTCGTGCCCGCCCGTGAGCGCGCGATCGGCGATCCGCACGGCGACTTGCGAGCCCTCCCGGCAATGCCCGGCGTCGCCCATCTCTGGCAGCTGTTCGTGCTCCCGGACTGGTGGGGAACGGGGGTCGCGGCGACGCTGCACGCGGCGGCCGTCGACGAGATGTCCGCGCAGGGCTACGAGCGGGCCCGGCTCTATACGCCCGCCGCCCACGCCAGGGCGTGCCGTTTCTACGAGCGCCGGGGATGGAAGCTGGTCGAACGCGGCACCGACGCGACGATCGGCCTGGAGCTGGCCGACTACCGGCTCGAGCTCAGCTGATCAGCGAGCGGCCGGTCATCTCGCCGGGCTGCTCGAGCCCGAGCAGAGCGAGGGCCGTCGGGGTGACGTCGGCGAGGATGCCGCCGTCGGCGAGCTCGAGGCCGGCGACGGTGACGAAGAACGGCACCGGGTTCAGAGAGTGCGCCGTGTTCGGGGACCCGTCCGGCTCGAGCATGTGCTCGGCGTTGCCGTGGTCCGCCGTCACGATGCAGGCGCCGCCGGACTCGTGCACGGCGGTTACGACCTCGCCGAGGCACGCGTCGACGGCCTCGATCGCGGTCACCGCCGCGGGGATGCTGCCGGTGTGCCCGACCATGTCGGGGTTGGCGAAGTTGATGATCCCGAACCGGTAGCCGCCGGCCGACCAGCGCTCGCTGAACTCGCGCGCGGCAGCCTCGGCGCTCATCTCCGGCCGCTCGTCGTAGGTGGCCACGTCGCGGGGCGAGTCGACGAGGCGGTGCTCCTCTCCCTCCCACTCCTGCTCGCGCCCGCCGTTGAAGAAGTAGGTGACGTGGGCGTACTTCTCGGTCTCGGCGACGTGGAGCTGGCGGATCCCCTCCCGCGACAGCACCTCGGCCAGGGTCGCCTCGGGCTCGCGCGGCGGGAACGCGACCGGGTAGGTCCATTCGGTCCGGTACGAGGTGAGCGTCGTGAGCTCGATGTCGGGCGCGTCGCCGCGGTCGAACTCGTCGAAGTCGGGCTCGCACAGCGCCATCACGAGCTGGCGGGCGCGGTCGGGGCGGAAGTTGAAGTGGATCGCGACGTCCCCGTCGGCGGCCCCGTCGTAATCGCCGATCACGGTCGGGCGGATGAACTCGTCGGTCTCGCCCCGCTCCTCGGCGGCGGCGACCGCTTCCGCGGCGCCATCGGCGCGCTGGCCCTGGGCGTGGACGATCGCGTCGTAGGCGAGTTTCGTCCGCTCCCAGCGCCGGTCGCGGTCCATCGCGTAGTAACGGCCGCTGACGGTGCCGACGCGACCCGCGTGGCGCAGCCAGCGCTCGAGCTCGGAGATGTAGGACGGCGCCGAGGTCGGCAGCGTGTCGCGCCCGTCGGTGAACGCGTGCACGACGACGTCGGGAACGCCCTCCTGCGCGGCGAGCTCGATCAGCGCCTCGACGTGCGTCCAGCCCGAGTGGACGCCACCGTCGGAGACCAGGCCCATCAGGTGCAGGCGACCGCGGGGGCTCTCGCGGGCGGCCTGGCAGGCGGCGAGCAGGACCTCGTTCTCGAACAGCGAGCCGTCGGCGACGGCGTCGTCGATGCGGGCCAGGTCCTGCTTGACGACGGCGCCGGCGCCGAGGTTGAGGTGCCCGACCTCCGAGTTGCCCATCTGGCCGGCCGGCAGGCCGACGTCGCGGCCGCTGGCCGAGAGGGTCGTGCGGGGATAGCGCTCCCAGAGCTCGTCGAACACCGGCGTTTCGGCGAGCGAGACGGCGTTGCCGGGACCGGGCTCGGCCAGCCCCCAGCCGTCGAGAATCACGAGGCACACCGACGGGACGGGGATCGAGCCCGCGCCCTCCGGGATCATGGCCTCGAGGCCGCGCAGATCGCGGCGAAGTCGCCCGGGTCGAGCGACGCGCCGCCGACCAGGCCGCCGTCGATCGATGGCTGCGAGAAGAGCTCCGCGGCGTTGGCCGGCTTCACCGAGCCCCCGTAGAGAATCCGGACGGCGGCCGCGGCCTCGGGGTCGCGCGCGGCGAGCACCTCGCGGATGAAGGCGATCGTCTCCTCGGCCTGCTCCGGCGTGGCCGTGCGCCCGGTACCGATCGCCCAGATCGGCTCATAGGCGACCACGAGCCGGCCGAGATTGGCGTCCTCGACCGCGGCGAGATCGGCATCGAGCTGGCGGCGCAGCACCGCCTCGGTCTCGCCGCCGTCGCGCTCGGCCTCGGTCTCGCCCACGCACAGCACGGCGAGCATGTCCGCGGCGAGCAGCGCCGGCACCTTGCGCGCCAGGGCCTCGTCGGTCTCGCCGAAGAGCTGGCGGCGCTCGGAGTGGCCGACGATGGCGCCGGCGACCCCGACCTCGGCGAGCATCGGGATCGAGACCTCGCCGGTAAAGGCACCCTCCGAAGCATCGTGGACGTTCTGCGCGATCACCCGCAGCGGCGAGCGGCGGGCGTGATCGACGGCCACCCCCAGCGCGGTGAACGGGGGCGCGATCGCGACCTCCACGCCCGAGAGGTCGCCAAGCTCGCCGACGAAGCGCTCGAGGAAGTCCGCGGCCTCGGCGGTCGTCTTGTGCATCTTCCAGTTCGCCGCGACGAGCGGCGTGCGACCAGCTTCAGGCATCGCGCAGCACCTCCACCCCCGGCAGCTCCTTGCCCTCCATCAGCTCCAGCGAGGCCCCGCCGCCGGTCGAGAGCCAGTCGACCTCATCGGCGAGCCCGAACGCCTCCAGCGCCGCGGCCGAGTCGCCGCCGCCGACCACCGTCAGGCCGGGCGCCCGGGCGACGGCCTCGGCGACCGCGCGGGTGCCCGCCGCGAACGGCTCCAGCTCGAAGGCGCCCATCGGCCCGTTCCAGAACACGGTCCCGGCCGCCTCGATCTCGCGCGCGTACTCCGCGCTGGTCCGCGGGCCGATGTCGAGACCCATCCAGCCCTCGGGGACCTCGGTGCCGTCCAGCACCCGGTGCTCGGCATCGGCCGAGAAGCCGTCGCCGATCACCAGGTCGACCGGAAGGCGCAGGTCGCAGTCCGAGTCGCGCGCGGCGACGAGCAGCTTCGCCGCCTGGTCGACACCCTCGTCCTCGACCAGCGAGTCGCCGGTCGCGGTGCCGAGCGCGCGGTAGAAGCTAAAGCACATCGCGCCGCCGATCAGGATCGAGTCGGCGGTGTCGAGGAAGCGACTCATCACGCCCAGCTTGTCGGAGACCTTGGCGCCGCCGAGCACGACGCACAGCGGCCGGGTCCGGGTCGTCGCGCACGGCGGTGAGCTCGCGGACCTCGCGCTCCAGCAGCAGGCCGGCGTATGCCGGGAGCTCCCGCGCGACGCCGTGGGTGGTCGCGTGCGCGCGGTGGGCGGCGCCGAAGGCGTCGTCGACGTAGAGGTCGCCGAGCCGTGCCAGCGCCGAGGCGAGCTCCGCGTCGTCGTCGGTCTCACCCGGCTCGTAGCGGCTGTTCTCCAGCATCAGCACCTCGCCCGGCTCGAGCCCCGCCGCCAGAGCCTCGACCTCCGCCCCGACCAGCCCCGGGGCCGTGCGCACGTCGGCGCCGATCAGCTCGGCCAGTCGGGCCGCGACCGGCGCCATCGAGAGCTCCGGCTCGCGGTCGGCCGGGCCGGCCGAGGTGGGAGACCAGGACGACTGCGGCGCCGCGCTCACGCAGGAGCTCGATGGTGGGCAGGGCGGCGCGGATGCGCGTGTCGTCGGCGACCCGCCCGCCATCAAGCGGGACGTTGAAGTCCACCCGGGCGAGCACTCGCGCGCCTTCCACCGGAGCGTCGCGCACGCTGGCCTTCGAGAACCTTCCCTTAGCCAACCTAGGCCGTCGCGCGCGCGGGCTCGAGCACCTTTGCAGCGAGCTCGACGCAGCGGTTCGAGTAGCCCCACTCGTTGTCGTACCAGGAGAAGACCTTGCAGAAGCTCCCCTGCATCACGATCGTCTGTCCGGAGTCGAAGATCGACGAGTGCGGGTCCTTGACGATGTCCGTCGAGACGATCTGGTCCTCGGTGTAGGCGAGGATCCCCGCGAGCGGCCCGGCTGCGGCCTCGCGCGATCGCGCCGTTGATCTCCTCCACGCTCGTCTCGCGCGAGGCCTCGAACGTGAGGTCGACGACCGAGCCGGTGGCGACGGGTGCGCGCACGGCCATCCCGCTGAGGCGCCCGTTGAGCTCCGGCAGCACCAGGCCCACGGCCTTCGCGGCGCCGGTCGAGGCCGGGATCAGGTTGAGCGCCGCCGCGCGGGCCCGCCGCAGGTCCTTGTGCGGCATGTCCTGCAGGCGCTGGTCGGCGGTGTAGGCGTGGATGGTCGTCATCAGCCCGCGCTCGATCCCGACCGCCTCGTGGAGCACCTTCGCCACTGGGGCGAGGCAGTTCGTGGTGCACGAGGCGTTGGAGATGATCTTGTGGGCGTCCGGGTCGTAGTCGCTGTCGAAGTTCACGCCGAGCGCGACCGTGATGTCGGGGTCCGTAGCCGGGGCCGAGATGATCACCTTCTTCGCCCCGGCCTCGAGATGCTTGGCGGCGTCGTCGCGCTTCGTGAACAGGCCGGTCGACTCGATCACCACGTCGACGCCGAGGTCGCCCCAGGGCAGCGCCGCGGGATCGCGCTCGGCCAACACCTCGATCGGCTCGCCGTCGACGACGATCGCCCCGTCGCCCTCGGCGACCTCGCCCGGGAAGCGCCCGAGGATCGAGTCGTACTTGAGTAGGTAGGCGAGCGTGCGCACGTCGGTGATGTCGTTGACGGCGACGAACTCGAGGTCCGCCCCGGCCTCGTACGCGGCCCGGAACAGGTTGCGCCCGATCCGCCCGAAACCGTTGATTCCGACCTTCACCTTCGCCATCCGCTCTCCCTTGGAGTCGATTCTCAGTTGCTCTGCACGGCGATCTCGATCCGGTGCCCATCCGGGTCGAGAAGAAAGGCTGAGTAGTAGTTCCCACCGTACTCGGGCCGGGGACCCGGCGCCCCGTCGTCCGTGCCCCCCGCGCCGACGCCGCCCTCCCAGGCCGCTTTGACGGCGGAGAGGCCGCTGGCCGAGAAGCACACGTGCCCGGACCCGGCGCCCCCGCTGCCGCGGGCGAAGGCGAAGAACACGGGTCGGACGATTCCCCAGGCGATCACCTCGTCGTCGTCGAGGTGCCGCCGCCAGCCGAGGGAGCCGAGCACCGAGTCGTAGAAGCGGCCGCTCGACTCGAGGTCGGAGACGTCCAGTGAGACGTGATGGATCACGGAGCGGACCCTACCCAGCGCGCCCGGATCTAGCCGCCCCGAGGCGACCAGCGGAAGAAGCGGATCGCGATCAACAGGCCCGCGACGCCCCATGCGGCGACGACCGCAAGCTGGCCCCACTCGAAGCCGGCCCCCGCCGTCAGCGGGTTCCAGGCGGCGAAGAACGCCTCGAAGAAGTGCCGGATCGGGAAGATGTCGGCGACGTTCAGCACGGCGTCGGGGATCTCCGTCTGCGGGATCAACACACCGGAGAGGAAGTACAGGGGGAAGATGACGACGTTGGTGATCGCCGGAGCGGACTCTTCGGACGGGATGATTGCAGTCAGCGCGACGCCGAGCGCGCAGAAGCTCGCGGCGCCGATCACAAGCGTCACGAGCACCGCTGGGAGGTGCTCCCACGGGATCGAGACGCCGTAGAGCAGCCGCCCGATCGCGGGGACGATGATCAGCATGAGCAGCGAGATCACGAGGGCGTTGCCGATCCGGCCGGCGAAGAAGACCCACGGCGGCATCGGCGTGCCGCGGCCGCGCTTGAGGATCCCGTTCTCGCGCTCCGTGGTCAGCCGGATGGCGACGCTCTGCATCGTCGCCGAGACGATGGCGAGGGTGAGGATCGCGGGGACGTAGTAGATGTCGGTCTTGAGGTTCCCGAGCTGCTCGAGCGTGTCGTCGCCGAAGATCAGCTCGAAGATGAGCAGGAACATCAGCGGGAACGCGACCGTGAAGAAGACCGCGGCCGGGTTGCGCCAGAAGCTCTTCTGGTCGTAGCGGAACTGGTGGAGGGCCAGGGCGACGCCGCTCATGAGGCTCCGTTCTCCGTCGTCGTGGCCTCGGCGCCGGTGAGCTCGATGTAGACGTCCTCGAGGCTCGGCCGGATCACCTGCAGGCCGTCGAGGTCGATCGATCGCTCGAGCGCCCAGCCGGTGAGGCGGTTGAGGGGCTCGACCGGGGTCCTCGTGGAGATCAGCAGCTCGCCGTCGCCGCCCGGCTCTGCCCCGAGGCCGCCGGGCAGGTCGCCCGCGGCCACCCCGGCCGGGAGCCGGAAGCGGATCTGGGCCGGGCGGGCCTCGCGCCCGCCGAGCTCATCCGGGCGCCCCTCGGCGACGATCCGGCCGGCCGCGATGATCGCGACGCGGTCGGCAAGCCGCTGCGCCTCCTCCATGTAGTGCGTGGTCAGGAACACCGTCTTGCCGAGGTCGCGCAGTCCGGCGATCACCTCCCAGAACTGGCGGCGGGCGGTCGGGTCGAAGCCGGTCGTCGGCTCGTCGAGGAAGAGCAGGTCGGGGTCGCCGATCAGTGCGACGCCGACGTCGAGGCGACGCAGCTGGCCGCCGGAGAGGCCGCGGGCGCGGTCGTCGGCCTTGTCGGCCAGGCCGACGTGGTCGAGCGTCGCCGAGATGTCCGCCGGCGCGCGGTAGTAGCCCGCGTAGAGCTCGAGCGTCTCGCGCGCCGTGAGCTCCGGGCGCATCCGGCACTGCTGGAGCACGATGCCGATCCGCTCGCGCCACTCCCCGCCCGCGGTCGCCGGGTCGACACCGAGCACGGACACGTCGCCCGCGCTGCGCCCGCGGTACCCCTCGAGGATCTCGGTGGTCGTCGTCTTGCCGGCGCCGTTCGGGCCCAGGAAGGCGAACACCTCGCCGAGTTGGACCTCGAGGTCGACCCCCCGCACCGCCTCGAAGTCGCCATACGACTTGTGCAGGTCAGAGACCAGGATCGCAGCGCTCACCGAGCCGATTGTATGGACGCGCGCTCGTCGCCCGAACCGGCGTGGGGCGCCGCCCGGACGTCTAGCCTGGCCGCTCGTGAGCGGGTCCAGGGTCGTTGTCTGCTTTCACGAGCCGCACCTCGGCGGTGCGACGCGGTCGGTGGAGCGGATCGTGCCGCTCCTCGCCGAGCAGGGCTGGGAGTTCAGCTTCTGGGTCCCGCGCCCGAGCGAGCTCTTCGACGAGCTGGCCTCGCGTGGCTGGGACGTCGACGGCGCCCCGCGGGCGTTCGAGTACAGCGTGCGCGCCTGGAGGGCGCCCCCGGGCCCACGGCACCGGCTCTTGGCCGCCCCCGGGTACCTGCGCCGTTACCGCGCCTTCCTGCGCGCCCGGGCGCCTGCGCTCGTGCACGCGAACTCCATCCTCACCCTCGCCGAGGCGCTCGTCGCCCGGCGCCGGGGCGTACCGACGCTGCTCCACGTCCACGAGATGCTCCCGCTCGACCTGCGCGGCAGGCTGCTGCGCCGCGCCGCCTGGCAGCGCCTCGACCAGATCGTCGCCGTCTCCCAGCCGTGCGCGGCTCGCCTCGCGTGGAGGGGCAACCGGCCCCGGATCGTCTACGAGGCGAGCCCGATGCCGCCGGAGCCGGCCGCGATCCGCGACGCGCCGAGGCCATTCGTGGTCGGCACCGTCGCCGTGGTCTCGCCCCGCAAGGGCAGCGACCTCTTCGTCGACGCCGCGACCCGCCTGCTGGGCACCGACCCCGAGCGCTACCGCTTCGAGATGGTCGGCGCCGCGCACGACGTGGTCGAGCGCGAGTGGGCGGCGGACGTGCTCGCCCGCGCGCACGAGGCGGGCATCCACCACATCCCCAAGACACAGGTGTTCGACCGGCTCGCCCACTGGGACGCGTTCGTGCTCCCGTCGCGCGCTGACCCCTTCCCGATCTCGATGCTCGAGGCGATGGCGAGCGGCCTGCCAGTGGTGGGCACGCGCCGGGACGGGATCGCCGAGCAGCTCGCGACCGGCACCGGCCTGCTGATCGAGCCCGACGACCCGCGCGCGCTGGCCGACGCGATCGCCTGGTGCGCGTCCCAGCCCGCCGCCACCCGCGAGCGGATGGGCACCGCGGCGCGCGAGCGCGTCGACGCATCCTTCACGCTCGACCACCAGGCCGTGGCGATGCACGAGGCGTACCTGGCGACGCTCGCAAACGGCAAGCGGCCGCGGTGAGCCCGGGCGGGCCGACCGCCCGGGGCCGGTGCGAGGGCTCGGGCCGCAGCTGGGCAGTGAAGGGAGTGGGATCGCGCGCCCTGCGTCACGTTCATCGTGCCTTCCGCGCGCTCAGGCCGGTCGGTCTCCGTCGAGAGCTGCATTTTGCCCGCATACCGGGCCTTTTGTACCGCTCGAGGTGGCACGCGCGCCTTGCGTGAGGTTCGTCGCGCCTTCCGCGCGCTCTGACCGGCCGCCTCGTCGAGTGTCACGTTGCCCGTCCCAGAGACGGTCAAGGTGACACTCGGCGTTGGGAGGGGCCGGATCGGCCGCCCAAGTCCCATTCGCGCGACAGACCAGCGCGGGATCAGCCACATCGGTGCGCGTCGCCACAAACTCCCTCCCCCTCACTGCAAGAACGCCACGTACCCCACCCGCGCGGCGGGCTACGTGAGCTCGACGTCCCTGTGGACCACGCGCGGGGAGACGTCGTCGCGGGAGGCGATGTGGCGGGCGACGCGGTCGGCGACCGTGACCGACCGGTGGCGGCCGCCCGTGCAGCCGATCGCGATCGTCAGGTGGGTCTTGCCCTCGGCGATGTAGGCCGGGATCAGGAAGTCGAGCAGCGGCAGGAGGCGCTGGTAGTACTCGCTCGCGAGCGCGCCGGACTCGACGTGCTCGACGACCGCGGGGTCGCGGCCGGTGAGCGGGCGCAGGTCCTCGCGGTAGTGGGGGTTCGGGAGGAAGCGCACGTCGAAGACGAGGTCGGCGTCGCGCGGCGGGCCGTTCTTGAACCCGAAGGTCAGCAGGGTCAGCGCCAGCCGGGAGGTCGACTCGGGATCGAGCAGGTCGGTGGTCACCCGGCGGCGCAGCATCGCCCCGGTGAGCCCGGTCGTGTCCATCACCACGTCGGCGCGCTCGCGCAGGGGGCCGAGGACCTCGCGCTCCGCCCGGATCCCCTCGAGGACGCGCCCGTCGGGGGCGAGCGGGTGGCGTCGCCGGGTCTCCTTGAAGCGGTTGACGAGCGTCTCCTCGTTCGCCTCCAGGAAGAGCACCGTGGGGTCGAGGCCGGCTTCCGCGAGCTCGCCGAGCACGGCGAGCAGGTCGTCGAAGTAGGTGCCCCCGCGGACGTCGGTGACCACGGCGGCGCGGCGCACGCCGCTGCCGCCGTGCAGGAAGAGCTCGCCGAGCGACGCGATCATCCGCGGCGGGAGGTTGTCGACGCAGAAGTAACCGGAGTCCTCAAACGCGGCGATCGCCTCGGACTTGCCGGCCCCCGAGTAGCCCGTGATCACGTACAGGTGGACCCGCGGATCGAACAGCCTCTGCGCTCCCCCCTCCACCGCTTAGCCCGCCTTGTTGAGCTGTCGGTGGATGTCGCGGGCGAGCCTGCCGGGGATCCCGGGCACCGCCTCGAGCTCCTCCCGGCTCGCCTCCACGAGCCGGTCGGGCGAGCCGAAATGCTCGAGCAGGGCGCGCTTGCGGACCGGGCCCACGCCGCGCAGCTCGTCGAGCAGCGAGCCGGTCATCGCCTTGCTGCGGCGGCTGCGATGGTGGTCGAGCGCGAAGCGGTGGGCCTCGTCGCGGACCCGCTGCAACAGCCGGAGAGCCTCCGAGTCCCGATCGATCTCGAGCGGCTCGGACCGGCCCGGCACGTAGACCTCCTCGAGCCGCTTCGCGAGCCCGATCACGGCCGTCCCGCGCTCGACCAGGGGCGCGAGCGAGCGCATCCCCGCCGAGAGCTGGCCCTTGCCGCCGTCGATCACGATCAGGTCGGGCACGGCGGCGAAGCTCTCGTCGCGCCGCTCGTCGTGCGGCGAGCGGTCGGACTGCTCGAGCAGCTGCGAGACGCGGCGGGCGAGCACCTCCTCCATGGACGAGAAGTCGTCAGGCCCGGCGGTCCGGTCGCCGCGGATTCGAAACCGCCGGTAGTCGGACTTCAGCGGCGCCGCGCCGCGGAAGACGACCATCGAGGCGACGGTGTGCTCGCCGCCGATGTTCGAGATGTCGAAGCCCTCGATCCGCACGGGGAGCGCCTGGAGCTTCAGCGCGTCCTGCAGGGCCGACAGCGCGTCGACGCGCTGCGAGCGCTGCCGCTCCTGGCGCAGCTTGTCCTGAGCCAGCGCGAGCACCGCGTTGCGCTCGGCGAGCTCGCGCAGGCGCCGCTTCGACCCGCGCTCCGACACCCGCACCTCCACGGGGCCGCCGCGGCGCGCGGACAGCGCCTCGGCGAGCAGGCCGGCGCGCTCGCGCATCGGCGGGCCGACCACGACCAGGCGCGGGACCGCGGGCGCAGCGGAGTAGTACTGGGCGAGGAACTCCTCGGTGACCTCGGCCTCGTCGGCCTCGGTCTCGTTGGCGAGGTAGAAGCCGTGGCGCTCTGCGAGCAGCCCGTCGCGCACCTGGAAGACCTGCGCGTTCGCCTCGGAGCCCTCGACCGCCACCGCGACCAAGTCGGCATCGTCGATCGCCTCGCCGGCGACGCTGCGCCGCTCCATCAGCGAGCGCACCGCCTCGAGGCGGTCGCGGTACACCGCGGCGCGCTCGAACTCTTCGTCGCCGGCCGCCTCGGCCATCTTGCGCTCCAGGTCGCGCTCGACATCGCGGTAGCGGCCCGAGAGGAAGTCGACGATCGCGTCGATCCCGCGCCGGTACTCCTCGCGGTCCACGTAGCCCACGCAAGGCGCCGCGCAGCGCTTGATGTAGTAGTCGAGACAGGGCACGCCCGAGCGCCGCCCCGGCTCCGGCCCCTCGCAGGTGCGGTACTGGAACAGGCGCCCGAGGAGGTCGAGCGTCTCGCGCACGCGCTTGGCCGACGAGTAGGGCCCGAAGTAGATCCGCGCGGACCGGTGGCGCTCGCGGGTGAAGTAGACGCGCGGGAAGTCCTCGTCGAGGCTGATCCCGATGTATGGGTACGACTTGTCGTCGCGCAGTCGGATGTTGAACACCGGCCGGTGACGCTTGATGAACTGCTGCTCGGCGAGCAGCGCCTCGGCCTCGGTCTCGGTGACCAGGAAGTCGATCGACGCCACCTGGTCGACCATCTCCCGGCCGCGCGTCGACTTCCCCGCGAAATGGCCGGCGACCCGCTTGCGGATCGAGGTCGCCTTGCCGACGTAGATCACCTTGCCGTCGCGGTCGGCGAACAGGTAAACGCCCGGCTGATCCGGCAGCCGGCGACGCTGCTCGTCGATCGAGTCCGTGGCTTCCTGCGCGCCCTTCGCCATCTGCTTCTAAGGTTAGGCCTGGCGACCGGACAGCTCTCGGCGTCGACGGCGTTCGTCGACCGAGGATCAGGGGATGCGCTTGAAGGTGGCGATCGAGTCGTCGCCGAACGCGGCTACGTAGAGCGATCTGTCGTCGGGGCTCAGGGCCGAGGCGATCAGCAGATCGAGGCCGGAGTCCGCGCCGAGGTCGCCAAGCGGCGCCGCCGAGGGACTCGCGGCACACGCCCCGGACCCGAGGGGCCCGCTCTCCTGGGCACCGGCGATGCAGTCGTCGAAGCTCAGTGCGCCGCCGCCGGCGCGGGTGAAGCGGGCGACCTCGTCATTGGCCGACGCCGTGTAGACGGAGGCGCCATCGGCGCTCGCGACGACCGAGTTCGGCTCGTTCATGCCGGACGCGACGCCGAATGAGGTCGCGGTTGGAAGCTGAGCGCAGGCCGCCGATCCCGTCGGGCCGCTCTCGTTCTCGGCGCTGTCGCAGCCGACGTAGGCGAGCGCGCCGCCGGCCGGGTCGCGATCGAACCGGGCGACGGCGTCGTCGTTGCCCGCGACGACGTAGACCGAGTCACCGTCCGCCGTCACGGTCAGCGACCGCGGGCTGTCCATCCCCGAGTCGCCACCGCCGTTGGACGCCGAGGGGATCGGGTCGCACGCCCCGGAGCCGTCCGGACCGCTCTCGGTCTGGCCCGACAGGCAGCCCATGTAGATGAGCCGGCCGCCGCTCGGCTTCGGTCGCACGCGCGCGACCGAGTCGTCGTTGCCGGAGGCGACGTAGAGCGACTTGCCGTCGGCGCTGAGGGCGAGCGAATCCGGGAAGTCGAGGCCGGAGTTGGAGCCGTCCGCGCTCGCGGCGGGAATCGCGCCGCACGCCGGTACGGCCCGCGTGTCGCCGGTGACGCAGCTCCTGTAGGTGAGCGCGCCGCTGGTGGCGTTGCGGCTGAAGCGCGCGACCGAGGAGTCGCCGTCGGCGATCGCGTAGAGCCCGGTCCCGTCGGCGCTGACCGTGAGGCCGTTGAGCCCGTCGAGGCCGGACTCGCTGCCGTTCGCGGTCGCCGTTGGGATCTTCACCGCGCAGGCGTTGGTGCTCTCACCGCTGATGCACCCCTGGTAGCTGAGCGCGCCGCTGGTCGTGTTGCGCTTGAAGCGTGCGATCGAGTCGTCGAGGACGGAGGCCGCATAGAGCGACTTGCCGTCGGCGCTGACGCCGATCGAGACCGGGTCGTCGAGCCCCGAGTTGGCGCCGTTCGAGGCTGCGCCGGCGATCCCGGTGCAGGCGCCTGTACCGCCGGAACCGCTCTGCGTCTCGCCGCTCAGACAGTCCTTGTATGTGAGCGCGCCGTTGGTCGTGTTGCGCTTGAAGCGAGCGATCGCGTCGTCGCCGCTCGATGCCACGTAGACGGAGGCGCCGTCGGGGCTGACGGCGAGTGCGCGCGGGGCATCGAGCCCGGAGTTCGTGGTGGTCTGCGAGGCCGGGATCGCGGCGCACGCGCCGGAGCCCGGAGGGCCGCTGTCGTTCTCGCCGGTGACGCAGTTGCGGTAGATCAGGTTCCCACCCGCCCCGCTCGCCGCCGCGGCGGCGCCGAGCACGGTCAGGGCCGTGAGCGCGAAGACGACGGCCTTGCGGCGTGGACGCGACGACGGTGCCTGCATTCGCACTTCCCCCGTTCGTGAGCGGTCGATCCAACCTAACACGAACACGGTGGGCGGAGGACGTCTTTCGCAAACCGACCATCTAGGGTTCGGCGCCGCCGCCAAATCACGCTGCCCAGGAGGCCTTCTCCGCAATGAGCACCGCCACGATCCCCTCGCCCCCCGACCTCCAGACGCTCTCGATCGCGATCGACGGCGAGATCGGCACGCTGACGCTCGATCGCCCCGACTCCCTGAACGCGATGAGCCCGGACATGATCCTCGAGCTCACCGTCGCCGCGGGCTGGCTGGCCGACCAGGCGCCGCTGCGCGCCCTGATCGTCACCGGCGCCGGCGAGCGCGCCTTTTCGTCCGGCGGCGACGTGAACTGGTTCAAGGGCGGCGTCGACGACCCCGAGATCGACCTGCCCGCGAACGTCCGCCGCGGCGCGGAGCTGCTGCATCAGGCGATCGTGGACTTCCGCCGCATTCCGTATCCCGTGATCGGCGCGGTCAACGGCGTCGCCGCGGGCGCCGGCTTCTCGCTGGCGCTGATGTGCGACGTCCGCATCGCCTCGACCAACGCCGCCTTCGTGTGCGCCTACGGGCGGATCGGCGCCTCCCCGGACGGCGGCATGACCTACTTCCTCCCGCGCGTCGTCGGGCCTGACCGTGCCCTCCAGCTACTGCTCAACGACCCTCTCCTCTCGGCCGAGCAGGCGCTGGAGATGGGGATCGTCTCGAAGGTCGTCGCGCCCGACGAGCTCCTCGTCGAGGCCGGCGCGAAGGCGGGCAAGCTCGCGGCCAAGGCGCCGCACTACGTGCGGATGGCCAAGCTGCTCGTCGGCCAGAGCCTCGACAACTCGCTCGTCGAGCACCTGCAGGTCGAGCGCCACGGGATCGCCGACTCGATGGGCACCGAGGACCTGCGCGAGGGCGTGACCGCCTTCTTCGAGGGCCGCGAGGCGAAGTTCGAGGGTCGATGAGCGGACAGGACTAGAGTTCGTGCCCCCCGCAGAAAGGATCGTGCCAATGCGCAAGCTCGCCCCCTCGATCGCGGCGCTCGTCCTCGCCGCCCTCGGCCTCGCCGCCTGTGGCAGCAGCTCCGATACCACGTCCTCGACGTCGACCTCGACCACGGCGGAGTCGACCTCGACAACCGCCAGCGGCGGAGGCGGGAGCGGAGGCACGATCTCGATCGAGGCCGATCCCAGCGGCGCGCTCGCCTTTACGTCGAGCTCGCTCTCGGCGCCCGCGGGCAGCGACAAGGTCGAGTTCAACAACCCGGCCTCGCTGGGCCACGACGTGGTGATCGAGGACTCCGGCGGCAACGAGGTCGCCCGCACCGACGTGATCACCGGCTCCTCCACCTCGACCACGGCCGACCTGAAGGCGGGCACCTACACGTATTTCTGCTCGGTCGACGGCCACCGCGCCGCCGGCATGGAGGGGACGCTGACCGTCAAGTGACGGCGCGCCCGAGGGCGTAACCCGCCGCCGCGGCGGCGATCCCCCCGGCAACCGACGCGACCAGGTAGGCGGCCGCCGTGCCCGGCCGGCCGCCGTCGACCTCGAGCACGATCTGCGCCGAGAAGGTCGAGAACGTCGTGAAGCCGCCGAGGAAGCCGATCCCGATCCCGTCGCGCAGGTCCCGCGAGAGCCACGTCGTCCCGACCAGCAGCCCGAGGAAGAAGGAGCCGACGACGTTGATTCCCACCGTCGACCAGATCAGCGCATCCGAGTGCAGCGTCGCGCGAGTGATCCCGTAGCGGGCCAGAACCCCCGCGACCCCCCCGATCGCGACCAGGACGACGCTCATCTAGGCCGCGAGCGCCCTGCCGACCGACTCGGCGACGCAGACCGGCTTCTCGCCGCCCTCGCGCTCGAGCACGAACTTGGTGACGACGTGAAACCACCCGTCGCCGAGCTCCTCGACGGTCTGGATCTCGGCCGTCGCGCGCACGTTTGAGCCGGACGGCACGGGGGCCGGGAAACGGACCTTGTTCCAGCCGTAGTTGATCCCGAGCTTGACGCCCTCCTGGCGGATCAGCTCGCGGCGGAAACCGTCGATCAGCGACAGCGTGAGGTTGCCGTGGGCGATCGTCGTGCCGAACGGGCTCTCGCGCTCGGCCCGCTCGACGTCGACGTGGATCCACTGGTCGTCGCGCGAGATCTCGGCGAACTTGTCGATGTCCGCCTGGGTCACCTCGATCCAATCGCTCGGACCGATCGGCTTGCCGATCAGCTCCCGCAGCTCGTCGATTCCAGAAATCGTCAGTGGCGCCACGGGCGATATGTTATGGCCGCAAAGTTCGCGGGGGTCCGATTAGGTCTTCAAGGGAGAGGTGTATGAATCGTCGGTTGCTGTTTGCGTTGGTAGTCGTAGTGACAAGCCTCGTGATTGGTGGGATCGCGATTGGCGCAGGAAGTTCCAGCTCGACGAAGGCGGCTGACGCCCACCGGGGCAACTCCTCCCTACCGGACGGCTTCGAGCCGGCCGTGCTGCGGGCGCAGAACGGGCTCAACCGGTATTTCGTGGTCGTCGACGGTCCGTCGATCGCCAGCCGCTCGAAGGCCGGCGCGCTGTCCGGCCGCCAGCAGGAGAACGCGGCAGCCGCGGCGAGGCAGAGCCAGACGGCGGCGATCGCCGCCACGCGCTCGCTCGGCGGCGACGTGATCTTCCGCTACGACACGCTGATCGACGGCTTCTCGGCGACCCTCTCCCCGGATGCCGCCTCGCAGATGGCGCAGCGAAGCGACGTGAGCTCCGTGCAGCCCGTCTCCATCGTGCAGAAGGACAACGAGACCAGCGTGCCGTTCATCGGCGCCACCAAGGTCTGGCACGACTTCGGCGCCCGCGGCCAGGGCATGGTCGTCGCCGACGTCGACACCGGCATCGACTACACGCACGCGAACTTCGGCGGCCCCGGCACGGTCGCCGCCTACAACGCCAACGACCCGAACTTCATCGAGCCGGGCACGTTCCCGACCAAGAAGGTGATCGGCGGCTACGACTTCGTCGGTTCCAACTACAGCGTCGTCGACGACGACACGACGAACGACATTCCGCGGCCTGATGCCGACCCGCTCGACGGCGCGGACGACGACCACGGCTCGCACACCTCCGGGACGATCGCCGGGATCGGCGTGCCCGGCGAGATCGGTCCGGGCGTCGCCCCGGCGGCGAAGCTCCTCGAGATGAAGGTCTGGGACGAGGGCGACTCGACCGACGACGTGCTCGTCGCCGGCTTCGAGCGCGCCATGGACCCGAACAACGACGGCGACCTCTCGGACGCCGCGGACGTGCTCTCGTTCTCGGGCGGCGTCGATTACGGCACCCTCAACTCCGTCGAGGCGCGGGCGGCCCAGCGGGTCGTCGACCTCGGCACGGTGTTCGTCGCGGCCGCCGGCAACGCCGGCAACCAGGCCGTGGGCGGCTCCGCGTACATCGGCGGGACGCCGGCCGCCGCTCGCGGCGTGGTTTCGGTCGCCGCGTCGATCGACCAGTTCAACGCCCAGACGATCAGCGTCAACAGCCCAGCCATCGACCTTCCCGACGACGGGATCATGGTGCAGCAGGACTGGGGCGCGGACCTTCCCGCGGGTGGACTCACCGACGACCTGTTCGACGGCCGCGAGCTCGACCCGCCGGCCGACCCCGGCAACGAGACCCCGGCCGACGCGCAGTTCTGCGACCCGCTCCCGGGCGGCTCGCTGAGCGGCCAGACCGTGCTCGTGTTCAAGGGGTCCACCAGTTCCGGTGACTGCTCGGGCTCGACCAAGGTCTTCCACGCCCAGCAGGCGGGCGCGACGGCCGCGATCATGATCTCGCTGTTCGGCGGTGCCCCGAGCGCCCTCGCATCCAACGGCGAGAACATCACGATCCCCGCCGTGATGATCACCGGCAACGACGGTTACGCGATCCTCGACCAGCTCAGCCCCGGGGATCCGCCGGACTACAACGCGAACACCGTCAACGCCACCCTCAACGACGCGACCTCGGTGATCCCCGCCTACACGGACGCGATGACCGACTTCTCGTCGGAGGGCCCGGCGCGGGTAACCAACGACCTCAAGCCGGACATCACCGCGCCTGGGTTCGACATCCAGTCGACCGACGCGGGCACCGGGAACCTGGGGACGAAGCTCTCCGGAACCTCGATGGCGACGCCGCATGTCGCTGGTGTCGCGACCCTGCTCCGCCAGCTCCACCCGAACTGGTCGCCGGAGCTGATCAAGGCCGCGATGATGAACCACGCGACCCAGAAGATGAAGGACAATCTGCTCGGCTCCCCGGTCTCGGCGACGCTGATGGGGGCCGGCAGGGTCCGGGCGGACCTCTCGGCCGCAACCGACTCGGTCGCCGCTCCGGCCAGCCTGTCGTTCGGGCTCGACATCGAGCCCGCACCGACGACGGAGGTGCAGTCGTTCGTGCTGCGTAACTTCGACAACTCGCCGCATCACTACGACATCAGCGGCGGCGGGCCGCGGTACTCGGACTTCGGCTCGAGCCCCGCGAACATCAAGGTGTCACTGGACGGCAGCTCGTTCGGAGGCGCCCGGTCCGTCGATCTGCCCCCGCAGGGCAAGCAGACGGTGTACGTGCGGCTCAGCCTCGACACGTCGAAGATCGCGACCCCCGAGGAGGAGTTCGGTTGGTACTACTTCCACCCGAACGTCGACGGCAACGTCGCGATCAACCAGTCCGGCGGCGGTGGCAAGGATCACCT
Organism: uncultured Solirubrobacterales bacterium; assembly: GCA_963785195.1. GTDB lineage: Bacteria > Actinomycetota > Thermoleophilia > Solirubrobacterales > 70-9 > WHSW01. The sequence continues at coordinate 285,385 of CAWAUE010000010.1, read as the reverse complement.
CCACGTGCCGTGGCACGTCGCCCCGTTGGCGGCCTCCGACAACGGCCTCTCCGAGTCCTCGCTCGATCTCTCGGGCGGCGGTTCGGACACGATGCGGCTGACGACGGGTTCGCCGTCCGCCGGGTTCTCCTACGCGGACCTCTACCAACTGGGTGGCGAGGACACACTCGAGAGCCACGGCGAGGAGGACCTCGTCGCGGTCGGCGCCCGCTCGTTCACGGGCACCGCACCGCGTGACGGCGTCGCCGAGGGCGTTCCGCACGGCCACGACGCCTTCGGCGGAGTGAGCTGGCAGGACTTCCTCGCCGACCCGGACGCGCCCGGTGACCCGGTCGAGTTCGGCGTCCAGACGGCGGGCGTCCACAACACGACCGAGACGCTCGAGGTAGACGTGCTCGTCGACAAGGGCGCCGATGGCGTCTACGCCGGCGACGACGAGGGCATCCCGGCGGACTACCTGGTCGTCAAGCAGGCGGCCCCCGGCGGCGAGGTCAGCGTCTTCGACCTCTCGCAGCCGAACGCGCTCGACAATCCGACGGCGACTTACTTCGCCGACTACTCGAACTACAACTCGAACGTTCTCGGCCTCGCCGTCAACGCCCGCGACCTCGGGATCACGGGCGCGGACCACACGCTCGCCTACCAGGTCACGGCCTGCACCGGCAAGTTCTCCGGCGACGTGCCGTCCCAGTTCTGCGACACGGCCGGCGACGTCGGCTCCGACGGGATCTACACCGCCCAGCTCGACGTCACGCATCCGGCCCTCGATATCGACCAGCCGACCTGCCGCGGGTTCTTCCACGGCGGGGCGTGCAACGCCTCCGACCCGATCACGGTCTCGGCCGGTTCGGCCGGACCGGGCGACGATCCGAGCATCCTGGCGCTGTTCCCGAACAACGCGCCGTCGCGGACGCCGACGATCGTCACCACCGACACCGGGCCGTAGCGCAGGCCCGATACCTCGCGACGCCGCGCCCCCGCGAGGGGGCGCGGCGTTCGCACGGTCGCCTTACTAGGCGAACGACTCCGAGTAGCGCAGCGAGCCCGGGGTCGTCAGTAGCTCGCCGGTCTCGAGCAGCGTCTTGAGCCCGGAGAGGATCATCGGCCAGCCGCCGTACAGCTGGTCGTTGGCGCCCTCGCGCAGCTCGTCGTGGGTGACCAGCAGGCGACAGGAGTCGCCCACCGGCTCGATCTCCCACGTCACGCGCGAGCTGCCCTCGGCCTTCACGTCGTCGCCCCACAGCGCGGTGAAGCTCTGCACGAGGCGGCGGGGCGGGTCGACCTCCAGGTTCTCGCCCTCGGCGATCTTCACGCCCGCGCCGGCGTGCACCGCCTCGTAGCTCGAGCCCTCGGTCCAATCCGACTGGGTGCCCACGCCGAACGAGTACTTGCCGCGAAGCTCCGGGTCGGTGATCGCCTCCCAGAGCCGCTCCGGCGTCGTCTTGATGTAGATCTCGTAGACCTTCTCCATCACGCTTCCTCCTCGAGTGTCTGCTTCAGGCCGCTGAGCGTCGCCACCCAGGGCTCTGAGAATTTGCTCACCCACCGGTCGTGGATGAGCCGGATCGGGACCGGGTTCAGGAAGTGGAGCTTCTCCCGCCCGCGGCGTTTGGTCGTCACGAGCCCGGCGTCCTCCAGCACCCGCAGGTGCTTCATGACGCCGAACCGTGTCATCTCCAAAGGCCGCTCGAGCTCCCCCAGCGTCTGCCCGTCGCGCTCGTGGAGCGCGTCGAGCAAGCCGCGTCGGGTTGGATCCGCAAGCGCCCTGAACACCTCGTCCATGCCCGGGATAATAGGTGACCCTTTGGTCACATGTCAAGTAGGAATACCTCGCGCCACGTCCTCCGCTATCCGATCAGCCGCACCTCCAACGTCGGCGCGCCGGCGATGGCCCCGGCCCCACCCATGAGCCCGAGGATCCGGGCCACGTACGCCTCGGTCTCGGAGATCGGCGGCACGCAGTCGCAGGCGGCCACCGCGGCGGGACCGGCGTTGTAGGCGGCGAGAGCGAGCTCGGGCGAGCCGAACTGGCCCAGCAGATCGGACATCAGGTGCGCCTGCGCGTCGATCGCCTGCGCGGCGTCGAACGGGTCGTTGAGCCCGTAGAGCGCGGCGGTGCCCGGCATGAATTGGGCGATCCCAGCCGCGCCGGCGGGCGAGACCGCGAACGGGTTGAAGTTCGACTCGGCGAGCAGCTGGGCCGCCAGCAGAGCAGCTGAAACGTTCCAGCGCTCCGCGGCGGCCGCGAGCGCGTCGCGGAAGCGCGCGGGGACGAAGGCGGGCAGGCTGGTTGGCCCGGTGCCGTCTGCGGCGCCCGGCGCGGAGCCGGCGCCGGCCGCCGCGGGCGCCACCGTCTCCCCCGCCGCCGAGCACGGCGGCGGCCCATCCACGTAGCCGTAGTGCCAGGCCTCCCAGTCGTACCGCTGCAGGAAGCCGAAGCGCCGCGCGTTCGCCGCGAGCCACGCGTACGCCGACGGCGAGCCGAGGTCGAGCTCGGTCGCGCAGCGGTGCAGCGACGTACCGGGCGGCGCGACCCAGCGCGGGTCGGGGTGCTGTGCCCAGAGCGCCGCCTGCTCGGCGTCCGAGCGGTAGGCGCTGTTGACGAGCAGTGAGACGCCGGCCCGGTCCGCCGCCCCGGTCATTCGATCGAAGGCGGCCGCGACGTCAGGGCGCATCCCCTCCCCCTGGCGATAGACGAGCGGCCCGGAGTAGCCGCCACCGGACGCAACCGCGGGCCCGCTCGCGGCGCCTCCGGCCGACGGCGGGACCGCCTCCGCCTCCGCCTCCGCGTCGACGGGCAGGCTCGGCAGGGCACCCGGCGGATCCAGCTCGCCGGTGACCGAAGCGCGCACGCGCAGGGGCGCGAACGAGCCCGAGTCGGGGAACTCGATCCGCAGGCGCCCGCCACCGACACCGTTTCGCCGCGCTGCGTCCTGCGCCGCGGCGACGGCCCGGGTCAGGAACCGGTCCTTGTCCAGGTGGGCGGCGTTCGGCGCCCCGTTCGGCAGCCGCGCCGGCTCGAACAGGCGCCCGAAGTCGTCGCGCATCGACCGCGCGGCCGAGAGCGCTGCCAGATCGGCCGCCCGCTGGGTGCGCGAGGTCCCGGTGACGGCACCGCCGAACGCGGCCAGCAACATCGTGCAGAAGACGAGCGCCAGGATCCCGCCGAGGACGAGCGGCAGCGCCTGCCCGGTCTCGGCCGCGAGTGCGCCGGGCCGCGGTCCCGTCCGCGCCGGTCGGATCGCGGAGCCGCCGAGCAGCCCGCGTGCGAGGCGGCCGGCGCGCCGCCCGAGCTCGCCGCCGGGATCGATGCCCGCGAGCGCCCGCCGTGCCGAGACACGGCCCGTGGGCCGCGTCGCGATTCGCGTGCGCAAGCCCACCGCCGCGAGCTCGGCGACGGCGAGAGCGGCCAGCGGCCGGTGGCGCGGGAGCTCGGCCCGCAGGAGCACGCCCGCGACGACGAGGCGCGGGTCCCCGAGCGCCTCGCGAGCCAGCCCGGCCGGGAGGAAGACGATGACGGCTCGGGCTCCGCCGCAAAGCGTCACGGCCTCGGCCAGCCGGCCGAGCCAATCCTCCCCGCCGTCGAGCTGCGCCCAGGCCAATCGACCGCGGGCCGCAGCGTCGAAGCCGCCCGCGCGGAGCTCACGCTCGAGCGCGCGCGCCCCGTCGGCCGCGAGCATCGTCGGGCCGCGGGAGCGCTCCGCGCCCACCTCGATCAGGGCGACGGCCCCGTCGCCGCCTGCCGCGCGCGCCGCGTCCGCATCGACGGCGATCGCGACCGCCACGGCGGCTGCCCACGGCAGGGCGCCGCCGGCGTCCGGAAGCTCGGCGGCGAGCAGGGTCGCCGTCAACCGGGCGCCTCCGTCGCGGGCCGCCGCACCCAGACGCTGGAGCTCACCTCGAGCGCCCGGCCAAGCGCCGCCAGGGGCGAGGGCGGGCGCAGGCGGACCACCACGCGGCCGCCGTCGCGCTCGAGATCGACCCGGTCGCGCGCCCAGCCGGGCAGCGCCGCGTCGACCGCGGGCGCCGCGGGCAGTCCGGAGGCGAGCGCGATCGCCCCCGCTTCGGCCGCGCCGTCCGCGAGGGTCAGCGCGTAGCCGGCCGCGAGCAGCTGCATGCACACCAGCGCCGCCACGAAGACGAACGGGATTGCGGCGAGCAACTCGATCGAGGCCTGCCCGCGCTGGCAGCCCTGCCGCGCGATCTCAGCCACCCGTCCCCTCCCCCGCGCCGAGCTCGGTGGCCGCGCTGACAGCGATCGCCGGCAGGCCGGGAAGCAGCGCCGGTGCCTCGACGCGGACCTCAACCGGCCCGCCCGTGTCGATGCGAGCACCGCGCTCGAGCCAGCCCGGGAGGGCGCTCAGCACGGCGGCGCGGGCGTCGCCGCCAACGTGCGCAGCGCGGGCGCCCGCTCGCGCGGCGTCGCCCGCGCTCCATAGCGCGAAGCCGGCCACCGCGAGCTGGGCGACCGCGAGGAACAGCAACAGCAGCAGCGGCACCACCGCGACCAGCTCAGCCGCCGCCTGCCCGCGCTCGTCCGCCGCTCGACCCATGCGCCCGACCGTAGGCGCGGTCCGGCTACGCGTGGCGCCGGCTCCGTGCCGAGTTCGTGCCGGAGACGAGCGGACTCAGTAACTGGAGCGCACGTCGGTCCAGAGCTTGACCAGGCTGAAGACCGAGACGCCGAGGACCGCGAGCCACAGGAATAGGCCGGCGCCGGTGTTGAGCAGCTCGTCGGCGCCCGCGATCATCAGCACGATCGCCCCGAGCGACCCGAGCAGCACGGCGCGCTGGCGCTCGGTCATGCCGACGTAGAGCAGCCGGTTCTGACGGAAGAGCTGGTAGCCCGCGAAGCAGATCATCGCCAGGAATATGAGCGAGATCGCGGTCACGATCGCCGTCGCCGCGTTGCCACCTCCGGGCACCAGGTCGACGATCAACGCCAGCAGCAGGATGATCGCGATGTTTCGGGCAACCCGCATCGTGTTTCAGCCTAGCGCTGCCACTCCGTGGTCCCGCTGGCCCGGTCGTGGGCGACCGGGCGGAAGCCCGCGGACGCCAGGTAGGCGCTCACGCCCGGGAGGGGCGGGGGAAACGAGCGGTCGCGGACGAAGATCGATTGCCCGCCCTCGTCGTCGAGCGCGTCGATCACGTCCTGGACCTGGGTGCCGGCGACGAAGTGCACCGGGTCCTCGATCGGCGAGACGTCGGTGACGCCGACCTCGCGCGCGATCAAGAAGCCGTTGGAGCCCACGATCGCGATCGGCTCGTCGGGTCCCGACCGCCCGCCGACGAACCGCTCGACCGCGGCGAGGTCGAACGAGCTCTGCTTGGTCGACGAGTCGGCGAGCCGCGTCACCTGCGACCACGGCGCCGGCACGTCGATCACCGTCGTCAGCGCGAGCCCGAAGCCGACCAGTGCGCAGACGCCCAACGCGCCGGCGCGCCGCGCCGCGCCGGCGAGGTCCGATGCGCCGCGCAGGCGCTGGACCACGATCCAGGTGAGCAGGCCCAGCGCCAGCCCCCAGGCCGGGAACAGGCCGATCAGCGAGTAGGCGTTCGAACGCCCCCCGTAATAGACGAAGATCAACAGCCCGAAGGCGCCGGCGAAGCCGAGCAGGCCGGTGAGGGCGCGATCGTCCTCGCCCCCTCGCGCCCGCGCCGCGGCCACGATCAACGCCCCGGCGAAGGTCGCGAAGACCGCGAGGTGAAGGCCGAGCACCGGCATCGCGATCATCCCGTAGCCCTGCGAGCCGAACAGGCGCGAGTAGTAGAGGACGGTGGCCGGCAACGGCAGCGAGCCCGTGCGGATCAGGTCGATGGCGCAGACGAGCGCACCCACCGCGACCACGGCGGCGGCGGTGCGCCACAGCAGCGGCCAGAGCTCGCGTCCGCGCGTCCCCTCCCCCCGGCGGGCGAGCGCGAGCGCGACGACCGTCGCGATCAGGCACGGCCCGCCGAACTCCGGGTTGTTGAAGGCGGCCAGCGCCGCGAGGCCGATCGGCACCCACTCCCGCCGCGGTCCGAGGCCGCGCAGATGGCGGGCGAGCACCCAGGCGGTGAGCAGCGGGAGCAGGTACCGCTCGGGCAGCAGCTGGTACTGCGAGGCGTTCGTAAGCCGCTCGTCGCCCTGGATCGTCAGCGGCACGACGCTGAGCGCGAGCACCGGCACGTACAACGCCAGCCCGGCGAGCTCGTCGCGGACCACGAGCGCGAACAGGCGCCAGAGCGCCAGCAGCGCGGCGAGCGACAGGAGCGTGGCGACGATCGTGAACGCCGCCGGCGAGTAGTCGGTGAGCGACAGGATCGGCCAGAGCGCGTACGGCAGCAGCGCCGCGTACTGGCTCGCGAAGTCGACGCCCGGCGTCCGCCCGTTGGCGACCGCGACGAAGTCGCCGAAGATCCCCGGCAGGTGGCCGAACAGGATGAATGGCAGCGCGTCGTCCAGGCTCGAGCCGGTGAACGCCGACGGAAGCAGGAAGCAGGCGGTGGCGACGACGGCGATCGCGGCGGCCACCGGGCGCCGGCGCAGCGCCGCCCAGGCGGCCGCGACCGGCGGCGGGGAGCGGCGCGAGGTTGCCGCCGCCCACAGCACGATGGCGGCGAACGCGAGCGCCGCGATCCCGGCGAGGACGGTGAAGTAGTCGGGGTCGTCGACCCCCTGCGCCGAGGGCTCCGAGCGACTCACCCACGCGACCGCAACGAGCGCGAGCACGGCGACCCCGCCGGCCGCGGCGAGGCTCGAGCGCGCCCCGGCAAGCCTGCCGTCGAGCAGCCGGGCGGGCGCGTAGGCGACCGTGGCGGCAACTGCGAACGTCGCGACGATCGCGATCAGCACCCGGACGAGCTCGGCGTGCTCGGGCCGGACCAGCTCGGCCACTAGCGGATCGTCGAAGAAGTCGAGCGGCTGGGGCGCGATCAGGTCGCCGATCGGGCCCGCCAGCACGGCCATCGCGAGCAGCGCGAGCACGGCCCAGGCGCCCGTCGCGGCCCAGGCCAGAGCCGCGATGGGCCCGCCGCCCGCCTCCTCGGCGCCGGACCGCGGCGCCATGGTCGAGGGCGCCGACGTCACTTCGCGGTCATCACGACAACCCCGATGACGATCGCCGCGATCGTCGCCGCGAGCCCGAGCACGGCCAGGGCCCCGAACATCGCCGCGACTCCGGCGCGCCCCTCCCGGTTGGCTTCGGCGAACCGGGTCGCGCCGAGGATCGCGAGCGAGAAGACGATCGTCGTCCCCACCCCGGCGACGAACGCGGCGGCGACGGTCTCCCAGAGCGCCTTGGTGTCGACGATCGTCGCGATCACGTCGCGGGAGCGGGGCCGCCCAGGCGCACCCTGCGGGCGAGTAAGCCGACGCCGACGAGGCCGATCACGGTGACGATCACCGGGCCCGTCGCCCCCGGGAACAGGTCGACGAACCCGTAGATGAGCGCTCCCATCGCGGCCGCCGCCGGCAACGTCAGCAGCCAGGCGACGACGATGTTGCCCGCCACCCCCCAGCGGACGGCCGAGAGCCGCTTGCCCGCCCCGGCGCCCATCACCCCGCCGGCGATCACCTGGGTGGTCGAGAGCGGGAAGCCGAAGTGCGACGAGGCGAGGATCACGGCGGCCCCGGCGCCCTGGGCGGAGAACCCCTGCGCCGGGTCCATCTTGATGATCCGGGTGCCCATCGTCTTGATGATCCGCCAGCCTCCGGTGTAGGTGCCGAGCGCGATCGCGGAGGCCGCCGAAATCACGACCCAGGTCGGGACCTCGAACGCCTCCGAGGAGATGTTTCCGTTCGCGACCAGCGCCAGGGTGATCACCCCCATCGTCTTCTGCGCGTCGTTGGTCCCGTGCGCGAGCGCGAGCAGGCCGCCTGAAAGCACCTGGCCGAGGCGATAACCGCGCGTCACCGGGCCGGGCCGCTGACGGCCGACGATCCGGTAGCAGGCGACGATCCCGATCCCGCCGACAATGAAGGCGAGCACCGGGGCGATCACCGCGGGGATCAGGACCTTGCCGACCAGCCCCTCGCCGAAGATCGCGCTCGTGCCGGCGGCGGCGAGCGTGGCGCCGACGACGCCGCCGATCAGCGCGTGCGAGCTCGACGAGGGCAGGCCGAAGTACCAGGTGACCAGGTTCCACACGATCGCCCCCACCAACCCGGCGAAGATCACCGTGGTCGTGATCGCGGCCGGGTCGACGACGTCGTTCGCGACCGTCGCCGCGACCGCGAGCGAGATGAAGGCGCCGGCGAAGTTGAGCAAGGCCGCGAACCCGACCGCGAGGCGTGGCGGCATCGCCCGGGTCGAGATCGAGGTCGCGACGACGTTCGCGGTGTCGTGGAAGCCGTTGGTGAAGTCGAAGGCAAGAGCCGTCGCGACCACCAGGCCGAGGATCAGATCGCCGTCAGACACGCACTTCAGGCGTTTTTGATCACGATGCCTTCGAGGATGTGCGCCACGGACTCGGTGGCGTCGACCGCCCGCTCGAGCCTCAGGAAGATGTCGCGCCAGCGGATTACGAACATCGGGTCGATCCCGTTTGCGAACAGCGACGCGACCGCGTCGCGGTAGAGGCGATCCCCGTCGTTCTCGAGCCGATGGATCTCGATCCAATACGGCTCGAGTCCCTTGAACCCGCGCAGGTGCTCGAGCGCGCCGGCGACCTGCTCGCAGCTGAGCACGAGGACGTCGGCCATCAGCAGCGCCTGCTCCATCGGCGCCTCGATCCGGTAGAGGCCCATGAAGTCGGCGGTCTCCTCGATGTGGTCGACGATGTCATCGAGCTGCGTCGCGAGCCCGTAGATGTCCTCGCCGTCGAGAGGGGTGACGAAGGTCGAGTTGAGCCGCTTGATCAGGGCGTGGGTGATCCGGTCGCCCTCCTGCTCGGCGAGCAGGATCTCCTGCGCGAGGTGGCTGCTGTCCGGCCAGTTCTCGAGCATGTCCTTGAGCAGCCGCGCAGCGCGAACGGTGTTCTCGCCGGCCTCGCTGAAGAGGTCGAAGAAGACGCGGTCCTTCGGAACCAGCGACGGCAACGGCATGCCGCGAAGCTACCAGGCCGCCAGCACTTCGGTGACCCTGAGCGCCGCATGTCCATCCCACTTCTCCGGTGGTTGCGGCTGCTTGGCCGGAGCGTCCGCGAGCAGGCCGGGGATCTCGGCGATCCGCTCCGGCGCCAGCCCGAGGAGGGTGTTGGTCCCGGCCCGCACGGTCACCGGGCGCTCGGTGTTGTCACGGAGGGTGAAGCACGGGATCCCGAGGTAGGTGGTCTCCTCCTGAATGCCGCCGGAGTCGGTCAAAACGGCGGCCGCGTCGGCCTCGAGTGACAGGAAGTCGAGATAGCCCACCGGGTCGGTCAGCGTCACCGCACCGGCGCCGGCGGGGCCGAGCATCTTGCGGGTCCGGGGGTGGACCGGGAAGAGAACGGGCATGTCGGCGGCCACCCCGTCGAGAGCCGCGATCGCGTCCGCGAGCAGCGGACCGTCGACCAGCGCAGGCCGGTGCAGGGTCACGAGCAGATAGCTGCCCGGCTCCATCCCAGCGTCGCGACACGCCGTCCGGGCCCGGAAGCGGTCCTCGAGCGCGACCAGGGTGTCGATCATCGTGTTGCCGACGAACTGATAGCGCGCCTCCGGCACGCCCTCGGCCCGCAGGTTGTCCTCGGCCTCCGGCGAATGCAGGAAGAGCAGCTCGGCGAGGTGATCGGTGACGATCCGGTTGATCTCCTCGGGCATCGTGCGGTCGAAGCTGCGCAGGCCGGACTCGACGTGTCCGATCGGGATCCCGAGCCGCGCCGCGCAGAGCGCCGCCGCCAGGGTCGAGTTGACGTCTCCCGGGACGAGCACGAGGTCCGGGCGCTCGGCGCGGAGGACGGGCTCGAGCCGTTCGAGCACGCGCGCGGTCTGCTCCCCGTGGCTGCCGGACCCGACCCCCAGCATGTGATCGGGCTGGGGCACACCGAGCTCCTCGAAGAAGATCTCCGACATGGCCCGGTCGTAGTGCTGGCCTGTGTGGACGACCACCGACGAGTCGGCGCCGAACCGGTCGCGCGCCGCCGCGATCACGGGGGCCATCTTCACGAAGTTCGGCCGCGTGCCGAGGACGTGGACCAGCTTCATCGCGCCGCCGACCCGCGCCTACAGATGTCGCTGGAGAAAGGCGACCTGGTCGGCGATCACGCGCTCGAACGGCTCGCCCACGTAGATGTCGAAGTGCCCGCCCGGGTACTCGACGAGCTCGCCACGCGGCGCCGCCGCGGCCGCCTTGCGGGCCGGCGCGGGCGGCGTGACGACGTCGTCGCTCATCACCTGCACGAGCAGCGGCGCCGTGATCCGCCTCGCCTTGCTGTGGGGGCGGTAGGCGGGCAGGACCAGCGTTCCGCGAGGCAGGAAGCGGTTCGGCCAGCCGTAGCCCGGCGGGAACAGCGCCAGGTAGCCGGGCTCCGCGTCAGGGCTCGCCATCGCGGCCACCGAGCCCGGCGGACCCACCACCGCCATCGGCCGGGCGCCGCCGCGGCGGCCGGCGACCACGTCCCGCATCGCCGCGGCACTCAGCCGCAGGTTGTGGGCCACGCCCGCGGAGCGGAGCACCGCGACGCCGCTCATGTATGGCGACTGGGCGATCACGGCCGCGATGCGGTGGTCGACCGCGGCGATCTCGACCACGTGGCCCCCCGAGAAGGACGTCCCCCAGGCGACGATCCGATTCGCGTCGACGCCGTCGAGCCCGCGGGCATGTGCGATCGCCGCGCGCCAATCGTCGTGCTGGCGGCCGATGTCGATCAGCAGGCGAGGCTCGCCGGCCGAGTCGCCGTGGTGGCGGTAGTCGAAGACCAGCGCCGCGTAGCCGGCGGCGGCGAAGCGCTCCGCGTAGGCGTCGAGGCGGGCCTCCTTGACGCCGCCGAAGCCGTGCGCCAGGACGACGCAAGGGACGTCGCCGTCGTCGGAGTCCGCGGGCCGGTACAGCCACCCCGCGCACTCGGCGTCCACGGACCGGAAGCGAACGTCCTCGCGGTCCACGGGCTAGAGCGCCGCCTCGCTCGAGCGCGGGGACGCGTGCTTTACGCTCGGCCACCGGGCCGCCGCGATGCATGCGGCATATCTGGCGACGCTGGCAAACGCCGCGCGGCAGCGGTGAGCCGCAGGGCGCTGCGGGCGCGCGCCGTGTGACCGCCCGGGGCCTGGGCGAGGGCTCGCGCCGCCGCGCGGCAGTGAAGGGGGTGGGATCGCGCGCCTTGCGTGACGTTCGTCGGGCCTTCTGCGCGCTCTGGCCGCCCGCTCCCGCCGAATGTCACGTTGACCGTCCAGGAGGCGGTTAAGGTGACACTCGGCGTTGGGAGGGACTTGATCAGCCGCCCGTGTCCGACTCGCGCGACAGATCACTGCGGGATGAGGCACATCAGCGCGCGTCGCCACACACTCCCACCTAATCAAGCGCGTCGATCTTGCCCGCGAGCTCGAAGTCGGCCGCGGTCAGGCCGCCGGCCGCGTGGTTGGTGATCGAGACCTTGACCTCGCTCCACGAGATCTCCAGGTCTGGATGGTGGCCCATCTCCTCGGCCGGCCCGGTGAGCCGCCGGACGAACTCGACCGAGCCGACGAAGTCGCCGTGGTCGAAGGTCTTGGTGATCACGTCGCCCTCGCGCGTCCAGCCGTCGAGGTCGCCGAGCCGCGCCCCAATCTCCTCGTCGCTCAGCAAATCCGCCATGTCAGGAGCTTATCTTTGTGCACATGAGGATCGCGAGCCTGGTGCCGTCGGCCACCGAGGCGCTCTTCGCGCTTGGCCTCGGCGAGTCGGTCGTCGCCGTCACCCACGAGTGCGACTACCCGGAGGCCGCCACGCGCCTTCCGAAGCTCACGGCGAGCGTGATCGCCGAGGGCCTGGAGCCAGCCGAGATCGACGCGCGAGTGCGCGAGGTCACCGCCCGCGGTGAGTCCCTCTACACGCTTGACGAGGCCGCCCTGGCCGCCCTTGAGCCGGACCTGATCGTCACCCAGGCCCTGTGCGCAGTGTGCGCCGTCTCCTACGACGAGGTCTGCTCGGTCGCCGCTGGGCTGCCCGGCGGGCCAGCCGTCCTGTCGCTCGACCCCGAGACCCTCGACGAGGTGCTGGCCGACCTGGCGACGATCGCCGAGGCCGCCGGGAGCCCCGAGCTCGGGCCGCGCCTGCTCGACGAGCTCGGCGACCGGCTGGCGGCGGTGGACGCCGCGGTCGCGGGCGCCGACCGCCGCCCCCGCGTCGCGGCGCTCGAGTGGCTCGACCCGGTGTACGTGGGCGGCCACTGGGTCCCCGAGATGATCGCCCGGGCGGGAGGAGTGGACGTCCTCGGCGAGCCCGGGCGCAAGTCGCGGGTGGTGAGCTGGGGCGACGTCGTCGACGCCGCCCCCGAGGTCGTCGTGGCGATGCCGTGCGGCCTCTACGCGCCCGAGGCGGCCGCGCAGACCCGTCGCGAACTCGACCGCCTGCGCGCCACGGGCGCCACGCGCGTGATCGCGGTCGACGCGGCCTCCTCGTTCTCGCGGCCGGGACCGCGGCTGGTCGACGGCGTCGAGCTGCTCGCCCACCTGCTCCACCCGGAGCGCGCGGCGGCGCCGGCGGGCATCGCCCACGAGGTCGTCGCCGAGCTCAGCTCCGCCCCGCGCTGAGTCGCCCTCAGCCGATCGCGGCTGTCGCGCTCGAGTCGGCGGCGAGCAGCGCGCCGACGACCGCCACGACGCAGAGCACCAGCAGGCCGGCCGCCTCCATCCAGTTCGAGTTGCGGCCGTGGCGGCGCTCGAGCGCGTTGATCAGCAGCGCCGCGAGCGCGCCACCCACGAGCCCCCCGAGGTGGGCGCCGATGCTGATGTTCGAGATGCTGAACGTGAAGACCAGGTTCAGGACGACGAAGAAGCCGATCTGCGAGGCGAGCTCGTCGAGGCCGCGGTGACGCGCGATCAGGAACGCGGCCGCCATCAGCCCGAAGATGCCTCCCGAGGCCCCGACGGTGAGCTCGTTCGGGTCCAGGAGGAGGGCGCCGAACGAGCCGGCGAGGATCGCGACCGCGTAGATGCCGACGAACCGCGCCGTGCCGATCGCCGGCTCCAGCAGGCTGCCCAGGATGTACAGGGCGAACATGTTGAGCCCCAGATGCAGGATGCCTGCGTGCAGGAACGCCGAGGTGACGATCCGATACTGCTCGCCGTCGGCCACCAGCGGGCCGAAGAGCCCGCCCTCGCGGACGATCTTGCCCCCGCCGTCGATCGCGCTTGACCCACCGCCGAGTAGCTCGGCGACGAACGCGGCGACGCAGATCGCGATCAGCGCGTACGTGGCGGGGGCGTCGCGGCGCGTCGGCGCGCCGACCGGGTTGCGCACCCGGGTCTTCTGCCGCGCGCACTCGGGGCAGCGCATCCCGACCGAGGTCGAGGTCATGCAATCCGGACAGATCGGACGGCCGCAGTTCGAGCAGGAGACCTTGGTCTCGCGGTTGGGGTGTCGGTAGCACGTCGCCATCGAGCGGAGGACGATATCGGGGGCGCTCGCGGTGGCCGGCAGGAGCCGGGGCTACAGGGGAGCCTGGAGCACCGGCCGCGTGGTCGGCTGGCTGCTGCCGCCGCGCGGCTCGCGCGTGACGTAGACGGCCTGTCCGCCGTTGAGCGGGCCGGGAATCGCCGCCTCGGCGCTCCCGTCGCGATCGAGGACGAAGGTGTTGCTCGGCTCCATCACGCCGGCGCGCTGGACCCAGATCTCGTAGACCTCGTCGCTGGGGATCGGCGGCAGGGCGTGCACGTGCAGGGTGCCGGCGTCCCCGCTGACCTCCAGCGTCGCGGAGACGGGGGTCGCCGAGCCGACCGGGTCGGCCGCGACCAGGCTGGAGCCTGGCTCGACCGTGTCCGAGCCGCGGAGCAGCCAGCCCGCGCCGACGCCGGCGATCAGGATGATCAGAGCCGCCATGCCGACCGCCGGGCGCGCCAGCAGGCCGCGCAGCCCGTGCCACCAGGGTTCCCGGGCCGGCGCCGGCTTCGGCTTGGCCGCGGGAGCATCGGCGGCCTCCGCGCGCACCGTCGCCATCAGGCCGTCGCGGAGGCTGTCCGGCGGCGTGAGCTGCTCGACCGAGGCCGGCAGCACGTCGAGTGCCGGCGTCAGCCAGCGCAGGTGGTCGCGGCAGGCGTCGCAGTCGGCGACGTGACGCTCGAGCGCGCCCGCCTCGTCGGGCGCCAGGGCCCCGAGCGCGTACGCGGCGAGATCGTCCTGCCGCTCGTCGCAGCCGTCGCGCGCGCCGCTCACGGCAGCACCCCCGATGGCCCGTCGATGCCCATCCGCTCGGCGAGCGCCAGCCTGATCTTTTCGAGCCCCAGCCGCATCCGCCCCTTCACGGTACCCAGTGGCATCCCCAGCATCTCGGCGATCTCGGAGTGGCTGAAGCCGCCGAAGTAGGCGAGGCCGATCACCTCCACCTGCTCGCGCGGCAACTCCCGCAGCACCCCGCGGACGCCGCGGGCGGTCTCGCGCCGGATCGCCTCGGAGTCGGTGAGCTCGCCGGCGGGCTGCGACTCGAGCACCGCCTCGTCGTCGAAGTCGAGCTTCGGCGCCGAGCTCGCCGCGCGCCGCAGTGCGTCGATCGCTCGGTTGCGGACGATCCCGAGCGTCCACGTGCGGACGCTGCCGCGCGCGGCGTCGAAGCGCGCGCCGCTGCGCCAGACGGAGAGGAAGGCCTCCTGCGTGACGTCCTCGGCGATCGACCGGTCGCCGACGATCCTGTGGGCGAGCGAGAACGCCGCCCCGCCGTGGCGGTCGTAGAGGACCGCGAAGGCGTCAGCATCGCGCCGTTCGACGAGGGTCATCAGGTCCTCGTCCGCGAGTCGTTGCAGGGCTTCTGGTGTGAGCGCGGCGGCCACCTGGTTTATCTACGTCGCGGACCGGGCACCGGATCAGCTCGACGCGTCCGCGGCGCCATGGATATTTTCACCGATCCGCTCTCCCGCATCTCCAGCACGAGGAGGAACTTAGATGTCAACTTCCAGCCCGGCGCAGCTCTACTGCACGCTCGTCGGCGCCGTCCTGGTCATCGCCGGGATCATCGGCTTCTTCTACAGCGCGAGCTTCGACACCGGCACGTCCGGCGTGCTCGCGAACACAGACGACGTCTTCGGCGTCCTCGGCGTCAACGGCTGGCACAACCTCGTGCACATCCTGATCGGCCTGCTGCTGCTGGCCTGCGCGGGTAGCGCCGCCCGTTCGGCCGCCCTCGGCGTCGGCCTGCTCTACCTCGTGCTCGCGATCTGGGGGTTCGCGGATTCCGACAACGTGCTCGTCGGGCTCGTACCCGTCAACACGGAGGACGACGTCCTGCACCTGATCCTGGGACTCCTCGGGCTCGCAGCCGGGGCGGCCTCGCCGGCCACGAAGAGGCCCTCGACCGCCTGAAGCTTCAGGCCCTCAGCTCGGGCCGCGGAGGCGGCGCTCGACGCTCGCCCGGAGCCCGTGCGGGCGCCGGCGACGGCGCGACTCCACCACGACCAGCGCCGCAGCCGCGACGCCGCCCACGCCGACGGCGACCACCGGGCGGACCCAATTGCGGGGGTCGCGTAGCGCCTCCAGCTCGCCCTCGCTCAGGTCGTCGGCCCAGCTGGAGAGCTCGGCCGCGGCCTGCTCGGCGATCGACGACAGGGTCGTCTCCATCCGCGTCGCGAGGTCGTCGGGCGGGTCGATGGGCCGCAGCGCGTCGCTGAGCAGGCGCTCGAGGTTGAGGTTGCTCGTGTGCTCACTCATCGGCCATCAGCTCCTCGAGCTGCTTGATCGCCCGGTGGATGAGCACCTTGGTCGCACCGTCGGTGCGCCCCAGCGCCCGCGCGATCTCGCGGTTGGACATGCCGAGGGCAAATCGCATGATCAACGCCTCGCGGCGGTCGTCGGAGAGCTCGTCCAGCCGCTCCAACACCTCGCGTAGCTCCTCGCGCCCCTCGACCACGCGCTCGGTCCCGTGCGGGTGAGCGGGCGGCTCGACGGCGTCGATGTTCGCCTCCGGCCGCCGGGCACGGTCGCGGTAGTAGTTCGAGGCGAGGTTGTGGGCGATCCGGATCAGCCACGGGCGCAGCGGCCGGCCGTTCGACTCCCGCTGGGCGCGCTCGAAGTGGCGATAGGCCTGTAGGAACGCCTGCTCCGTGAGGTCCTCGGCGTCGTGGTGATTGCCCACTCGGTAGTAGGCGTAGGAGTAGACGTCGCGCAGGTGGGCCCGGTAGAGCTCGGAGAAGTCCCGGTCGAGGTCCGCCTTGGAGACGGGGCTCGGGGCCCGTTCCTCGTCGCTCGTCTGCGCCTCGGTCATGGGTGCAGCGTACGTCGTTCACGTCATGCCGCCTTTCTCGCCCGCTCCGCACGACGCAGGCCTGCGATCCACTCGCCGGCATCGATCTCACCCTCGATCAGCGCGGCGAGCCCCTCCAGGCTGGGCGCCTCGATGCCCGCGGCCGCGACCGTCTCGGCGATCAGCGGCACCGAGTCGAGCCCCTCGGACGCCTGGCCGATGCGGCCCGGGATCTTCTCCGCCGGCACGCCGGCGCCCAGCAGCTCGCCCGCCTGGCGGTTGCGGCTCTTGGGCGCCAGCACCGTGGCGGTCAGGTCGCCGACCCCGGCGAGCCCGGAGAACGTCTCCAGCCGCCCGCCCTTGGCGAGCGCGAACTCGACGCACTCGCGCCAGACCCCGGCTGCGGCGATCCCCGCGGCGTTGAGCCCGAAGCGCTCGGCCGCCGCGGCGGCGAGGGCAGCCGCGTTCTTGGCCGCGGCGGCGATCTCGACCCCGGTGACGTCGTCGGTCCGCTCGCACACCAGGCCGGCGCGGTCGAAGACCTCGCCCAGCATGGAGCGCAGGTCCGGGTCGGCGCTGGCAAGCACGAGCGCCGCCATCCCGGCCGCCGCCTCCCGCGCGTGCGCCGGGCCGCCGAGCGAGGCGATCGCTCGAGCCCGCACGCGCTCGGAGACGTAATCGGTGGGCAGCGCGCCCATCGGCTGCACGAACCCCTTGGAGAGCAGCAGTACCGAGGCGCGGGAGCCGATCCGGTCGGACAGCGAGCCGACGACGTTCGGCAGGGCCGAGGACGGCACCGCGAGGCAGATCAGGTCGCAGCCGGCGAGTTCGATCTCGCTCGTGCGCTTGACCGTGACGCCCTCCGGGAGCTTGACGCCGGGCAGGTACTCCTCGTTCTCGCCCTTGCGCGCGATCTGGCGCGCCTTCTCCTCGCTACGCGTCCCGAGCTCGACCTCGAGCCCCCCGCGGGCGAGCAGTGCGGCAACCGCCGTGCCCCAGCTGCCCGCGCCCACGACCGCGGCCTTGCGCAGCGGGGGCAGGCCGCCAAGCCACTCCCACTGCAGCTCGATGTTCGGCCAGATCCGGTCGGTGACCGTGGCGGCGAGCGCCGGCGAGGGCCGCTCGGTGCGCGGGAAGGTCAGCGGCGTCCCGGCGCGCAGGCGGACCTTGCGCGGGCGAATGCGCCAGCCACGGCGCACCTGCTCGGAGCCCTGGACGGCGACCGGGAGCACGGCGGCGCCCGTCTCGAGCGCGAGCCGGCCGACGCCGCGCTTGGGCCGCCCGAGCGAGCCCGTCCGGATCCGGGTGCCCTCGGGGAAGATGATCACGGTGCCGCCGCGCCCGACGATCAGGCGGGCGGTCTCCATCGCCGTCTCGTCGGACTGCCCGCGGCGAATCGGGAAGGCGCCGAGCCTGGAGAGCAACCAGCCCTGCCAGCGCTTCTCGAACAGCTCGACCTTGGCGACGAACTGCAGGCGGCGGCGCCAGGGCAGCAGCGCTCCGATCACGAACGGGTCGAGGAAGCTGCGGTGGTTGGAGGCGACGATCAGCCCGCCGCGGAACTTCGCGTGCTCGCGACCGGACCGCTGCAGACGGAACCAGATCAGCATGCACGGCGTCAGCACGCACCGGGCGAGGTAGTAGAGGACGCGGCTCGTGCCGCGCTCGCGCGCGAAGCGGTGATAGCTCTCGAACCGCTCCTGGCTGATCACCTGATCGTCGCGCGGCGGCGCCGAGTGCCTGGGGCCCTCGTCCATGAGTGTGCCTACACGCGCGCGCGAGGGGTGTTACTTGCGGGATTCGCGGGATTCACCAGGCGCTGTCGATCAGCGCGCGGATCTCGCTCTCGCCGGGCACGTCCGGCGTCAGGCGCAGCTCGGGCCGGTCGAGGATCGCCCGCACCGCTTCGTCGAGCCGGTCGCGGTCCGCGCCGAGCTTCGACAGGCGGCGACGGCCGCCGGCGAGCTCGACGATCCGGTCCGGCAGGTCGGCGCGCTTCGTGCCCAGCGCACGCGCCAGCGCCGTCATCTGCGGCCCGGCGCGCGGGATCAGCGCCTCGACGACCACCGGCAGCATCGCGGCGTTCGTCTCCGCGTGCGGGGTGCGCAGGACGCGGACCAAGCTCTGGCAGATCACGTGGTGCAGGCCGAACAGCGCCGAGTCGATCGCGTAGCCGCAGAGGATCGACCCCAGCGCCAGCGTCGCCGGATCGCGGTCGGCGCGCTTGACGTCGAGCGCCCGCGCGATCAGCCCCGCGCCGCGCACGGCGAGCAGCTCGGAGACCGGGTTGGAGAGCGGCGTGTAGAGCGAGTCGGCGCCGTGGGCGAGCGCGTTCATCGCGCTGGCGCGGAGGGGCTGCTCCTGCTGGCCGACCATCAGCGGCGGGTCGGCCAGCACCACCGCCGGCCTGATCAGGCCGTCGTGGGCCTCGTGGCCCTCCGGCAGCCGGTGGATGTGCGTCATCTCGGCGCCCGAGAGGGTGGTTGGTAGCGCCGCGACGCGCCCGCCGCGCACCGCCGCGATCGCCTTCGCGACGTCGATCACCCGCCCCCCGCCGAGCGCGACGAGGTCGCCGCCGCGCACGTCCTCGATCAGCCTCGCCGCAATCTCGTTGACCGGCCCCGGCGGGATGTGGTGAAAGCGGTCGGCGTCCTCGGCGAGCTCCACCGACGCGGCACCCATGGCGCGCTCGGTCGTGAGCAGCTCGTAGACGTGAAACTCGTGGTCGCGGAGGATCTCGACCGCATCGCCGACCACCCCGGCGCGGAAGTGGATCGTGCGCTCGTCATCGCGCCACGTGAAATCCGTTTCATCACTCACAAGCCCGGAGTGGGGATCGAACCCACGGCCTCGCGATTACAAATCGCGTGCTCTGCCAGCTGAGCTATCCGGGCAAGCGAGCCAAATGTACGGCTAGACGAGCACCTCGCGGCCGGCGATGTGCGCGGCGACCTTGCGCTTGACGCGCTGGAGGGCGTTGTCGACCGTCTTGGTGTCGCACTCGAGGCGCTCGCCGATCTGCTCGTACGAGTACCCATCGAGGTAGAGGGAGAGGACGCGGCTCTCGAGCTCGGACAGGACGCTCGCGAGGCATGAGACCAGCGCCTGGAGCTCCTCGCTGGCGATCGCGCGCTGGGCCGGCTCCTCGGAGATCGGTCCGGGGAGCACCTCCTCGAGCGTCGTCTCGGCGTCCCCCGACGCCGCCGGCGACTGCGCGAAGGACACGTATTGGTTGAGCGGCGCGTGCTTGTTGCGACTCGCCGTCTTCACGGCGGTGATGATCTGGCGGGTGATGCAGAGCTCGGCGAAGTTGCGGAAGCTCGACTCGCGGTCGGTGCGGAAGTCGCGGATCGCCTTGTAGAGGCCGACGAGCCCCTCCTGGATCAGATCCTCGGAATCGCCGCCGAGCATGAAGTACGACGAGGCCTTCAGGCGCACGAAGCCGCGATAACGGCGGATCAGCCGCTCGTAGGCGTTCGGGCTGCCTCGCTTGGCGAGCGCGACGAGGTAGCCGTCCTCAAGCTCTGGTTGAGCGTCAGATCGAGAGGCCGCGTGCGTTGCCGCGCGCGTACGGGTGGGTTGGGTCGGTACAGCCACTGGTCCTCCATCTTTGGTTGGAACCTGTGGCGCCCGTACCTCCCCTGGTGGGCGCCCTCTCCTCTGAGCGATCCGCAGGTCGAAGCTCGACCTTTAGTTCACCCTTACGTAAGACCGGAGTCTAAGTGGGCAGGCATAGTTCTGTCAACCTCTCGGAGCCCCGCGCAAGTTCCGTTGCAGTTCGGGGCCTGCGTCCGGGGGTGTTGCTACGCAACGAGACCTAGATGCGGCCGCGCTGGCGGACGGCCTCGAACAGGACCACGGCCGCGGCGGCCGAGACGTTCAGCGAGGCGACCCTCCCCCGCACCGGGATCGAGACGATGAGGTCGCAGCGGTCGGCGACCAGGCGGCGCAGGCCCTTGCCCTCGCTGCCGAGCACGAGGACCACCTTCCCGGTCAGGTCCGCCTGCGTGTACGGCGACTCGGCGTTGGCCTCGGCGCCGTAGACCCAGGCCCCCTCCTCCTTCGCCCGGGTGAGGAACTCGGCCAGGTTGGGCACACGCGCGATCGGCAGGTGCTCGACCGCGCCGGCGGAGGCCTTCGCCGCCGCGGCGGTGACGCTGGCCGAGCGGCGGCCCGGGATCACGAGGCCGGTCGCGCCCGCCGCCTCCGCCGACCTGGCCATCGCGCCCAGGTTCTGCGGGTCCTGGATCCGGTCCAGGACGACGATCAGCGCGTCGGGCTTGGCGAGCATCGCCCCGGCGTCGGCGTATGGATAGGGGTCGACCTCGGCGACGATGCCCTGATGGTCGGGCGAGCCCGCGATCCGCGTGAGCTCGGCGACGTCGGTGTCCGGGGCGCGCCAGACGCGCCGCACGCGCCGCCGGCCGCGCTCGGCCTCGGCCACCGCGCGCTTGCCGTAGACGACCTCCGTCTCGCTCACCCTTTCCGGACGAGCCGCGCGCCGTCGGGGGTGTCGCGCACCTGCCAGCCGAGCTCGGCGAGCCGGTCGCGGATGAGGTCGGCGGCCTCGAAGTCGCGCTCTGCGCGGGCGCGCTCGCGGTCGGCGAGCAGGTCCTCGGCCTCGGCGTCGGCGCCGTCGCCGGCCTCCAGCAGCGCCTCGAGCCCGAGCAGCTCGAGCAGCTCGGCCACCACCTCGCGGGCTCCGGGCAGCGGCCGTCGGTTGCCCTCGGCGATCAGATCGAACAGCTCGGCCCACGCCTTCGGGGTGTTGAAGTCGTCCGCAAGCGCGGCGAGGAAAGCCTCGCGCCGCTCGGCGACGAACGGATCAGGGTCGCCCCCCTCGGGCGCGTCGGCGAGGAAGTTGCGCACCCGCTCGACGCGGGCCTGGGCCTGCTCGAGCACCTCCTCGGAGAACTCCAGGGGCTGGCGGTAGTGGCCGGAGCTCAGGAACGCGACGACCGCCTGCGGCCCGAAGCGGTCGATCGCCTCGGAGAGCTGGAAGATGTTGCCGAGCGACTTCGACATCTTCTCGGCGTCTGTACGGACCATCCCGTTGTGCATCCAGATCCGCGCCAGCGGCACGCCCCGCGCCGCTTCGGTCTGCGCGATCTCGTTCTCGTGGTGAGGGAAGATCAGGTCCGAGCCACCGCTGTGGATCTCGAAGTCGGTGCCGAGGAGCTTCTCGGCCATCGCCGAGCACTCGATGTGCCAGCCCGGGCGGCCATCGCCCCACGGCGAGGGCCAGGAGGTGTCCTCGCCCTCCTTGTGAGCCTTCCAGAGCGCGAAGTCCAGCGGGCTCTCCTTGAGTTGGGCCGACCCGGCCTCCTCACCCTGGTCCATCTCATCCGGGTCGCGGTTGGAGAGCTTCCCGTAGCCGGCGAAGCTGCGGACGCGGAAGTAGACGTCACCCCCGGACTCGTACGCGTGCCCACCCTCGATCAGCGCCTCGATCAGCTCGACGATCTCGCCGATCGTCGCCGTCGCCAGCGGCTCGGCGTCGGGCCGGCCGAGCCCGAGCCGGTCGGTGTCCTCGACGTAGCGCTCGGTCATTCCCTCGGCGAGGTCGGCCGACGGGATCCCCTCGCCCCTGGCGGCGTCGTAGATCTTGTCGTTGACGTCCGTGACGTTGATGACGACGGCCGGCTCGTATCCCTCGTGGGCCAGGAACCGCCGCAGGAGCATCGGGATCACGTACGGGCGCGCGTTGCCGACGTGGATCCGCGAGTAGATCGTCGGGCCGCACGCGTAGATCCCCACCTTCGGCGGGTCGCGGGGCACGAGCCTCGCGAGCTCGCCGGTAAGCGTGTCCCTGATCCTGATCTCGCGCACGGCTGCGATGCTATTCGGACGAGCGCGAGGCCAGGTGGCGATTCGCCGCGCTCGCCGGTCTATGATCGCCGCGATGGCCGAGCCCGTGATCGGAGAGCAGGCGAAGCGCAACGGGTCCTCCGGACACGCCGACGGCAACGGCGCCGGGCCGGACGCGATCCTGGGCCCGCTCGCCGCCGCCGCCCGCGCGGGCACCGGGGGCGTCGCCCGCGCGACCGGAGGCGTCGTCGGCGCCGGGACCCGGTTCGCCGGCAGGCTCGCGGGCGCCGCGGCCCGCCGGGCGCAGGAGGCGCTGACCGCCGACCTCGACGACCGCGACCCGGACTACATCCGCGAGAACCTGCCCCTGGCGTGGCTCTGGGCGACGCTCTGGTACCGGGCGGAGGTCCGCAACATGGGCAACGTCCCCGAGGAGGGCCCGGTGCTGCTCGTCGGCAATCACACGGGCGGCAACATGGCCCCCGAGGTGGTGGTGCTCCCGCTCGCGTTCTCGACCTACTTCGGGGTCGAGCGGCCCTTCTACCAGCTCGCCCACAACCTCGTTCTGGCCTCGCCCTTCGGGCGCACCCTGCGCCGCTACGGGACGATGGCTGCCTCGCATCGCCACGCGGAGAGGGCGCTCGATTCCGGAGCGGCGGTGCTCGTCTTCCCGGGCGGCGACTGGGAGGTCCACCGCCCCAGCTGGGAGGGCAACCGCATCGACCTGGCCGGCCGCAAGGGCTTCATCCGCCTGGCGCTCAACGCCGACGTGCCCGTCGTCCCGGTGGTCACGATCGGCGGCCAGGAGACGGCGCTCTTCCTCTCCCGGGGCGCCTGGCTCGCGAAGCTCACCGGCGTGGACAAGCGGCTGCGGCTCAAGGTGCTGCCGATTTCGATCGCGCTGCCATGGGGGCTGAACGTGGGCGACCTGCTCGGCCACATCCCCCTGCCGGCGAAGATCACGATCGAGGTGCTGCCGCCGATCAACCTCCGCGAGGAGTTCGGCCCTGAGCCCGACCTCGACGAGGTCTACGAGCACCTCACCGGCGTAATGCAGGACGCGCTCGACGGGCTCGCGGCCGAGCGGCGCTTCCCGGTGCTCGGCTGATGCGCCTGCGCGAGTCGACCGTGATCGCCGCATCGCCCAGGGCGATCTGGGACTACCTGCTCGAACCCGACAACGCGCTCCAGTACATGGCCGGCGTCACACGCTGGGAGGTCGAGGGCGACAAGCGCTCGGGCCTCGGCGCCCGCTACCGGATGCTGATGCGGGTCGGCTCGGCCGAGACGGGCGGCCTCGTCGAGATCGTCGAGTGCAGCCCCGAGCGGGACATGGCGTGGTCGTCGGTCACCGGGGTCGACCAGCGCGGGCGCTGGCGCCTGCGGGAGATCGCCGGCGGGCGGACGCGCGTGGAGTTCCGCTTCGCATACGGCGTCGCGGGCGCGGGCATCACCGGCTACATCTCCGAGCGCGTCGCGGCGCCGTCGATCCGCCGCAACCTGCGGCGCTCGTTGCAGCAGCTCAAGAGCCAGGTCGAGCACGCGAAGCAGCGCACGGACGGCGCCGACCGCCGCGCCGAGCGGCAGGCCGCGACAACCTGATCGCGCCGCTCAGGTGAGCTCGCGCTTCAGGACCTTGCCGGTGGCGTTGCGGGGCAGCGAGTCGAGGAACTCGACCTCCCGCGGGACCTTGTAGCGGGCGAGGTTCTCCTTCACGTGGCCCTTGACGCCGTCCTCGTCGAGTGAGCCGCCGTCGGTCAGCACCACGAACGCCTTCAGGCGCTGGCCGAACTCGTCGTCGTCGACCCCGATCACGGCGACCTCCTTGACGTCGCCGTGGCCGGCGAGCAGATCCTCGACCTCCCGCGGGAAGACGTTCTCGCCTCCCGAGACGATCATCTCGTCGTCGCGGCCGTCGATGAACAGGCGCCCGTCGTCGTCGAAGTGGCCGACGTCGCCGGAGGACAGCAGCCCCTCGTAGACGTCCTTGCCCCCGCCGCCGGTATAGCCCTCGAAGGCCATGTCGTTGCCGACGAACACGCGGCCGGTCTCGCCCTGGGCCACCTCGCCCGTGCCCTCCTCGTCGACGATCTTGACCACGGTCCCCCGCGGCGGCAGGCCGGCCGTGCCGGGCGCGGCGCGCAGGTCCTCCGGCGTCGCGATCGTCGCCCAGGCAACCTCTGTGGAGCCGTAGAGGTTGTAGAGGTTGTCGCCGAAGTGGTCCATCCACTTCTCGGCGAGCTGGCCGGGCAGCGCCGAGCCGCTCGCCGCGGTGACGCGCAGGCTCGGCAGGTCGTACTTGTCGAGCGTCTCCTCGGGCAGCTGGAGGATCCGCTGCATCATCACCGGCACGACCACGAGCGCCGTCGCCTCGTACTCGGCGATCGCCTTCAGGGTCTCCTCGGGGTCGAACTTGCGGTGCAGGATGTAGGTCGACGTGAGCGACATCCCGAGCAGGAAATGGGCGAAGCCCCAGGAGTGGAACATCGGCGCCGCGAGCATCGTCCGTTCGTCGGCCTTGAGCGGGATCCGCGAGAACATCGAGGCGAGCGGGCTGAGCGTCTCCGGCTGGCCGCGCTGGGCGCCCTTCGGCGTCCCGGTGGTGCCCGAGGTGAGGATGACGAACCGGCTCGACTCGTCCGGCGGGTCGAGGTCGGAGGCGTCGGTGTCCTCGATCATCTCGTCCGTCGTCGGGTCCTCGCTTGTGCCGTTCTTGCTCCAGGAGACGAACCGGCGGGTGTCCTCCTTGGCCTCGCCGAGCAGCTCGGAGAACTCCTCGTCGTACACGAGCGCCGCCGGGCCCTCGCGCTCCATTACGTCGACGAGCTGCGGCCCCGAGAAGGCGGTGTTCATGTAGAGGGCGTTCGCGCCCAGCTTCGAGGCCGCCAGGGTCGCGTCGATGAAGCCACGGTGGTTGCGCGCCATCACCGCCACGCCGTCGCCCGGCTCCACCCCGCGCTCGCGGAAGGCGCGAGCGAGCGCGTTCGAGCGCCGGTGCATCTCGGCGAAGGTGACCGAGCCCTTCTCGTCGATGAGCATCTCGTCGTCGGCGTGTGTGATCGCCGCAGCGGAGATCCCCCCGGCCGGCGACGCGCCCCAGCGCGCGAGCTCGCGCGCCATGCGGGCGAGCTTGTCGGGCCGGATCGGCCGGATCACGCCGGCCTCGGTCAGCGTCTTGAGGTTGAACGGCACGTCGGGCAGCGCCCCCAGCGAGCCCAGCTTGACCTTGCGCGCGAGCGCCTTGGAATTGTCGAAGATCATGTCGAGCGAGACCTTATTGACCATCGATGGTGACGAGCGCCACCGCTATGCAGGCGATTCCCTCCCCGCGGCCCACGAACCCCATGCCCTCGTTCGTGGTCGCCTTCACGCTCACCGGCGCCCCGAGCGCGCCGGACAGGTTCGCCTCCATCTCGGCCCGGTGCGGCCCCAGCCGCGGCGCCTCGCAGATCACCGTCGCGTCGACGTTGACGACCGGGCCGGAGAGCAGCCCGAGGACGATCGCCAGCAGGTCGAGCGAGTCCGCGTCGCGCCAGCGGTCCTCGTCGGGAGGGAAGTGCGTGCCGAGGTCGCCGAGCCCGCCTGCCCCGAGCACCGCGTCGATCACCGCGTGGGTGACCACGTCCGCGTCGGAGTGGCCCTCGAGCCCCTGGTCGTGCTCGATCTCGACCCCGCCGAGCACGAGCCGGCGGCCGGCGGCGAGCCGGTGGCTGTCGTAACCGATCCCGACCCGGGCCGCCATCAGCCGAGCGGCTCCAGGCGGCGCTCGCGCCGCTCGAAGACGCAGAGCTCCTCGACACCCCAGCCGCGCATCGCCTCCACCGCGCGATCGTAGTCGCGCCCGACGTCCTCGGGCACGTGGGCGTCCGAGGAGAGGGCGAAGGCCGCGCCGGCGTCCACGCACATCTCGGCGAAGGCGTCCGCCGGGTACAGCTCGTCCGCCGGCTTGCGCCACCCGGCGGTCGAGACCTCGACGGCCACGCCGACCTCGGCGATCGCCTCGACGGCGGGCTCGTAGTAGAAGCGGGGATCGCGCTCCGGCAGTGGGCGCTCGGGCCCCCAGACCTTCACCAGGTCCGGGTGGGCGAGGATGTCGTAGAGCCCGGTCCGCGCCGCCTCGGCGAGGGTGTCGAAGTAGAGCTTCCAGACCCGATCGGGGTCGGCGATCTTGTCCCAGACGTCGTAGACCTCCCAATCCACAGCCTGGTCGCGCACGAAGTGGACCGAGCCGATCACGTAGTCGAACTCGTGCGCGTCGAGCACGGCCGCGATCCGGTCCTCGCGGCCGGCGACGAAGTCCATCTCGATCCCGAGCCTCAGCGGGGTGGCGGCGACGAAGTCGCAATAGGAGCCGAGGTCGTCCTGCGCCTGCTCGACCCAGAACGGATGGCGCCAGATGTCGAGGGACTGCGTGAAGCGGTGAATGTGCTCGGAGGCCCCGAGCTCGGTGATTCCCGCGGCCGCCGCCGCCTCGAGGTAGCGATCGACGTTCGCCTCGGTGAAGTACGCGGCCGCGGTCGTGTCGTCCTCGTCGGGGCGCAGATGGACGTGGTAATCGGTGAGCACCGGCGCAGCGTAGATACTTCAGGGCATGGTCCACATGCGGATCGTGGTCCCGGCATATCAGGCCGAGCACGTGCTCGACCTGCTCGTCGACTCGCCCTCCGCCTGCAACGTGATCTACCTCGAGCGCGCCGCGCGCAAGCCGGAGGGCGACGTGATCCTGTGCGACATCGCCGCGGAGGACGCGAGCGTGATCATCTCGGACCTGCGAGAGCTCGACGTCGACACCGAGGGCTCGATCGCGATCGAGCACATCGACTCGGCGATCTCGAGCGTCGCGGCGAAGGCCGAGCGCGCCGCCGCCGGCCACCCCGGCGACGCCGTCGTGTGGGAGGAGGTCGAGGCGCGGACGTCGGAGAACACCGAGCTCGACGCGAGCTTCCTCGCCTTCATGGCGCTGGCCTGCATGATCGCCGCGGTCGGGATCTTCCTCGACTCGCCGATCCTGATCGTCGGGGCGATGATCGTCGGGCCTGAGTACGGGCCGCTCGCCGGGTTGTCCGTGGCGATCGTGCAGCGGCGGCGCGACGTCGCCCGCCGCTCCCTCCGTGCGCTGGCCGTCGGGTTCCCGGTCGGCATCACCGCCGCATTCCTCTTCGCGCTCATCCTGCGCGCGACCGACCTCGATCCGGTGGGATTCGTGGTCACCGCCCATCCGCTCACCGAGTTCATCTCGCGGCCCGACCACTTCTCGTTCATCGTCGCCTTCATCGCGGGCATCGCCGGCGCCCTGGCGCTTACCTCCTCGAAGTCCGGGGCGCTGATCGGCGTTCTGGTCTCGGTCACGACGATCCCGGCGGCGGCGAACGTCGGCCTCGCCTGCGCTTACGGCGAGTGGCACGAGTGGCGCGGCGCGATGCTGCAGCTGGCGCTCAACCTGACGGCGATCGTGCTCGCCGGGGTCCTGACGCTGTTCGTCCAGCGGCGCCTCTACATGCGCCGCCGTCGCGCTCACCTCCACGACTCGTCCCGCGCCAGGGCGGGGCTGCCCATGGGACGCAGCCGGCGCGATGGGCAACGGGTCGAGAAGGCGCCGGTCGCCGAATGAGCCGTACCGCCTCCGACCTGCTCGTGCTGCTCGCGACCTTCGCCGGCGCGACCGCGATCGCCGCTGCGCTGGGCGCGGCGAACTTCGGGACGGCGCTCACGTTCGGGCAGCTCGCGTTCGCGGCGACCCTGGTCTGGGTGCTGCTGCGGCGCTAGCCGCGCTCGGCCAGCAGCAGCTCGACCAGGCGCCGGTCGGCGTCCGTGGTGAGCTTGAGGTTCTCGGCCGGCGCCGGCTCGATCAGGACGCGGCCGCCGGCCGCCTCCACGAGCATCGCGTCGTCGGTCGCGGCGTCCGACGGGGCGGCGTCGTGCACCGCGCGCAGGATCGGCGCCCGGAAGACCTGCGGCGTCTGCGCCGCCCAGAGCCCTTCGCGCGGCTCGGTCCCGGCGATCGCGAGCCCGTCGTCGGTCGCGCGCTTGACGGTGTCGGTGAGCGGCGTCGCGGCGATCACGCCCGCTGCGTCGGGCTCGCCTGCCAGCCGCTCGAACAGCGCGGCGATCAGGCTCGGGCGCACCAGCGCGCGCGCGGCGTCGTGGACGGCCACGAGCTCGGCGCTCGCCGGCACCTCGGCAAGCGCGTGGCCGACCGAGGCCACCCGCGAGTCCCCGCCCGTGACGACGACCGGATGAACGGCGCCGGGCTCGCCCGGCCCGCCGGACACCTCGCCGGCGATCCGCTCGACCTCGACCTCGTGGCCCGGGGGCGCCGCGATGACGACCATCGCCACCGCTCCCGAGGCGCGGAAGGCCTGCAGCGACCAGGCCAGGAGCGGCCTGCCGCCGACGTCAGCGAGCGCCTTCGGGCCGCCGGCTCCGAGCCTCTCTCCGGAACCGGCGGCCGCGATCAGTGCGGCTGAGTGAGCGCGGACCTCAGGCCGTGGCCTTGGCGCCGAAACGCTCCTCCAGCAACTCGTCGATGTACTCCTCCGCGCCGTCCTCGTCCTTGTCGAGGGCGTACATGAACTCCGATGCGAGGATCTTCTTCGCGCGCGTGTACATCTGCTTCTCGCCGGTCGAGAGGCCCTTCTCCCACTCGCGGATCGCGAGGTTGCGGACCACCTCGGCCAGCTCGTACACGTCCCCGGTCTTGATCTTCTCGCGGTTGTACTTGAACCGGCGGTTCCAGTTCTTCGGCATCTCCGACACCTCGCCGGTGAGCACGTCGATAACCCGCCGGACCGCGTCCTCGTCGATCACCCGCCGCAAACCGGCCACGTGCGCGTTCTCGCACGGAACCATGACGGTCATGTCGTTGTGCAGGATCTTGATCGTCAGATAGTCCTTCGACTCGCCCATCATGTCCCGCGACTCGCGCTTCAACACGAC
This sequence comes from uncultured Solirubrobacterales bacterium, assembly GCA_963785195.1. Classification (GTDB taxonomy): domain Bacteria; phylum Actinomycetota; class Thermoleophilia; order Solirubrobacterales; family 70-9; genus WHSW01. The sequence goes on along the minus strand of CAWAUE010000010.1, from coordinate 256,372 downwards.
CCCGGCGCCGTGGTGTGGATAGACGACGTTGTCTCCGACCTCGAACTCGCAAACTGACGGCCCGAGGTCGCCGACCTCGTCGACGATCGATTCCTCCTCCATGGCTGTGTCTGTGATGTTCGCCTCCTCGAATTGCGACGGCCGCTTGCGCGGCCGTCTGGTTCACAAGTAACGGTCGACGATGTCGACCTCCTGAAGCCTGCGAATGCCCTCGCGAATCTCCTTCGCCCGGGCCTCCCCGACGCCCTCGACCGCCGCGAGATCGGCGTCCGAGGCGCCGAGCAGCGCCTCCAGGTCACCGAATTGCCGGACGACCTTCTGCGCCACGAGCCGGGGCAGGCGCGGGACGCCCGAGAGGGCGCGGTAGCCGCGCGGGACGACCTCGAAGTCGAGCGTGTTGGTCTTGCGGTCGTAGCCGAGGAGCTCGGCCAGCCGCCCGTAGTCGAGCAGCTCCGTGTGGTCGAGCGCGCCGAGCTCGCTGAGAATCGAGTCGATCTCCTGCTCGGAGTCGTCGGCGGCGTAGTCGCGCACGAGCGCCGCGCGCTCGGCCATGACGCCGACGGCGAGGTCCTCGAGCTGCATCTCGATCAGCCGGCCCTCGGTGCCGAGCTCGATGATGTAGCGCTCGACCTCCGTCGCCATCCGGGTCACGAGCTCGGCCCGCTGCAGCACCGAGAGCACGTCGTAGAGGGCGACGCCGCCCGCGAACTCGAGCGCGGTCAGGCGCCCGGCGAGCTGATCGAGCCGCGCGCGGTACTTCTCCAGCGTCGCCAGGCCCTGGTTGGCCTTGGAGAGCACCGTCGGGATGTCCTCGAGGATGTACTTGATGCCCTCGATGTAGAGCGAGACCACGTCACGGCGTTGGGAGATCGCGATCATCAGCGCCTTGGTCTGCTTCGAGACGCGCTCGGCGGTGCGATGCCGGGTGCCGGTCTCCATGGAGAGGATGGTCGGGTCCGGCATCAGCTGCACGTTCGCCCACAGGATCTTGTCCGCGGCCTCCGGCAGCACGATCGCGCCGTCCATCTTCGCCAGCTGGTACAGCAGCGCCGGCGTGTAGTCGATGTCGAGCCTGATCCCGCCCGAGAACAGGAACGAGACGTCCTCGGCCTCGGCGAGCAGGATCAGCCCCCCGGTGCGAGCGTGGATGATGTTGTCGATCCCCTCCCGCAGCGAGGTCCCCGGGGCGACCATGTCCAGAGCCCTAAGGAGCCGGGGGTCCTGCCTAGCCTCCAGCTCGTTCAGCTCATCGCCGGGGTGCTGCACCTATCCATGATGGCAAAACCCCTGGTGGCCGGGCGGCCCGCCCAATTCCGTGTGGAAAGCTCGGAATGGCCGTTGTCAAGGGCGATGGCGCCCGGCGGCGGCGTCAGTGGTGACCGTGGTGGTGCTGCTTGTGGTGCTTGCGCTTGATCTTGAACTTCTTGGTCGCCGGGGTCTGGTCCGCCTGGCCGGTCGGATTGTCGATGGCGCGAACCGCGACCTTGTGCTTGCCGACCTTGAGCTTCTTGAGCTTTTCGGGGGAGTCGCAGGGCCCGAAGTCATGCTTGTCGACGGCGCACTCGAACGACAGGCGGCCCGCGTCGATCTGGCTGGCGCCGCTGAAGCTCACCTTCGCGCTGCCCCTCGCCTTCTTCTTCTTGTGCCCCTTGGCCTTCTTGGTCTTCACCTTGTCGATGGACGTGTCCGGCACCGGGCTCTTGCAGCCGTAGACCGAGATGTCGTCGATGAACCAACCGAAGTCCGCGACGATGGAGTCGGTCCCCTCGCGGAATCGGAACTTGACGCTCTGGCCCGCCAGCGGCCCGAGGTTGGCGCGGCTCGAGCCCATCCCGTTGCTCTCGGCGACGAAGGCCGCCCTCCCGGCGAGCGGGTTGGTGTCGAGCGTCGAGATCGTGCCGTTGTAGCCGCCCGAGTCGAACAGCGGCCCGGCGTCGTTCCAGGTCGCCCCGCCGTCGGTCGAGTACTCGACGACGCCGCCGTCGTACGTGTCGATCGGGTCGTCCTCGAACCCGTAGGAGTGGTTGAACCTCAGGAAGCCGCCGTCGGGGACCGTGACCGGGTTCGACATCGCGATCGCATAGTCGGCGGTGACCGGGACGTCGAAGCCCCAGAAGTTGGTCTTGCCGCTGGTCGCGTACTGCGCGTCGAGGCCGAACGGGTTCGGGTTCTCCGGATAGGACCAGCCGTTCAGGCCGCTGATGTCGTCGATGGTCCAGTTGCCGCTGGCCGGGTTCTCGAGGTCGTCGGAGAACGCCGGCACCTGGACGAGGCCCGTGTCGCACGTCGGCGCCGTGTTGGTCGGCGCGTTGGCGGGGTTCTGGTCCATCTCGGTGGCCGCCACCGCCTCGCCGACCTGCGTGCAGTCGCCCGTGGTGATCCCGTCCACCCCGCCCGCGGCGAGGTTCGCGCAACCCTGGCGCAGGGCGTTGGCGAGGTCGGCGTAGTCGCTCGCCGAGGTCAGCATCGCGGTGTCGACGGTGTAGTAGATCCGCGCCGCCTTGTCGATCCCGATCCCGCTCACCGTGTGGCCGTTGAACGTGTCACCGTCGGTGATCAGGTAGTCGGTCTTGTTGTTGACGCCGCTGTTGGTGTGCACGCCGCCCTCGTCCGTCTCGTTCGGATCGGCGGTGAAGTTGGGGCTCTGCATCCGGTCCGGATCGCCGAAGACGGTCGGGTCCTTCATGTTGCGGATCCCGTTCGGGAAGCCGGGCAGGTCCTCGGCCAGCTTCCACCGTGCCGCGGGCGTGTCGTTGCCGGCGCCGTTGGTGAGGTCGATGAACTCGCCCATGACGTCGGACATCGACTCGTTGATCGCGCCGGATTGCGCGTAGTAGAAGAGATGCGAGGTGAAGTCCGTCACCCCGTGGGTGAGCTCGTGCCCGACGACGTCGTCGCCGGCGGCGTAGCCGTCGCCGTAGACCATCTGCTGGCCGTCCCAGAACGCGTTGGCGTACGGGCAGTCGGCCGGCGAGGGACAGAAGTCGACCGTGTTGTTGAGCGTCAGGCCCGCGTTGTTGAGGCTGTCACGGCCGAACCGGTTGAAGTAGAAGTTGTAGGTGTCGCCTGAGAACTCGTACGCCTTGTTGACGTCGTCGAAGGTGTCGGCGACCGGGGGTCCGCCCTCGGTCCGCACCGGCGCGGCGCAGGGCACCTGGGTGGCGGTCTCGTTCGCGTCGCAGATGCGGCGGTTGAGCGCCGTCTCGATCTGGTCGAAGTGCAGCGCCACGGCGCCGAACTCGGCGTCGACGACCACCAGCTCGTTGATCGGCTCGACCCCGTCGACGGAGGTGACGTGCAGCACCCAGGACGTGCGGCCCCGGTGGAACGGGCTCGGCGCGTCCAGCAGGCGCGGGTCATAGAGCTTCAGCTGCGGCTGCGAGGCGCGCAGGTCGGAGGCGGCGAGGTGGTGGCTGCGGGCGACCGCGCCGATCGCGGCCCTGGCCGCGTCGGCGGGACCCACGGCGGCCGCGGTGGCGGCCTTCGGGGAGGGGCTCGTCTCGCCGAGCACCGAGAGCACACGGTTGGAACGGTCGACGACCACGGCGAGCTCGCCGCCCAGGACGGGCAGCCCGCGATAGGTCTGCTGGAGCCGCACCGAGGTCTGGCCGGCGCCGGCCGGCTCGACCCGCGCCACCCGCAGGCCGGCGGAGCGGCCGGCGAGCCCGAAGCGATCCGCGTAGCGGGCGACGAAGGAACGGGCGGCCGCCTCGGGCGAGGCGGAGGCGGAGACGCCGGACGCGAGCGAGGTGCCCGCGCGCGTGCCGACGAAGCCGACCGCCCCGGTGTCGCTCTGATGCGAGACCGTGACGCCCGGGCCGAGCTGGGCGGCGAAGCCACCCGAGGCCGCGGCGAACGAGGGGACCGCGACGGCGGCTCCCAGCGCGCCTGCGGTCAGCGCGATTCCGACGTACCGACGATACGAGCGCCCGTTGCTCAAGAGTTCCTCCTCCTCTGCCCCTAACCGACCGCGCGAGTCTATTTGCGGGGCCGGCCGCCCGCAAGCGCGGGACGCGAGGCCTACGCCGCGGCGGCGGCCGGCTTGTCGCTCGCCCGCAGTGCGGCCGCGATCGCCGTCCGCAGCGTCGCCTGGGGGGCGAGGCCGGCCGGCGGCTCGGGGACGGCCGGTGCGATGACCGGGCCGAGGCCGAACTTGACCGCCTCGGCGAGTCGCCGCTCGGGGTGGCCGACCGAGCGCAGCTCCCCGGTGAGGCCGATCTCGCCGAAGCACGCCAGCGGCCGCGACGACGCGTCGGCCAGCGCGATGCCCCGGTGGGCGGAGACCAGCGCCAGTGCCACCGCGAGGTCGGCACCCGGCTCGTCGACGCGCACGCCGCCGGCGACGTTGACGAACACGTCAGCGCCCGCCAGCGACGGGCCACCGTGGCGCGCGAGCACCGCGAGCACCATCGCCAGCCGGTTGCGGTCGATGCCCGTCGCCACGCGGCGCGGCGGGACGATCTCGGTTGGGGCGACCAGCGCCTGGACCTCGACCAGCAGCGGGCGCGTGCCCTCCATCGAACAGAGCACGACCGAGCCCGGCGCGGCGCTCGCCTCGGCGACGAACCTGGCCGACGGGTCGTCGACCTCGACCAGCCCGCCGGAGCGCATCTCGAACACGCCGACCTCGCTGGTCGCCCCGAAGCGGTTCTTGAGCGCCCGCAGGGTGCGGAAGCTGCGCTCGCGCTCGCCCTCGAAGAAGAGCACGCAGTCGACCAGGTGCTCGAGCACCCGCGGGCCGGCGACCGCGCCCTCCTTGGTGACGTGGCCGACCAGGATCACGGCGCAGTCGATCCGCTTCGCGACCTCCATGATCCCCGCCGCGGACTCGCGCACCTGCCCGACCGAGCCCGGCGCGCCGGTCAGCCCCTCCGCGTGAAGCGTCTGGATCGAGTCGATCACGCAGGCGGCCGGACGCTCGGCCTCGAGCGTCGCGACCACGGCCTGGAGCGAGGTCTCCGCGATCGCGGGGACCGCGAGGGCGCCCTCGCCGAGGCGCTCGGCCCGCAGCCGCACCTGAGCAGTGGACTCCTCACCGGAGACGTAGAGCACGCGGTGGCCCGCGGCGCAGAGGTTGCCGAGCCCCATGCCCGTGAGGGTCGACTTGCCGATCCCGGGCGCCCCGCCCAGCAGCACCAGCGACCCCGGGACCAGGCCGCCGCCCAGCACGCGGTCGAGCTCGTCGATGCCGGTGCGCAGCCGGCCGACCGCGGGCGCCGAGACGTCGCGCAGCGCGACCGGCTTGGCGGCGGTGCCGCGGCCCTGCCGCTCGCCGCGCGCCTGCGGCTTCGCGGGCTGGGGGCGCGGCGCCTCGACCAGGGTGTTCCACTGACCGCAACCGGCGCAGCGCCCCGACCACGCGAGCGACTCGTGCCCGCAAGAGCTGCAGAAGAACGAGGACTGGGAGCGCGCCATGCGGGCCAGCCTACGGACGGCCCCCGACGAAACAAGACCGCCGCGTGACGGATCGGTGCCTTCTCTCAGGCGGCCGGCGCCTCGGCGACCACCCTCGGCGGGCTGGGTGCCACGGAGCCGGCGAGCGGCTTCGGCGGGGGCGCGCCCTGACTACGCGAGAGGATCGCGACGCCGGCGATCGCGGCGGCGAGCGAGAGCGCCGTGACCACGATCGCGATCGGCGTCTCGGCGATCGTCTCGTCGAAGAGAGTGATGCCGAGGAGGACGCTCGCGATCGGGTCGAAGCCCATGCTCGTCGCGGCCGCCGGCGCCAGCGCCCCGGTCGAAAGGGCGAGCTGGCTGAAGGTCAGCGCGATGTAGCCGATGACGATCAGGGCGTAGAGATGCCAGTGGGCGAAGATGTGGATGGCGCCGTCGGCGAACTGGTCGCAGACCGCCTTCGTCAGCGCGGCGGTGAGCCCGAACAGGATCCCGGCCGCGGAGCCCAGCAGGGCCGCGCGGCGCGCCGGCGGTGCGTGGCGCGCGAACAGGACCAGCGGCGTACAGACGGCCGCGAAGACCCCGCCGGCGATCAGCCAGGCGTGGATCGGCGCATCGTCGCGCCCGCCGGACGGGTTGGTGATCAGGAGGAAGGCGATCAGCGCGCCGGTGACCAGGACCGCGGCGCCGATATCGATCCGTCGCACGCGCTGGCCCGTGATCTTGGCGCCGAGCGGGAGCGCGAAGACGACCGCCGAGACGAGCAGCGGCTGGACGACGGCCAGCCGGCCGATGGTGAGCGCGATGGCCTGGGCGACGAAGCCCAGCCCGTCGATCGCGATCCCGGCCAGCCAGACCGGCCGTCGCACCATCCGCAGGAGCAGGCCGGAGTCCGAGCCGCCCGCGGGCTCGTCCATCCCGGCACGCTGCTGCAGCACGGTCCCAAGCGCAAACAACATCGCAGCAACGAGTGCAAGAACAACGTCCACCAGGCCACCCTACGCACGCCCGCGGCCGTCGCGGCCCGCCGAGTGTCATGTAGCCCGCCCTACGAGCGGCTCAGATGACACTCGGCGCCGGGTCGGGGGTGGGGCTCGGCTTGGTGGCGGTCAGGTCGGCGGAGCTCGCCGGGAGGGCCGTGGCGAGCGCGGCGGCGGCCAGGCCGGTGCCCAGGATGAACCACCACGCGTCCCGCAGCGCGTCCAGCAGCGCCGGGCCGGTGGCGGCGTTCCCCACGATCGCGACGAAGATCGCCACGCCGATCGCCGATCCGATCTGCCTCGACATCGCGAACACCGCGGTGCCGGTCGCGAACCGATCCGGCGGCAGCGGCGCGGTCGCGGCCGTCGGCAGGCTCGGCAGGACGAGGCCCACGCCGATCCCGCCGAGCAGGAACCCCGGGAGCCACGCGCTCGCGTAGGCCGGCTCGGCGCCGACGAAGCTCAGCGGCCACACGAAGCCGGCCGCGAACACGAGCCCGCCCGCGATCGCCGGCAGCCGCGGTCCGGTCCGCGCCGCGAGGCGGCCGGCGGGGATGGCCGTGAGCGCCGCCAGGAGCGGCCCCGGCGCGATCGCGAGCCCGGCGCGGACGATCGAGTAGCCCCAGACCTCGGTCAGGAACAGGACGGCGGCGAGCAGCATCGCCGCGAACCCGGCGAAGAAGACCATCGCCGCGCCGTTGGCGACCGCCACCGACCGGACCCGGAGCAGCGGGAGCTCGATCACCGGCGCGCGATGGTGGGCCGACCGCCAAACGAACAGCGCCAGCCCGAGCGCCGCTCCCGCGAACCCGCCGATCACCCGCGGGTCCGCCCAGCCCCAGTCCGGCCCCTCGACGATCGCGGCCGTGAGCAGCGCGATGGAGGCCGCGAGCAGCAACGCGCCAACGCCGTCCGGGCGCGGCGCCCGCACGCTCTCGCGGATCTCGGGCAGGAACGCGCGCCCGGCGACGATCGCGGCGATTCCGACGGGGACGTTGACGATGAAGATCCAGCGCCAGTCGGCCTCGACGAGCAGGCCTCCGATCGGCGGGCCGAGCGCGGCCGCGACGCCGCCCACTGCCGACCAGATCCCGACCGCGACCGCCCGCTTCTCGGCCGGGAACGCGGGCAGGATGAGACCCAGCGTGCTGGGGATGATCATCGCGCCGCCCGCTGCCTGCAGAACGCGCGCGGCGACCAGGGCGCCGACCGATGGCGCGACGGCGCACAGCGCGGAGCCGACCGTGAAGGTCGCCATCCCGACGAGGAACATGCGGCGGCGCCCGACCCGGTCGGCGAGCCGGCCGGCCGGAACCAGGAGCGCCGCGAAGACGATCGCGTAGGCGTTCAGGATCCATGACAGATCCCCGAGCGAGGAGCTCGAGAAGTCCCGGGCGAGCTCCGGGAACGCGATGTTGACGATGAAGAGGTCGAGGCTCGCGACGAAGACGCCGAGCGAGGTGATGAAGAGGATCCGCCAGCGCTTGTCCATCGCGTGCCTCCCGGGCAGTTAGGTCAGTTGCTTGACGCAACCTACTCCGCGGGCACGCGTATCTGAGTGACGTTCGTCACTCAGGCTTTGAGTGAGGCGACGGCGGCGTGATCGCCGCCGGACGCGCTAGGACTCTTTGGTGCTCGCGTCGGGCGCGGGCGGGGACTCGTCGTCCCCGGGCTCGTCGTCGTCGCTCTTCTGAGCGCCGACCGCCACCGGCTCCTTCTCGGAGTCCGCGTCCTTCTTCTTGGTCGCGCGCTTCTTCGGCTTCACCATCGTCAGAGAGAGGGGCCGGTCGTCCTCGTCGCTGACCGACTCGTCGCGGTCGACGACCACCGTGGTGCCGGAGATGATCGAGTCCGGGCCCTGGCGCAGCACCTCGTCGGCGAGCGGGTCCTCGATGTAGCGCTGGATCGCGCGGCGCAGCGGGCGGGCGCCCATGGCCGGGTCCCAGCCCTTCTCGGCGATCAGATCCTTGGCCGACTCGGTGAGCTCGAGCTGGAGGTCGTGCTCGGCGACCTGCGCCCGCACCCTCGTGATCAGGAGGTCGATGATCTCGCGCACTTCCTCGCGCGAGAGCTTGTGGAAGACGATCACCTCGTCGATCCGGTTCAGGAACTCCGGTCGGAAGACCTTCTTCAGGTCGCCCATGATCCGGTCCTTCATGTCCTTGTAGGACGCGCCGGTCTCGTCGTCGGAGATCGCGAACCCGAAGGAGACGTTCTTGGCGATGTCCTTGGCGCCGATGTTCGAGGTCATGATCACGATCGCGTTGCGGAAGTCGACCGTGCGGCCCTGAGCGTCCGTGAGCCGGCCGTCCTCGAGGATCTGCAGGAGGATGTTGAAGACGTCCGGGTGGGCCTTCTCGATCTCGTCGAGCAGCAGCACCGAGTACGGCTTGCGACGGACGGCCTCGGTGAGCTGGCCGCCCTCGTCGTAGCCGACGTAGCCGGGCGGCGAGCCGACCAGGCGCGAGACCGCGTGCTTCTCCATGTACTCGGACATGTCGATGCGGACCATCGCGTCCTCGTCGCCGAACAGGAACTCGGCGAGCGTGCGGGCGAGCTCGGTCTTGCCGACGCCGGACGGGCCGAGGAAGATGAACGAGCCGGCGGGGCGCTTCGGGTCCTTGATCCCGGCGCGCGAGCGGCGGATCGCCTTCGAGACGGCCTCGATCGCGACCTCCTGACCGATGACGCGCTTGTGGAGCTCCTCCTCCATCCGGATCAGCTTCTTGGTCTCCGCCTCGGTGAGCTTGAAGACGGGGATGCCGGTCCACATCGAGACGATGTCGGCGATCTCCTCCTCGCCCACGGCCGGGCGGTCGCCGGCCTCGCCGGCGTCCCACTGATCCTCGAGCTCGCGCTTGCGGTTGGTGAGCTGGCGCTCGGTGTCGCGCAGGTTCGCGGCCTTCTCGAACTCCTGGGCCTCGATCGCGGACTCCTTGTTGCGGCGGGTCTCCTCGATCTCCTCCTCGAGGTCGCGGTAGACCGGCGGCTGGCTCATCGAGCGGATCCGCATCCGCGACGCGGCCTCGTCGATCAGGTCGATGGCCTTGTCGGGAAGGAAGCGGTCGGCGATGTAGCGGTCGGCGAGCTCCGCGGCGGCCTCGAGCGCGTCGTCGGTGATCTGGACCTTGTGGTGGTCCTCGTAGCGCTCGCGGAGCCCCTCGAGGATCTTCACGGTGTCGGAGATCGACGGCTCATCGACCTTGATCTGCTGGAAGCGTCGCTCGAGCGCGGAGTCGCGTTCGAGGTACTTGCGGTACTCGTCGAGCGTCGTCGCGCCGATCGTCTGCAGCTCGCCGCGGGCCAGCGCGGGCTTCAGGATCGAGGCCGCGTCGATCGCGCCCTCGGCGGCGCCGGCGCCGACCAGGTTGTGGAGCTCGTCGATGAAGAGGACGATGTCGCCGCGCTGGGTGATCTCCTTCATCACCTTCTTGAGGCGCTCCTCGAACTCGCCGCGGTACTTCGAGCCGGCGACGAGCGCCGCCAGGTCGAGCGTGTAGATCTGCTTGTTCTTGAGCAGCTCGGGCACCTCGCCGCGGGTGATCCGCGACGCGAGGCCCTCGACGATCGCGGTCTTGCCGACGCCCGGCTCGCCGAGCAGCACGGGGTTGTTCTTCTGCCGGCGCGAGAGGATCTGCATGATCCGCTCGACCTCGGTCTCGCGGCCGATCACCGGGTCGAGCTTGCCCTCGGAGGCGAGCTTGGTGAGGTTGCGGCCGAACTGGTCGAGCAGCTTCGAGGACTTCTTGCCCTCACCGGAGCCGCCGCCGGAACCCTGGCGGCGCCCGCCCGGGCCGGACAGCATCCGGATGACCTCGTTGCGGATCTTCTCCGAGTCCGCGTCGAAGTCGAGCAGGATGCGGGCGGCGACGCCCTCGTTCTCGCGCACCAGCCCGAGCAGGATGTGCTCGGTGCCGATGTAGTTGTGGCCCAGCGACAGCGCTTCGCGGAGCGCCAGCTCGAGCACCTTCTTGGCCCGGGGCGTGAACGGGATCTGGCCGGACGTGACCTCCTCGCCCGAGCCGACGATGCGGACGACCTGGGCGCGGACGCGCTCGACCGTGATGTCGAGCGACTCGAGCACGCGGGCCGCGAGCCCCTCCTCCTCGCGCAGCAGCCCGAGCAGGATGTGCTCGGTGCCGATGTAGTTGTGCTTCAGCGTGCGGGCCTCCTCCTGAGCGAGGACGACCACCTGCCGGGCCCGTTCTGTGAATCGCTCGAACAAAACTCTCTTCCGCCTCTAGTCCCTTGCTCCTCTGATGTGCCTAAGTTCTAGCCGCCCCCGGGGACGCGTTAGCGCCGGGTGTTCAATCCACTTGATCGGCGGATGTCTGCCGCGGGATTAGAACCTCCGGTTTCTCGACGACGACGAGGAGCCAGTATATCGGGGCGTCTGGGGCTACCCGAGGGGGTCGTGGCCCGGGAACCGGCCCAGAACCCCGCAAGTTGCGGGCGTCCGGCGGGCGCCTGCGGATCGGGAATGATTGAGGGGTGAGCGCCACGGATGTCGAGCGGGGAGGGCTGGCGGAGTTCGCGCAAGGCGCACGGGCTCGGTCCCGCCGACACTTCGAAGCTCCCCACGGACGGCGGGCTGCTCGGCCACAGCGACCTGCGGGTTGGCGCTGCGGTCGCCGGCGCGCTGCCCGGCGGCGAGCCCGGGGCGCTCTGCCACCTCACCTACACCTACCGCTCCGACGACACGACGCACACCGTCGAGCGGACGGCCGCGATCCTGCGGGTGCCGGAGTCGATCGGCTTCGCGCCCTACCTGGGCTCGGCGAGCTCGGGCGGGATCGGCCTGGGCGTCAAGGTCCGCGAGCTCGACGGCGGCGCCAAGCTGCGGGTCGCCGAGGGCGTCAACGACGCGTGGCTCACCGAGCTCTTCTCCCCCGCGTTCAGCGAGTGGCTGGCACGGAGCCCGGACGACTTCGACTGGGAGCTCGCCAACGGCGTGCTCTGCGCGTCGCGCCGCGGCCACCTGATCACCGATGCCGACCTCGCGCGGCTGTGCTCCGACGCCGCCCACATCGCGACCACGATCCGCGAGGAATGCCTCGAGGAGGTCGACAGCGGCGAGGCGAAGCGCAGCGCGGCGAAGACGCCGAAGGCCAAGCGCCAAGACGTCCTCGTGAACTCGATCCTGGAGCGGACCACCTTCGACCACCCGCCCGCCGACGTCTCGTCGTCACGGCCGCAGTTCCGCCACGTGGTGACCAGCCACCCGGGACCTACCTCACCGCGCTCTTCCGAACCCTCCTGTGGATGATCGCCGTGAACGTGATCGGCGGCGGCATCTACGGCCTCCTGCTGAACCTGCCGAACCCCGGCCAGGCCGTGCTGATCTATCAGGCGTTCCTGTTCGTGGTCATCGGCTTCTTCGTGCTGCGCAGCCAGATCAACGGCACGTCGGAGAAGCTCGCGGCCGAGGGCTTCTGGCAGCAGTACGCGCGCGAGCGCAGCCTGACCTTCGAGGACCCCTCGACCTTCGCCGCCACCCATGCGAAGGCGAGCCTGCCCGGCACGCCCAAGCGCGTGATGACCGGCGTCTTCGCGGGCGTCCCGGGGTCGCTCATGGTCACCGGCGACGGGCTCAAGCGAGGCGACTCGATCGCCCTCGTCGGCGGCGAGACCGGCCCGATCGCGACCGCGGACCTCGACTTCTCGGCGCCGGGCGCCTCCGCCGCGGCGCTCGACGCCTACGCCGAGCAACTCGCGGGCCAGCTGCGAGCCGGCGCCGCCGCCCCGAGCACCTAGCCCGGCGCGTTCAGGACGAGCGCGTGGATCTGCGACTGGCCGTACGAGCCCGTCTGCACGGGGCCGGCGGCGCTGACGGCGTCGCCCGGTCCCGGTAGCGGGTGCGGGCGCAGGTCGACGGCGACGTCGATGACGGAGATCCCGGGCGCCGTGATGCTGTCGCCGCTGGCGAGGACGAAATGCGCGTCGCCGTCGCCGTCGGGGTCGACGCGCTCGACGTAGATGATCGTGCCGCTCGCGCTGCGGCACCCGCTGACCCCGGCCGGGCAGTGCGCCCGCGCTACGTGCGGCGGGGGCGGGTCCGGGTGGCGATCGGCCGCCCGGTCGGGTTTCGGGGCGCGGGTAGGCGGCGGTGCCGAAGCGTCCGTCTGGGTGGTTCCCGGGTCACCGCCGCCGCACCCCGCGACGGCAAGGGCGACGGCGGCTACGGCCAGGGCCGCCAGCATGGCGCCGCGGCGGCGCGCGCTCACGGCCGCGGCGCGTCGACCAGGGTGTGCTCGCCGGCCTCGAACGGGGCCCGGAAGCGGATCGGAGTCGATCCGATCCGCAGCTCGTCGCCGTCGAGCAGGCGCCGGCGCCTCGTCACCCGCTCGCCGTTGACGAAGGTGCCGTTGCGCGACAGGCCGTCGTCCACCACGACCCACGCGTCGGCGACCCGGACCAACTCGGCGTGCACCCGCGAGGCGTCCGGATCCCAGGTCAGCGGCACGTCGGTCGACATCCCGCGGCCGATCGTGATCCGAAGCCACGAGTCCGGCAGGGAGAGCACCCGGCGCGACCCGTGGGCGTCCGCGTAGACGATGTAGGGGTCGCCCTGGCGCTCGGCGGCCGCGATCTCGTCTCCGCCCGGCACCTCAGCTCCGCATCGCCGGGAACAGGACCACCTCGCGCAGGCTACTCGCGCCCGTGAGCAGCATCACGAGCCGATCGATGCCGAGCCCGACGCCCGCGGTCGGAGGCATTCCGTACTCCAGCGCCTCGAGGAAGTTCTCGTCGAACGGCTGCGCCTCGTCGTCCCCGCGGCGGAGCTCCTCGGCCTGCTGTAAGAAGCGCCGGCGCTGCTCGTCCGGGTCGTTCAGCTCGGTGAACGCGTTGCCGATCTCGAACCCGGCGACGATCGGCTCCCAGCGCTCGACGAGGCGCTCGTCGTCGCGGTGCCGCTTGGCGAACGGTGACATCTCGACCGGGTAGTCCATGACGAACGTCGGCTGGATCAGGGTCGGCTCGACCTCCTTGGAGAACAGGCCGTCGACGAGCTTGCCCCAGCCCTCGTCGGCGCTCGGCTCGGAGTCCATGGCCGCGGCGAGGGCCTCCCGCGTCGGGTGCTCGAGGATGTCGATGCCGGTGCGCTCCCTGATCGCGTCGCGCAGGGTCACCCGGTCCCACGGCGGGGTGAGGTCGATCTCCACGCCGTCGCGTTCGACCATCGTCGTCCCGTTGACACGCTCGGCCGCCCGGGAGACGAGGGTCTCCAACCGCACGGCCGCGTCGTTGTAGTCGGCGTAGGCCTCGTACCACTCGAGCATCGTGAACTCCGGGTTGTGCTTGAACGAGATCCCCTCGTTGCGAAAGTCCTTGCCGATCTCGTAGACGCGCTCGATCCCGCCGACGATCAACCGCTTCAGGTAGAGCTCGGTCGCGATCCGCAGGTAGAGGTCGCGGTCGAGCGCGTTGTGGTGGGTGGTGAACGGGCGCGCCAGCGCGCCGCCGTACAGCGGCTGGAGCACGGGCGTCTCGACCTCCACGAAGCCCTCGGAGTCGAGGTACTCGCGCACCGCCGTGATCGTCGCGCCGCGCTTGCGGAACGTCTCGCGCGCCTCTGGGTTGGCGATCAGGTCGAGCTCGCGGTGGCGGTAGCGGAGCTCGGTGTCCTCGAGGCCGTGGAACTTGTCGGGCGGCGGGCGCAGGCTCTTGGCCAGCAGCTCCCAGCCGGTCACCTTCAGCGAGAGCTCGCCGCGCCGGGTCGCGAATACGGTCCCCGTGACCCCGACGAAGTCGCCGAGGTCGAGCCCGGTGAGCAGCTCGTGCGAGCGCTCGCCGACCACGTCGGCGCGCGAGTGCAGCTGGATCCGCCCGCTGCCGTCGACGAGGTCGATGAACGCGGACTTGCCGTGGCCCCGGCGCGCGGCGATCCGCCCCGCGACGCGGTAGCTGCTCTCGGTCTCCTCGCCGGCCTCGAGCCCCTCGTGCTCGGCCCGCACGGTGGCGATCTCCGTCCGCCCCTCGAACTGGTGGGGGTACGGCTCGACGCCCTCGCCGCGCAGCCGCTCGAGCTTCTCCCGCCGCTCGGCGAGCACGTGAGACTCCGAGCGCTCCTCTCCCTGGGAAGGCGCCTGCTCTTCAGGCTCGGCCATCGCGGGCGAGCCTAGACCAAGGACAAGGCCGTTAGGCCGTCTCGATCTTCGTGATCTTGAGCTTCTTCTTCGGCCCGCGCGGGACGTCGACGGTGACGATGTCGCCGCGCTTGTGGCCGAGGAGCGCCTTGCCGATCGGCGACTCGTGCGAGAGCTTGTGCTCCGCCGGGTTGGCCTCGGTCGGGCCGACGATCTGGAACTTGCGCGAGTCGCCCGACTTCTGGTCCTTGACGTGGACGATCACGCCGACGCTGACCGACTCGGTGTCGATCGCCTTCTGGTCGACGACGTTCGCGCGGCGCAGCCGCTCCTCGAGCTGGGCGATGCGCTGCTCGAGCAGGGCCTGCTCGTTCTTCGCGTCGTCGTACTCGGAGTTCTCGGAGATGTCGCCGAACTCGCGCGCCTCCTTGATCCGGCCGGCGACCTCACGGCGCTTGGTGGTCGAGAGGTGCTCGATCTCGGTCTTGAGCTTCTCCAGCCCTTCCTCTGTGATCAAAGCTTCACGAGCCATGTTCAGCTCCTCTTCCTCATCCTTGTCTCTACCCGCACAAAGCGGGGTCTCCCGGCACAGAAACGCCCGAAAACGCGACGCTCGGCGCGGCGCGGGATCGGGCAGGGCGCGCGATTATAGCGATGCGATTCGGCCGCTATCGGGCGCGGCGCGGGGCCCCGATTCGAGCAGCTCACGCACCTCGTCGAGGCTCTCCGTGCGCTGAAACCGGTCCGCGTCGGGACCCTCGTAACCGAGCGCCTCGACGTACCAGGGGTAGAACTTGCGCAGGTTGCGGGCCGCCCGCTCAGCCCCCCAGTGCTCCTCGGCGCGGTCGAGCACCCAGCGCAGCTCGGCCTCGATTTCAGCGTCGCTGGGCGGCGCGTCCCGCGCGCCCGTGAGCTCGGCGAAGATCCACGGGTTGCCCAGCGAGCCGCGGGCGATCATCACCGCGTCGGCACCCGACTCGCGATAGGCGTCGCGCGCCTGCTCGGGCGTCCGCAGGCCACCGGAGACGATCACGGGCACCGGGGTGCCGTCGCGGTCGAGGGCCGCGACGAGCTCGGCGACGAGCGCGTAGTCCGGGCGGCCGCGGTGGCGCTGGCCGGCGGGCCGCGGGTGCAGGGTGACGGCGGCGACACCCGCCTCGGCGACCAGGCGGCGGGCGAGCTCGACGCCCGAGCGCTCGCCGGCCTGCAGGCCCGACCGCAGCTTCACGGTGATCGGCAGGCCCGAGCCCTCGCGCCGCCGCTCGCGCGACGGCGATCGCGAGCTCGTGATCGGCCAGCAGGGCCGCGCCGGCGCCGGTCTTGAAGATCTTCGGCACCGGGCACCCCATGTTCAGGTCGATGAGCGCGGGCCCGGCGGCGGCGACCGTCGCCGCGGCCTCGCGCATCACCGCCGGGTCGGAGCCGAAGAGCTGGATCGCCACCGGACCCTCGTCCGGGTGGATCCGCAGCATCTCGGTGACGGTGCGCCGGTTGCGGTGGGCGACCGCGAAGCTCGAGACCATCTCGGACACCGCCATGCCCGCGCCGTAGCGGCGCGCCTGCAGGCGCACGAACCAGTTGCCGATGCCCGCCAGAGGGGCGAGCAGGACTCGGTTGGGCACGTTCAGGTGTGCGATGCGGAACGGGGAAGTGAGGGGTGGTTGGGGCATCACTTCGCCAGTCGCTTGAGTCATGGCCCAGTGGCGAATGGCGAGTGGCGAGTGCTATTCATTCGCTCCCAGATCAGCCGCAACCCCTCGAGCGTGAGCATCTCATCGATCTCGGAAATCGTCTCGCAGAAGGGGACGATCGCGCTGGCCAGGCCGCCGGTGGCAAGCAGGGAGGGCTCGCCGCCCAATTCCGCCTCGATCCGGCGCACGACGCCGTCGATCAGGCCGGCGAAGCCGAAGATCACCCCCGACTGGATCGCGCCTCGGGTCGACTTGCCGATCGCCGCCTCGGGCGCGGCGAGCTCGATCCTCGGGATGCGGGCGCCGCGCTCGGCCAGCGCCGTGAGCGAGATCTCGATTCCGGGGGCGATCGAGCCGCCGAGGTACTCGCCCGCTGCGGAGACGACGTCGAAGTTGATGCCGGTGCCGAAGTCGACCACGATGCAGGCGCCGCCGATCCGCTCGTAGGCGGCGACCGCGTTCACGAGCCGGTCGGCGCCGACCTCGTACGGATTGTCGATCAGGATCGGCATCCCGGTCTTGACCCCGGGCCCGATCAGCAGGCTGGGCGACCCGAAGTAGCGCGTGGCCATCGCCTCGTACTGGCCGCCGAGCGGCGGCACCACCGATGACACGGCGATCGCCTCGACCTCGGCGGCCTCGACGCCGCTGAGCGCCAGGAGGCCGGCGATCCGCTCGGCGATCTCGTCGCCGGTGGCGCCGGCGACGGTGCGAAAGCGCCAGTGCTCGGCGAGCTCTCCTTCGCGGAAGGCCCCGAGATGCGTCTGCGTGTTGCCAACGTCGATGGCCAGGAGCACGCGCCTAAGGATATGTTTGGCGCGTGGACGCCAAGCTCTACGTGATCCCCGGGTCCCACCCCTCGCGTGCGGTGATGATGATGCTCGACGCGAAGGGGATCGCCTACAAGCGCGTCGACCTGATGCCGGTGGTCGCGAAGGGCGCGCTCCGCGCCGTGGGCTTTCCCGGGATCACGGTGCCGGCGCTGAAGATCGACGGCCGCAAGGTCCAGGGCTCGCGGGAGATCGCCCGGGAGCTCGACCGGATCAAGCCCGAGCCGCCGCTGCTGCCGGCCGACCCCACGGCTCGTGCGGCAGTCGAGCAGGCCGAGACCTGGGGCGACGAGGTGCTCCAGCCCGTGGCCCGCCGGATCCTGTGGAACGCGCTGCGGCGCGACCGCGCCCCGCTCGTCTCCTACTCGGAGGGCGCCCGGCTCGGCGTCCCGGTGGGGCTCGCCGTGAAGACCGGCCAGCCACTGGTCGCCCTGTCGGCCCGGCTCAACGAGGCCACCGACGACAACGTGCGCGCCGACCTGGCCGCGCTCCCCGGGATGCTCCAGCGAATCGATGACTGGATCGCCGACGGCACGCTCGGCGGCGAGCAGCTCAACGCCGGCGACCTGCAGATCGCGACCAGCGTCCGGTTGCTGATGACGCTTCAGGACCTCCGCGACACGATCGCCTCCCGGCCGGCAGGCGAGCTCGCGATGCGCGCGGTGCCGGACTACGCCGGCGACGCGCCGCCGATCCTGCCGCCCGCGTGGCTCGAGCCGCTGCGGGCTAAGAGCCCGGCCTGAGCTCGCCGACGCGGGCCACGCGCTCGCGATCGCCCAGCGCGGCGAGCGCTTCGCTCAGCCGCGTTCCGTCGGGGAGCGTGAGCTCCGGGTCGAGCTCCAGCAGAGGCTCGAGCACGAACCGCCGCGCGCTCACCTGCGGGTGCGGCAGGGTCAGGCGCTCCGTCTGCAGCTCGAGCTCGCCGAGCAGGAGCAGGTCGACGTCGAGCGGGCGCGGGCCGTGGCGCGGGCCGCCGAGCGATGCGCCCCCGCTCGACCTCGATCGCCTTGCAGGTGTCCAGGAGCTCCTCCGGGCCGTGGTCGGTCTCGATCGCGACCGCCGCGTTCAAGAAGTCGGGCTGGTCGAGGATCTCCCCCACCGGCTCGGTCTCGTAGACCGACGAGGTGGCCGTGACCACGACACCGTGGTCGTCGAGCAGCTCGACCGCAGCGCGCAGGTGCCCGAGCCGGTCGCCGACGTTCGACCCCAGCCCCAGGTATCCGGCGCTCACGCCTCGCCCTCGGGCTCTCCCTCTCCGTCGAGGTCGGTGAGCGCGCGCTCGCGGACCACCTCGACGCCGATCTCCTCGATCGCCACCGGGACGGGCGGCTCGGGCTTGGCCGCCCGGACTCGAACCGAGTCCGAGCCGAAGCGCTCCATGAGCCGCTCGCCGATCACGCCCGCCAGCCGCTCGAGCGTGCGGTAGCTGCGTTCGGTGGCGGCCAGGACGACGATGTCGGCGACGTCGGCGTAGTCGATCGTGTCCTCGAGCCGGTCGGTGAGCACGGCGTCGCAGTCCGGGACGTCGAACGACACGTCGATCACCAGCCGCTGGCCGATCTCCTGCTCGGCGTCCGTGACGCCGTGGTGCGTGTAGATCGAGAGCCCGCGAAGCTCGACATGGACGGTCGATTCCTGGTCGCCGTGCGCTTCCACGGGGCAAACGTATCCGAGTTCGGTTACCCCGGCCGGGGGGCCGTCAGCCGCGGTCGTCCGCTCGCCAGCCTCTGCGCCCCAGCAAGATCGCCGCGGCGTCGAGCGCCTGGCGGAGTTCGGCTACGTCGTGAACGCGGAAGACGTCGGCACCGGCCCGCAGGCCGAGCACGTTCGAGGCGATGCTCCCGCCGAGCCGGTCGCCGACCTCGCGGCCGGTGAGCGCGCCGAGGAAGCGCTTTCGCGACGTGCCGATCACGATCGGGCGCCCGAGCTCCCGCAGCTCGCCAAGGCGGCGCAGGAGGTCGAGGTTGTGCTCGACCGTCTTGCCGAAGCCGATGCCGGGGTCCACCCAGATGCTGCGCTCGTCGACGCCGGCCGCCACCGCAGCGGCGATGCGCTCGGCCAGGAAGGCGCGCACCTCGTCGACGACGTCGCTGTAGCGCGGGTCGTCCTGCATGGTCCGCGGGTCGCCCTGCATGTGCATGAGGACCACCGTGCAGCCGCGCTCGGCGCAGAGCCCGGCGAGCTCGGGGTCGAACCGCAGCGCGGTGACGTCGTTGACGATCTCCGCCCCGGCGTCGAGCGCCGCCTCCGCCACCACCGCCTTCGCAGTGTCGATCGAGACCGGGATCCCGGCGCCACCGGGTCCCGTGAGCGCGGCGACCACTGGCCCCACGCGCTCGAGCTCCTCTGCGGCGGTCACCGCCGGGGCGCCCGGCCTGGTGCTCTCGCCGCCGATGTCGAGCAGGTCGGCCCCGGCGGCCGCGAGCTCGCGGCCGTGGGCGATCGCCACGTCCGGGTCGAGGAAGAGCCCGCCGTCGGAGAACGAGTCCGGGGTGACGTTGACGATCCCCATGAGCTGCGGCGCTCCGCCGCTCGCGGCGTCGCTCATCGCGCGAGCAGCCCGACGGCGAGGGGGACGAGGGCGGCGCGGCGCACTCCCCCAGTATCGCCGCGCCGGACCTAACGCCCTAGTTGAACGTGCGGCAGCGGCGCCGCGAGACACCGTTGTCGAGGTCGCCGGAGTACGGATCGAGCTTGATCACGAGCTGCCGCGTGCAGACGAAGCTGAACCCCGGGCGCGTGCCGGTGACGGCGATCCTGCCGACCGCCTTGTGCTTGCTCACCCGGTGCAGACCGCGGACGAAGTAGTCCTTGCATCCGGTTGTGCTCTGACACTCGTGCCGCGCGATCGACTTCGCGTAGTTGGTCGCCGTGCGGCGGTCGAGGTTGTTCGCGACCGCGACGCTGGCCACGCCGAGACATGCGATCGCCGCGATCGCGGCCACCAGCCCGAGTTTGCGGGCGTGGTTCCTCCCAGTGCGTTTGGACATCCGAGCTGTCCCCCTTTTCGTTGGGTGGTTGCTGGACCAACCTATCCCGCCGGAGGACCCGTTGTGTGCGATTAATCCAGAGCGGTACGGGTCACTCGGGGCGGTCGGCGCGCATCTCCGCGGATCCGCCGGCGAAGCCGGGGCGCGGGTGCGGGACCGGGCGTGGGCCCTCGCGGCCGGGGCTGCGCTCCGGCTCGGGGCTCGGCTCCGGCTGCGTGGGCTCGTCCTCCTCGTCGCCGAAGACCTCCTCGGCGGAGGCGCCGGTCAGCAGCTTGGCGAACTGCTCGGCGTCGATCGTCTCGCGCTCGAGCAGCAGCTTCGAGATCCGGTCGAGGTCGGTGCGGTGCCCGACCAGCAGGTCCTTTGCCATCTGATGGGCCTCCTCGACGATCCGCCGGATCTCGTCGTCGATCTCGCGCGCGATCTCGTCCGAGTAGTCGGGCTCGGAGGAGAACTCGCGGCCCAGGAACGGCATCGAGCGGTCATGGCCGAAGACACGCGGCCCGAGGCGCTCGGACATGCCGTAGCGCATGACCATCTGCTTGGCCGTCTCGGTGACCTTCTCGAGGTCATTGGAGGCCCCGGTGGTGATCTCGCCGAAGACGATCTCCTCGGCCGCGCGGCCGCCGAGCGTCATCGCCATCGTGTCGTTGAGCTCGGCGCGCGTGGTCAGGAACTTGTCCTCGCCGGGGAGCGAGATCGTGTAGCCAAGGGCCTGCCCGCGGCCGATGATCGAGATCTTGTGGACCGGGTCGCAGTTGGGCAGCAGATGGCCCACGATCGCGTGGCCCATCTCGTGGAAGGCGGTCACCAGCCGCTCCTTCTCCGACATCACCCGGGTCTTCTTCTCGGGGCCGGCGATCACGCGCATGATCCCTTCCTCGAGCTCGGTCATGGTGATCTCGCGCTTGCCCGAGCGGGCGGTGAGCAGCGCCGCCTCGTTGATCAGGTTCGCGAGGTCGGCGCCGGTGAAGCCTGGGGTCTGGCCCGCGAGCGCGTCGAGGTCGATCTGCTTCGCCAGCGGCTTGCCGCGGGTGTGGACCTCGAGGATCTTCCTGCGGCCGCGACGATCGGGCCGGTCGACGACGATCTGGCGGTCGAAGCGGCCCGGGCGCAGCAGCGCCGGGTCGAGGATGTCGGGCCGGTTGGTGGCGGCGATCAGGATGATGTTGTCGGTCATCGTGAACCCGTCCATCTCGACCAGAAGCTGATTGAGGGTCTGCTCGCGCTCGTCGTGACCGCCGCCCATGCCGGCGCCGCGGTGGCGCCCGACGGCGTCGATCTCGTCCATGAAGATGATGCAGGGGGAGTTCTGCTTCGCCTGCTCGAAGAGGTCGCGGACGCGGCTTGCGCCGACGCCAACGAACATCTCGACGAAGTCAGAGCCCGAGATCGAGAAGAACGGCACCCCGGCCTCGCCGGCGACCGCTCGGGCCAGCAGCGTCTTGCCGGTGCCGGGCGGGCCGTAGAGCAGCACGCCCTTCGGGATCCGCGCGCCGAGCGCCTGGAACTTCTTCGGGTTCTCGAGGAACTCCTTGATCTCGTGGAGCTCCTGCACGGCCTCGTCGGCGCCCGCGACGTCGCGGAACGTGATCTTCGGCGCGTCCACCGACATCCGCTTCGCGCGGGACTTGCCGAAGCTCATCACGCGCGAGCCGCCGCCTTGCATCTGGTTCATCAGGAACAGCCAGAACCCGAAGAAGAGGACGAACGGCAGGATGTACGTGAGGATCGAGAGGAAGCTCGAGCCGCCGGTGCCCTCGATCGTGGTGTCGATGTGGGCGCGGGCGAGCTGGTTGACGACCGGCGCCTGGAGGTCAGGCGGATAGCCGGTCGAGTACTCGTTGCCGTCCGTCTCCGTGACCTTGACCGTCTCGGTCTTCTGCTGGAAGGTGACCGAGTCGATCTCCGACGGCCGGCTCGCGATCTGTGCCCGGAGGTCGTTGAAGGTCGGCGTCTTCTCGCTGCTCGGCGGGCTGATCAGCCGCTGGGCGAAGAACGCGAGCACGATCACGATTAGGATCGGGAACGCGGCGCTTCGGAAGAACCGTCTCATCTGCTTTCAAAAAGGGGTTGCGGTGACCCGCTCGGCCTGGATCAGCGTACCAGGGGCAATCCGGCGCTTCGAGGGGCGATTACTGCTGCAACGCGGCTACGTAACGCAGGTTGCGGTACCTCTGTCCATGATCGAGGCCGTAGCCGATCGCGAACCGGTTCGGGATCTCGAAGCCGACGTACCGGATCGGCAGGTCCACGCGGCGGCGCTCCGGCTTCGTGAGCAGGGCGCAAACCTCCAGGGAGCGCGGATTTCGCGCCCTTAGGTTCTTCAGCAGGTAGTGCAGCGTGAGCCCGGAATCGACGATGTCCTCGACCAGGAGCACGTCGCGTCCGTCGATCGAGGCATCGAGGTCCTTGAGGATCCGGACCACGCCCGACGAGTCGGTCGCCGACCCGTAACTGGACACCGCCATGAAATCGATCTCGCACGGGACTTCGAGCGCGCGCATCAGGTCGGCGATGAACAGCACCGCCCCCTTGAGGATCCCGATCATCACCAGGTCGCGGTCCACGTAGTCCCGGCTGATCTCCGCGCCGAGCTCCGCGACCCGCCGCTGCAGCTCCTCAGCCCCGACCAGGGTCTCGCCGATCGCGGGGTCCTTCACCGGGGGCAGGCTAAACGACGACCGCCGCGGCTTCGGTGCGCGTTGGCCACACGGCCCGGCTGGCCACTCGTCGAGTGTGCACTTTTCCCCCGTATAGGGGGTAAATCGCACACTCGACGTCCGGCGCAACTGAGAACGCCGACCTCGTAGTGCCTGCGCCACGCGCGCACGCGGATCGCGGCACAAACGCGCGCGTCGCCACACACCTTCACCGCTTACTGCCAAGCCAGGCCGGCACCCTCACGGCCGCCCGGGCGTTCGAGACCTAGCCCTAGTCCAGGGCCCGCGCCGTCAACACCGCGACGCGCTCGGCGTCCGGGGCGAGGCGGAAGTGCTCCGAGACGGCGACGCCCGCCACCCAGGCGATCTCGCCGCCGACGGTGACCACGGGGAGGGTCGGGCGCACCGACCGTGGCACGCCCCGGTCGGCGAACAGGTCGCCGAGGGTCTTGGTGCCCGCCATCCCCAGGGGGCGGATGCGGTCGCCCTGGCGCCACGTGCGGACCTCGATCGGGCCGCGCAGCGCGGCGGCGTCGAGCGTCGCCAAATCAGGGCCCGCCGGGCTCACCGGCCCGGGGTGCAGCTCGGCGCGCACCTCCCAGCCGCCCACGCGAACCCGTCCGGGCAGGTTGAGGGCAGCCGGCGCGGGTGCCGCGTCGACCGCGGCGGCGCGAAAGCGGATCAGGCCGGACTCGCAGATCGCGACGAGGCCGCTGCCGAGATCGACCGTGCCGCCCTCGGGCTCGCCGGCCAGGCGCTCGATCTGCGCGGCGCGCAGGCGGCCCAGCGCCACCTGCCGGCCCGCGGCGCGCTCGGCCAGCGCGCGCAGGGCCAGGCGGCGCAGGCCGGGCTCCCAGTCGGCGAGCGCCGCGGCCGGGATCGCCACGGCGCCGGCGCCGGCTCCGACCCGGTCGAGGGCCTCGAGGACGACGCGCTCGAGCAGGGCAGCCTCCTCGGCGAGCTCGCCGCGCGTCTCGGCGACGTTGCGCTCGGCGGCGGGGTTGAGCTCGCGCAGCACGGGCAGCACCTCGGCGCGGATCCGGTTGCGGGCGAAGGTCGGATCGACGTTGGTCTCGTCGTCGGCGAACGGCAGTCCGGCGATCGCGACGAGCTCGCGCACCCGCTCGCGATCGAGCCCCAGCAGCGGCCGCACGACCCGGCCGTTGCGCGGCGCGAGCCCCAGCAGCGCCCGCGAGCCGGGCGAGGCGGCGAGGCGGTAGAGAGCGGTCTCGGCGATGTCGGTGCGCGTGTGGCCGGTGACGATCGCGGTCGAGCCGCTGCGCCGGCGCAGGCGCTCGGCGGCGTCGTAACGCAGCTCGCGCGCAGCGGCCTGAAGGTTGCCCGGCGGCAGGCCGGCGGGGCCGGGGCGCTCGACGTGCAGGTCGACGCGCAGGGCGGCGCACAGCCGGCGGGCGGCCGCCTCCCCGTCGCCGGCGCCGGCGCGCAGGCCGTAGTTCACGTGGGACGCGTGCACGGCCCCCGCGCCGAGCATCAGCGTCAGGCCCGCGGCGACCGCGGCCGAGTCGGCGCCACCCGAAACCATCACCACCGCGGATGACCCGGGTTCGATGAGTTCGCTGGCGGCGATCGCGTCGGCGAGCTCCGCGAGCGCGCCTTGCTCACCCTGCGTGGCGTTCACCCCAGGATGGTACGCGCGCGAGGGACGGATTCCTGCCCGCGAGCGGCCCTCGGACTAGGGGTCGTCGGGCTCCCGAGCGCGCACCACGAACAGCTCCGCGGGCTGGCCGAAGCCCTTCAGCTCGACCCTCCCGATCGGCTCGAACTCCAGGTAGGCGGAGCTCCCGATCGCGTCGACGACGCTCGCCGTCACGAGCACCTCGCCGCCGAGCGCCCGAGCGACGACCCGGTGGGTGAGGTTGACCTCGGTTCCGAAGTAGTCGCCGTCGCGGTACACGGCGGGCCCGAAGTGGATCCCCACCCGCGGCTGCGGGCGTTCGCGGAACAGGGTCAAGAAGCCGACCGCCCACTCGGTCAGCGGCCCTGGCTCGGGCGAGACGATCATGACCTCGTCGCCGATCGTCTTGACGATCAGGGCCTCGGACGGAAGCGTCGCTTCGACCGTCTCGACGAAGCGCTCGACGAGGTCGAGGGCCTCCTCGTCGCCCTCCTCCTCGGTGTAGCGCGTGAAGCCGGTGAGGTCGACGAAGCAGAAGGCCATCCGCACCCGCCCCATCTGCCGAAGCCCGCCGAAGTCGGCCTCCATGTGGCCGACGACGTCCTGCTCGATGTAGAAGCGGAGGTAGCGCTGGTGGATGTACTCCATCAGCGGGGAGGTCAGCGGGAGCAGATCGCGCGCCAGCCCCTCCATCTCCTCGGCCATCTCGAGCGCGTCGACGCCCTGGCGGATCAGCGGCTCGTGGACGTAGAGGTGGAAGAGCCGGACCTCGGCCTCGGCGATCTTGCGGATCGACTGGGCGTACACCCGCACGAGCTGGAGCAGGGCGACGAGCGGGAAGCCGGCGCCGAGGACCTCCGCCATGTCCTCGATCGCCGCGACGTCCTGCTCGTTGAGAGTCCCCTCGAGGGCCGTCGGCGTCCCGAGCAGGGTCATCACCCGCTCGATCAGCTCCTCCTCGAGCCCGGTCCTCGCCGCCGCCTCGTCGCGGCGGACCGGGCGTTCGCGATGGCCTGGGAGCAGGTCCTCGACGTAGCCGAACGCCAGCCGCCCATCGCGGACGGCCCGCCGCAGCTCATCGAGCGAATGCCCGCGCTCGCGCATCCGCGCGACGACGCGGGCCTGGGCGGCGGCCGCCGTCGTCCAGCGGCCGTCCTTGACCGGGATCACCTTCGCCTCCGCCCAGCGCTTCAGCGTCGACTGAGTGACGCCCGACAGACGGGCCGCCTCGTTCAGCGAGATCGTTTCCTCGGGCACGCGCCGATCCTAGGGGCGGTTCCGGCTCCGTGTGTGTGACCCCGGAGGGCGGTCAGCTCCCCTTACATACGGCGACGGGGTCCATTGGGCCCCGTCGCCTTGCGGGCTTCACGGCCCGCTTCGCCGGCCATCGACACCTGAGGCGCCTCGCGAGCCCCGCCGCCCGAGCCCCAGTCGCCGGGGGGCTTGCGCCGGCGCGACCCACTAGTGGCCTGTTGCCATCTCTCAGGGGTGAGCCTACGCCTGCCGGCGCCGCGCGTCAATGCGGAGTACGGCATCCGTTTTGGGGGTCGATCAGGCCGCGACGAGGTCCGGAAAATCAGCCTCGACGACGCGCCGGTAGGGCTTGCAGATCAGCCTCGCGGCGGGCAGGTAGCTGAGCGCCGCGCGCGACTCGCCGCGGCTGCGAACCTGCCCGCGGGCGATCCCGATCGCCAGACTCTGTGCCCCCTGGAGGTAGCGGTTGGCGACCGCGGCGCTCATCTCGAGCACGAGCTTGGGCCGCCACCCCGGGTCCTTGTCGAACGACCACTGGATGTTGTGCTCGTCGTCGTCGGCGGCGCGCACGTGCAGAGTGATGCCGGCGTCCGGGAGGTCGAAGCGCATCGCGAGGCCGGTCGCCCGCAGCCGCGGGCCGATCCGCTCGTCGGCGTCCGCGGCGGCCAGGGCGCGGTCGAGCGCGACGCGCATCTCGTCCGGACGAACGACAGCCACCCGAGTCGTCGCGCGCACCGTGGCGGTCGCAGCCTCCATCTCCTCGCGGAGCGTACCCCTCAGAGGAACGTCGAACGCCGCTTGGCCAGGTTGTCGTAGAGCTTCTGCTGGATCGTCTCGCGCACCTGCTCGGACAGGTCGAGGACCAGCCGCTGGTCGTCCGCCGCCTCCGGAGGGTGGGCTGAGACATCGATCGGCTCGCAGAACTCGATCCGCCAGCGCGAGGGAAGCGGGATCAGGCCGAGCGCCCCGAGCCACGGGAAGGTCGGGGTCACGGGCACGAACGGGGCGCCGGTGGCGCGCGCGAGCAGGTCGCTCTCGCCGAGCTTCGGATAGATCTCCTCCGAGCCGACGACGGCGACCGGCACGATCGGTGAGCCCGTGCGCAGCGCGATCTCGACGAACCCGCCGCGGCCGAACCGCTGCACCCGGTAGCGGTCGGCGAACGGCTTGCCCGTCCCCTTGATCCCCTCGGGGAAGACCATCACCAGCTCGTGCTCCGAGAGCAGCCGCGCGGCGTTGTAGGGGCTCGCGGGGACGCCGCCGACCCGGCGCATGAACCAGGAGAGGAACGGCAACACGAACGCCCAGTCGAGGACCATGAAGCGCGGCCACCGTGGCAGCGGGTGGCGCTTCATGATCGCCGTCGTGATCATCGTCGCGTCGAACGGGAACAGCGATCCGGCGTGGTTGGCGACGAGCAGGGCGCGCCCGTGGGCCGGGACGTTCACGACCCCGTCCACCTCGACCCGCCACCAGGTCTCGTAGAGGAACTCGAACAGGGGGAACATCGCCTCGGCGAAGCCCTCGTCGAATCCCCACGCGTCCTCGGTGTAGTCGCCCTGCAGGCGCCGGACGAGCGCCTCGACCGCCGAGCGGAGCCGCTGCGGCAGCGAGCCCGCCGCCTGCTGGGCGGCCGCGAGCGGGTCGAGGCCCGACTCGACCCCGCCGCGCAGGCCACGGAGGAACTCGGCGATCGCCTCCGGCGAGATCGGCTCGCGGACCCCGGGCTCGGTCATGCGAGCGCGCGGATCGCGGCCGCCGCGTCGCGGCGCGGGCGATAGCCGAGCTCCTCGCGCAGGCGGCGGTTGTCAACGCCCCGGCCGTACCGCAGCAGCCGGATCCCGTCGCCCAGCAGCCCGCCGGCGCCGAGCATGCCCGCGAAGCGACGCATGAGCGCCTCGAAGGCGGGGCCCGGCAGCGGGACCGCGGGCCGGCGCAGCAGCCGCAGCGCCCTGCTCAGCGAGATCGCCCCGTCGGGCGCGACGTTCACCGGCCCGCGCACCGGGTTGTCGATCGCGGCGACGATCGCCGCGGTCGCGTCCTCGGCGTCCAGCAGCTGCAGCCGCGGGTCGAAGCCGAGCTGCACGGGGACGACCGGGAGCGTGAGGTACCGGACCAGCGGGCTGGCCAGGCCGGCGCCGATCTCGGGCTGGAAGCGGAGCATGCAGCAGGTCAGCTCGGGGTGGCGGCGGGCGAAGGTGTCGAAGTACTCCTCGAGCTCGGAGATGTCGCGCTGGAAGCGGGTGCGCAGCGGCATGGCACGCGCAAGGCCCTCCTCGAAGAACGACGGCACAGCGCCCTCGCAGCCGTAGATCGCCGCCGAGCCGCGGACGATCACCGTGCGCAGGGTGTCCGTGCGCTCGCATGCGGCGAGGAGCTGGAGCGTCCCGATGACGTTGATCTCGTGCAGCGAGCGCGCCGGCAACCCGGGCTCCGGGTACCAGAGGATCCCGCAGTGCACGACCGTGTCGACGCCCGTCGTCGGCAGCAGGCGCGAGAGCGCGGCGCTGCGGATGTCGGCCTCGATGAACTCGGTGGCGGCCAGATCGTCGGGCGGCTGGCGCGTGTCGATCCCGGCTACGTAGGCGACGGCCGGGTCGCGTTCCAGACGGCGGGCCAACTCGGCGCCCCAATGACTGGCGACCCCGGTGATCAGAACCCGGCGGCCGGTGTTCATCTAACCCTCAGCTTTAGGCTTAGTCTCGGTCCCGGCGCCTGAGCTCTTCCGCCGCTCGGCGGCGAGGCTCGACTCGAGCTCGGCCAGGCGGCGCTCGAGCGCCTCCAGCCGGCGGCCGACCTCCCCGGTCGCCTCCTGCCCACGCCGCGCCAGCTCGGCCCCCGCCTCCTGACCGCGGCGGGCCAGCTCGTCGCGCGCGTCGCGCCCGCGCCGGACCACGTCGTCGACGAGCTCGGCCGCCCGGCCGCGGGTGCTGGCCGCCGAGCCCGCCGTCGCCCGCATCGTCCGCTCCACGGCCGCGCGCACGGAGTCGGTCACGCCGGAGTCGGCGGCGCTCGGGTCGGGCTCTGGATGCTTTCCGGATCCGGCTGACATCGCCCGGCGGAGCATAATCCGCGGCCCTTGGCCGCCTACCTCCGCCCGACGGCACCGATCGCCGCCGCAGCCGTGCTAGCCGACGACCCGGCGCTCGCTCTCGCGCTGGCCCAGGCGATCCTCGACGGGCCGGTGATGTCGAACCACAGTTACGGACTCTGGGGCTACTACGGGCGCGACGGCGACGGGCGGGAGCTGACCGTACAGGCGACCGGGATTGGCGCCGGCGGGGCGGCCGCGGTCCTCGCCGAGCTGGCCGACCTCGGTGTGGGCCGCGCGGTGCGCGTCGCCCGTTGCACCGCGCTGGCGCCCGAGCTGGCCGCCGGCGACCGCGTCCGCGCGATCGCGGGCCTGCCGACCGACGGCGTGAGCCGCGCGCTCGCGGCGCGGAGCCCGCTCCCGGACGCGGATCTCGACCGCGCGCTCGCGGCAGCGGCGCCCGGCGCGCAGCCCGCCACCGTCGCCGGCTGCGATCTCGACCCGGCGCTCGCCGGCCCCGAGGCCCGCGCCGAGTGGATCGCGGCCGGGGCCACTGTCGCCGACCTGCAGACCGCCGCGCTGTTCGCGCTCGGCGAGCGGCTCGGCGTGGCGGTCGCGGCGGAGCTGGTGGTCGCCGGCCCGCCGTCCGGAGCGGAGCTCGGCGAGGACGCGCTGACGGCCTCGCTGCTCGAGCTCGGTGGCCACGCCGCACAGGCCCTGGCCGCCCTGCCGAGCGCGGCGCAGGTGGCCGGGTCTCCCTAGGAGGTCGGCGCGCGC
This sequence comes from uncultured Solirubrobacterales bacterium, assembly GCA_963785195.1. Taxonomy (GTDB): domain Bacteria; phylum Actinomycetota; class Thermoleophilia; order Solirubrobacterales; family 70-9; genus WHSW01. The sequence continues at coordinate 227,039 of CAWAUE010000010.1, read as the reverse complement.
GACCGCAGCTCGGCGAGCTCGTCGACGAGCTCGTCGAGGCGGTCCTCGAGCGCCTCGAGGCGGCCGGAGAGCGAGCGCAGGCGCTGCTCGAGCCGTTCGACGTCGGAGCCCGAAGCCATGTTGAGGGCTCCCATCGCGTTGCGCTGGGCGGACATCGCGCGCTCGCCGGCGCCCAGTGCCTTGGCCAGCGCGCCGTTGAAAACAGGGTTCTCGATCAGGGCCTGGGCGAGCTCGCCCACGGCCTCCTCGCCGCGGGCGCGAATGCCGTTTCGATCCTCGGCCGAGCTCATGGCGGCGATGAGCCTAGAGCACGGCGTAAAGCCTCGCGCCGGGACTGCCGATCAAGAAGCTAGCCATCTGGCAGTAAAGGGCGCGCTCCATCCGCTTGACTCGGGTACGGTTCGTCCAATCGGTTGAACGTTGCAAAGACATTCGGCAACAAGTAGTTTTCGGCGCGCTCAGGAGGAGAGCTAGCCCAATAACGCCCGGGCAGGGGCGGTGCCTGGCAGCAACCCTTCCAGGCGGCACGGCAAGAGGGTTATGAGACGCAAGCTTCTACTGACGATCGGCCTCGCGGTCCTTGGGACCTGCGTTGTCGCGGGCACCGCCAGCGCGGGCGGCGGCAACGTCGTCGGCGTGGGTCAGAGCGGCGTTCAGATCCAGCTGCCGAACGGCTCCGATCTCGGGGACATCCAGGCGCTGCCGCAATGCTCGAACACCGTCGACGACGACGGCGACGGGATCACCGACCTCGACGACCCGGACTGCTCGGACCCCCTCGACTCCACCGAGTCGGGCTCCAGCGGCCCCGAGAAGCCGCCGGCGGACACCACCACGGACCCGACCACTACCACGGACCCGACCACCACGACGGACCCGACCACCACGACCACGGACGAGACGACCACGACGCCGGATGACGGCGTCGTCGGGCCCTCGGGCCACGGTGGCCGCGGCTTCGAGGTCCACGCGCCGGCCGGCCACACCCACAAGCCGAACCATCGCCACCACGGCGGCAACGACAACGAGGCGGACACCGGCGGCACGAACGCGGACCGCAAGCCGATGACCGAGCCCGCCGACCGCCGGCCCGACGGCGTGCCGACGGACACCAACCCGAGCGTCACGATCGCCAACTTCGGCGCGGCGCCCATCGGCGTCCCGAACCCCGTCATCGACTCCTTCTCGATCCCGCCCTTCCTCCTGCCGATCTACCAGGCCTGCGGAACGCAGTACGGGATCCCCTGGCAGGTGCTCGCCTCGATCAACAGGATCGAGACCGCCTTCGGCACGAACCTCAACGTCTCCACCGCCGGCGCCCTGGGCTGGATGCAGTTCATGCCCGAGACCTGGCGGATGTACGGCGTCGACGCCAACAACGACGGCCGCAAGGATCCGTACAACCCGGTCGACGCGATCTGCGCCGCCGCCCGCTACCTGAAGGCGGCCGGCGGCGACTCCGACCTGCGCCAGTCGATCTTCGCCTACAACCACGCCGACTGGTACGTCGACGAGGTCCTGCTCTACGCGAACCAGTACGGCAAGCTCCCCGAGGCGCTGGTCAGCTCGCTCACCGGGCTCACCGAGGGCGATCGCTTCCCGGTCGCCGCCAACGCCCGCTACGCGGACGACATCTCCGAGCGCGAGGCGCTCAAGCGCTCCAAGCCGGGCAAGGGCCAGGTGGGCAACGTCGCCGACGTGATCTCAGGCTCACCCACACGTCGAGGGATCAACATCTACTCCCGCGAGGGCGCCCCCGTGGTCGCGGTCAACGACGGCGTCATCACCCGGATCGGCAAGTCCAAGGACCTCGGGCACTACATCGTCCTGCGCGACGCCTACGGCAACCGCTTCACCTACGCCCAGCTCGGCGACGTCTCCGACGTCTACCCGGTGCCGAAGCCCAAGCACCTCTCCGCCAACGACTTCCGCCTCGTCAGCCCGCACGCCGACGACACGGCCCCGGACGTGCCCGCGACCGACGGCAAGCAGGTCGCCGCGAAGGGCGACGCCGGCAAGGACGCCAAGCAGTCCGCCGACGCGGCCCCTGCCGACGAGGCGACGGTGAACACCGAGGACTCGCGCGACCGCCTCTTCGCGTTCCCCGAGCGCAAGCACAACGTCGACCGCGCGGACCTCTCCGGCCAGCTCGACTCGCTGCTCGCGAAGAAGATGCCCGGCTACGAGTCGTTCAAGGGCTACTTCTCGAACGTCCTGCACTTCGACCCGAAGACGATGGAGATGCAGAGGCTCAAGGAGGGCTCGCAGGTGACCGCGGGCACCGTGCTCGGCAAGATCTCCAAGACCGACGAGCTCGCCCCGCACGTGCACTTCTCGATCCGCCCGGCCGGCCGCGGCGCGCCGAAGATCGACCCGAAGCCGATCCTCGACGGCTGGAAGCTGCTCGAGGCGACGGCGATCTATCGCGCCGCCGGCCAGGACCCGTTCACGGGCTCCGCCTCGGCCAGCCAGGTGCTGCTGATGTCCAAGGGCCAGCTCGTCCAGCGCACGCTCTCCGATCCGAAGCTCGAGATCTACGCCTGCGGTCGCGAGGACATCCGCACCGGCCAGATCGATCGCCGGGTGCTGGCGATGCTCGAGTTCCTCACCGCCCGCGGGTACGACCTGACGATCACGTCGCTCAAGTGCGGCCACTCGATCATGACCACGTCGGGCAACGTCAGCGAGCACTCCACGGGTGACGCGGCGGACATCGCCATGATCAACGGCCAGCCCGTGCTCGGCAACCAGGGCCCGGGCACGCTCTCCGAGGCGCTCGTGAAGGACCTGCTCACCCTCCAGGGGGCGATGAAGCCGCACCAGATCATCTCGCTGATGGACTACTTCGGGGCCGACAACACGTTCGCGATGGCCGACCACGACGACCACGTCCACGTCGGCTACATGCCCGTCTCCGGGCCCAGCTCCGGCAGCGCCTCGCAGCAGTTCTCCGAGATCCTGAAGCCGGAGAAGTGGAAGCGGCTGATCCAGCGCCTGAGCGAGATCGACAACCCGACCGTGCCCACGTCGCCGTCCGACGCCGCGCTGCCCACCGGCAAGGGCAAGGATGACAAGGCCGGCGGCAAGCGCGCCTCCGCCGCCCACCTCGGCGAGTAGCCGCCACCCTGCTCTTCCCCTTCGTCCAGCTCGAGCTCGCGGGGACCGTCGGGCTCGAGGACGGCCGCTACCTGGGTCGCGACCCCGAGCGGGTGCTGGTCGTCCGCGTCGACGACGCCCCGCCGCAGCCCCGCCGGCGCCTCGGGCGCGCAAGGCCCAAGGACGCGGACCCCGAGGCGCGGCCGCCGGCCGTCCCCCGGACGAAGCTGACCGTGGTGCGGCCCGAGCCGCTCGGCGAGCCCGGCGACGCGGAGGGCTGGCTGGCCGGGCTGCGCGCTGACAGCGAGGCGGTCCGCGACGAGATCGCGGCCGCGGTCGAGTTCGCCAACCGCGCCGTGCACGCCCATCGCGCCGCCACCCTCGACCCGGCGATCGCCGACGTCACCGCCGGCGCAGCGCTTGCCGTGCGGGTGGGCTTCGGCACCGGCGACGATCTCGCCGACGGCCGCTACACCGAGGCGATCGATGTGCCGCTCACCGAGCGCCGCCGCCGCGCCGAGCTCCTCCGCCCCCAGGAACGCGTGGCCGAGGTGCTCGGCGGCAAGGCCTCGGTGCCCGCCTGCGAGCTGCTCGTGATCCGCGCCCGCGCGGACCTCGACGCCGGTCGCACGCGCGAGGCGGCGCTGCAGATCCGCGTCGGCCTCGAGGCGATGCTGGCCGAGCGCGAGGCCCTCGCCGCCCCCGACCAGGACCAGGATTTCGCGACCCTCGACGAACGCCGCCGGATCACGGGCGAGGCGGCGAACGAGGCGTCGCCGGAGAGCTCTCGAGCCGACCGCGCCGCCGAGGTCGCCGAGACCCTCGGGATCGCCGAGCGCGTGCTGAGGCGCAAGCGGGCGCTGGGCTAGGGCATCGTGCGGGTCGAGGAATCAATCGAGATCGCGCGACCACCCCAGGAGGTCTGGGACGTCGTCGTTGATCCCGAGCGTGACCCTGAATGGTGCGGGAAGGTGAAGTCAGTGCAGCGGATCGGCGATGGGCGGTGGCGCGTCCTTCACAAGCCGGTTCCGTTGCGGCCGGCGACCGAGCTGATCGTCGATCAGGTTGAGATCGATCCACCGCGCCGCATGCACCTGCGGGAAGAGGACGATGCTTCCGTGGTCGAGGTGGACTACCGGCTCGAGCCGACGGCCGGCGGAACCCGCTTCGCCCAAGCCAGCGACGTTGACTGGAAGAGCCTGCCTCGCATCCTGCACAGCGCCTTTCGTCGCGGCGTGCAGCGGGATATTCGGCAGCAGCTGAAAGCGCTAAAGCGACTGGTCGAAGGCTGATGTCGGCCGAGAACGTGGAGAGCTTCAAGCGCGGAGCCGAGGCCTCCAACCGCGGAGACATCGAGGCTCAGCTCGAGGACCTCGACCCCGACGTCGAGTGGAGCCCGGCGTTTCCGGTCCTGCTCGGGGGCGAGGCGAGGGTGTACCGGGGACACGACGGCGTCCGCGAGATGTTCCGGGCCTTCTACGACGTGCTCGACGAGATCCACGTCGAGTACTCCGAGATCCGCGACCTCGGCGACCGGGTCCTGGGGATCGGCCTCATCCGCACCCGTGGCGGAGCCAGCGGGGTGGCCACCGAGTCCCCGTTCGCCGTGGTCACCGACTTCAAGGACGGCAAGGCGATACGGGTGCGGACCTACCTGGATCCTCAGGAGGCCGTAGACGCGGCTGGGCGGTGAACGCGCGCCTCTTAAGGTCCTGAGCGGGCGGTGGGCTCCTACCGACGGGGTTGGGCGCGGGCGTCTGGGTGCACACCGGCCCTAGGCGCAGCCCCGCAGCTTCGAGGGCCGCCTGTGGATCGTCGTATGCGTCGAGGCGCTCGACCAGTCCGTCGGTGATCGTGAGCACGTTCGCGAGCCGGCGGCGGACCACGATGCCCTCTCGTCCTTCTCCCTCATACGTAAGACGGTGACGACCTTGTTCCCGACCGCCTCGAGCCTCTCGACATCGATGCTGAGCGACTTCCAAGGGCTGTGAAGGTCTTCCCAGTACGCCGCGGCGCCTTCGTGACCCTCGTACAGGTCGTCAATGCCGTAGAGACGCCGAACGTTCTCCTGCGACATTGCCTCGTCCTAGAGCGCGGCGAGCACCGCCCCCAGCTCGTCCACCACGTCGCCGTCGAGTTTCACCGTGGCCTCGCCGTCGTACGGGGTCGCGCTCTTGGTGACGATTGCGATCGCGCCGCCCGCGGCGAGCGTGAGCTCGGGCAGGGCCGCGACCGGGTAGACCTCGAGCGAGGAGCCGATGCACAGCAGGAGGTCGGCGCCCGCGCACAGGCGCTCGGCGTCGGCCATCGCGTCCTCGGGCAACAGCTCGCCGAAGAGCACGACGTCGGGCTTGACCTTGCCCATGCAGCACGCGCAGGTCGCGACTCCGTCCGTGTCGAACAGCTCGCCCACGTTCTCGAGCGGATAGCTGCTGCGGCAGGTGGTGCAGCTGGAGGTCGCGATCGACCCGTGGACCTCGATCACCCGGTCCGACCCGGCCTTCGTGTGCAGGCGGTCGATGTTCTGGGTGACCACGCCATCAAGGATCCCCCGCGCCTCGAGCTCGGCGAGCACGACGTGGGCGGCGTTGGGCTGCTTCTCGTTGAGCTCGGCAAAGCGCGGCCGGTAGAAGCTCCAGAAGCGCCGCGTGTCGCTGTGGAAGGCGTCGATGTGAGCCACCTTCATCGGGTCGACGTTCTCCCAGAGGCCCGTGCCGGGGCTGCGGAAGTCGGGGATCCCGGAGGGCACGCTGATGCCCGCGCCCGTCAGGGCAACGACCGAATCGGCGTCGCGGATGAGCGAGGCGAGCTCGACGGCCCGCCCGCGCGGCTACTTCCCCTGCCACTTCGGCGCGCGCTTGCCGAGGAACGCGCCGATGCCCTCGCGCGCGTCCTCACTCGTGAAGGCGGTCCGGAAGCCCTGCTTCTCCTGCTCGATCCCCTGCTCGAGGTCGGGGTCGTCGGCGGCGAGCTTGACCTGCTCGACGGCGATCGGCGCCTGGCCGGCGAGCCGCTTGGCCCAGGAGACCGCGGCATCGAAGAGCTCGTGGTCCGGGACGACCCGGTTGGCGAGCCCGTAGGCCTCGGCCTCGCCGGCCAGGACCGCGTCGCCGATCAGGTTCATCTCCAGGGCCTTCTCGTCGCCGACGAGCCGCGGCAGGCGCTGCGTGCCGCCGAAGCCGGGGATGATCCCGAGCTTGATCTCGGGCTGACCGAAGACCGCCGACTCGGAGGCGATCCGGAAGTTGCAGGCCATCGCCAGCTCGCAGCCGCCGCCGAAGGCGAGGGCGTTGACGGCGGCGATGGTCGAGACCCTGCTCAGCCCCATGTCCCGCAGCAACGCGTGGCCGGAGTCGATCAGGTCCTCGCCACCGGCCTCGTCCATCTGCGTGAACGCCTTGATGTCGGCGCCGGCGGAGAAGACGACCGGGATCGAGGAGGCGATCACAAGGGCGCGGATCTCGCCCGACTCCTTGACGCGCTCCCAGACCTTGCCGAGGTCCTCGATCACCTTGGGCGCGATCGCGTTCATCGGCGGGTTGGCGAGCCAGGCGATCGCGACATCGCCGCGCGTCTCGAGCTTGATCGTGTCCGTCTGGTCGCCCTCGTCGGGCTGCGGGTAGGCGTAGAAGCCCTGGCCGGTCTTCGTCCCGAGCCTGCCCTGGGCGACGAGGCGGCGCAAGACGGTGGGCGGCGCGAAGCGCTCGCCGTGCTCCGCCTCTGCCGCCTCGAGCTTCTCGAGCACGACGTCCAGGCCGAGCATGTCGGCCCCCATGAACGGCGGGAAGATCCCTCGCCGTGGGTCCATCCCGGCGCCGGCCATCATCCCGAGGTCGATCTCGCGGACCGTGCAGACGCCCTCCTGAAGCACGAGGCAGGACTCGACCACCGCCTTGAGCTTCATCAGCTCCGCGAGGGCCTCGCCATCGGGCTCGGCGTCGCCGGGGATCTGCGGCTCGCCGTTCTCGTAGAAGCCGCTGCCGCCGGTCTTCGCCCCGAGTTTGCCGTCGGCGACCAGCTTGCGCATGCCCTCGTGGACGTAGAAGGAGTCGCCGTAGGACTCGCGCAGGTGCTCGGCCACGTGGAAGACGGTGTCGAGACCGAGCAGGTCGACGAGGAAGAACGGCCCCATCGGCGCGACGTTGGCGGCGCCAACGGCCTCGTCGATCTTCTTGATCGAGAGGCCCTTCTCCTCCTGCTCGCGCCAGATCTCGCCGACCGCCGAGTTGAGGATGCGGTTGACGACGAAGCCGGGAACCTCGCCGCACGTGATCGGCTGCTTGCGGATCGTCTGGGCGAAGTTGAACGCGTCCTGGATCACCTCGGGGTCGGTGTCGTCGCCCTCGATGATCTCCACCAGCGGCATCACCGACGCCGGGTAGAAGAAGTGGAAGCCGACGACCTTCTCGGGCCGCAGCGTCGCGTCGCCCATCTCGGTGATCGAGAGCGACGAGGTGTTGGAGGCCAGGATCGCGTGCCCGGGCGTGACGGCGTCGAGCTCGGCGTAGACCTGCCGCTTGATCTCCATCTTCTCCGGCGCGGCCTCGATGACGAAGTCGACGCCGCCGAAGGCCTCGTAGGATGTGGTCCCCTCGATCAGGCCCATGACCTCCTCGAGGCGGGCGTCGGCCTGCTCCTGGGTGAGCTTCTCCTTCTTCACCAGCCGGTCGAGCTGGCCCTTGGTCACCTCGCGCGCCTTCTCGAGCCCGTGGTCGACGAACTTCTGATCGATGTCCTTGAGCACGACCGGGATGTCGGACGCGGCGATCGCCTGGGCGATCTCGCCGCCCATCGTGCCCGCGCCGACGACCGCGGCCTTGAAGACGAACATTGGGTTGGGAGCCTCCGAGGTTGTGAGGGGAGTAAGAGCCGGCGAGAGGCTAGCGGTCGGGGCTCGGCGGCGGGTCGGCCGCGCGGCTCATCGCGGCGAGCTCCTCGACCTCGAGCCGGAACCGCAGCAGCGTCCGCCGCAGCGACTTGGCCACCTGCCCGCGGACGAAGAAGCGCTCGGCGAGCCAGGCGAACGGGCCGCCCTGCGCGAGCGAGTACGAGAGCTCGAGACTGACCGTCGTCCGCTCCCCCCGGGCGATCTCGAACTTGGTCTCGAGCTCGCCGCTCGACTCCGGGTCCGAGAACGAGATCCGGTGCAGGCTGCGCGGCTCGTGCGCGAGCACCTCCTCGTTGACGCGCCCGCGCCCGGCCGGGGTCGAGCTCCAGGTGAGCGTCCCCCCCACCTCCGGATATCCCGCGCTGGAATCGACCTTGCCGAAGCCGTCGACCCATGCCGGCCAGCCGCGGGGCTCGAAGTAGTAGCCCCAGGTCTCGCTGAGCGAGGCCTGCACAGTGATCGAGTCGGTCAGTGTCGGCACGGCGGCAGCGTACGCGGCGGGCCGGGCGGCAGGAGCCGCCCGGCCCATCCGCTTACGGAATCGCGACCATCGTCTCGCAATTGATGCCGGAGTCGACACCCTGGTCGCCGCGGCATTCGTCGGTCTCCGAGCCGCCGTCGAGCGCGTCGTCGCCACCGCCGCCGCTGACCGCGTCGTCGCCCGCACCGCCGTCCAGAGCGTCGGTCCCCACGTCACCACGGAGAATGTCGCCGCCCTCGGCGCCCTGGATGACGTCGCTGCCCTGGCCACCGTCGATGGTGTTCGAGGCGGCGTTGCCGATCAGCGTGTCCTCGAACGGCGTCCCGACGATGCCCTCGATCGTCGGGTCGACGGTGTCGCCCTCGCACTGCTGCGGGCAGCCCCGGCCGTCGTCGGCGACCATGTCGAGCGTCACCCGGACCGCGCTCCCGAAACCGCTGTAGTCGATCACGTCGGTGCCGTCGCCGCCGTCGAAGGTATCGCCGCCGGTCGAGTCGTACGAGGCGCTCAGCGAATCGCTGCCCGCGCCGCCGTTGACCGAGTCGGACCCGCCACCGTCTGCGAGGCGGTCGTTGCCCTCGCCGCCGAGCAGCGTGTCCCCGCCGTCGCCGCCGTCGAGCTCGTCGCGATCGTCGCCGCCGTCGAGCACGTCGACGCCCTTGGAGCCGTCGAGCTCATCCGCACCGGCGTTCCCGTCGAGGTGATCGTCGCCGGCGCCCGCGTCGAGGTGATCGTCGTCGTCGCCGCCATCGAGGGTGTCGTTGTCGTCGCCGCCGTCGAGCCAGTCGTTGCCGGCCGCGCCATCCAGCTGGTCGTCGCCGTCGTCGCCGTCGATGTAGTCGCGATCCTCGCCGCCGACCATGCGGTCATCGCCGACCCCCCCGTCCAGGTAGTTACGCCCCGCGCCGCCCACGATCAGGTCGTCACCCGCTCCGCCGTTGAGGTCGTTGCGGCCCGAGCCACCGCGGATGCGGTCGGCGCCCTCGGCACCGGTCACGTAGGCGTCGCCGGCTCCGATGCACACCCTGTCGTCGCCCTTGCCGGCCGCGATCCTGTAGCGGCCTTTGGCGACGTAGATCACGTCGGCCTTGCGGGTGCCCTTCACCTTCTCCTTCTTGCCGGCGACGATCGTCGGCTTCTTACCGAAGCACCTCGGCGGCGCCGCGTTCGCCGCCTGGGCGGCCACCAGGCCGAGCACGATCGCGAGGCCCGCGACCGCGGCGACCATCCACCGCGCGTATGAGTTCAGCTTCGTCCGTGTCATGTCGATCTCCCTTCACCCCGCGTGGCGGGGCCGAGTAGTGATTGCGCCTCGAGCTTCCGTCCGCGCGGCCGCCGCGACCAGGCACGCTGGGTGTGCTTGAGCGGCACCGAGGTGTGGGCTCCCCCACCCTGGGTGTGATGCGCCGCGTCAGGGGCTAACTTGCCCCTGGATGGACAGCCCGGCGGCAGCCCACTCGTCCTCGCCGGCCGAGCTCGCCGCGCGGCTCGAGGCCGAGCGCCTCGGCCTGCCGTTCCTGTTCTGGCGGGCGGCGGACGGCCAGCGGATCCTCTCGCTCGAGCAGGGCCGCGAGCGGGTCACCGTCGGCCGCGGCCCCGAGGTCGACATCGGCCTCGACCAGGACGAGCAGGTCTCCCGGCTGCACGCCGAGATCGAGCGCATCGGCGGCGAATGGACGATCGCCGACGACGGGCTCTCGCGCAACGGCTCCTTCCTGAACGGCGAGCGGGTCGCCGGGCGGCGCCGGATTGCCGACGGCGACGAGCTGCGGTTCGGGGCCACGACCGTGGTCTTCCGCGCCCCCGAGCCCTCGCCGAGCTCGGCGACGATCGCCGCGCCCGACAGCGCCGAGACGATGCAGCTCGGCGACAGCCAGCGCCGCATCCTGATCGCGCTCTCGCGGCCGTTTCGCGAGGGCAGCCAGTACGCGACCCCGGCCACGAACCAGCAGATCGCCGACGAGGTGTTCCTCTCGGTCGACTCGGTGAAGGGCCACCTGCGGACCCTGTTCGAGAGGTTCGGGATCGGCGACCTGCCGCAGAATCAGAAGCGCGTGCGACTGGTCGAGCTGGCACTGCGCCAAGGGGTGATCTCGGTCCGCGACCTCGGATGAGCGAGCCCGAGGCCGGCCCGGCGCCCGGCGCCGAGTTCGCCGGCCACTTCATCGAGGCCGTCATCGGCGAGGGCGGGATGGGCGTCGTCTACCGGGCGCGCAACCTGGCGCTCGACCGCATGCGCGCGCTCAAGGTCGTGAGCCCGCGCCTGTCGGCCGACGCCCGCTTCCGCGAGCGGTTCCGGCGCGAGTCACGGCTGGCCGCCTCGATCGAGCACCCGAACGTGATCCCCGTCCACCAGGCAGGCGAGGAGGGCGGGCATCTGTACCTCGCGATGCGCCTGGTCGAGGGCGGCGACCTGCGCCACATGGTCATCGTCGAGGGCCCGCTCGAGCCGACCGAGGCCGCCGGCGTGATCGAGGCCGTCGCCGCGGGGCTCGATGCCGCGCACGCCGCCGGGCTCATCCACCGTGACGTCAAGCCGGCGAACGTGCTCGTCGGCGCCGGTGCCGACGCCGGGCGCGTCTATCTGACGGACTTCGGCATCAGCCGGACCGCGAGCGGCGGCGAGACCGTCACCGACAGCGGCGAGCTGGTCGGCACCGCCGACTACGTCGCGCCGGAGCAGATCGCCGGCGACGACGTCGACCACCGCGCCGACATCTACGCGCTGGGCGCGGTGCTGCACTTCGCGCTCACCGGCCAGGCGCCGTTCCCGCGCGACAACGAGCTCGCGACGCTGTTCGCGCACTCGAACGCGCCGCGGCCGCGGCCGTCGCAGGCCCGGCCCGGGCTGCCGGAGGCGATCGACCCGGTGGTCGAGAAGGCGATGGCCATCGACCCGGAGGAGCGCTTCCAGTCGGCCGGGGCCCTGGCCCGGGCGCTGGTCGGAGTCGTCGAGGGCGAGCCGACCGTCCCCCTGTCGGCGCCTCCCGGCCCGCCGCCCGAGACCGTCGACGCCCCGGCCGCGCGCGTCCCGCGCCGCCGGCCCCGCTGGCCGTGGCTGGCCGGGGCCGGCGTTCTGGCTGCGGCGGCGATCGCGGCCGGGCTGGTGCTCGGCGGCGGTGGCGGAGGCGATGCCGGTGACGAGAGCCCGCCCGCGAACCCGCCGCCGACGACCAAGACGCCCATCGACGTCGGCGACGGGCCGACGGCCGTCGCCGTCGGGCCGGGTCGCGTGTGGGTGGCGGCCCACGACGGCAACGAGATCGACGCGATCGACCGCGCCGAGCACAGGGTCACGTTCCGGGTGCCGGTCCCCAGCCCGGCCTCCGTCGCGATCGGCTTCGGCTCCGTGTGGACCGTGAGCGAGGCGACCGACACGCTCTACCGGCTCGACCCGCTCGAGGGCCGTCCGCCGCTGGCGATTCCGCTCGGCCACGGCTCCAACCCGAGCGACGTCGACACCGGCGGGCGCTGGGTCTGGGTGGCCGAGAAGGGCGCGCAGGCCGTGGCCCAGATCGACCCGCAGACCAACGAGCGCGCGGGCACCGTCCCGCTCGGGACCGAGCCGCGAGCGGTCACCACCGGCAACGACACCGTGTGGGTCACCAACAACCGCGACGCGTCCGTCTCGCGCATCGACCCGGACGGCCCGAAGCGCATCGGCAGCCCGACCCCGGTCGGCGAGCTCCCCAACGACATCGCCGTCGGGGCGGGCGGCGTCTGGGTGACGAGCAACCTCAACGGCACGGTCACCCAGCTCGACCCCGAGACCGGCGACGTCGTGGGCGATCCGATCGAAGTAGGCAGCCTCCCGCGCGGGATCGCCGCCGGCGTCGGCTACGTATGGGTCGCGCTCGGTGGCGACGATGCGGTCGTCCGCATCGACCCCGCGACGCACGAGCTGGTCGGCGAGCCGATCGCGGTCGACCAGAACCCGGCCGACGTCTCCGTGGCGCCGGGCTCGGTGTGGACGGTGAGCGAGGCGAAGTCGACGGCCACCCGGATCAAGCCGTAGACCCACTACAACTCCCCGCCCATGTCCACCGAGCGAAACCGATCCCTGCGCGCCGCTGCGACCGTCGTCCTGGCGCTCGCCGCCGCGCTCGTCCCGAGCGCCGCGGCGGCGCAGCCCCGCGCGGTCGACGCCGCCACCACCGGGGTCAACTCCGAGCTCCGCCGCACCGTGCCGATCACGCGCACCCGTGACGCGCAGCCACGCGTCGTCCTGTCGATGGGCCCGGGCAAGCTCGCGGGACTGCGCCGGGGCGACCGGCTCGAGCTCTCCTCGGAGGTCCAGGTGACGGTCGACTGCGACAAGCCGTCGCCGCGCTGCGCCGGCGGCCGTACGACTACGACCCCCGGGTCACGGTCGCGCTCGAGGTCGCCGGCCGCAAGTCGGCGAGCGCGCCCGCGCGCGTCCTCGCCCGGCGACACCTTCGCTGCCGCCAGCGCCTCCCGAACCGCGAGCATCACTGCCCCGTGGTCTTCGACCGCACGACGCGGATCGGCGACGGCTTCCCGTGCCGGCTCGACCACTGCTACGCGAACGTCGTCGTCTCCGCCTCGAGCCCGCATTCCCGCGGCGACGAGCGGATGATCATCGGCGCCAACAAGCCCAACGGGCGCATCGTCCAGAACAAGGGCCGCCTGAACGCGATCCGGATCCCGCCCGGGGTCACCGCGCAACGCGACGCGGACCAAGAAGCTGCGGCGCGGCTCGCTGCGCCTGCGCCCGCGGCGCAAGGTCGTGCTCTCGCAGAAGGTCGACGGGCTCCGGCGCGGCGACGTGCTCGCCGTCACCGCGGCGCTGCGCTCGGACGTGCGCCGGCTGGGCTACAACGCGCTCGTGGGCGGCCAGCTGGTCGTCGCCCGCGGGCCGCGCGCCACCACGCCGACCCGGCTCGTGCGGCGGTCGGTGTGGCTGCAGGGGATGATCAGCCCGACCAACGGCACCAACTGCACGCCGGCCCAGTCACCGTGCGAGACGCGCAAGGCCGGCGTGGTCAAGGTCCGGCGCGACGTGCACGGCGGCTCCGGCGGCTCCGCCCCGCTGTTCGTCAATCTCGTCATCCGCACGAAGCAGAAGCGGGTCGACCGCCAGCACGGCGCCCGGCTGAAGCTCCTGCGCGGGCGGCTCGAGGTGCGCCGCTACCGCTAGTCGCCGTAGAGCTCGCGCTTGATCAGCGTCACGGAGCGGATCACCGAGTCGAGGAACGGCTCGAGCTCGGTTGCGCAGCCGGGCGTGCTCGCGCCGCCCCGCCGCGGTGATCGAGTAGTAGCGGCGCGTGCGCCGGTCCGGATGCTCCCAATCGCCCTTGATCAGGTGGTCGGCCTCGAGCTGGCGCAGCAGCGGGTAGATCGTGTTCGGGTTGGCCGAGATCGTGCCCTCCGTGATCGCCTCGATCTCCTCGATCAGCCGGTTGCCGTACTGCGGCTCGCGCTCGATCAGGTGCAGCACGAGCAGCGGGAAGAGGTCGCGGCGCCGGATCTCGCCGCCGAAGACGTCCATCGAGCGCCCGGCGGGTCGCGCGGATCGCCCCGAGCGCGCGGCGTCCGCCACCGCGTCCGCGACCGGCTTGTGGCGCGCGCGCTCGCTCGGCCATCGGGGCGAGGATAGTTGGCGGACTGGAGCGTGACGAACCTCACGGACGCGCACCCCCGGGCGGCGTAGGTTCGGTAGGTCCCGATTCTTCGTCGCCGAGGAGTGAGCAGATGGCGAACATGACCGTCACCCAGCGCAACCAGTTCGACCGCGTCGACCTGGCCGTGCCGACCACCGGCACCCACGTCCGCCACCAGGGCGCGGTGATCGCCTACTCGGTGCTGGCCGCCCTCGTCCTCGGCGCCCTCGGCTACGCGACCGCGGTCGCGATCGACGGCTGGGCCCAGGCCGTCGTGCTCGGCGTGATCATGCTGACGGCGGTCGGCGCGATGATCGCCGTCAACCCGCTGCCGCCGCCGCGGTCTACGGCGGAGCCGCGGCGGCCTTCTCCGGATCCTTGGTCGCGGCGTCGGTCTGCGAGACGGCCTCGGGCAACGGCTCGTTGACGTTGCGGCCCATCAGGACCTCCTTGGCGATCACGAGGCGCTGGATCTGCGACGTGCCCTCGTAGAGCTGCATGATCTTCGCGTCGCGCATCAGCTTCTCGACCGGGTAGTCCTTGATGAACCCGTAGCCGCCGTAGACCTGCACGGCGTCGATCGCGATCTCCATCGCCGAGTCGGCCGCGAAGCGCTTCGCGTGCGAGCAGGCGAGGGTGTTGCGGATCCCCTGGTCGAGCAGCGCCGCCGACTGCCAGGTGAGCAGCCTGCCGGCCTCGACCTTGGTCGCCATGTCGGCGATCATGAACGAGACCGCCTGGTGCATCGCGATCGGGACGCCGAACTGGACGCGCTCCTTCGAGTACTCGCAGGCGAACTCGAACGCCGCGCGACCGATGCCGACGGCCATCGCGGCGACGCCCGGGCGGGTGCGGTCGAGGGTCATCATCGCGAGCTTGAAGCCCTTGTTCTCCTCGCCGAGCAGGTTCTCGACCGGGACCTCGGTCTCGTTGAAGGTGACCGTCGCCGTGTTCGACGCGCGCTGACCGAGCTTGTCCTCCTTCTTGTCGATGACGACGGTGTCATCGCGGGGGACGACGAAGGCGGAGATGCCGCGGTGGCCGGCCTCCTTGTCGGTCTTCGCGTAAACCGTGTACCAGTCGGCGTACTGGCCGTTGGTGATGAAGCACTTGGAGCCGTTGATGACGTACTTGTCGTCCTTCTTCGTGGCCGTGGTCTTCATCCCCGAGACGTCGGAGCCCGCGTCGGGCTCGGTGAGGCAGAACGAGGCCAGCTTCGGCTCCTCGGTGAGCATGCCGAGGTACTGCTCCTTGATCTCCTCCGAGCCGCCGAGCGCGACCGGCGTCATCGCCAGGCCGTTGGCGGCGAGCGAGGTGCCGATGCCCGAGCAGCCCCAGCCGAACTCCTCCTCGATCAGACAGCCTGAGAGGAAGTCGAGCCCGGGTCCCCCGTACTCCTCCGGGACGTGGGTGTTCATCAAGCCGACCTCCCAGGCCTTCTCGATGATCTCCGCGGGCCAGGTCCCGTCCTTGTCGTACTCCCAGGCGACCTTGCGGATCTCCCTCTCGGCGAAGTTGTGCGCCAGCTCGCGCAGATCCTTCTGCTCGTCGGTCAGGCTGAAGTCCACTGCTCTGAGGCTCCTTTGTATGCGGTTGAAGACATCGACTGACTGATCAGTCAATCACCCCGAAAGCGTAGCTGATCTACTCTTGTCCGGTGGCAGTTGCCGAGCTCGTCCTGCCCGTCGGGATCTCCAACGGCGACGTGATCCTGATCGTCGTCCTGGTGGCGATCCCCGTTGCCGCGATCGCCTTCATCGCCAACGCCGGCAACGCCTTCAAGCAGATCGGCAAGGGCGGGCTCTCGGTCGAGTTCGACTCCGACAACCCGCGCGGGATGCGCGACTCCGGGGCCGAGGGCGAGGGGTCCGGAGTGCGCGAGGACGAGCTCCGCCAGATGCTCCAGGCGAAGGCTTACCGGCAGAGCGCCCGCGGCGAGGAGCCGCTGGACGTCGACGCCGAGCTCGACCGGCTGCTGACCGAGCAGAGCGGCACGGCGGCGCCGGCCTCCGACGACCCGGCGCTGCGCGAGGAGGTCCGCCAGCTCGTCCAGGCGCGCAACGAGCGCCGCGCCCGCCAGGGCAAGGAGCCGCTCGACGTCGAGGCCGAGGTCGACCGCCAGCTGCGCGAATTGGAGAACCTCGGGCAGTAGGGTTCGATCGATGACCGAGGAGAACCCGAACCCGATCGTCGAGCTCGACGACCTGCTCGTCCGGCCCGGCACGTACTTCAACCCGCAGACGGAGGTCGTCGTCGTGGTCGACGACTCCGTGTCGATCGACCAGGAGGTCTTCAACATGGAGGTCTTCGAGGGCGCGGACTGGGTCCGTGTCTCCGACGAGGTCCCGGTCGACACGGACGCGCTCGACACGGCGATGGAACGCTTCCAGACCGTGCGCCACGCGCCCGCCGGGGTTTCCGTCCAGGCCACCGAGCTCGAGCCCGACGACGACGACCTCGTCGAGGACGAGGAGGAGCTCGAGCCGGACCCCGACCCGGAGGAGTAGCGATGGGCTACACGATCGCGGAGCGAACGCAGGCCGTCGACTGGATGGCCGAATACCCCGGCTTCGGCGAGATGCGCTGGTACTCGGAGGCGCTGTCCACCGAGCAGGTCTCGTTCAGCTGGCGGCTGATGCCGCCGGGCACCGGCGGGCGGGGCAGCTACGGGCACCGCCACCCCGGCCAGGAGGAGATCTACTTCGTGGTCTCCGGAACGCCGACGTTCAAGGTCGGCGACGAGGTCTTCGAGGCCGAGCCGCAGACCGCGGTGCGGATGACGGGCGAGGCGTTCTACTCGGTCCACAACGACACGGACGCAGACGCCGAGCTGTTGATCTTCTCCACCCGGCTCGCCGAGCCGGCGACCGAGCAGCAGCAGGACTTCTGGCCCGAGTGAGCGCACCGGAGGCGTTCGGCGGCTTTCGGCGGACCGCGTTCGAGTGGTTCGACGAGCTCGAGCGCGACAACTCCAAGCGCTTCTTCGAGGCTCACCGCGAGGCCTACGAGCGGGACGTTCGCGGCCCCTCGAGACCATGCTCGAGGAGCTCACGAACGAGTTCGACGGCCGCGTGAAGATGTTCCGCCAGCACCGCGACATCCGCTTCAGCAAGGACAAGTCGCCATACAAGACCGCGACCTACGGCCTCATCCGAGACCGTCCGGGCAGCGACGCCGGGCTCTACGCGCAGCTCACGTCCGCCGGCCTGTTCGCCGGCAGCGGCTACTACCGGCTCAGCCCGGACCAGCTGGAGCGTTATCGCGAGCGCGCCGCGGGTCGCGCCGGCGCGAACCTCGAGCGGATGCTCGACGAGCTCAGCGCCGGCGGTTTCACGCTCATGGGCGCGGAGCTGCGGACCGTGCCGCGGGGCTATCCGCGCGACCATCCGCGGGCAGCCGTGCTGCGGCGTCGCTCGGTTGCCGGTGGGCGGCGGCTCAAGGCGGCCAAGGGGCGCGGGATCTCGCGCGAGCGGGCGCTGGACCACGTGCGCGACACCTGGCGCGCCCTCGCGCCGGTCAACGCCTGGCTCGACCGCAACGTCGGCGCCGCCGAGGTCGACCCGCGCGGGTGAGCGACCTGCCCCGCAGCGAGCGCCTCGACGCCGAGGTGCCCGACCCGGTCGCCCATCTCGACTTCGCCGACCGCCAGCTCAACGACCCGCGCGTGGCCCCGTGGCACGGCGGCGCGCGCTCGCGCGCCCAGGTCGAGTCGATCCTCGCCAACCAGCGCGCGCAGGCGGCCGAGGAGGGCTTCACGCTGTGGTGGTGGCGCGACCGCTCGACCGGCGAGCTGGTCGGCTACGTCGGGCTCAACCGCGACGAGGTCGAGGGCGAGCCGGTCGTCGAGGTCGGCTGGTCGATCGCCCCGGAGCGCTGGGGAGACGGGCTCGCCCCCGAGGCGGCGCAGGTGGTTCTCGACTGGGGCTTCGAGCGCTGCGGGCTCGAGCGGATCGTCTCGTTCACGCTCCCCGACAACGAGCGCTCGCAGCGGGTGATGAAGAAGATCGGGATGACGTTCGGCCGCGAGTTCGAGCGTCGCGGGATGCCCCATCTGCTCTACGAGCCGGTCGATGCCAGTCGGCGTGGAAGTTTTCGTCTAGATTCAGCGGCCGATGCTCGTAGCCGCCGGCGACACCGCCCCCGACTTCACGCTCCCCGACCAGAACGGCGAGGAGGTGACGCTCTCCGACCTGCGCGGGCAGACCGTCGTCCTCTACTTCTACCCGCGGGCCGACACACCCGGCTGCACGACGCAGGCCTGCGGGATCCGCGACCACCGCGCCGATTACGCCGATGCGCGGCGCCCGCGTGCTGGGCGTCTCGCCGGACGAGGTGGGCGCGGTCGCGAAGTTCGATGACAAGTACGACCTCGGCTTCACCCTGCTGGCCGACCCCGACCACGCGGTCGCCGACGCCTACGGGACCTGGGTCGAGAAGCGCAACTACGGCAAGACCTACATGGGAGTCCAGCGCGCCGACCTTCATCATCGATCCCGAGGGCAAGATCGCCAGCGTGATCGAGAAGGCCTCACCCAAGACGCACGACGACGACGTGCTCGCTGCTCGCTCAGGCCAGCGCCACGTGCGCGTCTACGCGTAGAAGAACGCGATCCCGATGATCGCGTAGAGACCGAGGAGCTGGGCGCCCTCGAACCAGGTCGACTCGCCGTCCCGGGTGGCGACGTTGGCGACCAGGACCGCGAACAGCACCGCGCCGACCTCGAAGCCGTTGAACACCAGCGGCATCGGGCCGGGGCCGACGAGTACGAGGCCAGCACCAGGACCGGGGCGACGAAGAGCGCGATCTGAGCGCTCGAGCCGATCGCGATGTTGACCGCCAGGTCCATCTTGTCCTTGCGCGCGACCAGCACGGCCACCCAGTGCTCGGCCGCGTTGCCCACGATCGCGACCACGATCACGCCGATGAAGAACTCGGAGAGGCCGATCGCCTCGGAGGCCTCGGAGATCGAGCCGACGAGGATCTCCGACATGACGCCGACGGCCACCCCGGCGATCGCGAGCATCGCGACCGACCGGCCGGTGCTCCAGCCCGATGGTCTCCTCCTCCTCGTACGGGGGATTGAAGAGGTCGCGGTGGGTGCGCAGCGAGAACACCAGGCCGGCGACGTAGGTCAGGATCAGCACGATGGCGACCGCCACCGACAGGTGCTCGACGGTCGAGCCGTAGTCGACGATCTCGGCCGACGGCGCCGGCAAGCCCCGCCCCTCCACGAGCTCGAAGATCGCCGGCATCACCATCGCCGCGCCGGCGAGGAAGAGCATGGAGGCCTGGGCGGTCGCCGCCTCCCTGCGGAACTTCTGCCGGTCCTTCCCCAGCCCGCCGACGAACATCGCGGCGCCGAGCACCAGCATGACGTTGCCGATGATCGAGCCGATGATCGAGGCCTTGACGACCTCGTGGAGGCCCTCGCCGAGCGCGAACAGGGCGATGATGAGCTCCGGGGCATTGCCGAACGTGACGTTCAGCAGGCCGCCGATACCGGGGCCGGAACGGGCGGCGAGCTCCTCGGTGGCAAGGCCCATCAGCGCCGCCGTCGGGATGATCCCCAGCGCCGCGCAGATGAATATCGAGCCCGGCCGCGGCGCCCGCGATGTTGAGCGCGATCGCGATCGGGATGAACGGCGTCAGCAGATACGGCCAGCCCTGCGCGCCTCGGAGAAACTGCGGCATCAGCCCGTCCGGTTCCCCGCACCCATCATCTTCGCCAGCCTAGAGAAGGGGTCGGGCGCGCCCGGTCCCCGGCAGGACGCCGGGGAGCGGGCTTGCCGACTGTTCTGTGCCGCTAGAGCTGGCTCGCGCAGGCGTTGATGTCGCTCGGCGAGCTCGCCTGCTGCAGGCACTGCAGGTAGGCGGCGCTGTTGCCGGAGCCGCCCGAGCCACCGGAGCCGCCGGAGCCGCCGGGGAGGCCGCCGGGAAGGCTGCCGCCCAGCGCGCCGCCGAGGAGGCCCGGGCTCACGCCGAGGTCGCCGAGCAGCGAGCTGATCGGCTTCGCATTGGCGGGCGCGGAGATCGTCTGCGGCTCGTTCAGGCCGTCGATCTCGACCGAGAACGAGATCTGGATGTTGCTGATCGGGATGATTGCGCCGCCGGCGATCTGAGACGGGTCGATCGTCAGGTTCAGGTCGAGCTTGCGCAGAACGTGGTCGTCAGCGCCGGAGTACACGTCGATCGAGGCGTCCGTGACCGCGCCTGAGGCGGCGCCCAGCTGCGAGGGATCGAAGCCCTGGCTGGCGGCGCTCGGGATCGCGGCCGCGAGGTTGCCGATGTCCGTGAGGATCTGGTCGACGTTCGCGTCGCCGTGGATGTGAATCGCCTGCGCGCCGCCCACGTCCTCGGTGCCCTCGTTGCTGAGGTTGGTCAGCCACGACGCGAGGTCGATGTCACAGGCGGACGTGTCGCTCGCCGCCCGCCTGCTGGAGGGCCTGGGTGCACCCCTCCTTGAAGCCGCCTGTCGCGGACGAGCTCTGGCCGGCCTGGGCCTCCATCTGGGACTTGATCTGGCTGAACGCCTTGGTGCCGACCTCGTACGCCTGGTCCTTGTACTGGACGTAGGCGTTGTCGTCGGTGACCACCAGCCCGCCGGAGAAGTCGATGTTCTGGCCGCCGCCGGAGCCGTTGGCCGAAGCCGTCAGATCGAGCTGCGGGATCGCGTTCTCGTTACTCGCATCCCCCTGGAACGGCCCGTTGAGGCTCAGCTGGAACTGACCCCCCTGGTCGCCCTCGGCGCTGAGCGAGGCGTTCAGCTTCAGGTCGCCGCTGGTGACCTTGGTGTCGTTGTTGAAGGTCTCGTCGAGGACGGTCTGCGGATCCTCGCTCGACGACGAGTCATCGCTCCCACAACCAGCGATCGCAGCCGGGATCGGCAGTGCGAGCGCACAAACGACGAGCAGGGTTCGGATGCTCAAGGTGACTTTCTCCTAGTGGTTGATTGAAAGGCGCGCGCCAGCGTAGCGAAGTACTCTGAACGCGCTTGACCGCTGGGACCACCGGTCCGCCCCGGACCATCCTCTACACCGGCAAGGGCGGCGTGGGCAAGACCAGCGTCGCCGCCGCCACCGCCCGCCGCTGCGCCGCGCAGGGGTTGCGCACGGTCGTGCTCTCCACCGATCCCGCGCACAGCCTGTCCGACTCGCTCGAGGCCGAGCTCGGGCCCGACCCGGTCGGAGTGTCCGACTGCCTCTGGGGCCAGGAGGTACAGGCCGAGCGTGAGATGGAGGCCAACTGGGCCGCGGTCCAGCGCTGGCTCGGCGCCCTGCTCGCCGACCGCGGGGTGATGGACATCGCCGCCGAGGAGCTCAGCGTGCCGCCCGGCATGGACGAGCTGTTCAGCCTCCTGCAGATCAAGCGCCATCACGACTCGGGCCGGTACGACGTCGTCATCGTCGACTGCGCGCCGACCGGTGAGACCCTTCGCCTCCTCGGCTTCCCCGACGTCGCGCACTGGTGGCTCGAGAAGGTCTTCCCGTGGGAGCGCCGGCTGGTCGCAGCCGCGAAGCCGATCGCGCGGATGATGGACATGGAGCTCCCGGGCGAGGACGTGCTCGGCGAGGTCCAGCGCCTCGTCCGCCATCTGATCGCGATGAACGAGATCCTCCGTGATCGCACCCGAGCCTCGATCCGCCTGGTGATCAACCCCGACCGGATGGTGATCAAGGAGGCCCAGCGCACGTTCACCTACCTGAACCTGTACGGGTATCTGACCGACGCGGTGGTGGTGAACCGCGTCTTTCCCGACGAGCTCGCCGGCGGTTACTTCGGCGACTGGCACACACGCCAGCGCGAGCGCCTCGAGGACGTGCGCGCCGGCTTCGCACCGCTGCCACTGCTGACCGCCCGGTACTTCGAGGAGGAGGTGGTGGGCACGCGCATGCTCGACCGCCTCGGCGACGAGCTGTTCGGCGACTCGGTGGAGCCCGCCGCCGTGCTGCACACAGAGCTGGCCCACGAGCTGTCCTCCGAGAACGGCACCACCACCCTGCGAATCCCGGTGCCGTTCGGCGAGCGCGGCGACGTCGGGCTGAAGAAGGTCGGCCCGGAGCTGATCGTCTCGGTCGGCCCGCGCAAGCGCACGATCATCCTCCCCACCGCCCTCGCCGCGCGCAGTCCCACGGGGGCGAAGCTCGCCGACGGCGCGCTCGAGGTGAGGTTCGAGACCGCCGCGAAGGCCACCGCCGGTGTCTGAGCAGCCCGAGCAGCACTGCGTCGAGCTCTGCCCGATCTGCCGCGGCGCCGAGGTCCTGCGCGCAACCTCCGCCCCCGAGTTTCGCGGCCAGTGGCAGTCGGTCCAGCGTGAGGCCCTGGTGACGATGCGGGCGCTGATCGACCACTACCTCGAACGCCTGGACGAATACGAGTCGACGAGCGCGCCCAGCGTGGAGGAGATCCCGATCGATTAGGGCCGGATGCGGCGTGCGGCCCGGGCGGCCCGGAGGCCAAGGCGGCGCGGAAACGAGTGCGCGATCTTGGCCCTATACGGGACCAAATCGCTCACTCAACGCCGCGCGCCCCAGCCGCACGATTTTCGCCGACTCGTCACTTAGCCCCGTATACGGTGCTCAAACGACGACTCGGCGCTGAGGGACGCGCGGGGGCGCCGGCTCGTAGCGCCTGCGTCGCACTCGCGTGCCGGATTCGCCACACGAACCCCGCGTCACACCCTCCTCACTGACCGGCGGGGCCGGCATCGCCACGGCGCCGACGAACGGCCGCCCCGGCGCGCGCCTGACGTGACGTTCGTGGCGCAAGCCGCGTGCCCCGGCCGCACGATTTTCGCCGACTCGTCACTTAGCCCCGTATACGGTGCTCAAACGACGACTCGGCGCTGAGGGACGCGCGGGGGCGCCGGCTCGTAGCGCCTGCGTCGCACTCGCGTGCCGGATTCGCCACACACGCCCGGGCCCCGCGCTCCTCATTGCCAGGCGCCGCGTCCGCAAAGAACACGAAAATTCCCCGCCTGCGGCCACCGGCGGTCGTATTCTGGGGCCATGGTCTGCGGGAGCTGTGGCACCGAGAATCCCGAGCGCGCGCGCTTCTGCATGTCGTGCGGCGCCTCGCTGGCGGCCTCGTGCCCGTCGTGCGGGGCCGAGAACCCGCCCGGGGCGAAGTTCTGCATCGAGTGCGGCACGGCGCTGCAGGCGACCGCGGCCGCGCCGATAGCGGAGTCCGGCCCTCCCGAGGAGCGGCGCAAGGCGACGATCATCTTCGCCGATCTCTCCGGCTACACCGCCGTCTCCGAGCGCTTGGACCCCGAGCGCAGCAAGTCGATGGTCGACCGCACGCTGCGGCGTCTCGGGGAGGAGATCGAGCGCTACGGCGGGACGATCGACAAGTACATCGGCGACAACGTGATGGGCGTGTTCGGGGCCCCGACCGCCCACGAGGACGACCCGGAGCGCGCCGTGCGCGCCGGGCTTGCGATGCAGGCCGCGATGTCCGAGGTCAACGAGCGGATCGCCTCCGACGTCGGCGCCAACTTCGCGCTGCGGGTCGGGATTAACTCCGGCGAGGTGCTCGCCGGGCGGGTCGGGGACGGCTACACCGTGATCGGCGATCCGGTGAACGTCGCCGCCCGGCTGCAGGCCGCCGCGAAGCCCGGGACCGTGATCGTCGGCGAGGTCACCCACCGCCTGACCCGCAAGGCGATCGAGTACGTGGAGCTCGAGCCGCTCGAGCTCAAGGGCAAGGCCGAGAAGGTGCCCGCGTGGGAGGCGGTGCGCGCGGTGGTGCGCGGCCGCGCCACCCGATCGTCGGCGTCGACGCCGCTCGTCGGCCGCCGCGACGAGCGCGAGCGGCTGCTGGGGCTGTTCGAGCAGGTCGTCAACGAGGGACGCCCGCATCTGGTGACCGTGATCGGGCAGGCGGGCGTCGGCAAGACCCGGCTGCTGCGCGAGCTCACGCTGAGCGTCGGCGATCGCGAGACGCCGCCCGCCGTGCGGCTCGGCAGCTGCCCGGCCTACGGCGCCGGGCTCGCCTACTGGGCGCTGGGCGAGATCGTCCGGGGGACCTTCGACATCGTCGACGACGACGGCGCCGGCGCGGCCTGGCGCAAGCTCCACCGCGGGGTCGAGGCGCTCGTCGATGAGACCGAGAGCGAGGAGTCGCCCGAGCGCCTCGCGGTGGCGCTCGGGAGGCCGCTCGGGATCGAGCCGCCGCCCGACTCGGGCGTGGACGGGACCGAGCTCGAGGACCCCCAGCAGATGCGCGAACGCCTCTTCTCCGCCGTGCGGACGCTGATCGAGGCGGCGAGCCGGCGCCAGCCACTGATCTTCGCCGTCGAGGACATCCACTGGGCCGACGAGGGCATGCTCGACCTGATCGAGTACCTCGCCCGGTGGGCCCGCGGGCCGGCCCTGTTCGTGTGCCTGGCGCGCGACGAGCTCCTCGACCGCCGGCCCGGGTGGGGCGGCGGGCGCCTGAACGCGACCACGCTCACCCTCGACCCGCTCGCCCAGGAGCACACCCGTGCGCTGGTCGGCGCGTTGCTGGGCGAAGATGGCGTTTCGGAGGAGCTGGCTGTCCAGGTCGCCAGCCGTTCGGGCGGCAACCCGCTGTTCGCCGAGGAGATGGTCAACCGCATCCTGGAGGAGGGCACGGGCGAGACCGAGGCGCTGCCCGAGACGGTGCACTCCGTGCTCGCAGCCCGCCTCGACTCGCTGCCGCGCTCGGAGCGCCGCGTGCTGCAGGCCGCCGCGGTGGTCGGCCAGACGTTCTGGGAGGGCTCGGTGGCCGACGCCCGCGAGCCGGGCTCCGACCTGCGCGGCACGCTCGAGTCGCTGCGCGCCAAAGACCTCATCGTGCCAACCGCCGGCAGCCGCCTGGCGGGCGAGCGCGAGTACGCGTTCAAGCACGTGCTGATCCGCGATGTCGCCTACTCGACCCTGCCGAAGGCGGTGCGCGCGCGCCGGCACGCCGACGTCGCGGAGTTCATCTCGACGCGCGCGGCCGACCGGTCCGAGGGCGTGATCGCGATGGTCGCCGAGCACTACTCGCGCGCCGCCACCCTCGGCGCGGCGGCGGACGTCGAGGCGGGCGAGATGCACGACATCCGTGCCCGCGCGCTCGAGGCGCTGGAGGCGGCGGGGGACGCGTCGGCGGCGATCTACTCGAACAGCGAGGCGCAGGGTCACTACGAGGCGGCACTGGCCCTCGGCGACGACCTCGACCTGGAGACCGTCGCCCGGGTCTCGGAGAAGCTCGGCGACGTCGCCCTGCTGCTCGGCCGGGTCGATCGCGCCGTGCGCGCTTGGGACCACTGCATGGAGTACCACCGCGGCCAGGAGAACCTCGCCCGGGTCGGCGACCTGCACCGCAAGATCGGCGCCGGGCTGTGGCACAAGGGCGACCGCGAGGGCTCGATCGAGCACTACCAGCGCGGCATCGACCTGCTGAAGGACGGCCCACCCTGCCTCGAGCTCGTGCGGCTGTACGAGGAGGCCGCCTCGCTCTACATGCACACCGGCGACAACATGCTCGCGATCTACGCGTCGGAGAAGGCGCTGCGGCTCGCCGAGCGACTGGGCGAGGCCGGGGCGGCGAGTCGCGCCCACGGGATCTTCGGCCGCGTGTTCGGCCGCATCGGCGACTCCGAGCGCGCCCGCGAGAACCTCGAGCGGTCCGTCGAGCTCGCCCGCGAGACCGATCCGGCGGAGGCCGTGCGGGCGCTGTTCGCCCTCGGCTACCACTTCGAGGTCACCGAGGCCGACTACGAGGGTGCTCGCGAGACCTACGGCGCCGCGCTCGACCTCGCGGTCGAGACCGGCGACCTGCCCTCGCAGGTCGAGGTCCACGCGGCGCTCGCCCAGATCGCGATCTACCGAGGCGACTGGGAGGCGGCCGAGCACGAGACCGATGCCTCGCAGGAGCTCGCCGAGCGCGAGGGCCTGGCGGGCAAGCTCTGTTACCCGTACTCGATGCGGGGCGTGCTGCTGTGGCACGACGGGCAGCTCGACGAATCCGCGGAGATGCTCGAGCGCGCGTTCGAGATCGCCGACCAGGTCGGCCGGTCCGAGGTCGCGTTCGAATCGCTGGCCTGGTTGGCGAACACCCTGGAGGCGCGCGGGGACTACGCGGACGCCGACCAGGCGCTCGCGCGGGCGCTCGACCTCTGCGAGCGCGCAGGCCTGGTCGCCCAATCGGTCGAGGCGACCGCCGACCGCGCCGTGAACGCCGCCGTCTGGGGCAAGGCCGAGACCGCCGCGACCCTGGCCGAGGAGGCCGCCGGCCTGGCCGAGCGCCTGCGCTACCCCGTCGGCCGGGCGGCGAGCCTGGAGGCCAGCGGCGCGACCGCGGCCGAGCCGGCGGAGCGCGAGCGGCTGCTGACCGAGGCCCGCGATGCCTGGGAGGCACTCGGGCGGCCGCTCGACGCCGAGCGCTGCGAGACGCTGCTCGCAGGGGTCTGAGCGATGCCAGCGTGGCGCGAGCAGGCGCTGATCCAGGCTCCGGTCGGGGACGTGTGGAAGCTCGTCGGCGATCCGACCCGCTACCCGGAATGGGCCGGCAACGTGGTCTCGGTCACCGGCCTCGCCGAACTGGCAGAGACCGAGACGTTCGAGCAGGTCACGCACATGCCGCTCTCGGGCGACCAGACGACGATCTTCGAGGTCGAGAAGCTCGACGACCTGCACGAGATCCGGCTGCGCTGTCAGAGCAGCGGGTACTACTCGCGCTGGGTGCTGACCCCCGCGCAGACGGCGACCTTCGCCGAGGTCGAGATCGGCGTCGAGCCGACCGCCGCCCAGCACCGCCTCTACTTCGGCCTGCTCGGCAAGCGCTTCATGCGCAAGGTCGCCGTCGACGCGATCGACGGCGTGCGGCGCCAGCTCGGGCCCGGAGAGCCAGACGACTAGGTCCCGGGGGCCGAAACGGGGCTGCGCAGGGCGAGGGCGAGCTCGAAGCGCGCCGCCGGATCGTCGAGGGCGTCTCCAAGCCGCTCCCGGAGCCTGCCGAGCCGGTACCTCACGGTCTGCGGATGGACGTGGAGCTCGGCCGCGACCCGCGCCACCTCCCCCTGGTGGTCCAGCCAGGCTCGCAGCGTCTCGGTGAGTCGCGCACGCGACGCCGGCGTCTCACCGGCCAGCGGCGCGAGCCGCAGGGCGGCGAGCTCCGCCAACGCGAGCTCGTCGCCGTGCGCGACCAGGGCGGCGAGATGGTCGTCGGCGAGGGCGAAGGGCGGTGCGTCGACCACGCCCGCGGCGACCAGCCGGCGAAGCTCGCGGGCGCGGTCGGCGCTCCGCCGCGCGGCGAGCAACTCAACGGTCGGCCCGAGCACGACGTCGGTTTGCCCGGCGGCGCGCTCGAGAGCCGCGCGCAGTCCCGGCGCCTCGGGATCGGCGAGCAGCGCGAGGCCGCCCTCGGCGTCTCCGGGCTCCGCCACCAGCGTGTTCGCCGGCAGCCGGGAACGCAGCCGGCGGCCGGTACCGCTCCAGGCGAGGGCGGCGACGCGTGGCGCGAGCTCCCAGTCGGCGTCGGCGGCGGCAGCGCGGACGGCCGCCTCGTCCGGCTCGGGATCGAGCAGCAGGGCCGCGACCCGCCGGCGGAGGCGTTCGCGTTCACCGGCGGCCGCTGACTGCGCCTCGGCGTAACCGTCGGCCGAGAGCGCGGAGAGCTCGTCGATGTAGGCGAACACGGCCTCGGCAAGCACGGTAAGCGTCCGCCGGTCGACCCCGGCCTCGATCGCAATCGCCGAGACCCGCCGCCAGGCGACCCGTGCGCCGAGCCCGTAGGCGGCGAGCAGGGCATCGAGCGAGCGGCGCTCGCGGTGCTCGCCCCGGCCGAGTGCCCGGTAGACGGCGTCGCTGGCGCTGCGGTCACGGTCGGGATCGCCGATCAGGTCGACGAACTGGCCCAGGGCCTCTTCGACCCCCGTGCGGATCCCGGCGCCGAAACGGCCACGTAGCGGACGCCGGTAGGCGGGCACGCGCTCGCGAATCGCCTCGATGATCTCGTCGCTGAGCGCCGCGACGTGCGGGCGGATGAGCCCGCCGATCCTCGCCGGGAGCCCGCGCCATGGCTGGTCGATGTCAATTTCTTGTGGGCTGATGACAAGATTCTACGGTTTGGACGTTGCCTCAGGGGAAGAAACTATGTCGATCGGCGCCTAAGTTGTTCGCATGAGCCCACTTCAGCGCTATTCGAACATGACCGCCGTCGTCCTCCCCTTCCTCGCCTTCCTCGCGGCGATCGTGCTCCTCTGGAACAGCGCCGTTGGCTGGACCGACCTGGCGATCGCCGCCGCGATGTACCTCGTCACCGCGCTCGGGATCACGATCGGCTACCACCGCATGCTCACCCACCGCGCCTTTCAGACCTACAAGCCGGTCGAGTACGCGCTTTGCAGCCGCCGGGTCGATGGCGGTCCAGGGCCCGGTGATCGACTGGGTCGCCGACCACCGCAAGCATCACGCGCACACCGATGAGGAGGGCGACCCCCATTCCCCCCACGTCGGTCACGGCAGCGGTCTCGCCGGCCTCTGGCACGCCCACGTCGGCTGGCTCTTCGACTCCAACGGGCAGGCGGACCGGCGCAAGTACGCCCCAGACCTGATGGACGACCGGGGCATGCGGCTGCTCAACCGCCGCTTCGTCTCGCTCGTCGCCCTCTCGCTGGGGATCCCGGCCGCCCTCGGCTGGCTGCTCACGGGCACGCTCGCGGGCGCCGCCACCGGGCTGCTCTGGGGCGGGCTCGTGCGGATCTTCTTCGTCCACCACATCACCTGGTCGATCAACTCGATCTGCCACTTCCACGGCCGCCGGCGCTTCGCCACCGACGACCGATCGACCAACGTCTGGTGGCTCTCGCTCGCCTCGCTCGGCGAGTCCTGGCACCACAACCACCACGCCTTCCCGCGCTCGGCCGTCCAAGGCCTGCGCCGCTGGGAGCTCGACCCGTCGGGGGCGATCATCGGCGCAATGCAGCGCGTCGGCCTGGCGTGGAACGTGATCCGGATCACCCCCGAGCGCCAAGCGCAGCGCTTGGCCTGAACAGCGCCAGTGCCCGCGCGAGATCGCGGCGACGGCGCTCGCATAGCTCGCGCTACGGCTGCACGCGACGAACCTAGGCATAGAATCGCCCCATGGCCACCTGGATCCTCACCGGCTCGTCGGAGAACTTCCGGATCAACGTCGAGCGGGGGTTCGACGTGGTCGGGTTCAAGGAGCGGCGGCGCAATCAGGCGCTCGAGTTCGAGCCCGGCGACGAGATCGTCTTCTACGTCACCGGCGTGCAGGCGTTCGGCGGCATCGCCCGGGTGCGCTCGGAGATGTTCGAGGACCGCGCGCCGATCTGGCCGCAGGGTAAGAAGAAGCACCCCGAGGACTACCCGTGGCGCGTCGAGGCCGAGCCGGTCGTGGTGCTCGACGAGGCGGACTTCATCCCCGCCGAGTCGCTTCTGGGCGAGCTCAGCCATCTCGACAAGTGGCCGGCCGAGCACTGGCACCTGGCGTTCCAGGGGCAGCTGCGGACGATCTCCGACGCCGACGCGAAGCTGCTCGGCGACCGGATCCAGACGGCCTCGCGCACCGCCGCCGCGCCGGGGTGATCCACGACCGCCACTTCACGGTCGAGGAGGCCAACGCGCTGTTGCCGGCGCTCGACGCGAAGCTCCGCCAGCTGCGGAATGAGCGCGATCGGCTGACCGACGCCGAGGCCCACGAGCTGCTCGCCGACGCGGCACCCGCCAACGGCGGCGGCCAGCCCGGCCGCGAGGTCGGCGAGGCGTTCCTCGCCGTGCGGGCGCTGCTCGGCGAGATCCAGGGGCTCGGGATCGTCGTTCGCGACGTCGACCGGGGGCTGATCGACTTTCCCGCCATCCTCGAGGGCCGCGAGGTCTACCTCTGCTGGGAGTTCGACGAGGACGGGATCGGCTTCTGGCACGACCTCGAGTCGGGCTACGGTGGCCGCCAGCCGCTCGAGTGAGCCGGCCGCCCGCCGCCCGCTGACGCCCGCCGAGCGGATCGTGGTCGCCGGGGCGCTCGTGGTCGTCGCGAGCCTGCTCCTGCCCTGGTACGGGATCCCGTTCAGCCGCGGCCTGTCGGTCACGGGCGTGGACAGCTTCGGCTTCGCGGACGCCGCGCTGTTGATCACCGTCGGCGCCGCCGTCCTGCTGGTCGTGCGCGATGCCGGCCGGCCACAAGCTCGCGCGGCCGCTGCGCTCGGCCGAGCTCGTGGTGGCCGCCGGGGTCTGGGCGGCGCTCCTGACGATCTACCTGATGATCGATCGCCCGGACGAGCTCGCGAGTGCAAACGCCGTCTCCCTGCGCTTCGGCGCCTTCGTCGCCCTCGGCGGCTGCATCGCCGTCGTCGTCGGCGGGATGCGGATGCGCGTCGAGCAGGCCGCCGAGCGAACGCCGCCCCCACCGGCCCCCTGAACGAAGAAGAAGACGGGACGCCCGCCCGGCGTCCCGTCTTCGTTCATATGGGAGGTGTGGTTGGTGTCTGATGTGCCCCGAGGGGCAGGATGCGCATCCCCTTCATCGGCTCGCGGACCGGGTGACTTGAGCGGGCCCAAACAGGAACCGGGGCGCCCACTGGGCGCCCCGGCTCCGGCATCGGAGGTGCCCCCTAGTGCGAGGCGTGCCTCGCGCTGGGTCTATGGGGGTTATGGGGTGTTGAGAGGGCGCCGTAGCCGAGCGCGCCTCTCCATGGTCGTATATCGGCCAATCACCCCGGGGCGGGAGCCGACCCCCTCGACCTGGACGTCTATTCGACCCCGGCGGCGAAGTCGTCGATGACCGATCTGACCAGCTCGTGGTCGTGCGGGTAGTCGAGCAGCGCGACCGCGGCGTCGAGCGGCTCCCAGCGCAGCTCGTCGACCTCGTCGTTGGGCTCGAACTCGCCACCGAGCGGACGCATCAGCCACCAGCGGACGAGCTTGTGCCGGCCCTTGCGATCCAGGTAGGCGACCGGGTCGAGCTCGCGGACGAGCTCGCCGCGCAGGCCCGTCTCCTCCTCGACCTCGCGCAGCGCGGCGTGCTCCCAGTCCTCCCCGGGCTCGAGCTTGCCCTTCGGCAACGACCAGTCGTCGTAACGCGGGCGATGCACGATCGCGACCTCGCGCCGGCCGTCACGCTCGCGGACGACGAGGCCCCCGGCGGCGCGAACCTCGGGCTCGTTCAACCGCGATCCTGAGAGATCACGACGAAGCCCTGCTCGCGCACGGCCGTGAGGACCCGCTCGCCGTGCTCCGGGCCGTCGGTCTGCAGCACCAGGCGGATGCCGGTCTCGCGGACGTGGAGATCGACGCCCTCGCGCAGGTGGACCACGTCGAGCACGTTGGCGCGCTGCTCGGCGACCGTCCCGACGAGCCGGGCCAGCGCGCCCGGGCGGTCCGGGACGACGGTGGAGAACACGAGCCGGCGCCCGGAGGCCGTCTCGCCGAGACGGATGCACTCGACCAGCCGCGCCGCGTCGACGTTGCCGCCGGACAGCAGCGCGCAGACGTCGCCGTCGGCGGGCGGCTCGACCTTGCCGGCCAAGAGCGCCGCGACCGATGCAGCGCCTGCACCCTCGACGACGAGCTTCGAGCGCTCCAGCAGCAGGACCATGGCCTGGGCGACGTCATCGTCCGAAACCGTGACGATCTCGTCCACGTGCTCGGAGACCAGTGGCAGCGTGAGCTCGCCGGGGCGCTTGACGGCGATCCCGTCGCAGATCGTGCTCACGGCGCGGGCCCCGATCGGCTGTTTCGCGGCGACGGAGTCCGGATACGGCGCGCAGCGGTCCGACTGCACGCCGACGACGCGTGCGTCTGGAATCCGGTCCTTGATCGCGATCGCGATCCCGGCCACCAGCGCCCCGCCCCCGATCGCCACGACCACCATTCGCGTGTTGGGCGCCTGCGCGGCGATCTCGAGCCCGATCGTCCCCTGACCCGCGACCACGACGGGGTCGTCGAACGGGTGGATGAGGACGAGGCCTTCGTCGCGCGCCACGTCGGCCGCCGCCGCGGCCGCCTCGTCGAATGAGCCGGCGACCAGGCGAACCTCGCCGCCGTACGCGCGCACGGCGTCGATCTTGGCGAGCGGCGCGTCGGCCGGCATGCACAGCACGGCGTGGGCGCCGCGCGAGCGAGCGGCGACGGCGACCGCCTGCGCGTGGTTGCCGGCGCTGGCCGCGACCACTCCGGCCTCGAGCTCGGCCGGCTCGAGCGCCGCGATCCGGTTCTGGGCGCCGCGGATCTTGAACGACCCGGTGCGCTGGAGGTTCTCGGCCTTGAGTGCCACGGTCGCGCCGACGCGCCGGGAGATCTCACCGGCGGAGACCACCGGGGTCTCGCGCACGCGCCCGCGGATCCTGTCCGCGGCGCGCTCGATCTCGGTCACCCCCACGGTCCCGGTCGTCGGCAGCGTCGCCATCGGTTTCAAGTTAGCGCTACGCCGGAACTTCGAGCGACGGCCCGCCGCTTTCCGGCGGGGCCGCCAGGCTCTCGCGCCGGTAGTCGCGGTACTCGCGCCAGATGATCTGCAGGGTCGCCGCGGCCGGGATCGCGAGCACGGCGCCCAGGATCCCGAACAGGGTCGAGCCGAAGAGGACCGAGACGAGGACGACGAACGGCTCGATCTCGACGGCCCGCCGCTGGATCTGCGGCTGGATCACGTAGTTCTCGAACTGCTGGTAGAGGACCGCGAAGACGATCCAGACGATCAGCGCGACCGGGAAGTTGACGAAGATCATCACCACGGCGATGAGGACGGCGGCGATCGTCGCGCCGACGACCGGGATCAGGTCGAAGAAGGCGACGATCAGCGCCAGGGGCCCCGCGAAGGGGGCGCCGAGGATCGTGAGCACGATGAAGGCCGAGACCCCGGCGATCGTCGCCTGCACCAAGGCCCCGCCGACGTAGTTGCCGATCGCGTTGGCGATGTGGCGCAGCGCCCGTTCGATCCGCTCGGCGCGCCCCGGTGGCTGCGCGCGGACGAAGGCCTCCGCCCAGCGCGGCCCGCCGGCCACCATGAAGATGCTCAGGATCAGGATCGTGACCGCGGCGAAGATCGAGTTGACGACGCCGACGCCGATGTCCTGCAGCACCCCCGCCGCGTCGCCGATCTTGCTCGGGAGATCGTCGGCGAGGTTCTGCAGTTCGCCGGTGAAGTCGTACTTGTCGTTGAGGTCGTTGAGGGTGTTGTTGTTGTTGACGAAGTCCGTGACGTCCTGCGCGTACTGCGGCACGTTCTCGCCGAGGTTCTCGATCTGACCGACGAGCGAGGGGATGATGAGCGCCCCGAGGCCGATCGGGATCATGACCAGGGCGGCGTAGACGATCGCGACCGCCAATCCTCGCTTCACGCGTCGCTGCAGCAGATTCACGGGGCCCGAGACAGCGACGGCGATGAAGGCCGCGATCACGAGCCAGGTGATCGGCGTCCGCAGGAGATAGATCAGGTACAGGACGAGGGCGACCGAGACCACGATCAGCACCGTGCGCAGCACGACGCGACCGACCGGATCTCGCGGGGTCATCACCGCCATCACAGCCTTCCCTATTCGTCGGGTCGAGTTCCTTTCCTCGATACGGT
This sequence comes from uncultured Solirubrobacterales bacterium, assembly GCA_963785195.1. Classification (GTDB taxonomy): domain Bacteria; phylum Actinomycetota; class Thermoleophilia; order Solirubrobacterales; family 70-9; genus WHSW01. The sequence goes on along the minus strand of CAWAUE010000010.1, from coordinate 193,419 downwards.
GCCCTGCGATGACTGGCGAGATCGAAGCGCTTCGCGTGCCGCTCGCCGAGATCTCCGATCTCGGGCGGGCCCGGGCGTTGCTGGCATGGGACGAGCGGACGCAGATGCCACCCCGCGGCGGGCCGATGCGCGCCGAGCAGATCGCGACCCTGACCGCGCTCCGGCACCGCAGCCTGGCGTCGGACGAGCTCGGCCGCCTGATCGACGCCGCGGACGCCGCGCTCGGCGACGCCGAATACGACTCGTTCGAGGCCAGCCTCGTGCGCGTGACCCGCCGCGACTGGGAGAAGGCTCGCCGGGTGCCGACGGAGCTCCGCGCCGCAATCGCGCGCGAGACGTCGATCGCCGAGCACGCCTGGGAGGCGGCCCTCGAGGCCGCCGACTTCGGCGCCTTCCTCCCCCACCTCGAGCGGGTCGTCGAGCTCAAGCGCCGCTACGTGGAGTGCTTCGAGTTCGAGCACCCCTACGACGCTCTGCTCGACGACTTCGAGCCCGGGATGAAGACCGCCGACCTGCGCCCCGTGCTCGAGCGCCTACGGGACGGTGTCGTCCCGTTGCTCGAGGCGATCGTGGCAGCGGACACCGAGCTCGACCCGGCGCCGCTCTTCGGCGACTTTCCGGACGCCGCGCAGGACGCGCTCGCGCGCGAGGTCGCCGCGGCCCTGCCCCTCGAGCCCGACGCCTGGCGCCTGGACTCGACCGTGCACCCGTTCGCGGTCGGGATCGCGATCTCGGACCTGCGCATCACGACGCGATTCGACCCCGAGTACGTCGGCACTGCGCTGTGGGCCGTGATCCACGAGGTCGGCCATGCCCTGTACGAGAACGGGCTCGACCCGGCGCTCGAGCGCACGCCGCTGTGCCGCTCGGTCTCGCTCGGGTTCGACGAGTCCCAGAGCCGGCTCTGGGAGAACTGGGTCGGCCGGGGGCGGCCGTTCATGACCCGGCTGCTGCCGATCCTGGCCACGCGCTTCGGCGCGCCGTTCGATGACCTCGAGCCCAGCGACCTCTACCGGGCGGCGAACGCGGTCGGCCCGTCCCTGATCCGCGTCGAGGCGGACGAGGTGACGTACAACCTCCACATCGTCCTGCGGTTCGAGCTCGAGCAGCAGATCTTCGACGGCACGCTCGCCCTGACCGACCTCCCCGAGGCCTGGAACGCGCGCATGTCCTCCTACTTCGGCCTCGACGTGCCCACGGACGCCGACGGCGTGCTCCAGGACGTGCACTGGTCGTCGGGCGCCTTCGGCTACTTCCCCACGTACTCGCTGGGCAACGTGATCGCCGCCCAGGTCTGGGAGCTCGCCAACGAGGCGCTCCCCGACCTCGACGACCAGATCGCGGCCGGCGAGCTCGAGCCGCTGCGCGCCTTCCTCGGCGACCGGATCTACCGGCACGGGGGCAAGCTCGAGCCCGCGGAGATGATCGAGCGGGTGACCGGCGGGCCGCTCGACCCGGGCCCGCTGCTGCGCCAGCTCGAGGCGAAGTTCGGCGAGCTCTACGGTCTTGACGCAACAAAGAAGGAGGAGTGAGATGAGCGAACGAACCGAGTACGCGCCCGGGACCCCGAGCTGGGCGGACAACGCCTCGGCCGAATCCCGAGGGCGCCGCGGAGTTCTATTCGCAGCTGTTCGGCTGGGACACCGAGGACGTCATGCCGGCCGAGGCGGACGGCCGGTACTTCATGGCCCGCCTGCGGGGCAAGGACGTGGCGGCGCTGGGCTCCGCGCCCCAGGAGGGCATGCCGGCGGTCTGGAACACCTACGTGACGGTCACGGACGTCGAGGAGACCGCCGAGAAGGTGAAGGACGCGGGCGGGACCGTGATGATGGAGCCGTTCGACGTCTTCGACGCCGGCCGGATGGCGGTGTTCGCCGACCCGTCGGGCGCCGTGTTCATGGCCTGGAAGCCCAACCAGATGATCGGCGCCTACATCGTCAACGAGCCCAACACGCTCTCGTGGAACGAGCTCGCGACGCGCGACGTCGAGGGCTCGCGGGAGTTCTACGGCAAGGTCTTCGGCTGGCAGACGAACGACATGGACTTCGGCGGCGGCAAGTACACGGTCTGGTACCTCCCCGGAGTCGACGTCGCCGAGGGCGGCGGCATCGGCGGGATGATGGAGATGAACGAGCAGTTCCCGGCGGACCTGCCGCCGCACTGGCTCGTCTACTTCGCGGTCGAGGACACCGACGCGACCGTCGCCAAGGCCGGCGAGCTCGGCGGCTCGACGGTGGTCGAGCCCTTCGACGCCGAGGGCGTCGGGCGGATTGCGGTCGTCACCGACCCGAACGGGGCCGCGTTCGCCGCGATCACGGTGACCCAGCCGCCCGAGGGCGGCTGACCCAGGCCTGAACGCAAGAGGGGCGGCGCCAGGCGCCGCCCCTCGAAGCGTCGAAGTCGCTCGGGCTCAGACCGTGCGCACGTTGACCGCGCGGGGGCCCTTGTCGCTCTCCTCGGACTCGTACTCGACCTTCGCGCCGTCGGCGAGGGCGACGCCGCCCTCGACCTGGCTCTGGTGCACGAAGAGGTCGCGGCCCGCCTCATCGGGGGTGATGAAGCCGAAGCCCTTCTCGTGGTTGAACCACTTGACTGTTCCTACTGCCATTGTTCCTCCAGGGAACTCGGGTGCTCGCGGACCGAAGGATCCCTGTAAGGACGCCTACGAACTGCTACGCACGTTTAACGACGCGAAAGCCTAGCCAAGCTTCCGGCGAGGCGGCACGCTCCTCAGCCGGCGGCTGGCCGACTCGGCCGCGGAGGCGGTCGGGCCGCCGAGCGCGACGTGGGCCTGGCTGTCCCGGCGCCGGATCAGCACCAGCGTCGCCAGGACCCCGAGCAGGGCGATCGCCGAGCCGACCATGAACGCGTCGGCGTAGCCGTCGGTCAGCGCCGAGAGGCTCGGCTGGCCGCCCGCGGCGGTCGCCGCGTCGTCGATCTGGGTGAACGCGACCGTGGACAGCAGCGCCAGGCCGAGCGCCCCGCCGACCTGCTGCGAGGTGTTGATCAGGCCGCTCGCGAGCCCCGCCTCGCGCGCCTCGACGCCGGAGACCGCGGCGATCGTCTGCGGCACGAACGCGAACCCGAGCCCGGCGGCCGCGAGCAGCGAGGGCCCGAGCACGTCGCCGAGGAAGCTGCCGCCGGCCGAGATCTGGCCGAACCAGAACAGGCCGCCGGAGATCAGGAGCATCCCGACCGCGAGCACCGGCTTGAAGCCGATCGCGGGTGACGAGCTGCGAGGCGACCCCGGCGGCGATGATGATCGTCACCGCCAGGGGCAGGTACGAGAGCCCGGCCTTGATCGCGCTGTAGCCGAGCACGTTCTGCATGTACAGCGAGATGAAGAAGAACATCGAGAACAGGGAGGCGCCGGTGAGCAGCCCGACCACGTTGGCGCCGGTGAGCGTCCGCAGGCGGAAGATCGAGAACGGCACCAGCGGCGCGGCGGACCGTCGCTCGATCGGCGACGAACGCCGCCAGCAGCACCACTGCGGCGGCGAGCAGGCCGATCGTCTGGGCCGAGCCCCAGCCGGCGTTGGGCGCCTCGACCAGCGCGTAGACGAGCACCGAGAGCCCGGCGGTGACGGTCGCCGCGCCGGCGAAGTCGAAGGCGCGCGTCTTGGACTCCGAGCGGCTCTCGGCGAGCAGCCGCGGCGCCAGATAGCGCGGCCCCGAGGCCGATCGGCACGTTGACCCAGAGCACCCACTCCCAGCCCGCGTACTGCGGTGAGCACGCCGCCGAGCAGCACGCCGGCCGCGCCGCCGGAGCCCGCGACCGCGCCCCAGGCGCCGAGCGCCTTGTTGCGCTCGGCACCGTCCTGGAACGTGGTGGTGACGATCGAGAGCGCCGCCGGCGAGAGGATCGCGGCGCCGAGGCCCTGCACGGCGCGGGCCGCGACCAGGGCGCCCGGCGAGTTCGCGAGCCCGCCCGCGAACGAGGCGATCGCGAAGAGGATCAGGCCGCCGATGAACACCCGCCGGCGCCCGAGCAGGTCCGCCATCCGCCCGCCGAGCAGCAGGAAGCCGCCGAAGGTGAGGACGTAGGCGTTGACGACCCAGGAGAGGTCGTCCTGGGAGAAGTCGAGGGCGCTGCCGATGGTCGGCAGCGCCACGTTGACGATCGAGGCGTCGAGGACGACGACGAATTGCGCCACGCACAGGAGGGCCAGCCCGATCCACCGCCTGCGCTCATATGCCTGTGCTTCCGTCATGTCCTAACCTTCCTCTTACTATTCGGAGTCTCGGTTCCGGTTAGCGGTGTACGATAGCGGAACCGCGGTTCCGTTTGCAGTGACGATGACACATGACAGCCACCACAGCCCGCCCACAGCGCGCCGACGCGCGGCGCAACCGCGCCGCGCGTGATCGAGTCCGCGCGCAAGCAGTTCGCCGCCCACGGGCTCGACGCCCAGATCGACGAGATCGCCCGCGGCGCCGGGGTCGGCGTCGGCACCGTCTACCGCCACTTCCCGACCAAGGAGAGCCTCCTCGAGGCGCTCGCCCAGGTCCGCTTCGAGGGCCTCGCGGCGGAGGGGCGCCGCGCGCTGGAGGCCGCGGACGGCTGGGAGGGCTTCGTCGACTTCATGACCTACTCGGCCCAGGTGATGGCCGAGGACCGCCTGCTGTCCGAGGCGATGGAGGAGCACGGCCGGATGTGCGGCCAGGCGGCCGACGCGGTCGGCCTGCTGGACATCACGACCGCGCTCATCGACCGGGCGAAGGCCGAGGGCAAGCTGCGCGCCGACACCGAGCCCTGGGACGTCCCCGGGCTGATCTGCGGCATCGGCCGCGCGGTCCGCACCGCGCCCGGGGCGCCGGCGCTCACCTGGCAGCGCCACCTCGAGATCATCCTCGCGGGCCTTCGCGCCTAGGCCGCGCCGCCGCCACCGGTTAGGTTGGCCGCGATGCTCGAACCGGTCAGCCCGCAGGAGGCCGCCGCTCTGCTCGAGGCGGCGGACACGCTCGGGATCCCGCTCGGCACCGGACAGCCGCCCGCCTTCATGGCGGCCCTCGGCGAGCGCGACGACTGGACCGACCTGCGGATCTACGGCGCGCTGCTGCTCGCCTGGTCGGAGGCGTTCAAGCACCCGCACGTGCACTACCTCTCGGGCTTCTTCGGCCCGGTGGAGCGGGCGCTTCGCGACCAGGGCGCCAACATCAGCTTCGCCCCGGCCGACTTCCGCCGCTTCGAGCCGCTGCTCGAGCAGCAGGCGCCGCGGGTCATGGCGACCGTCGCGGCGCCGCCGGACGAGGCGGGCTGGTGCAGCCTCTCGCTGCACGCCGGCGGCACGCTGCAGCGAGCTGCTGCGCGCCGGCGCCGATCCCGACGCGGCTGCTCGTGGTCGAGACCTCGCCGCGGTTCCCGCGCACGCTCGGGCTGGCCCCGGAGTACCCGCACGCGATCCACCTCGACGAGATCGACGTGCTCGTCGAGTCAGACGCCGAGCCGTTCGTCCTCCCAGAGCCCGAGCCGGGCGAGATCGACGCGGCGATCGCCGCGCACGCGCGCCGCTTCATCGCCGACGGCTCGACGTTGCAGACCGGCATCGGGACGATCCCGTCGGCGATCGTCGGCCGGCTCGCCGACGGCGACGGCGGCGACTACGGCGTGCACTCGGAGATGTTCACCAACGGCCTCATGCGGCTGCACGAGTCCGGCAAGGTCACGAACCGCAAGGGCCAGTTCGACGGCGTCTCGGTCGCGACGTTCGCCGGCGGCTCGGCCGAGCTCTACGGGTGGCTGGAGGACAACCGCGACGTCGCCTTCCTCCCGGTCGAGGTCGTCAACTCACCCGACCTCATCGGCCGCAACCGGATGATGGTCACCATCAACGCCGCGATGGCCGTCGACATCCACGGGCAGGTGGTCGCCGACACGATCGACGGCAGCCAGTACTCCGGGATCGGCGGTCACGAGGACTTCATCGCCGGCCCGGCGCTCTCGCTCTCGGATCGCGCCCTGCTCTGCCTGCCGTCGACCGTCGAGATCGGCGGCGAGGTGCGGTCGCGGATCGTGCCCTGGTTCGAGCGCGGGGCGGTCATCACCACCCCGCGCCATCAGGTCGACGTGATCGTCACCGAGCACGGCGCCGCCGAGCTCCAGGGCCTGACGGTCCATCAGCGCGGGTTGGCCCTCGCGGAGATCGCCCATCCGGACTTCCGCGACGAGCTCCGCGAAGCGGCCGTGCGTGCGTCGCACGGCCGCTCCGCGGTGGGCTGAAGACCGTCAGCTGCTCGAGCGAGCCCGCGAGCGGGTCGAGCGCCGCTGCGAAGAGCCGCGCTTGCGCCCGGTCGTGCGCCCGGAGGCAGAGCGCGAGCGGGTGCTCGTGCTCGACGCCTTCCGGGGCTTGGCCCGGCGGCGCGTGGTGCTGCGCGTCTCGTTGCGGCGCTCGGACGCCGGCACCTCCTCGCTGACGACGGCCTTGGTCAGCACCGGGATCTGCCTCGCCAGGTACTTCGCCATCCGCTCCTCGTCGCGGCGGATCGCCCGCGCGAGCTTCGCGGTGTCGGTGTCGCCGACGCTCTCGGCGAGGGTCTCGATCGCCATGTAGGTGGCGATCTCCTCGTGCTCGCTGAAGTACTGGGTCTTCGCGTTCTTGAGCATCTTCTCGGCCGCGCCGGTCCCGCGGACCGCGTGCAGCGGGCCCTTGGCGAGCGCCTTCGCCTTGCCGACCGCCGGCCCGGCGACCTTCTCGACCAGCTGCGGGCCGCCGCCGCCGAGCTTCTTGATCCGCCGCTGGAGCTCGCGCGCGTGCGACTCGTCTCCTTGAGGTGAGCGCGCAGGCGCTTCTCGTACGGCTTGCGCGTGGTCATCGGGATATGCGCCTCGAGCGCGGTCTCGAGCTCCTTCTCCTTCGCGTAGGCCTCGCTCAGGTACTGCACGAGCTTGGCCTGCTTGATCGTTTCAGTCATCACTTTCTCCTTGAATTCGGGTCCTCACACGCCTACCCGCGCGGTCGGGGTCCAACCGGCGGACTGGTCACACTCAGGACGTGCTGGAGGCGGCGTTCTGGGGGCTGGTGGGCGGCCTGGCGCTCGTGCTCGGCGCGGCTGGTCACGTTCGTGCCCGGCGCCCGAGCCAGAGCGCGCTGGTCGCCTTCGTGATGGCGTTCGGCGCCGGCGTTCTGATCAGCGCCGTCGCCTTCGACCTGACGGAGGAGGCGTTCGAGCTCGGCGGCGGCGACGCCGTCGCGCTCGGACTCGGCGGCGGGCGCGCTCGTCTACTTCGGCCGGCGACCGAGTGCTCAACCGCGGCGAGCGGCGGCGAGGACGATCCGCAAGGCGATCGTGCTCGGTGCCCTGCTCGACGGAATCCCCGAGTCGGCCGCGATCGGGCTCACGCTGGTCGGCGGCGGCGGCGTCAGCGCCTCGTTCGTCGTCGCCGTCTTCATCTCGAACCTGCCGGAGTCGATCTCTGCGACGGCCGGGCTTCGAGCGCGCCAGGCGCTCGCAAGGCCGTGGATCCTCGGCGTCTGGGCTGGCGATCGCCGCTCGCCTCCGCGCTTGCGGCGGCGCTCGGCTACGAGCTGCTCGGCGGCGCGTCCGACGACGTGCTCGGCTGCGTCAAGGCGTTCGCCGGCGGCGCGATCCTCTGCATGCTCGCCGACACGTTCATGCCGAAGGCGTTCCAGCGAGGGCGGCGACAAGGTCGGGCTCGTGACCGTGCTCGGTTTTGCGCTCGCGGCGGTGCTCTCGGCGGCCTGACGCTCAACCGCTAGGTCGCGGCCTTCTCGCTCTCGGGCTCGGGCTCCTGCTCGAGCGCCGGCTCGGAGTGCGCGGCCCGGTCCTCGTAGGCGGCGCGGGCGTTCGGGTCGGCGTCGGCGAGCACCTTGTCGGCCTTCAGCAGGCGGCCGATGCCCTCCCGCGCGCTGCGCGGCAGGAGCTGCATGAGCTTGTAGATGCCGACGCTCTCGCGCGGGACCCAGACGTCGAACTTCGGATGCTCGAGCGCGTCGACGATCGCCTCGGCGACGTCCTCGGGCTCCAGGACCTTGATCGCCCTCGTCTCCGGCAGGCCGGAGCCGAGCTCCGTGTTGACGACCGCGGGCATCACGCAGGAGAGCTCGATGTCCGTGCCGCGAAGCTCGGCGCGCACCGCCTCGGAGAGGCCGACGACGAAGTGCTTGGTGCCGCAGTAGGTGGCGCCGCCCGGGAAGCCGCCCTTGCCCGCCTGCGAGGCGAGGTTGACGATGTGGCCGCGGCCGCGGCGCTGCATCCGCGGCAGGGCGAGCTTCATCCCGTACATGACCCCGTGCACGTTGATGTCGACCATGCCGGCGCGCGGTCAGGTCGTCCTCGTCGACGAACCGGCCCAGCGGCATGATCCCGGCGTTGTTGACGAGCACGTCGAGCGAGCCGAGGCGCTCCTCGACCTGGTCGAGAAAGCCCTCGAAGGAGTCGCGGCGGGTGACGTCGAGCTCCAGGGCGATCGTGTCCGCGCCGAGCTCGGCGGCCGTGTGCTCGGCCAGCTCGCGGTCGAGGTCGCCGATCGCGACCTTCGCGCGCTTGAGCACCAGCGCCTTCGCGGTCGCCTTGCCGATCCCGCGGGCACCGCCCGTGATCGCGACGACCTTCCCGTTGAGCGAACGCGCCTGCCGTGCCATCGATCTCCTCCTGTTGTGGGTGCGCCTGCGGGCGGCGTGCGGGCCTGAGCCTACAGCGGCGCGCGGCCAAGTGGCACGCACGTACCGTACGATCGCCGCAGCCGCCGATGGGAGCCTCCGCGCCGCCTCAGATGTCGTCGAACCCGGTGCGCCGGATCGTCGACGACGTGGTCTCCGAGCGGCGCGCCGGCCCGTTGCCCCCGGGGCCGACGCGGGGCAGCGTCGCGCGCGCTCGGCGGATGGTCCACGACCCGTTGTCGGTGCTGCTCCCGCTCTACGAGGAGTACGGGCCGATCTTCAGCATGAGGGTCCTGCACTCCCGCATCGTGTTCATGCTCGGGCCCGAGGCGAACCACTACATGACCGTCTCGCACCCGCAGAACTTCGTCTGGCGCGAGGGGAGCTTCGGCGATCTGATCCCGCTGCTCGGCGACGGGCTGCTGACGATCGACGGCGCCTACCACGACCGCGCGCGCCGGATCATGATGCCCGCGTTTCACCGCGAGCGGATCGAGGCGTCGATCGCGGTGATGACGACCGAGGCGGACGCCGCGGTGGCGGCGCTGGAGCCCGGCGCGATCGTCGACGTCTACGACTGGGCGCGCAACCTGGCGATGCGGATCGCGATGCGGGCGCTGCTGGGCCTCGATCCCGACGACGGCGGGCGCGGCGCCGCGGCCGCCGAGCACTTCGAGCGGGCGCTCGGCTTCTACGGGATCGACTACCACCTGCGCCTGCTGCGCGGGCCCGGGCTCGCCGTGGCGGCGGCTGGTCGCGCTCGCGGGCCGTGCTGGACGAGATCGTCTACGGCGAGATCACCGAGCGCCGGCGCCGTCCCGACCCCGGGCGCCTCGACATCCTGAGCCTCCTGATCGAGGCCCGCGACGAGGACGGGTCGATGCTCGTCGGACAGCGAGATCCGCGACCAGGTGATGACGCTGATGTTCGCCGGCCACGACACCTCGACCTCCACCCTCTCGTTCCTGTTCTACGAGCTCGCCCGCCACCCGCGGGTGCTCGCCCGCCTGCAGTCGGAGCAGGACGAGGTGCTCGGCGCCGGGCCGCCGACGGCCGGCGCAGCTCTTCGGCGAGCTCCCGTACCTCGACATGGTCCTCGACGAGACCCTGCGCCTCTACCCGCCGGCGTGGATCGGGCCGCGCCGGGCCGTCCGCGAGTTCGAGTTCGGCGGCTACCGGGTGCCGGCCGGCGCCTACGTCAACTACTGCTCGTGGGCCAGCCACCGCCTGCCCGAGGTCTTCGCGGACCCCGAGGCGTTCGTCCCGGAGCGCTTCGAGCGCGAGCGCAAGGCCGCGCTGCCCCGCGGCGCCTACATCCCGTTCGGCGGCGGCTCGCGGATCTGCATCGGCAAGCGGTTCGGCCAGACCGAGGTGAAGCTGGTGGCGGCGATGGCGCTCGCGCGCCTGCGCTTCGAGCGCCTGCCCGGCCGGACGATGACCGTGCGCCAGATGCCGACGCTCTCCCCGGACGGCGGCCTCGAGATGCGCATCCGCCCGCGCGAGCTCGCCTGAGGCGCTCGACGTGCTATTCTTTGCCTATTAATTTGGTAGAGAAGGAAGGTATGGCGATGCTCAATGGGAATGGCGCTCTCGACACGTCGACCCATCGGCTGGTGAACCGGGTCATGGACGAGATCCACGCGCACCGGCTGGACCCGCGTGAAGGCCTTCCCGTCCGAGGCGCCCACGAAGGAGCTCCGCCAGGCCGCCTCGAAGCCTCCGGCGCCGGCGCAATCCGTTCGACCGCTATCCGCAGGTCGTGAGCGCGCTTTAGCGCTCGATCGACGACCGGCGCTCGCAGTCCTTCGCCCGGTCGTCGAGGTCGCCCCCGTCGCAGCGTGTCGTTGCCGCGGCCGCCGTTCAGCAAATCGAACCCATCCCCGCCGAAGAGCTGGTCGTCGCCGAGCTGGCCGAAGAGCTTGTCGTCGTTGCCGTCGCCGTAGATCGGTCGTCGCCGCCGGCGCCGTAGATCGTGTCGCGGCCCGAGAGCCGCTCGCCGCCGCGGATGTTGTCGGCGGCCTCCGAGCCGTAGATCGTGTCGTCGTTGCCGCCGCCGTCCATGAGCGCCGGGGCGACGTCGGGGGTGCGGGTGAGCAGGACGTCGTCGTGGGTGTAGCCGAGCAGGCGTGTCGGCGCCGCCGGCCTCGATCACGTCGTCGTTAAAGCCGCCGTTGAGCACGTCGATGCCGTCGTCGACGATCTCGCCGCCCTGCTTGCCCCAGCCCAGGATGCGGTCGTTGCCGGCGCTGCCGAGCACCTTGTCGTCGCCGGGCCCGGGGATGATCCGGTCGTTTTCCTCCTCGCCGTAGATCACGTCGTCGCCGTCGCCGCCGTAGATCACGTCGTGGCCGCGCCCGCCGCAGAGCAGGTCGTCGCCGGGGCCGCCCTTGACGATGTCGTTGTTGCGCCCGCCGTTGATGAAGTCGTCGCCGCCGCCGCCGTTCATGCGGTCCTCGCCGCGCAGGCCGGTGACGCTGTCGTGGTGGCGGCTGCCGAACCAGTGGTTGACGCCGTCGTCGAGGCGCTCCTTGCCGGTGATGCAGACCGGGGCCTCCTGGGCGGAGGCGGCTGTGGGCAGGCAAAGACCTGCCCCGAACGCCAGCACCGCGACCAGCGCCCGGACCGAAATCCGCGCACGAGTTCCCTGCATCACGACCAATCTACCCAGCGTCCGCGGCGATCACACCGCACCGGCGTCGCTTACGCTCAGCGCTCGATCGAGAGGTCCTGAGTCGCACTCGACCCCGGTGTCGCGTCAGGTCCCCACCGTCGCAGGAGTCGTCCCCGGGCCCGCCGTCGAGCCGTCGACCCATCCCCGCCGAAGAGCTGGTCGTCGCCGAGCTGGCCGAAGAGCTTGTCGTCGTTGCCGTCGCCGTAGATGCGTGTCGTCGCCGCCGGCGCCGTAGATCGTGTCGCGGCCCGAGAGCCGCTCGCCGCCGCGGATGTTGTCGGCGGCCTCCGAGCCGTAGATCGTGTCGTCGTTGCCGCCGCCGTCCATGAGCGCCGGGGCGACGTCGGGGGTGCGGGTGAGCAGGACGTCGTCGTGGGTGTAGCCGAGCAGCGTGTCGGCTCCGCCGGCCTCGATCACGTCGTCGTTAAAGCCGCCGTTGAGCACGTCGATGCCGTCGTCGACGATCTCGCCGCCCTGCTTGCCCCAGCCCAGGATGCGGTCGTTGCCGGCGCTGCCGAGCACCTTGTCGTCGCCGGGCCCGGGGATGATCCGGTCGTTTTCCTCCTCGCCGTAGATCACGTCGTCGCCGTCGCCGCCGTAGATGACGTCGTGGCCGCGCCCGCCGCAGAGCAGGTCGTCGCCGGGGCCGCCCTTGACGACGTCGTTGTTGCGCCCGCCGTTGATGAAGTCGTCGCCGCCGCCCCCGTTCATGCGGTCCTCGCCGCGCAGGCCGGTGACGCTGTCGTGGTGGCGGCTGCCGAACCAGTGGTTGACGCCGTCGTCGAGGCGCTCCTTGCCGGTGATGCAGACCGGGGCCTCCTGGGCGGAGGCGGCTGTGGGCAGGGCGAGGAGGGCCGCCGCAACAACGAGCGCGCCGATCCCCGCGCAGAGACGGTCCCGCCGGTCCATCAATCCCTCTATCGGAGCGCCGCCGGGGGTGCTTGAGGAGCGCGGACGCCGTCGGTCGACCGGCGCGGCCCGCCGACGTCTGGGAACCTCCGACCCGTGACTCACCGCCTCGCGAACCTGATCCGCGAAGGTTGACCGCGCCGCCGACCGCCGCCGACGAGGGCCTGCAGGAGCCGGGGCCGGAGGAGCAGTGGTCCGACTCGTTCTACTTCGGCGGCGGCGACGCCGAGACGACTCTGTACACGCGAATCGGCCGCCGGCCGAACGAGGACGCGGTCGAGGGCGCGCTCGGGATCTGGGCGCCCGACGGGCGGTTCGTCCTCGGCTTCGGCCGCACGCCCGATCGAGCCGAGCTCGCCGCGGGCCCGGTCGCATACGAGTGCGCGCTGCCGTTCGAGCTCTGGCGGCTCGAGATCACAGGTCGTGGCCGCGCCTACGCGCGCGCCGAGGACCTCGCGCTCGCGCCGGATCGCTACGAGGAGGTGAGCCTCGGCGGTGAGCTGCGCTTCGCGGCCTGGACCGGCCCGGTGAGCTTCCGCTCCGGCCTGACCGGATCGGTGGCCGCGCGGCACTACGAGCAGCCCGGGTCCCTGTTCGGGACGATCGAGATCGGCGACGCGAGCATCCCGGTGGCCGGGCGCGGCATGCGCGACCACTCCTGGGGCGTGCGCGACTGGCAGGCGGTCCCCTACTGGCGCTGGTTCGGGATCGTCGTCGACCCGCAGAACTTCCTCATGCTCAACAACGTGGGCACGCCCGACGGCGGCGAGACCTGCGGCGGGCTCGCTATTCGCGACGGCGTCGCGGCCGAGATCCGCGAGTGCGAGACCACGTCGGAGCTCGACCCGGAGCTCGGCTGCCAGCGCCGCTTCGTCGCCCGGGCGACCGACGAGCTCGGCCGCGAGCACGTGCTCGAGGGCGAGGCGTTCAGCGTCGCGCCGCTGCGCCAGCGCCGCGCGGACCGGGTGACGACCGTGAACGAGGGCCGCACGCGGCTGCGCTGGGGACCGAACGAGGGCATCGGGATCAGCGAGTACCTGGTCCAGAGCAGCGGCTGACGGTGTACTAGATTCACCCGGGATGGCGAGCGCGAACGGAGCCAGAAGGGACCTGTCGGTCGGGATCGTGGGCGCCGGCTTCGGCGGCATCGGGGCCGCGATCAAGCTGCGGGAGGCCGGGTTCGGCGACTTCGAGATCTTCGAGCGCGGGGACAGCGTGGGCGGCGTCTGGCGGGCCAACAGCTACCCGGGCGCCGCGTGCGACGTGCCGTCGCACCTGTACTCGTTCTCGTTCGCCCCCGGGCACAACTGGTCGCGACGCTACGCGCCGCGTGCCGAGATCATCGCCTACCTGGAGGAGGTCTCGCAGCGGTTCGGGATCGTCCCCCACCTGCGGCTCGAGACCGAGGTGACCGCCGCGGAATTCGACGCCGACACCGGGCGATGGACCGTGCGAACGAATGACGGCGAGGAGCGCTCGTTCGACATCCTGGTCACCGCCTGCGGCCAGCTCACGCGTCCCGCGATCCCCGCGCTGGCGGGAATCGAGGACTTCGCCGGCCCGGCGTTCCACTCCGCCGAGTGGGACCACGGGCACGACCTCGCCGGCCGCCGCGTCGCGGTGATCGGCACGGGCGCGAGCGCGATCCAGTTCGTGCCGGAGATCGCACAGGCCGCCGCGCTCGACGACGATCTACCAGCGCTCGGCGCCGTGGGTCCTGCCGAAGACCGATCGGGGCTACCCCGAGTGGGAGCGACGCCTGTTCCGGCGCTTCCCCGCTCGCGTCGCCGCCAGCCGCCTCGGCATGTTCGCCTTCTTCGAGATCGGGACCTACGGGTTCACCGGCCACCCCGGGGTGCTCGCGCCGTTCCGGAAGGTCGCCGACCGCGAGCGCCGCCAGAAGCTCGGCCACGACCCGGAGCTGCTCGCCAGGGCGACGCCCGACTACGAGATCGGCTGCAAGCGCGTGCTCTTCACGAGCGACTGGTACCCCACCCTGCTGCGCGACGACGTCGAGCTCGTCACCGGCGCGGTGCAGCGGGTGACTCGCGACGCGGTCGTCGGCGGCGACGGGGTCGAGCGGCCGACCGACACGATCATCTACGGGACCGGCTTCGAGACCCACAACTTCGTGGCGCCGATGGAGGTCCACGGCCTCGACGGCAAGGAGCTCAACGCGGTCTGGGGCGAGCGGGCCGAGGCCTATCTGGGGACCACCGTCTCCGGCTTCCCGAACATGTTCGTCCTCTACGGCCCGAACACCAACCACGGCTCGGGATCGGTCCCGTTCACGCTCGAGTCGCAGTTCAACTACGTCATCGACGGGATCCGCCGGCTGCGCGACGGGGGCTTCCGCTGGATCGACCTGCGGCCCGAGACCCAGGAGGCGTGGCGGGCGGAGATGGCGCGCCGCAGCGCCGACACCGTCTGGACGACCGGCGGCTGCGGCAACTGGTACGTGAACGCGCAGGGCGAGAACACCAACAACTGGCCCGGCCCCTGGCTCGAGTACCGCCGGCGCACCCGGCGGCTGAACCCCGGCGACTACCGCGTCGCCGTCTAACCCCGCGCGAGCGGTTCGAGCCGCCGCGCGGCGATGTGAGCGGTTCGACCGCCCGTACCGACGCGAATTCTTGTCCGGAGGGCCGGACACGGAGTGGGTCACGTTCGGGGCGGTGGCCCACGGCGTCACGCGGGCGCGCCGCAGCGGTCCGAGCGCCCGACCGTCCCTGGAGTGCCTGGCTACGCGGCGCGGGTTGCGGGACGTTCGGTGGCCGGTGGCGCTATCGGTCGAGCGCCGCGCGCGCGGCGTCGGCGGTCTCGTCGCCGAGCCAACCGCCCGCCAGCGGGTCGCGCTCCATCCCGGCCCGCATCGCCTCGAGCTCGGGGCCGCGAAGCTGGCCCTTGACGGTCTGGTAGGTGGCGGCCGGCAGCGCCGCGAGCTCGCGGGCGACCGCGAGGGCGCGGTCGAGCACGCCGTCGGCGTCGGCGAGCTCGTCGAGCAGCCCGAGGGCCAGGGCGGCGTCGGCGTCCACCAGCTCGCCGCCGAGGACGAGACGGCGCGCGGGGCCCGGGGCGAGCTCCGCACGGACCACCGTGAGCGCGGCGACCGGGTACGGCGCGCCCACGCGGACCTCGGTGAGCCCGTAACGCCCGGCTCGCGACCCCACGCGGTGGTCGGCGCAGAGCGCGAGGATCATCCCGCCCGCGACCGCGTGGCCGTTGACGGCGGCGACGACCGGCCCCGGGAAGCCGTACCACTCGTAGAAGAGCCGGTTGATCGCGTTCACCATCCCGCGCTGCTCGTCGGCGGACAGGGTCGGCGCGAGCTTCAGGTCGACGCCGCCGGAGAAGAAGTCGCCCGAGCCGGTGATCACCACCGCAGCCGGGCGCTCGGAGCGCAACCGCGCCACCACATCCGCGCCGGCGGCCAGCAGGCCCGGTTCCATCGCGTTCGCCGGCGGCCGCTGCATCCGCACGACCGCCACCTCGCCCACCGACTCGACCGCGACCAGCTCGCTCATCGGCGGCCGATCCTAACGCCGGCCGGCCGGGCGCAGCGAGCCGCTATCGTCGCCGCGTGGCCGTGAGGGAACGCACCGACGCGGGTCCGCCAGGTGCGGGTCCTGGCCGCCGGCGGGACGATCTCGATGACCGGCGAGTCGGGCGCCACGCCCGGACCTCGACGCCGAGGGCCTGCTCGCCAGCATCCCGAGCCTCGCCGACCACGACGGGCTGCAGGCGCAGACCGTCACCAACCTGCCGAGCGCCCACCTCACGCTCGACGACCAGCTGCAGATCTGCCGCCGCGCCCGCGACGCCGCGCGCCGCGGGATCGGCGTCGTCGTCACCCACGGCACCGACACGCTGGAGGAGACGGCGATGCTCTGCGACGTCGTCCACGACGCCGAGGCCCCGATCGTCTTCACCGGTGCGATCCGCCCGGCCTCCGCCCCGGGCGCCGACGGCCCGGCCAACGCCGTCGACGCGGTCAGCGTCGCCGCCAGCGAGGCCGCCGCCGGGTTGGGCGTGCTGGTGTGCTTCGGCGGCGAGATCCACCACGCGCGGTGCGTGCGCAAGACGGACACGACCTCGCTGGTCGCCTTCTCCTCGCCGCAGACCGGCCCCCTCGGCCGGGTCACCGAGGGGCACCCGACGATCTGGTCGCGGATCCCGCGCAACCCCCCGCTCGACCCGCCGCACCTCGGCGGCAGGGTCCTGGTCGTCGGCACCGGCGCCGGCGACGACGGCACGCTCGCCCGCGCGGCGCTCGACACCGAGCCCGACGGCGTCGTCATCGGCACGCTCGGCGCCGGCCACCTGGCGCCGCCGGTGCTGGAGCTCTGGGCCGAGGCCGCCGAGCGAGATCCCCGTGGTCGCCTACTGCCGCCCCGAGCGCGGCGTGATCCTGAGCGCGACCTACGGCTACCGCGGCTCCGAGCGCGACCTGCGCGAGACGCGGATCATCCCCGCCGGCTTCCTCTCTCCCCAGGCGGCCCGGATGAAGCTGCTCGCCTGCCTCGCCTCCGGGCTCGAGATCGACGAGATCCGCTGGGCGTTTCACCAGGACGACGGCTGACCTAAGCCGCTAACACGGCCCACAGGTGCGGAACCGCGTGGGCGCGGTACGGCCGCCAGCGCTCGGCGCGGCGCTCGACCGCCGCGGGCCGTCCGTCCTCGCCGAGCCGCTCGAACGCCCTCCGCACGCCGAGGTCGCTCGCCGGGAACGCGTCGCGGTCGCCCAGCGCACGCATCGCCAGGTACTCGGCCGTCCACGGGCCGATCCCGGGCAGCGCCAGCAGCTGCTGTCGCACCGTTTGCGGATCGCCGCCGCGCTCGAGGGCGAGCTCCCCGCGGGCGAGCGCATCGCAGAGGCCGAGCAGCGCGCGGCGCCGCGCCCACGGCATCGCCAGGCGGTCGGGGTCGACCGCGGCGAGAGCGGCCGCGGTCGGGAACAGGTGGGTGATCGACCCCGACGGGCGCCCCAGCGGCTCGCCGCACTCGGCCACGAGGCGGCCGGCGAGCGTGATCGCCGCCCCGAGCGAGACCTGCTGGCCGAGGACCGCCCGCACCGCGAGCTCGCACGCCGTCGACGCTGCCCGGGAGCCGCCGCCCCGGCGCGGCGTCGACCAGCGGCGCGAGCAGCGGGTCGGCGCCCAGCGTGGCGCCGATCGCCGCCGGGTCGGCGTCGAGGTCGAAGAGGGCCCGGCTGCGCTCGACCGCCGCGTCCAGGTCGCTCGCCACGGAGAGCTCGGCCCGCAACTCGGCCGCGCCCGGACTCCGGCGCGAGCTCGATCACCGCCGGCCCGCCGGGCAGGCGCACGCTGCGGCGATAGACGCCGCCCGCTACCTCCTCGACGCCGGGGATCGCCCGCCGGGCAAGGAACTCGATCAACGCCGCGCCGTCGAACGGCCGCCGGGTCTCCAGCCACGCCTCCACACCCTCCAAACGCACGGCAGGCCCCATCGCGTGAGCCGCGGTCAGCCGGCCCGCGGCGGTCCGGCCTCGATCCGCTCACGCATCGACTCGAGCGGGCCGCGGAACCAGCCGAGGTTCTCGATCCACCAGGTGAGCCCCGCTGCGCGCAGGCCCTCGACCCGCTCGCGATCTGCCGCGCCCCCGTCGCCGGCCGTCTGGCCCTCGATCACGAAGTCGAACGGGGAGTCGGAGGCTCGGTGCGCGAGGGTGTACGAGACGATCTCGCCGAGCTGCTCGGCGGTCATGGTCTGCGCCCCGGAGACGTCGCGGTGGATTGCGAACACGCCGTCCCAGCGCGCGGCGCGCCGGAACGGGCCGCGGCGCCGGCCAGCGACCCGCGATCCATACCGGGATCCGAGGGCGCTGGAGCGGCGTCGGGAGGAAGGTCGTCTCGGCGACCTCATAGTGGGCACCGCTGTAGCTGAATGGCTCGCCGCTCCAAAGACCGGAAACGATGTCGAGGCCCTCGTCGAGCCGCGCCGCGCGCACCCGCGGGTCGGGGTCCTCGCCGAACGCCGCGAACTCCGTCTCCCACTCCGACCCGAGGCCGGCGCCGAAGACGAGCCGACCGCCCGAGAGCACGTCGAGCGAGGCGGTCTCGCGGGCGACCTTCTGCGGCCGGCGCCGGGCGAGGATGCAGACCATCACGCCGAGGCGCAGGCGCTCGGTGCGCGCGGCAACCGCCGCGATCGTCATCCACGGGTCGGCGACCGGGGCACCAGGATCGCTGTAAGCGAGGTGGTCCCAGACGAAGAACCCGTCCCATCCAGCGTCCTCGGCGGCGCGCCCGAGCTCGAGCAGGAGCAGCGGGTCGCCGTACTCGCGGACGTTCGGGACGCCGACCGCAAACCGGATCGGCGCGTCGACGGTCAGCCGGTGGCCCGGCGGCGGTTGGTGAGCGCGTCGATCGTGACCGCGGCGAGCAGCACGGCGCCGGTGATCATGAACTTGATGTCGGAGTCGAGCGCGAGCAGGTCCATGCCGTTGGAGATCGAGCCGATCACGACGGCGCCCAGCAGCGCCGACCAGACGTAGCCGCGGCCGCCGAACAGGCTCGTGCCGGCGATCACCGGCCCGGCGATCGCGAGCAGCAGGACGTCGCCGGAACCGGACTGCTGGTTGACGGCCAGCAGGCGCGAGGCGGCGAGGATGCCGCCCGCCGCCGCGAGCATCGAGGCCAGGGTGAAGACGCTGATCTTGATCCGGTTGACGTTGATCCCGGCCCGGCGCGCGGCCTCCTCGTTGCCGCCGACGGCGAAGATGTGGCGGCCGTAGCGGGTGCGCTCGGTGATGAACGTGAACAGGATCATCAGGGCGACGACGATCACCGCCGCCAGCGGCACCCCGCGATCGGCGTTGAGGATCGCCACCGCGGCGAGGACCGCGGCCGCGACCACCACGACGCGCAGCGATCGACCCGGACATCGGCGCCGACCTCGAGGCCGGCTGCCTCTCGACGCCTTCGCACCGCCAGACAGGCTCGCGACGATCGGCGACGATCCCGAGCGATCCCGAGGATCCAGCCGACGACCGGGTCGAAGAAGGTGCTCGTGAGGTCGGTGATGATCGACGGCGGCAGGTTGACCGAGCCGGTGTCGCCGAGCACGTATAAGAGCGCGCCCTGCCAGGCGAGCAGTCCCGCGAGCGTGACCACGAACGAGGGCACGCCGAACCGGGTGACGATGAAGCCGTTGAAGGCCCCGATCGCGATCCCGACGCCGAGGCCGGCGAAGATCCCGAGCAGCGGCGCCCAGCCGTGCTGCACGCGTCAGCACCGCCATCACCCCGGCGGCGAGACCGCTGACGGCGCCGACCGAGAGGTCGATCTCGCCGAGCAGCAGGACGAGCACGACGCCGATCGAGATCGTCGCCGTCGCGGCGATCTGCAGCGTCAGGTTGGAGAGGTTGATCGCGCTCAGGAAGCGGTCGTTGGCGATCTGGAAGATCGTCCAGATGACCGCGATCCCGAGCATCACCCGGACCGAGCGCGAGGTCGCCGCGAGCCAGCGCGCCGAACGCCCTGCGGATCGAGAAGCCCGTCGACCGCCTCGGCCGGCGCGGTGCCGATCGTCGGTTTCTGGCGGTGCTCATAGTGGAGTCTCCTCGGTCGACCTCTGCTCCTGACGTCCGCCCCGGTGATCGAGGCCACCACGTCCTCGCGGGTCGCGTCGCCGACCTTGAAGGTCGCCGCCACCCGCCCGAGCCGCAGGACCGCAATGCGATCGGCGACCTCGAACACGTCGGCGAGGTTGTGGCTGATCACGATCACGCCCGAGCCCGCGCTCGCGCAGTCGCTGGATCAGCTTCAGGATCTGCGCGGTCTGCACGATCCCGAGCGCGGCGGTCGGCTCGTCGAGCATCACCATCTTCGGGTCGCCGAGCAGCGAGCGGGCGATCGCGACCGCCTGGCGCTGGCCGCCGGAGAGCGAGGCGACCTCGGTGCGCACGCTGCGCAGCGTCGTCACCCCGAGCGAGCTCAGCAGCTCGACCGCCTTCTGCTCCATCGCCACCTCGTCGAGGACGTGGATCCCCGGGACCGAGGTCGACGACCTCCTGCCCGAGGAAGAGGTTGGCGACCACGTCGAGGTTCTCCGCCAGCGCGAGGTCCTGGTAGACGGTCGCGATCCCGAGCGCGGTCGCCTCGTGCGGGGTCCGGAGCCTCACCGGCTTGCCGTCGAACGATGCCTCGCCGGTGTCCGCCGGCTGGGCGCCGGAGATCGCCTTGATCAGGGTCGACTTGCCGGCGCCGTTGTCGCCGACGAGCCCGAGGACCTCGCCCGGGTAGACGTCGAGCGTAGACGTCCTTCAGCGCCTGGACGGCGCCGAAGCTCTTCGTGAAGCCCTTCAGCGCGAGGAGGGCCTGGCCATTCGAATCGGCCGCTGGGCTCGGCGAGCTGGCTCTGGCTTTGACTCATCTCAGTCCTCTCCTCGCGCTTCAGGCTATTCGTGTACTACTGGATGCCTGCGTCCTTGCAGTCCTGCGCGTACTGCTGGGTGCAGATCTCCTTCGCGCTCCAGTACCCGTCCTTGACCACGGTGTCCTTGACGTTGTCCTGGAACACCGGGATCGTGTCGGTGATCGCCGCCGGCACCTGTCTCGGTTCCGTTGTCCTCCGCGCCGTTGATGACGTCGGACTGCGCCGGGTCCTCACCGTTGATGACCGCCACCGCGAGCGTCGCGGCGTTGTCGGCGAGCGGCTTGATCGGCTTGTAGACCGTCATGTACTGCTCGCCGGCGAGGATCCGCTGGATCGCGGCCAGCTCGGCGTCCTGACCGGTGACCGGGATCGTCGACGGGTCGATGCCGGCGCCCTTGAGCGCCGCGATCGCGCCGCCGGCGGTGCCGTCGTTGGCGGCGAGGACGCCGTGGAACCCGCCTCACCGACCGCGGTGATCGCCTGGTCCATCTCCTTCTGGGCGTTCTCCGGCAGCCAGTCGGGGGTGTCGTACTCCTTGGCGACGTCGACGCCCTTCGCCTGGAACACCGAGGTCGCGCCCTCCTTGAACAACTTCGCGTTGTTGTCCTTCGGGTCGCCGTTGATCTGGATGATCGGGCCGGTCGGGTTGCCGTCCTCGGCGAGCTTCTTCGTCGAGCGCTCGCCCTGCTGCTTGCCGACCTCGGGGCTGTTGAACTCCGCGTAGGCGGCCAGGTCCGCGTTCAGGATCAGCCGGTCGTAGCTGATCACCGGGATGTCGGCCTGCTGGGCGCGGGTGACCATGCCCGCGGCCGAGGTCGAGTCGACCGGGTCGAGGACGATCACGTCCGACGCCCTGGGTGACCGCGGCCTCGACCTGCGACTGCTGCTTGGTCGGGTCCTGGTCGGCGTTCTGGTACAGGATCTCGCAGTCCGGGCAGAGCTCGTTGACCTTCTGCTCGAACAGCGGCTTGTCCTGGGTCTCGTAGCGCGCCGTCTCGCGTCTCGGGCAGCAGGAAGGCGATCTTGCCGCTCCCACTGCCGCTGCTGCTCGACGTGCTGTCGGTCGAATCATCTGCTACCGCACGCGGCCAGCCCGGCCGCCAGCGACCAGCCCGGCGCAACGGCACCAACAGCCGTGTCCGCTTTCTCGCGCTCATCCGCAGTCCTCCTGCTCTCGAAGACACCATCTTCAGACGCTTCCTCTCCTCTCTCGGCCCGCTCCATGCGGGTCATGTTCAACTCTCAAGCTTCATGCCGCCGCGCTCAGCGTCCCCGGGGTGGAGAACCGATCCGACTCGTGCATCACCAGCGCCAGCGCGCCGAGCAGCTCGGCGCGCTCACCGAGGACCCCGGCGACGATCTCGAGCTCCTCCGCCGCGCTCGGGATCGCGTTGCGGCGCGCCGTCCTCGCGCAGCGGCCCGAGCAGCACCTCGCCGGCCGCGCTCAGGTCGCCGCCGACGACCACGCACTCGGGGTTGAGCAGGTTGCACAGGTTCGCGACCGCGATCGCCGATCGCCCGCCCGGCGTCGCCGATCAGCCGCTGGGCCGCCGCGTCGCCCGACGGCGCACAGCTCGAGCAGCCGGCGGGTCGAGATCTCCTCGCGCGCGGCTGGCGCTGAGCAGCGCCGCGATCGCCCGGGTCGAGGCGAGGGTCTCGAGGCAGCCGCGGTTGCCGCACCGGCACACCGGGCCGCCCTCGGCGATCACCGTGTGGCCGATCTCGCCCGGCCGTCCCGCCGACTCCGTGCTGCAGCCGTCCGCCGGAGATCAGGCCCGGCGCCGATGCCCGACGAGACCTTGATGTAGGCGACCTCGGAGCGGCCGCTGCGCGGCGCCCCAGGCGTGCTCGGCGAGCGCGCCGAGGTTGGCGTCGTTCTCGACCTCGACCGGGAGCCCGAGCCGGGCGCTCGCCTCGGCCGCGGCGTCGACGCCGACCCAGCCGGGGAGGATCGAGGCCGCCTGGACGGCGCCGGTGGCGCGGTCGATCGGCGCCGGCAGGCCCATGCCGACCCCGATCACGCGGGCGCGGTCGACGCTCGGCCTCGGCGAGCACCTCGTCGACGAACTCGACCGCGGTCGCCAGGCCCTGGTCGGCGGAGTGGTCGACGTCGAGCTCGCGCCAGGTCTCGGCCAGCACGGTGTGCGAGAGGTCGGAGACCGCGACGCGCAGGTGGCGGTGGCCGAAGTCGATCCCGACCGCGAGCCCGGCCGAGCTGTTGAGCGAGACCATCACCGGCGGGCGGCCCGCGTGGGCCTCGCCGTCGGGCTGGCCGTCGCGCTCGCCGGCGAGCCCGGTGTCGAGCAGGTCGGTGACGATCGTCGAGACGGTCGAGCGCGAGAGGCCGGTGATCCGGGCGAGCTCCGCCCGGCTCGCGACGCCGCGTTCGCGCAGCGCGTCGATCACCATGCCTCCGGTTGGCCTCCCTCAGCGAGGCCAATGAGCCACTCCTCCTCACGGCGACGAATCCATTCCACATCGCCGGGTATTTGTCAAGTCTTAGGCCAAATTCGGAGGAATCACGGCGATTTATGTCCGGATTTCGGTCATTTATCCACCAGGCCTCGTCACGAGAACCCGGTGGAACTCCGCCATCTCGACCAGATCCGCGATCTCGATCGCCTCGTCGGCGGCGTGCGCAGCGTCCATGTAGGCATCGACGTCGCCGAAGAGCACCGGCGCGAAACCGTAGGCGACCGTCCCCCACTCCTTGCGCAGGTAATGCGAGTCGGTGAAACCGGCGCCGAGCATCGGCAGCAGCTCGGCGCCCGGGATGCGGGCGGCGACGTACTCGCGCAGCGCCTCGTAGAGCGGCGTGTCGGTCGGCGACTCGGTGCCGCCCGCCGGCGGCTCGAGCAGCTCGAGCTCGTAGGCGAACCCGTCGCCGAGCGCGCGCTCGACGTGCTCGGCGATGTCGCTCTCGTCCTGGCCGGGCAGCGCCCGGCAGTCGCAGGTCACGTCGACGAACGGCGGGATCACGTTCGCGGGCTCGTAGGTCCGCAGCCCGGTCGGCATCACCGTCATCCGGGTCACCGCGGGCAGCTCGTCGGCCAGGAGCGGGTGCTGGGCGGCGGCCCACGCGATCGCCTCGGCCGGCTCCGCGTCCGGCGCGCCAAGCGCCTCCAGCGCGGCGGCGACGGACGGCAGGACCTGCGGAGGCGCCTGGTAGGCGAGCAGCGACTCGACGGCGCTCGACGCATGCAGGAGCGCGTTGTCGGTGCGGGTCGGGATCGAGGCGTGGCCCGCCGTGCCGAAGACGCGCACGCGCAACGAGGTGACGATCTTCTCGCCGACCCCGACGGTCACCACGGTGCGCCCGCCGGCGAGGTCGAGGCGCGCGCCGCCGCCCTCGTTGATCGCGAAGTCGCAGCGCAGGTCCGGCCGCTCGCGCACGAGCCATGACATGCCGACGTCCGAGATGTTGCGCTCCTCGTCCGCCTCGGCGACGAGCACGACGTCGCCGGCCGGGCGCTCGCCGGAACGCGCGAGCGCGGCCACGGCCACGACGCGCGCGGCGAGCTCGTTCTTCATGTCGACCGCGCCGCGGCCGATGAGCCGGCCGCCGGTGACCGTGGCGCCGAACGGGTCGACGGTCCAGGTGTCGCTGGGCGCCGGGACGACGTCGGTGTGGGCGAGCAGCATCATCGAGGGACCCCCGCCGC
Organism: uncultured Solirubrobacterales bacterium; assembly: GCA_963785195.1. Taxonomy (GTDB): domain Bacteria; phylum Actinomycetota; class Thermoleophilia; order Solirubrobacterales; family 70-9; genus WHSW01. The sequence goes on along the minus strand of CAWAUE010000010.1, from coordinate 169,159 downwards.
CCGGGATCCGGGCGACGAGGTTGAGGCGCTCGGGATCGGGACCCACGAGCTCGCACTCGACGCCGGCGGCGCCGAGGTACTCCGCGATCAGCCTCGCGGCCGGGGTCTCGTTACCGGGAGGGTTCGAGGTGTCGAGGCGGATCAGGGCCTGCGCGAGCTCGACCACCTCGTCGCGCAGCGGCGGGCCGTCCATGCGCCCGATCATCGCGCAGGGGCGCGGACGATGCCGTCCAGGAGGGCGAGCCCGGCGCCGAGCACGGCCGAGCCGATCGCCGCCACCCGCCAGATCGACTGGATCGCGTCGCCCTGACCGGTACCGCCGGCGACGAGCGCGTCGATGATCGCCGTCACGATCGCAACCGAGAGCCCGGCGACGCCGATCACGATCGCCAGCGTCACGCCCGAGGCGGCGCCGGCCTTCTCGGCCGACACTACGGTCTGCGTCCCGACCGAGGCGAGCGCCCAGCAGAGCCCGTACCCGAGGCCGAAGACCAGGAGCAGGGGGATGTAGACGGAGTAGTCGGTGTCGAACGAGATCAGCAACAGCGCAGCGGCGCCGAGCAGCATCGACGCCGCCATCAGTCGTGGGATGTCGAACCGCTCGGCGAGCCGCCCCGAGAGCGGGCCGGCGATCGCCGTCGTCACCGACGCCGCCAGGTAGACCGCGCCGGCCTCGATCGGCGTCAGGTGGCGCGTCTGCTGCAGGTAGAGCGCCGAGGTGAACGTGACGACCACGAACGCCACGTTGCCGATCATCCCGAGCAGCGTGACGATGTCGTAGCGCACGTTGGCGAACAGCGACAGGTCGATGAGCGGGAACCGCACCCGCCGTTCGATCGCGACGAAGGCGACCAACAGCGCGACGCCGCCGATGATCGTGATCAACACGCCCGGCGAGCCCCAGCCGTCGTCGCCCCCGCTGTCGACCCCGTAGGTGATCGCCCCGATCCCGGCGGCCACGGCCGCGAGCCCGAGCAGGTCGATCCGCCGCGGCACGGTCTCGTCGCGCGACTCGCGGATCCCCCAGAGCGCGACCGCGATCGCGGCGGCCCCGAGCGGCACGTTGACGAGGAACACCGCACGCCAACTGATCTCCTCGGTGAAGAAGCCCCCGAAGAACGGCCCGATGGCCACCGCGACAGCGGCGAGTCCGTAGAGGTTGCCGATCGCGCGCTTGCGCCGGTCCTCCGGGAACGCGTTGGTGACGACCGCGACGCAGAGCGGGAAGATGATCGCGGCGCCCGCGCCCTGGACGATGCGAAACAGGATCACGAGCTGCGCCGAGTCGACCAGCCCGCAGACCGTGGAGGCGCCGGCGAAGATCGCCAACCCGCAGATCAGGGTCCGGCGCCGGCCGAGGATGTCGCCGAGCCGGCCCCCCGGGATCAGGAAGGCTCCCAGGGCCAGCATGTAGCCCGAGATCACCCACTGCAGGTCCGTGGTCGAGACCCCGAGCTCGTCCGCCATGCCCGGCAGCGCGAGGTTCAGGGCGAAGAAGTCGAGATCGACCAGGAAGAGCGCAAGCGAGGCGGCCAGCAGGGCGAGGCCCGGCCGCGATGAGCGCTTGTCCATCGGCGGGTGTCTACCCAGCCCTGCGGACGAGGTCGACCGGGAACGCTTCCTGCATCGTGCCGTCGAGGCGCTCGGCGGGGCGGGCGGCGACGAGGCAGTTGTAGACGGCCTCGTGCGCGCACTCGTAGGCCGCGGCGAAGTAGGCGTTGAGCTCGGTGTTCTGGGCGCTGGCCGCGACCGAGGTCGCGAAGGCGATCCCGATCTCGCCCGACCCCTCCTGCGCGTAGGAGCCGGTGCGCGCGAGGCCGAGCAGCGGCCGCAGCGCCAGGCGCCGCAGCTGATGCGGCGCGAGTGGCGCGTCGGTGGCGCAGACGGCGATGCACGAACCCTCGCCGCCGCCGGGTCGCGGGCGCGCGGTCGGCGTCGGCGAGCACGTCCAGGTAGTCGCGGTCGCCGAAGTTGCAGAGCAGGAGCACGCCGACCACGTGACCGTCGACCACGCGCGACGCGGTGCCGATGCCGCCGGGGAAGCCGTAACAGCTCATCCCGGTCCCGGCCCCCACGCTGCCCTCGGCGACCTCGGGCCCGAGGGCCGCGAGGGCCGCCTCGACGTCCGCCGCCGTGACCGTCCGCGAGTCGGCCATGTCGCCGTCGTCGCACTCGCCGACGACCGGGATCACCACGTCGCCGGGTCCGCGGCCTGAGGCGAGGACCGCGGCCTGCATGACGGTGCCGATGGCGTGCGTCCCGCAGAGATAGACCGGCGTCTCCATCGAGCCGACCTCGTCGATCTCGAGCTTCGCGGTGAGCTCGCCGGTGCCGTTGACGGTCGCTACGCCGGCGAGCGCCGGCAGCGACGGCGGCGCGACCACGGTCACCCCGGTCCGCTCCCCGCCGGCGGCCTGCGCCTGGCCGACGCGGACTCCGGGAACGTCGGTGATCGCGTTGCGCGGACCCGGATCGAGCCGGCCGACCGGACCCGCGAATTCGCGCCAGCGCCGCTGCGGATCGCCCGCTAGCATCGCCCGCGACAGTAGCCGATGGCGCCGTGAAAACCGCGGAAAAACACGGATGGCAGGGCGTATATCCGTGGTAGGGTCGGCGCAATGTGCCCCGGGCGACCTGGGTCGGTCGAAACTACCCGGGGGCGAAAATCAAGGAGGAGCAAATGCGTAAGTACCTCACCGCCGCTTTGGCGGTAGCAGTAGTCGCATGCGTTGCCAATGTCGGGACGGCGTTCGCCGCCGCGCCGAACACGACGACGTTCGACGGCCAGATCAATGCAGACAACCCCGGGGCGACTTTCACGAACAGCGGTCTGTTCGCTGAAGCCACGTCGCTGCTCAACGCAGACCCGGGAACGCCGACGAACCCGACGGTGGAGCCGGTGCCGGGCGCCCTGGTCGACGTCAGCTTCGACCACAACATCAAGTTCGTGCCGGCCTCGATCCCGGTGTGCAACAACAACCTCGCGAACTCGACGCAGCTCGGCATGAAGGCGTGCGGTAACGCGTACGTCGGCGGCGGGTATGCGACGCTCTGCGCCGCGTCCGGCGGTCCCGGCACGGCATGCGACCTCGGCATCCTGAATGCTCAGGTGGCCGCGTACAACGGCCCCGCGAACCCTCAGCCGACCCTCCTCATGCAGGGAGTTTCGGATCACACGCCGATCGGGCCGCTGACGGTCGTGCTGACCGGCACCCTGAAGCCCGCGAGCCTCGGCGGCGAGTTCGCCGGCGGTAAGCACCTAGTGGTGCCGATTCCGCTCCTCGCGAGCGGTGCCGCGGCGATCACGGACTTCTCCGTGAACGTCAACAACGGCAAGTACGTCCAGGCCAAGTGCGACGGCGACAACGCCTGGAATTACAGCGCCAAGTCCACGTTCGTAAGCGGAACGCCGAGGACGGCGACCGACAGCCAGCCCTGCACCTAAGCGGAGCTGATTGACGGCCGCGTTTCGGCCTGAAGAACGGACACGAGGGGCGGCTCCGGCCGCCCCTCGTCGTTCCACTAGCCGGTCAAGCAGCCCTTGACCTGATCGACGTCGGCCTGCGTCGTGTCCCGCGCGCGGCCCAGAACGACGGTCCCGTCGGCCACCTCGCCACCGGCGTTCCCGCCCGCCTGCACGGCGAGGCCGTCGAGCGCGGTCTTGGTCTTGGCCGCGACCTCGGGGCTGTCCATGAACGCGACGTACACCTGGGTGAACGTGTCCGGGCTGACGTAGAGGACCGCGAGCATGTGGTCGTTGGTCGGCTTGTCGGCCTGGACGTCCAGGCCCGCGTCGGTCAGGCACTGCTGAACCGCGTCGGGCTTGGCGACCGTACCGGCGGTCGTCGACGTGGTGCTGGAGTCTTCGGCCGTACTCGAGTCCCCGCCGCCGCAGCCGGCCAGTGCGAGCGCCGTCGCCGCGATCAGGCTGAGGCATGTCCCTGCCGGGGCTCTGCTCATCGGCCGCGAGACTCTACTGACCGGGCTCTGCGGCCGCGGTTGCCCCTTGAGCCGGGTCGTGCAGCAGGCAGGCGGCGCCCTGTCCCGGCGCACCGGCGTCGAAGAGCGGCGGGTCGACCTGGTCGCATGGCGCAAAGCGCCGCGGGCAGCGCGGGTGAAAGCGGCACCCCGAGGGCATCGCGGTCGCGTCGGGCAGGTCGCCGCTGAGCAGCTCGCGCTCTCCGCCGCCGCCGGCGGCGGGCACGGGAATCGCGTCCACGAGCGCCTGGGTGTAGGGGTGCTGGGGGTGCTCGATCACGTCGGTGGCCTTGCCCCGCTCGACCACCCGCCCCAGGTACATCACCGCGAGCCGGTCGCACAGCGACCAGGCGAGGCTCAGGTCGTGCGTGATGAAGAGCAGGGCGAGATTGCGGCTGCGCTGGAGCTCGAGCAGCACCGCCAGGATCTGCGTCCGCACGGACGCGTCCAGCATCGAGACCGGCTCGTCGCAGATCAGCCCGTCGGGCTCCAGCACGAGGGCCGCGGCGATCGCGACGCGCTGGCGCTGGCCGCCGGAGAGCTGGTGCGGATAGCGCTCGCCGAAGCGCTCCGCGTCGAGGCCGACGTCGGCCAGTGCCGCGGTCACACGGTCGGCGTGCTCGGACTTCGCCACCCCCTGGACGACCATCGGCTCGGCGACGATCGTGTGCACCCGCTGGCGCGGATTGAGCGTCTGGTACGGGTCCTGGAAGATCATCTGCACCCGGCGGCGAAGCTCGCCGAGGCGCCCCTTGCCGTCGATCCGCGTCCCGTCCAGCTCGACCGTACCGCCGGCCGTCGGCTGCAGCCCGAGCATCGCGCGCGCGAGCGTGCTCTTCCCGCACCCCGACTCCCCGACGACGCCCAGGACCTCCCCCGGCCGCCAGTCGAGCGTCACGCCGTCGAGCGCGCGGGCCACCCCGCCCTTGGCCTTGAACTGGACCTCGAGGTCGCGAACCCCGATCAGCGTCTCGGTCATCGCGCGGCGCTCCCCGCGATCGGGGTGAGCTCCGGCCACTCGGTCCACGGGGCGAAGTGACACGCCGCGGCGTGGGCGGCCCGGACCTCGCGCAGGGGCGGGTCGGCAAGGCACTTCTCGGCCGCGTAGGGGCAACGGGGGCGGAAGCGGCAGCCCTCGGGCATGGCTCCCGGATCGGGGGGGCCGCCCGGGATCGGCGCCGAGAGGCCGCGTCGCTCGCCGATCACCGGCAGCGTCTCGAGGAGCCGCTTCGTATACGGGTGCTGGGGGGCTGCGAACACCGCGTCGACCGAGCCGGTCTCCACGATCCGCCCCGCGTACATGATGGCGACCCGGTCGCAGGTCTCGGCGAGCACCCCGAGGTCATGCGAGATCAGGATCAGCGCCAGGCCAAGGCGCTCCCGCAGCCGCTCGAGCAGCTGCAGGACCTGCGCCTGCATCACCACGTCGAGCGCCGTCGTCGGCTCGTCGGCGATCACCAGCGACGGGCCGCAGGCGAGGGCGAGGGCGACCATGACCCGCTGGCGCTGGCCGCCCGAGAGCTGGTGCGCGTAGCGGTGGCCGAGCGCCGGCGTGATCCCGACGGTCGTGAGGAGCTCGTCGATGCGCTTGCGCAGCTCCTTCGAACCGATCCGCTCGTGCAGGCGGATCGCCTCGGCGATCTGGGCGTCGATCCGTTGCACGGGGTCGAGCGAGTTCATCGCTCCCTGGAAGACGAGCGAGACGTGGCGCCAGCGGACCAGGTTCATGCCGCGCTCGGTGCGGCGCCCGATGTTGATCGGCTCGGCGAGCCCGGGCGGGCGCAGCGTGATCCGGCCCGACTGCTCGAGCGTGCCCGGCAGGAGCTTCATCACCGACAGCGCCGTGGTCGTCTTCCCGCATCCGGACTCACCGGCGAGCCCGAGCGCCTCCCCCGCCTCCAGCTTCAGGTCGACGCCGTCGACGATCGCGTGGTCGCGGTGGGTGACCCTCAGCCCCTCGATCTCCAGCAGCGCGCTCACCGCTCGTCTCTCAGGCGTGGGTTCACGAACTCCTCGAACAGGTAACCGAGCATCGCCACGGCGAGGACGACGATCGTGATGCACAAGCCGGGTGGGATCACGTACCACCACGCGCCCTGACTCGGGGCGCCGGACGCGAACGCGTTCTCGAGCATCGTCCCCCAGGAGATCCTCGTCGGGTCGCCGAGCCCCAGGAACGACAGCGCCGCCTCGGAGAGGATCGCCACGGCGACGATCAGCACGGTGTTGGCGAAGATCAGCGGGATCGTGTTCGGGAGGATGTGGGTGCGGATGATGTAGGTGTCGCTTGCCCCCAGCGCCCGGGCGCGCTCGACGAACGCACGCTCGCGCAGCGTGAAGACCTGGGCGCGGACGATCCGCCCCGTCCCCGCCCAGGAGGTGAAGCCGATCACGGCGATCAGCACCAGCAGCGACGGGTTCAGCAATCGCGCCAGCACGATCATCAGGGGCAGGGTCGGGATCACCAGGAACCAGTTCTCGAGCGCGTCGAGCCCCCGGTCGGTCCAGCCGCCGAAGTAGCCCCCGGCGAGGCCCACGATCGAGCCGAGAATCGCCGAGATGATCGCCGCGGCGAAGCCGACGACGATCGAGACCCGCGCGCCGACGAGGATCTGCGAGAAGACGTCCGAGCCGTTCTCGGTCGTCCCCATGATGTGGTCGAAGCTCGGTGGGGCCAGGACGTCCAGGCTCGAGGCGGTGGGGTCGTACGGCGCGAGCGCCGAGCCGAAGATCGCGATGAACACGAACAGGCCGATGATCGCGATGCTGATCCGCCCGCGCCACGTGCCGAGCAGCAGCTCGCGGACCCGCGCCTCGCCGCGAACCTCGCCGGGCTCGGGCTCGCCGGGGAGGTCGAGGACGGCAGCGGGCTCGACACTCATCGCGACTGCACCCGCGGGTCGAGGTAGAAGTAGAGGCAGTCGGCGAGCAGGTTCGCGAGGATCACGCCGACGGAGAAGACGAGGAAGGTGCCCTGGAGCACCGGGAAGTCCTTGTCGTTGATCGCCTGGAAGCTGAGCTCGCCGAGGCCCGGCCAGGAGAAGATCGTCTCGATGGTGATCGCGCCGCCGGCGACCGCTCCGAACTGGATCGCCGACAGCGTCACGAGCGGAAGCAGGGCGTTGGGCACGGCGTGGCTGCGAACGACGCGGTGCCAGGGCAGGCCGGTGGCGCGCTTGACGGTGACGAAGTCCTCGGTGAGGACGTCGACCATCGACGAGCGCATGATCAGGAAGTACTGCCCGAGGAGCATCAGCGTCATCGCGGTCGCGGGCAGGATCAGGTGGTCAAGGACGTTCACGACCTCGGCCCACCAGCTGTCGAACTCGACCCCGGGCGACATCTGCAACCCCGCCGGGAAGATCGGGATCCAGACCGCGAAGACCAGGATCAGGATGATCCCGATCCAGTACTCCGGCGCGGCGTATGTGAACAGGCTGAAGCCCAGTAAGCCGTCGTCGGTCTTCTTCCCGCGCCGGGTCGCGGCCACCACCCCCATCCAGCTCCCGAGCAGCGTCGCGAGCAGCGTCCCGGTGCCCACCAGGAGCAGCGTCCACGGGAGCGCGTCCTTGATCTCGGTCCAGACCTCCTCGCGGGTCTGCTGGCTGATGCCGAGGTCCAGCGTCAGCGTGTCGCCGACGTAGTCGACGAACTGGCCGCCGAGCGACTTGTCGAGGCCGTAGTCGGCCTTCAGCTTCTCGATCTCCTGCGGCGTCGAGCCCGGGAGGCGGGCGAGCTGGGTGGTGGGGTCGCCCATGACCCGGAACAGGAAGAAGTTGAAGACGATCACGAACGCGATCGTCACCAGCGTCGCCGCGAGCTTGCCGGCAAGCCAGCGGCCACTCATGCCGCGCCGCCCATCACTCGGGGAGCTCCAGCGGCTCGGACTCGCGGCGGCGGCTCTGGCGCACGCCCAGCAGCCAGCCGCCGATCCCGAACACGATCGCGGCGACGACCGCGAGGCCGGCCGACTCGCCGGCGCCCTCGCTCGAACCGCCGCCACCCGCCGCGGGCGTGATCGAGAGCAGGGGCGTGTAGCCGACCTGCTCGCAGATGATGTCCCCGGTGTCGTCCGCCGGGCACTGGAGGCTCACGTTCTGGATCGTGTCCGTCCGGTAGGCCTGCAGGTTCGCGTCGTAGGTGAGGACGATGTAGGGAAGGTCGCGCTGGGTGATCGCGACCATCTTCTGGATGATCGCCTTGCGCTCGGCGACGTCGAACGAGCCTGCCTGCTCGTCGAAGAGCTTGTCGTACTCCGGGTTCGAGTAAAAGGAGTCGGAGAGCCCGCCGATCTCCTTGGTCAGGAAGAGGCTGAGCAGGAAGCTCGGGTCGTACGGGTCGCCACCCCAGCCCCAGATGAAGGTGTCGAAGTCCGGCGACGGCTTCCCGTCCGTCTTCTGGACGGTCAGGTCGGTGAGCTTGTCGACGCTCACCACCTGGACGTCGAACTTGACCCCGATCTCCTTGGCCTCCTCGGCGACGAGCTTCGCCGCCTGGATGTTGTAGGCGGACTCCGAGCGCACGTAGAGGTTGAACTCCAATCGCTCGTCGCCCTTCGTCCGCACCCCGTCGTCGCCCATCACCCACCCGGCGTCGTCGAGGATCTGGTTGCCCATGTCCGGGTCCACCGGGTAGTCCTGCTCAGGCTGCTGGAAGAAGGACTTGTAGAACTCGGGCAGGATCCCGTGGCCGGGGAACGAGGTGTCGCGCGCAGCGATCGTGTTGATCCGCTCGCGGTCGATCGCGTAGGCGATCGCCTGGCGCACGTCGCGGTCCTGGACGGCGGGGTTGAACTTCGCGTCGGGGCAGAAGCGCGCCGGGCACAGGTTGAACGCGAGCTCGGTGTAGGACGGGCTCGCGGCCGCGACGGTCTCGATGTTCGGCTCCTCGCCCAGGCGGGCGAAGTTGTTCGAGCTCACCTCGACGACCATGTCGACCTCGCCGAGCTGAAGCGCGCGCTCGACCGCGTCCTGGTTTCCGTACTTGATGTACTGGATCTGGTCGAAGGCCGGCTCGGGCCCGCGGAAGTTCGGGTTGCGCTCGAGCTTGAGGATCTTCCCGCGCTCGAAGTCGGTGACCGTGTACGGGCCTGAGCCGACCAGCGGTAGCGGGGGCTTGTACGTGCCCGTGAGCTCCTTCAGCGGCACCTTGCCCCAGACGTGCTTCGGGAGGATGTAGATGAAGAGGCCGCCGATGATTCGCGCGTCGGGCCGGCGGGTGTGGACGACGACCGTGGTCGGGTCGGGCGTGTCGATCTTCGTGACGTTCGAGGTGTAGTTGGTGAACAGCACCCCGTTGTCGCCGAGCACGTCGAGCGACCACTTGACGTCCGCGGAGGTGATCGGCTTGCCGTCGGACCACTTCGCGTTCGGGTCCAGCTTGAAGGTGATCGTCTTCTTGTCGTCGGAGACCGTCCAGCTCTTCGCGATCCCCGGCGCCGGCGACAGGTCCTTCGGGTCGAAGTTGACCAGGAGGTCCCAGTTCATGGCCCAGACGTTGTAGTCCTCCTCGTCGAGCCCGGTGAACGGGTTCAGCGTCCCGGCGTCCTGGGCCCAGCCGATCCGGAGCACGCTTCCGGAATCCTGCGCCGTGGCCGATCCGGAAACGGCGAGCGCGGCTGCGATCGTCGCGCAGAACAGGCTGAGCCCGATCAGGATCCGTCGCACCTTCATCACGCGCCTCCGTTCACGATTCGTCCGTTCTCGGTTCCACCGCCGGCTCGAGCACCTCGAGCGTCTTGGCGTCACCGTCGACCCGTGCCCGCACCCCGAGCGGCATCGTCGCCATGTGCTTGCCGTGCCCGACCGGCACGTTCGCGATCGCCGGGATCCCGAGCGGGGCGATCAGCTCGTCGAGCATCTCCTCCACCGAGAGCGTCGACTCGGCGCTCTCGGGGACCGTCTGGTAGTTGAGGTTCACCGCCGTGCCGAACACGAAGCCGGCGACGTTGTCGAGCTTGCCGGCGCGCACCAGGTGATTGAGCGCCGTGTCGACCAGATATGGCTCGGTGTTGAGGTCCTCGACCATGAGCACGCAGCCGTCCGTCTGCAGCTCGAACGGCGTCCCGATGCTCGCGCACAGCAGGGTGAGGCAGCCGCCGACCAGCATGCCCTCGCCGGAGCCGCCGCCGACGGTGAGCACGTAGGGATCGTCCGGGTCCTCGAACACCGGCCCGAGCGGCTCGGGCGCAAAGGCGCGATCGAACCAGTCGCGGGTCGCGGTGGTGAGGTCGTCCTTGCGGCGGGTGAAGCGCAGGAAGTTGGGTCCGTAGAACGTCACCCAGCCGGCGTGGGCGGCAAGCGCGAGGTGAAGCGCGGTGATGTCCGAGAACCCGCACACGATCCGCGGCTCGCCGACGGCTCCCCAGTCGATCAGGTCGTGCAGCCGGGCCGTCCCGTAGCCGCCGCAGAGCGTGTGGACCATGTCGATCCCGGGCTCGGACAGCGCCCACTGCAGGTCGGCCGCGCGCTCCGCGTCGGTGCCCGCGAGGTAGCCGTGGACCTTGCGGTGGTTGGGGCCGAAGACGACCCGGTGGCCACGGGCCTCGAAGTACGCGGTCGCCTGCTCGATCTCGGAGCGCATCTGCGGCGGGCTCGCCGGCGCCACGACTGCGATCGTCGCCTCGTCGGGCAGCGCCGGGGGTCTTGTGCGGGTCTCGGTCGCGCTCATATCAGGCGCCTCAACGGCGGCGCGGCTCGCTTCGCTTCGCTCCGCGTCACAGCGGCGCCACCTCCAGGCCGCGCGAGACGCTGCCGATCGCCTCGGCGATCAGCTCGTGGGAGGCCTGCAGCGAGCCCGAGCACTAGCTCGACGTGCAGCTCGGCGACCTGTTCCAGCTTGAGCGGGCCGGCGGGGTCGAACCACAGCGCGACCCCGGTGCACTGGAGCAGGATCGCGTACGTGGCGACGTGGGCGTCCGTGGCGCGGAACGACCCGTCGCGGATCCCGTCGCGGATCAGCTCGCTGAACATCGCCTGGTAGTCGTCGCGCTTGGCGATCAGCGCCAGGCGCGGGTCGTCGGTGAGCGCCCGGATCTCGCTATCCGTCACGAACGCCGCGAGCCGGTGGATGCCATGGAAGACGACGTGCTCACGCACAGCCGCCGCCAGGCGCAGCGCCGGGCGGTCGTGGCGGGCCATCCCGGCGACGACGCGCGCGGTGAGCCGCTCCATGAAGTCGTCCTGGAGCTCGACCAGGATCGCCTCCTTGCTGTCGTACCAGTGGTAGATCGCCGCGGGCTGCACGTCGGCCGCCGCAGCCAGGGCGCGCATCGAGGTCGCGTGGTAGCCGCGGTGCCCGAAGAGCTCGATCGCGGAGCTCAGGATCGCCTCCCGGGTCTCCGGGCCGCGACGGGCGGGAATGGCGACGGCGTCAGCCAAGTCCGAGCAACTCCCCGGTCTGGTCCTGGGTGGCGACCTCGCGCCCGAGGTCGCGCGCCATCCCCACGGCCATCTCCACAAGGGCGGCGTTCGACGACGCCAGTTCGCCCCTGGCGATGTAGGCCACGTCCTCGAGGCCGGTGCGGATCCCCGGCGCCCCCTTGAGCAGGGCCAGGCCGAGCATGCGCTGGTGGTGACGGCCGATGCAGGTCACCGTCCAGAAGGTCTCCGGCGGCAACGGCCGTAGCATCGCGTCGAGGGCCTCCGGCGACGCATCGATTCCGCCCGGGACGCCGAAGACGAGGTTGACGCGCAGCGGTGGCTGGAGGATCCCCTGCTCGAGCCAGCGCACCGCGCTGACGACGTGACCGACGTCGAAGGTCTCGACCTCGAGGGCGATCCCCATCCCCTGCGCGCGCTCGACGATCCCGCGTCCAGCCGGGGGCGGGGTAATGAAGGTCTCGTCCCCGAAGTTCATCGAGCCGGACTCGACCCCGGAGATGTCGGGCCTCGCCTCCAACCCCGTCGTGCGCTCCTCGATCGTCATGTCGTTGGCGCCGCCGGTGGAGACCATGGTCAGGATGTCGCAGCCGGCGCGGATGCGGTCCATCGCGTCGACGAACAGCTCCGGCCGGCCGCTCGGGGTGCCGTCGTCCTCGCGCACGTGCAGATGGGCCACGGTGGCCCCGGCCCCGGCGGCACCGATCGTCGAGTCGGCGATCTCCTCGGTCGTGTACGGGATGTTGGGGTTGTTCTCGCGGAAGACATCCGCGCCCGTGATCGCGCAGGTGAGGACCACGGGCTCGCTGTTCCAGGCGCCGCCTGGGCTCATCTCTCCTCGCTTCCCGAGCGCACCAGGGACGCGCGCTCCTCGTCGGTGATCGGCCGCGACATGCGCCGATCCGGATCCCAGAGCACGAGCCCGAACTCGGCCTCGACGATCGCCTCGCCGCTGCGGCCGACGATGCGCTCGCTCGTCGTCACGCTCTTGTTGCCGAGGTCGCGGACAGCGCACTGCACGGTGACCGTCTCGAAGGCGGGGTCGATCTCCCCCTTGAACTCGACGGCGCAGCGCCCGACCACGTACTCGTCCCGCCTGATCCCGCACGCCGCCAGGAACGCGTCGCGCCCCTCCTCCAGGTAGGTCAGGACGACCGTGTGGTTGACGTGGCCGAGGCCGTCCAGGTCCCGCCAGCGCATCTGCACCGCGTGGCCGCCAGTCACGCCGGGTCACCCACCTCGAGGCCGAGGGCGCGGCGCAGCGGCTCGGAGTCGCGGACGAGCTCGAGCGCGTAGTCGCCGCGATCCGGCGAGTAGCCGCTGCCGACCAGCATCCGCGCGGCGGTCCCGATCCCGTCGGCCGCCAGGGCCGCGGCGGAGAAGCGGGTCGCCATCGAGAAGAACAGCACCGTGCCGCGATCCGCGGTGAGCAGGATCGCGGTCGGCTCGCAGTCGGTCGCGTTGACGACGACCACCGTCAGGTCGGCGGGGCCGACCCCGGCGGACCGCACCGCGTCGAGGGCGGCGAGCGGGTCGCGCAGGTCGGCGGTGACGGCGACGTCGCAGAGGCCGAGGTCGGCCACGCGGCTCACCGCCTCGGCGTCGACGTCGATGGCGACGAGCGTCCCGCCCTCCATCTCGGCCCGGGCGCTGGCGAGGGCGAGCTTGCCCGCGTTCCCGGCGCCGAGCACGCACACGGTGCCGTCGGCGGGAAGCAGCTCGCGCACCTGCGACGCGGCGGCGCACACGTCGAAGAGCTCGAGCGCGATCGTCGGCGGCAGGTCGTCCGGCACGAGAGCGACCGCGGCGCGCTCGAACACGTACGCGGTCCCGGCGACCTCCACCTGCGGAGAGTCGGGGTCGAGGCCGGTGACCGCGTCCAGGCGCAGGGGCGTGAGCGTCAGCGAGCCGAGCGTCGCCACCTGGGCGCCGACGGGCGGCGGGGAGGCGAAGCGCTCGCCCGCGTCGGCGACCGTCCCGAGCAGGATCCCTCCGGAATCGGTGGCCGGGTTGTGCATCTTGCCGCGCTCGCCGACGATCTCGGTGATGCGCGCCGCCATCCGCTCGGGGTCGGCGTCACAGCGGTGGCGCAGCTCGCGGTGGGAGGTCGAGTCCAGGCACAGCCGCTCAACCGCGACCTCGAGCTCGTGTGCGCGAACCGGCCCGGAGGCATCGAGCCGCTCCGCCGGCTGCGGCAGCGACCCGGGCGGATCGATGACTCGCTCCGCGCCGAGCTGCTCTCGGATCTCCTCCCACCGAGCACCCATGAACGATCGTTCAGAACCTATGCCGCCCACTGCCGCCGCGTCAATGGTCCCAAGCGTGGGAAAGCGCGGCTCCGCGTACGCCGGTCCGGCCAAAAGACCGAACGTTCGTTCCGGAGCCGTGGCCACGGCGGTGGCGGCCCGGTGCGAGCTCCGCCACCTCCGTGGGCCGAATCGACCACCCAAACGGTGGTCGATTCGGCCCACTCGGGGGGCGCGCGCGGCCGCTCTGGCGGCATCCGCGTCGACTGAGCGATTCTCGCTCGTAGAGCGTGCAAATCGCGCAGTCGATGTCACCCGGCCGCGCCGAGTCGTCACTTGAGCACCGCATACGGCCTCCAGCGCCGAGTCGGCGCAGAGCGTCCGGCCAGAGCGCGCCGGGGTCGCCACGGACGTCGCGCGCGGCGCGAGTGGCCCGGCGCGAGCTCCGCCACCTCCGTGGGCCGAATCGACCACCCAAACGGTGGTCGATTCGGCCCACTCGGGGGCGCGCCGGTTTCGGGCGGCCGCGGGTTAGGCTCGCGGACCGTGAGCCTCTCGATGCCGATCGTCTGGACGGACCGCCACCGCCTCCACGAGCCCGGAGCGGAGATCTGGGTGGGCGTGCGGACGCGCGGGACGGAGCTGCCGGCCCGTGCTGAGCGCATCCGCAGCGCGCTCGCCGAGGCGGGCGCCGACTTCGTCGACGCCGAGCCCCACGACGACGCGGCGCTGCTACGGGTCCACGACGCCGAGCTCCTCGGCTACCTCGAGCACAGCTGGGAGCTCTGGGAGGCCGCCGGCATGCTCGACGACCCCGGCCAGAACCGGGTCGTGCCCTACCTCTTCCCGACCCCCGGGCTGATGGGCGAGCTCGTGCCCGCCCCGCCGGCCGCGGCCACGGCGCGCGCCGGGCAGTTCGCCTTCGACACGATGACCCTGATCGGGCCCGGCACCTGGGAGGCCGCGCGCGCCGCGGCCGACGCCGCGCTCACCGCCGCCGACCTGGTGCTCGCCGGCGCCCGGGTCGCCTACGCCTGCTGCCGGCCGCCGGGCCACCACGTGACGCGCAGCGCGTTCGGTGGCTCGTGCTACCTCAACAACGCGGCGATCGCGGCCGCCCACCTGCGCGAGCGCCTCGGCGCCCGGGTCGCGATCGTCGACATCGACGCGCACCACGGCAACGGCGCCCAGGCGATCTTCTACGAGGACGCCGAGGTCCTCGCGGCCTCGGTCCACGTCGATCCGGGCGCGGGCTGGTTTCCCCACTTCCTCGGCTTCGCCACGGAGGCCGGTGCCGGCGCGGGCGACGGCGCGAACCGCAACCTGCCGCTGGCGCCCGGATCGGACGACGGGCCATGGCTCGAGGCGGTCGGCGCGCTTGCCGACTGGGCCGCGGCGGAGGGCGCCCGCGCGCTCGTGGTCCCGCTCGGCGTCGACGCCGCCGCCGGCGACCCGGAGAGTCCCCTCGCGGTCACCGCCGCGGGCTACCGGGAGGCCGGGCGCATCCTCGGAGCCCTCGGGCTTCCGACCGTGATCGTCCAGGAGGGCGGCTACGACCTCGAGGCGATCGGGCCCCTGGTCTCAGAGACCCTGTCCGGCTTCGAGTCGGCCTAGGCCGCGGAGGGCGCGGCTAGCCCTTGACGAGGTGCTTCGGGCCGCCCTTGGACTTCCCGGCGACGCGGATCGAGCCCCGCATGAAGGGGTGGATCCGGCAGAAATACGTGTAGGTGTGACCCGCCTTGGTCAGCGGCGGCGTCGTGTAGACGTTCGACCCGGTGGTCACCTCGCTGCTGGTGAACGATCCGTAGCCGAGCTCGCCGGAGTCGAACTTGAGCTTGCCCTTGGCAAGCGGGTACCCGATGCCCGAACCGAGGTTGCACGGTGCCGAGCACGACGTGATGGTGTGCCACGCCTGGTCGTTGTCGCTCATCTCGGGCAGCGCGTCGAAGCTGGTGAACGTCACGCTCGAGCCGGGCTTGACCACCGGCGGGCGCATCTGGCTGACCGGGAAGCTCTTGAAGGCGGAGAAGCCGCCGGGCGAGTAGCCGAAGCCGTTGATCTCGATGCCGTCCTTGGGCACGCGCTTGCCCTTGCTCTTGATCTTCCGCGGGTCGGTGATCTTGAGGTCCTTGCCGGCCTTCTTGTCGATGTTCTCCGGCAGGCGGCCGTGCGTGAGCACGCCGGGCTCGTCGTACATCGCCTTGACCGCGGCGGCGTCGTCGAACGGGTCCTTGGCCGCCGGGTCGTCGTACTGGGTCACGGCGAGGGGCAGAATGCCCATCGACTCGTACCAGGACGCCTTGCTGACGTCGTACGTGACGTTGATCGAGAGCGTGTCGCCGCCCTTGAGGCTGATCCGCCAGTCGCGCGGCGTCGCCTCCATGCTCACGTCCCAGCTCGTCGCGCCGGCGGGCTCGTAGTAGTGCGCATGGGAGGTGAAGAGCGGTTTGACCTCGTCAGGGCTGTCGCCGTCGACGGTGCCCGGATCGGGCCCGTCGCGAGCGACCGTGAGCGCCACGTTGTCGCCCCCCGGGTGGAGGTGGCCGGCGCCGAAGATGAGGTCGATTCCGCCCGGCGGGACCACCCACTGGTGCAAGGGGCTGATGTTCTGGCGCTCCTCGTAACCCGGGACGTTCGGGTCCGTCGGCACCTCGGCGGGGAAGACGTACTTGCCGTCGCCGTTGAGGTCGAAGCCGCGCTCGGCGTCGAAGACGGGGTAGATGTGGGGCAGCCCGGCGACGTCCATCCACTGGACGTGGGTCGTGTGGATGTCGGTCCGCGGCGGATTGGTCTCGGGGACCCAGTCGATCTCCCAGGTGATCTCGACCGAGCGGCCGCTGTTGGCGTTCAGCTCGTGGATCATGTAGTTCAGGCCCCAGGTCGCGTCCGCGCCGACCTTCAGGCCGTAGCCCTGCGGCATCGTCGCGATCGTCTTCTCCTCACCCGAGGCGAACGTCGGGCCGCCGTTCGGGGAGAGCCAGACCACGTGGTGCAGGTGCAGGTCCCAGACCGGCGGCGTGGTCGTCGAGCCGTCCTCGTGGACCTCGACCATGCTCGGCTTGAACCGGGTCACATAGCCGGTGGCGTTCGAGCCGTGGCTGAAGATGCTCGCGTCGCCGGGGCCGCTGACCTTCTGGGCGTTGGGGCAGGTCTTCGTCTGCCCGAAGAGGTTCGTGTTCTGGCCCGCGTAGATCGGGATCGGGTCCGTGTGGCAGGTGTACGTCGACATGTCCGGATAGGTAGCCGGCTGCAGCACCGGATCGTCGGCGAAGGCCGGCGTGGCGCTGGTCAGCAGCCCTACCGCTGCGACCCCCAAGGCGAATGAAAGGAAACGGCCGCGTTCCCTGCGTGCACGATCCACGCGCCTATTGTGACTGATTCGTCTCCCGTAACGCATTGCGGTCCCCTAACACGGGCCGACACTGAAGGTTTCTCGGTCCGGCGACATATAGTCGGGGCGTGATCACGGCGGGTGATCGGAGGACGAGGCGGGCAGCCGTGGCCGTGGTGATCGCGGCCGCCCTCCTCACCGCCCCCGCGTCCGCGAAGGTCGTCGTTCCGCACTTCCCGGAGCGCATCGACAACGGCTGCGTCGCGATCAAGGCGCTCGGCACGGGCGGCCGCTTTCTGACCCACGCGAACGGGACGTACGGGGCCACGGCAACGCGGCTGCGCGACGCCGAGCGGTTCTGGTTCAAGCCCACCGACCTCAACTTCGGCTACATGCTCTACGACCGCGAGGGGCGGTTGATGTCGAGGGCGGGGCGGGCCTTGACGGCCCAGGCGACCCCTGGGCCGAGCGCAGAGTGGTTCGTGATGAAGCTCTCCCGTACGAAGGGGTTCCTGCTCGGTCGGGGCAAGTTCGAGCTGTCGGCGAGCGAGGACGGGGCCCTGCGGTTCCGCAAGCTCGGCACCGTTTTCCGGCTCGTGTCCGCCAGGGGCTGCACGCCGTATCCCGAGGCGGGCCCGGGAGCGACGGGCCGCCCGTTCCGCGGCACGAACCCGGACGGCACCGTGTTCGGCTTCGCCGACACCCACCTCCACATCACGGCGAACCTCCGCGCCGGCGGGCGCGTCATCCACGGCGAGCCGTTCGACCGCTTCGGGATCACCGAGGCGCTCGGCCATGACGCAGACGACCACGGCGCCGACGGCAGCGAGGACGTGACCGGCAACCTGCTGCGCACCGGGCTGCCGTTCGGCACCCACGACACGCACGGCTGGCCGACGTTCGCGGGCTGGCCGACCAACGACACGAACACCCATCAGCAGGTCTACTACTCGTGGCTCCAGCGGGCCTACGACTCGGGGCTGCGGTTCGTCGTCGCCCAGACGGTCGAGGACCAGCCGATCTGCCGGATCGAGCCGATGCGCTCGCACTCGTGCAACGAGATGCACACGATCAAGCTCGAGGTGCACGAGCTCGAGGGCCTGCAGGACTACGTCGACGCCCAGAGCGGTGGGCCCGGCCGGGGGTGGTTCCGCCTCGTCTACAACGCGCGTCAGGCCAGGCGGGTGATCGAGCAGGGCAAGCTCGCCGTCGTGATCGGGGTCGAGTCGTCCGACCCGTTCAACTGCTCCGAGCCCGCCGGATGCCGGCGCAGCGACGTGGACCGGGGCCTGAGCAAGCTCCGGCGGCTCGGGGTCCGCACGCTGTTCATCGCCCACTGGGTCGACAACGCGTTCGCGGGCGCGGCCCTCGAGGGCGGCACGAAGGGCGTCTTCATCAACATCTTCAACCAGGTCGAGACCGGCCACTACTTCAACACCGGCCCCTGCCCCGACCCGAGCCAGGGCGAGGAGGTGGACACGATCGGCCCGGTCGAGACGCAGATCCTCGGCCAGTTCTTCCCGGCCGCCGCCGGGATCCCGCCGATGCCGGACTACCCCGAGGGCAAGCAGTGCAACTCCAAGGGCCTGACGAAGCTCGGCGCCTATCTGGTCAAGCGGATGATGAAGACCGGGATGCTGATCGAGGTCGATCACATGAGCGAGCTCGCGCGCGACCGGGTCCTCGAGATCACCGCTCGCCACCGCTATCCGGTGATCTCGGGCCACACCGGTACCGGCGGCGCCTGGACCCCGAAGGAGCTCCGCACGCTCTACCGCAACGGCGGCCTCGGATCGGCGACCCCCGACCAGGCCCCGCAGCTCGCGCAGAAGATCCTCGCCTTCCGCCAGTACGCGAGCCCGAAGCACTACTTCGGGGTCGGCCTGGGCACCGACACCGGCGGCTTCTCGTCGCTGCCCGGCCCCCGCGACGACGCGGCCCAGAATCCGCTCGTCTACCCCTTCAAGTCCTACGACGGCAAGGTCACCTTCACCCGCCAGCACACCGGCGACCGCTACTTCGACCTCAACACCGACGGGGTCGCCCACTACGGCCTGTTCGCCGACCTCGTCGCGGACATGCAGCGCGGCCCGCACGGCAAGGCGGCCATGCGCACGCTCTTCCGCTCGGCCGAGGCCTACCTGCAGATGTGGGCGCTCGCGCGGTCGCGGCGCTGACCCGGCTCAGGCCGCCGCGATCTCCTCGGCCGCCCGCTCGCCGGACGCGACAGCGCCCTCGAGAAAGCCCTGATTGGAGAGCGCCGTGTGCTCGCCGGCGAAGTGGATCGGGCCCTCGGGCTTGCCGACGTAGCCGTAGTAGCGCGTGTACTGACCGGGCAGATAGGCGGCGTAGGAACCGCGCGCCCAGGGGTCGCCGACCCAGCGATCCGTCCAGGCGCGACCGGTGAAGCCGGCGCGGATACCGCCGAGGCCGGTGGCCCCGTCCTGACCGAGGCTGTGGAGGTTGCGGTGCGCCTCGCGGGCGAGGGTCGGCGCGTGCGGCTCGCGGGCGCGCAGCCCCGCCGCCCCCGAGCGCCCGCCGAAGTACGTGGTGACGATCGAGCGCCGGCCGGGCTCGCCGAGCGTGCTCTCCCAGGTGTAGAGGAAGGGCGCGTCGCTGATCATGTAGCCGTTCCAGTCGCCGTAGTCCTGCGGGCGGCGGTCGAACTGCATCAGGACCTTCGCGTTCGTCCCCATCCCGAGGTCGTCGATGCAGCGGCGCTTCTTCGCGCTCAGCCCGGCGCCGTCGAGGTCGACGCGGCGCAGGGTCGTGAACGGGATCGCGAGGACGACGCGGTCGGCGACGACGTCCGCCGCGACGCCGGCGAAGCGCATGCCGTAGCTGCCGTCGCCCCGGCGGAACAGGGCCTCGAGCGGCGCGTCCATGTGGACCGTGCCGTCGGGCAGTTGCGCGGCCAGCGCGTCGGGGATCTGATCGTTCCCGCCGCGCACGTGGAAGCGCTCGTCCGCGCCGGGAGTGCTCTCCACGTACTCGTAGAAGAGGTTGAGCGCGCTCAGCCGGTCGGCGTCGAGGCCGAACTCGCTCGCCATCTCCGCCCAGACGGACTGACCCTGCTCGCCGCGGCTGCCGCCGGGGCAGTTTTCGTCGAGCCAGTCGGCGACCGAGAGCTCGTCGAACGCGCGCGCCGCGGGCGTCGCGTCGGCGTACCCGTAGGGCCCGACGCGGCGGGCCGCCGCCTCGAGCCGTCGCTGGAACACGAGCCGGCTCGCCCTGAGCTCGCGGCGATGGCGCCGGGCGCCGTTCAGCCACAGGCGCGGGTTGCCCGGGTTGGGCACCGCGAAGAGGTCGGTGAGCTCGAAGCCGAAGCGCTTCGCCAGCGCCCGGATCCGCTTGTGGCGGGAGTCGATGAACTCTCCCCCGTGCTCGGCCGTCTGGCCCGCGGCGAACTCGCGCGCGGTCCAGCAGCGCCCGCCGATCCGCTCCGGGTTCGCCTCATAGACGGTGCAGCCGAGCCCGCGCAGCTGCAGCCGGTACGCGCAGGCGAGGCCGGCGAGGCCGGCGCCGACGACGACGATCCGCGGGCCGGCGCGCCCGGACGTCTCGCTACAGCCGAACAGCGACGGGGCGAGGAGCAGGCCGGCCCCGCCCAGAGCCCCGCGCTGGAGCAGCTCGCGTCGCGAAAGAGTCTCGGCCATCCGCCGCCTCAGTATCGCCGCCCGAGTGGCGGGCGCCGCAGGACTCGCGCTAGGGAGTTCCCTCGCGGCGCATGGTCAGGCCGGCGTCGTCGCTCACCGAGACGCCCATGAGCCACGCCTGGCCGGTCGGGTCGACGTCCACCGCCTGCGGGTTGCCGAACCCCTCCGAGACCTGCTCGGAGCGCCACTGGCCGCCGGCGAGCCGGTAGGCCGCCGGGTGGGCCCACGCGTCGGTGCCGCTGTAGACGCCGACGGCGTAGTAGCGCCGGCCGGCGCCCACCGCGTTGAGCGAGGTGCCGCGGCCGATCGTCGGCGCGGGCTCCCGGACGAAGTCGACCCCGGTCGAGCGGGCGAGGACGAGCGGCTCGGTGCCGACGCCGCCGACGGCGCGGACCCTGCGCCCGGGCGCCGCGTAGACGTCGTTGAGCTGGGAGGTGGTGTCGAAGTCCCCGGGATCGAAGGCGCTCCGCCAGCGTCCCGCCCTGTACCTGGCGAGCACGCCCCCGTCGCCGCTGTCGGTGGAGCAGGTGCCCGTGACCCAGAGGTCGCCGTCGTTGCCGATCGCGATGCCGCCCGGATCGAAGCGATAGAACGCGCCGTCGTCCGTCTTCCGGC
Source organism: uncultured Solirubrobacterales bacterium (assembly GCA_963785195.1). Lineage (GTDB taxonomy): Bacteria > Actinomycetota > Thermoleophilia > Solirubrobacterales > 70-9 > WHSW01. The sequence continues at coordinate 147,954 of CAWAUE010000010.1, read as the reverse complement.
AGCCGGGCGTGGCGTTCATCTGCACCTCGACCCAGTCGGCGCCCTGCTTGTGGAGGATGAACGGCTGCCAGTAGCCGCTCAGCGGGTTGTACTTGTTGCCCATCGCCCATGCCCCGGTCGAGTCCACGGCGACCGAGCTGAGGTCCGCGTTCGAGGGGATCGTCGCCGGCAACGCGACGAGCGACCACGCCGTCCCGTTCCAGTGCATGAGCATGGCGTTCGAGTCGCCGCCCCGGATCCCGGCCGCGTAGATGTTCTTCGGCCCGGCCGCGTCGGCGTCGAAGATCAGGTCCTGCGCCGGGGCCGTCTCATAGTCGGGGGTCGGGATGGTCGTCCACGAGAAGCCGTTCCAGTGCTGGGCGAGGGTGCGGAATTCGAGCGCCCCGCCGACGACGCCCCACGAGTAGCCGATCGCCCACGCGTCATCGGGGCGGTCGGCGATCGCTCCGTAGAAGATCTGCGTGCGGCCGGACACCGAGGGATGCGAGGACGAGGTCCAGACCGCGGGCGAGGCCGACGCCGGCGCGGCAAAGGCGGCGAGCCCGATTGCGGCCGCCACGGCCGCCATCGGTACTCGCACCCAACGCTGCGATCGGTTGGCGGTCCCTGCCAAGACGCGGTCATCGTAACCGCCGCACTGCGGGGCACCGCCTCGGGACGCGCGAGACCAGTATGGGCGTTATGGTGGTCACATGGCCAGACGAGCTACGGTCATGGTCTCGGCTTTGGTCGTCGCGGGACTCGCGGCCGCGGTGGCGTTCGCCGCGTCGACCGATTTCTCCGAGCCGTCGAGCAGCCCGGTGCTCGTCGCACCGGGTCCGACCTGGCCCGCCATCGCCGACGTCGACGGCGACGGCGATCGCGACGTCGCCGTCGCCTCGGAGGGGGCCGACGCGGTCACGATCCTGATCAACAACGGCTCCGGCAACCTGCACGAACGGGCCACGAACAGCCCGGTGAGCACGGGGGCGGATCCGGTCGCGATGGTCGCCACCGATCTCGACGGCGACGGGGACCCGGACCTGGCGACGGCGGACCAGATCGGGCATGACGTGACCGTCCTGATCAACAACGGCTCCGGCAGCTTCCGTGAGCGGTCGACCAGCCCGGAGGCGGGCGGGTCCCGTCCGTTCGCGCTCGCCGCGGCCGACATCGACGGCGACACCGATCAGGACCTCCTCGTCGCCGACACGTTCGACGGGATCCACGTCCTCCGCAACAACGGCGCCGCCAATTTCAGCGAGCTGGGGTCGAGCCCGGAACTCGCCGGCCGGTTCCCCAGCGGGCTGGCGCTCGCCGACCTCGACGGGGATGCGGACCTCGACCTAGCGGTCACGAACGGCGGCGACGACACCGTCTCGATCCTGCGCAACAACGGCCGGGGCAACTTCGCCGAGGAGGCCACCAGCCCGGAGGCGACCGACCACGAACCGTTCGGCGTGGTGGCCGCCGACCTCGACTCCGACGGGGACCCCGACCTCGCAATCACCAACCAGGGCCGGCACGACGTCACGATCCTGCGCAACAACGGCCGCGCCAACTTCAGCCAGCCGGCCTTCAGCCCCGAGGTCGTCGACCTGACGCCGCTCGGGATCGTCGCCCGCGACTTCGACGGGGATACGGACACCGACCTCGCCGTCGCGGACCGCGGCTCCGACGCCGTCTCGATCCTCGACAACACCGGGTCCGGAGACTTCGTCGAGGCGCCGACCAGCCCGGAGAGCACCGGCGATCAGCCGGTGCTGCTCGATGCCGGCGACCTCGACGGCGACGCCGACGACGACCTCGTCGTCAGCGACAACGCCGCCTCCGAGGTCACCGTGCTCGAGAACCGCTAGGTCAGCTCGCGACGGTCGCGGCGTTGACGTGCTCGTGCACGAGCCGGACCACGGCGGCGCCCTCCCCGACCGCCGTCGCGCAGCGCTTGGTCGAGCCCGAGCGCACGTCGCCGGCGGCGAAGACGCGGGGGACGCTGGTCTCAAGGGGCGTATCGCCGCCGGCCGGCTCGCCGGTGAGCACGAAGCCGTCGTCGTCACGGGCGATGCACTCGCCGAGCCAGTCGGTGCACGGCTTCGCCCCCAGGAACAGGAACAGGAAGGAGAGGTCGAGCCGCTCGCCGTCGGTGAGCGTCACTGCATGGAGCTGGTCGTCGCTGCCGTGAAGCTCGGCGATCTCGCTGCGGTCGCGCACCGCGACGCCGGCGCGCTCCAGGTCAGCGATCAGGTAGTGCGACATCGTCTCGGTGAGGTCCGCGCGGCGGTGCAGGAGGGTCACCAGGGCGCCTCCGCGGGCGAGCCAGATCGCCGCCTGGCCGGCCGAGTTCCCCCCGCCGACGACGGCGACCCGCTGAGCCCCGCAGAGCCGCGCCTCGGGCGGGCCCGCGGCGTAGAAGACGCTGATGCCCTCGTACTGCTCCAGGTCGTCCACGGGCAGGCGGCGGTAATCGGCGCCGGTCGAGAGCACGACGGCGCGCGCCGCGACCTCGTGGCCGCCCTCGAGCGTCACCACGTGACGGTCGTCGCCCGGCTCCAGCGCGGTCGCCCGGTACGGGGTCGCCGTCCGGGCGCCGAACTTGCGTGCCTGGGTGATCGCGCGGCTGGTGAGCTCGGTCCCGCTGATCCCGGCCGGGAAGCCGAGGTAGTTCTCGATCCGTCGCGACGTCCCGGCCTGCCCGCCGAGGACCGTGCTCTCGATCACCAGGGTGTCGAGGCCCTCCGAGGCGCCGTAGACGGCAGCCCCGAGGCCCGCCGGCCCGCCGCCGACGATCACCAGATCAACCTCCTCGCGCGGCGCCAGCTCCGCGCCGATGCCAAGCGCGCGCGAGAGCTCCCCGTTGCTCGGCCGGTGAAGCTCGACGCCCCCGGGCAGGCGCACCAGCGGCAGGCGTTCCTCGTCGAGGCCCTCGACCAGGGCCGCCGCCTCGGCGTCGACCTCGGTCGCGCGCCAGCTGTGCGGCAGCCGCGCGCGGCGCGCGAACTCGACCAGGCGCCGCACCTCGGGCGCTTCGCGCGAGCCGATGATCTCGATTCCGATCCCCTGGCGCTGCTGGAGCAGCTCGCGCCGGCGCACGAAGGCGGACAAAAGGATGTCGGCGAGGTCGGCGTCCTCGAACATCAGCCTGCGGAGGACCTCCCGCTCGACGGCGACGTAGCGCATCGGCTCGGTGACGACGGCGGTCAGGAACACCGTCTGGCCGGAGAGCAGGTTCATCTCACCGAGGAAGCCGGACGCGCCGTGGCGGACGACCTCGTTGCCCGCAGCGTCGAGCACGGCGACCTCGCCCTCGTAGATGGCGATGAACGGGTAGGTCGCGTCACCGACGTCGAAGAGGTGCTCGCCGACCGTGGCCGTCCGCTCCTCACCAAGCTCGGCGAGGGTCTCCAACTGCGAGGGTGACAGCACGCTGAATGTCGGACTGCTGGCGATGGCCACGAGGGTAACGCCACGCCGAGTGCGCGCACAGCGAAGCGGCGGCGACCATCCTGGCCGCCGCCGCTCGATGCGCGCCCCGCTGCCGATCAGCTCTGATCGATGCAGAGGAGGACGACGCTGTAGTTGTCGATCCCGCCGTTCTTGTTCACCCGCGCGGTCCACCCGTTCGTGGTCCCCGGCGAGGGGAAACTCTCGAGCAGGTCGGTGTTCGCGTTGATGTTGGCCGGGCCGCCCGAGAGCATCACGTCGCCCGGGTCGCACGACTCGCTGATCACCTGGGTCCCGTCACCGAGGGTCGTGCCGGCCGTGACCGGGGACTCCTTCTTGTAGACGGTGGCCTTCAGGACGCCGGCGAGGCTCGCCTCGTTGACGTCCGCGCCGCTGATCGAGTCGTCGGCGACGTCGGTGCCGGTCAGGGAGGCGTCGATCACGTCGACTCCGGAGACGGCCTTGCCGTCCTTGAGGTCGACGCTCTTGAGCTTGTTGTCCTTGACCGTCTTCGACGTGACGCTGTTCGGCGTCAGGGTGGTCGCGGCGAGCGCGGTGCCACCGGCGAGCACCATGAACACGGACACTGTCGCCATCACGTTCGCGTAGCTGAAGCGCCGGCGCTCGCGGGGGGCCTGGTCACGGTCCTTACGGGTGTTGCTGAACATTTCTCCTACCTCCTACGGGGTGGTTCGATTGACACCCGCATCGTCTGGTCTGAACCCCGTTCCGGGTAGAGGACCTAGGGGTGGACTCGACTCCACCCCTCAAGGCCTAGCGCTGGCTGTGTGGCTAGATCCCGGTGCTCTCGCGAGCGCCGCGGACGGCGTCGCGGGCCTCGCGCGGCTCGACGCCGATGGCGGCCAGCAGATCGGCGGCGATGGCGCGGACCTGGCCGGTGATCATGTTCGCGGAGAGGTTTCCGGTGACATCGAGGGCGGCGGTCGCGTGGGCCGAGGCGCGCAGGAGCTCGGCCTCGAGCTCCGAGGCACGTGACTCGTCGGCGAGGTCGAGGGCAAGCTCGCCGATCGCGCTGGCGAGCTCGCGGACGGCCGCGAACGCCGCCGCCGGCACCCGGTCATCCTGCTCGATCGCCGACAGCGCCCGCCGCGCCAACACGCGGGTGTTGCGGACCGCGTGGTCGATCGACGTCAAGGCGACGGCGTACGGCTCGAGCTCGACCCGGGCGCGACGCCGGGTCGGCGCCCACACGGTGGTCTCCTGGCCGACGTCCAGCGCGGTGCTGAGCCGCTCGGTGCGCTCGTCCAGGGCGCGCGCCCGGCGCAGCGCTGCGTTGATCTCGTCGAGGTCGTGGGTCTCGAGCGCCAGCGCGACCTGCTCCAGGGTGGCGGCGAGCTCGCGCAGCAGGGGCTCGGCCTCGCGCCTGACGATCCGCAGCGGGTCGATCGGCACCAGGGCGTTAGCGATCAGCGCCACCGCCGAGCCGATCAGGGCGTCGAGGAAGCGCGCGGTCGAGACCCCGCCCGCGGCCGCCTGCAGGGTGACGACGAGCACCGCCGAGATCGCCGCCTGGTTGACCAGCATCACCCCGCCTCCGACGAGCACCGCGGTGACCATCGCCAGGCCAACGACCACGGCGAGCTGCCACGCGCCGGTGCCGATGGCGATCACAAGCAGGTCGGCCACCGCGATCCCAAGCGCAACGCCCACCCCGACCTCCAGCGCCCGGCGGCCGCGCTGCCCGCCGGTCAGCCCGAGCGTGAGGATCGCCGCCACCGGGGCGAAGAAGGCCTGCTTGTGGCCGAGCAGCTCCCGGGCGATGAGCCAGGCGACCGCGGCGGAGAGCGCCGCGAGCACGAGGCTGAGCCAATTCGCACGCAGCTCCTCGACCCGCTCGGCGAGCTTCGCCCGCGAGCGGCTTCCCGTCGCGATCAGCAGCTCCGCCGGCCGGCGTCGAAGCTCGAAGCTCACGGCGCCCTTCGTACCACGCCGGAGCTAGTCGAGCCAGCGACCGTCCCGCATCAGCACGCGCCCGGCCAGCTCGTTGGCCTCCCGCCAGGCCTGGATCGTCCGCGGCGTGATCCGCAGGTACACGTACTCCTCGGAGAGCGTCCGCGGGTCGAAGCCGGTCGCGCGCGCGTGGGCGTCCTCGCGCTCCGGGTCAGCGCCCGTCGGCACCGCCTCGAGCGTGCCCTCGACGATCACGACGTCGCGCGTGGGCCCGAGGGCCACGCGCGCCTGCCCGGCGCGGATCAGGTTGACCGCCGTGCGGCTCGTCCGCGGGGTCGCGAGGACCAACGTCTGGCCGTCCCAGTGAAAGGAGAGCGGCACCAGATACGCGTTGCCGGCGTCGTCGGCGGACGGAACCCAGAGGTCGACGTCGGTGCGGAGCTTCTCCAGCACGTCGGCCCGGCGCCGGGCGAGCGGTCGCGGCTCCGCCATCTCAGCCCCCCAGCTCCGCCAGGCGCCGCTCCAGCAGCCGCCGCTCGGCCTCGGAGTGGACGAGCTCGAGCGCCCGCTCGTAGGCCGCCCTCGCCTCGTCGCCGCGGTCGAGCCGCAGCAGCAGCTCGGCACGCGTCGAGTGCAGGTAGTGATAGCCGTCGAGGTCGAGGCCGTCGACCACGGCGAGCGCCGCCTCGACCTCGCCGGTCTCGGCGATCGCGACCGCCCGATTGAGCTCGACCACCGCGGAGCCGGTGATCCGGCCGAGCTCGTCGTAGAGCGCCGCGATCTGCGGCCAGTCGGGCTCCTCCTCTGAGTGGAGGACGGCGAGCGCCGCCTGGATCGAGTACGGCCCGCGCCCACCCAGCGCCAGCGCGCGATCGAGCTCGGCCGTGCCAGCCTCGAGCTCGTCGCGGTCCCAGAGCGAGCGGTCCTGGTCGGACAGCGTCACCACGACGCCGTCGGCGAACCGGGCCTCGCGGCGGGCGTCGTTCACCAGCATCAGTGCGACGAGCGCGCGGACCTCGGCCTCGTCGGGCATCAGCTCCCCGAGCGCGCGCCCGAGCCGGATCGCCTCGGCGGCAAGCTCGTTGCGGCCGCCGTACCCCTCGTTGAAGATCAGATAGACCACCGCGAGCACCGCGGCGAGGCGGTCCGGAAGCAGGTGCGCGGGCGGCACGCGGAAGGGGATGCCTGCGGCGCGGATCTTCGCCTTCGCGCGCACGAGCCGCTTTGCCATCGTCGGCTCCGGCACGAGGAACGCGCGGGCGATCTCATCGGTGGTGAGGCCGCCAAGCGTGCGCAGGGTCAGGGCCACCTGGGCGTCGAGCGCGAGCGCCGGGTGACAGCACGTGAACACGAGCTCGAGGCGTTCGTCGGCGAACGCGGTCTCGTCGAAGGTCTCCTCCACGGGTTCGGGCCTGTCAAGCAGCTGGGTCTTGGCGGCGAGGGTGCGGTCGCGGCGGATGCGATCGATCGCGCGATTGCGGGCCGTGGTCGCGAGCCAGGCGCGCGCGTTTTCCGGCGCGCCGTCGCGGGGCCAGCGCTCGGCGGCGACCGCAAACGCCTCCTGCGCGGCTTCCTCGGCGAGGTCGAAGTCGCCGAGGAAGCCGATCAGGTTGGCGAGGACGAAGCCCCACTCGTCGCGGAAGGCTTGCTCGAGATTGCCTACCACTCGACGATCGGGCGGACCTCGATCGCCCCGCCCATGCGGGCCGCCGGGATCCGGGCGGCGAGCTCGATCGCCGCGTCGAGGTCGTCGGCCTCGAACAGCAGGTAGCCGCCGAGGGCCTCCTTGACGGCCACGAACGGGCCGTCGGTGGTCAGCGTCTCGCCGTCCTTCACCCGCACCGTCGTCGAGGTCTCGGGGTCGGCGAGCTGCAGGCCCGGGGTCACGCCCGGGCGTCTCGTTGATCGCCGCATAGTCGCGGTAGACGGCCTGCTTCTCGTCCTCCGGGACGCTCTCCCACGCCTCGGTCCGCGGCGTCGGGGTGCTGCCCTGGTGGATCATCAGCAAGTACTTCATCGTGCCTCCTTCGGGGTTGGTTCGCCTATGAGACGAACGGCCGACGGCGAAATGGACACCCCGGAGAATTTCATCCCCGAGCCGGTCCTGGGGCTAAAGCCCGCAGAAGAGCGGGAAGGGGCTCGACCGGTCGTGCGCCACCAGTGGCACCGCCCGCTCGGGGCTCACGTGGGCCGACGCGGCGCCGACCACCGTCGTCGGGCGGCGCTGGATCCGGCCCGTCGGGACGCGCCGGACGTACGAGCGCAGCGCCGCGTCGCCGCCGGCCGCCGAGCCCGCGAGCCCGACGGTCCGGACCCGGCCGCCGCGGACTACGAACACGGCCGTGCTCGCGCCCAGCTTCGCGCGCCAGATCCCGCCTCCGACCGGGTCGGCGACGCGGCGGACCGCGCCCGCGGAGGCGCCGGGCCCGATGCCGAGGGCGCGCTGGCCGGGGACGTTCGTCGCCACGAGCGCGACGCGCCCGTCCGGCGTGAGCACCGCGCTGGCCGACGCGTGGCGGTTGCGCTTGCCGTTGACGCAGTAGGTCCAGGCGCGGCTGCGGTGAAGTGGCTGGCCGGCGTGCATTAGCAGTTTGCGCGACGTCATACCGAGCCGGATCGGGCCGAGGCCACTCGAGGTGAAGCGGTGAAAGCGCGCCTGGCAGCCGCGGTTCGGGACCCCGACCGACCGCTCCCACATCTCGAGGTAGGCCTCGGGCCCACGCAGCATGTCGCGGGCGATCTTCGGGCCGCCGGTCTTGCGGACCTCCTCGACCCAGTCGGGATAGAGGCCGTAGTGAGCGACACCCTCCTTCGAGTAGTCGAAGACGCGGTCGCCGGTCTGCTGGCGGTAGACGGTGGTGGCGCCGTCGAGCGACTTGAACGGATACGTGACGCTCTCGGGCGAGCCCTGCGGGGCCGGCTGCCCCTGGACGGCGAGCCCGCCGAGGTCGGCGCCGTAGGCCCAGCCGAAGTAGTACGGCGTGCCCTTCGGCCGGTACGCGCGCCAGGCGTCGACGAAGCTCGAGGCCGAGCCGGCGCCGGGGAAGGCCATGCCGCCGAGCGCCCAGATCCGCGGCCAGTTGCGCGGGTCCATCCAGCCGTGCGGCGAGATCACCCCAGAGTAGTCGTGGGCTTCGGCGATGCTGAGCGTCTCGTCGACGGCCCGCTGACTCATGTGGTCGGGGTTGACGATCATCCCCTTGTCGATCATCCCGCGGACCGTGTGGCGGCCCAGTTGGGTGAGCCCGCGCGTGTTGCAGTGCGGCGAGGGCGGATAGGCCGGCAGCGCGCCCGGGCCCGCGATCTGAGCGACGAGCGCGGCGATGGTCGGGTTCGTGGTGGCGCCGGCGTCGATCTGGTTGTCGTGCTTGTCGCCCTGGCAGGTTTCGGCGCTCCAGAACGAGCCGTCGCTGACCTTGTTGCCCGCGTTGATCAGGGCGCCGATCGGGCCGCTGTCGAAGCGGACGCCCGTGAGCGGGTTATCGAACTTGTTCAGCAGCAGCGACGACCGGACCCCGAGGCGGTGGAGCTCATCCAGTCCGCTGTCGACGACCCCGCGGTTGCAGCTGTCGGGCTCGGCGCCGCGGCAGTCGAAAAGCTCGGAGACCTCGACCTCCAGCACCACCGCCATCTTGCCCTCGTTGATCACCTTGCGCGCCTGGAACGGGTTGCGCACGATCTGGAAGAAGCCCTTGCCGGGGCCACCCGCCTGGGCGTCGACGTAGCGCTGGAGCTGCTTGATGTCGGCGATCCCGGTGCGCACGGTGTCCATCTCGTCGCACGGATTGCGGCGGGTGGTCATCAGCGTGCAGAGGACCCGGTTCTCGTTCACCGGCATCACGATCAGCCGCAGCCCCGCCTTCCAGGCGCGCTGGACCCAGCGGTAGTAAGTGCCCTCGTACGTGAGGTTGTCGTTGCGCCACTCGGTGAGCTTCGGGTAGCCGCTCGTGTCGTGCGGGGCCACAGGCTGGCCGTAGTTGAGGAAGTTCTGCACCGGCGCCGCGGCGCCCTTCGGCCCCTCGATCCCGGAGCAGTCGGGAAGCGCCACGGTGATCCCGTAGCGGTCCCACGGGCGGCCGCAGTGGAAGTCGCCGCCGATGTACTCGAACGTCATCCAGTGCATGTGGCCGTCCATCAAGCCGCGGACCTCCCCGTAGGGCAGCCTGCCCTTCGCGGGCGTGCCCTTGACGTCCAGCGGCGCCTCGGGGAAGGTCGCGCACCCGGTCGCCGGCACGAAGCGGAACTTCCCCGCCGTGCCCGCCGCCGCGCGAGGCGCGAGCGTGAGCCCCGAGCCCCCGACCACGAGCACGCTGTCGGGCGCCGACGCCGGCGAGAGCTCGAAGCCGCCCTGCTCCGACCCGTCGACCCTCCAGTCCGCCGCCGGGCCGGGCTTGGGATCGTCGCCGGTGGCCTGCGCCGCCGCGGCGAGGAACCGGCCCTGCGTCGTGTAGAGCATGTAGCTGCCGAGGTCCGTCGCCTTGAAGCGCAGCTGCGACGCGCCAGCGATCGCGCCGCCGCCGCCCGCCGGGGCCAGCGAGTAGCAGCCGCCGGCGACCGAGTAACGGGTGAGCGCCGGACTCGCGCGGGCCGGCCCGACGCCGAACGCGACGAGCCCTGTCAGGGCGCCGACCGCGATCAACGCTCCCCGACCGCACCGAATCCAGGCCCCGCCATCCAAGACGCGGGCGACGCTACCAGCGGCCCGGCCGCCGTGCGCCACCTCGGAAGGGTTCAGGCCCCCTCGGGCAGGTCCACCACCTCGAACCAGTAGCGCGTGAACCCCTGCATGACCTCGACGAGGCCGGCGAAGGTCACCGGCTTGGTGATGAACGAGTTCACGCCCAGCTCGTAGGAGCGCAGCACGTCGGCCTCGGCGCTGGAGGTGGTCAGGACGACGACCGGGATCTGGCGCAGCTCGGGATCGGACTTGATCTCGGCGAGCGCCTCGCGCCCGTCGAGCTTGGGCATGTTGAGGTCGAGCAGGATGATTCCCGGGACCGGGGCGGCGCCGGCGCCCTCGGCGTACTTGCCCTCATGGCGCAGGTAGTCCATGAGGTCCTGTCCGTCGACGACGAAGCGCAGGTCGTTGACCAGGCGCGCTCCCGAGAGCGCTTCCTGGGTCAGGACACGATCCTCCTCGTCGTCGTCGGCGACAAGGATCGTGATCGCTCGTGCGTTGACCGGGTCTGCTCCGCCCCGCGCCTGGTCGGTCTGCGCCATCACGGCGGCAGGTACCCAATCGCCCCGGTGCGCAACCGACCGGGGGCCGGCGCTCAGCGGCGGTGGCTAACTCGGCGCCAGCGGCGGGCCGACGAACTCGAGGCCGAACTCCGCGCCGACGGCCTGCAGCCGGGCGATGTCCGGCGGCCCCGCGGGCGGCAGCCCGTCGCCCTCCGGTGGGCGCCCGGCGGCGACGAAGAAGCGCTCGAAGCCACCCGAGCGCTCGTCGCCGCGACCGACGAGATCCTCGGCGAGGGCCGCGTGCCGACCGTCGCCGAGGTCGCCGAGCGCGCCGATGTCGCGCGCGCGACGGCGTATCGCTACTTCCCCAACCAGGAGTCGCTGTTGCTGGAGAGCACCTTCTTCGGCGACAGCGAGGTCATGCGGTCGATCCCCGAGCTCGCCGACGAGATCGCCGACCCGGCCGACCGCGTCGCCGAGGCCGTCAGGCGCGGCGCCGAGTGGACGCTCGGGCGCGAGGCCCAACTCCGCGCGATCCTCGGCATGTCGCTCGACGCGAGCGGCGACGTCAAGCGCCCAGCCCGCCGCGCCGGCTACATCGCGCGGCTACTGGAGTCGGAGCTACCTGCGCTCGAGCCCGAGGCCCGCGCCCGGCTCGTCGGCTCGCTCACGCTCCTCTTTGGCATCGACCCGATCGTGTCGATCCGCGACAACAGCGACATCGACCCGAAGGCGATCCCCGACGTGCTCGCCTGGGCCGCACACGAGCTCGTGAGGTCGGCGGTGGGCGAGCAGGACCGGGTATAGAGTCGAACCGACAACATCTCCGGCGAGGGAGGCTCGATGCCCGATACGACAGACCCCACCTTCTATCGCTCGCCCGCTGCCGCGATCGCCGCGCCATCCGAGAGTCTCGCCTACGTCGCGGCATTCGACCCTGCCGGCGAACAGCGAGACGCGATCGCCGTTGTGGACTGCGACCGCGACTCGTCTGACTACGGAAGCGTGGTGGGCTGGGCGGAGCTGCCGACCGCCGGCAACGAGCTCCATCATTTCGGCTGGAACGCCTGCTCCAGCGCACTGTGCCACGAGGGTCACGCTGGCACGCTCGAGCGGCGCTACCTGATCGTGCCGGGCATCCGCTCGTCGCGGACGTACGTACTCGATACCCAGCCCGATCCCCGTCAGCCCCAGGTCGTGAAAACAATCGAGCCCGAGGAGCTCGCAGCCAAGGCCGGCTACTCGCGCCCGCACACAGTGCACTGCGGACCGGGCGGCATCTTCATGTCGAACCTCGGCGCCGCCGGCAACGGCGACGGACCCGGCGGGGTGGCTCTCATCGACCACGAGACCTTTGAGGTCACCGGGGCCTGGGAGACCGACCGCGGTGACCAGTACTTCGCCTATGACGTCTGGTGGCATCTAAACGAAGACATCGCGATGACCTCGGAGTGGGGCACGCCGTCAATGATCGAGGACGGCCTGAACCCTGAGGACCTACTCGGCAAGCGCTTCGGCCACCACCTCGATTTCTGGAGCCTGTCCGAGGGCAGGCTGCTCGAGCGTGTCGATCTCGGCGACGAGCACCAGATGGTGCTCGAGCTGAGACCCGCCCACGACCCTCGTAAGACCTGGGGCTTCGTGGGTGTGGTGATCAGCGTCGAGGATCTCTCGGCATCCGTGTGGCTGTGGCACCGCGACGGGGAGAGTTGGAAGGTCGAGAAGGCGATCACGATCCCCGCCGAGCCGGCCGACGAGGACCAGCTACCGCCGGCCCTGAAGCCCTTCGGCGCGGTTCCGCCGCTCGTCAGCGACATCGACCTGTCGGTGGACGACCGTTGGCTTTACGTCTCCTGCTGGGGCACGGGGGAGCTCAAGCAGTACGACGTCAGCGATCCGCATAACCCGCTGGAAAAAGGCTCAATCCGCATGGGCGGGATCGTCGGCCGTGATCCCCACCCGGCCGCTCCCGAGCTGGCGCTGGCCGGAGGGCCACAGATGGTGGAGATCAGCCGCGACGGCCGGCGGGTGTATTTCACGAATTCGCTCTACGCGAGCTGGGATGAGGTGTTCTACCCCGACGGGGTCGGCGCCTGGATGACCCGGGTCGACGCCGATGTGGACGCCGGCGGGATGACGGTCGATCCGCAGTTCTTCCCCGCCGGGGACGACTTCCGCGGGCTGCGGGTCCACCAGACGCGACTCCAAGGGGGCGACGCCTCCAGCGACTCGTACTGCTTCGTCGACTAGCGGGGCCGGGAGGTGCTCACCTTCGAGCCGCCGGTCGCGCACCTGTTGGGCGTACCTGTGGAGGAGGTCCTCCCCGGCGTGCTCGGGGTCGGGGTGGTCGCTTACCTGCGGCTACTACCCGGCTCGAGGCGAAGGCGGAGCTCCGCCCGACGACGAGCCAGGGGACCTCAGGTGAACTCGGCGGCGCGGTCGGAGAGCAAGCCACATTTGGCTGGGCCTCAGCGCGACGGCCCGGGCTAGACTCGCCCGCGGACCCCGACCTGCGGGGTTCCCCGGACGAGAGTTCGCGCCGTACCCGGCCTGACGACGGCGCGAGAGGAAGGGACCTTCCCATGGATCAAATCGTCCAGGTGCTCGGCTCGTTGCTCATCCTCGCCGCCTTCGCTGCGGCCCAGCGCGGCACGCTTTCGACCAACTCCCCCCTCTATCTCGGGCTCAACGTCGTCGGCTCGGGCGTGCTCGCGGTCCTCGCCGCCTACGAGCGCCAGGCCGGCTTCCTGCTGCTCGAGACGTGCTGGGGCGCGATCTCAGCCTGGGGCCTCGCCCAGGCGCTTCGCGGTCGGCAGCCCGCGACGCCGGGGCACTAGGCGGCTCTGACGCGCCGGCTCAGCCCGGGTCGTCGTCCTCGGCGGGCACCAGCCCATCCCACGACCAGCGCGGGGTCTTCATCCGCGACGGGACGTCCTCGCGCTCGGGATAGGAGAGGAACTCGTCGACAGCCCAGCGCATGTACGCGCTCATCGCCTCGCGAAACTCGGCGTCCGCCGGTAGCCCGGCGTCGTCGAATGCCGCGACGAAGCACGCGAGAAAGCGCTCGCCGAGATCGCCCATGTCGCCGTTACCGGCGTGCATGCGCAGCACCGTCGACTGGTCGTTGCAGGAGGCCGAGAACGCGGGTGGCCCCCCGAGCGCTTCGGCCCAGTACATGGCCAGGCGCTGGACGTGCTCGGGGTGCTGGTCTTCGTGCGAGAACGGGTGGTTGAGCTCGGGGTCGGCCAGGCAACGCGCGTGGTGCGCGGTCGCGAGCGCCAGAAAGGCCTGATCGCCGCCGGCGAAGTCGTAGAGGGACGGGCGCGGCACCACTTGGCCGGACCCTACTCACCCGTTGGCTCCCGTTACCTTCGCCCGCCGCCACAGCTATCCCGGCTGCGGTCGGTCGATCACTCCACGAGGGAGGATGGCTGTGAATCCCACGCCAAGGAGGCGTCATGAGCAAGGTCGTCCATTGTGAGTGCGGCACCGATGTCGAGGCCGAGACCGAGGATGAGCTCGTCGCCAAAGTCGAGCAACACGTCTCAGAGAGCCACCCTGAACTCGTCGGCAAGATGAGCCGCGAGCAGATTCTCGGGATGGCTCACGACCACTAGCGACGCGCGGTTCTCGTTTAGCGAGCCGGCGTTCCACCGGCACCGAGCCGCCGTTAGGCGTGTAAGCGCTCGAGCGACCCGCGCGCGCTGGCGAATGGCGGAAAACGTCTGGCTATTTGGCGAAATCCGCCACTCGCGGCGGCGGGGGCGTAACCCGGCGTCGCTTTGCAGTGAGGGCAGCGAAAGCCATGCGCCTTTCGCGACGTTCGTGGCGTCTTGCGCGAGCTCCGGCCGCACGCGCAGCTCGAGTGACATCTAAACCCGCCCTGGAGGTGGTCAAGGTGTCACTCGGCGTTGGAGCGGCGGCCGGTGGCCTTGGCACGATCGGCTTCCTTGGTCCGGACTACCTGCGTCGCGAGATCGCCCCCGCTCGCCGGATGAGCGACCGACCGTTAGCCGTCAACCTGCTGCTGCCGTTCGCGCGCCGTGCCCACTTCGAGGCTGCTTCGCCGAGGTGGTCGTCACGTTCTGGGGAAGCCCGTGGCGCCAGACCTCCAAGATCTGGCTCCACCAGTGCGGATCCGTCGCAGAGGCGCTGGCGGCCGTTGCGAATCAGGCCACCGCGGCAACCGCGCCGGCCGTCTCCAGACTGTCGGTACCGGTGCAGCTCCGGCTTGCCGCGATGCAGAAGCCGAGCCGGCCGATGTTCGGTCCGGTCGCAGCGACCGTAGGCGGCCCCGCGAACCTGATCGAGGCGGGACCGCTCTACGCGGGGGAATGCATCGACCGCATCGGGGCCATCCGCCCCGCGGGAGAGCTCGTCCACGAGCTGGCCGGGCGCTAATCCGACAGACCGGCGGCTTCGAATGCCTCAGCTTCGTCGTAGTACTCGCGGATGCGCACGATCAGCCCGTCGCGAAACGTGAGCAGCTCGTAGTCGGTGGTGCGAACCTCGGCGCCACTCGCGGCGCCGCGCGCCGCCTCGCACCCCTGGACCAGAACCTCATCCCCTCCGCAGTCGATGATCCGCTGGATCTCGAAGCTGTAGTCACCGAAGCTCTCGAGCCACTCCTCCAGCCGCTGCCTGACTCCCTCACGACCGCGATAGGTTCTTCCGACCTCAGGGGCGCTCCACTCGACGTCGGGGTGGCAGAACGACATGGTCCTGGACATCGCGGTCAACAGGTCGGTCTTGCTCGTGGCGACGTCGTACCAACGCGCCGCAATCTCCACGTTCTCTTGCGACATCGCTCGCGGCCGGGCCCGTCAGCCGATCTTCTCCGCCAGCTCGATGATGATTCCCTCCGGGCCGCGGATGTAGCAGAGCCGGTAGCTGTCCTCGAACCGCTCCAGCTCGCCGACGAGTTCAGCGCCGCGGGCTCGCAGGCGGGCGACGACGGCGTCGATGTCCTCGACGGCGAATGCGAGGTGGCGGATACCCGGGGTGTTGGCCGGCGCAGGCCCGTTTGCGCCCTCGGTCGACGGCGAGAGGAACTTCACGAGCTCGAGTCGCCCGTTGCCGTCCGGAGTTTGCATCATCGCGACGTCCGTCCGGACGCCCTCGAGCCCCACGATCCGCTCCACCGAGCCGCCTTCGGCGCCCCAGGTGCCCAGCAGCTCGAGTCCGAGCTCGGTGAAGAACTCGGTTGCGTCCGCGAGGTCGTCCACAACGATGCCGACGTGATCCATCCGTTGGATCGTCATGGCTCGATGGTAAGTCCCTAGCCCCGCCCTAGATCTGCAACCGCTCGATCGCCGCCCGGATGCGCTCCTGGCTGTCGGCGTCCATGACCGGCTCGTGTTCGAGCCAGAGGACGAAGGCGTGTAGCCACAGCAGGCGCACGTCGATGTCGAGCTCTGACGCATAGGCCATCAGCACCTGCTCGGGCCGGCGCGGCCAGGCGCCGCCGTCCTCAAAGCGCGCGATCGTCGCCTGGTTTACCTCGATCGCCGCCGCGATCCTCACCTGGACGACGCCGCGCTCCTCGCGCGCCTGGCGGCAGGCGAGCCCCAACCAGGGCAAGAACGGACGGGCGATCCCCTCGGCCTCCACGCCCGCAGTTCTATCGGACCGGCTCCTATGCATATCGCAACCTCGTTTGAAACCTTTTGTTGTGATCGTGTATTTGCCATAGACAACGTACAAGATCGAGCGTAAGAGCGCTGACGAGGGACGCATCCAGGGAGCCTCGGCGACCGCCTCTTGCGCCTCGTTCACTGACGGACTGTCGGCGCCTGCACCCCTGATCAGGGGTGCAGGCTCGGGCAATCCCGCCCGACGAAAACGAGCACACGGAAGGAACCCCAACACCAATGCTCAGCAAATTGTTCAAGTCCCGAAAGCGCGTCACTGGCGCCTCGATCGCGACGATCGTGGGCGTCAGCGCGCTGATCGTGCTGGCCACAGCGCCGGCCGCGGGTGCCACGACCGTCTACAACAACGTCCCCAAGCCCCTGCCGGGCAACGTGCCCAGCCAGGCGTTCGAGGCGCAGTCGGCCTCGGAGTTCGGCGGCCAGGTCGAGTTCGCCGGCACCGCGAGGCACAACCCGAGGCTCACGGCGACGATGAGCAGCTGGGGCTGTGAGAGCGGCGGCCTGGGCACGCACGACTGCTCGACGACGCCGGGCGCCAAGTTCTCGCTCCCGATCAGGTTCAACGTCTATCGGGTGGGCAACAACGACGAGCCCGGACGGCTCATCGGCGCGGTCACGCACACGTACGCCATCCCGTACCGGCCGAGCGCCAACTTCACCAAGTGCACCGGCGACGACGCCGGGAAGTGGTACTCGACCCGCGACGCCAGCTGCAAGAGCGGCAAGCTGGTCCGGATCACGGGCGGCCTCGGCAGCCTCGATCTGCCCGACAAGGCGATCATCTCGGTCGAGTACAACACCACCCACTACGGGTACGAGCCGATCGGCGACGCTCCGTGCGTCGCGACCTCCGGCGGTTGTCCCTACGACAGCCTCAACGTCGGCGTCGGTGACGGCGACACGAGCACGCCCCTGGGCGAGCCGACCGTCGGCGCGCAGCCGACCCCGGACGACGCGTACCTGAACAGCTCCTCGGGCGGCGCTTACTGCGACGGTTCGCTGGGCACGGGCACGTTCCGGCTCGACGCCGGCTGCTGGACCGGCTACCAGCCGCTGTTCAAGGTCACCGCGAACGGCTAACCCACGACGCACGCGTTTACGGACGACAGAGGCCCGCTTCGGCGGGCCTCTGTCTTTGCTCACAGCCCGGGAGCAAAGGGTTGCAGCGCCCCACGTACGCTCCTGGAGATGCCCCGCTCGGTCGCACCGCTTCCAGACTCCGCCGACGTGGTCATCGTCGGCGGCGGCGTGATCGGCACCAGCGCCGCCTTCCACCTGGCCGAGGCGGGCGTCGACGTCGCGCTCGTCGAGCGGGCGCAACTCGGGAGCGGCTCCACATGCCGCGCGGCCGGCGGCGTGCGCACCCAGTTCTCTGACGCGCTGAACGTCGAGATTGCCAAGCGCAGCCTGGACGCGTTCCGCGACTTCGGCCGGCGGCCCGGGTGGGAGATCGACCTCAAGCGGGTCGGGTACCTGTTCGTCCTCAACCGTGAGCCCGACGTCGAGGAGTTCGAGCGCAGCGTCGCGCTGCAGAACGAGTACGGACTGGCTTCCCGGATGCTTACGGCCGCCGAAGCTCGCGAGCTCTGCCCACTGGTGCAGGGGGACGACATCCTCGCCGGCGCGTTCTCACCCGGCGACGGCCACGCAACCCCCGAGGGCGTGGTCCAGGGATACGCGTTCGCCGCCCGTGCCCACGGCGCGGAGATCCGCGTCAACTGCGAGGTACTCGACATCAACGTCAGCGGCGCCGAGATCACCGAGGTCGTCACGGACCAGGGCTCGATCCGGACGAGCACCGTGATCTGCGCCGCCGGCGCCTGGTCGCGAAGCTGCGGCGCCATGGTCGGCTTGGATCTGCCGGTCACGCCGTTGCGGCGCCAGATCCTGTTCACCGAGGCGATCGACGGACTCCCCGCCCAGATCCCCATGACGATCGACTTCGAGTCGTCCTTCTACTTTCACCGCGAGGGCCCCGGCCTCTTGATGGGGATGTCCGATCCGCACGAGAAGCCGGGCTTCAGCGTCGAGACAACCGACGACTGGATCGGAGGTCTGATGGAGGTGGTCCGGCGGCGGGCGCCTCGGATCGCCGACGCCGGTATCCGCGGCGGGTGGGCCGGGCTCTACGAGATGACGCCAGACGACAACGCGATCATCGGGGAGGCGCCAGGCGTCTCGCGCTTCCTCTACGCGACCGGGTTCTCCGGACACGGATTCCTCCAGGGCCCCGCCGTCGGCGAGATCCTCCGCGACCTGGTTTTGCGCCGCCCGCCGTTCGTCGACATAGAGCCGTTGAGCCTGGAGCGCTTCGACACGTCCGCCCTTCGCCCCGAGTACAACGTTGTATAAGCGGTCTTCATCTCTCGCCCAGAACTCACGGAGGAGCAATGACGACAACCCAGCCCCAGCTGTCCGTCTCATCGACTGACGAACTGCGTTCGCGAGCCCGGGAAGCCCTCGAGAACTGCGGTGTCGAGCTTTCCTCGCCCGGGACTGGGCCGTCCCTGAGCGCGCGCTCGCCGATCACGGGCGAGGCGTTGTTCGACGTACCCGCCGCAGGACGGGCGGAGGTGGAGGCGGCGATCGCCGAGGCCAAGGATGCGTTTCTTGAGTGGCGTGCCGTACCCGCGCCCGTCCGGGGTGCGTTCGTCAAGCGTCTGGGCGAACTGTTGGGCGAACACAAGGCGGACGTCGCCGAGCTGGTCACGATCGAGGCCGGGAAGATCCGCTCGGAGTCCCTCGGCGAGGTGCAGGAGGCCATCGATATCTGCGACTTCGCGGTCGGGTTGTCGCGCCAGCTCGATGGGCGCACGATGCCGTCCGAGCGGCCAGGCCACCGGTTGATGGAGACGTGGCACCCGCTGGGCGTGGTCGGGGTCATCACCGCCTTCAACTTCCCGTGCGCTGTTTGGGCCTGGAACGCCGCGGTTGCCTTTGTCTGCGGGGACACCATTGTGTGGAAGCCGTCGTCAATGACCGTTCTGACCTCGATGGCGTGCTCGGCCTTGGTGGATCGCGCCGCATCGGAGTGCGGCGCGCCAGCCGCAGTGCAGCGGCTCGTGCTCGCTGGCGCTCGCGAGGGCCAAGCGCTCGTGGATAGCCCCGATGTCGCGCTGGTGAGCGCTACCGGATCGGAGCGCATGGGGACGGAGATCGCGCCACGCGTGGCGGCCCGCATGGGGCGAGCGTTGCTCGAGCTCGGCGGGAACAACGCGGCGGTCGTGGCACCCTCGGCGGATCTCGAGCTCGCCCAGCGGGGAATCGTCTTCGCCGCAGCGGGAACCGCCGGCCAGCGCTGCACGACATTGCGTCGGGTGATCGCACACGACGACGTGGCCGACGAGCTCGTCGCCGCGCTGCGCGACGTGTTCGGCCGCCTCGAGATCGGCGACCCGAGTGAGCCCGGGACGCTGGTGGGTCCGCTGATCAATGAGAAGGCGTACCAGGAGATGGTTGAGGCGCTCGAGCAGGCACAGGCCGACGGAGGCGAGCTGATCGCAGGCGGCCGCCGGCGTGAGGTCGCGGGCCTCCCGGATGCCTACTACGTCGAGCCCGCGATCGTCCGTATGCCCGCCCAGACGGAGCTGGTGCGTCGCGAGACGTTCGCCCCGCTCCTCTACGTGATGAGCTACCAGGACCTCGAGGACGCGATCGCGGTCCACAACGGCGTTCCCCAAGGGCTGTCGTCCAGCATCTTCACCCGCGATCAACGAGAGGCCGAGCGCTTCCTCGCCGCCGACGGCTCCGACTGCGGGATCGTCAACGTCAACATCGGTACCTCCGGCGCTGAGATCGGCGGCGCGTTCGGCGGTGAGAAGTCCACCGGAGGAGGCCGCGAGTCCGGCTCGGATGCCTGGCGCGCCTACATGCGCCGGGCGACCAACACCATCAACTACTCGGACGAGCTCCCGCTGGCCCAGGGCGTCGAGTTTGGGTGAAACACAGGAGCAGGCGCTCGAGCGTCACTTCCGCGAGCGCGTGGCTGCGCTCGACGGCGGAGGCGCCGGCGACGTCGAGCTCGATCAGCCTGTCCGCGACGGCACCCGGCTGACCGCGCGGATGGCCCTCGCAGTGTTCGACGCGATGGTGGCAAGCAGGAACCTCGACCTGGCCGCGCGCTATCTGCGGAAGGAGGGGCCCGGCGTCTACACGATCGGATCCGCGGGCCACGAGTCAAACGCCGCGATCGCAGCGGCGCTCAGGCCCACCGATCCGGCGCTCCTCCATTATCGATCGGGCGGGTTTTACTGCGCGCGGGCGCAGCAGGTCCCCGGCTCCACCCCACTGCGGGACATCCTCCTCGGCCTGGTCGCCGCCGCGGATGAGCCGATTTCCGGCGGGCGACACAAGGTGTTCGGCAACCACGCGCTCGCGGTGATCCCTCAGACCTCGACGATCGCGTCTCATCTGCCCCGTGCGATGGGGGTCGGGTTCGCGATCGAACGCGCGCAGCGGATCGGTGTCGACCCTGCGTGGCCGGCGGACGCGATCGTGGTCTGCTCGTTCGGCGATGCTTCGCTCAACCACTCGACCGCCCTGGGAGCGTTGAACGCCGCTGAGTACAACGTGCACCAGGGGCTGCGGATGCCGGTGCTGTTCTGCTGCGAGGACAACGGCTTCGGCATCAGCGTCCGCACGCCTCGCGACTGGGTGAGCGAAGCTTGGTCGAATCGGCCGCATCTGCGCTATTTCAGCGCCGACGGGACGGACATCGCAGGCGCCTATGACGCGGCTCTGGCGGCAGCCGAATACGTGCGCGGCTCGCGCCGCCCCGCGTTTCTGCACCTGCGGTGCGTTCGCTTCCTCGGGCATGCGGGCAGCGACGCCGAGATCGGTTATCGCAGCCGGACCGAGATCGGCGAGGACCTCGAGCGCGATCCCCTCGTCCACGCCGCGCGCCTGCTCGCGGAGGCCGGGATCGCCGAGCCGAGCGAGCTGCTCGCGAGGCACGACGCGGTTGCAGCGGACGTGCGGCGCCTGGCCGACGACGCCGCCGATCAACGCCGGCTGTCGAGCGCATCGGAGGTGATGGAGCCGATCGCGCGACGGCGGCCGGAAACGGTCGCCTCGGACGTGAGCCGGGCGGCGAGCCCGGACGCGAGGTCGAGCGCGTTCGGAAAGAAGCTTCCAGAGGAAGCAGGCCCGCTGACATTGGCCGAGTCGATCAACGCGACGTTGACCGATGCGCTCGCGGCCCGGCCGGAGCTACTGGTGTTCGGCGAGGACGTCGGTCGTAAGGGAGGCGTCTACGGCGTCACCCGTGGACTGCAGCGCCGTTTCGGCATCACTCGCGTGTTCGACACCCTTCTCGACGAACAGACGATCCTCGGTGTCGCGCTCGGTTGCGGCGTCTGCGGCCTGCTTCCGGTTCCCGAGATCCAGTACCTGGCTTACCTGCACAACGCCGAGGATCAGCTTCGAGGCGAGGCCGCGACCTTGCCGTTCTTCTCGAACGGGCAGTACCACAACCCGATGGTGCTGCGGATCGCCGGATACGGCTACCAGAAGGGCTTCGGCGGCCATTTCCACAACGACGACGCGGTGGCCACCCTCCGCGACATTCCCGGGATCGTCGTAGCGTCGCCAGCGCGACCGGACGATGCGGCGGCCATGCTCCGCGCCTGCTTGACAGCCGCCTCCGTTGACGGATCGACGTGCGTTTTCCTGGAGCCGATCGCGCTCTACCACACCCGTGATCTGCTCAGCCCGGGTGATGATGGCTGGGTCGCGCCGTATCCCCCACCCAGCGAATGGTCGGCCGGTCACGCCCCGATTGGCTCGGCACGAGTACACGGTGACGGCAGCGACCTGACGATCGTCACATTCGCGAACGGCACGTACATGTCGCTGCGCGTCGCGCAGCGACTCGCCGACGATGGGATCGACGTGCGCGTGGTGGACCTGCGCTGGCTCGCCCCACTGCCGGTTGCCGACATCCTGCGCGAGGCCGAGGCGACCGGACGCGTGCTGATCGTCGATGAGACGCGCCGGAGCGGCGGGGTCTCCGAGGGCGTCGTTGGCGCGCTCGTCGACGCGAACTTCGAGGGGGCGATCTCGCGGGTGACGAGCCAGGACTCGTTTATTCCACTGGGGGAAGCCGCTGACCACGTCTTACTGCAAGAGGCGGAGATCGAGGCGGCCGCGCGTGCGCTCGTAGGCAGTTAAGCCCGAGTGCTCAAGCGACTGGCATGAACGGGATGTCGTCGCGCATCTCCGCCTGCGGTTCGCGCGCCAGCATCTGGCCTGCGGAGGTGGCGAGGAAGGCGTCGAGCGACACGTCCTCCTGGCAGACGAAGCCCGACGCCGGCAGCGAGTCCTCGGCAAGCAACTCGACCATCCCGACCGCCCCCGCGGCTGTCGTCCATGCGATGGCGGTCCGGGGGGCGCCGGCGACGACCCGCGGGCGGTACACGCGGACGAACTCCTCGCGGGCCTGGCGTCCCTCGCTGTTGCCCTCGGCCGCCGCGTAGACGATCACCAGATCGTCCCGGACCGGCGGGTAGGCGTCCCCAAGGAGCCGCATGGCCTCCTCACGCTGCTGGCCAAGGCCGAGCTCCTGCAGCATGAACCGCATCAGGTGACGGTGACCGGGATACCGGATCGTCTTGTAGTCGAGGCGGTCGACGCGTCCGGCGAACGTCCCGCACATCGTCCCGAGGCCGCCCGAGGTGGTGAACGCCTCGTAGCCGGCCCCGTCGATCACGATCTTCTCCAGGTCCTCGAGCGACGGCACGGTCACGAGCTCGCCTCCACGCAGCTGCTCGCAGTCGTTCAGATACTCGTTGACGAGCCCGGCAGAAGACCAGTTGCACGCATAGCCGGCCGCATTGTTCGGGCTCCGCGGAAGGGCGCCGACGCGCAGCTCGATCCGGTCGACGGTCTCGAGGCTGGCCGCAAGCGCGCCGCCCACGATGCAGATGAACCCTGGGGCGAGACCGCAGCACGGCATCCAGATCGTGTTCGAGCTCGGCGCGAGCTGCCTCACGGTGTGCGAGGTGGCGACGTCCTCGGACAGATCGAGGTAGTGCACCCCGGCGGAATGCGCCGCCGTGACAACCGCGGTGTTCAGGTAGTACGGCAGGCATGAGATGACCGCGTCGACGCCGGCGAACAGCTCCTCGAGCGCCGCGGCATCCGTGACGTCCATAGCCGCCGCGTGCTCACCGGCCGCCCTGCTCTCGTCGGCGTCGACTCCGCGTACCTCGAACCCGCGTTCGACAAGCATGTCGGCGATCAGCCGCCCGATGTTGCCGAGGCCGAGGACTGCGATCCGATCGACCCGGGAGTTGAGGGCGCGTGGCGAATCCATGCCGAGGGGTGACTTCTATCAGGGTGCACCGTCCGCCGGCCGATCCCCGCAGGGCGGATGGTGCTATCCGCATGGGAAGCGCAACCATTCGCGAGATCATGCGCAGGCGATGTCACAGGCGCCGAGTCCGTCACGCGGACCGTTCGGGCCTCGCCAGTCGCTCAGCATTGATGCTTGCTGTCTGAGCCGCGCCCGCCGCGACACCTGTTCGAGCCGCCGCCGCCTCGCAGCTCGTCCTTGCCACGTCCGCCGCTGAGCGTGTCGTCACCGCCCTGGCCCCGGAGCAGGTCGGCACCCGCCCCGCCGCAGACGAGGTCGTCGCCCCGCAGCCCGACCACGGTGTCGTCTCCGCCCTTGGCGGCGATCACGTCGTCGTCGTCGGTCCCCCGCAGCTTGTCGGCCCGGCCCGTGCCGGCGATCGTCGCGCCGCTGCCGTCGCAGGTGGCGGGCAGCCCGTCGACCGCCACCCCGATGGGCGCGCTGGCGCCGGTGATGAAGCTCTGGTTGACGTGGGAGCCGTTGAGGTTGGCGCGGCCGATCGTGCCGGTATCGGTGCCGTTCGTCCAGTAGACGTGGGCGTCGTCGACCGCCACCCCGGTGGGCTCGCTGGCGCCGGCGATGAAGCTCTGGTCGACGTTGTTCAGGTCGAAGTCGGCTCGGCCGATCGAGTTGTTGCCGAAGTTCGCCCAGTAAACGTGGGCGTCGTCGACCGCCACCCCGAGGGGCACGTCGGCGCCGGTGATGAAGCTCTGGTTGACGTTTGAGCCGTCGACGTCTGCCCGGCCGATCGTGTCGGTGGTGTAGTTCGCCCAGTAGACGTGGGTGACGTCGACCGCCACTCCGGACGGGCCGCTGGCGCCGGTGATGAAGCCCTGGTTGACGCTTGTGCCGTCGAGGTCGGCGCGACCGACCGTGCCGTTGCCGTAGCCCTGGACGTCCGTCGTCCAGTAGACGTGGGCGTCGTCGACCGCGACCCCGAGGGGGTCGGGGGCGCCGGTGATGAAGCTCTGGTTGGCGCCCGTGCCGTCGAGGTCGGCGCGACCGACCGTGCCGCTGCCGCCGGTTGGCCAGTAGAGGTGGGCGTCGTCAACCGCCACCCCGTCGGGGGTGAAGGGGCTGGCGAACGTGATGAAGCTCTGGTTGACGTGGGAGCCGTTGAGGTTGGCGCGGCCGATCGTGCCGTTGCCGAAGTTCGCCCAGTAGACGAAGGCGTCGGCGCGGGCGGCGAGCGCGAGCATCCCCAGCACCAGGATCGAGACCGCGAGCACGAGCCGCCGCGTACCCGAAGACACGCTCGCGGCCGTAAGACAGGACCAACGTCTCACGGCGCCCACACGAGACTCCCTTCTCTATGCCCCCGTGATCTCTCGGCCTTTCGAGGCTATCTGCACGGTCGGCGCCTCGCAACCACGCCGAGGGGGCAGGGCGGCTGCGCAGGCGAGCGTTCGGGGATGTCCCCGAGCGTCGTGAGCTCGCCTACGAGGCTGGCTCGACGACCTTGGTGACGACCCAGCGGTGCTTGCCGATCTTGCGGTCGCGAACGAATCCAAGCCTCTCGTAGGTCGACAGGGCGCCGTTGAAGAGGAAGCCGGCAGGAACCGAACCCGCGGCCTCGGGATACCCCTCTACCTTGCCGCCGCCGAGATCTGCAATCAGGTCGAGCGCCCCGTCGAGCGCGGCCGTGGCGACGCCCTGTCGCCGGTGCCCCTTGCCGACGAAGTTGCAGGCGATCCGCCAGTCCGGCAAGGTCGTGAGGCTCTTCTCATAGGCGGCCCGGTTCTTGAGCTTCGGCACCTCGTCCGGCGCGCCGAACTGGCACCAACCCACGCAGCCGTCGCCATCGAACACAAGGGCGGCATGCGCCCTGCCTGCCCGCACCCGTGCGAGCTTGCGTTCCTGGTTCAACGCCGGCTCGCGGCTGTCATCCGAATGAAAGCCCATGCACCAGCAACCCCCGAAGACGCCGTTATTCGCCTCCACCAGCCTGGCGAACGCATCCCAGCTCGACTCATCGAGAGCCTTGATCGTGTACCCCGACCCCACCACCCAACTCAGCCTACGCCCGACCCGGGCCGCAAGCGCGCACCTGGACGCCCCGTTTATTTCGACGGACGTCCCCGAGCGGAGGGAGTGGCGATGTCGTCGCGTTTGCGGAGCGTCGGGCTCGCGCTGGCGGTATCGGTGGTGGTCCTCGCTTGCGCAAGCGTCTCGATCGCGTCGGCCGGGACGGTCCGAGTCGTCGACGGAACGGCGGTCTATGTCGCTGCCCCCGGCGAAGCGAACCAGGTCAGCGTCGAGAGCGATTCCCCCTGGGTGTGCAGCTTCGGAAGCCTATGCATACGTGATCCGGCGCTGACCCGAGCCGGCGCGGGCTGCCAGGGCGGCGACGGAGGGGCGAGCTGTCCCGAGGACGATCCCGACGCCTGGCCCGGTCACCGCCCGGTCCGCGTATTCACCCGTGATGGCGATGATTCCGTCATTGAGGAGAGCCCCGCTCATCCCGTGACACTCTTTGGTGGAACCGGCAACGACTCGTTGCGGTCCGGCAGCTCCCTCGGGAAGTCCCCGGTGATGTACGGCGGGCCGGGTGACGATGGCCTTCACGTGAGCAACAACGGCCTCGGGAGCCCGATCCTGCACGGTGGCGGGGGCGATGATGAGGTGACGACGTACTGCGCCTTCTCCCCCGGGGGCTGCGGAGAGTTCTACGGCGACGCAGGCAACGACCTCCTCATCGCGTCCTACGCGGCTCAGTGGTTTGACGGTGGCCCCGGCCGCGACGTCTACGTGGCCCCGTTCGTCCCCTTGGACAAGCGGTTCGCGGACCTGATCGCTCCCAGTCCGGGCATCGACACCTTCGACGGTTCGTATAACGGCTCCTCGACGAGGTACAGGATCGACCTGCGGGGCTGTCACGGCTGCGTCGAACGAGTGATCGGCAGCGATCTCGAGAACGAGATCACCGGCAACGCCGATCCGCAGGTCATCTGGGGCGAAGGGAGCGACGACATAATTCGCGGTGGCGGCGGGGCCGACCACCTCCTGGGCGGCGACGGCCGGGACCGCATCTCCTCGCGCGACGACGTGATCGATTACGTCTCCTGTGGAGCGATGGAGGACACCGTGTTCGCCGACGCGGTCGACGTCGTCCGACGGAATTGCGAGCACGTTCGGCTCGGGTGACCCGCTGGCGCGACGCAAGCGTGGGCCGCCACTCCTAGGAAAAGCGACCTCCGCTCGAGCTGGGCCAGTCGATCGCTACGTCACGGCTCGACTTACGCTTCGCGTAGCCCACCTTGAGTTCTGATCCGGGGGAGAGCAGCTCCTCGGCACCGCTGGGGACGCGCTGGTAGATCGTCACCTCCCACGGCCTCCGCTCGCTCTCCGAGCGCAGGTCCATGCTGATCTCCCAGATCTTCCCATCGCTGCCCGGCGGGGCGAGCATCTCGCTGAGCCCGGCGGACTTCACGGTTCCCACCGCAGGCTTGCCGGCAGCGACGGTGGCGGCGGCGCTGGTCTGCTGCGGAGCCTCCAGAGAGCGCACCTCCTGGTCGATCTGCTGGTTCGGCTCGGGGGCCACCAGAAGAACGCGCTTGCGGTTCTCCGGATCGACCCGGCACTCGACCGCCTTCCCCTGCTTCAACGCCTCGGCCTCGTAGCCGAAGCTGAAGGACTGCGTGATCTTGACCTCGTACGGTTCCTCCCCGGGGAGCTCGACGCGGATATGAAAGCGCCCGACGTTCTCGTCGATCTCGGAGAGGGAATGCTTCCCCGGTGACTTGAGGATCTCAGCCCGGCCGACGATGCCCTCCTCGTAGACCTTCCGCTTCTGGGGGATGGTGACCAGGCCCCTCGATAGCAGGCTTTGAGGTGAATGCTCGACCCGCTCGAGCAACTTGTCCACGCGGTCGCGCTTGCGGCGCCATTCGAAGGCTGAGCCCTGGTCGCTCACATCTGGGCTAGACCGTAGCGAGGCGGGCCGCTTCTCGGCGCTAAAGCGCTCCTTCTATGTGTCACTGAGGAGCAGCCCCTCTCCACGAGATACTGGCGGGGCGATGTCAAGCGAGAACATCGAGATCCTTCGTCGCGCCGATGAGGCCTTTCAGCGCGGTGACCTGACGGCAGCGCTGGCCGATATGGACGAACACATCACGGCATCCCGAGTAGCGCCGATGCCCGACGTCAAGACATATAAGGGGCATGAGGGAATTAGGCAGATGCTCCTGGACTGGGTCGAGGGATTCGACGATTTTGCTATGTCCGGTGAGGAGTACATCGACGTCAACGACCGCCAGGTCTTAGTCCGGATCCGCCAGCGGGCGCAGGGGACACACAGCGGCGTTTCGATCCAAGCCGACTTCTGGTTTCTCTACTCGTTCAGAAATCGAAAGGCCGTGCGTCTGGACGTATACCGCTCGAGGCACCAGGCCCTCGAAGCCGCCGGGCTGTCGGAGTAGTCGCTTCGGACGAGATCCGGTGAGCGCAGTTCTGGACCGCGCACTGAAACGTTTCCCGTCGCAGCGGACCGCGGAAACGCTGGCGGACAGCAAGCTTTTCGAGACCTCGGGCGTTGAAGAGGTCGAGTTCAGGCTGTGGGGGGTGCACACGTTTGATCAGGGGCGATGGGTCCGGACCCAGTGGTTCTCGAAGCGGAGCGAGGCCCTCGCAGCGGCAGGGCTGTCGGAGTAGCGCTGTGGACGAGAGGCGGAACGCGATGAATTTTCGCGAGCGGGTAGGTCTCTACCGGCATGAGCGATAGAAAAGTAGTTCTCAAGATGGTCATGTCTCTCGACGGTTTTGTCACCAGCCCCGACGGGACCCATGAATGGATGTTCGAGTGGTTCGGCGACGACTCGGGTGAGTGGAACCGCCGCGCGCTCGGGGAGGCTGGCGTCCACGCGATGGGGCGCCGCAGCTACGAGATCATGGGGCCGCACTGGGCCGCGTCCGAGGGGCCGATCGCAACCGCGATGAACGAGAAGCCGAAGGCTGTCTTCTCCCACACTCTGCGAGAAAGCCGAATGGGGACCGGCCGAGATCTTCGGCGGGGACCTGGGCGCAGAGATCGCGGAACTGAAGGCTCGGGACGACGAGGGGACGGTCCTGGTCCACGGCGGCCCCGACTTCGCCAAGTCGCTGACCCGCCTCGGCCTCGTCGACGAATACCAGCTCACGACGGTCCCGATTGCGATCGGCGCGGGGCAAAGCCCATTCGCCGAACTGGGAGAGCACCTGAAGCTCGACGTCGTCGAGGAGGAGCGCTTCCAGAGCGGAGCCCTCGCGCAGATCCTGGTGCCGAAGAACTGAACGTCCCGGGCGGCGGCTACTCCGACAGACCGGCGGCTTCGAGGGCTTCGGCGCGGTCGAAGAAGACCCTCACACGCGAGAGTAGGCCGTCTTCGATTTCGTAGAGGTTCGTCATCGGCTGTGTCTGCAGGTAGCCCCCTTGGGTTTCCAGGTGCAGGGTGAGCCGAGCCAGAACGCGGTCGCCCCCGAGTGGCTCAAGGCGCTCGACCTCCAGCTCGAACTTCCTCGTCGCCTCGCTGATGCCCTCGAAGAAGCTCCGGACTCCCTCTTCGCCCCTATTCGGGCCCTCGATCGCCGCGACCGGATTGATCAACTCGAAATCGGGAGTGCACACCGAGAGGTACGCATCGACATCCCGCTCGTTGATGGCGGATATAGCCCGCTTCACGACCTCCAGGTTCTGCTGCGACATCGCCCGCACAGTATCCCGCCAAAGGTGGGCTGCCTAAAGCGCGAGCATCGCCGCCGCGACCTCACCGGCGGCTGCATCGGGGATCGCCCTCGCGGCGCGTTCGAGCACCAGCAGCCGCGCATCAGGGATCTCGCGCGCAAGCGCTTCGCCATTGCCAACGGGGAAGAACGGATCGCGGCGACCGTGCACCACGAGCGCCGGGATCGCGAGCTCGGAGAGGCGCTCGCGCCAGCGCGGCTTGCAGTTGAGCTTGGAGAACACCATGCCCATCTGGTTGGCCATCTGCACCGCGGGCTCCGTCCCCGGCGTTCGGTCCCAGATGCGCCCGGCGGTCGCGCGCGCGGCGGCAGGATCGTCGCCGAGGATCTCCGCCCCGCCGGCGGCGAACTCCGCCACCGCGGCGCGGTCGGACCAGTCGGGCTTCGAGCGGGAGAACAGCCGGTCCATCGTCGCCGCGTCATGGTCGGGCAGGTCCTTGTCGACTCGGCCTGGAGCGACTGGCCGCGTACCGGCGAGGGTGAGCGCCGAGAACGCATCCGGGTGGTCAAGCGCAGCGACCTGAGCGACCATCCCGCCCACGCCGATGCCCGCCAGGTGCGCCGGCCGGTGGTCGAGCTCGCGGGCGAGCGCCGCGGCGTCGGCTGCGAGATCGCGCAGCGTGTACGCCGGTGCCTTGCGATCGACCGTGGTCGACGTACCGGAATCGCGCAGGTCGTACCGCACGACGTGGCGCCCGCCGCGCGCGAGCGCCTCGCAGAGCGCGTCGGGCCAGGAGAGCATGGTCGGGCCGCCCGCGAGCAGGACGAGCGGCGCCGCCGCGTCGCCGAAGTGCTCGACCCCGAGCGTGACGCCGTTCGCCTCGACCGTCGCCATCGCGCTCACTCGACGAACTGGTAGTCGGTCGCGATCCGGCCGTCGGCGGCGAGGACCACGAACTCGAGGCCGGCGCCGAGCACCTCGCCATCCGGTGAGACCCCTTCCCATCGCCACGTCACCACATCCCCGAGGCGCTTCGCGCCGTCCCGCATCCGAAAGGCCATCTGACCGGTCGCCACGAAATCCTCGTAGGCCGAGGTCACCCTGGCTTCGAGCTCGGCGTGGCCGCGCACCTGCCAGGTCGGGTTGACGGCCCGCTCAGCGGCGGCCTCGTAGACCTCCTGCGTGGGCTGGAGGATGTGGATCGCATCCTCGCTCCAGACATCGGCGATCGCCTTGCGGCGGCGATCGCCATCCGGCTCCATCCAGACCGCCGTGTAGCGCTCGGCGAGCTCGTTCGGATCATTGACGTTCATTCGAACCTCCATTGGGTTGCTTCGCCGTGAACGGTCGCGGAAGAACGGCCGCGCGTCCATTACCTCGCGTGTAACGCCGGCCGGCTGGTCGCCGCAGACCGAGCCGGAGTCCGCGGCGAGCGCGGGAGCCGCTACTTGTTCACTTCGCCATCCGCGCCGAACTTGCGGGCGCGCTCCTGGGCCTCGAGCCCCAAGAGCTCAGCGAGCTCGGGATCGTCGGAGCCGTCGGGAGGCGGGGTGCCCGGCGCCTCGTCCAGGACCCTGTCGTGGTTCTCCTTGAACCTGCGGTCGTTCTCTTTGCGGAAGATCTTCGGGTTGTAGCGAGCGTCGTCGGAGAGGTCGATCTCGACCGCCTTCTTGTCCGGGTTGCACCTGACGGCCAGCTCCTCGCCCGGGTCGGGGAAACGAAGTGGACTGAACTGGTGGTGAGTCTCGGCCCGGAAGGCGTTACCGCCGTCGGGGTACACGTCGAGGACGATGTCGAACCGGCTCGTGCTGCGCCCGCGCGAGTCGGAGTGCGTGAATCCATGCCGGGACAACTCAATCGTCACGACCGTCGCCTTGCCGGTCTGGGTCATCCGATTGAAGCCCAACATCGTCGCCTCCTCGCGCTGTCGTTGTCGCCATTCCGCGGCTGCGATCGTAGGCTAGGGATAGGGTTACCTCGTGGCGAAGCTGCTCGTTCACTTGGCGACCGGTCCGGAGAACCCGACCCGTGCGGCCCTGGCGATGCTCGTCGCGAGAACCGCCGCATCCGAAGGGCACAACGTGAGCGTCTTCCTTGCCGGCGATGCGGTGCAGCTCCTGCGTCCAGAGACTGCGGCCGCCACGCACGGGATTGGAACCGGCAGCTTCGAGGAGCACTTGGCTGCGCTGCGCGAGGCAGGCGTTGGGATCTACGCCTCGGGCATGTCGAGCAAGGCGCGCGGGGTTGAGGCGGAGGCACTCGGAGCGGAACCGGCGCCGCCACAGAAGCTTGTCGAGCTCGCGACCGCGGCAGAGACCACGCTCACTTACTGATTCAGCAACCCGGTTGCGCTTCGGATACTGCCTGCGATGTCGAAGACGAACGTGGAGGTTGCGCGCAGCTGGTTCGAAGCCCTCAGCCGGGAGGACTTCGACGCCGCCCTCGCGTTGGTCCATCCGGACGTCGAGTTCGTCCCGCCGGGCGGCCAGGCACCCCACAGAGGCCGCGAAGGCTTGCGCCGGTGGATGGAACCTGACGCATTTCGAGGCCAGGTGGTCAAACCGCTGGAGCTGGTCGTCACCGGCGACAACACGGTCCTCGGCAAACAGCGCGTGACGGCTCGAGGGGCGGGCAGCGGTATCGAACTGGACGTCACCTCCTGGTCCGTCTGGACCTTTGACGAAGGCGGCCTGATCAGACGAGTCGAGATTTACCTCGAGCACGAGGAAGACCAGGCCCGCGAAGCCGCCGGGCTGCCCGGCCAGTAGCGCGACCGCGCAGCCACCGCGCTGCATTGGAGGAAGAACAGGTCAGCCTTCAGCCGGCGAACTGCGCAACTCAAATGGCCGTGGCGGCGCCGCCTGAGATTCGGCGAATCCGTCAGGGTTGTTCGGCCAGAGATAGTCCGAGATCCCGACGCAGTCTTTCCGCGTGCGTCCGACCTCAGTGATCACAAACGCGCCTTCGCCGGTCTTCCTTCTCGCTGGATCAGTCTTTACGGCGCGTGCCGTCCAACACGCCTCACCGTGGGTGCGCAAGACGTAGTAGTCGCCGTAGCCGCTCCCGGCGTCAGTTTCGACGCCGCAGAACCACCAATTCTCGCCGGCAGCACGGCCACACCCCCCGGCGCCGGAGGCATCTACCGAGCGTGCCAGCGATGAGCCGTACTGCTTCCCATTCGTCGGAAAGAATCGCTCTGCGTTTTCGACGAACAGCCACAAGGCGGCGGCGGCCGAAGCCAAGATCGCACCCGCGATGAGCAGGGCCTTGATGTTGTTTCGCCGCTCCTGAGGTTGGCCGACCATGCGGAGGTCAGCCTAGAAGGATCGCCCGGTAAATTCGGCGCATGGCTTCCGACTACGCGATCAAGAACTTCGACGACATCGAGGCAAGCGGGGCCGAGGGGATCGACGGTCGGTTCTCGCGCAAGTTTCTCGATTCCACCGAGCTCGGCGTGAGCCGCTGGCGCTACGAGCCGGGAACGCAGACGCTTGGCCACCGCCACAAGGTCCAGGAGGAGGTCTATACGGTCATCAATGGCTCGGGCCGCGTCAAGCTCGACGACGAGATCATCGAGCTCAAGCAATGGGATGTGGTTCGCGTCGCGCCCAAGGTGGCGCGCGGCTTCGAAGCGGGCCCCGATGGCCTCGAGATCATCGCCGCCGGAGGCACTAAGCCCGAAGGTGGCGACGGGGAACTGGTCGAGGATCACTGGCCGAGCGCCGGGCTGAGCGAGTAGGGCGCTCACTGCCGCACTGACCCGGTCTCATTTGGACCCTCGCCTAGCGTTCGATCGCTTGCCGGACCAACGCCTCAAACTCGACCAATTCCCCGCTCGCGTTGATCTGCTCGAAGTAGCTGTACCAGTCATCGTCTTCGATGCCCTTCTCGAACAGCTCGACGACATCGGGGCTCGGCAACTTCCAGACCGCGTAGAAGTCGTAGCCGGCATCGTGGCTGGTCTCGGGATCCGCGGCGCCGACGCCGACGAGCTCGGCCCCGGCTGCGATCGCGCCCTGCATTGAGGAACCGGCCTTCTGCATGTACTGCGCTCGGTCTTCGGCGCTCAGTTGAAGCCACGCGTCCTTGGGCTTGAACAGCTCGATGTAAAGGTGCATGCGGTCCTTCCGGCGGTTGGGGCGGCTTGCGCGAAGGCCGCAGCATAGGAAAGCCGCGGTCCGCATCAACTCGAACGGTCTGCTCAGGCGTGCGCCATGATCCGCCCGATGTTTTCGGGAGCGAAGAACTCGGGTGCAGGAAGCGTCGCCGCCTGGACGCTGACGAACTGGTCCATCGCCTCCTGGTTTCCGTCCATCGCGCCGAGTAGCTGCTGCATCTCGGGGGGCGGCGGCTGTAGCTGCGCAAACTCGTCAGTGAACTCGTAAACCGGCATCGCCTTGGTGTCCCGGACGCGCTGGTACTCGCTCATGCCCTCTTCGTACGAGCGGCCCCGCGAGAGCGCATCGTCCACGGCATTGGCGACGAGCTCGGCATCGCGAAACGCGTCGTTGATGCCCATCGCCGTGATCGGGTTCTTGTGGTAGCCGGCATCGCCGAGTAGGGCCCAGCCCGGCCCGTAGGGCTTGCGGAAGTATCCGGGGAGTTCCGCCGAGCCGACGAACTTCGACTCCCGCGTGGCGCCGCGCACGCGCTCGGCGAACTCGGGGGCCAGATCCATGGCAGCAAGGAAATTGCCCTCGATGTCGCCGCGGTTTTCTTTGAACTCCTCCACCGGCCAGCCGAAGGGGAGCACGGTGAGATCGTCGTGGGTGGGGATCGCCGCCCAGCCCCGGCGGTCCTGGGCGCGAATCGTGGTCTCGAACCCCACGCTGGGCAGATCGCTCCAGTAGGCGTAGTACATCGCCAGCTGCGAGCGCCGCTCGTTGTACTGCTCGGGCTGAACCGTCTTTGCGACGAGTGAGTGCTTGCCGTCGGCGCCAATCACTAATCCTGCGCGCTCGGTGACGCTCTCGGCTCCCTTTGCGTGCCCGCGAATGCCGGTCACGACTCCATCGTCGGCGAGGATCTCCTCGACCGTAAAGCCCTCGCGGAGCTCGACGCCGGCCTCGACCGCGGCGTCGACCAGCAGCTTGTCGAGCACCGTGCGCCGCGTGCAGTATCCGTGCGCGATCCCGTCGATCGGCTGCGGCGAACCGGAGATCGTCAGCGGTCCGAAGTCAAACGAGTAGGTCGTCACCGGTGGGCATCCGGTCTCCTTGAGTCGCTCCAGCAGACCCCAGCGCTCGAGCGCGGCCAGGCCCGGTGGATGCACGTGGTGCGTCGACATCGTGTCGCTCGGAAAGGTCGCCTTGTCGACCAGCAGCACTCGATGGCCACTGCGGGCCAGGAGCATCGCCGTCGGCGATCCCGCGCACCGCGCCCCCACGACGATCACGTCATAGCTGCCGTCACTCATGCCTCTCCCCTCTCACGTTGGTCGTGTCTCACTCCGACAGCCCGGCGGCATCGAGGGCGTCGGCCCAGGTGGCGAAGGCTCGGATGCTCCCGATTGCCCCCCCACGAAAATCGGAAATGACGAAGCCCAGCGACTGGCTGACCGACGACGCCGAGCCCTTGATTCGTCCAACCATCTCGGTCAGCGCCACGACCCGATCTTGCGCGTCGCGGATGTCACGGACCTCGAAGCGCCAGTCATCGAAGTTCTCGGCGAACGCCGCATCCAGACTGCGGATGCCATCGTGCCCGCGGTAGGCGGAGCCGTCGAGCCAACGGTCGG
Source organism: uncultured Solirubrobacterales bacterium (assembly GCA_963785195.1). Taxonomy (GTDB): domain Bacteria; phylum Actinomycetota; class Thermoleophilia; order Solirubrobacterales; family 70-9; genus WHSW01. The sequence goes on along the minus strand of CAWAUE010000010.1, from coordinate 113,044 downwards.
TCGTGTACCAGACGCAGTCGGGCGCAAAGAAAGACAAAGAGGCGTCGACTCCCTCAGCCGCCAACACCTGAAACGCGCCGCGGACCAGTTCCACGTTCTCCTGCGACATCGCCCGCGGAGTATGTCGCGAATGTTGCGCTTTCCACGCGCAGGCCCAACGGCTCGCGGGAGTTAATTGAACCCCGGATCGAAGGGCTGCTGATCCGACTGGCAGACCGTGCCCCTCGGCGGGGTGATCAGCTCGGTCACGTAGTCCACCATCGCCTGGTCGACGCAGGCACTCGGGTCCTGAAAGGACAGGTGGCCGTAGCCCTGATGGGTCAGCAGGACGGCGTTGCCGAGGTACTGCTCGGCTCGCACGGCGTTGGAATAGCCCGTGTTCGGGTCATAGCGCGAGTTGATCAGCAGGATCGGGTTCGGGGTCGCGGCGTTCCAGGGGCCGCGGTAGTTGTCCTCGCCACGCACCGGCGAGGCGGCACAGGTGGCCCATCGCCACCAGCCCTCCGCGCGACCCTCGAGTCGGCCGACCCGGACGAGTCGTTTGATCACCGACGGCCAGGCCCGCAACTTCCGGCGGGCGGGCGCGTCGGCGCAGGAGATCGCCGCCGAGGTCGTTGCGCCGGCCCAGCCCGCCGGGGTGCTGAAGCCGCTCGCCCCGGCCTCGAGTACCGATCCGTCGCCCCGTATCGCGGACTCGAGACTCGCCGCGTTGCCCGGCCAGGTACTCGGCTTCCGCATCGCTGGAAACTGTGAGAGCAGCAGATCGCCGTAGCTGAGCTCAACCGGCGACAGGAGGGGCGGCACCACCCCTGGAGCCGGGATCGGCTTGCGCCTCGTCCGAGCGATCAGCCGGTGGACCCGTTCGGCCGCGGTGTGGCGGCCGCCGGCGAGCGCGCAGCGTTCCGGTCCCGCCTTGTCGCAGAGCGAGAGGAACTGATCGAAGACCTCATCGGCCGAGTCGGACTCGTTGGCGCTCCTCGCCTCTGCCCCCTTGACTGCTTTGGGCGCGTCGATGATGCCCATGAGCAGCATCGCCCTGACCCGATCGGGAAACATATTCGCGTACGTCTGGCCGATGAGGGTGCCGTATGAGAGGCCGAGGTAGTTCAGCTTGTCCTCGCCGAGCAGCACGCGCAGGTGGTCGAGGTCACGGGCGGTGTCGGCGGTGGAGATGTGTGGCAAGAGCCAGCCGCTCACTTCACCGCAGCGCCGCTCCAGCGCGGCGGTCTTTCGGGCAAAACGTTCCGCGGCAGGTTTGGTCGTCGGGAGCACCCGATCGGCCAAGAATTTCTCCTGGCTGCCCTGGTCGCGGAAGCAGCGCACGTGGGTGCTGGCGTTGGTGCCGCGCGGGTCCCAGCTGACGACATCAAAGCGGCCGCCGCCGAACGCGTCGAACCCCTCGGGATCGCCCCGCAACACGACGACACCCGAGTCGGCGGGACCGCCCGGGTTCATGAACAGCGTGCCGATCCGCTGATTGGGCTTGCTGGCGAGGTGGCGGATCAGCGCGAGGCGGATCGTGCGCCCGTTGGGGCGATCCCAGTCGAGCGGGACCCGGATCGTCGCGCACTGCAGATCCTCGCCGGGGGGATCGCACACGCCCCAGACGATCGGGGCGCCGACGCCGTTCGCCCGCGGGGCGCGGTCCGGCGCGCCGGCGGCGCTTGCCGAGAGCGCAACCAGACCTGCGCCAGCCAACGCTGCGGCGGCGAGGAGCACCTTGCGCACGGGGCCCGAGACGGGACCCGTCGTCGATGAAGCCGTGGAGTCCTTCCGGTAACCGAGAGTCCGGGGATCACTGTCGAAGCTAGTCCGCCGGGGGCCCCGTGTCAACGTCAGTCGGACCTGCGCACCTCTCTGACGACCTGGTGGATCGCCTCGGTAACCAGCCTGGGCTGATCGATCTGGATGTAGTGCGTGCTCTTGGTGGCGATCACGTGCTTGGCGCCCGGCAAGAGCTTCGCCAGCTTGTCCTGCGAATCTTGAAATGCGCTGTCCAGCGCCTCGATCGGGAAGGCGGGCGGGAAATCGAACGGGTTCGGGATGGTCCGGGAGTGCGAGAGGACGACTAGTGGCATCGGGCGCAGCGGCGTGTCGGACTGTGCCTGGCGCATCTGGGCGGCGCTCGGTTCGAGGTCCAGGAGCTCGACCGCCGGGTAGCTCACCAACCCCGGCGGGGGCTGTGGGTTGAGCACGCCGGCCGCGTACACGTCCGGGGGCAACAGCCGCTTCAAGGCGGCGGCGTAGTGCTCGTTCTGAGCGTCGATCGAGACCAGCCCGGCGACCGCCCTGGGATGGTTCGTCGCATACAGGCGCGCGACCATGCCGCCGAACGAGTGGCCGGCCAGCACGAACGGGCGAGGGGCGCCGGCCGCCCGCAGCAGGGCGTGGAGGTCGCGAACGATGTCCCGAGCGGTGCGCGGCATCGCCACCGGGTCGCTTCGGCTCAGCGTGTCGGGATACCGGTAGGTGCCCGGTCGGTCATAGGCGCATACGCGGGTGAAACGTGCCACGGCGGGCAGGACCGCTCGCCCAGGCCCGACCGGGGGCTCGGTCCAGATCGACCCGCGGTCGCCCGTGCCCGCTTCGAGCATCACGGTCGGACGCCCGCTGCCGCGACATTCGAGGTAGAGCCTGCGGCCACCGCGAATCGCGACGCGGCCCGCGAAGGGGCCGTGCCCTGCGGCGGGACCGACCGCCCGGGCGCCCGCCTGCTGTCTCGGCGCCCGATCGGCTCCGGCCGGTGCGGAGCAAATCAGGCCCACGGCCACGACCACCGCGAGCGACAGCCACCGAGTGGACATCGAAGGCGCGCCGATCACCGTGGCGTGTCCCCGGCGTCCTCGTCGCATTCCGCTCCCCCAGTCGTGTCGCGTCGCGCCGCACTGCGCAAGCAGCGTGGATCGACCCTAGCGCACCAAACGGCGTGGGACAGCGGCCGCAACCTGGGGCTGCGGCCGCGGCCCGTTTACGCGGCGGGTGCTCTTCAACGACTGGAGGCGGCCCGCCAAGGATCGTCCATCCGTGGCGACTGGGCGCGCCCGCTGCGGCGGATGAGGACCACGGAGCCCGCGCCGAGGCCGAGCAGGGACAGCATCCCGGCGGCGCCGATACCCGCGTCGCCCCAGTCGAATCCGCCTGCCGTAGCGGTCGGAGCCGCAACCGGCGGGCGACTGGCGCTAGCCGCGGCGACCGCCGCCAGGCCGAACGAGGGGTTGGTGGCGCTGGGCGCCGCGCTCGCCGGTGGGCCGGACGAGGGGCCGAGCCCCGCGTCGATCCCGGCAGGGAGCGCGGACTTGGCGCCGGCGCTCGGCGCCGCGATCGCGGTGGCCGTCAGAACTGCCGCTACTGCGGTCATACGAGTGATCTTCTTCAACATTTTGGGTCTCCTTCGATTCGTGACTTGGTGCCTTGACACGCCGCCCTCGGGCGGGACCGGTAGCCACCCCCGAAACGCCGCTCTCGCGACGTCCCGGGCGGTGGCTTCGCCTGCCGTTAGTGCGCCGCTCCGTGTGGCGGCCCAGCGGGGTGTTCGATCTTCCAGATCTCCCCGGTGAGCGTGACCACATACGCGGTGTTCCTGATCAGCTCGACCGACGTCGGCCTATCCAGGCCGTCGATAACGGCGCTGAAGGTGCCGTCGCCATTGACCTTGACCAGGCTGCCGGTGTTCGGGAGCGCCGGAGAGCCCGGAGGACCGCCGCTGTAGTCGCCCTGCGAGAGCGCGAATAGATCGCGACCGCGGCCAGACTCGACGTCGACGAGCAGCGGAGCACCGGAGGCCACCTCGGTGGCACTCGGTGACTTCGACCCGAAGGTCACCACCTTGCCGTTCGCCGGATCGTGGGGGACGGGGCCAGCCTCGGACATGTAGATCCTGTTACCTGAGGTTTCGAGGCCGGTCGGGACGATGTTGCCGAAGGCGATCATCTCGCTGACATCGCCGTCACGCGTGACGCGGTAGACGCGGTTGTGGTGCCCATCCGTGACCAAGAACCCGCCCCGATAGGTCTCGAGCGCGTACTGGACGCCGGTTGGGATGTCGACCGGAAGCGCGGGCGGATTGCTCAGGGCGAACGCGCCGATGTCCGCGACGACGGTGAAGCTGTGCGGGCCGTCGATCCGGTAGATGCCGACGACGTCGCTACCGCCGACGTCGGGGCCGACAACGGTGACCAGCGCATAGGCGGTGCCGCCGATGAACGCGACGTCGGTCGTGCCGCCGATGCCGATGATCGACTGCGGCAGACCGCTGGCAAACGTCGTGATCTCACCGGTCCTCGGATCGACGCGTGAGATCCTGCCGGCGGCGGACTCGGTGACGTAGAGCGCGCCACCGGGGCCGACGGTGCTGCCCGAGCCTCCCGCCAGGCCGCTCAAGAGCTGGCTGGCGACGGGCGTCGGTGATGGGCGTGCGGCGTTTGCTGCGGACGGCGCGATCATCCCGATCAGGACCGCGACCAAGAGCAACAGAGTTCGTTGGGACCTCATAGGGCCCTCCCTTCGCTTCGGTTTCCTGGGTGTTCGTGGGGCGGCGCGAGCCGCCGCCCACGTCGTCGCTCAGTAGGCGACCTTGCCGCTCGAATGTCCGACGACGAGCGTCGATCCGGGCGCGACGGTCCCGTTGAACGTGTACCGGCCCGAGACGCCGCGGTAGCGCGCGGTGCCGCCCTTGTAGCGCCCCTCGGCGGCGAGCACCTGGCTGCCGTCAGGCTGCACGGTGGCCGTACCGGTGAAGGTGTTTCGCATCGTCCCGGCAGCGAAGTAGTCCGTCTCCCTGCCCTCAAACGCGAACACGTTCGGCGCCGGCTGGCCAGTGATCTGAACGCGGTCGACCACGGCACCCGAACCCAGCGGCTTCGTCTGCAACGTGCCGGCGATCACCGCTGTTCCTCCCGGCGCGGGATAGCCGTCACCCGTCGCGAGTGTCGCGGTTTGCACCGTGGAGGTGTACTTGTGGGTCACCTTCCCCTTCGCCTGCGCGGTCCCCGATGCGCCGAGGACGACGAGCAGAGCGATGAGTCCAATTGACTTGCGGATGGTCAGCATCTCTCTCTCCTCTCAGAAGTGACCAGACGACCGTAGGCGCGCCGACGTGCGCCGGCATCGGCAAAACCACCCAGGTTGGCGCGCGCCGTCGCCTATTTCTGGCCGAGGTCCAGGCGCTGCGCGGCGGCGACGGCCTTGCTACGGGAGCCGACGTCCAGCTTGCGCAAGATCGCCGAGACGTGGTGGTCGACCGTCCGCGGCGAGATGATCAGGCGCTCGGCGATCTCGGCGTTGCGCAACCCCTCGGCCAGCAGCGCGAGGACCTCCACCTCGCGCTCGGTGAGGCCGGCGGGATTAGCGTCCGTTTTCACCCGCGGCCCGCGCGGCACGGGCTCGCCCAGTTCGCGCAGGCGCCGAGCGACGATGGCGACGGCTGGGGCTGCGCCCAGGGAGCGGAGCTGCTCGTGGGCCGTGCGCAGCGAGCCCGCTTCGCCCGAGTCCGCCAGCGCGATCGCCTCCTCGTAGGGGCAGCCGAGCCGATGCCAGCGTTTTGCGGCGCGTTTCCAGTCACCGGCCATCTGCAGCAGGTACGGGTCCGGATCGGGAGGATCGGGATCATCGGCCAGCGGAACGTCGACGCCCGCGCGTCCGCCCCAGTACGCAAGAGCGGCGCCATACGGGTCGCTGGGACGCCGGGGGAACCCGAGCGCCGGCTCCAGCTCGGCTGCGATCGCCTCCGGGCGACCCTCGAGCCAGGCAGCCTCCGCGCGCGCGACGGCGACAGGCCCGATCCACTGGAGCTCTTGGCGCGGCAATGCGGATGCCTGCGCCTCGTCCAGCAGCGTCCAGGTACCCGGGTCACCCCGCCGAGCGCGGACCAGCCCCAGGGCGACCAGAGCATGGATGCGCGAGAACGGGCAGTTCTTCATCAGGGCGATCTCCGCGTGAGCTGCGACCTCGTCCCAGCGCCCACGGGCCAGCGCCAGCTTTGCCTGCCATGAGATCAGGTAGTAACGCCAGACATCGAAGTCGCGGCCATCGCAGATCTCCAGCCCGGCTCGCAGGTGGTCCTCGGCGACGTCCCACCACCGCAGCCGGCCGGCGGTGCGGGCGATCACGACCTCGGCGCCGACCGCCGCAGCATGAATCCCGGCCTCCCCGGCGAGCTCGGCGACCCGCTCGAGCTTCTCCAGCCCCTCCCGCCCGCCGTTGAACATCTCTATCCACCCGGCGGTGAGCATCACGAGGACGGTCGCGTCCGCCCGATCGATGCGCGCCGCCAATGCCGCGGCACGCTCCGACCACTCGCCCGCCGCCTTCGGGTCCTCGGCTGCAAGTAGCAGCTGGGCGAGCTGGCAGTACGCCGCGAGCAGCTCGCCGCCGGGCGGAAGCCGCTCGAGGTCGGCGACGGCGGCTTGGACCACCTCCAGCGCCTGCGGCAGGGATCCGGCCTGCCAAGCGAGGTTTGCCAGCCCGGTGCGTGCCGCCCCCTGGCTCATTTCGTCACCGAGCTGCTCGTAGCAAGCGAGCGCCCGACGCTGTGCAGCCTCCGCCGTTTTGAATTGCGTGATGTTGAAGAGCTCTTGGCTCATTGCGCCGAACAGGGCCGCCTGCTGCTCGAGCGGGAGCGCGTCGGCGAATCGCGCGGCATGCTCGTAGAGGAGGGCGGCCTCACGGTGGGCGCCGCCGGCAGAAGCCTGTTCGGCCGCGCGGGGGCCGATCTCCAGGATCGGGCCCGGGTCGCCGGCCCCGATCGCATGATGCGCAAGCCGGACCTCGTCCGGCTCCCCCCAGGACGGCGATCGCAGGGCCTCGAGCGCGGCGCGATGCAGCGACGCCTTGCGGTAGGCACCGATCGCCGACAGCACCGCCTCCCGGGCGAGCTCATTACGGAACGACAATGCCTCACCGCGCGGCTGCAGCAGCCCGCCGGCCACGGCGTCGTCGAGCCGATGGTCGGCGTTCGGCAAGATCTGATCGAGTACCCAGAGCTCGGCGCTCGGGCCGAGGACCGCCACCGCCTCGAGCGCCTCGCGGGTCGGCGGGTCCAGCCGCGCGGCGCGCGCCAGCACCGCGTCGGCGACCGTCTCGGGCATGCCGATGTCGTGAGTCAAGAGCTCGGTCACGAAGAACGGGTTGCCCCCGGTCCGACGGTAGAGCGCCTCGGCGTCCCCTCCGGATGGCTCCGCCATCGTGGCGACGGCGCTCAGCGAGAGGGGAGCGAGCCGAATGCGCCTGATGGCGCGGGTGGCACCCAGCTCTCCGATCAGTACCCGCACCGGGTGCCATGGCCCCAACTCGTCGTCCCTGTGCGAGACAACGAGCAGGAGGGCCGTGTCCTGCATCCGGTGCGCGAGTAGGCGGAGCACGTCGAGCGTGCCCTCGTCGGCCCAATGCAGGTCCTCCAGCACGAGCAGCGTCGGTCCCGAGGCACGGACCTGTTCCAGCAAGCAGTTAGCGATCTCGTGCGGGGTGCCAGTCCCCCGTACGAGCTCGCCCAGGGGGTCACCCAGCTCGTCAGCGAGATCCGAGAACGGGCCAAGCGGACGGGGCGCGAGCAGCGGTTCACACCCCGCCCAGAGAGGTGGCACCCGGTAATCACAACGCGACGCCAGCTCCCGGAGCAGGGCCGTCTTGCCGACCCCCGCCTCGCCGCCCACGAACACGGCCGCCCCTGAGCGGCCCGACAGAACCGCGCTCAGATCTCCCTCGAGCGTCCCGAGCTCGCCCTCGCGCTCGAGCAACACGCTTGGTGCTTCTGGCGCCGCTGCGGTATCGCGGGATGTAATCGCACCGCCCCCTCACTGGTGACACTAACCGCTGGCAGCTCACGGCGGTGATATTTCATGGCGAAACCGCTCACGCGAACCCCGAACCGCTTCTTCCGGCGGGGGCAGTTAGGCCAGCGCCTTGGCCTTGATCGAGTCGAACTCGCCCTGGGTGATCGTGCCCGCGTCCAGCAACTCCTTGGCCTTGGCGATCTCGCTCGCCGAGCCGCCCGCGGTCTGCTTGACGTAGCTGTCGAGGGCCTGCCGTTGCTGCTTGGCCTGGTTGAGCTGTCGGTCGCGCATGCCGTCGTGCTGGGCGATCAGGTAGACGAGGACGCCCAGGAACGGGATCACGATGATGAATACGACCCACAGCGCCTTGTGCCCGCCTCCGATGTCATCGCGGCGGAAGATGTCGATGAAGCAGGTGACGGCGATCCAGATCCAGGCGAACCAGGCGAAGAAGACGACGATCGTCCAGAAGAGGTCGAAAAACGGGTAGTCCGCGGCTATCAGCATCCCGAAGTGCTCCTTGTCTCGTGGTTGTCGATCGACTCAGGCACGCTCGCGACGTTGACCTCCGTAAGTGGTGAGCCCGTAGATGACGAGGATGTCGACGATGAAGAGCATGAATGCCGCGAACGGGAACGCGTTCACGGTGAACAACAGGATCAGCGCGTTGATGCTGGCGCAGGCGATCCCGAGGACCGCGCCGAACGCGCCGCCGTTGAGGATCGAGACGGCCGCGATCAGCTGCAGGATCCCGACGATCAAGAAGAACCAGCCCCAGGTGCTGAGGTTGTCGAAGAGCACGTAGCGCCCCTCGTCGGTGAAGAACGAGGAGTTGTCGATCGCCGCAATGCCCCAGATCACGTTGACGACGCCGGCGAGGCCGAGCATCGTGCCGGCGAAGACAAGCCAGCCCACTCCTCGCTGGTTCTCAGGGTCGTAGCTACCGCTCATTGGGCCTGACTCCTAGCTGTTCAGGAGCTTCGCCTTCTGCGCCGCGAACTCCTCCTCCGTGAGCACGCCCTTGTCCCGAAGCTCTCCCAGCTTGGTCAGCTGCTCGATCGGATCGGGGGCCGCCGGAGCGGCTTGGGGCGGAGCCGCCGCGGCCTGCTCGGGCTGCAGATAGCCGGGCTGCGACTCGCCCTTCTCGGCCCAGCGCTCTGACTGGCGGCGGGAGACACGGTTGCGAACCGCCGTCGCGGTTCCCGACGCGACGGCGACCCTGGCGACGTTTCCGAGCAATCCTGGCATCAGCTCTGTCCTTCCTGGTCAGGTGGTGGTGGGTTCGGATCCCTCGGCGGCATCGAGCGCGGCGAGGACGGCCTGGACCGGAATACGGCCGTTTGCGACCAGCTGGGCGCCGGAGCGGCGAAGCGCAACGGCGAACGGTGCCGCCCAGACGTTCTCGTAGACGAGGACCGCGGCCGACGTCCCGGGGTCGAGCGCCGTCGCCGCCTCCTCTGCGTCCTCCTCGGACAGCAGCCCGGAGGGCGCGCCGACCAGCTCTCCGAACGAGTCGGACTCATCGGCCAGCGCGGCGATGTCCAGCATCGTCACCGAGCCGTCCTCGCCCTTGGCGATGAACGCGAGGTCGAGGACCCTGATCAAGCCGCGGTCGACGAGGTCGGCCAGGAGCGGGGCGGCCTTGCCGCTCGGCTGGCGGTCGGGCCATTCGACGATGAGGTAGTCGATTGGCCCCAACTCTTCAAGCTCTTCTGCGCCCACGCTGCTCGCTCCTTGCCGGTTCGTTCCTTGGTCCTCGGTGATCCACGAGCTCTCGTCCGCGGTTTGCGGAGCCTATCCCGAACGCGAGGGAACGCCCAAGCCGGGTCGTGGCGCCTGTCGATGAAGCTCCGGTGGCGCGCGCCGGGGCAGCACCTGCGCGTGAGATCGTTCGGCGGATGCTCGACTTCGTTCACGGTGCTCGCAGGGCCGGCCTCGTGGCGGCCGCCCTGTTCGCGCTGGTGGTTCCGGCGCAGTCCGAGGCCGCGGGCCGCCCGGTGGCGCAGGCCATGCAGCCGATACAGGCGACCGCGCCTCGGGGTGACGGCCGGCTGTTCGTGCTCGAGCGCCGGGGGCTGGTGCGGGTCCTGCGCGGGGGGCGGCTTCGCAGCCGGCCTTTCCTCGACATTCGCGGGCTGGTCAGGCTGCCGTTTCCCCACGACCAGTACCGCGACCAGAGCGGCGCCTTCTCGCTGGCGTTCGCGCCCGACTACCGCCGCAGCGGGCGGTTTTACGTCCTCTACACGGGTCGCGACCACAGGGTCCACGTCGACGAGTTCAGGCGGTCCCCCGGTTCACCCGAGCACGCGTCGGCACGGTCCCGGCGCGCTGTCCTGTCGCTGCGCCAGGAGGGCCTCAAGGACCTCGGTGGCGACTTGGCCTTCGGCCCCGACGGTCATCTCTGGATCTCGTTGGGCCAGGGCAAGCATCCGGAGCGCAGCCAGGATCTCGGACGCCTGAACGGCAAGCTGCTGCGCATCGACCCGCGACCCGCGGCCGGGCGTCCCTACACGATCCCGCCCGGAAACCCGTTCGCAATGCAACCGGGTGCACGGCCCGAGATCTTCGCCTCCGGCCTGCGCAATCCCTGGCGGTTCACCTTCTGGCACCGCCAGTTGATCCTGGCGGACGTGGGCGAGCAGCGCTTCGAGGAGGTGGACCTGCTCGACCTCGACCGGTCGGCGGGCGCCAACCTCGGTTGGCCGATCTTCGAGGGGCCCAATCGGCTTCAGCCTGGCGACGGGCCGTTTCTCGCCCCAGCCCTCTCGCGCCAGCACGGACGCAACATGTGCGCGATCGTCGGCGGCCAGGTGGTCAGCGGTCGATACCTCTATGGCGACGTCTGCTCCGGCGCCGTGCACTCGGTCCGCATCGGGAAAACGGGGATGAGGGCCGACCACGGCCTCGGCATGCGAATCCCCTACCTCGACTCGTTCGGGCGCGACGGCCGCGGGCGCGAGTACGCGCTGAGTCTGAACGGAGGGATCTACCGGATCGGGCGTTGAGGGACCGAGCGGCGGGATCAAAGGCCGGCGCTAGACCGAGAAGCCCTGACTTGCCGGGGTCGGGTCGAGGTTCCCGGCCTGGTCCTTCGCCCGGACGCGGATCGTGTGGGGACCGGCAGTGAGGCCGCGGAAGACCTTGCCCGAATTGCATCCGGAGAAGGCGCCCGCGTCGATCCTGCACTGGAAGGTGAGCGGCGTGTTCGAGTCGGTGCCGCTGAACCTGACCGTCACCTTGCTGCCGCTGACGACGACGGAATCAATCGTCGTGTCGGGCGGCGTCGTATCGACGGTGAAGGTGCTCCCGACGTGCTCGGTGTTCCCGGCCTGATCGCGAGCCAGCAGCCGGAAGCTGTGCAAGCCGTCCGAGAGCGCCGCGGTCGTGTGGGCACCGGCCTCCGTGCAGGCGCCAAACGGGTCGCCGTCGACCCGGCAGGCGAAGGTGACCGGCTCGTCGGCCGAGAAGGTGAAGGTCGGCGTCGAATCCTTTGTGAACGCCGGCGGACCGCTGTCGATCACCGGATCGGGAGAGATCGTGTCGACCGTGAAGGTTCGAGCGATGAACCCCGAGGAGTTGCCCGCCGGGTCCGTTGCGCTGACGGCGAAGTCGTGAGGGCCATCGGTGAGCGGTCCCAGGACCTTGGGGCTCGAACATGGCACCGGCCCGCTTCCGTCGACCGTGCACGCGAACGTCGATCCGGGCTCGGACGACGTGAACTCGAAGACGGGCGTGTCGTCCTTGGTGAAGCCCGCATCGGCGACTCCCGCGGTGATCGTCGCCACCGGCGGGACGACCTCGATCGAGATCAGGGAAGTCGTGCTGCCAGAGCGCATGTAGATGTCGCTGCGATCGTCGACATCCTGGGGGACGAGCTGCTCGAAGCTGGTGAAGAAGACGCGCGACGCGTCGGCGGAGATGGCGGCGAATTTCGCGGGGAAGCCACCGTTGCCGTTGATCGCCCCTTGCGAGACGACGGCGTTATCGGAGTAGACATCGGTCGCCTCGTCGCCGTCCTGCGAGGCGACGGCCTCCTGGGTCGTATAGAACGTGGTGCCCGGGCCGATCGCCGCGAATTTGGCCGGGAATGGTCCGTTTCCATTCGCCGAGTTGCAGACGGTCCCGCCGGCTGCCTGGTGGGTGTACACATCGGTCTCGGCATCCACGTCAACCGAGCCGCAGGACGGTTCAGCGGTCGTAAACGCAATCCTCGACCCCGTCGAGTTGACCGCCTCGAAGTTGGCATCGAAGGCACCGTCCCGGCTGGTGGTGATACCCGAGGTGACCCCGCCCGCCCGCTTGTAGACGTCGCGGCTCGAGTCGATGTCACCGCTCTCCAACGGCTCAGCGGTCTCGAACACGACGACGGAGGCGTCGTCGGAGATGCCGCCAAACTCCACATCGAACGAGCCATTGCCATTGATCGCGCCGGTCGAGACCTGCGTCGTGACGCCACCGCTTCGGTCGTAGACGTCAGCGCGGCTGTCGGTGTCGGTCGTCTCGAGCGCCGCGGCAGTCGTGAAGAACACGTGCAGGCCGTTGGTCGAGGCCTTGCCGAAGCTGGCATCGACCGCGGTGTTCGCATTCTGCGATCCGGTCGAGACGAGACTCGTTCCGCCGCTGAACCGCTCGTAGATGTCGCGCCTCGTGTCCGTGTCGGCGGAGACCAGTGGCTCGTTGGTGGTGAAGAAGACGCGGGTACCGTCGCTGGAGCTCCGGCGAACGCCGCGTCGAAGGCCCCGTTTCCGTTGATCGCGCCGGCGGAGATCCGCGTGATGACCCCGCCGAACCGCTCGTAGATGTCCCGCGACCCGTCGGCGTCACCGGCGACCAGGGCCTCCGTGGTCGAAAAGAAGACGTGCAGGCCGTCGGCGGAAGCGCCCTCGAAGGTCACTGCGATCGGGCTGTTGCCGTTGATGGCGCCCGGTTGAGATCTGCGTCGTTGTTGAGCCGGAGCGCTCGTACACGTCGCTGGAGTTGTCGGTGTCGCTGCTCGTAAGTTGCTCGGTCGTGGTGAAGAACACGCGGTTGCCATCGCCCGACGCGCCGGCGAAGCTCGCGTTTTGCCCGAGGTTGCCGTTGATCGCGCCAGCCGAGATCCGGGTCGTCGTCGTGCCGGAGCGCTGGTAGACGTCGATCTGGCCGTCGGTGTCGTCGCCTGTGAGTTGGTCGGCGCTGTTGAAGAACGCCTTGGTGCCGTCGCTCGAGATGCCGCCGAACGTGGCATCCGTCGCCGCGAGCGCGTCCACCGGGAAGCTGAGCGCCAGAGCGGTGACGACCGCAAGGCAAAGCCGGACATCCACAGGACCTGCTCGGAACTTCCGACTCACGTCGCCCCCATCGAACGAACACCAAGCCGCGGAGGTGTTTCCGCGGCAGGCCGATCCTATGCGGGCTTTGAGTCCCCCGTCAAGCTCGGGCGACCGGCGGAGCGGCCAGGAACTCTTCGGTCCCGATGACTCGGGCGTACCCGTCGGCCAGGGCGGCCATGAAGGCCTGATGTACCGCCTCGCCCGGTACCACCGACCCCTGGAACTCGAGCTCCGGCGCGGCGCAGGCGTCGTGGATCACGGTGGCCGAAAAGCCGAGGTCGACCGCCGCTCGAACCGTCGCATCGACGCACATGCTCGACATCATTCCGGCGACGACCAGATCGTCGGGCTCGGATGAGCGCAGCGTCTCCTCGAGCGGGGTATCCAGGAACCCGTTCGGCTGGGCCTTGGTGAGCACCAACTCTCCGGCCGCCGGCGCGACCTCGGGTGCAATCTCTACGCCCTCGGTCCCGGGTCGCATGAAGGTGGCCTCGGGCGCATCCCAGACGTGCTGCAGGTGGATGACCGGCTCGCCGGACTCGCGGAACTGCTCGAGCAATCGCCCGGCCTGGGCTGCCGCCGACTCTGGTTCAACCAGCGGGTAGGCACCACCCGGGAAGTAGTCGCGCTGAATATCAATGATCAGAAGCGTTCTCATCGGCGAACCTCAACGACCGCCCGATGAGTCTTCCAGACAGATAATGGTGCGCGATGTCCGACGTGGGACTCGGAGAGCTGCGAGCGTTTCGCGCCGCCATCGATCTGGGCACGATCGGGCGCGCGGGCGTTGCCCTGGGGATCAGCACCCCGGCGGTTTCGAAGCGCCTGCGCCGGCTGGAGGCGGCCGCCGGGACCGACCTGCTGACGCGCTCGCCGTCGGGAGTCGCACTCACCGCAACGGGGCGCCGTCTGTATCCGGAGGTGCGGAGGCTGCTCGACCAGGCCGACGTCGTCGACGGCCTCATCGCCGGCGCTGGACGCGAGGAGGCCTCGATGAGGCTCGCGGTCAGCCACACGATCGCCGAGTCACACCTCCCGTACGAGCTCGTCGCCTACCACGCCCGCGGTCACCACAGCCCGCCGGTCGAGTTGACGATCGCGAACTCGGGGACCGTCCGGCGGCTCGTTGCCGAAGGCCGGGTCAACACCGGGATCATCGCGGTCGACCCGCTCGACCCCGAACACGACGGCCTTGAGCAGCTCGATCTCCTCGATGACGAGGTCGTGATCGCGGTTCCGAAGAGCCACGCCTGGTATCGCCGCGCCTCGATTCCGCAGCGCTCGCTGCTTCGGACCAGCGTCGTGATGCGCGACCCCGAGGCGCACGACCGACGCTCCGTGGAGCGCGAGCTCGCCGAGCGCGGGCTGCCGATGATCCCCTCGCTGGTCGAGGTCGGCAGCACGGCCGTGGCCAAGCGCGAGGCTCTGGAGCGCTCGGCGCCGGTGCTGATCTCGGCCCTGTCGATCGACGAGGGCCGTGACCACCTGTACGTCCGCCCGATCGCTGGGCTGCGGTTTCCGCGCAGCTTCACGATCGTCTACCGCTCGCTCGCCTCCCTGTCGGTGGCCGAACGGGAGTTCATCGACTTCCTGCGCCGGGATCGCGCCCCGGGCGGGTCTTAACCGCCAGGAAACCCAGCCCGACCCAAACCGGACCACTTTTCGGGACTTTCGGGGCTCAACGGCAGGCCGTGCACATATCTTCGAATGGCGCCGTCATCTGACAACCAGTCGAGTGAGGCAGACACGCCCACGACACCGGAAGTCTTCATGAGCAGGCGCCACATACACATATATCTCTCCTCCCTGTACCCGAGGCGCCCGGCCAGTTGCCGGGCGTTTCGACGTGGCAGGCGCGCGACGTCATGCGATCGGTTCCTGCGTGGGGGTCCGCCTTAACGGCGGAAGCCGGCTTGATTGCGGGCTCCCTCTGAGTAGCGGGGGCGGGATTTGAACCCGCGACCTCCGGGTTATGAGATCCCTCGATGCTCGTCGGCGGGGTGCGATACCGCGTGATCAAGCCATGCCGACTCTCTCGGGCCATCTGAGATTCGCTCAGTTTGGTACCACGGCTGGTACCCCAGGACCTCCGGGACTTCAACCGAAGGAGGGCAACCGCCCGCTCCGGTCGCGAGCGGATCGTGCCTCGTGGCGATACGCGGGTGTGACTCCATGATCTCGACGCTCGAGGTCGGTCGCGTTCACCGCGTCTGGATCTATGCACGAAGCCGGAGGACGCTAGGGCCCGGGGTCGAGGCGTCCCGAACGGTCGAGTGGCTTGCCTCAGTCCTCCACCTGACGGTAGTGGTCCCGCCAGATCAGCCGGTACACGCCGAGGTGGCGGGGGAGCGTCTTCACTCCGGGGATGAACGGGATACAGATGAAGGCGAGGCTCAGCGCCCCCATCAGGGCGAAGATGAGCGCGTCCGCGTTCGGCGAGCTCTTGAAGGGCTCGACCTGGTACCAGAACGTGTACAGCCACAGCCAGACCTGCCCGGGGTAGCTGCCCGTCTCGTTCATCATTCCCCACTGGTCGCCGAGCAGATGCTCGGCCGAGGCGCGGTCCTCGAAGTAGCTCCCGGCGGAGAGGAACAGCAGGGGCTTCGTGTAGTTGGTCTGGTAGAAGCTCCCGCTGTTCTGCAGGGCCCCGTCCAGTCCGCCGCTCTGCGCAAGCGCCAACTCCGCGCTCATCATCGGCGCGACCGGGCCGTAGCGACCGGGCGGCACCACCACCGCTCCCCCGCCCGGAAAACGCGCCTTTGCGAGGGCATCGGTGTAGGCGGTGGTCCAGGCCGCCTGGCGCTCGGGCGAGGCGGCCTGGTAGACCGCGAGCGCCGCCGTCAATCGGGGAACGGCAGGGACCGTGGAGAGCGGATTGATCACGTAGTCCTGCGCGGTGTCGATCGGCTGGTGGACGCCGGCGAAGTCCTGCAGGGAGATCGGACCGATCTTCTGCGCCGTGCCGGAGGTGTCGTTGTACGGCGGCCCGTAGGTGGCAATCTCGCTGGTGCCGTCCAGCTCGGTGATCGCCGTGGCCACGAAGTCATCTGGGCTGGCCGTAGACCAACTCTGGATCGTGACCGGAGTGACGTCCGGAGAGGAGAAGAGGATCGTGAGGATGATCGCCAGGCCGGCGATTACTCCCAGCGCGATGACCAACTCCTTGATCAGGTCGTAGCGGACGTACTCGCCCTGCCACTGCCCCTGATCACCCTGGGCCGACGACGGTGCCTCGGCGCTCACGATCCGCCCCCGTCCGCGGCGGGCGTCGTCTTGGCGGCATCAGCCACCCTAGCCGGGTACGGCGGCACCACCCCGGTGCGGCGCACCAAGAGCACGTGCCAGATGACCAGCGCTGTGACCGCCACCGGGAGCAGGATGACGTGGAAGGTGTACATCTGGCCGAAGTCGGCGACGTTGAAGAAGGCGCCGATCCCTACCGAGTTGAGCCCGTCCTTGCCCTCGCTGGCGATCCACTGCGAGTCGAAGTTCTGCTGCGAGAGGTAGCCGGTGAAGGCGGCCCCGATCGCCACCAGGAAGGTGATCGCGCCGGTCACCCAGGTGCCCCCACGGCCGTCGCGCCAGGCGCCCATGAAGAACTTGCCCCAGAGGTGGACCACCATCGTGAAGAAGAAGAGCTCGACCGTCCATAGGTGAATGCCGTTGAAGAACTTGCCGACGCTGGAGACGTGCCACCACGCCGGGCCCTTGAGACCGAGGATCACCCCTGAAAGGACGACCACGATCAGGGAGGCGATCGCGGCGACCCCGAAGACGTAGATCCAGGAGGAGACGTACGAGGGCTGGCGGTCGGGGAGCAGCTTCTCCGGAGGCAGCGCGCCGACGGCGCGTTCGCGCACCCGAGTGGTCCACATCCGCTTCTCGTCGGGGCCGTCGGGCGGGCTGCTCATGGCTGCTCGCTGCTGCGCCTCGGGAACGGCACCAGGATCGCCGCGACGAAGACGATGATCATCAGCACGATCACGACAATGTTGGCGACCGACATCTGGAACCAGTCCCCCCAGTGCACGTAGTGCGCCGGGTCGTTTAGATCGACCAGAGCGGCGAAGAGCAGACTCAGCGCCAACATCCGCTCGACCGTAACCTGGCCACGAGGCGGCCGCATCCGTAGGCAGTACTGATCTGCCTCCGGCGTGAATCGCCGCCCTGGCCGAGGCCCAGACCGGGACCAGTTCTCTACGCCTCGTGATCGCTGGTTCCCAGGGTGTGGCGAGCGTCGACCACTCGCGCTCCCCTCCCCCTCGCGCAGCCGCTACCGATTCGGCGGAGGTCGCACTCCGGTTGGGCGCGACAGACGAAAAGAGCTTGCCCAAGAAGTGAAAAGCGGGCCTGAGCGGGCCTCTCCTTTATAGCGGGGGTGGGATTTGAACCCACGACTGGCGCAAATCGTGGAAGCGAACCGGCCGGACGCCGGCCGCCTGTCTGGCGCGCGTGTAACGCTTCCGCAACGCCGAGGCATCGAGCGCGTTCCCGCTCTCGGGATGCGCGAAGACGAAGTCCTGACCCACGCGATCGACCATCGGCACGGCCCTGCTCGATCGCTTCGACTTCGGGGTGCCCCACTCTCCGCGGGCGTAATTGCGGCGCACGCGCAGCCGCCCAGCCTGCAGTCGCCGCGCGCCCAGGCTCCTCCGCCTCGTGCGCCGAAACGAGTCCGACCTGCAACGAAAGTGCGCCGAACCTGTGCCGGCTTTGCACCTTCGGGCTGCCGAGAATTGTTCAAGCCCTTACCGGCACCTTGCGAGGCGCTTCCCGGTCGCGCCGCAAAATCGTCTGCGACGAGGCCAACGGAAGGCATGACCATGACCAACATCAGAATGAAGATCGCCGTCGCGGCCACCGTCTTCGGCCTCGGCGGCCTCGGCGGGTTCGCGATCAGCTCCAACCCGGCCCGCAACTCACAGGGCACCGCGCAGGCCCAGATCGCTGCCCCACTGGCCAGCACGACAAATCCGGCGACTGCGAAGGCAGGCGACTCCGCCCAGCAGGTGAGCACGCGCACCAGCGGCGCGGCCGCGCCTCCGACCGTGCCCGCGGCCACGACCGTGCCCGCCACCTACACCCCCCAGCAGCAGGTGAGCTCGCAGCTGGTGAGCACGCGCCACGTGCATACGCGCACCAGCGGCGGGAGCTCCGGCGCGGGTCGAGGAGATCACGGCAGACACACCGCCGGGGCAGAGATCGAGCGCGACTGAGCTCTCAGCCCGCGGCAGTCACCGCCTAGCATTCGCTTGGGAACCGGCCCGCCCGGGACGGTTCCGCGCACGATGACGATCGCCAATGTAAATCGAGTCCAGCTTCACTACGAGCGAAGCGGCGTCGGCGACCCGCTGGTGCTAGTGCACGGATCGTGGGTGGACTGCCGCATCTGGGACGACGTCGTGCCCCTGCTGAGTCGTTCGTTCGAGGTCGTGGTCTATGACCGTCGCGGGCACGGCCTCAGCACCTGTCCTCCTGGGCAGGGGAGCGTTCACGATGACGTCGATGACCTGGCAGCCCTGATCGACCTGCTCGGCGCCGGGCGCGCCCACGTCGCAGGCGCCTCGTTCGGCGGCTCGATCGCCCTGCGCCTCGCAACTGGCAGGCCTGACGTGCCGCTCAGCGTCGCGGTCCACGAACCGCCGCTGTTCGATCTGCTCGACCGCCGGGAGCTCGGGGCAGCCGAGCTGGCCGCACTGACCGAGCTGCGCGCTCAGCTCGACGCGGTCGCAGCCCGGCTCGAGGCGGGCGATCTCGAAGGCGGTGCCCGCCTGTATTTCGACCGGGTGGCCGCGCCGCCGCGCGGCTGGGCCGGCCTGGACCCCGCCCACCGGCGGGCCCTGGTCCACAACGCCCCCACCTATCTCGATCAGTATCGAGACCCGGACGCACTGCGCATCGAGATCGGCGAGCTTGTCGCCTTTGACGGGCCTGCCCTCGTCACCCGCGGGGACCGTCGCCCGCCGTTCTTCAAGCGGATGGCCGAGATGGTGGCCGCGGCCATGCCGGGGACGCGGTCCGAGTTGATCCCAGGCACGGCCCACGATCCGCAGGTCACCCACCCCGGCGCCTACGCCCGAGCGATCGAGTCGATCGCGAGCCGCCATGGGGCCGAGGTCTGAACCCGATGCCCTCCGCTGGCGCTCGCAAGGAGGAGGCGCTCGAGCTGTTCGCGGGGCTGCCGCGTCGCTACGACGCCGCCGGGGCCGTGCTCAGCTTCGGCCAGGATCCCCGCTGGCGGCGGGCGGCTGTCGCCTGTGTCGGCGCAGGGCCGCAGGACCGCGTGCTCGACGTCGCGACGGGAACCGGCATGGTCGCCGCGGCCCTCGTTCGCCGCTACGGCTGCCGGGTCGTCGGGCTCGACCAGAGCCCGGAGATGCTGGCCGGAGCGGCGGCGAGGCTGCGCGCGGATCCGGAGCTCGCATCGCACATCGAGCTGGTCAGAGGCGAGGCCGAATCGCTGCCGTTCGCCGACGCCGAGTTCGACCACCTCACGTTCACCTACCTGCTCCGCTACGTCGACGACCCCGCGGCGACCCTCCGTGAGCTCGCCCGTGTGGTCAAGCCCGGCGGGCGGATGGCCTCGCTCGAGTTCATGCTGCCGCCGAACCCCGTCGCGCGTGCGCTCTGGCACGTCTACGTGCGGCTCGGGCTGCCGGTCCTCGGCCGGTTCATCTCCCGGGATTGGTATGAGGTCGGCCGCTTCCTCGGGCCGAGCATCACGAGCTTCTACCGACGACTGCCGCTGCAACCGCAGCTGGAGCTCTGGCGACAGGCGGGGTTCGCCTCGGTCGAGGCGAAGGTGATGAGCCTGGGCGGAGGGGTCGTGATCTGGGGGACGCGCGATAGCTGACCACGCGGCCCACACCACGGACCCGGATGCGCGGCTCGATCGCCCCGCCTTCTACGCCCTTCGTGCCGGCGGCTGGCGCGACCTCGTCACCCTGCTGCATCCGCCGTACACCGCCTGGCACCTCTCCTATGTCGCGCTGGGCGCGGTCGCTGCGCCGGCGCTTCATCTCGATCGCTTGCTGGCCACCCTTGTCGCCTTCTTTCTCGCGGTTGGCGTGGCCGCTCACGCTCTGGACGAGCTCAACGGGCATCCGCTGAAGACCCGGCTCTCCGATCGCACCCTGGTCGCACTCGCCGCGATCGCGCTGGCCGGCGCGGTCGCGATCGGGATTGCCAGCGTGTTCATCTTCTCGCCGACGCTGGCGCCGTTCGTCGTCGTCGGCGGCTTCCTCGTGGTCGCGTACAACCTCGAGCTGGCAGGTGGACGCTTTCACACGAACTTCTGGTTCGCCGCCGCATGGGGAGCCTTCCCCGCCCTGACGTCGTGGTGGGTCAACACGCTCGAGGTCAAGCACGCGGACGAGCTGGTGGCCGGGCTGCTCGTGGCGGCAGGATGCTTCGGCCTCAGCGTGGCGCAGCGGCGGCTCTCGGCGCCCGTCCGTGAGCTGCGCCGCCGGACCGCCACGGTCCACGGCGAGCAGGTGCTGGACGACGGCACCGTCGTCCCAGTGTCGGTCGAGTCGCTGGCGCGGCCGCTCGACGGCGCCCTCCAGGCCATGTCCTGGGCGCTAGCCGCGCTCGCGGTCGGACTGGTCGCGGTGAGACTCTGAGCTATTCCGAGTCGGCCGAGTGGTCCGGCGCCGGCGCGCTTTCGGCCGCACGCACCGCCGCGCTCAGCACCTCGCCGCCGATCAGGCGCTGGAACTGGCCGAAACTGGCCCACAGCAGCCGCGTCCGCATCCTCGCGGCGCGGTCGACCGGCTCGATGCGCGCCTCGCTCACGATCGCCGATCCGGCCTCATCGGGCTCGACCCAATGTGCGAGCACCACCCGAACCGTGCCCGGCCGGTCCCAGGCATCGAACTCGTCGGGCCCCTCGAGCCGGGGGTAGTCGCGGCGCAGCGACCAGATCACCCCGCAGAGGCCGGAGACCGACCAGCCGTCGTCCTCGGCGAGGACGATGAACGGGTAGCGGCGAAGGACGTCACGATACGGCATGTCGGCCGGGGTCCCCGGGATCCGCCACCGCAACACCCGGCCGAAGGTCGGCGCGTCGGCGACCCGGACCGACTCGGCCGCATGCCAGAGGCGCTCCGCCGCGACGCTGGCTCGGCGGCGATGGCGGGTACGCACCTGCGGCTGAGCCAGCCAGCGGTTGAGATGGCCGTCATCCACTACCTCGTTGTACTCCGGCTGCGCCCGGAAACGGCGAAAGCCCGCTGGACGGCGGGCTTTCTGACCTATAGCGGGGGTGGGATTTGAACCCACGACCTCCGGGTTATGAGATCGAGCTAGGGGGTGGCGTCTACCTGCGATCCCGCATTCCCATGCGGTTTCTCTTGCTCTGAGTTGTCCCCACTTTCGCTCAAATTGGTAGCCAAATTGGTAGCCACGCCAAAGGCGGCCTGCGCCCACGCGCCGCCCTGCGACGGGTCCGGCGAGTAGTCGGCATAGACCTGGGTCGTCTGGTGGTCGCGGTGGCCCATCCACTCCTGGATCGCCCTGAGCGGCGCTCCGGCCGCCGCCATCCCGGTCCCGAAGGTGTGGCGGAGGTCGTGGAAGCGGATCGGCCGCAACCCAGCTGCTCTCAGCGCCTCCTTGAAGCGCTTGCGTGACTTCGACGCGTCGTAGGGCCGCCCGGTATCGGGATGGCAGAAGACGAGGTCCTCGTCGCCCTGATAGCGCGAGCGCTGGAAGTGACGCTCGAGCTCGCTCGCGACGCGGTCGGCCATCGGCACGGCCCGGCTCGAACGCCGCGTCTTCGGCGTGCCGAACCGCCCGCGCGTGTAGTTGCGGCGCACCCGGACGACGCCGGCGACCCAGTCGACGTCCTGCCAGCGAAGCGCGACGAGCTCGCCCTGGCGCAGGCCGGTCATCGTCGCGGTCAGGTACAGCACCCGATCGGTCGGACCCAGCTGGTCGTCGGGGACGGCGCGCAGTAGGGCCTCGACCTCGCCTCGGTCGAGATAGCGAATGTCCGGGTTGGTCCCCGCGGCTCGCGGCCGGTCGACCGCCGCAACCGGGTTCGCCGCGACCCAGCCACGCTTGAGCGCGAACGAGAACAGGCCGTGAGCGAAGTTGAGGTGGTTGCTCACCGTCTTCGTCTGGAGGCCTTCAGAGGCCTTGGCCGCCATATACGCGGCTAGGTGCTCGGCCGTGATGCGTTCGATCGCCTGCGAGCCGAAGTACGGCGCCAGGTGCCGGCGGAGGATCGAGCCGTAGTCCGCAACTGTCGTCGGCTTTCGCTCCAGGACGTGCTCGACGTGGCGCAGGTAGCGAGCTCCCACTTCTTCGACCGTGAGGCGCTCGTATGCAGCAGGAGCCACCCGCACCTCCTGCATCAGCCGCCGCAGCACGCCCTCGGCCTGCTTGCGAGTGAGGCCTTCCCTGGTCCCGGGCTGGCGGGGTGCCCCGAGCTTGCGCATCACCTGACGATCGCCGGCTCGCCACTTTCCGTAGTAGGCACCGCGCCGGAAGACGACCGACCCGGTCCCGTAGGAGCGGCGGGAACTTCGCTGAGCACTCATCAGGCCTCGCTTCACGATGCCGCCGCGCCACCGAGAGGCGACCCGGCGGCGGTTCACATCGACCTCGGCAACGTACCTCGCTCGGCGGCGCGAAGCCACGCGTCGATCGCTTCGCCGCGATACCTGAGTGTCCGCCCGAAGCGCAGATGTGGGATTTGACCCCGGCGACTCAGCGAATAGACGTAGTCGACGCGCATGCCAAGAATCTCCGCAACCTCCTCGGCGGTCAACAGCTGCCCTGCAGAACTGCGCGTGTGAGCGGTCGCGCTCACCTCGTCGTCCACCGGTTCGCGTTGCGAACAACGGGCTGGGTAGGGGTGGGCGCTCCAATCAGGCTGGGACGCTGCCGCGAGCTCGTGGCCTCGGCTCGAGCCTCCCGCCGCCGGCTTACCGCCGCTCCCCTTGTTCTCCGATCCTCGGCCATCGCCTAGACACCTCGCCCAGATCCAGCTGCCATCAAGTTCTCAGACACTCCAGCGCCCAAAACGGCTACCCGACTCCCCTTCCACCTCATCCCACTTCCGCTGACCTCTCCGGGATCCATCACCCCCTAAACAGCCAACCAGTCGATTAGTCCACGCCTCTCGTTCTCCGCTGCCTGCCTTCACTCAAAGCCAACCGCTTTTCGTGCTCTTCGCCCGTCTCACTCGAACCCGCAAAACCCACCTCCTCAGTTTCAGGTTCCGACCCCGTTCGCATACCCATGGTGTGTGGGCGGGGTCGGGGGCTGAAACGACCCCTGAGCCCAGTCCCCATGCGGGTTCGAGTGAGACGGAGTGAGACGGGCCGTCCCGGGGCAAATCCCGGGGCAAATCTCACGCCTCGCAGCCCCAATCCCGACCCCCGCCGCCCAGCCCCACCTCGCTACATCAACGATCCCGCCGACCATGGAAAGCGCAACTTCGATCTGGGCGCGAACGAGGTAGGTTCTCTCAGTCCGTCCTTCATCGCGCCAAACACACCCGAGGGGGAGCGCCGCATTGTCTGAGAGTCGCGCAATATGACGGCCCAGCCCAGTCAGAGCGTCCTGATCAACGGGTTCGGTGTGCTCTTCGTGATATTGAATTCATTCGGGCTGGGCCTCCGGCTTTCGGTCGGCGAACTGCTCGGACAGGCCTTTGCCCATCGGAAGCTTGCCGCGTGGGTGTTGGTGATCAATTTCGTCATCATTCCGCTCCTGTTCGTCGGCTATTTGCTGACGGTGGCCTCGTCCATTCCTGATGAGATCAAGGTCGGGTTCTGTGTCGCAGCCCTGTGTGCGGGGATGCCATTCGCACCCATCCTCGCCCGGTTGGCCAAGGCGGATGTCGGCATTTCCACCACGCTGTTGGTAGTCCTGACTGTTGCGACGATCATCGCGCTCCCGATAGGTTTGCCCCTCGCCGTCGATGCGGTTGACGCGCACCTTGAGGTCTCTGTCTGGGACGTCGCTTGGCCGTTGTTGGCCTTCTTGTTGCTGCCGCTGGTTCTCGGGTGCGGCTTCAGGGCTTGGTGGCCCGATCTGACGCCGCCATTGGCGCAGTGGACGGTCCGGGTCGCAATTCTGTGCCTGCTCTTCAATCTCAACTTCACGCTGGTTGCGTATTGGGATCTGTTCGAGAAGGAGTGGGGCACCGAGAGCTACATCGCGGCCCTTGCTGGCCCGTTCATAGGCCTCGGGTGTGGCTACCTCCTGGTGTCCAGCCTTCGCGTCAAAGACATAGGAGCCAGGCATGCGACCGAGGTGACCACGGCGGTACGCAACATCGCTCCGATGCTCCTGATGATGATTTATCCCTTTGCAGCCGACCCCCTGGTCACGGTGTCGATCACGATCATCAACACCGTCGGCATCGTGACCGTTCTTCTATTTGTCCTGATGTGGAGGCGCGCTGCTCCACCATCGGACACCGGCGCAACTACCGACCAGTCAGCGAGCGGAGGCCCACCCCCGCCAGCCTCGGTTGTGGCTGGGAATCGCTTGACCGGGTAGTAGGCTCGATTCAGCGTGTCTTTGCGCGAGAGGCGCTGCCGCTTCGCGACGCGGCGAGACGGTGCGAGCAGGCCCCCCGAGTTCGATGCGAGGCAGCGACGGCGCAGTCAGCCCACACCCGAGATCAGGTGACTAGACGAAGTAGCCGCACGGCGTCCAAAAGGTTGCCCTTCGGACGAGAAGCAGCTACCTAACAGGCGCTGCGTCGTTTCCAGGGTGGGCGGGTCAGCCGCAGTGTCGGACGCCAAGATGGATTACTGCGCGCCGGGCCGCGCTCGTGCCGTCCACGAAGACACGAAGGGGCACGCACCGGGGCGATCTCGCCACGACGCCCCCCGACCAGAACGTGACTGGCCGCCCATCCGCGCTGCTTCCGGAGGGCGCGCGACGCCGACAGCCGATGAACTTCACCACCCGATGGGTGTCGGCCAGGCTGGTCTCGCCTCCCGGCAGCGGACCATAGGCGAGCCCCGCGCCCTGCCGGGTGTGCCGCGACAGCTCCATCGTCACTCGATGGCCATTTCGGACCAGCAGTTGGAACTTCTGTCCGCCGGCGTCACTGGCGAAGTCGGGGAAGAAGTACACCCGTTCCCGCCCGGCGCCGATCATGGCCATCGGTCCGACGACGAGGTTCCGGCGCGCCGTGAACGCACCCGGAAAGCTGGCCTCCGAACGCGTCGAGCACTTCTCGACCGGGACCTTCGGGCTCTCCTTGACCCCCACCCGGTCCGTTGATTCGCCCTCGGGCGGAGCCGCGCTACCTGATCCGCCCGCGGCCGCGAGTGCCAATGCGATGGCGATCAACGCCGCGCAGCTGCCGAGCGTCGTCGCCAACCGAGCGGTCACCGATCAATCGTACACCGGTGGTTGGCCTCGAGTCCGACATCTCGCAGGCGCGGCTGGCCACCCGGGATACACGTCGAAAATGGGGCTCTACCCCACGCGGTCAAGTCTTCCCCGACGAGAGACGCCGAAGTCTCAAGATGCCGCTTTGGACGAAAAGTGCAACAACGGCGCGCGCCGGTCGCGAGCAGTGTGTCCGGATCGGCGACCTCTAAGAAATCGACCGGAAGTGGCTTTAGTCCTCGCCTTCCCAGTATTCGAGCTCAGGCCCGGGGCGAGCGAAGATGATCCGCTCGCCGGCGACGCTCCGCGCGCCGATCTTGCCCGTGTCGAGGTACTCGACGATGTCCGGCGCGATCAGCGTGGAGAGGATGAGGATGCGGACGGGCGCGTCCGTGTCGTTGCGGATCTGGTGCGCGCCCTCCTTGCCGCGCGGGAACGCGACGACGTCGCCCTCGCGCAGCTGCTGCTCGCCCTCGTGCGTGCGGAGCGTCGGCTCGCCGCGGAGGACGATCACCCATTCCTCGTTCGCGTGGTGGGTGTGAAATGGCCCCTGCTTGTTACCCGGCTCGACCTCGTACACGCTCGCGCCGATCAGCTCGGCGTCGGTGTGCGCGCCGACCCAGGCGTCCTTGAAGCGCCAGCCCTCGCGCTCTTCCGTGCGATCCCACTCGTCTGCGTTGAGATTGAAGATTTTCATGCGGAAAGCCTAAGTAGGGCCGGCCGATCACGCAAACCGCGGGAACCGGGCGCAGGTCCTTGACCAGCACTTGGTTCACGGAGAACTCGGCCAGCCGCATTCCCGTCGCGCTGAGCTGCCTTGCTCGTGGCGCGCCCTCTCCTCAGCGGTTGACTGTTCGGGCTCCATGAGGGGAGATATCGGCGACGGCTGCGCGCAAAGTGAGTGTCGCTTCGGACCGGTCGACGCAGCCTTACCGGGACGGGCTGCGGTAGACCCCGATCGCTAGCGCAAGGCAGCCGATGCCGACAGCGAGCAGGACGGCGGTCCACACGATCCCGCCCTCGCTGTCCGTGGTCGTCGCTGCCCACGCGAAGCAGCCCACGGCGACGACAAGCAAGAACGGGATGCCCAGCCGTTTCATGGCGTCGCCGAAAATATCGCTTCGGACGAGGAGCACTACTGCCGCGCAGGTGCGGCGTTGGCTTCCGCAACAGAGTCGTAGCAATAGACGGTCTGGATGCTGTCGACGCAGACCAACCCGAGCCTGTCCGCCTTCGACGGCTCGATCGACTGGCCGCGGTAGACGAACGAGGACGCGGGCACGGCGGTCGGCGCGAAGCCTGAGGGATCACCCTGGGCAACGGCCTCGTCGTGAGAGAGCGGCTCATGGTCGGGTGTTGTTCGGCTCCCGATGCGGGCGACTTCGGCGCCGGAACTGTTGAAGCCGACCAACTCGATCCGCCCTTCGTTGGGAGCGGTAAGCGAGAAGTAGCGCCCGGGAAGGCCGCGCTTGACAACGGTTGCCGCGTCGTAGTGCTGTGTGCCTTCGCCGAGGGCGCTCACGCGGGCGACGTCGTCAGCGACAAGGCCGTAGATCACGCGCTCGACCGCACCTTCAGATTGGCCGTCCACAACCACGAGCCCGAACGGCTCGGCTTGGGTGGGCGCCGAGCCACAGCCGTAGGCAGGCCGCGATCCAGCGAACTGAAGCTGCAGACAAATCGGTCCGCCCCGGTTGGTATGCGCGGAGTCCGGTCGGACGCGGATCACGTAACTGCCGCTGGCGTAGTCGCCGGACGGAGTCGCACCCCGATCGATCGCCGGTCCGCTCCCGCCGCCGAACACGCCCGCCGCGGCGGCGGCAACCCCTGCGGTCGCCAACAGCCCGGCGAAGGCAAGCGGCATCCCCAGGCGCTGGCGGATCGGAAGGCGCTTGGCGGGCATCGAGCCGGCCGCAGCGACCAGCAGCGCCTCCAGCTCGGGTAGCGTCGCGTCGCCGGTTGGGTGAGCAGAGTTCATGTCGACTCCTTGTTGAGTTCCATCCGCAGCGTTCGAAGGCCGCGAGAGACCCGCTGGCGGACGACGGCCTCCGAGCACTGGAGGTCCCGCGCAATCTCGTCGTAAGGGCGTTCATCGAGGACTCTCGACCTCACCGCTTCGTGTTGATCGGCCGGCAGCTCGGAGAGCAGCCGGCCCAACAGCTCCGCAGTGCGCTCGGCATCCGCGAGCGCCTCGACGCGTTCGAGGGCATCGTCCGTGAGGACCAGCGGTTCCATACGCATGCGGCGGCGGGCCCTGTCTTCGACGCGCCCTCGACGCCGGCTTGAGGCGAGCTTGTGGTTGGCGATCGCATAAAGCCAGGCGACGGCCGGCGACCGACCCCGTGCGAACCGGTGCGCGGATTCGAGGGCGGCAGCGAACACCTCGGCCGTCAGATCCGCCGCCGTCTCCGGATTCTCGGTTCGGCGCAGAAAGAACAGGAGCATCGCGTCCTCGTGACGCCGGTAGAACGCCGCAAAGGCTTGCGGGCCATCAGCGACACCCACGAGGGCAAGAAGCTGCTCGTCCTCGAATCCGGTGAACCGGTCCACGAGTAGTTCCTCGCGCATCGCCGAATACTGTGACGCGCTTTCGCGTCGCTCTGGATGAAAGCGACGGGTTCGCGGCCGTGCAGCACGCCCGCTAGGTTCGGCTGGATGGAGCGCCTGGATGATCGCGACAGGTCCGTTCTTGCCCGATTGGGATACGCGATTGCCCGTGCGCAGCTGTTCGAACTCGCATTGCTGAAGCTTCTTGAGGCGCAGCGCCACGACGTGAGCGCTCCTCTCGAGGACAGATGGCCCGAGATCGAGAAGTGGCTCACGAGCAAGCCAGCCGGCGCGGCCGCTCGCGATCTGGACCTGCCGGAATCCGTGGCGGCAGATCTGAAAGTCGTCGTGGGTGCGCGCAACCTCGTTGCCCACCACGCGTGGCGGCTGTATCTCGCCGCTCGCGAACGTCACGGTGGGGTCGCCGGGGAGATCTACGAAACGTGGCTAGATGAGCAAGCGCGCATCATGGGCATCGCCTACAACGCGACCATGGCCCTAGTGATCCGAGCTCGCGAGGCCAAACTTGCGGAAGTGGAGGCGGAGGAAACCTGGCGGTCGCACTTCGAGGTGCCGCTCACGCAGCCACGGCCGCCAGACGTGAACTAATTGCGTTTCTCGTCCGAAGCGTGACTTTTCGCTATAGCGCCAGGCCGGCCGCCTCAAAGGCCGCCGCGCGATCGGTGGGGAAGAACTCCGCGCGCGCGATCTTGGCGTCACGAACGGTCCAGACCGCGCAGCCATCGAAATGCACTTCGAGGTCCATTCCTGGACGACGTCCGAAGTCGCGACTGACAACGACGACTCGATCTCCCGCGTCGACGAGCTCCTTGATCTCGGTGCGATAGCTCTCCCAGGGCGCGAGCCAGTCCAACCAGCTCCGACGTAACCCGTCGATCCCGAAGCGAGGCTCTTCCGAGAGGGCGTGAAAGATGCAGACAAAGTCATCGGTGAATGCCGGCGCTGCGGCGGCCGTCGCAGCCTCGACCTCGGCGTCGTCCCTCCCAACTACGAACAGTTCCGTGAGGTCGACGTCCGGGCCGGGTTGAAGCCCTCGAACGATCTCCACGTTCTCCTGTGACATTTCCGGCGGAGTATCTCGCGAAAGGTCCGCATTCCATGCGCAGTACATGTTTTTTCAGCGCCGCACGACGCTTCAGGCGCACGTCGCCGGGAGCCTGAACCATGCAGCCGGCAACAAATTGGTAGCCAATTGGTAGCCACCTGACCGCAGACTCCGATCCCTACCGACACGAAAGGCCCGCATTAGCGGGCCTTTCGTACATAGCGGGGGCAGGATTTGAACCTGCGACCTCCGGGTTATGAGCCCGGCGAGCTACCTGACTGCTCCACCCCGCGGCGTTGCCCTTTGAAAGTAGCAAGTTCCGATACTTTGGCGGCGATGGATGTCGGGGCCTGGGCCGTCGACCACGCGGCCTTGTTCGAGTCGCTCGGGGCCGACGAGGCGGCGAGGAGGATCGAGCTCTGGCGCGCAGCCGCGGCGGCGGCGAGCGGCCTGCCGGACGTCGAGCTGGCGGGGCCCTTTCAGCGCCATTTGACCGCCCGCGGGACCGGCGTCCCCTCCAATCTGTGCATGGTCCTGACGCCCACGGAAGTACACGCGCACAAGTTCGATCCCGCTCACGTCGACCATCCGCTGTACGTCGGGGCGAACCAGATCTCCGAGCGCGCGGCGAGCTGGCCGCGCGGCTCGGTGCGGGCGACGGCCGTCACGTCCGGCCGCATGGCCTGGGGCGTCACCTTCGACGTCGACGGGCAGAAGCCGATCCCCTGCCGCACGCCGAAGCGAGGCGGCAACCCGGCGGCGGCCATCGTGATCTCGACGCTGGGCGGCGAGCTCCCGAGCGATTAGATTCATCGACGATGCCCGCCCGAACCTTCATTTTCTTCCCAGAGGGCGCCTACGGGCCGACCAACAACTGCGTCGGGATCGGCGACGTGCTGCTGCGGCGGGGCCACCGGGTCGTGTTCATCGCCGAGGAATCCTTCGCCGGCACTCTCGAGGCGAAGGGCTTCGAGGAACGCCTGATGCGCCTGACGCCCCCGGACGAGAACGCCGAGGAGGATCCGGGACAGTTCTGGAAGGACTTCATCCGCGAGACCGCGCCCGTCTTTCGCAGGCCGACGATCGAGCAGCTCGCGGGGTTCATCGGCCCGACGTTCGAGGCGCTGTGCGACGGCGCCCGGTACGTGGACGAGCGCCTGGTCGAGATCATCGGCGAGGTCGAGCCGGACGTGATCGTCGAGGACAACGTCGTCTCCTTCCCCGCCCTGCCGGCCGCCGGCCGCCCATGGGTGCGGATCGTCTCCTGCAACCCGGCCGAGGTCAAGGATCCCGAGGTCCCGCCGACGTTCTCCGGCTATCCGGTCGCCGAGCGCGACGAGTGGGAGGCCTACCGCGAGGAGTACGCGCGCGCCCTAGGCCCGCTGCAGTCGTCGTTCAGCGACTTCTGCGTCGAGCGCGGCGCGCCGCCGCTGCCCGAGCTCGAGTTCATCCACACCTCCCCCGACCTGAACCTGTGGCTCTACCCGAGCGAGGTCGACTACGCCCGCTCGCACCCGCTCGGCGACGGCTGGCGCAACCTCGAGTCGTGCGTGCGCGCCACCGATGCCGACTGGGAGCTGCCCGAGCCGCTGGCGTCGGCGTCGGGCCCGCTGGTGTACCTCAGCCTCGGCTCGCTCGGGTCGGCCGACGTCGAGCTGATGCGCAGCCTGATCGGGAGCCTGGCCGACTCCCCGTACCGGGTGATCGTCTCCAAGGGCCCGCAGCACGCCGAGCTCGAGCTCGCCCCGAACATGGTCGGCGAGGAGTTCCTGCCCCAGACCTCGATCCTGCCCCAGGTCGACCTCGTGATCACCCACGGCGGCAACAACACCGTCACCGAGTGCCTTCACTTCGGCAAGCCGATGGTCGTGCTGCCGCTGTTCTGGGACCAGTACGACAACGCCCAGCGCATCCACGAGACCGGGTTCGGCGTCCGCCTGCCCACCTACGCCCACGAGCCCGAGGAGCTGCGCGCGGCGATCGACCGGCTGCTCGCGGACCAGGCGCTCGCCGCCCACCTCGACGCAGTGTCCCGGCGGCTGCGCGACCAGCGCGGCACCGAGCGCGCCGCCGACCTGATCGAGTCCGTCGCCGGCTGAGCCGCGCCGGTTCAGGCGGCGCTGCGCAGCCGTCGCCGCCGGACGGTGCGGGACTCGAGGAGCTCCTCCCAGTCGTCGGCGTCGAGCGTGTGAGGCTCCGTCGTCGCCAGGAAGTCGACGAGCACGTCGGCGAGGCCCTCGGGATCCTCGAGGTGCGGGAAATGCGCCGCTCGCGGCAGCGTCTCGAAGCGACTGTTCGGGATCGCCTCGTGTGCGGCGCGGCCGTGTTCGAGCGGGATCGTGCGGTCGCGCTCACCCCACACGATCAGCGTCGGCACCGCACCGAGCAGATAGAGCCGATCGACCGCGCTCACTCGCTGCCCACGCGCGTCGATCACCCCGCGCAGGGTCTGCAGGAACGCGCGCCGTGAGCCCTCGCCCTGGAGCGGGCGCAGCGCGCGCGCCACCGCGTCGAGGTAGACGGCCTTCTCCGAGCTGCGCCGCTCGAGCTCGTTCGCGAGCCCGGCGATCGCCCCGACCACGCGGGGCCTGGCGGCCAGCGCCAGCGCCGGTGACGCGCCCGGAAGCGCCGCGAAGCGCAGCAGCGGGCTCACCGACGGGCCGAGCCCGCCGCTCGAGACGAGCGCGAGACGCTCCACCTGGTCGGGGAACTGCCAGAAGAACTGCATCGCCACCCCGCCGCCGAGCGAGTGGCCGACGATCGTCGCGCTGCGGATCCCGAGCGCGGCCAGCAGGTCGCGGATCACCGCGGCGTGCGCGCCGAGCGAGTAGTCGCCGCGGGGGGTCGCCGAGTCGCCGTGGCCGATCAGGTCCGGCGCGATCACCGTGTGGTCCGCGGCCAGCCGCTCGGCGACGGACCGCCAATGCTTCGACGAGTTGATCATCCCGTGGATCAGGACCACCGGTGGGCCGCTGCCGGCCATCCGGTAGATGACCTCGTGGCCGTGCAGCTCGGCCGACCACTCCTCGAATCCGTCGGGCGCGCTCACGCGGCCACCTTAGCGGCGGTGAGCGGCGGTGTGAGAGGCTGCCGCCGATGACGATCCACCACCTCAACTGCGGCACGCTGTGCCCCTACGGCGGCCGCCTCGTCAGTGGCGAGGGCGGGCTGGGCGGGGCTGAGATGTGCTGCCACTGCCTGCTCGTCGAAACCGGCGACGCGCTCGTGCTGGTTGACACCGGGTTCGGTTCCGACGACGTCGCGCACCCGCACCGCCGCCTCGGCGTGCCGTTCACGGTCGCGTTCCGGCCGCAGGCACGCGTGGGCGAGACGGCGACGCAGCAGCTGCGCGGGCTCGGCTTCGACCCCGCCGACGTGCGCGCGATCGCGGTCACCCACCTCGATCTCGACCACGCGGGCGGGCTGCCCGACTTCCCGGGCGCCGAGGTGCACGTGTTCGCGCCCGAGCGCGCGGCGGCGGTGCACCCGACGCTCCGCGACCGCGCCCGCTACCCGGCCGGTCATTTCGCCCACGGGCCGCGCTGGGTCGAGCACACCGTCGACGGCGACTCCTGGTTCGGCTTCGAGAGCGTCCGCGTGCTGGGAGGGGTCGACCACGAGATCGTCCTGATCCCGCTCCTCGGCCACTCGGCCGGCCACAGCGCGATCGCCGTAAGCGACGGCGACGGCTGGGTGCTGCACTGCGGCGACGCCTACTTCCACCGCGGCCAGGTCGAGACGCCGCCGCACTGCCCGCCCGCGCTGCGCGCGTTCCAGACGGCGATGGCCGCCGACAACTCCGCCCGCGCCGCCAACACCGAGCGCCTGCGCGAGCTGGGCCGCGAGCACGGCGCGGAGGTGCGCATCTTCTGCGCCCACGACGCGGTCGAGCTCGATCGCGAGCAGCGCCGATGAGCGCGGGCGGTGACCGCGGAGCCGTCCTCATCACCGGCACCTCGACGGGGATCGGCCGCGCCTGCGCGCTGCGCCTCGACCGCGCCGGCTTCCGCGTCTTCGCGGGCATCCGCAAGGAGGAGGACGGCGAGGTGCTGCGGGCTGACGCGTCGGAGCGCCTCGAGCCGGTGCTCTGCGACGTCACGGACTCGGGCCAGATCGCGGCGGCGGCCGAGCGGCTGCGCGAGGCCACCGGCGGCCGGCTCGCCGGTCTGGTCAACAACGCCGGCGTGGTCGTGCCGGGCCCGATCGAGGGCATCCGCATCGACGAGCTCCGGCGTCAGCTCGAGGTCAACGTCGTCGGCCAGGTGGCCGTGACGCAGGCGTTGTTGAGCATGCTGCGCGCGGCCCGCGGCCGGGTGGTGTTCATGTCGTCGGTCGGCGGCCGCGGCGGCCTGCCCTTCCTCTCGGCCTACAACGCCTCGAAGGCCGCGATCAGCTCGATCGGCGACTCGCTGCGCCAGGAGATGAGGCCGTTCGGCGTCGAGGTCTCGATCATCGAGCCGGGGGCGATCGCGACCCCGTTCTGGGACAAGGGCGAGGCCGAGGTCCCGGAAACCCTGGCGGCGCTCGGGGACGAGCTGATCGAACTCTACGGCGAGCGGCTCGGGCAGGCGCGGGCGCTGTCGGCCAAGACCGGCTCGCGCGGCCAGCCTCCCGAGACGGTGGCCGAGGCGGTCGAGCACGCGCTCACCGCGGCGCGGCCCAGGGCCCGCTACCTCGTCGGCCTCGACGCGAAGGTGCAGGGAACCGCCATGAACCTGCTCCCCAGCCGGCTCTTCGACCGCGTCGTCGCGCGCGAGCTCGACCGGGCTTAGGCCGGCGCCGTCGCCGTCGCGATCCAGGTTGACGACGGTACGCGGACGCCGTCGGGCCGCACGTACTCCTGAAGCACCGCTCCGATCGCCGCCTCGAGCTCGGGGCGGATGCGCTCGGCGTCGTCGCCCGAGAGCCGGATGATCTCCCCGGCGGGGCCGAGCGCCATCATCAGCCTGATCGCCCCGTCGAGGTCGTCGCCGATCTTCACGACGAGGTCGCACCGCCGCAGCGCGACGTCCTCGAAGCCGGCGATGGTGAGCTGCTCGCTGAGCGTGTCGGCGTTGGCCATCGAGAACGGCCCCGGTCCGCAGGTCGGCTCGTCGCTGTCGGTGGGCTCCTCGAGGAACTCCTCGACCGCGAGCTCGGCTCGGTGGAGCCACGGGTTGTCGAGCTTGCGCCGCCAGACGACGCTGCAGAGCCGGCCACCGGGCACGAGCCCACCGCGGATGTTGCGAAGCGCCGCGACCGGGTTGGCGCAGAACATCGTCCCGAAGCGCGAGAACGCGTAGTCGAACTCGGGCTCGAAGCGCGTCACCTCGATGTCGGCGACCTCGAAGCTCACGTTTGCGGTGCCGGCCTCGGCGGCCTCCGCCCGCGAGGCCTCGATGAACCGTTCCGAGATGTCGACCCCCAGGGCCGATCCATTGGGCCCGGCCAGGGCGCCGATCTGGCGCGTGGTGTCGCCGAAGCCGCAGCCGACGTCAAGCGCGCGGCCGCCCTCCGGCGGCGGCGCAACCCGAAGCGCCTCGTCCCCGTGCATGCCCAGGCTGCCGATGACGAGGTCGCGGAACTGGCCGAACCGGTCGAAGAGGACGCCGTCCCAGGCGTCGTGGCTCTCCTGATTGGCCGCAGCGATCTCCACCACGGCGTCAGCGTACTTCCGCCCCACCGCCGGCCCGCGCCGCGATAGCGTCAGCGCCGATGATCGCCCTGATCACGGGAGCATCCAGCGGCATCGGCGAGGCGACGGCGCGCCGGGTCGCCCGTGAGCCCGGCTCGAAGCTGGTCCTCGTCGCCCGGCGCAAGGACCGCCTGGAGCGCCTCGCGGCCGAGCTCGGCGGCGCGACCGTGATCGCCGCCGACCTGACCGAGGCCGATGCCCCGGCGCGCATCGCCGAGCGCGTCGAGGCCGAGCACGGCCGGCTCGACCTGCTCGTCAACAACGCCGGCGCGGCGTGGCGAGGCACGTTCGCCGCCAGCGGCTGGGAGAACGTCCGCCGCCACATGGAGCTCAACTTCGACGCGGTCGTCCGCCTCACCGAGGCCCTGCTGCCCCTCGTCCGCCGCTCGGCGCCGAGCTCGATCGTGAACGTCGCCAGCACCGCCGGGCGGGTGTCGCGCCCGAACTCCGGCGCCTACTCGGCGAGCAAGTTCGCGCTCGTCGGGTGGACCGATGCACTCAGCCTCGAGGAGCGGCCGAACGGTGTCCACGTCGGCATGGTGCTCCCGGGCTTCGTCGCCACCGAGGGCTTCCCTCAGCGCGAGCTGGTCGACAGCATCGCCACCCGCTGGCTGGTCTCCAAGCCCGAGCGGGTCGCCGAGGCCATCCTCGACGCTGGGCCCGGCGGCCGGTCCGAACGCTACGTGCCACGGGCCTACGGGCTCGCGGCTGCCGCCCGCATCCTCGCCCCGCGGCTCGTCCGCCGGGCCACCGGCGGCGGCTCGCCGTCGCTCACACCCTCAACCGGCGGCGCCGCTCCCACCACGTCCAGGCCGCGGTGACCGCGCCGGCGTACAGCCAGCCGAGCAGGATGTCGAAGGCGTAGTGCTCGCCGGTGGCGATCAGCGTCACCGCCATCGCCAGCGGATAGAGCGCCAGCAACGGCCGCACCCACGGGCGGACGCGGCCCCAGAGGAAGATCGCGACGAGGGCCGAGAACGCCGCATGCAGCGACGGCACCGCGGCCACGAGGTTGACGCTCGACTGGCCCTTCGAGAACAGTCCGGCAGTGCCGCCGCCGATCACCTCCCAGCCCTCGGACGTGGTCCGGTGAACGTCGCTCAGTAGGCCGGTCTGAGCGGCGAGCC
This sequence comes from uncultured Solirubrobacterales bacterium, assembly GCA_963785195.1. Taxonomy (GTDB): domain Bacteria; phylum Actinomycetota; class Thermoleophilia; order Solirubrobacterales; family 70-9; genus WHSW01. The sequence continues at coordinate 77,192 of CAWAUE010000010.1, read as the reverse complement.
ACGGCGGCGTCGCGGGGAAGGCCACGTAAGTGACGACGCCCGCCACGGCGAGCGTCACCAGGCGAGCCCGGAAGCGCAGGAAGGCGAGGCGGTCCCGGATCCAAAGCCCGCCGGCGACCGCGAACGGGACGATGAAGTACGAGGTGTAGATCAGGGTGAAGGCGACGTCCCAGCCGTTGATCACCGCGGGCGCGTTCAGGTGCGCCTGCAGCCACTGGGTCGGGGTCTCGCCGAAGAAGACGAAGCGGTCGAAGTCGATCATCAGCTGCGAGTGCGCGCCGATGCCGAGCGAGTCGGCCGCGCCACGAGTGAAGTCGTAGGCCGCGAGCACGACGACGATCGGCAGCCAGTCGGTGACGATCTGGAGGATCTGGCTCGGGTGGCGCCCGATCGAGGCGCAGGCGAGCGCGCCGCACGTCCACGCGATCACGAGCTCGCGCTGGGCTGGGATCCCGTAGTGGGCGCTCCACGCACCCAGGGCGATGAAGTAGACGGCCAGGGCAGCGCGCCGCACCGCCACCCAGTGCGCGAAGCGAAGCTCGGGCGGGCTCTCCGTGCCTGCGCGGGCGAGCTCGGTCGCGGTCATGCCGAGAAATCTATGCCGCGCCATGGCGCAACGCGACTTTGATTAAGCCCGGCCCGGCGGTTCGCGCATCTAGGATGCGCCGGGCTTGCGAGTTGCCGTTGTCGACATGGGGACGAACTCGACGCGGCTGCTGGTCGCCGACGTCGTCGACGGGCGCGTCCACGAGATCGAGCGGCGTTCGACCGTGACCCGGCTCGGGCGCGGCGTCGACACCTCGGGCCAGCTGTCCGCCGAGGCGATTGAGGACGTCTGCGACGCGGTCGGCTCGTACGTGGAGGAGTACGAGCGCCACGGGATCGAGCGCGTGCGAGCGATCGCAACCAGCGCCGTGCGCGACGCCGAGAACGGGGCCATGTTCCAAGCGGAGCTGCGCGAGCGCTTCGCCCTCGACGCGCAGATCCTCGACGGCGCCGAGGAGGCGCGCCTGACCTACCTCGGCGCCTGCGCCGAGCGGCCGCCGTCGCCCAAGACCCTCGTCGTCGACATCGGCGGCGGCTCGACCGAGCTCATCGTCGGCGATGGCCCGGAGGTCGGCTTCTACGCCTCGCTGCAGGTGGGCACGGTCCGCCACACCGAGCGCCACCTCACCCACGACCCGCCGACGGCCGCCGAGCTCGAGGACCTCGCGAACGACGTTCAGGCGCTCATCGGCCGCGGTTTGGAGGGAGCGGCGCTGGCGCAGGCGAACGTCGGCATCGGCGTCGCCGGCACCCCGACCTCGCTGGCGGCGATCGAGCAGAGCCTCGACCCCTACGACCCCGAGCTCGTGCACGGCTACCGCCTCTCGCTCGAGTCGATCCAGCGGATGTGCTCGCGGCTGGCCGCGATGCCGCTCGCGGAGCGACTCGAGGTCACCGGTCTGCACCGCGGTCGCGCGCCGACGATCGTCGCCGGCATCGTGATCCTGATCCAGGTGATGCGCGCGTTTGGGCTCTCGGAGATCGAGGTGTCCGAGCACGACATCCTCTGGGGTGCCGCGCTCGAGGCCGCTGTCGACGACGGCTGAGCGGTGCTTGGCCTAGGCTGACCGGACCGTGCCCTCGGAGTCGGTCCACTACCGCACCTGTCCGTTCTGCGAAGCGACGTGCGGGCTCGAGGTCACGATGCGCGGCGACGAGGTGGTCTCCGTTCGCGGCGACGCCGAGGACGTCTTCAGCCACGGCTTCCTCTGCCCCAAGTCCCAGGGCCTGCGGCAGCTTCACGACGACCCCGACCGCCTCACGATGCCGCTCGTGCGCCGGGACGGCGAGCTCGTCGAGGCGAGCTGGGAGGAGGCGTTCGAGGCCGTCGACCGCGGGCTCTCGGGGGCGCTGGCCGACGGGGGCCGCGATGCCGTCGCGGTCTACATCGGCAACCCCGGTGCCCACAGCCTCGGCCCGACCCTCTACGGCGCGCCACTGATCAAGGCGCTCGGCACGAAGAACGTCTACACGGCCTCGACCGTCGACCAGATGCCGAAGCAGGTCGCCTCGGCGTTCATGTTCGGCGGCGGCCTGAGCGTCCCGGTGCCGGATGTCGACCGCACCGACCACCTGCTCATCCTCGGCGCCAACCCGCTGGTCTCCAACGGCTCGCTGCTGACCGCGCCGGACATGCGCGGGCGCATTCGCGCGATCCACGAGCGCGGCGGCAAGGTCGTGGTGGTCGATCCGCGTCGCAGCCGCACGGCCAAGGAGGCCTCCGAGCACCACTTCATCCGACCGGGGACGGACGCGCACCTCCTGTTCGCGATGACCAACGTCTTGCTGGCCGATGGGCTCGCGAACCCCGGCCGGCTGGCGGAGCACGCCAACGGCGCCGATGCGATCGAGTTGTTGGCGCGGCCGTTCGAGCCCGAGGCCGTCGCGCCCGTATGCGGGATCGAGGCGGACGAGATCCGCAGGATGGCCCGCGAGCTGGCGGCCGCCGAGCGCGCCGCGGTCTACGCGCGGATCGGGACCACGACGCAGCGCTTCGGCACGCTCGCGAGCTGGCTCGTCGACGTCCTCAACTACCTCACCGACAACCTCGACCGCGAGGGCGGCGCGATGTTCCCGCTCGCGGCCGCCGGGCAGCGCAACTCGACCGGCACCGGGGGCTCGGGCAAGGGCTTTCGGATGGGTCGTTGGGAGAGTCGGGTCAGCCGCAGGCCTGAGGTGTTCGGCGAGCTCCCGGTCGTGGGGCTCGCGGAGGAGATCTCAACCCCCGGCGAGGGCCGGGTGCGCGCGCTGGTGACGATCGCGGGCAACCCGCTGGTGTCGACCCCCGACTCCGGGGCGCTCGCGGCGGCGGTCGAGGAGCTCGACTTCATGGTCTGCCTGGACATCTACGTGAACGAGACGACCCGCCACGCCGACGTCATCCTCCCCGCCCCCGAGCCGCTGGCGAAGGCCCACTACGACACGGCGCTCTACCAACTCGCCATCCGCAGCGTCGCCAACTGGTCGCCCCCGGTCATCGACGCGGACGACGGCCAGCCCGCCGAGTGGGAGGTCATGCTGCGGCTGGCGGCGATCGCAGCCGGCCAGGGGCCGGAAGCCGACATCGAGGCATGGGACGAGCTGGTCATCCGCACCCTGATCGGGCGCGAGGTGGCGCTGGCCGGGTCCCCCATCGAGGGCCGGTCGGCGGACGAGATCCTCGGGGCCATCGGCGATCGCCGTGGCCCGGAGCGCCTCGTCGACTTCATGCTGCGCGTCGGCCCCTTCGGCGACGGGTTCGGCGCGGACCCCGACGGGCTCACCCTCGAACGCCTCGAGGCGAACCCGCACGGGCTCGACTTCGGTCCGATGCGACCGCGGATCCCCGAGGTGCTGCGCACGGGCTCGGGCAAGATCGAGCTCGCGCCCGAGGAGGTCGTCGCCGACGTCCCGCGCCTCGAGGCCGAGCTCGGCACCCACATCAACGGCGACATGGTGCTGATCGGCCGCCGCCAACTGCGCTCCAACAACTCCTGGATGCACAACCTCCCGGCCTTGGTGAAGGGCAAGGACCGCTGCACGGTCCAGGTCAACCCGGCCGACGCCGACCGCCTCGGCCTGGTCGATGGCGGCCATGCGCGTGTCTCCTCGACGGCGGGCGAGCTCGTCGTCCCCGTGGAAGTGACCGACGAGATCATGCGGGGCGTCGTCTCGATCCCGCACGGCTGGGGGCACGACGCTCCCGGAGTTCGCCTGGGCGTCGCCGCCGAGCACGCCGGGGTCAACTCGAACCTGCTCGCCCCGGTCGACGTCGACGTGCCATCCGGCAACGCGGTCCTCAACGGGATCCCGGTCGAGGTGGTCGCCGCCGACCGCGAGCCGAGCGCCGTCGGGGCGTAGGGGCGAGGCGCCGTCCGGCGTGGCGCAGCTCGAGTTCGACGAGGCGACCGCGAAGCGGCTCGAGGCCGCCTACGGCACCCGGGACATGCGTCGCCGGCGCAGCCTGGTGCTCCACGCGCTCGCCGCCGCTCCGGGCGAGCGCATCCTCGACATCGGCTGCGGCCCGGGCTTCTACGTCGCCGAGCTGCTCGACCGGGTCGGCGCCGAGGGCTCGGTGGTGGGCGTCGACTCGAGTGCGCCGATGCTGGGGATCGCCGGCCGGCGCTGCGAAGGGCACGACAACGTCGAGCTGCTCGAGGGCGACGCGACCGCGCTCCCGGTCGACGACGGCGGCTTCGACGCCGCGGTCAGCGTCCAGGTGCTCGAGTACGTCGAGGACATCCCCGCGGCCCTGCGCGAAATCCGCAGGGCGCTACGGCCGGGCGGGCGGCTGGTGCTCTGGGACGTCGACTGGGCGACGATCTCGCTCCGGACCGCCGACGAGGAGCGGATGCGCCGCGTGCTCGCCGCCTGGGACGAGCACCTCACTGATCCGTCGCTGCCGCGGAGGCTGGCCGCGGAGCTGGGCGCCGCGGGCTTCGAGGACGCGCGGGTCGAGGGCCATGCCTTCGCGACCAACGACCTCAACGACGACACCTACGGCGGCTTCGTCGTGCCCTTCCTCGAGCGGTTCGTCATCGACGCCGGCACGGCCCCCGAGGATGTCGCGCGTGCCTGGGCCGACGAGCAGCGCGAGCTCGCCGAGCGCGGCGAGTTCTACCTCGCCGTGATCCAGTGCTGCTTCACGGCGACCCGCCCGGGCTGAGCGCCTGTCCCTGTCGAGTGTGCACTTAACCCCCGTATAAGGGGCAAACTGCACACTCGGCGATCGGCGAGACGGGCACGTCGCGATTCGGTGACGCTCGCGCTACACCTCGCTCGCGTTCCGGCGCGCTGGCTACGCGCACCCGCCCGCTACCCAGCCAATCCCCGGCTCAGGCCCGCGCGCCCCAACGCCGGTCAGCATGGAGCCTCGCCTAGAGCTCGAGCTCGTACTCGAGCAGCGTCTCGGCGACGCCGCCCACGCGGTCGTAGACCGTGTGCGCGCGCTTGTTGTCCGGCATCGTGAACCAGCTGATCATCGGTGCTCCGTGGCGGCTGGCGACGTCAGCGACGGCCTCGATCAGGGCGTCGGCGTGGCCCGCACCGCGCGCGGACTCCGCGACGAACAGGTCGTCCATCACCACCGTGCGGGCGCCGCGCAGGCTCGACCACTTCCACTGATTGAGGGCGAAGCCCACGACCGCGCCGCCGTCGTCCGTGGCGACCAGCATGAAGGCGCGGTCCTCAGGGGCGGCGATCACGTCCCTCGCCATCGCCTCGAGGCCGTCGTCGGTCGGGCTCGACTCGTAGAAGTCCACGTAGCCGCGCAGCAACGGCGCCAGCGCCTCGACGTCTCCGTCGGTGGCCTCCCGGACCGCCATCTAGCCGCGGTGGTCCTCGGTGCGCTTGCCGGAGAGGAAGTCCCAGGCCCGCTTGAGCTTGCCCTCGAGCTCGTCGTCCCACTCGCGCTCGACGAAGTCCTCGCCGCTGACCTCCATCGCCGCCGCGCTCTTGCCGGGCTCGGGCAGGTCCGCGGCCGCGGCCGCGTCGATCGTGAGCACGACGCCGCGCTCGTGAATCTCGCCGACCTGCTCGGAGTCGGCAAAGCGGTGCCCGCCGGGAAGCACGCTCTGGTCGATCACCAGGCCATCGAAGATGTCGGCGGCGGGCTCGGAGAGCACGTGCTCGACCTTCCCCATCGACTGACCGTCGCTGGAGTAGACGGGCGTGCCCTCGGCGAGGGTGAGATAGGAGCCCGGCTCTCCGAGGTCGTCCACGGGCGGGAGCCTAGTCGCTGAGCGCCGAGGAGAAGATCCGCTGGAGGCGGCGCAGGTCGGCGTCGGAGAGGGCCGCGATCTCCTCGGGTGGCTCGGTGCGCCGCCGGATCAGCTCGGTGCGGATCGCGCGGCCCTCGTCGGTGAGCGCGACGAGCTTCACGCGCCGGTCGCCCTCGGCGGCCCGGCGCTCCACCAGGCCGCGCTCGCTGAGGCGGTCGACGATGCCGGTGATGTTCGAGCTGTCGCAGTGCATGTGATGGGCGAGGTCGCCCATCGGCCGCGGCTCGTCGAGCAGGCCGAGCACCATTTGCTGCGGCGGCATCAGGTCGAACTCCCGCCAGAGCTCGAGTACCTTCGGACGCCCCTTGACGAAGAAGAACTCGAGCATCGCCGTCCATGCCTCACGGGCCAGATCGGCCTTGCTGGGGGAGGCGACGTCCATGTGAGGCCGATGATACTCTCTTGCTTCAATAGTTGAAAGCCTCAAGTAAGTAAGAGGACGGTAAGTATGCGTGAGAGCGGAAACGGGATCACGGTCGAGCAGCTGGCCAAGCAGTTCAAGAAGGGCCCACTCGCCGTGGACGGGATCGACCTCGAGGTCGACCCGGGCGAGATCTATGGCTTCCTCGGCCCCAACGGCGCCGGCAAGTCGACCACGGTCCACATGCTCACCACCCTGCTCCCCCCCACCTCCGGGACGGGAACGGTGGCCGGGTTCGACATCGTCAAGCAGGGGCCTGACGTTCGCGACCAGATCGGCGTCGCGCTCCAGGAGGCGGCGCTGGACCAGTTCCTGACCGCGCGCGAGCACATGCGCCTGCAGGCCGGGATGCACGGGATCCCGAAGGCCGAGGCGCTGCGCCGCGGCGACGAGCTGATCGAAAGAGTCGGGCTCTCCGACGCGGCCGACCGCAAGGTCGGCGGCTACTCCGGCGGCATGCGCCGGCGGCTCGACCTCGCCCTGGCGCTGGTCCACAGCCCGCGCGTGCTCTTCCTCGACGAACCCACGACCGGCCTCGACGTGCAGAGCCGCACCGCGCTCTGGGACGAGGTCGCGCGGCTCTCCGGCGATGACGGCGTGACCGTCTTCCTCACCACCCAGTACCTCGAGGAGGCCGACTCGCTCGCTGACCGCGTCGGGATCATCGATACGGGCAAGATCGTCGCCGAGGGCACGCCGGACGCGCTCAAGGACGAGATCGGGCGTCCCACCGTCGAGGCGGCCCCCAGGGAAGAAGCAGAGCTCGACCGGATGCGCGAGGTGCTGGCGCGATTCGGAGCCCCGCAGCGTGCCGACCGCGGTCGCGTCGCCGTGCGCCTCGACGAGGGCAGCGCCGAGCTCACCGACGTCGTCCGCGCCCTGGACGCCGAGGGGATCGCCGTTCAGGACCTCGAGATCCACGCCCCGAGCCTCGACGACGTCTTCCTCGCCAAGACCGGCCGCCGCCTCGAGGGCGCCGCGGTCGAGGCCGAGCACGCCGAGTCGGGCACGGGTGAGCTGGAGGCGGTTCCCGCGTGAGCGCCGGCGCTGCCGCACTGCGCGGCGCGGCGGTTGGCCGCGTCCACACCGGCACCCTGACCCAGGTCGGCTACCTGGCGCGGCGGTCGATCACGCGCACGATCCGCCAGCCGATGATGATCGTCCCCAGCATGATCTTCCCGCTGTTCCTGCTCGCCGTGAACTCGAGCGGGCTCGCGGCGGCGACCCACATCCCCGGCTTTCCCACCGACTCCTACCTCAGCTTCGCGATCGGCCTGACCTTCATGCAGGGCGCGCTGTTCGCCACCATGGGCGCCGGCCAGTCGATCGCCCAGGACATCCAGCACGGCTTCTTCAATCGCCTGCAGCTGACCCCGCTGCGCGGCCCGGCCCTGATCGCCGGCCAGCTCTCGGGCGTCACCCTCCAGGGCCTGCTCCAGGGCGTTGGCTACCTGATCGTCGCGCTGGCCTTCGGCGCCCACCTCGAGGCCGGCCCGGCCGGGGTCCTGATGCTGTTCGCGCTCGCGGCTACGGTGGGGCTCGCCTTCGGCTCGCTCGGCCTCGCGATCGGGCTGCGAACCGGTAACGGCGAGGCCGTCCAGGGCGTCTTCCCGCTGTTGTTCGTGCTCCTCTTCCTGAGCTCGGGCGCCCTGCCCCGCGACCTCATCCAGAACGACTGGTTCCAGACGATCGCGACCATCAACCCGGTCAGCTACGTGATCGAGGGGTTCCGCAGCCTGTTCATCTTCGGCTGGGACGGCGAGGCGCTGGCGCTGGCGTTCGGGGTTTCGTTCGTGATCCTCGCCCTGGGCATCTGGGCGGCGACCGCCGCCCTGCGAACGAGGATCGAGCGCACGTGAACCCGTTCACGACACACTTCGGGCGCGCCGCGACGTCGATCGCCTGGCGCCAGCTGCACGTGATGTTCTCGAAGCCGTCGCTCTTCTTGCCGTCGCTGATCTTCCCGCTGTTCTTCTTCGCGGCCTTCGCCGGCGGCCTGTCCGCCGTCAGCAATACGCCGAACTTCGACTACCCGAGCTACACGACGTTCCAGTACGTGTTCGTGCTCATGCAGTCGGCGATCTTCGGCGGCGTGTTCACCGGCTTTGCGATCGCGGCGGACTTCGAGTTCGGCTTCGCGCGGCGCATGCTGCTCGCCACCCGCAATCGCTCGGCGCTGATCGCCGGCTACTCGCTGACGGCGCTCGCCCGGGCGCTCCTCGTCTGGGCCGTTGTCACGGCGGTCGCCGTGGCCACCGGTGCGCAGATCAGCGGCTCGGTCGGCGATCTACTCGAGATCCTGGTGATCGCGATCATGCTCAACTTCGCCGCCACCCTGTTCGCGTCCGGCCTCGCGATGCGCTTCCGCACCCTGCAGGCAGCGCCGCTGATCCAGCTGCCCGCGTTCCTGATCATCATGACCGCGCCGGTCTACGTGCCGCGCAACCTGATCGAGGGCTGGGTCGCCACCGTGGCGAGCGTGAATCCGATGACCGCCGTGCTCGAGGCGGGCCGCAACCTGATCATCGGCGCCCCCGCCGAGACGCTGCTCGCCCTCGGCGTCGCCGCCGGCCTGATCGCGGTGATGATCAACTGGGCGCGCACCGGGCTGCGCCGAGCCGAGGCCGCGGGCTAGATTCCTCGGCGATCGGCCTGTAGGCTTTCGCCGCTCGGAGGCGCGCCTCGGCCAGCTAGGGGGTCGCGGCGTCGGCGTTACCTCCACTCAAGAGATACGAACATGGGGTTCACTGCAGTGCGTATTCGCTTCATCCATGCCGCGGGGCTTGCGCTCGCGCTCGGCCTCGTCGCTGCCGCACCCGCGAGCGCCGCGATCACGCCGAGCTCGAATGCGCCCACGGTGGCCGGCGCGCTGGCCGACCCGCTCGGCGCGACGCTGTCGGGGACGAGTTTCCCCGTGATCGCCGCCGCGCCCGCGAACCCGGCGGCGACGGCGGACTCCCCGCTGGCCGGGTTTCCGAGGAGCGGCTCGACCTACTCGATCCTGAGCTCGGGCGACACGACGCTGGCCGGCGACGACCAGGCGACCTTCGCGGGTGTCACGAATGGCACCGGCGACGGCGGCCACGGCATCGCGGTCGAGGACCTGGTCACGCTCCGCCTCGATCTGAACGTCCCAGCCTCGGCGAACTGCTTCTCGATCGACTTTCGCTTTCTGTCGGAGGAGTACCCGACCTTCGTCGGCGGGACGGTGAATGACGGGTTCGTCGCCGAGCTCGATACCTCGGACTTCCAGGGCGACGGCAGTGCCGTGACCGCCCCGCACAACTTCGCCTTCGACGAGGCCGGGAACGTGATCAGCGTCAACACGGCGGGGATCTCGGCGCCGAACGCGGCGGGCACGGTGTATGGCGGCGCTACCTCGCTGCTCCGCGCCTCAACCCCGGTCACCCCCGGGGCGCACACGGTCTACCTGTCGGTCTTCGACCAGGGCGACTCGAATTACGACTCGGCCGCGTTCCTCGACCGGGCGGTCGCGACGAACACGCCCCCGAGCACCTGTAAGGCCGGGGCCAGCAGCGACGTCGTGCCGCCCGAGACGACGATCACCGGCGGCCCCGCGGAGGGGTCGAAGACGAAGCCCAACCCATCGTTTACGTTCGACTCCTCGGAGCCGGGCTCGGCCTTCCAGTGCAGCCTCGACGGCGCTGCCTTCGCCGACTGCTCGAGCCCCGCCTCGTACGCCGACCTCTCGAAGGGCGCGCACGGCTTCGCGGTGCGGGCGTTCGACCCGGCGGGGAACCCGGACCCGACGCCGGCCTCGCGCTCGTTCACGGTCAAGGGCGGCAAGCAGCTCGCGGCCCCGGCGGCGGGGAAGTCGGTGAACCTCGACGTCGCCAACGGCACGATCGAGTTCAAATGCCCGGGCGACAACCGCTTCCACACGGTCAAGGACGCGCGCCAGATCGACGTCGGCTGCACCGTCGACGCGACGCGGGGCAAGGTGCAGCTGACGTCGGAGACCAGCTCCGGCGAGACCCAGAGCGCCCTGTTCTACGACGGCGTGTTCAAGATCAAGCAGAAGACCGGCGAGAGCGAGGTGACGCTCAAGCTCAGCGGCGATCTCGGCTGTGGCAAGCGCTCCGGCCGCAAGGGCTCGGACAAGCGCGGGCGCCGTCGCGGTGGCCGCGGCCTCTGGGGCGACGGCGACGGGCGCTTCACCACCCGCGGCCATCACGGCGCGGGCACGGTCCGCGGCACCAAGTGGTTCGTGGGTGACCGCTGCGACGGCAGCACCTACATCAAGGTCGCCCGCGGCGTGGTGAGCTTCCGCGACTTCGTCGCGGACCGGACCGTCGAGGTCCGCGCCGGACAGCAGTACTCGACCAAGTAGGCCGGGGGGCGTGCGATCGCGACGGGGCAGGCTGGTCGCGGCCCTGGTGATCGGGCTGATCGCGACGGCGGCCGGCGGCATCACCTTCGCCACCGGGGCCTTCGACGCGACCGAGAACGACAGCGTCGACGCCCGCTTTTCGATCCGGGGAGAACACGCAGTGCCGGACCTCGCCTTCGTCGCGGTCGACGCGAAGACGTTTGACAAGCTCGGCCTTCAATGGCCGTTTCCACGCTCTCTGCATGGAAGGTTGATCGACCGCCTCCACGCTGATGGCGCGCGGGCGATCGCCTACGACGTGCAGTTCACGGAACCGACGACGACGCGCCAGGACAATGCGCTGATCCGAGCGGTGCAGCGAGCCGGGAACGTCGTCCTCTCGACCACCGAGGTCGGCGAGAACGGGGAGAGCAACGTCTTCGGGGGCGAGAAGGTCCTGAAGATGATCGGGGCCACGGCCGGCAACACGATCATCGACACCGACGACAGCGGCGTCTGGCGGCACTTCAGCTACCAGACGCAGGGGCTCAAGTCGTTCGCGGTCGCGACCGCCGAGGTGGCCACGGGCAAACCGGTCGATCGCTCGGAGTTCGATCCCGACGGCGACTGGATCGACTACGCGGGCCCGCCCGGGACCGTCCCGACCTACTCGTTCTCGAGCGTCCTCAAGGGCGAGGTCGACCCGGCGGCCTTCAGGGACAAGATCGTCGTCGTGGGCGCCTCGGCGCCGTCGCTGCAGGACGTGCACCCGACGTCGGCCGGCGGCGGCGAGATGGCCGGCGCGGAGATCCAGGCCAACGCGATCGCCACGGTGCTGGACGGCCTCCCGCTGCGCTCGTCGGCCGCCGTGGTCTCGCTGCTGTTGATCGCGCTGCTCGGCTTCCTGGCCCCGCTCAGCGGCCTGCGGGTACCGCCGCTCGGAACGCTGGTGATCTCGGTCGGCGCGGCCGGCATCTACCTCGTGGCCAGCCAGCTCGCCTTCAACTCGGGCGTCGTGGTGCCGGTCGTCTATCCGCTCGTCGCGCTGCTGGTGGGCGCGGTCTGCACGCTCGGCCTGCATTACCTGATGGCAGCGTTCGAGCGCCAGCGGGTGCGCGCCACGTTCGCGCGCTTCGTCCCGGCGGAGGTCGTCGACCAGCTCCTGTCCTCCACGGACGGCGAGACGCGCCTGGGCGGCGTGCGGCGCGAGTGCACGATGATGTTCACGGACATTCGCGGCTTCACGACCTACGCCGAGTCCACGTCTCCGGACGAGGTGGTCAAGGTCCTCAACCGCTACCTCGGCGAGATGACCGACGCGGTCATGGACAACGGCGGCACCCTGGTGAGCTACATGGGCGACGGGATCATCGCCGTCTTCGGCGCCCCGCTCGTCCAGCCCGACCACGCCGACCGCGCGATCGCCGCCGCCCGCGAGATGCTCGACGAACGGCTCCCGCGCTTCAACGCCTGGATGGCCGAGCACGGCCACGGCGAGGGCTTTCGGATCGGCATCGGCCTCCACAGCGGCGAGGTGATGTCCGGCCAGGTGGGATCCGAGCGCCGCATGGAGTACACGACGATCGGCGACACGACGAACACCGCCGCCCGGCTCGAGGGCATGACCAAGGAGAGCGGACACGCCGTCTTCATCTCCGAGACCACGCGCGCGGCGCTGCAGCGGCCGCTCGATGACCTCGTCCTCGTCGGTGACAGGCCGGTCCGGGGGCGCTCGGGCGAGATCCGCGTCTGGTCCATAGACTCGGCGCGATGAGCGCGGGCGCCGGAACTGTGACGGTGGAGGTCGCGGACGGCGCGGCGCGGATCGTCCTCGACCGCCCCGAGACGCTCAACTCCTGGAACGAGGACCTCGGCCGCGACCTCGGCGCCGCTGTCGAGGCCGCCGCGGCCGACGACGACGTGCGGGCGGTGCTGATCACCGGCGCCGGCCGGGCGTTCTCCTCGGGCGCCGACCTCCGCGAGCAGCGCTCCGGGGTCGACGGCGCGCCCCCGGACCTGAGCGAGCGCCTGCGCGGGCTCTACAACCCGATCATCCTCGGCGTGCGCGAGATGCCGAAGCCCGTGATCGCGGCGGTCAACGGGCCCGCCGCGGGCATCGGCTGCTCGCTGGCCCTGGCCTGCGATCTGATCGTGGCCGCCGAGTCCGCCTTCTTCTTGCTCGCGTTCGTCAATATCGGACTGGTCCCCGACGGCGGCGCAACCGCTGTGCTGCCCGCCCGCGCGGGCGCCGCGCGGGCCGCCGAGATGGCGATGCTCGGCGAGCGGATCCCGGCCGCGCGGGCGCTCGAATGGGGCCTGATCAACCGCGTCGTCGCCGACGACGACCTCGATCGCGAGGCGGGCGAGCTACTCGCACGCCTAGCCGCGGGCCCGACCCGCGCCTACGCGAACATCAAGCACCTGCTGAACCGCAGCCTCTACGCCGGGCTCGGGTCCCAGCTGGACGCCGAGGCCGAGGCCCAGCGCGAGCAGGGCCTCACGGGCGACTTCATCGAGGGCGTGGTCGCGTTCGCCGAGAAGCGCCCGCCGCACTTCGTCGGCCGCTAAGAGCTCAGTCGCCCTCGTCGTCCTGATGCCCCGGGGGCACCGCGCCCGTCTGCCCGGGTGGCGCCGGGTTGCCCGGCTTGGGCTCCTTGCCCGGCTTCGGCTCCTTCGGCGGCTTGGGCTCCGACGTGCCCCCGGTGGGCGCCTGGCCGGCGCCGGCGAGCGCCTCGTCGAGCTTCGCCTGCACGGTGTCGAGCTGGCCGTCGTCGTACTGCATCCGCTCCTGGAGCACCGGGATGGCCTCGTCGTAGCGTCCGGCGCCGACCAGCGCCGTCCCGAGGTTGTAGAGCGCGTAGTTGTAGGTCTGCTCGTCGCCTGAGCCGCGCAGCAGGTCGACGGCCTTCTGGAGCACCGGGACGGCCTCGTCGTAGCGGCCGTCGCTGACCAGCGCAAAGCCCTGGTCGTTGAGGGCGGACCCGTCGGTGGGCGGCGGCGCCGAGGTCTGCGGATCGGATGAGCTTGCCGCGTCGGCGGTTGTCGTGGCGGGCGCGCTCGCCTGGTCGCCGGAGCTCTCGGCGCCCGACCCGCCGCCGTCGTGGCTTCGATGCTGCCCGCCCGCGGCGTCGGCGCGCTTTTGCCCCGCCCCGCCGGACTGCGGCTCGTCCCCGCCGAAGTCGACCACCGTGATCGCGATGATCGCCGCCAGCGCCGCGGCGACCAGGATCACCAGACCCCGGATCCACCAGCGCTTGGCGGCGCCGCGCCCGCCCGTCGGGGTCGGGTCGAACGGCCCGCGGAAGCCGCCGACCTCGTAGGGCTGCGTGGGCGCGCCGGGAGGGGCGGTCGGGGTGGAGCCCTCGAGGTCGGCGAGCGCCTGAGCGGCAGACGCCGGGCGCAGGTCGGCCTCGGGGGCGCGCAGCCGGTCGGTGAGCGTCCACAGCGGCGTGCCGGCGCCCTCGCGGGCGGCGTCGGCCAGCAGCACCCCGAGCGCGTAGAGGTCGGACCGCTCGCTCGCCGGCTCGCCCTGCTTGACCTCTGGGGCGATGAAGGCCTCGGTGCCGATCACGTGCCCGGTACGGGTCAGCGAATCGGCGTCGTGGGGCTGGGCGATGCCGAAGTCGGTCAGCCGCGCGTGGCCGTGCTCGTCGACGAGCACGTTCTGCGGCTTGATGTCGCGATGCAGGACGCGCGCGCCGTGGATGTGGCGCAGGGCGGCGAGCAGCTCGCGGGCGAGGCGCTCCGGATCGGGCGCGTCGCCGCGCTCCAGCCGGGTGGCGAGGTCGCCGCCCTCGATGTACTCCATGACGAGATACGGCCGCTCGCCGGAGCCAAAGTCATAGACCGAGACCAGGTTGGGGTGCTGGAGGGACGCCGCGACCTTCGCCTCGCGCCGGAACCGGCCGATGTACTCGCCGTCCGTGGTGAGCGTGTCGGAGAGGATCTTGATCGCGACCGGCCGGGCGAGGCGCTCGTCGGTCGCCAGCCACACCACCGACATCCCGCCCGCGCCCAGGCGCCGCTCGAGCACATAGCGACCGCCGAGCCGGTGCCCGACGCCGATCAGGGGCGGCTCCGCGAGCGCGGTCGCGCGACCGCCCCTCAGCGGCGGATCGAACTCATCCGTCGGCGCCTCGTGGTCTCCCACGTGGTTCTGCTTTCCCGAACGGGGGGCTGCTTAACCCCCCCGCCAGCCCGGATTACCCCGTCGGGGTGAGGTCGTAGGGGTAGTCGGTGAGCGTCTCGGGCTCGTCATCGGTGATCAGCAGCAGGTCCTCGAAGCGCACGCCGCCGATCTCCCGCTCCCAAAGCCCCGGTTCGATCGCCACGACGTCGCCGGCCACGAGCGGCGAACGCCCCAGGCGCCCCAGCCCCGGCTCCTCGTGGATCTCGAGCCCGACGCCGTGGCCGAGGCTGAACTGAAAGCCATCGTTCGGGTCCTCGTCCGAAGGCCCGGTGCGCTGCGTGCGATGGCCGGCCGCCTCGAAGACGTCGCATGCCATCCCGTGGAGCTCGCGCCCGGTGATGCCCGGGCGGGCGGCTTCGCGCACCCGCTCGAGCGCGTCACGTACGAGCGACTCCTGGGCACGCACCGCCGCCGACGGCTCGCCGACGACGAACGTGCGGGTCATGTCGGCCCAGCACCCCGAGCCCTCGTCGCGCGGCCACAGGTCGACCTGGATGGGCAGACCGGCAGGCAGCGGGCCGGAGCCCGCCTCGTGGCCCCAGCCCTGCCAGACGGAGGCGACGATGATGTCCGGCGGCGCCGGGGCGCCGGCGGCCGCGCACGCCTCGCGGATCGCCGCCCGCACGGTGTCGGCCGTCAGCGGGCCATCCGCGGCCCGAAGCGAGTCGCCGTCCGGCTCGGCGGCCGCAATCGTTGCCGCCGCGGCGGCCATCCCGGCCTCGGCCGCCCGCTGGGCGCGGCGAACGCCGGCCAGCTCCGCGGGCGTCTTCGAGCGTCGCCGGTCCGCGACCGTCTCCGCGCTGGGGGTCAGCGCGATGCCGTCGGCGCGCAGCCGGTCGGCGATCGCAACCGGGAAGTCAGGGTCGACGATCGCCTCCGTGAGGCCCATCGCGGCGGCGGCCCGGCTGGCGAGCTCGAGCGTGACCGCGTCGCGCGACAGCTCACCGGCGATGAGCTCATAGAAGCCGAGGTCGCGGACGTCGTGCAACTCCGCCTCGGGCAGCGCCTCGGCGATCCGCTCGCGCTCGAGGGCGCTGACCATCACGTGGGGGCGGCCGTCGACGAGGCCGAACAGGAACGGGTCGATGACCACGATCGGCAGTTCGTGACGCAACGCCGCGTTGCGCTCCGTGTCCCCGTAGAGAAGCAGTGCAGCTTCCATTCGATCCTCCTCGCCTTGGACCAGCGGCGCGAGTGTATTGGTGTGGATACCCTGGCCGGGATGACCGTGCTCGCCTCCTCCGGGCGCCCCGTGACCGAGAGCTCGGCGCTCGAGTTGGCGGCGGCGATCCGCGCGGGCGAGGTCCGCGCCCGGCGGGTCGTCGACGAGCACATCGCGCTCGTGGAGGCGGTCAACCCGCGCATTAACGCGATCGTCGCCGCCCGCTTCGAGGCGGCCCGTGCCGAGGCCGACGCGGCGGACGAGCGCGTCACCGCGGCGGGCAAGGACGACGATCTGCCGCCGCTGCTCGGGGTGCCCTGCACGATCAAGGAGTCGTTTGCGCTCGAGGGGATGCCCCATACCTCGGGTTCGCTCGGACGCCGCGACGTCGTGGCGGACCGCTCGGCGACCGCCGTCCAGCGCCTCGTCGACGCCGGGGCGATCCCCCTCGGCGTCACCAACACGTCCGAGCTCACGCTCTGGATCGAGTCGCAGAACCCGGTCTGGGGCCGCACCGACAACGCGTACGACCCGACCCGGACTGCGGGGGGATCGTCCGGGGGCGAGGGCGCCGCCGTCGGCTCGGGCTTCGCGCCGATCGGCCTCGGGACCGATATCGGCGGCTCGATCCGGCTGCCGGCGTTCTTCAACGGCGTCTTCGGCCACAAGCCGACGGGCGGGCTGGTCCCGCACACGGGCCACTACCCGTACCCCAACGAGCGTGGATCGGCGCTGCTCGGCACCGGGCCGCTGACCCGCCGCGCGGAGGACCTGATGCCGTTCCTGCGCATCGTCGCGGGGCCGGACGGAGTCGACGGGACCGCGCGCGACGTGCGGCTCGGCGATCCGGGCGAGGTCTCGATCGAGGGCCTGCGGGTGGTGATCTCCGACGACGCGACCGCGATCCCGGTGGCGCTCGAGCTTCGCAATGCCCGCATCCGCGCGGCGCGGGCGCTGCGCGACGCCGGGGCCGAGGTGGTGCGCGTCTCACTACCGGCGGTGAAGACGGTGATCCAGCCGTACCTCAACGCGATGCGCGAGTCCGGCGGGCTGCGCGAGCTGCTGACCGAGGGCGGGGCCCAGCTCCCGGGCTTCGGCCGGCTGGTGGCCGACGCGGTGCGCGGCCACAGCCCCTACACGACGCCGTTGCTGATGACCCTCGCCTCCGAGAACCTGTCCGCCTACGTCCCCGAGCGCCTGCAGCGCCGGGCGCTGGAGGCCGAACACGACCTCTCCGAGCGGGTCACGGAGGCGATCGGGGACGGGGTCCTGCTGCACCCGCCGTTCTCCCGCGTGGCACCGCGGCACGGCCGGACGATCGGCCGCCCGTGGATGCTCGCGCCGATGGCGCTCTTCAACCTGCTCGGACTGCCCGTCACCGAGGTCCCGTTGGGCCTGGGCGAGGCCGGCCTGCCGCTTGGCGTGCAGGTCGCCGCGGGCCGCGACCGCGATCACGTCGCGATCGCCGTCGCCGCGCAGCTCGAGCGCGACCTCGGCGGCTGGGTGCCACCCGCGCACGCCGCGAACCGCCCCGCGGAGGTCAGCGGGACGGTTCGGGCGCCGTCGGACGGTGGGCCCGCCCTGGCCGTTACTGAACGGTGAGCTCGCCTTCCATGCCGAGGTCCTTGTGACCGTCGATCGAGCAGTAGATCTCGTACGTGCCCGGCTTCAGGTCGACCGTGAGCTGACCCTTGGCCCCGGCGTCGAGGTCGTCAGTCCCCTCCTCGATCCCGTTGCCCTCGACCTCGAGGTTGTGGGTCGTGGTGCCGTCGTTGGAGACGTCGAAGGTCACCGAGCCCGCCTTGACGGTCGGGTCGGAGGGGTCGAGCTTGTACTCGGTCTCGGAGATGTCGACGGTCCCGCCGGCACCGCCCCCGCCGGATGCCGTCGTCGACGCCTCGGTGGTCGACTCCGTCGAGCTCGTGTCGGCGCTGGTGCTGGTGCTGTCGTCGCTGCTGCCGCACGCGGCGAGCACGAGCGGGATCGCGACCGCGAACAGGGCGAGAGACTTACGAAGCACGGACTACCTCCTGGGGGCTTGCCTTCACCACTCGATACGGGCGAAGCGGCCCCCGGGATTGATCGGCGTGCGCAATCTCGCGGCCCGCGCGGAACGTACAACTGGAAAGGTGATCTGGACGCCATCAGATGAAGCACTCGTCGCCGGGCTCGCCGCCGGGGACTCTCGCGCTGCCACGGCGTTCGTGCGCCGCTTCCAGTCGCGCGTGTTCGGCCTGGCCGTGAGCATGGTCGGAAACGCAGCCGTCGCCGAGGAGATCAGCCAGGAGGCGTTCTTGCGCGCCTGGCGACACGCCGGGGCCTACGACGTCCGCCGCGGGCGTGTGGCGACCTGGCTGCTGTCGATCACCCGCAACCTCGCGATCGACCACCTGCGCGCGAAGCGCACCGAGCCGCTCGACCCCGACTCGATCCGCGACGCCGAGCGGGCGATGTGGTCGACGTCGGCGCCGCCGGTCGACAGCCCCGACCTGGGGACGCGCGAGCTCCGCGACTCGCTCAGCGTCCTGCCGGCCGACCAGCGACGCGCGCTGCTGCTTGCGGCGCTCTTCGGGTTCACCGCGCGCGAGATCGGCGAGATCGAGTCGATCCCGGTGGGGACGGCGAAGACTCGGATCCGCACCGCAACCCAGAAGCTTGTCGCCGCCGATCGCGCCGCCGGCGAGAACGGGCCCGCCGACGGGCAAAGCGAGGAGGGCGCATGAGCGCGGCCTGCGAACACCTGCACGAGATCGCCCCCGAGGTCGCGCTCGGCATCGCCGACGGCGAGGACCGCGCCTGGGCGCTCGAGCACCTGGACGAGTGCTCGGAGTGCCGCGTCCGGATCGAGCGCCTCTCCGGCCTTGCCGACGAGCTGCTGCTGCTCGCCCCCGCCGCCGAGCCCCCGGCCGGGTTCGAGGGGAGGGTCGCCGACGCGATCGCCGGCCCGACGCGCACCGCCCGCTGGCGCTGGCGGCGCCGCGTGGCGCTGCCGGTCGCCGCGGCGCTCACCGCCGCCGTGTGCGCCGCGAGCGCCATGTGGTTCGCGCTCTCCGGCGACCGCAATCTCGCCGACGCCTACCGGGCAACGCTCGCCGTCGCCCACGGCGAGTACTTCGACGCGGCCCCGATGGTGCTCCCGGGCGGCCAGAGGGCCGGCTACGTCTACGGCTACCAGGGCCGGGCCTCGTGGGTCTTCGCGATCGTCTATGAAGGGGTCGCCGACGGCGACTACGACCTCCAGGCGGTCACGCACGACGGGCGGCGGGTGCCGCTGCGCCGCCTGTCGGTGGTCGACGGGCACGGCAGCGCCGGTGGCGTCACCCCGGTCCCCTACGACCAGATCGCCGAGGTCCGGCTGCTCGACTCCGGGGCTCGCCAGATCGCCGACTCGACCGTCCGCCACCACGAGGATTAGACCGAGTCGCGCGGGGCGTGGATTGGACTCCCGGCCCCGGGGGTAGACCGGAGGCATGTCCATCGCACTGATCGTCGCCATCGTCGTCGCCGTGGTCGTCGTGATCGCCGTGCTGGCCGTGATGGCCCGCCGCCGCAACGCCGAGCGCGAGATCGAGCACACCCGCCTCTCGAGCGAGGCGCACGCGCACCGCGACCAGGCCGACTCGAACGTCTCCCGCGCACGTGAGCGCGGCAGAGACGCCGAGCGTCATCGCAAGGTGGCCGAGCGCCACGCCATCGAGGCCGAGGAGCACGCCGCCGCGGCCAGCGAGCACGCCGAGAAGGCCGCCGAGTACGAGCGCCAGGCGCACACCGCCGGTGAGGCGGCCGCGCGCCACGACCGCGAGGCCGCGGACCGCGAAGCGAAGCTCGAGCGCCCGTAGCCGGCTCGCGGCCGACGGATAACCGGCGCCGGCTCGCCCGGGCGTCGAGCCACTAGCCGCCTGACCTCACCGCCGTTCGTCGCGCTCGACCGTCGACGCGCCCCGGCCACCAACACCGACCCAAGCCACCCCGCCGCACTCTTCGGGCCGGTCACACGCCACTAGCCCGGCGCCCTACCCCGACGAAGGTCGACTTAGGGTCGAATAGAGACCCTAACTCGACGATCGCCGAGCGCCAGGGGCGCTACGGTGCGTGCGATGAACGTCCTGATTGCCGGTGGCCATGGGAAGATCGCGCTTCTGCTCGCGGGCTTGCTCGCCGAGCGTGGTGACACGGCCCGTGGCCTGATTCGAAATCCCGACCACGCCGCCGACGTCGAGGCGGCGGGTGGCGAGGCGGTCGTCCTCGACCTCGAGCGGGAGTCGGCCGAGGCGCTGGCCGCCGCCGTCGAGGGCTCGGACGCGGTCGTGTTCGCCGCCGGCGCGGGGCCTGGGAGCGGTCCGGAGCGCAAGCGCACCGTCGACTACGAGGGCGTCGTGAAGCTGATCCAGGCCTGCGAGCAGGCCGGGGTGAACCGCTACCTGATCGTGAGCGCGATGGGCGTCGACCGCGAGTCCTATCCCGAGGAGATGCGGCCGTACTACGAGGCCAAGCGCGACGCCGACGAGGCCCTGCGCAGCTCCGCCCTCGCCTACACGATCGTGCGCCCGGGCGCGCTCAGCGACGACCCGGGCACCGGCCTCATCGCGGCCGGGCGCCCGATCGAAGGTGGCGGGCCCGATGTGCCGCGCGCGGACGTCGCCGCGACCTTGGCCGCGGTGCTCGCCGAGCCCGCCACCGCGGGGCTCACGTTCGACCTGCTGAGCGGCGAAACCCCGATCGCCGAGGCGGTCGCGGCGCTCGTCCGCTGAGCTGCGGCGCACCGCAAGCGCCCGCTGCCGTAAATTCTCGGCGGTGACCGTCCCGCCGGTCCCTCACCGGCCGCTGCGCGCACCGCGCACGGCAGGCCTCTACGACCCCGCCTACGAGCATGATGCGTGCGGGGTCGCGTGCGTTGCCCGGCTCGACGGCGAGCCGCGCCACGACGTGGTCGAGCTCGGCCTCGCGGCGCTCGACGACCTCGAGCACCGCGGCGCGGCCGGCGCCGACCCCACCACCGGCGACGGCGCCGGGGTGTTGCTGAGCCTCCCCCACGGCTTCCTCCGCACCCGGGCGCGCGAGTTCGGCCTGCGCCGCGACCAGCTTCCCGACCCGGGCCGCGTCGCGGTCGCGAACGTCTTCTTCTCCCGCAACCCGGCCCACTGGGCCGCTCAGGAGCAGGCCCTCGAGCAGGCCGTGGTCGCCGCCGGCCAGCAACCGCTCGGCTGGCGCGAGGTTCCGCACGACCTCGCCGCCTGCGGGCGCACCGCGCGCGACGTGGCACCCGAGTTCCGCCAGCTGCTCGTCGGCGCCGGCGACGACGTCGCAGACCAGGACGACTTCGAGCGGCGGATCTTCGTCGCCCGCCGGATCGCCGAGCTGGAGGCGGGCTCCGGGCTCTCGATCCCGAGCTTCTCCTCGCGCACCATCGTCTACAAGGGCATGCTCACCGCCCGCCAGCTCTCGCGCTTCTACGCCGACCTGCGCGACCCCGAGCTGCAGAGCCCGGTGGCGGTCGTCCACTCGCGCTTCTCCACCAACACGTTCCCGAGCTGGGAGCTCGCCCAGCCCCTGCGGCTGCTCGCCCACAACGGCGAGATCAACACCCTCGCCGGCAACGTCAACTGGATGCGGGCCCGCGAGGCCGCGCTGCACTCGAACCTCTTCGGCGACGACCTCCAGCGCTGCCTGCCGCTGATTCCCGAGGGCAGCTCGGACTCCGCCGCGTTCGACCGGGTGCTCGAGCTGCTGATGCTCGCGGGCCGGCCCCTGCCGCAGGCGATGATGATGATGATCCCGGCCGCGTACGCCTCGCGCGACGACATGCCGCGCGAGCTCGAGGCCTTCTACCGGTACAGCTCGTCCGTGATCGAGCCGTGGGACGGGCCGGCCGCGATGGTCTTCTCCGACGGGCGCGTGCTGGGCGCCTGCCTGGACCGCAACGGCCTGCGCCCGGGGCGCTGGCTGGTCACCAACGAGGGCGTGGTGGTTCTCGGCTCCGAGGCCGGGGTGCTCCCCGTCGACCCGGCGAAGGTGACCCGCCGCGGGCGCCTGCACCCGGGCCGGCTGTTCATCGTCGACCTCGAGCGCGGCCTGCTGCAGGCCGACGGCGAGGCCGAGCTCGAGGTCGCGCGCCGCAAGCCGTACGGGCAGTGGTGCGCCGAGGGGGAGATCCGGATGGCCGACCTCGGCGAGCGCACGCCGGTGCGCACGCACGAGCCGCTGCGCACACGCCAGCTCGCCTTCGGCTACAGCCAGGAGGACCTGCGGGTGCTGATCTCCCCGTCCGCCGAGGCGGGGATCGAGCCCACCGGGTCGATGGGCAACGACCTCGCGCTCGCCGCGCTCTCCGAGCGCGAGCCTTCGCTCTTCAGCTACTTCAAGCAGCGCTTCGCCCAGGTCACCAACCCGCCCATCGACTCGGTGCGCGAGTCGATCGTGATGAGCCTCGAGTCGCGGATCGGCTCCGAGGGCAACATGCTCTCCGAGGGGCCGGAGCACGCGATCCAGCTCGTGCTCGACCACCCGGTGCTCACCAACGACGAGCTCGAGCGGGTCGCCCGCGCCTCGCAGCCGGCGCTCCGCGCGACGACGCTGGACGCCACCTGGCCGCTCGACTCGGGCACGGCCGGGCTCGAGGCCGCGCTCGAGCGGATCGCGCGCGAGGCGAGCGCCGCGATCACGGGCGAGGCGAACCTGATCGTGATCTCGGACCGCGGCCTGTCCGCCGACCGGGTCCCGATCCCGGCCATGCTCGCGCTCGGCGCCGTGCATCAGTACCTGGTCGCCGAGGGCACCCGGCTGCAGACCAGCCTCGTGGTCGAGACCGGCGAGGCGCGCGAGATCCACCACCTCGCCGCCCTGATCGGCTACGGCGCCGCCGCCGTCAACCCGTACCTGCTGCTGGACTCGCTCGCGGACCTCCACGGCCGCGCCGAGCTTCCGGCCGACCTGTCCCACGAGGAGGCCGCGGGGCGGCTGATGACCTCGCTCCGCAAGGGCCTCCTCAAGACGATGTCCAAGATGGGCATCGCGACGATCCAGAGCTACTGCGGCGCGCAGGTCTTCGAGGCCGTCGGGCTGGATCGCGACCTGGTCGACCGCTACTTCGGCGGCACGCCGTCGGCGGTCGGCGGCGTCGGCCTGGACGAGCTCGCCCGCGAGGCGCTCGAGCGCCACGCTCGCGCCTACCCCGAGCGCCACGGGCGCAGCCTGCCCGAGCACGTCGAGGACTCGCAGCTGCCGGCCGCGCACGCGGGCCTGCTGCCGCAGGGCGGCGTCTACGCCTGGCGGCTTGACGGCGAGCGCCACGCCTGGGACCCGGCGACGATCGCCTCGCTCCAGCTCGCCGTCGGCAAGAACGGGCACGAAGTGTCCGGTACGAGCCCGGAGCGCTACGAGGAGTTCGCACAGCGCGTCGACGTCGAAAACGGCGCCCTGGCGATGCTCCGCGGCCTGCTCGAGCTGCGCCCGGCCGGCGACCCCCTCCCCATCGACCAGGTCGAGCCCGTCACCGACATCCTCAAACGCTTCACGACCGGCGGCATGAGCCTCGGCGCCCTCGGCCCCGAGGCGCACGAGACGCTCGCGGTGGCGATGAACCGGATCGGCGGGATGTCGAACTCCGGCGAGGGCGGGGAGGACATCCGCCGCTACACGCCCGATCCGAACGGCGACGAGCGCCGCTCGCGGATCAAGCAGGTCGCCTCGGGGCGGTTCGGGGTCACCGTCCACTACCTCTCCTCGGCCGATCAGATCCAGATCAAGATCTCCCAGGGTGCGAAGCCGGGCGAGGGCGGCCAGCTGCCCGGCCACAAGGTCGACCCGTACATCGCGCAGCTGCGGTTCGCGACCCCCGGCGTCGGCCTGATCTCTCCCCCGCCCCACCACGACATCTACTCGATCGAGGACCTGAAGCAGCTGATCTACGACCTGCGCGCGGCCAACCCGCGGGCGACGGTCTCGGTCAAGCTCGCCGCCGAGGCCGGCGTCGGCACCGTCGCGGCCGGGGTCGCCAAGGCCGGCGCCGACCACGTCGTGATCGCGGGCCACGACGGCGGCACCGGCGCCTCGCCCCTGTCGTCGATCCAGCAGGCCGGCGTCCCGTGGGAGATCGGCCTGGCCGAGACCCAGCAGACCCTGCTGCGAAACGACCTGCGCTCGCGGATCGTCGTCCAGGTCGACGGCGGCTTGCGCACGGGTCGCGACGTGCTCGTCGGGGCGATGCTGGGCGCCGACGAGTTCGGCTTTTCGACCGCGCCCCTGATCGCGACCGGCTGCATCATGATGCGCGTCTGCCACCTGAACACGTGCCCGGTCGGGGTCGCGACCCAGGACCCCGCGCTGCGCTCGCGCTTCGCCGGCCGCCCGGAGCATGTCGTCAACTACCTGTACCTCGTGGCAGAGGACGTCCGCGCGCGGCTCGCCAACCTCGGGCTCGCGCGGCTCGAGGACGCGATCGGGCGCGTCGAGCTGCTCGCCCAGGCGTCCGAGCCCGAGGGCCACAAGCGGCGGCTCATCGACCTCTCCGACCTGATCGCGTTCCCGGCGACGGTCGACCGGCGCGCACCCCGCCACCGGACCCGCGACCCCGAGCCGCCCGACGAGCACTTCGACGAGCGCGAGCTGCTGCCGGCCGCGGCCGAGGCGATCGCCGAGGGCATGCCGCTCCGGCTCACGCGGCCGGTCACCAACGTCGACCGAGCGGTCGGCGGCCGGATCGCCCACGAGCTCGTCGCCCACCACGGCCCGGCGGGCCTGCCGGACGACACGATCGATGTCCGGCTCGCGGGCTCGGCCGGGCAGAGCTTCGGCGCCTGGCTCGCGCCTGGGATCACGCTCGCGCTCGAGGGCGAGGCCAACGACTACGTCGGCAAGGGCCTCTCCGGAGGCGTCCTCGCGATCCATCCGGCCGCCGCCGCGCCGTACCGGGCGGAGGAGAACGTGATCATCGGCAACGTGGCCCTCTACGGCGCGACCAGCGGCCGCGCGTTCCTGAACGGCCTCGCCGGCGAGCGCTTCGCGGTGCGCAACTCGGGCGCGCTCTGCGTGGTGGAGGGCGTCGGCGACCACGGCTGCGAGTACATGACCGGCGGGCGGGCGGCGATCCTCGGGCCGACGGGCCACAACTTCGCGGCCGGGATGAGCGGCGGGATCGCGTGGGTCCACGACCCCGACGGCCACCTCCCGGTGCGCGCCAACACCGAGCTGGTCGACCTCGGACCGGTGCCCGCCGACGAGGCCCTCGAGCTGGAGGGGCTGGTCACCGAGCACCTCGCCCGGACCGGTTCGGAGGTGGCCGCCCGCCTGCTCGAGGACTGGGAGGCGGCGCTGGCGCAGTTCGTCCGGGTGATCCCGCGCGAGTACGCGCACGTGCTCGAGCGGCGCGACGAGACCGGCGAGCCGCACACCGCCGAGTTCAGGACCCTGGCAGCGTGAGCGAAGCGAGCGCGCTACTCATATGACCCGTAACCCTCGGGCGTTCATGGAGCTCCGCCGCGTCGGCGACCCCGAGCGCGACCCGGTCGAGCGCGTCCAGGACTACAAGGAGATCTTCGGCGTCCTGCCCGCGGACGAGCTCCGCATGCAGGGCGCGCGGTGCATGGACTGCGGCGTGCCGTTCTGCAACTCGGCCTGCCCGCTCGGCAACCTGATCCCGGACTGGAACGACCTCGTCCGGCGCAACGACTGGAAGGCCGCCTGCGAGCAGCTTCACGCCACCAACAACTTCCCCGAGTTCACCGGCCTGATCTGCCCCGCTCCGTGCGAGTCGGCGTGCGTGCTGGCGATCGACGACGACCCGGTGATGATCAAGCAGATCGAGTACGCGATCGTCCACCGTGGCTTCGAGGAGGGCTGGATCAAGCCCCGCCCGCCGCGGACGCGCACCGGCCGCTCGGTCGCCGTGATCGGCTCGGGGCCGGCCGGCCTCGCCGCCGCCGCCGAGCTCAACCAGGTCGGCCACCGGGTGACCGTCTACGAGCGCGACGAGGCGCCCGGCGGGCTGATGCGCTTTGGCGTCCCCGACGCGAAGCTCGAGAAGTGGATGATCGACCGCCGCGTGGAGGTGCTCGAGGCCGAGGGGATCGCGTTCGAGTACGGGGCCGACGTCGGTGGCGCGGTCGATGCGGCCGAGCTCGCCGGCGCCAACGACGCGGTCGTGGTCGCGATCGGCTCGCGGGTCGAGCGCGACTTCGAGGCCCCGGGCCGCGAGCTCGGCGGCGTGCACTTCGCCATGGACTACCTCTACCAGCGCAACCGCTGGGTCGCGCGCTCCGACGGCGCCGAGGCTCCCGAGCCGCCGGAGGCCGACCGGATCACGGCCGAGGGCAAGCACGTGGTGGTGATCGGCGGCGGCGACACCGGGATGGACTGCATCTCCAACGCCAACCGCGAGGGCGCGCTGTCGACCACCCTGCTCGACGTCTACCCCGAGCTGCCGTCGAGCGGCCGGTACCCCGACAGCCCCTGGCCGCTGGCGCCGAAGCGCTCCCTCACCACCTACGCGCTCGACGAGGGCGGCGAGCGCCTCTTCGGCCACCAGGTCACCGCGCTCGACGGCAACGGCCGGGTGGCGGCGCTGCGCGGCCGCCGCGTCACCGGCAGCTCGTCGAGCACGCTCGAGGCCGTGCACGGGAGCGAGTTCGAGCTCCCGGCGGACCTGGTGCTGATCGCGATCGGCTTCCTGCACCCCGCGCACGACGACGTCGTCGCGGGGCTCGGGCTCGAACTCGACCGGCGCGGCAACGTCGCCGCGAAGACCTTCGAGACCTCGCGCCCGGGCGTCTACGCCGCCGGCGACGCGCGCGTCGGGCAGTCGCTGATCGTCACCGCGATCGCCGAGGGGCGTCGCTGCGCGCGGGTTGTCGATCGCGCTCTGCGCGAGCACGTGGTCGCCTGAGCGACCGTTCTCAGTTGTCAAGCTCTCCGGGAGGTGGGCACGGGCGCGGCGAACCGCTCGCTGAGGCCGGCCACGACCCGCTCGAGGTCGGCCTCCGAGCCGGCCAGCGAGCGCTGGAACGAGTCGGCGGGCTGGTCGACCAAACGCCGGACCGAGTCGAGCTCGAGCTCGCAGCCGAGCTCGCGCGCGTGCGGGCGACAGGCCTCGACCGCGAGCTCGGTGAGCGCCTCGACCGCAAAGACGCGGCGCTTGCGGGGATCGAGCAGCTGCGCCCGGACGCCGTCACGCGCGGCGCGGAAGCCGTTCTCCTCCAGCAGCTCGGGAGCATCCACCAGCTCCGTCGGGGCCCGCGCCTCGAGCGCCTCCATCCGCACCAGCGACTGGGTGAGCGCCGCCAGCGCCGCCGTGCGCCAGACCTCGGCCTGGGTGTCCATGATCCGGATCTCGATCGTGCCGTAGACCGGCCGCAGGCGCACGTCCCACCAGAGGAAGGTCGGCTCCGGGAAGGCGCCCGCGGCGATCAGCGTCTCGATCGTGTTCACGTAGTCGCCGTAGCTCGAGAATGCCCGCGGGATCCCGGTCCGCGGAAAGCCCCAGAAGATCGGCGTCCGGGCCGAGGCGAGGCCACTGTCGCGACCGACCCAGAAGGGCGAGTTCGCCGACAGGGCGAGCAGCAGCGGCAGGTGGACCCGCATCCGGTTCGCGGTCACGATCGCGAGCTCGGCATCGGGGATCGCGACATGCACGTGCATGGCGAAGGTCGGCTCGCGCCGCGCGAGCTCGCGCATCGACTCGTGTACGTAGCGGTAGCGGTGATCCGGCGAGAGCTCGGTCTCCTCCCAGGTCGTGAACGGGTGGGTCCCGGACCCGGCGACAGCGCAACCGTGGGCCGCGAGCTCGTCGGCCAGCTGAGCTCGCAGCACCGTGAGCTCGGCCACCGCGGCGCCGACCGTAGCCTGCGGCTCGGTCTCGAATTCGATCGTCGCGCCGTGGGTCTCGGGCGTCAGGGCCGAGGCGAGCGCCGGCGAGAGGCGTTCCCGGAGCTCGCCGAAGCGCTGGTCGAGCGCCCAGTCGGCGGGATCGAGGAGCATCACCTCCTCCTCGATGCCGATCGTGAACGGCTCTTCGCGGGTGCGCCACCGAGCCCATCCCGGCTGTGTGCTTGCTTCCATGCAAATACCGACTTACCCGGACGGCGACCGGCCGAACAGCCTCGACAGGGCGAAACGATCGCAGTTAGATTTGGACGCTCGGATAGCGGGGCGATGGACGCGGGCGCCTAAGCTTGCGGCCCTCAGTCCCCGGCCCGAATTTCACGCGGGTCCCGCTGCGCGCGGGGCCCTACCCCGCGTAGGAGGCGAAAGACCTAGATGACACCGATCCGGCAGCAGAACGTGACCGCAGCGCAGTGGAGCAGCAACGGCGAGGCGCTCGGCACGGTCGATCTCACCGAGGAGAAGAACAACCAGTTCGGCGCGAACGTGTTCGGCGAGGCGGTCCAGAAGGAACGCCTCTCGAGCGACGCGTTCAAGAAGCTGCAGGCGGGCCTGGAGACCGGAGAGGGGCTCGACACCGAGCTCGCCGGCGAGGTCGCCGACGCGATGAAGGAATGGGCGCTCGAGCGGGGCGCGACCCACTACACCCACGTCTTTCAGCCGCTGACCGGCCTGACCGCCGAGAAGCACGACTCGTTCTTCGAGCCCGACGGCAAGGGCGGCGCGGTCGCCGACTTCTCCGGCAAGGAGCTGATCCAGGGCGAGCCCGACGCGTCCTCGTTCCCCACCGGCGGCGTCCGCGCGACCTTCGAGGCGCGCGGCTACACGGCCTGGGACCCGACCAGCCCGGCGTTCATCCTCGAGAACCCGAACGGGGCGCTGCTCTGCATCCCGACGGCGTTCGCGTCGTGGACCGGCGAGGCGCTGGACGCGAAGATCCCGCTGCTGCGCTCGATGGACGCGCTGTCGAGGTCGGCGATCGGCGCGCTGCGGATCCTCGGCGACGAGGACGCCCAGCGGGTGTTCACGACCGTCGGCCCCGAGCAGGAGTACTTCCTGATCGACGAGCAGTACTTCTTCGAGCGCCCCGACCTGGTGACCACGGGCCGCACCCTGTTCGGCGCCAAGCCGCCGAAGGGCCACGAGCTCGACGACCACTACTTCGGCTCGATCCCCGAGCGGATCCTCGCCTGCATGATGGACACGGAGACCGAGCTGCGCAAGCTCGGCGTCCCGGTCAAGACCCGCCACAACGAGGTCGCCCCGGGCCAGTACGAGATCGCGCCGATCTTCGAGAACTCGAACGTCGGCTCGGACCACCAGCAGCTCACGATGCAGGTGATGCAGAACGTGGCCCGCAGGTACGGGCTCGTCTGCCTGCTCCACGAGAAGCCCTTCGCCGGCGTCAACGGCTCGGGCAAGCACAACAACTGGTCGATGAGCACCGACACCGGCCACAACCTGATGGAGCCCGGCGACACCCCGGCCGAGAACTTCAGCTTCCTGTTCTTCTGCGCCGCGGTGATCCAGGCGGTCAACAAGCACCAGGGCCTGCTGCGCGCCTCGGTCGCCAGCATCGGCCAGGACCACCGGCTGGGCGCCAACGAGGCCCCGCCGGCGATCATCTCGATCTTCCTCGGCGGCGAGCTCGACAAGGTGTTCGAGACGCTCGAGGCCGGGGCCGGCGACCCGAACACGCCCGGCTCGTTCCTGGAGCTCGGTGCGTCGGTGCTACCGAGGCTGCCGATGCACGGCGGCGACCGCAACCGGACCTCGCCGTTCGCGTTCACCGGCAACAAGTTCGAGTTCCGCGCCGTCGGCTCGAGCGCCTCGTTGGCGTTTCCCAACACGGTCCTCAACACGATCGTCGCCGAGGCGGTCGATGACCTGGCCGCCAAGCTCAAGGCCAAGATCGACGGCGGCGCCGAGCTCAACGACGCGATCACGGACGTCGTCCGCGACTCATACTCGTCCAACAAGGCGATCATCTTCGGCGGCGACAACTACGACGAGGCCTGGCACGCCGAGGCCGAGAAGCGCGGGCTGAAGAATCTGCGGACGTCGCCCGAGGCGTTGCCCGAGGTGATCTCCGCGCAGACCGTCGAGACGTTCGGCAAGTACGACGTGCTCTCCGAGCGCGAGCTCGAGTCCCGCTACGAGGTCTGGGTCGAGCAGTACATCACCAACGCCAACATCGAGGCCGAGACCGCGGCGGCGATCGCGCAGACGATGATCCTGCCCGCGGCGTTGCGCCATCTCCGGCTCGGGGACGGGATCAACATCAGCGGGCTCAACGCGGACGCCCGACAGCTGGCGATCGATCTGATCGCAGCGATCGGCGACCTCGAGACCGCCAACCAGTACCCGGACGGGGTCGAGGGCCTCGAGCTGGCCGAGTACGCGCGCGACAACCAGATCGCGGCGATGTCCGACGTCCGCGAGGTCGCGGACAAGCTCGAGAAGGTGATCGCCGACGACCTCTGGCCCCTGCCGAAGTACTCCGAGATCCTGTTCGTGCGCTGAGCGCACGCCTCACCGGACGAACCTGACGCTTACGTTAGAATGAGCTTCAGTGGAGTCAGCCGCAGCAGCACCCGCCAAGCGCCGATTCGGCGTCGACGCCGGCCACGCGCACTACAAGTGGTGGGCGCTGTCCTGCACCAGCCTCGGGATGCTGCTGGCGACGATCAACTCGGGCACGCTGATCATCGCCCTCCCCGACCTCGAGCGCGCCCTCGGCACGTCGATCCTCTCGCTCGTCTGGGTGATCCTCGCCTACATGATCGCCTCGACCGTGCTCGTGCTCACGGCCGGGCGCCTGTCTGACCTCTTCGGGCGCAAGCAGGCCTACGTCGGCGGCTTCTTGGTCTTCGCGTTCGCGTCGCTCGGCGCGGGGTTTGCCGGCAACGGCACCGAGCTGATCCTGTGGCGCATCGTCCAGGGCGTCGGCGGCGCCTTCCTGTTCGCGAACTCCGCCGCCCTGGTCACGGACGCGTTCCCCCGCGAGCAGCTCGGGCTGGCCATGGGGACCAACACGATGGTCGCCGCGGTGGGGCTCGTGATCGGGCCGGTGCTGGGCGGCGTGCTCGTGGCGATCTCGTGGCACTGGGTGTTCTGGTTCAACGTCCCGCTGGGCCTCGCCGGCGCGCTCTGGGGCGCGCTCATCCTGCGCGAGCTCGCCAAGCCGGACACCCACCGGGGCCTCGACCTGCTCGGAACGACGACGTTCGTCGCCGGGCTCACCGGGCTCGTGCTCGGGGTCTCCAAGGGCGGGCTCGACAGCTGGACCGACCCCGTCGTGATCGCCGGGCTGGCGGCGGCCGTGGTCCTGCTGCCCCTGTTCGTGCTGATCGAGCACCGCAGCTCGCGCGCCGATGCTCGACCTGACGATCTTCCGCAACCGGCTCTTCGCAGCCGCGACGGCGGCCGCGTTCATCAACGGGCTGTCGCGCTTTGCCCTGCTCTTCGTGTTCGTCTTCTATTTCCAGGGCGTCATGGGCGACGACCCGATCCTCGCCGGGATCAAGCTCGCGCCCATGGCGATCGGGATGCTGATCTCCTCACCGCTGGCCGGGATCTGGGCGGATCGCAGGGGCTCGCGGGCGATGTCCTGCGCCGGGATGGTCCTGAGCGCGGTCGCGCTGGCGGGCATGACGACGCTCGTGGCCGACAGCGCCTACTGGGAGAGCACCCTGTGGCTGTTCCTCGTCGGCATCGGCTCCGGGATGTTCAACTCGCCCAACACCGCGGCGATGATGGGGACCGTGCCGGCGAATCGCCGCGGGATCGCCGCCGGCGCGCGGACGATGCTCCAGAACACCGGCGCGGTGATCTCGATCGCCTTCGTGCTCGCGATCGTGACCGCCTCGGTGCCGAAGGACGTGCTGCTGAGCATCTTCTCCGGGGTCACCGGGCACCTCTCGCAGGCGAAGCTCGACCCGTTCATCCACAACATGCACGTCGCCCTCTGGGTGCTGTCCGCCACGTCGCTGGTCGGCGCCTTCGTGTGCCTCATGCGCCCGGGCCGCGAGGCCGAGACCGAGTCCCCCGAGCTGGGCGAGGGCGAGTTGCTCGGCTACGAGGGCCCGGCGCTGGAGCGGGTCGGATGAGCCGGCCGCGCAAGCTCCGGATCGGCGAGGTCGCCCGGCGCACCGGTACCACCCCGCGCACGATCCGCTACTACGAGGAGATCGGGCTCCTGGCGCGCTCGGACTCGCGGGAGCCCGGCGCCCACCGCCTCTACGACGACGCCGACGTCGACCGGCTCTCCCAGCTGCTCGAGCTCAAGTCCCTGCTCGGCATCTCGCTCGACGAGCTCCGCGAGGTCGCAGCCGCCGAGACGGCCCGCGCCGGGCTGCGGCGCGAGTGGCACGAGGGCATCCCGGACCCGGTCCGCAGGCGGGCCGTGCTCGAGGAGGCCGACGCGCACCTCGATCGCCAGCTCGAGCTCGTCCGCCGGCGCCGCGACGCGATCGCCAAGCTCGAGGACGAGCTCGTCGCCCGCCGCCGGCGGGTCCGCGACCGGCTGCGCGAGCTGGAGCGCGAACCCGAGCCGGCTTCGAGCTAGACGCCGCCGCCCCTCGCTATCACTAGAGGGGTGAACGCGTACGCGAAGCTCCTCCGCACCCCCGGTGTCGCCGTGCTCTCGGCCGCAGTGACGCTCGCGCGGCTGCCCATCGGGATCGAGGGACTCGCCGTCGTGCTCTTCGTCCGCGAGGTCACGGGCTCCTTCGCCAGCGCCGGGCTTGCGACCGGTGCGCTCGCGCTCGGCACCGCCATCGGCTCGCCGCTCGCCGCTCGCCTGGTCGACAGGCGCGGCACCCGGATGCTGTTCCCGCTCGCGCTCGTGCACGCGATCGCGCTGGTCTCGATCTGGGTGCTGGGAGACGGCGGCGCCCCGCTGTTCCTGCTGGCGCTGGCGGCGCTCGTCGCCGGCTCGGCCTTCCCGCCCGCCGGCGCCGTCCTGCGCTCGTTGTGGCCCACGCTGGTCTCGGACCCGGCCCTGCGGCGAACCGCCTACGCCTTCGACTCGGTCACCATCGAGGTCGCGTTCGTCACCGGGCCGCTGCTGACCGCGCTGGTCGTGGCGCTCGCCGGGGCCGAGCTTGCGCTGGGGATCTCCGGCGCCATCGTGCTCGTCGGGACCCTGGTCTTTCTGGCCGCCCTCCCGGTCGAGGCGCAGCCGACGCCGGCGCACCGGCGCCCGCAGCTTGGGCTCCTCGGACCCCTGTCGGCTCCGTCCGTGCGCCTGATCGCGCTCACCACGCTCCCGATCGGCTACTGCCTCGGGACGATCGAGGTCGCGCTGCCGGCGTTCAGCTCCGACCTCGGCACACCGGCGCTCGCCGGGCTCTTCCTCGCGCTCTGGTCGCTCTCGAGCGGAATCGGCGGCCTCGTCTTCGGCGCGCGCGAGGCGCGCGGCGGGCTCGTCGACTCCTATCTGCGGCTGGCCGCGCTGCTGCCGCTCGCGTGCCTGCCGATCGTCGGCGCGACCACCCCGTGGATGATGCTCATCCTCGTCGTGCTCGCGGGGCTCCCCCTCGCGCCGACGATCGCGAGCCGCAACCAGCTCGTCGGGTTGGCCGCGCCGGAGGGCGCGGCGACCGAGTCGTTCACCTGGCTGCTGACCGCGCTCGTCGCCGGGTCGGCGGCCGGGGCGGCGGTGACCGGGTCGCTGGCCCAGGCCGACGATTGGCGCCTCGCGGTCGTGCTCGGCTGCGCGGTCGCGGCCATGGGTGCGGCGGCGGCGGTCTGGCGGCGCACGGTCCTCGACCGCGCCGTCCTCTGCGACTAGTCCCGCGCTTCGAGGACCTCGCGCAGGGTGACGGCGAACGCGTCCGGATCGCCCGCATAGCCGAACTCCCCGCCGAGGAAGCCGCCGTGTCCGCCCGGGAAGACCACCGGGTCCGCCCCGAGCCGCTCCGCCACCCCCACGCCTGCGCGGTAGGCGAACATGTCCTCCGACTCCGCGCCCACGCCCACGACGACCCGGGTCGGCGCCGAGCGCAGCGCGTCGTAGTCGGGCTCGTAGTGCGTGCAGCTGATCATGTTCTGCGCCAGGAGCGGATCGTCGCGGGAACCGTCGTCCTCGGTCGGCATGCCGAACGCGGCCGGATCGGGCGCGGGCTGCTCCGTGTAGTCGGCTGGAATCGGCCCCTGTACCGAGGTCAGCGCGATGAACTTCGCCATTCCCGGCCCCTTGCCCTCGCGCATGTAGGTCTCGTGGACGTCGGCCGCCGCGGCCAGCGCCTGCTCGCGGTCGGGCAGCGCCTGAGCCGCGGGCGGCTCGTGGGCGACGAGGGTTCGCACGTGCTCCGGGTGGCGGGCGACGAGCGCCATGGCGTTGACCGCCCCGCCGCTGCTGGCGAAGAGGTCCACGGGGCCGGCGCCGAGGTCGGCGAGCACGCGGTGCACGTCGTCGGCATGCTCGTCCGGCGTCGACCGGTCGGCGCCGTTCGTGCGCGTGCTCCGGCTGACCCCGCGGGGGTCGTAGGTGACGACGGTCCGGTCGCGGAAGTGCTCCGACAGGCTGGCGAAGCCGCTGGCGTCCATGGGCGACCCGATCATCATCAGGATCGGGGCGTCGGTCTCGGCGTCGGCCTCGCGGACGTCGTAGGCGATCGTGGCCCCCGGGGCGTCGATGGTGCGGGTCCTCTGCTCGGTCATGGCGATCCTCTCGGTCGTGGTGTCGCCTCTAATGACCGCCTGGGACCGTCCGACTCATCGCTTCCGCCGCCGCCGGTGCCAAACTGGCGCGGTTGCAACTATTGTCACGAAGGGCCGGATTTGGTACCTTTGTAGGTCCCCGGGTCGCCAAGGGTGACCCCCGAGATAGTTCCGTCGTGCGCCTGTGAGTGCTGTCGGGGTCCTCGGATCTGTCATCGCTCACCAAGGAGTGCAGATGTCTTCGATCGCCGATACCGGCAGCCATCGTGTAGTTAACAAGCCGTCCCGCCGACGCGGTGCCGCCTCGGAGTCGCGCTGCGAGCGCTGCGGCGTGGTCAGCCGCTGGATGCCCGGCCACGAGCGCCGCGGGCCGCCCGCCGGCTGGGTGAAGAAGGGCAACGTCGCCCACTGCCTCTCGTGCCGCCGCGCGCTGGCGACCGAGGACGCCGACGCCGCCGCCCCGAAGACGGCGACGCGCGAGGAGCGCGCCAAGATCCGCACGCAGGCTCTGATCGAGTTCGAGATCGACCGCGATCCGGACCGCCCCAACGGCGAGATCGCCAAGGTCGTCCGCTGCTCCGTCCCGGCGGTGCTCAAGGCGCGCAAGCGCCTCGAGGCCGAGGCCGAGGCCAAGTAGCGCCGGGCCGCCGGTTCGCCTACTCGTCCTCCGCCGGCCCGTCGGCGGGCACGTTCTCCGTCGCGGCGGGCTTGCCGCCGTCGCCGTTGGCAGCCGCGCCGTTGCTCGCGCTCGCGCCGTTGCGGGACGCCGCCGCCGGCGCCGCCTCGGTGTCCGTGCCCTCGTACGGCCCCGGCTTCGGCCGCGGCTTGCCGCCGGGGAACGCGAGCCTGATGATCGTCCGTTGCACCGAGAGCAGCTGCTTCGAGAACGGGCCGGTGTTGTAGGGCAGCCCGTAGCGCTTGCAGACGTCCTTGACCTTCGGCGCGATCTCGCCGTAGCGGGTCGACGGCATGTCGGGATACAGGTGGTGCTCGACCTGGTAGCCGAGGTTGCCCGAGGCGACGTGGAAGAGGGCGCTGCCCTCGATGTTCGCGGCGCCGAGCAGCTGGCGCACGTACCAGCCGCCCTTGGTCTCGTCCTCGACCTCCTCCTCGCTGAAGGTGTAGGTCTGGTCCGGGAAGTGGCCGCAGAAGATGATCCAGTTCGACCAGAAGTTGCGGACCACGTTGGCGGCCACGTCGGCCCAGAGTGTCGAGCGGTAGGTGCGCTTGAACTCCGACAGGAACGCCTCGCCGACGGCCTTGCGCGGCGAGCTCTCCGGCACGCGCCTGCGCAGCCGGCGCGGCAGGCGCCCGCGCACCCGGCTCGGGACGGGAGGGCGGCCGTTCCGCTGGCGCACCGCCTCGGTCGCCGCGGCGATCCCGCCCATGACGAGGCCCGAGAGCGCCGGAAACGCGACGTAGTCCTTGACGATCTGCGTGCGCGCCTTGCCCGCGATCCCCTTGAGCTCCTCGCGGAGCTGCTCCTTTGACTTCTCGCCCTTGCGGATCGCCTCGAAGTCGAGGTCGTGGAACGCGACCCCCCACTCGAACAGCGCCATCAGCACCACGTTGTAGAACGGCTGCAGCAGGTAGACCGGGTGCCACTTCTGATGCGGATCGATCCGCATGATCTCGTAGCCGAGGTCCTTGTCCTTGCCGCGGATGTTTGTGTAGGTGTGGTGGACGTAGTTGTGGGAGTGCTTCCACGCCTCCTTGGTCGAGGCGGTGTCCCAGTCCCAGGCCGAGGAGTGGATCTCGGGGTTGTTCATCCAGTCCCACTGGCCATGCATGACGTTGTGGCCGATCTCCATGTTCTCCAGGATCTTGGCCGCGGAGAGCGAGGCGGTACCGAGGATCCACATCGGCCAGAACCGCGAGGGCACCAGCTCCGCACGGCCGAAGACGACCAGGCGGCGGTGCATCTCGATCATCGAGCGGATGTACTTCGCGTCGCGCTCGCCGAGCGAGTCGAAGACCTCGTCGTGAATCGCGTCGAACTCGCGGCCGAGCGCCTCGATCTCCTCTTTTGAGAGGCGGTTGAGCGGGTTCTCGATCTCACCGTTGGAGCTGAGCTCGTAGGTCTCCGTCGCGTTGTCCGGCGTCACGTCACTCTCCTTGGATTGGTTGGGTTTCAAAGCTCGATCTCGACCGGGCCCTCGGGGGCGTTCACGCACGTGCGCACGATCTCCCCCTCGTCGCCGTGAACCTCACCGCTGCGCAGGTCGCGCAGGCGGCCCGAGCACAACTTCCCGACGCACGTGTGGCAGATGCCCATCCGGCAGCCGAACGGCAGCTCCAGGCCCGCCTCCTCGCCGGCGACGAGGATCGGCTGGCTGCCGTCGCTGCTCGGCCTCGGTGTCGCTCTTTACGAATTTGATCGTGCCCCCCTCCCCACCGCCGGCGCCGTCGCCGCCGATGATCGGCTGGAAGCGCTCCATGTGGAGGTGCTCCTCGAGGCCCTCGTCCGACCAGCGCCCCTCGAACTCCTCCAGCATCTCCGCCGGGCCGCAGAGGAAGGTCTCGCGCTCGCGCCAGTCGCCGCACAGCTCGTCGAGATCGCCGGGCGCGATCCGGCCGTCGCCCGACTGCGTGTGCTGCTCGTGCAGCCGCAGGCCGTCGCCGCGCTGCGCCATCGTCCGCAGGCGCTCGCCGAAGATCACGTCGTCCGGGGTCGGCGCCGAGTGCAGGTGAACGACGTCGTCCAGCTCGCCCTCGCGCTCGAGCGCGCGCAGCATCGCCATGATCGGGGTGATCCCGCTGCCGGCGGAGATCATCAGGATCCGGTCGGGGCGCGGGTCCGGGAGCACGAACTGGCCCTCGACGTCGGAGAGGAAGACGATCGCGCCCGGCCGGAGCTCGCGGTTGACGTAGGGCGTCACCGCTCCCTCGTCCACCAGCTTGGGCGTGATCGAGATGAAGCCGTCGGGACGGCCCGGGTCGGACGTCAGCGAGTAGGCGCGCCAGTGGCGCTTGCCGTCGATGTCGAAGCCGATGCGCAGGTACTGGCCGGGCTCGTGGCCGGGCCACGCGTGACCGGGGCGGATCAGGACGGTGGTCGCGTTGCCGGCCTCGCCGTTGAGCTCCTCGACCCTGCCCCGGAGCTCGCGCGTCGACCACAGCGGATTGATCAGCTCCAGGTAGTCGTCCGGGAGCAGCGGCGAGGTGAACGCGCTGATCGCGCGCAGCGCCCGCGCGCGGAGCGGGTGGACCTGGGGCTTGGCACCTCTTTCAGCCATGGCGGGGCAGCTTAGGTAGAAATGAGAACGTGTGTCACACTTGCGTTCTCATCTCGTCCTTGACCTCTACCATTGCCCGATGGCCGCGGCTCGAAACAGGCCTCTGAAGCAGGTCCGCGAGCGCGAGCTGGTCGCCGCGACCCGGGCGCTGTTCGACGAGCGCGGCATGCAGCAGGCTCCGATCGAGGAGATCGCCCGCTCCGCCGGGATCGCGCGCGGGCTCGTCTACCGCCACTTCTCCTCCAAGGAGGAGCTCTTCGTCCTCACGGTCACCGACTACCTCGCCGAGCTC
Organism: uncultured Solirubrobacterales bacterium; assembly: GCA_963785195.1. Classification (GTDB taxonomy): domain Bacteria; phylum Actinomycetota; class Thermoleophilia; order Solirubrobacterales; family 70-9; genus WHSW01. The sequence continues at coordinate 39,218 of CAWAUE010000010.1, read as the reverse complement.
GCGGCGCTGCTGGAGACCGCGATCGCAAGCGCCTCGGGGGCCCCGGTCCAGCTCGAGCGGGTCGCCGAGGCCTACGCCGGCTTCTGCCAGCGCTACCCCGCCTTTCTCGACTGCTCGCTGGCGCTCATGCAGCGCCCCGCGGCGGACCTCAGCGAGACCATCTCCGAGTCGGTCTGGCTCCGGCTCGGCCAGGGCATGGCGAGCTGCACCGGACAGCTCGCGGACGTGCTTCGCGCCGGCGCGGAGAGCGGTGACTTCGAGATTTCCGACCCGGACTACACGGCGAACCTGTTGTGGACGCAGACGCTCGGGGCAATGCATCTCGCGCGCATCGGCGTCGGCGTCCGCCGGCTGGGACCGGGCGTACCGGGGCTGTTCGCGGTCAGACCCGAGCAGATCGTCCGCAGCTGCGTCGAGAGCGCACTGGCGACCGTCGGCGCGACGACCGAGTAGCCTCTTCTTACCACCGGTTGGGCCACTGAACTTCCGCCTCCGCCCTGCTTAGAACCCGGTTTGACGCGAGGGGGAGAGAAAGGGGTTGAATGAGCAACCCGAAGGACGAGGCGCTCGCGACGAGGGCCTCGCGGTCACCGGAGCTAGGGGACGAGATCGCCCAGGTCATGGGCTCGATCTGGCAGCGGCGGGCCGGAGTGCGGCCGAGCGCCGTGAACATCGAGGTCGACGGAGACGTGATCCGCTGCCTGATCGAGGAGGGCGACGCCGACGACCCGAAGGCGAGCGAGCCCGAGGACGGGCGCACGACCGAATCGAACGCGTGCAAGCACGAGACCGCCGCCGCGGTGACCCGAATCACGGGGCGCCATGTCTCGGCTCTGATCGCCAAGCGCGACGCGAAGACGGGCGTCGCCAGCCAAACCTTCATCCTCGAGCGCAAGCGGGTCAAGAACTAAGGGCGAACGGGCTCCCCTCGGAGTCGCGGCAGATCGACCAGCGCTCGCCCGGGTGGATCACGCTTCCCCCGAGCTCTGAGACGCGCGCCAGGGCGCTATCCATGTCGGCGACGGTGAAGTAGGGCAACGAGAACGAGTCGCCCGGGCCACGGCCGCGCTCGTGCACGCCGACCGCGGGACCGGCCTCGGGATGGGTCTGCCACCCTTGTCCCTCCGCGTCGGCGCGAGGCTCGAGCTCGGCGTCGAGCAGCCCGCTCCAGAAGCGCCGCGCGCGCTCGGGATCGTCAGCGGGGAACTCGACCAGACTGGGATTCGCGCCGTCCACGGGCCGACCTTACCTTCCACATCTATGGCACTCCGCTCCGACCTCAGAAACATCGCGATCGTCGCCCACGTCGACCACGGCAAGACGACCCTGGTCGACGCCATGCTGTGGCAGTCCGGGGCCTTCCGCAGCGGCCAGGACGTCGCCGAGCGCGTGATGGACTCGATGGACCTGGAGCGTGAGAAGGGGATCACGATCCTCGCCAAGAACACCGCCGTGCACCACGGGCCGGTGAAGCTCAACATCGTCGACACCCCGGGCCACGCCGACTTCGGGGGCGAGGTCGAGCGGGCGCTGACGATGGTCGACGGCGTGCTGTTGCTCGTCGACGCCTCGGAGGGCCCGATGCCGCAGACGCGCTTCGTGCTTCGCAAGGCGCTCGAGGCGCGGTTGCCGGTGATCTGCGTGATCAACAAGGTCGACCGGCCGGACGCCCGCATCAACGAGGTGCACGACGAGATCCTCGAGCTCTTCCTCGACCTCGACGCCGACGACGAGCAGGTCGACTTCCCCGTGGTCTATGCCAACGCGCGCGCCGGTTGGGTGTCGCTGACCGAGGGCGAGGAGGGGACGGACCTGCGTCCGCTGCTCGACCTGATGGTCGAGCGGATCCCGGCCCCGGAGTACGACCCGGAGGCGCCGCTGCAGGCGCACGTCACCAACCTCGACGCCGACCCCTACGTCGGCCGGCTGGCCCTCTGCCGGGTGCACAACGGGACGATCCGCGCCGGGCAGCCGATCGCCTGGTGTCGCGCCGATGGCACGGTCGAGCGCGCGACGCTCAGCGGCCTCTACGTCACCGAGGCGCTCGACCGGGTCGAGGCCGAGGAGGCCGGCCCGGGCGAGATCATCGCCGTCTCGGGGATCGACGAGGTGACGATCGGCGAGACGCTCGCCGATCCCGACGATCCGCGACCGCTGCCGGTGATCACGGTGGACGAGCCCTCGCTGGCGATCGTGATCGGCGTCAACGACTCACCGCTCGCCGGGCGCGAGGGCAAGAAGCTGACCGCGCGCCAGATCCGAGCCCGGCTCGACGCCGAGCTGGTCGGCAACGTCTCGATCCGGGTCGCGGACACGGACCGAAACGACGCCTGGGAGGTCCACGGGCGAGGCGAGCTGCAGCTGGTGGTGCTGCTCGAGCTGATGCGACGCGAGGGCTTCGAGCTCACCGCCAGCCAGCCCCGGGTCCTGACCCGGGAGGTCGCCGGCAAGCTCTGCGAGCCGGTCGAACGGCTTGCGATCGACATCCCCGAGGACTACGTCGGGGTCGTCACCCAGATGCTCGCGCTGCGCAAGGGACGGATGGAGCAGATGGTCAACCACTCGACCGGCTGGGTGCGGCTCGAGTACCTCGCCCCGGCGCGAGGGCTGATCGGCTTCCGGACGGAGTTCCTGACCGAGACCCGCGGCACCGGCCTGCTCCACCACGTCTTCGAGCGCTGGGAGCCGTGGGCCGGCGAGATGCAGGGGCGGCCGACCGGCTCGCTGGTCTCCGACCGCACCGGGACCGCCGCGAGCTTCGCCCTGCACGGCCTCCAGGACCGCGGCAGCCTGTTCATCGGCCCCGGGGCCGAGGTCTACGAGGGGATGATCGTCGGCGAGAACGCGCGCGCCGAGGACCTCGACGTCAACCCGACCAGGCAGAAGCACCAGACCAACGTCCGCGCCGCCTCGGCCGACATCCTCGTCCGCCTGATCCCGCCGCGCCCGCTCTCGCTGGAGGGGGCGCTGGAGCTCCTGCGCCCGGACGAGTGCGTCGAGATCACTCCCGAGAGCCTGCGGCTGCGCAAGGCCGAGCTGTCGAAGGTCGAGCGCGTCAAGCTGGCCCGGAAGGTCAGGGCCCCGGGCGCCGGGGCCGCGTTGGCACACTCATAGCGTGACCAACTCGGTGCCCAAGCTCTCCGTGCTCGACCTGGCCATCGTCGGCGAGGGCTCGAGCCACGCCGAGGCGCTCGCGAACTCGGTCGACCTCGCCCGCACGGTCGAGCGCCTTGGCTATCACCGCCACTGGGTCGCAGAGCACCACAACATGCCCGGGATCGCGAGCTCGGCGCCCGCGGTGCTCGCGGCGACGCTGGCCGCGGAGACCGACCACATCCGTGTCGGCTCGGGCGGCGTGATGCTCCCCAACCACGTGCCGCTCGTGGTCGCCGAGCAGTTCGGGATGCTCGAGGCGCTCCACCCCGGCCGCATCGACCTCGGCATCGGGCGCGCCCCGGGCACGGACGGGATCACCGCGGCGGCCCTGCGCCGCTCGGTCGAGGCGCTCTCGGACGAGGACTTCCCGCGCCAGCTCGCCGAGCTGATCGGGTTCTTCCGGGGCGAGTTCCCCCAGGGCCACCCCTACAACCACATCACCGCGGTCCCCGGGGTGGGCGACCAGCCCGAGATCTGGCTGCTGGGTTCGTCGGGCTACTCGGCACAGCTCGCCGGGATGCTCGGGATGCGCTTCTCCTTCGCCCACCACTTCATGCCGCGCAACACCGACGCCGCGCTGGAGCTCTACCGCAGCAACTTCCGACCGTCCGAGCAGCTCGCCGAGCCCTACGCGATGGTCGCCGTGGCGGCGCTCTGTGCCGCGGACGACGAGCGCGCCCGGTACCTCTCGGGGCCTGCCCGGCTCTCGATGGCGCGCCTGCGGGCCGGGCGGCCGACCCGTTTCCCGACTCCCGAGGAGGCCGCGGAGCACGAGTTCAGCCCCGCTGAGGAGCAGAGCATCAGCGCGCTGTCCGGATCCGCGATGATCGGCGGCCCGGAGACGGTGAAGGAGAAGCTGGACGCGTTCGCCGAGCGGACGCAGGCGGACGAGCTGATGATCACGACGATGGTCCACGACCACGCCGACCGGGTCCGCTCCTATGAGCTGATCGCCGAGCTGTACGACCTGGCCGCCCCCGAGGCAGCCGCCACCGCGACGATGGAGGACCGATGACGACGAAGGCCGAGTTCAACGCCCAGGAGTGGAGCCAGATCACCGAGGGGCCGGCGCTCGCCGGGCTGATCGTGATCGCATCCCAGCGCGGCGGCACGATCCGCGAGAGCCTGGCGATGGCCAACGTCTACAAGGAGGCGCAGAAGACCCACGGCGCCGGCGATTTGGTCGGCGAGCTCGTCCAGTCGGCTCCAGATCTGAACGCGAACCAGTTCTCGAGCAAGGAGGACATGCGCACCCGGGGCCTCGAGCGGATCCGCGAGGCGGTCGCGCTGGTCGAGGCGAAGGTGACGCCCGAGGAGCTCGACGAATACCGCACGTTCGCGATGGCCGTCGCCCAGCACGCCGCCGAGGCCGACAAGTCAGGCGGCTTCCTCGGCATCGGCGGCGAGCGGATCTCGGGCAACGAGCAGTCGGCGCTGAACGACATCGCCGAGGCGCTCGGGACCGAGCCGCCGCCCACCACGCCGGCGAGCTAGCCGCGGATCAGCCGGCCGCCGAGCCGTTTCAGGCGCTCGGCCGCGTCGCCGCCGCGAAGCAGCGCGAGCACCAGCAGGAGCGGCCCGGTCATCAGGCCGACGCCGAGCAGCCAGAAGGCGGCCGGCGAGTCGATGTGATCGACCAGCCAGCCGAAGTTCATGCCGAAGAAGCCGGTCAGGAACGTGAGCGGCAGGAAGATCGTGGCGACGAGGGTGAGCCGGTAGGTGGTCTCGTTGAGCTGCACGTCGAGCAGGTGTGACAGCGCCGACGAGGCGGCGTCGACGCGGTCGACGGCGCGGTCGAGCTCGCCCTCGATCCGGTCGAAGTAGACCTTGCGGTCGGCCTGGAGCCGCGGGACGTGCTGGATCTCCTCGCCGATCCGGCCGAACAGGCCGCGCTCGGCGGCGATCCGCATCCGCAGCGTGGTGAGCCGCGAACGCAGACTGCGGATGACCTCCTGGGCGTCGTGGCCGGGGCCGCGCGTGCCGGAGTCGATCAGGTCGGTCTCGATCCCGGCGATCTCTCGTTCCACCGAGTTGAGCGCCTCGAGCATCGTCGCCGTCATCCCCTCGAGCACCACGTAGACCGTGTAGCGCTCGGTCCGGCGCGGAATGCCCTCGGGCGCCACCACCGCCGCGAGGTCGAACGGCCGCTCGTGCACGGTGAGCAGGTAGTCGCCGTGCAGGCAGACGTTGGCGCGGAAGAGCTCGAGGCTCTCGGCCCCGCCCAGCGGCTCCGGCTCCGGGTTCGCCGAGCACCAGAACGCGAACACGACCAGGTCCTCCTCGACGTGGAACCGGCTCACCGGCGACCCGCCCAGATCGAAGTTGCAGAGCGTGCGCAGCGCCTGCTCGGAGATCCCGAACGCGTCCCGCAGCCGCTCCGGCTCCGGCCCGCCCTCGAGCGCGACGTCGGTCCAGGAGAACTCGCCCTCCTTGCGCAGGCGCGCGATCTGCGCCGGCTCGAGCCCGCGCATGATCGGCACTGTCTGCGAGGCCATCCACGCGACTCTAGGAGGAGGGTCGGAGCGAATCGAATCGCTCCGCCGCGTGTCGTACCGGTCGTGGATAATCCAGCGATGCGGTCTCGGGGCAGGAGGGCAGCGGTGCTCGCCGTTGGCGGGCGCGCTCGTAGCGCTGCTCGTCGCGGCCGTGCCCGCGGCGACGGCCGCCACCAGCTTCAAGTGGATCGCCGGGGTCGACGAGCCCCAGACGCCCGACAACCTCGACCGCGTCGGGATCCTGAAGGTCGGGCCGCGCAAGGCCACCAACGTGCTCGTGCTCAACCCGGGCACGTCGGCGAGCGCCGCCTACTTCAAGCCGCTGGCGAACTTCGTCGCCCGGCAGAGCGACGGCTGGCAGGTCTGGGCGGTCGAGCGCCGCGAGAACCTGCTCGAGGACCAGTCGGTGGTCGACGAGGTCAAGCAGGGCAAGGCCTCGACGCAGGAGCTCTTCGACTACTACCTCGGCTACCTCAACGACCCGAGCATCACCACCCACTACCAGCCGGTCGCCGACGCCGACGTCCCGTTCGCGCGCCAGTGGGGCATGGCGACCGAGATCGGCGACCTGCGCAACGTGGTCAAGAAGGCGGAGAAGCTCGGCGGCAAGGTCGTGCTCGGCGGCCACTCGCTCGGCGGCTCGATCACGACCGCCTACGCCACCTGGGACTTCAACGGCAAGCCGGGCGCCAAGGGCCTCTCCGGCCTCGTCTTCATCGACGGCGGCTCGAGCCCCGAGGCGATCACGCCCGACGAGGCGAACGAGCGGCTGGCCAACCTGCAGTCGGGCTCGCCCTGGCTCGCCTTCGGCGGCATCGCGGCGCCGTACGCCGGCCTCTTCAACGTCGTCGGCTCGACCACCACCCACGCCGAGCCTGACGCGGTGGGGGAACTGCAGTCGTGGGCGCTCCTGCCGAGCTACCTCAAGCCGCCGGTGACCGCGACCAACCAGGGCGCCTACGGCTACGCGCTCGACACCGAGACCTCACCCCCGGCGCTCGCCGCCGCGCAGGGCCACCTCGGGCATCTCGCCGCGAGCGGCGACCCGCGGCCCTGGGACGACGCCGGCGAGCTGACCCCGGTCGACCGCTTCGCGCAGATGTTCTCCGGCACCGGGGTCCTGGGCCATGACGGCACCGCCTGGTACCACCCGCTGCGGCTGACGATCGACGCGGGCGCGGTCGGCGACGGCAATCCGAACCCGGCCCAGGACGTGCTGGGCGTCCGCTCGATCCATGGCTCGGACCTGAGCAAGAAGCTGCGCATGCTCGCCTTCGGCGCGGCCCTCGGCGGCCAGCGCATCCTCGACGCCACGAAGGCGCTCGCCGAGCAGTCGGGCATCGCCCGCAATCACCTGTCGCTGATCAACCGCGAGTCGACCTACGCGCACAACGACCCGAACTCGGCTTACCCGAAGAACGACTTCGTCGCGCGCCTGGTCCCATTCCTCGCGAAGATCGCGAAGCACTAGCGGACATCACCCCGCCGGCTTCGGGCGCGCCCCGGCGCGGAGGCTGATCAGAACCGCGGCGGCGATGGCCGCCATGATGAACGCGAACGCGACCCCGGCGCCGCGCAGATCCCACGCGTCGGCGGCGATGCCCACCCCGATCACCGGCACCGCGAGCGCCGCGTAGGCGACCACGAAGTAGCTGGAGACCGTCTCGGCGCGGCGCTCGGACGGCACGTCGCGGTTGATCGCTGCCAGCCCGGCGCGGAAGCTCAGGCCCTGGCCGATCCCGGCGCAGATGCCGCCGAGGACGATCAGGGCCAGCGACTCCGCCTCGAGCCCGCCGATCAGCAGCGCCATCCCGCCGATCATCGACGCGCACCCGAGGGGCAGCGAGCGCTCCTCGCCCACCCGATCAACCGCGAGCTGGCCGAGCAGCGAGGACTCGAAGGCCACCGCGACGACGATCCCCAGGACCGCGTGGGAGGTCTCGCCCAGAATCTGGGCGAGGAATGCCGGCGCCACGGCCGTGAACAGGCCCAGGATCGCGAAGCCGGCGAAGGCCGCCAGGGCAGCCCGGACGAAGATCGATCGGACCTCCGCAGGAACGCCGAGCCGCTGGAGGCGCAGGCGGGCGCCCGGTCGGACGTCGACGGTCTCGGGGATCAGGAAGATGAGCGCTGCCGCAATCGCGATCAGGCCCAGGTCGACGAAGAAGACGAGCCGGAGCGGATCCGGGGCGTACTCGGCCAGCAGGCCGCAGACCAGTGGGCCAAGCCCCAGGCCGCCGATGTTGGCCGCCGTCGCGACCAGCGTCGCCCGGCGCCGAGCCTCGGGCGCCGCGAGATCGACGAGCGTCGCCGTCGCGGTCCCGGTGAAGAGCCCGGCGGAAAGGCCCGAGAGCACGCGACCCGCAAAGAGCTCGGCCAGCCCGCCGACGAGCAGGAAGGCCACGGCGCTCGCAGCGGAGAGCGCGAGCCCGGGAAGCAGGGCGCGACGGCGCCCGAGCTGATCCGAGGCGGCGCCGAACAGGAGCAGGCTGGCGATCACCGCGAAGGCATAGACGGCGAAGACGATCGTCACCATCAGCTCCGAGAAGCCGATCTTCTCCTGATAGAGGGGATAGAGCGGCGTGGGGAGCGTCGTCCCCATCATCGTCACCGCGAACGCGAACGCGACGGCGGCGAAGGCGACCTCGCGCCGCAGCCGCGGGCGTCCGGCGGGCGCGCCCATCAGCCGGCGATCCGCAGCACCGCCCGCGCGTGGCGGCGCACCTGCGTGCGGCTGAGCGCGCCCGGGCCGAACTCGGCGACGAACGCCTTCTCGTGCAGGGCCGCGTCCTGCCAGCCGGTCGCGGCGCCGGGCGGGGTCGGGTAGCAGTCGCGCGCCCGCAGGCCGGAGAGCCGGGCGTAGCGCAGCGCCACCTGGCGCCCGCGCCGGTTGCACGGGATCAGCGTGCGGCCGAACGGCTGGTGGTACCAGATCGTCACGTCGGGGCGCAGGCGGCGCAGAAAGCGGCGCACCGCCCGAGTCTCGGGCTCGGAGAACGGCTTCGGACCCGAGTAGTAGCCGCTCGAGGACGGGATCGGCTTCCACCCGGTGGCGAAGTTGCGGTTGAGGTCCACCCCGCGCGCGTTGCCCCGGGTGCCCGCCGCGACGCCGTCGGGGTTGACGGTCTCGATCGTCCACAGGTCCGAGCGCCGCAGGCGGCGGCTGTGGTGGCGCAGGCGATCGACGACCCGCCGGCCCTGGGTCTCGTTGCCGTGAATCGAGCCGACCACCAGCACCGTCCGCCGCGCGTGGCGGTCGCCGAGCTCGCGGGCGACGATCGGGCGCCCCTGGCGCGAGTGGCCGATCACCTCGGTGCGGTCGGCGGCGGCGTGCTGCGGGGCGGCGAGGCCCGCCGCGACGAGCGCGACCGCCGCCGCAGCGATCAACCCGAGACCGCTGCCGCGGTGGCCTCGGCGCGCTCGAGCTGGCGCTCGATCAGGTCGAGGCCGGCGTTCCAAAAGCCGGGATCGTTGAGGTCGACGCCGACGATCTCGCCGAGCTCCTCCGGCGGCATCGAGCCGCCGGCGCGCAGGAGGTCGAGGTAGGACTCGACGAAGCCCTGGCCCTCCTGCTCGTAGCGGCTGTAGACGGACAGCGCGAGCAGGTGGCCGTAGGAGTAGGCGTAGACGTAGCCGGGCGTGGAGATGAAGTGCGGCACGTAGGACCACCACGAGCTGTAGCCGTCCGAGATCTCCACCGAGTCGCCGAGCAGGTCGGTCTGCGTGTCGACCCAGGCCGTCGCGAAGTCGTCGACCGAGAGCTCGCCGGACTCGCGCCGCTGGGTGTGCACGCGGTCCTCGAAGCGGTTCATCGCCACCTGGCGGAAGACGGCCCCGACCGCGCCGTCGAGCGAGGAGCCGAGCAGGGCGAGGCGCTCGGAGTCGTCGGGCGCGTCCTCCAGGAGCTTGCCGAGCACGATCGTCTCGCCGAAGATCGAGGCGGTCTCGGCGACCGTCAGCGGGGTGCCGAACTCGAAGATCCCGCTGCGGGCGGGCCAGCGCGGCGTGCACGCCGTGGCCGAGCTCGTGCGCCATCGTCAGCACGTCGCCGGGGCGCGAGGTGTAGTTGAGCATCACGTACGGGTGGGCCGACGGGACGGCGTAGGAGCAGAAGGCGCCGCCGCGCTTGCCCGGCCCCGGCGGCGCGTCGATGTAGTCGCCGGTGAAGAACTCCCGGGCGGTGTCGCCGAGCTCGGGCGAGAAGGTCGTGTAGCAGTCGAGGACGAGCTCGCGCGCCTCGGTGTACGGCACCGTGCGCTCGGCCTCGGCGAGCGGCGCGACCCGGTCGTAGTCGGCGAGCCGCTCGAGCCCGAGCATCCGCGCCTTGAGCCGGTACCAGCGCCGGGCGAGCTCGTAGCGCCCGACCACGGCCTCGATCAGCGCCGCGACCGACTCGTCGCCGGCCTCGTTGTCGAGGTTGCGGGCGGCGAGCCAGTTGTCGAAGGAGCGCAGGCGGTCGCGCGTGGCCTTGTCCTGAAGCAGCGTGTTGTAGATGAACGCCCGCGTGCGCAGCCCGGGCTCGAGCGCCGCGGTGACGGCGCCGGCGGCCTCGGCGCGCAGCTCCCGGTCGGGGCCCTGCAGGCGGCTGAGCGCCTCCATCAGCTGCAGCGGCTCGTCGGCGTCCGGAGACCTCGACGGTGATCGCCGAGGTCAGCTCGGTGAACAGGCGCGCGAACGCTCCGCTGCCGGTCACCGAGGCCTCGGTGAGGATCCGCTCCTCGGGCTCGGTGAGCTGGTGCGGCCGGTAGCGGCGCTCCGTGCGCAGGTAGTGGCGGCAGAAGGCGATCTCGTCGGCGGCGAGCAGCTCCTCCGCCCGCGCGTCGTCGACCTCGTTCCACTCGAGATCGAAGAACAGCAGCGTCGTCTGCAACTTCGCCGAGCGCTCGCGGATCTGCTGCATGAGCGACCCGACCTCGGGAGAGACCGTGTCGACGGAGAAGGCGAGCGAGGCGTAGGTGCCGGCGCGGCCGGCGAGGTCCGAGATCGTCTCGAGCTCGCGCATCGCCTCGGCGAGCCCGGGCGCGTCGAGCTCGGCGACCTTCCCGTGGTAGCGCCCGGCGAACGCGTCGGAGAGCTCCTGCGCCTCGTCGAGCTGCGCCAGCGCGCGCTCGGCGCCGCCCCCGTCGACCAGCGGCTCGAGGTCCCAGCGGGCGGCCGCCAGGGCCTCGTCGGTGGTCGTGGTGCTCGCGCTCATGATGCGGCGAGCCTAGCGATACCGTCCGGAGATCAGCGAGGATCCGAACAAGGCGCTCGGCCGCCGCAGCAGCAGGGCGCACTGCCGGCGGGCTGAGCCGGTTCGGCGCCGCGCCGGTAGCGCCTGGCAACGCTGACCGTGGTTTGGCTGGTTAGGGGGTGGCCGTCGGGTGCGCGTTTCGGGACGTTCGCGGTGCCTTTGGCGCGCTCTGGCGAGCCGCTGACCGTCGAGTGCGACATACCGCCCGCATACCGGGCCTTATGTACCACTCGAGGAAGTTCGCGCACCTTTCGTGACGTTGGTCGCGCCTTCCGCGCGCTCTGGCCGGCCGCCCCTCGCCGAGTGTCACGTTGACCGTCCAGGAGGCGGTCAAGGTGACGCTCGGCGTTAGGCGGGGGCGGATCGGCCGCCCGTGTGCCACTCGCGCGACAGATCAGCGCCGAATCAGGCACATCGGCGCGCGTCGCCACACACTCCTACCCCCTCACTGCAAGAACCCGCGCCGCGGCGTGCGCGTACCCTCCCCTGATGGACCCGGCCACGCCTGACCTCGGGCGGCGCCGCGTGCTCGCGGTGATCGGGTCGCTGATGCTGGTCATGCTGCTGGCGGCGCTCGACCAGACGATCGTGTCGACGGCGCTGCCGACGATCGTGGGCGAGCTCGGCGGGCTCAACCACCTCTCCTGGGTCGTCACCGCGTACCTGCTGGCGGTCACGATCGTGACGCCGCTCTACGGCAAGCTCGGCGACCTCTACGGCCGCAAGCTCGTGCTCCAGGCCGCGCTGGTGCTCTTCCTCGTCGGCTCGGCGCTCTGCGGCGCCGCCCAGAGCATGAGCGAGCTGATCGCGTTCCGGGCGATTCAGGGGCTCGGCGGCGGCGGGCTGATGGTGAGCGCCCAGGCGGCGATCGGCGACGTCGTCTCGCCCCGCGAGCGGGGCAAGTACGTCGGGCTGTTCGGCGGCGTCTTCGGGGTCGCGAGCGTCGCCGGGCCGCTGATCGGCGGCTTCTTCACGACCCACGCGAGCTGGCGGTGGATCTTCTACATCAACATCCCGCTCGGCCTGGCGGCGCTCGTGGTGCTCGCGATCACCCTGCCGGCGGCCCGCGAGCGCGTGCAGCACGCGATCGACTACCTGGGCACGGCGCTGCTGGCGGTCGGCCTCGCCTCGCTGGTGCTCCTGACCACCCTCGGCGGCACCACCTACGACTGGGGCTCGCCCTTCATCGTCGGCCTCGGGGTGCTCGCGATCGTCGCCCTGGCCGCCTTCGTCTTCGCCGAGAGCCGCGCCGCCGAGCCGGTGCTGCCGCCGCGGCTGTTCGCGAACCCGGTCTTCCGGGTGACGAGCGCGATCGGGCTCGTGATCGGCTTCGCGCTCTTCGGCTCGCTCACGTACCTGCCGCTGTTCCAGCAGACGGTTCGCGGGCTGAGCCCGACCGAGGCCGGGCTGCAGCTGATCCCGCTGATGGCCGGCCTGCTCGCCGCCTCGATCATCTCCGGGCGGGTGATCACCAACACCGGGCGCTACAAGGCCTTCCCGATCGCGGGCACCGCCGTGGCGGCGATCGGTCTGCTGCTGCTCTCGCGCCTGGAGCCCGGCACCGGAACCCTCGAGGCCGGCGCCTACATGCTCGTGCTCGGGGTCGGCCTCGGCCTGGTGATGCAGGTGCTGGTGCTCGCCGTCCAGAACGCCGTCCCCTACTCGGAGCTCGGCGTCGCGACCTCGTCGGCGACCCTGTTCCGCTCGATCGGCGGCTCGCTCGGGACCTCGATCCTGGGCGCGATCTTCGCCAACCGCCTTGCCACCGAGCTCGTAACCGCGCTCCCGCCGGGCGCCGATTCGAACGCGCTCGCCGCCGGGCGCACCGACCCCTCGGCGCTCGCCGATCTGCCGCCCGACGTCCACGCCGGCTACCTGGCCGCGTTCACCGACTCGCTGCACACGGTGTTCGAGATCGCCGCGGTCGTCGTCGCCGTCGCGTTCGTCCTCGCCTGGTTCCTGCCGGAGCGCCCGCTGCGGCGCACGATCGAGACCTCCGAGGGGCTCGGCGAGGCGTTCGCGGCGCCGGGGCCGACCGACTCGGCGCGCGAGCTCTCGCGCCAGCTCGCCGTGGCGGCCGGCCGGGAGCGCAGCCGCGCGTTCATCTCGCGGATGGCCGACCGCGCCGACGTGGACCTCGACCCCCTCGCCTGCTGGATGCTCGGCCGGGTCGCCGACGGCACGATCCGCGACCCCGCCGCGCTCGCCACGCGGGCCCGCGTGGACGGCCACGAGCTCGCGGGCTCCGTCGGTGAGCTGAGGGCCGCCGGGTTCGTCACCGACGACACCGGACCGGCGACGCTCACGCCGGCCGGGACCGAGGCCCTCGGCCGCCTGCGCGTCGCGTGGGACGAGGAGCTGCGGTCGCTCGTCGCCGACTGGGAGCCGGAATCGGATCCGGAGCTCGCGCCGCTGATCTCGGAGCTGGCGGACGAGCTGGCGAGCGACCCCGAGCCCGCCCGCGCCTGACGGGCGGCGCCGGACGCCCCGCCTAGGCTTCGCGCGTGCCGCGTCGCCACCCGTCCTACTACCTGGTCGCCGGCGTCGACCTCCATCGCGAGCTGCAGCGCCTGCGCGCCCTGCCGGTGTTCGCGGGCGGCGAGCTCACCCGGTCGGCGCCCGAGCTGAAGGTCCGGCGCTCCTCGCGCCGCCCGAACCGCCTGGGCTTCGCGGTCCCGAGCGAGTGGCGCCTGTCGGTGACCGACTACCCGGGCATCCGCCCGGGCGACGTGCTCGAGACACTGCTCCACGAGCTCGTCCACCTGCACGTCGGCCGCCAGCCCGGCGCCCACGCGTGGCACGGCGCCGCGTTCAAGCGCGCCCTCGCCCAGGCCATGGCCGAGGCCTACGGCGTGGCGGTCCCGCGCCTGCGCAACGCGCTGCACGGCGGGTACGCGGAGGCGCTCGAGCGCCGGCGCCTGCTCGGCGGGTCGCAGCTCGAGCTGCCGCTGGCGAGCTGAGTCAGTCGACCGGCGCCGGGCGGCCCAGGTGGTAGCCCTGCGCGTAATCGACCCCGATCGCGGCCAGGCAATCGAGCGTCTCCGCGTCCTCGACGCCCTCGGCCACGGTGTGCATCTCGAGGCTCTTCGCGATCGTCACGATCGACTCGACGATCGCCCGGTCCGCCGCCGAGCTGCGCAGGCCGGCGACGAACTCCATGTCGATCTTCAGGTAGCGCACCGGCAGATGCTTGAGGTAGGTGAGCGAGCCGAAGCCGGTGCCGAAGTCGTCGATGGCGAGCGCGCAGCCGATCCGCTCGATCTCGGTCCCGAACGCCCGCAGGTCCTCGCTCGCCGTCGCCATCGCCGTCTCGGTGAGCTCGAAGACCACCTGGCCGGGGTCCGCCCCCGTCGCGGCCAGCGCCGTCCTGATCCGCGGGATCAGCGTCGGGTCGGGAATCGAGCGGGCGGAGACGTTGATCGTCACCACCGCGCCGCGCGCCGCGAGCTCGATGCCGCGCTCGACGACCCAGCCGTCGATCTCGGAGATCAGGCCGAAGCGCTCGGCGGTCGGCAGGAACGCGCCCGGCGCGACCACGGAGCCGTCGGCCTCGAACATCCGCACCAGCACCTCGCATCCCATCCGCTCGCCGCTGAGGAGGTCGAAGATCGGCTGCGCGTGCAGGCAGAGCCGGTCGTCGTCGATCGCGTCGCGCACCTGGCCGACCCAGGCGAGGCGCTCGGGGCCCCGCCCCTCGAAGATCTCGTAGCGGTCGCCCCCGCGCTCCTTCGCCTCGTGCAGGGCGATGTCGGCGGCGATCATGAGCTGCTCGTCCGTCGAGGCGGCGCCCCGTTCGAACAGGACCGCGCCCGCGCTGGCCCGCGCCGGCAGCCCGGACTCGAGCTCGCGCACCACGTGCAGCAGCGCCGCCAGCCGCAGCCGGACCTCCGCCGTCGTCGAGGCCTCGAGCAGCAGCCCGAACTCGTCGCCGCCGAAGCGGGCGAGGAGCTCGCCGGGCCCGAGCGCGTCGCGCAGCGTTGTCGCGACGGACCGCAGCAGGGCGTCGCCGGCCGCGTGGCCGAGCGAGTCGTTCACGTACTTGAGGTCGTCGAGGTCGAGGAGCGCGACCGCTCCCGCGGAGCCCTGGCGGCGGCGCCCGAGCTCGTCGGTGAACCGGCGCCGGTTGGCGAGCCCCGTGAGCTCGTCGTGGTCGGCCAGGTGGCGGAGCTCCTCCTCGATGCGGCGGCGCTCGGTGATGTCGGTGAGCACGCCCTCCACCCGCACGGCCCCGGAGTTCCCCTGGCGGCCGAGCGCGCCCTCGTCGCGGATCCAGACGGTGCGCCCGTCGCGGGCGATCATCCGGTACTCGACCGAGAGCGGCTCGAGCGTCTGCGCGCAGCGGGCCTCCTCGAGGCGCGACCCGGTCGCGATCGTCGGGATGCATGCGGCTCCACCAGAAGTCGCTGTTGACGAGCCAGTCCTCGGCCGGGAAGCCCAGCAGGCCTTCGATCTGCGGCGAGACGTACAGCCACTCGCCGGCTGGGCCGTACTCCGCGAGGTACGAGACCACCGGCAGGCGCTCGATCAGGTCCCTGTAGCGGCGCTCGGCGCGCGCGAGCTGCTCGGCCGAGCGCTCGCCCCAGGTCGAGCCCGCCAGGGCCTGGCCGATCCCGCGCAGCAGGGAGAGGTCGTCGGGGGTGAGCTCGATCTCGCGGTCGGTGTAGAGCGCGATCACGGCCGACCCGCCGGCCACCTCGACTCCATACGCGATCCCGCCCGGGACCTCGTTGGGCTCGCCGAGCTCACGAGGCGCCGGTGGCGCCCGGTGGCGGGTCTCGTCCGCGTCCCCGGCGGACGCGAGCAGCTCGGGTGCGCCGCCGGTGCCACGCGGCAACCAGATGCGGCACACGTCGACGCCCAACTCCGCCTGGGCGAGCAGCGCCGCCCCGATCGCAAGCTGTTCCAGGGGCGTGCCGCGCAGGAGTTGGTCCCCCAGGGCGAGGATCCCCTCGCGGCGGCGGCGCTCGGTCCGCAGCGCGGGCGCGGCAGCGTGGAGCGACAACGGGCGCGCCGCATGCATACCGGTGCGCTCCCCGACCGGGGCGGGCGCAAGCTTCTGTGTTCGTCCCACCTGCGAGGTCTCTCCCAAGCGCTGTTTGGGGGTTCTCCTTCCCATCGGGCGAACCGGCCGATCCCATTAACGTCACACCGGGCCCCCGGGGTGGGGATATGGTCGGATTCCCCGACCATCAGGAGGTAGCGAAGTGGCAGTCGTCGTGATTCAGGACTTCGGCGCGACCGCGGACGAGTACGACGCGGTGAACGCGAAGCTAGATGCCCGGGGCAACCCGCCCGCGGGGATGATCATCCACACGGGCTCCGTCACCGGCGACGGCATGCGGGTCGTCGACGTGTGGGAGAGCGAGCAGCACTTCAACGACTTCCGCGAGCAGCGGCTCGGCCCGGCGGTCCACGAGGTCATGGGCCCGGACCCGGATCCGCCGAACATCCAGGTGCACGAGGTGCACGACCTGGTCCAGCCCTGATCAGGCGGTGACGCCGGCCGCGTCGATCGCGGCCTCCCAGCTGAAGAAGACGTCGAGGCGGGCGATCAGCTCGCCCTGAAATCGCCACACGCAACCGATCGGCTGGTCGATCCAGCTGTCGACGCCCTTGATCCGCCCGCGCTGGAAGTAGAGCCCGACGAGCACGTCGTTGTCGCCGTCGATGACCCGCTCCTGGATCCAGTGGTACTCGTCGAAGCTCTCGGTCCACAGCTTCAGCACCTCTCGCAGGCCGTCGTGGCCGCGGTAGACCGACTGGTCGAGCCACTCGGGGGGCGTGTGGAGCTCCGCGTCGGGGGCGTAGAAGTGCGACCAGTCCTCGCCGGCGTTGAAGGCGTGGTTGAGCTCCTCGATGCGCTCGAGCTGTCGCGAGGACACGGTCGTGGCAGTATCCCGCTCGATGCGCTTCGGGCTCATCTGCGCCGGGCTGGCGACGCTCGTGGTCACGGTCGGGTTCATCGGCGAAACGCCGTGGGCGACCGACCTGTGGCCGTGGCAGGTCACGCCGCTCTCCTACCTGTTCATCGCCTCGATCCTGGCGGCGATCGCGATGCCCGTGATCTGGATCGGCACGAGCGGCGAGCTCGCGGCGATCCGCGCCGGGGCGATCGACCTCGCCGTCACCTACGGCGGGATGTTCGTCTACGTGCTCACCCTGAACGGCGACCCGGGCCAGCCGTCGCTCGGCCCCTACGCCGTCGTCTTCGGCGTCGGCCTGGTGGCGATGGTGATCACGTTCGCCCGCTCGCGGCCGATCCCGTGGCGCGACCGGCGCCCGATGCCGAGCGTGGTGCGGGCCTCGTTCGCGCTCTTCGCGGTGATGCTGACCGCCGCCGGGCTGGCCCTCGCCCTGCACAAGGACATCTTCCCGTGGGCCCTCGGCCCCGAGACCTCGGTGATGTTCGGGTTCATCTACCTCGGCGCCGCCGCCTACTTCGTCTCCGGCGTCCTCGACCCGCACTGGGGTAACGCCCAGGGCCAGCTCGTCGGCTTCCTCGCCTACGACCTGGTGCTGATCGGGCCGTTCGTCGATCGCCTCGACGAGGTCCACGGCGGCGAGCTCACGAGCCTGATCGTCTACACCGCCTTCCTCGCCTACAGCGGGTTGCTGGCGGTCTACTACCTCTTCCTGGCCCCGTCGACGCGGGTCAAGCTGTCCTGAGCAAGGGAGCACGCGCGAGCAGCTCTTCAGCGGGCATCGGGACGCCGACGTGGAAGCCCTGGGCGTAGTCCACCCCGGCCGCGCGCAGCGCCGCCAGGGTCTCGGCGTCCTCGACCGACTCGCCGACCGTCTTCTTCTCGAGGCCGCGCGCGATGTGGACGATCGACTCGATGACGAGCTCGTCCGTGGTCGTGCGGGGCTCGCGGACGAAGTCGCCGTCGATCTTGAGGTACTCGGCCGGCAGGTGCTTGAGGTAGTGGAAGGAGCCGAAGCCGGTGCCGAAGTCGTCGATCGCGAATCCGCAGCCGAGCTCGTGCAGGGCGTGGGCGAACCTCCGGGCGATGTCGGTGCTGCCGAGCGCCGCGGTCTCGGTCACCTCGAAGATCAGCTGGCCGGGGTCCACCCCGGCCTTGATCAGGCCCTCGCGAATCACGCCGAGCAGCTGGCGGTCGTCGAGTGAGAGCGCGGAGAGGTTGACCTCGAACCGCAGATCCGGGCGCTCGGCGAGCATTCGCAGGGCCTCGGCCACGACCCAGCGATCGATCGCGTGGATCAGCCCCAGCCGCTCGGCGACACCCAGGAAGGCCCCGGGTGCGGTCAGCTCGCCGTCCGCACCCATCATCCGCAGCAGCAGCTCGTACTGCGAAATCTCGCCGGTGCGCAGATCGAGGATCGGCTGGCAGTGCAGCCGGAAGAGGTCGCGCTCGAGCGCCTCGCGGATCCGGTACTCCCACCCGAGCCGCGTCTCGGCCTCCCGGGTGCGCCCGGCGTCGCCGACGGTCGTCGCCCGGTCGCGCCCGCCGTCCTTGGCCAGGTACATCGCCCGGTCCGCGTCGGCGAGCAGCTCCTCGCCGCTGGCGCCGTCGCGGCCGAAGTGCACGATGCCGATGCTCGCCGTGACGCCGACCGGGCGCCCGTCGATCGGCACGACGTGCCCGCGCAGGGTCTCCAGCAGGGTGCTCGCCCTCCTGGCGGTGGTCGCCGGCGTGGCGTGCGGGAGCAGGAGCGCGAACTCGTCTCCCCCGAGCCGCGCCAGCAGGTCGTCGTCGCCGAGGTCGTCGGCGAGCACCGAGCCCACGCTGCGGAGCAGGTCGTCGCCGGCGCGATGGCCGAAGGCGTCGTTCACGTACTTGAAGTTGTCGAGGTCGAGCATCAGCACGGCCCCGGCCCCGCCGTTGCTCGAGGCCACCGCGGCCGCGTCGGTGAGCTCCTCGACGAACCGGCGCCTGTTGATCAGCCCGGTCAGCGAATCGTGGTCCGCCAGCCGCTGCAGCTCGGCCTCGATCAGCGCCCGCTCGCTGATGTCGCGGCCGATCGCCGAGATCCCAAGCAGCGCGCCCGTCAGCGTCGTGGACCGCCGTGAGCGCGAGCGAGACGTCGACGGCGCTTCCGTCCTTGCGCCTGCGGATGGTCTCGAAGTGCTCCACCGTCTCACCGCGGGTAAGCCGGACGACCTTCTCCTCGTGTTCCGGCAGGAGCTCCTCGGGGATCATCGCGGTGATCGGGCGGCCGATCATCTCCTCGGGCTCCCAGCCGTAGAGCTGGGTCGCCCCCGGGTTCCAGCTCGTGATCGTCCCCTCGGGCGTGAAGGCGACGATCGCGTCGACCGAGGACTGCACGAGCGCCGCGAGCTCGGCGGTGGCCCGCTCGGCCTCCTTCTCCGCGGTCACGTCCTCGCAGACCCCGACCATCCGCAGCGGCTCCCCGCGCTCGTCCAGGATCACCTCGCCCTGCATGCGCATGAGGAAGATCGAGCCGTCCGGCCGCGTGCAGCGCTTGACGTCGGAGAACGGCTGGTGGTCCGCGACCACCTTGCGGCTGCGAGCCTCGACCGAGGCCCGGTCGTCCGGGTGCACGCGCTCGAGAAAGCCCGCGTAGCTGGGCACGATCGAGCCGGGCTCGAGCCCGTAGATCCGGAAGAGCTCATCCGACCAGGTGACGTCGTTGCTGGAGATGTCCCATTCCCAACTGCCGAGCCGGGCGAGGCGCTGGGACTCGGCGAGCTGCTCGGTGGCGTGCCGCAGCTCGCCCACGACGCGGAGCTGCTCGGTCAGATCGCGCACGACGGCGACCACGAGCTCACGCTCGCCGCTGGTGGTCCTGCCGATCGTGATCTCCGCGGGGAAGGATGTCCCGTCGCGACGCCGGCCCGGAAGCGCGAGCCGGTCCTGCGCCGGCGAGGACGGCCAGTTCGACACGAGGTCGGCGGCGTCGCGGCCCTCGACCTCGGGCGCCGAGTAGCCGAAGGTCTCGAGTCCCGGGGCGTTGACGAAGAGCACGACGCCGGCTTCGTCGGTCACGAACAGGGGGTCGCCCACCGCATCGCCGAGGCTCTCGGCGAGCGCGCGCGCGACGTCTATCCGCACCTCCGTCAACCCTCTCCCTCTGGCTTCCTTGCCTTCGGCGCGTCATCGGGTGTGCTCCCCGACGAGCGTGACGTCCTAATTGTCACGAGGAGTTTCGCACAGTGCGGCTTTTCGTGGTCCGATTCGGCCACCTGTGACACCTTCGTTGCGCCGATGCGCAATCAGGCCGCGGTGAGCGCGTCGAGCGCCGCGCCCGCCTTGGTGCGGAACTCGTCGCAGCCGCCGGCGGTCCGCAGGAGGTTGCCCTGGACCGGGCGCCAGACCGCGACCTGGGCCCCGGCCGATTCGACGCGGTACCCGTCGGGAAGGTCGAGCGCCTCGAGTCGGTCCGCCGAGGGAGCGGTGGCCAGCTCGGCGACCAGGGCGTCGGCCGCGAGCGGCCGGTCGGCCACGTAGGCGATCTCCCGCCCCTCGGTCCGCATCTCCGCGGCGTCGCCGAGCATCGCGTAGAGCCGCCCGGCGCCGCCGCCGTCCGGTCGAGGCGCCGCGAGCACGTGGTCGGCGAAGCCGGGAAGGGGCAGCTCGCGGTGCTCGGAGTGAAAGCGCCAGCGGTCCTCGAGCTCGAGCGAGCGCGACCGGGCGTACTCGCGCACGAACGCCTCGTAGGCGACCCGCGCGATCGGAAGATCGTCGAAGCGATAGCGCGCTGCGATCACCAGCCGGGCCGCCCGAAACGCGCCGACGGCGGCCGTCACGGCGATGATCACGGCCCCGAGCGGCTCCCAGAGCCACAGGGTCACGCCCCCGCAGATCAGCGCCGCAAGCGCGCCGACGACCGCCGCGCCGAGCGTGACCGAGGGCCGTCGGCACGCGAGCTCGTAGAAGGCGTCCACCGCCGCGCCGACGCTGGCCGGCGGCTTCTTCCAGGGAACCAGGGCAGCGGCGCGTGCGACGGCAGCCCGCTCGGCGGACTCGTCGAACAGGTCGGGGTCCGCGCCCTCCTCCGAGGCCTCGGCGCGCACCCGCCGCGCGAGCTCGGCCGCCGCCGCGCAGAACCGCTCCAGCTCGGCCGGCCGGTCGATGCGCTCGCCGACCGCGACGACCAGGTGGCCCTCGTTGAGCTCGAAGGTGAGCCCGGCGGGCGCCTCGCGAACGAGCCAGTCGAGGAGCTGGGGCGAGAAGAGCTCGCGCACGTAGCCCGGGTCCTGCCCCGCGAGCACGAGCAGCCGGTAGCGGCGGGCGAAGTCGACGCTCTCCAGCTCGACCGGCTGCCACCGTTCGGTCGGCAGCTGGACTGGGTTGCCGTCGCCGAGCTCCCCGCGGTCGCGACAGACCATGGCCGGCAGGTAGGCGAGGGTCTCGGGCGCCTCGGTCAGCACGATCGTCGACTCGCGCCGGGCGTCGCCCTCGGCGAACACGTGGTAGAGCAGCGAGCCCTCGAGGCCGGGTGCGAGGGTGCCGCGGGCGAGCTCGGACACCTCGCCGTCGTCGCCGGTGATCAGCGCCGGGGTGAGCTCGCGGACGGTGGGCTCGGCTTCGAGCTCGAGCCCGTGCGCACGCGCGAACTCGGCGATCGCGTCCACCGTGGCGAGCCTATGCCTACGAGCAGCGCGCGGTGAGCGCGGCGAGCAGGAGCACCGAGTCGGCGGCGTAGTCGAGCGCCGGCTCGGCGGTCACGTAGTCGTTGAGGCGGTCCTCATAGGTGGCGAAGCGAGTGTTGAAAGGACCGCCGGCCGTGAAGCCCTGGCCCTTGACGCTGGCCCGCGGCGCCGGGCCGCCCTGCACGGCGCCGACGGGCAGCCCCGGGCCGAAGGCCGAGGCCCAGGTGTGCGGATGGCGGGCGGCGTGGCGCCCGTAGCCGACGACGAAGCTGCGGCCGAACGGGTTGCGGCCGAGCAGGTAGTCGCGCGCCCCGGCGGCGACCTCGCAGCCGCCCGCGAGCCCCTTCGGGGTCGCGGTCGCGAGCGCTGCGAGCGCCCCGCTGCCGCCGTTGGTGGCGGTCGTGCCCCAGGTGAAGAAGCCGGGCATGCCGAAGGCGTTGCCGCGGGCGCGCCGGACCGCGATCTTGCCGTTGCGGCGGAGCAGATCGCAGCCGATCGCGCCGGCGTCGCCGGGGAGCGCCCCGTCGCCGAACGCGCCGCAGGCGTCGGCCGCGGCGAAGGAGGAGAACGCGTCGACGACCCCGAGGTTGCCGTCGGCCCCCGACTGCTTGCCGCTGATGTAGGTGCGGAAGTCGTCGAGGTAGGAGTCGTCGCATGCGCCCGCGGCGCAGGTGGCCCGGTAGAGCTCGACCGCGCCCGCGGCGAGCGAGTCCTGCCACAGGCTGCCGACGTAGAAGTTCGCGGCGTAGTGCGGGTAGCCGGCCTTGCGCAGCGGCGGTGCGGCGTGTCCGGACGCCTTGCCGGCCGCGTACCACTCGCGCGCCGCGGTCAGGAGCGCCGGGTCCCCGGTACGCCGGTAG
Source organism: uncultured Solirubrobacterales bacterium (assembly GCA_963785195.1). Lineage (GTDB taxonomy): Bacteria > Actinomycetota > Thermoleophilia > Solirubrobacterales > 70-9 > WHSW01. The sequence goes on along the minus strand of CAWAUE010000010.1, from coordinate 16,901 downwards.
GCCTGGGCGAGCGCCGTCGCCGCCTTGCCGCCGAGGTCGCCGCCGATCGCGGGGTAGGCAAACCGGGTGCCGATCCCCGGCTTCGTCGAGGCGTCGTCGCCGGCGGGATCGCTGAAGCCGCGGTTGTGGTCGCGCTCGTCGCCGACCTGGGCGATGAACAGGTCGGGCGACGGGTGCGCCTTGACCAACCAGCGAACGCCGACGTCGGCCTCGGCCGCGAGCGCGGGCGCGTCGACCGGGTCGAGCCGCGCCGAGGCTTGCAGCAGCGCGGCGGCGAAGGCGGTCGTCTGGGTGAAGTGGAGGGTGTCGCCGGCGTCCATCCAGCCGCCCGTGATCCCGATCCGCTCGCCGGCGTGGACCGGGGCGTCGGGATGGACGATCGCGTCGTTGAGGTGCGCCGGGCCGTGGATGGGCGAGGGCTCGGAGCCGTCGCGGTTGCCGCGGAAGAAGCCGAGGATCGTGCGCAGCGCCGGAAGCGCACCGAAATCGGTGACGACCCAGTTCCGGGAGCGCAGGTGGCCGACGACGACCTGGAAGCTGCCCGGGCGGGAAACGGCGCTCAGATCCGCCTCATAGGCATGGCGCCAGGGGTCCGGGCGGCCGTGGCGCGCGCTGGAGCCGCCCGCGGAGCACGACGTCGCCGTTCTTGCTGACCACGCGGAAGCGGTGCCGGCTCAGATTCTGGTTGCTGCCGACGATCGCGATCTTCGCCTCGCCCGTGGCGCTCGGGCCCCCGACCCGGATCGTCGGCGGCGGTGCGGCCTTGGCGAGCGCGGCGGGCGCCGTCGCCAGCGCCGCGACGATCGCGACCGCACCAATCCACGTTCTCCTGCTGCTGATCATCGTTTCGCCTCCGCGGGCACCGCCGCCCGCCCTCGGTTTTCGAACACGCTGTCGAGCGCCGAGTCGCGCCCAACGGCCAGGGCCCCGCTCAGCACGGCGGCGTCGCCGAGGCTCGAGACCTCGACCCGGGGCGGGTAGGGCAGGTAGCGCTCGAGCAGCTCGCGGATCGGCGCCAGCAGCAGGTCGCCGTTGGCGCCGATGCCCCCGCCGATCACGACCAACTCGACGTCGGCGACCGCCGCGACCGGCGCGACGTTGCGGGAGATCCGCCGCGCCTCCTCCTCGACCACCTCGCGGGCGAGCGCGTCGCCGGCCCGGGCCGCGGCGAAGATCGAGGGCACGTCGAAGGGCGCGCGGAGCTCGGTCCGCGCCCCGGGCTCGGCCGCCCGGCGCTCGGCGAACGCCGAGAGCGCGCCCGCGCACGGATCGGAGGCGTCCTCCAGGCCGGCGCCGAGCGCGTAGTCGACCTCCCCGGCGGCGCCGTGGCGGCCGCGGTGCAGCTCGCCGCCGAGCACCAGCCCGGCGCCGAGCCCGGTGCCGACGGAGAGGAAGACGAAGTCCTCGACCCCGCGGGCGACGCCGCGCCACTGCTCCCCGAGCGCCGCCAGGTTGACGTCGTTCTCCACCTTCACCCGGACGCTCAGGCGTGACTCGAGCTCGGAGCCGATCCGCATCCCCTCCAGGCCCCGGATGCTCTCGGCGAGCGCGACCCGGTCGCCGCCGGCGCCGACGACCCCGGGAACCCCGACCACCGCGCCGTCGATGGCGTCGGCGCCGAGGGCGCAGGACTCGATCAGGCGCGGGGTCAGCTCGGCGGCGATCTCGAGCGCGCGGGCCGCGTCGGCGCCGGCGAGCTCGACGTCCTGCCGGGCGCGGATCTCGCCCGAGAGGTTGCAGATCGCCCCGCGCAGGAAGCGCGCGCCGAAGTCGAGCCCCAGCACCAGGGCCGCGTCGGGAACCGGCTCGAAGAAGGTGGCCCCGTAGTTGGGGCGCTCGGAGTCGGGCTCGGTCTCGCGCACCAGCCCGGCGGCGAGCAGCGACTGGAGCGCGAGCGACACCGTGGGCTTCGAGATCCCGACGTTGCGCGAGACCTCGGCCCGGGAGATCGGCGCCCGCTCGCGGATCGCCTCCAGCACCGTGCGCTCGTTGAGGTGACGCAGGAGCGGCGGGGTCGCCGCCGCGCGCTGATCCGATGCCACGTCAGGACACCTCGCGCGGCGCCAGCGGGCCGATGCGCTCGCCGGTCTGCGGATGGAAGGCATGGCCCTCGCCCTCGCGCGGCCGCAGCGCCAGGCGCTCACCCGGGGTCGGCGCGCGCCAAGGGTCGATCCGGACGGTCAGGCGCATCTCGCCACCGGGGGCCTGCGCGACGCACATGGCGTAGGCGTCGGAACCGAGCTCCTCGACCACCTCGACCTGGGTCTGGATCCCGTCGGCCGCGGGCTCCAGCGCCTCCGGGCGCAGGCCGACCACCACCTCGCTCAGCCCCGAGGCGGCGGCGCTCGCGGCCTCGGCCCCCAGCGCTACGCGCACCCCGTCGAGCTCAGCCGAGCCGTCGGCGCTGAGCGGGGCCGGACAGAGGTTCATCGCGGGCGAGCCGATGAAGCCCGCTACGAACCGGTTGCGCGGCCGGTCGTAGAGCTCGCGCGGCGTCCCGCACTGCTGCAGGCGCCCGTCCTGCAGCACCGCGACCCGCTGGCCCATCGTCATCGCCTCGACCTGGTCGTGGGTGACGTAGACCGTGGTCACGCGCAGCCGGTGCTGAAGCGCCGAGATGTCCGCGCGCATCGCCACGCGCAGGTTCGCGTCGAGGTTCGACAGCGGCTCGTCCATGAGGAACGCCTTCGGCTCGCGGACGATCGCCCGCCCCATCGCCACCCGCTGGCGCTGGCCGCCCGAGAGCTGCGCGGGCTTGCGCTCGAGCAGGTCCGTGAGCTCGAGCATCTCGGCGGCGTCGCGCACCCGCTTGGCTCGCTCGGCCTTCGCGACCTTCGCCATCCGCAGCGGGAACCCGATGTTGTCGGCGACGTTCAGGTACGGATAGAGCGCGTAGTTCTGGAAGACCATCGCGACGTCGCGGTCCTTCGGCTCGAGGTCGGTGACGTCCTTGCCGTCGATGTAGACCGTGCCGGCGTAGACCTCCTCGAGCCCGGCGAGCGCGCGCAGCGCCGTCGACTTGCCCGAGCCCGACGGTCCGACCAGGACCATCAGCTCGCCGTCGGCGATGTCGAGGTCGAGGTCGTCGACCGCCGGGTCGTCGGCGCCCGGGTAGATCACGGTCGCACGCTCGAAGCGCACCTCAGCCATCGCCACCTCCGATCGGCTCCGCCGCCGCCATCTCCTCACGCAGCCGGCGCCGCGCCTCGTCGTCCGCCCCCAGCTCGTCGAGGGCGAGCAGCCCGGCCCCGAGCACCGGCGCGACGGCGATTGGGCGCAGCTCGGCCAGCGGCGCGACCCGGGCGAGCTCCGGCGCCACCGCCTCCACCAGACCGCCCCGGCCGGAGCGCACCAGGCCACCGCCGAAGAGCACCTCGACCGGGCGCTCGAGCAGCTCGAGTCGCGTCAGCGCCACCCGCGCCAGGGCGACGATCTCCGCCGCCAGCCGGTCGACGATCGCGCGCGCGACCGCGTCGGACTCGGCCTCGGCGAGCACGACTGGCGCCAGCTCGACCAACCGCTCGGCACCGATGCGGCCGAGGTGCACCGCCTCGGCGAGCTCCTGCGGGGCGTCCAGCCCGAAGTGCGCCGGCACGGCGCGCTCGAGGCTCGTGCGCTCGCCGCGTCCGTCCGCGCCGCGAGCCGCCGCCGCGAGCCCGGCGAGTCCCACGTCCTCGCCGCCGCCCCAGTCGCCGGTGATCAGCCCGAGCGCCGGGAAGCGCGCCTCGCGCCCGTCCGGGTCGACGCCGACGCAGTTGACCCCGGCGCCGCACACGATCGCCACGCCCCAGCCCGCGTCGGTGCCGGCGCGCAGGACGCCGAAGGTGTCGTTCGCGACCGTGATCGAACCGGCCCAGCCGCGCGCCGCCACGGCCTCGTGCACGGCGCGCTCCTCCTGCGGCAGGTCGGCGCCGGCGAGCAGGATCCGGGCGACGTCGGCAACGCGCCCGTTGTCGGCCGCGAGCCCGGCGACCGCCGCCGCCTCGGCGAGCAGGTCGCCGAGCACGCCGAGGGCGCCGTCGAGCCCGATCCGCTGCGGCGAGCTGCGCGGTCCCCGGACGACCGCGAGCACGGCGCCGTCGCCGCGGACGAGCGCCAGGTCGGTCTTCGAGTTGCCGCCGTCGACGGCGATCGCGACCGCGTCGCTCATCGCACCGCCTCCCGCGCCGGCATGGGCACCCGCGAAGCCTCGGCCGCCGCGAGCCGGTCGAGCAGATCGCCCGAGAGCTCCCACTGGCCGATCAGCGGGTGGGCGAGCAGCGCGAGTCGCGCGGTGCGCGGATCGCGCGAGACGGCCGCCGCGGCGGTCAGCCGCTCGTACGCCGCCACGTGCTGCACCAGGCCGAGCAGCTCCGGCGCCAGCGGCGCCTGCGCGATCGGCACCGGGCCGCCGGCCCCGATCCGCGCCGGGACCTCGACGAGGTCGTCGGGCGCCAGGCCGGCGAGCGTGTCGCCGTTGCGGACGTCGACGACCTGCACGTCCCCGGTGTCGGCGTACAGCGAGCCGACCAGCGCCGTGGCCGCCTCGCTGTAGAAGGCGCCGCCGCGCTGCTCCAGCTGCGCGGGCTTGGTGACGAGCGCCGGGTCGCGGTAGAGCTCGAGCAGCTCGCGCTCGATCCCGGCGACCACCTCGGCGCGCGGGGTGCCCGCGCGCTGCTCGGCGAGCACGGCGTCGTGCTCGTAGAAGTAGTGCAGGTAGTACGAGGGCACCGCGCCAAGCTCCAGGGAGAGCGCCAGGGGCAGCGCCGACAGCTCTGCCACCTGCTCGCCGTGCTCGGCCAGCAGGCGCGGCAGGACGTCCTCGCCGTCAAGGCGCACCGCGCGCACCCAGGTGAGGTGGTTGAGGCCGACCTGGTCGACGACCAGCCGGCTCGGTTGGGTGCCGAGCAGCTCGGCGCAGCGCCGCTGGAAGCCGATCGCGACGTTGCAGAGCCCGACCGCGCGATGGCCGGCATCGGCGAGCGCCCGGGTGACGATCCCGACGGGGTTGGTGAAGTCCACGATCCAGGCGTCGGTCGCGGCGAGCTCGCGGGCGCGCTCGGCGATCTCGAGCACCACGGGGACCGTGCGCATCGCCTTGGCGAAGCCGCCGGCCCCGGTCGTCTCCTGCCCGATGCACCCGCACGGCAGCGGGACCGTCTCGTCCGAGTAGCGGGCGCCCTGACCACCGACCCGGATCTGGATCAGGATCACATCCGCGCCGTCGAGCGCCCGGTCGAGCTCGCCGGTGACCTCCAGCCGTCCCGCGAACCCCTGCGCCTCGAGCATCCGCCGCGCCAGGCCCCCGACGACCTCGCGCCGTTCGGGGTCGATGTCGCACAGCGCGAGCTCGCCGATCTCGATCCGGTCGCGCTCGCGCTCGAGCCCCGAGACGAGCTCGGGCGTGTAGGTCGAGCCGCCGCCGATGACCGCCACCCGCAGCGCGCTCATCCCTTCACCCCCGTCAACGTGACGCCTTCGACGAACGCCTTCTGGGCGGCGAAGAAGAGCGCGATCACGGGCAGCATGAACAGCAGCGTCGCCGCCATGGTCAGGTTCCACTGCACCTGGTGGATGGTGTGGAACTGCGCGAGGCCCACCGACAGCGTCCAGTGCGCCTCGTTCTCGCCCGTGTAGAGCAGGGGCCCGAAGAAGTCGTTCCAGGCGTACAGGAACGAGAACAGCGCGACGGCTGCGATCGCCGGCTTCGCCAGCCGGGCCACCACCAGCAGCATCACCCGCAGCTCGCCGGCGCCGTCGACGCGGGCTGCGTCGGCGTACTCCTCGGGGATGGTCATGAAGAACTGGCGCAGCAGGAAGATCGAGAAGGCGTCGCCGAGCCAGTTGGGGATGATCAGCGGGGCCAGCGAGCCGACCAGGTGCAGCTTCGAGAACAGCACGTAGAGCGGCACGATCGTCACCTGCGCCGGCAGCATCATGGTCGCCAGGACGACGACGAAGGCGACGTTGCGCCCGCGCCACCGCAGACGCGCGAGCGCGTAGGCGACTGGGACGCTGGAGAGGACGACGCCGAGGGTGGCGAGCCCGGCGTAGATGAACGAGTTCAGCCCGTAGGTGAGGATCGGTGCCGCGTCGAAGACGTCCGAGTAGTTCCTGAGGTGCAGCGGGTCGGGCCAGAGATTGGTCGACAACGCCTGGTCGGTGGTCATCAGCGAGGTCAGCACGATGAACACGAACGGCGCCAGGAACATGATCGCCAGCGCGATCAGGATCGAGTGGTCGGCGATGGTGATCAGCAGCTTCTTGCGACGCACCGAGCGCGGCGGGCGGCGGGCGCCCCGGGAGGCGGGTGGCGCGGCCGCTTCGGCCGAAAGCGGCTGGGTGGCGGCCTCCATCTACCTGAGGCCCCCCGCGTAGTGGACCCAGCGCCGCGAGCGCCGGAGGATCACGAGGGTGACGGCGAGAGCGACGAACAGCAGCAGCACCGCCATCGCCGAGGCATAGCCCATGTTGAAGTAGCGGAACCCCTGCTGGTAGAGCAAGACCGGATAGAAGAGGGTCGAGTCCTGCGGATAGCCGAGGTCGTTGGTGACGTCGCCGGCCTGTCCCGCCGCTCCGGGCGCGGCGATCGTGCTGGCGACGTAGGCCTCGGTGAAATAGGCGAGCGCCTCGATCACCGCGATCACCACCGCGAACAGGATCACTGGGCTGATCGTCGGCAGCGTCACCCGCCGCAGCCGCTGCCAGGCGCCGGCGCCGTCGATCCGCGCCGACTCGTAGAGATGCTTGGGCACGTCGAGCAGCGCCGCGAGGAAGATGATCATCGTGTTGCCGATGCCCCACATGCCGAGGAGGGTCAGCGACGGCTTCGACCAGTGCGGTGACTGGAACCAGAGCGGCCCGTCGATCCCGATCCAGCCGAGGATCGTGTTCACCGGCCCGGTGGCCGGGTTGAACAGGTAGACGAACCCGAGCGTCGCGGCGACCGCCGGGGCCATCGTCGGCAGGTAGAAGACCGTTCGGAAGAACCCGACCCCGGCCTTCGCTCGGGTGATCATCCAGGCGAGCGAGAACGCGAACGTGACCTGGATCGGCACCGCGATCAGGATGAGCCAGAAGGTGTTCGACACGGCGGGCCAGATCTGCTTGTCCGTGCTGAACAGGTAGTCGTAGTTGGCCAGACCCACCCAGCGCGGGGACGAGAGCAGGTCGTAGTGGGTGAACGAGAGCAGCGCCGTGGTGATCAGGGGAAAGACGAAGAAGATCGTCACCCCGAGGAGCCACGGGCTCATCAGCAGCAGCACCAGGCGGCGGCGGCGCCAGGTCGCCTTCCGCCGCGACCGCAGGCGAGCCGGGCTCGGGACCGGGCGCGGCCGGGCGCCGCCGGCGGCGACCGTCGCGCTCATCCGCGGCGGCTGCCGATCACGGCACCCCGCCCTCGCCGCCGCCGGAGGCGTTCTCCTCCTGGGCGTCGATCTGCTCGTCGACATCCTGGAGTCCGGCCTGCAGGTCGTCGACCTGGCCCGCCTCGTACTTGGAGACGAACGACTGGAACAGCTCCTGGTTGGCGCTGCCCGAGGCCGTGATCGGGGTGGTCTGTGTGCTCGGGCTCTTGAAGATCTGGATGAACGGGTCGAACTGCGGCCCGAGATCCAGCTTCGGCGACTGCGCCGCCGCCGGCGTCGTGGGCACGTTGGCGAGCTGGTTTGCCAGGGTCACCAGCGCGTCGGTGTCGGTGGTCAGGTACTTGACCAGCTCCCAGGCTGCCGCCTGATTCTCGCTGTCGCGCGGGATGCCGATGATGCTTCCCGTCACGTAGCCGGCGCCGTAGCGGTCCTCCTGTCCGTCGGCAACCGGGAATGGGGCCGTGCCGTAATTGAGCTCCGGGTGCTCGTCGTCGATGAACGCCGTCCGGTACTCGCCGTCGAGCATCATCGCCACCTTGCCGGTCTCGAATGCGTTCGAGGCCGAGAACTCGGCGCCGGCGCCGGACAGGAACCTGGTCAGCTCGTCGTAGCCGTACCAGTCGATCAGGCCCTTGTCCCACTCGAGATAGTCGGTCCAGCCCGGGTCGGTCGCCAGGCTCGACTTGCCATCGGCGTTCTGCCATTGCGCGTCCCAGTTCGGCGCATAGTGCGCGGGCACGCTCTCGTAGAACCCCGAGGTGGGGACGTAGCCGGCAACGTCGATCGTGCCGTCCGAGGAGCGCTGCGTGAGCTTCTTCGCGTCCGCGTCGAGCTCCGAGATCGTCTTCGGCGGCGACTTGATCCCGGCCGCGTCGAACATGTCCTGGTTGTAGTAGAGGCCGTAGTCGTCGGCAAGGAGGGGCATCGCGCAGCGGTCGCCCTGGTATTCGGTGTAGTCCTGGACGGCCTGGGGGAAGTCGTCGATCGCGACGTGGTCGCGCTCGATGTACGGCGTCAGGTCGATCCAGCCGCCCGACGAGCAGAAGGCCCCGGTGTTGTCGGTGCTGAACGAGAGCGTCACGTCGGGCGCGTTGCCCCCCCGCAGCGCGGCGACGATCTTGTCGTCGTTGACGCTGCCGACGCTGTCGACGGAGACGTTCGGGTTCTCCTTTTCGAACTTGTCGATGATCGAGTTGAAGACGTCGAGCTCGCGGCCCGTGAAGCCGCTCCAGATCGTCAGGTCGTACTGCTTGTCCGGGTCGAAGGTCTGCGCCTCCCCGGAGCTCGAGCTGGAGCTGTCGTCGCCCCCACAGGCGGCCAGCCCAAGCGCGGCTGCCACCGCCGCGGAGATCAGCAGGGTCACGATCGCCGTACGCCTCATCGTCCTCTCCCTCGCGCGTTTCGTCAAGTTCTGGTTAGGAACCTTGTCGATGCGACCATAATCCCGCGGCTAAGCCGTGTCAAGGGTGGTCAAAGCAGTAAGGTTCCCAAACAGAACGCCCTGAGCACGCTACTTGAACAGGAGCTTCGCGATCAGGGGCGAGCGCTCGCCCGGGCGCTTCCGATCGCGGGCCCCGGGGCACGCAGGGCGGCCGCCCTGCTCCGCCGCCGGGATGTCGGCCATGTCCTGATCGCAGCGCGCGGCAGCTCGGACAACGCCGCCCGCTACGCCCAGTACCTGCTCGGCTCGGCGGCCGGCCTCGAGGTCGGCCTGGCAACCCCATGGCTGTTCGGCCCGGGCCGTCAGGCGCCCCGGCTGACGGGCGCGGCGGTGATCGGGATCTCGCAGTCGGGCCGCTCGCCGGACGTCGGCGGCGTCCTCGAGGCGGCGCGCGAGCAGGAGACGGCCCACGGTTGCGATCACCAACGACCCCGACTCGCCGCTCGCCGCCCTGGCCGATGTCGTCGTGGACCTCGGCGTCGGGGTCGAGCGCTCGGTGGCGGCGACGAAGACCTACCTCGGCTCGCTGCAGGCGCTCGCCCTGATCGCCGCGGAGCTCGCGCCCGACCGCGTGAGCGCGGACTGGCTCGACCGCGTGCCGGAGCTCGTGACCGACCTCGCCGCGGCGCAACTCCGGACGCGCGAACGCTTCGACGCGCTGGCGGACTGCGGCCTGCTCACCGCCGTCGGCCGCGGGCTCGACTACTCGACCGCCTGCGAGTCGGCGCTCAAGCTCCGCGAGCTCAGCGGCATCCCCGCCGAGGGCTTCTCACCTCCCGACCTGATCCACGGACCGCTCGGCGCGCTCGGCGCCAAGACGGGCGTCTGGCTCGTCGGCACCGGCGCGCCGCAGGAGGCCGAGGCGCTCGAGATGTTCGAGCGCATCCGCGCGCGCGCCGGGGTCGCCGTCGCCGTCTCCGCGGACCGCAGGCTGCTGGCGCGACGCCGCCGTCGCGGTCGAGCTGCCCGCCGGGCTCCCGGACTGGGTCGGCGCGCTCGCCGCCGTCGTCCCGGCCCAGGCCGCCGCGCTGCGGCTCGCCGAGCTCCGCGGGGTCGAGGTCGACCGTCCGAACGGGCTCACCAAGGTCACGCTGACCCGCTGAACCGGCCACCGGGTTTCGTCTGGGCCGTCGCCGGGTATCCCTCGCCCGTTGTTGGCGGGATGGGTATGGGTCTAACCGGGAGGTAATGGGGATGACGTGTTGGTGGTCGCGCGCTGGGCCGTGTTCGCACGCGACTCGCGCTCGCGGGCGCGCTTGTGGCACTCGCCGCCGCCGCGCTGCCGAGCTCGGCGGGAGCCGTCGCCAGCATCCTCGACACCCAGGCCGCGCTTCCCGGACATCGATCCCGAGCGCGCAGACCCGGCTCGCCCAGCGCCGCCCAGCGCAGCGCCGTCGAGGCTCTCGGCGCCCACGCGAGCTGGAACGGCTTCGGCACCCCGGCCTCGCTGATCAACTACGGCGGCTACCTCGGCTCGCGCCCGGCCGGCGACGCGACCTCCGCCGCCCGCGCGCTGGATCGCCGCCCACCGCACGCCTCTTCAAGCTCACCGCCGCCGACGTCTCGGCGCTCGACGCTCGTCTCCGACTCGCCGCTCGTCGGCACCGCCGGCCACGCCGTGATCTTCAACCAGCGCTTCGGCAGCCTCGATGCCGCCCAGAACGGGATGGTCACCGTCGGCATCAACGGCAAGGGCGTCTTCTACGCCAGCTCCTCGGCCGCCGGCAGCCAGGCCGCTCCCGCCGCGGCGACGCTCTCGCCGGTCGCACGCCTGGCGTGCCGCCGCCTCGAACGTCGGCCTCGCCGTCTCCTCGCGACGCGATCTCGACGTCAAGAGCAAGGCGCACGGCACCGACCTTCGCAAGTCGACGGCCTGACCACGCCCCTCGTCCCGGCACCAAGGAGGGCGCTCGAGCCAGAGCGCCCAAGCTGGTCGCCTTCCCGACCCCCGACGGCGTCCACTCCGCCCTATGAGACGACCGTGATCGACGACGCCGGCGGCGCGCTCGCCGCCTACAAGTCGATCGTCGACGCCCGCACGCGGCGAGGTCCTCTTCCGCCAGAACGCCGTCGACCAGCTCGCCGCCGCGGACGCGCATCGACACCTTCAGCGGGACCACCAGCCGACGCCGGCGCACTGCGGCCCGCAGCACCCGATCCCGTCGACGCCGGGATCCACTCGATCTTCGTGATCGCCTCGCGCGAACAACCCATCCGACGACATCGTCCTCAAGCTCATCGACCCGAACGGCACCGTCGTGGCCAACGACGGACACCGGCACCAGCCCCGAGGCCATCCACTACTCCAAGCCCAACGGCGGCGGCGCTCGCGGTCGGCACCTGGCAGGACCCAGGTGTGCCAGTTCGACAACCCGACGGTCCCGGCCGTTCCCGCTACACGCGGCACCTGGTCGACGAACTCCGCCCCGGTCGACGCGGACGACGCCCGATCCCGAGTGGCAGTACTTCGAGGCCAACCCGCCGCTCGACTACTCGAACACCGACAGCCGCATCGTCGGCTGCTGGATCGCCCAGGACGGCCGTCCCGCCCTGCGACCGCGGTCGAGGGCAACCTCGCCTCGCGCGCGCCGTGGGACGTCGCCGTCGGCAGCGGCTCGCCGATGTTCACCACCGTGGGCAACAACGCCAAGACCGCCGAGGCCTGGACTCAACCCGCTCGACGCCCGGCGGCACCGGCTTCATGCCGACGTCCGCGGACCGCAAGTACGTCTTCCCGCTGGTCCAACCAGTGGAACGACATCCAAGTGCGACCCGACGCGCTCGCTCGTGCCGGGCACGGCAACGACATCTCCGCCTGCGGTCACCAACCTCTTCGTCGGCCACAACCGCTTCCACGACTTCTCGTACTTCCTCGGCTTCACCGAGGACGAACTTCAACGCTCCAGACCGACAACTTCGGCAACGTCGGCCGGGCCGTCCCGGCCGCGAGGCGACCCCGAGATCGGCGACGTCCAGGCCGGTGCGGTCACCGGCGGCATCCCGACCTTCGAGGGCCGCGACAACGCCAACCAGATCACGCTCAACGACGGCATCCCGCCGCATCACGAACCAGTACCTGTTCCAGCCGATCGCGGGCGCGCTTCTACTCGCCGTGCGTCGACGGTGACTTCGACACGTCGGTCTTCGGCCACGAGTACACGCACCCGATCTCGAACCGCATGGTCGGCGGCCCCGACTCCGACCTCACCGGCGCCCAGGCCGGCGCGATGGGCGAGTCCTGGTCCGACCTCGACGCGCTCGAGTACCTCCACGAGTACGGCTTCGTGCCGACCGGACGGCGAGAACGCCGTGGGCCGATCGGGCCCGTACGCGACCGGGAACAAGAAGGTCGGCATCCGCAACTACGCGCTCAACGACAACCCGCTCAACTACAGCGACATCGGCTTCGACATCACCGGGCCCGAGGTCCACGCCGACGGCGAGATCTGGAACGCGGTCAACTTCGACGTCCGCCAGGCGCTCGTCGACAAGTACAACGCGCACCTTCCCGGTCGACCAACACCGCGCTGCAGAAGCGCGTGCGCCGACGGGCAAGCCCGCCGCGCCGACGCACGTGCCCGGGCAACCGGCGCTGGATCCAGCTCATGTCTACGACGCCTTCCTGCTCCAGCAGCCGGCGACACGAGCATGCTCGACGCCCGCGACGCGATGCCTCGCCGCCGACGTCATGCGCTTCGGTGGCGCCAACCAGGCCGCGCTCTGGAACGCGTTCGCCAAGCGCGGCATGGGCGCAGTCGGCGCCAGCACCGACGGCGACCGACGACGACCAGCCGACGCCGAGCTTCGCCTCGCCGCACGCCGACGAACGCGACGGTCACGCTTCAAGGCGCGTCGACGAGCCAACGGCCGGCCGTGACCAACGCGAAGATCTACGTCGGCCAGTACGAGGCTCGCGTGACGCCGGTGGCCGACACCGATCCCGGACACGCCACGCTCGTCACGCGACGGTCAAGTTCGTGCCGGGCACGTACCACTTCGTCGCCCAGGCGCCGCGGCTACGGGCTGCGCCCGCTTCACCCTGCACGTCCACGCGCGGGCCAGACCGTCAGCACGTGACGGTCCAGCTGCCACCGAACTGGGCCTCGACCACCAAGGGCGCGACGGTCGCAGCGGCGCCGGCGCGAACCTCGACCGACGCTGATCGACGACACCGAGGCGACCAACGTGGGACGTGACCGGGCTGCCCGCCGAACGTCGACGTCGGCCAGGCCGTCGGTCATCGTCCAGCTCGCCGGCGGCGCGCACGCTGGTGCGCTCGGTGCAGGTCAGCGCCATGCTCGGCCCGGGCGCAGGGCCGGTTCACGGCCCTCCGCCACTTCCGGATCGACGACCTGCGAGGCGCGGCGGCGGACGTCGACCTGCAGCACGGCCGCCGGCTTCCACCACGATCTACACCAGCCCGGCCAGACGCCTTCCCGGGCGTCGCGCCGCGGCCGCGTGGCGCCGGATCTGATCCTGCGCACGTTCGACGTGCCCGACACCGATCGGCCACCCACGTGCGCCTCGTCGTCGCTCGAGAACCAGTGCACCGGCGGGCCGGCCTACGCCGGCGAGCAGGACAACGACCCGGTCAACCCGACCGACTGCGCGACCGCGTCGGACGCCGGGCACCGAGCTGCACGCGGCCGAGCTCGAGGTGCGCTCCACTACTCGCCGTAGGGGCCGTCAGTCGCGCGCGCCCTCGCTCACGGGCGTCGCGAGCGGCGGGGCGGGCCGGGGCTCGGGCTCCGGTCCGTCGAGGTTGCCCGACATGGCCAGGGCAACGGCCGCGATCCCGATCAGCGCCGCCCCGTAGATCTCGGCCGTGTCCTGCAGCCCGAGCGTGCTGACGGCCGCGCCCGCGATGATCGCCGGGACGCTGAAGGCGAGGTAGGAGACCACGAAGACCGCCGACAGCAGCGCCGCGCGCTCGTCGGCGGGCGCGCGCAGGCTGAGCGCGCGGAAGACGCCGGCGAACGCCGGTCCGAAGCCGAGCCCGGCGATCGCGCCGCCCAGGAGGAAGAGCGCGTTCGAGCCCTGGGCGAGCGCGACCAGCGCGACCCCGACGCCGACGATCAGCGCCACGAGCCCGCCGCGGGCGGTGGTGCGCGGGGCGACGTCGCGCAGCCAGATCGAGGCCAGGGCGCTGAGGCCCGCCATGACGAAGATCGGCAACCCGCCGGAGAGGTGGCTCGGCTCGCCGAGGACGCCGGCGGTCAGCGAGGCGCCGAGCGACAGGATCAGACCGCCGAGCGCCCAGCTCGCCGCCAGGCACGGCAGCGCGGCGACGAACGCGCTCTTCATGCTCGCCGGCACCGCCACCTGCGGGCGCAGGGACGCCCGCCAGGCGCCGTCGGGGACGACGGTCTCCGGGATCCGGAGCACCGCGACGAGCGCGACCGCGAAGGCCCCGATCAGGATCCAGAACACGAAGCGCGTCGGGTCCGGCCCGTAGTCGACCAGCAGGCCCGCGGCGAGCGCGCCCAGCGCCAGGCCGGACAGCGGCGAGACGGCGCCCATGAGCGCGCCGAGCGTCGGGCGATTCGCCGGTTGGAGGTCGATCAGGGCGGCGCTGATCGCGCCCATCGCCGTTCCGGTCGCGATCCCCTGCAGCGTCCGCGCCGCGAACAGCCAGCCGACGTCCTGGGCGCCGGCGAACGCGGCCATCGCGACGATCTCCAGCGCCAGCGCCGCAGCCAGGGTCGGCCGGCGCCCGATGTGGTCGGAGATCGAGCCGACCACGAGCAGCGCCACCAGCAGCGCGATCGCGTAGACGGCGAAGACGCTCGTGAGCGTGATCGACGAGAAGCCCCACTCGTCCTGGAAGACGACGTAGAGCGGCGAGGGCACCGCCGAGGCGAACAGCAGCGCCGTCAGGATCGAGGCCAGAAGCCAGAAGGCGGTGGTGTTTCGGAGCGTCATCACTACCTAGTTAAACGGGCACGGGCACCGAAGCGTGAGCCGATACGGTGGCGTCGTGACCGAGCCGGGCGAGCGGCTGAACGAGCGGGGATTCGCGGAGTTGCGCGAGCGGATCACCGCCGGGCCGGTGCTGATGCTCAACCTGCTGGCGTTCAAGCCTGACGGTGGCGCCGAGCGCTACGGCACGTACGCGCGGGCCGTGGCCCCGCTGCTCGAGCGTGCCGGCGGGCGCATCGTCGTCTCGGGCCTGGGCTCGGAGGCGCTCATCGGCGCCGAGGGCTGGGATGCGGTGGCGGTGGTCGAGTACCCGACGCGCGGCGCGTTCCTGGAGATGATCTCCTCGCCCGAATACCTCGAGATCGCGCACCTGCGGACCGAGGCGCTGGCGCGCTCCGAGCTCCACCCGCTGGATCCCGCCCAGGGCCCGATCGCCTGACTACCGCCCGCGGGCCCACTCCCTAGGCTTTTTGGTGTGCCTGGCAGGGCAAAGCGCGTAGCGCTGGCAGCAGCGATCCTCGGCGTCCTCGTCCCCGGCGTCGCCTCGGCGAGCCGTGTCGAGGGCATCGACGTGTCGCGCTTCCAGGGCGAGATCGGCTGGTCGAAGGTCGTCGAGGACGGGGTCGAGTTCGCCTTCGTGCAGGCGAGCCGCGGGTCGGGCGACGACTGCACGGTGCGCCCGGATCGGTGCGGTCCGGACGGCCGCTACGCGGCCAACTACGCCGAGGCCCAGGAGGCCGGCGTCAAGGTCGGGCCGTATCACCGGGCCTTCGTCGGCGGGCACCAGCGGCCCGGCGTGAAGGCCGACGCGCGCGCCGAGGCCCAGGTGTTCATCGACCGGGTCGGCGCGCTGCGCCCCGGCGACCTGCGACCCGCCCTCGACATGGAGACGCCGTTCGGCGACCTCAACCCGGTTGAGCTGCGGGTCTGGGCCCGCACCTGGCTGCGGGACGTCCATGACGCGTTCGGCGTCAAGCCGATCATCTACACAAACGCGTCGAGCTGGAGCGCGCTGGGCAATCCACGGAGCTTCGCCCACAAGGGCTACCCCCTCTGGGTGGCCAACTGGCACGTCCGCAAGCCACAGGTCCCGGCGTCCGACTGGGGCGGCGAGAGCTGGCGCGTCTGGCAGCACGCGAGCGACGGCCGAGTCGCCGGCATCGACGGAGACGTCGATCTCGACACCCTCCGCGGGGGCTGGAGCGGGGTCACGGTCCGCCACGCCGCGGGCCCGGTCATCCCGAACTAACCGGGCCGCGCGCAGGCCGCGCAGGTGGATCGGCAGTGAAGGGGGTGGGATCGCGCGCCTTGCGTGACGTTCGTCGTGCCTTCCGCGCGCTCTGCCTGGCCGCTCTTCGCCGAGTGTCACGTTGACCGTCCAGGGCGCGGTCAAGGTGACACTCGGCGTTGGGAGGGACTCGATCGGCCGCCGGTGTCCCACTCGCGCGACGGATCAGCGCGGAATCAGCCACATCGGCGCGCGTCGCCACACACTCCTACCCCTCACTGCAAGAGCCGGCACCGCGCCCCGGGCATAGCGCGCCCCCGCGCTACGTCGCGGCGGCGATCGCCTCGTCCATCGCGTCGCCCGGGGCCTCGACGACCTTGCCGTGTCCGGGCGCGAGCCGCTTCGGGTCGAGCGCACGCAGCGCCCGCGCGGTCGCGAGCGCCGTCGGCCGGTGCCACGTGGCGAAGTAGGGCAACGGAAAGAGCCAGTTCGCCTTCGCGGTTGTCGCGACCCCGCCGAGGGTCGAGTAGGCGTCGGCGCAGAAGAGCGTCCCGTCGCGCGTGTCGAGGAAGGCGAGCTGACCGGGCGTATGGCCCGGGGCGGCGTAGACCTCGAGCGACCCCACCCGCTCCCCGGGCTCGAGCGTGCGCGTCGGCTCCACCTCGGCCCCCGGGTAACCGCCGCGCACCTTGTCGACCGGCTCGCCCGGGTCGAGGCTCTTGTCCTTCTTGAGCAACCGGCGTTCGCGCGCTCCGATGATCACCTCGGCGTCCGGGACGGCGGCGTGCAGGGCGTCGAGCGAGCCGATGTGGTCCTGATGCGCGTGGGTGAGCAGGATGCGGGTGATCGGCAGCTTGTGGCGCTCGGCCGCGGCGACGATCCCCTTGGTCGAGCCCGGGATCATCGTGTCGATCACCGTCAGGCCGCCCTCGTCCTCGACGAGGTAGCTGTTGACGAAGCCGAAGCG